>OX638319.1 GCA_951812655.1 uncultured Candidatus Nitrosopumilus sp. | reverse complement strand
TTCCTCTTCAGGATGATGAGGGCTGTCCACCATTCTGGCAATTCGTTTCTTGCCAGATTTCTTAAAGTAAATTCTGTAGGTACTTGTATGTGCCACCACATTTCCTCCAATCGGACGAGTCGGATCACCAAAGAAGACATCAGGAGACGCCATTACTTGGTTTGTCGCAATTGCAGCACAGTTGTACGTTTCTGCAATCCTGGATAGCAAATGAACGAAATGATTCAATTTTTGTTGTCTCACAGATAATGTTCCTCTGCCAAGGTATTCAGCACGGAACAATCCAACTGCAGAATCTGCAACGATTAGTTTTACATTGTTTTCTTCAATTATGGAACCTGCTTCTTCCAGAATTAATGTTTGATGCGCACTATTGTATGCGCGAGCAACGATAATGTTATCCAGTACTTTTTCCGGATCCATTTCATGAGCTTTGGCAATAGACACAATTCTTTCAGGTCTGAAAGTATTTTCTGTATCAATATACAAAACTCCGCCATCAAGGCCTCCTTCTTCTTTGGATTTTTGCACCATGACAGACATCGTATGGGCAAACTGTGTTTTGCCACAGCCAAACTCACCATACACTTCAGTTAGAGCTTGAGTTTCTAGACCACCGTCAAATAGTGTATCAAGGCAATTTGTGCCAGTTGTAATCTTACCTATGCTCTGTCTATGTTTGTAAATTTCACTTGCACTAACAAAATCCTTGGCTATCAGTCCACCTTCAACCAAATGCTGTCTGGCTTTGTTGACAATTTTTTCAGCAGTATCCTTTTCCATTCCAGTTATTTCTGAAATTTCAACAGGACCTCTAACGATGAGGTCCATGACGTTGTGTACACCTGCATCAGATAATTTTCTTGTAGTTACAGGACCGACGCCCTCTAAGCTATCTAATCTTAAATCTTCTACCATACTGTATAGTACGGTACCAGTACTTTATAACGGTATTGATCATACAAAATGACTAAATTGTGAGAAAAATTGACTATCGTCTCTTTCGTCTTTGTCCAGGTTTGTTTTGACCAGGATACCTGCCCAACGCAAATCTTTTTTTGAAGTTACTTTTGTTTGCGACACTAGAACTGTCACCTACAATTTTTCTTCCCTCAACCTTAGGAGTCTGACCTCTTACTTTGCCTGCTTTAGTAAGCGAACCGTGTGTTGCCATGACTGTGAATAAGAATTAGTGAATTTATGTATTTGTATGGCTACCAGTACTTGGCTTTTACAGTCTCAATGACTTTTTCATGCTCCTTACTCTTTCTACGGGCATATTTCTCCATAGCACCAAGTGGAATTCCGCCAAGAGACCTCGCTATGGCATTAAAGAAATATCGCTGTGGGCCTTTTGAACCAGTCTTGGTCATAAATTTCTGAATTCCGTATTTGAAATTGTGCTGCCATGTCTTGTAAAGAACCCCCAGTTGTGCAGGAGTCATCTCATTTCCAATGTTAAAGAATTCAGACTGCTCAAGAAGGCCTATTGGGACAAATGTAAGTGCAGTTGCAGTAAACATTGAATCAGGTTGTTCATGTTCCAATTCACTGATTAATTGAATTGTATCCCATGAATCCTCAGGTGTTTCATCATTATCAAGACCCATGATTAAGGTAAACGCAGGAATCCAATAATTTTCATTCATTGTCTTCACACCTTCTTTAACAACCCAATGCCATTCAGATGGATCATAAGGAGCAAGCTTTCTGTCAGCATACTTTCCAATTAATCTAAGACTGCCAGTTTCAAAACCAGCCTGCACACCAATCATGTTATCAGGTCCTGCCTTCATGATTCTTGAAAGGTTTGGAAGAAGTTTTTCATCAGCAATTGCTCCTGCCAGTGTACCATGTGTAGGATTAGTGTGTTCAACACCAGTAGACATAATTGCAGTAAACAACTCTTCTAATGCTTCACGATTTGGCTCCATTCCCTTTGCAGTTCTGGGATCCATTCCATAAACAAAAATATCATCACTGTGAATCCACGCGGATTTGGAACCACCTTTCTTGATATTGACTTCAATTTCTCTTTTCACTTTCTCTGGAGAATAATACCTCAATGATCGTAGTGTTACATCGCAGAACTTGCAACCCCTTCCACAACCACGCATCACCTCTACCATCCCATGCATGCTTGGTTCTACAATTTCTGGAATTTCATCCAGCTCTGGCCTGTCCCAAAAGTTGACAAACCTGCCATGAATTTTTTTCCCTTCTCTTTCAAATTCTTTTATGTTGACCTTAAAGTCACTTCTCTTTCTGAAAGGATCCATGTTTTCAAAGTCGCCGTTAATCAAATAATTAAAGAATCTCCCAGCATGTCCATCGATCTCCGGTGCAATGCCACCAAGCTCACCTTCCAAAATTGCATAAATTCCGAATTCCTCGATTTTTTCAGGATCATAATTGTACTGCCAAGTTCCAGATGCCCCTGAAATCACTTTTGCTTTACTTCCAGTTCTTGCCTTTGCAGCTTTAATTCTGTGATGTAATTCGGTATTGTAAAATTCATCATAAGACGTTTGTTTTCGTCCATAAGTAAATGTCATAGTTACTGGACCCATTCCAAGTGGATCCATCTCATAAGTACCAACAACCTCAGTTTCAGGACCAATGAATTTTTCAATATGATTCGGATGAGCGACCACAACATCTTCTCTGCTAAACCCGTCACGAAGCAGACCAGCCTCCAATTTTCTTAATCCGTATGGAGCATATTTTGCAGCACCATTAATGTCAGGGGACCAATTGCATATGAAGTCAAACAGAACCTTTGGAGTAACCTGATTTCCAAGAATCTTGTACCAAAAACTGTTTTTGTCCCTGTTAGGATCAAGTGCCGGAGCACATCCGAAAAACGTTGCAAGAGACAAACCCCTGTAAGGAGACATCAAAGTCCTATCAGCAGTTAAAACAATTTTTGGAGTACCCATACCCTTCATGGAATGGGATTTTATGATTTATTTTAAACCTTGCTAGTCAAACTTAATAATTTTCCAAAATTCCAGCCTTATTTCTATGAAAATGGCCAAATTCATTATTTTTTGACAAATGTTCTCCGTCAAACACGGTACCATCCCGACATGCAAGATCAGCGCCAACACAACAACTGCCACAAATTCCCACACCGCATTTCATCATACGCTCAAGACTGGCCTGAACGAAAATATTTCTAGAGTGCGCAGATTGTACAGTTTTGTACATCATTTTTTCGGGACCGCATACATACACGCCATCATAATGTGCCTCATCAACCAATTTTTCAACCAAATCAGTGACAAATCCCTTTTCCCCATAACTACCATCATCAGTAGAGACAATGACACGATGAGTGTTATTTTCCAACAAAGAATTTGCCAAATCTTCAAAGAATACTTCTTCTTTTGATTTTGCACCAATTAACACAGTGACATTATCAGAAGAAGAAACAAACGTCAGCAAACGCATCATTGGAACAAGTCCAGTTCCACCTCCAACCAGCAAGATCTTTCCCTTTTTAAGATCAAAGGAGTTTCCATATGGACCTCTAACACCTATTTGCTCACCTGTTTTGATGTTAAACAAGCCGGTTGAGGCAGGACCATGTTTCCTGACAGTAAACGCGGCCTTTCCAGATTCTTCAGAGACCATCACACTCATGGGGAGCTCATTGACTCCAGGAATCCAAACCATGGCAAATTGACCAGGAAGAACTTTAGACATCACCTCATCAGAAAAGACCAAAGTTCGAACAGTAGGAGTCTCATCGATTACTTTTTCAATTGTTACAATTGTAGGATGATTATGATTTCTTTGCAAGTCCCACCATCTCCTTGATCGAATAATATCCCTTTCTTTTCATATACTGTAAAATTCCTTTATTGATCTCATCAAAAACACCAACCCAATTATCGCCAATTGCACTTCCAAGCTGAACAGCAGAAGCACCTGCCAGGAAAAATTCAACAGCATCCTCCCATGTAGAGATTCCACCGCATCCGATAATTGGAATATCATACTTTGATGAAATTTCATAAACGCATCTTAAGGCGATTGGTTTTATTGGAGTGCCAGATAACCCTCCAAATTTGTTACTTAGGATAGGTCTTTGTATTTCAACATCAATGGCCATCGCACGAACTGTGTTAATTGCAGTTATAGCATCTATTCCAGAATCTACTGCAGTACCTACTGTATTTAGATAGTTGCTTGTTCCAAGTCCCACTTTGGCAATGACAGGAACGTCTGTGGATTTTTTTGCAGTAATTACAATTTTTCTAACCAGTTCAGGATCATCGCCTACTTCCAATCCTACTTTGGCAACATGAGGACAAGACAAGTTAAGCTCATATGCTAAAACCTTGCAATTTTGAAATTGTTCAATCATCATTTCAAAGTCTTCAGGAATAGAACCCACCAGACTGACAACTATCGGAACATCATGGTTAGATTCGATCATTTTGGCAAAATTTGGAGCACCTGGATTAGAAAGACCAACAGCGTTAATCCAACCACCTCCTTTTACGCTGAAAATTGTGGGATTTGGATAGCCTTCCCATGGCTCAGTACTAAGAGATTTAGTCACAACAGCACCTGCTCCTGACGCATGCAATCTATTGAAAACATCTAATGAGATTCCCAAAATACCGGATGCAAGCATGACAGGCTTGTCTAATTGAATTTGACCTATGGATGTCGCAATGCCAGATTCCACTTTGATTAATGAGCTTAGTTTTGAATATAACAGTTGATTCCTGATTCTGGTACCGTTTTTAAAGGCGATTTAGAATCAACTATTCATGTTTTCTGTAATTTTAACAGAATTGGGAATATCGGTTTTCGATGAGGAAAAACTTGACAAAGCTTTTGCTTTTTCAAATCCTGTCAAAGAATATCTTTCTATAAAGAATAAAGAATCAAAACTAAACGAGCTAGTCAATTATTTGTCTTCAACACAAAGGGGATTTTCTGTAAGTGATGAGTCATTACTTGTAATTCTAAAAAAATATTCAATTGATTGTCACATAATGGATTCAGATGAATTAGACAAAATACAAGCAACGAAACCACAGATTATCGTAGATTCAGGTTTTGCATCAAATCTTCAGGATACTCTTGGAAAACTCAGAGAATTTGCCCTAGGGTTGTCTTCTTCCAAAGTTACAGAGGTCTCACAAAGTCCAGATCTTCACATAATTCAAGCAATCAACTCACTGGATGAAATCGATAAAATTGCAAATGGACTAAGTTCCAGATTAAGAGAATGGTACGGATTGCATTTTCCAGAACTAGACAACATCATTGATAGCATTAACGGTTATGCGCAAATAGTAATAGCTGGAAAACGTGAATCGTTAACCAAACAGGTTTTTGAAGATGCAGGATTTCCAGAATCAAAAGTAGAAATGTTATCATTAATCTCATCAAAAAGTAGAGGAGGAGATATCTCTGATATCAATTTACTAATTGTCCAATCAATTGCAAAGCAGGTTTTAGATTTTCACGAGTTACGCAAACAGCTCGAAGAACATGTTGAGTCAGAAATGCAAGAAATAGCACCAAATGTTTCTGCAATATTAGGAACGGCGGTGGGTGCAAGAATTCTAGGAAGAGCTGGTAGTCTTAAAAAAATGGCATCGCTTCCTGCCAGCACAATACAGGTTTTAGGAGCTGAAAAGGCATTGTTTAGATCATTGAAAACAGGTTCTCAACCTCCAAAGCACGGATTATTGTTTCAACATACAATGGTTCACGCAGCACCAAGATGGCAGAGAGGTAAAATTGCTCGAGCGGTTGCGGCAAAAGCTGTGATTGCCGCAAGAGTTGATGTTTATGGAGAAGGACTAAACAGCACATTACTTGAAAAGCTCAACATACGAGTTGATGAAATAGGCAAAAAATACGAAAATCCAACTGAAAAAGACATCAGAACTCCTCAAAATTTTAGAAGAGAAGGCGGAGACAGGAGAAGAGAAGGCGGAGACAGGAGAAGAGAAGGCGGCTTCGGAGACAGGAGAAGAGAAGGCGGCTTCGGAGACAGGAGAAGAGAAGGCGGAGACAGGAGAAGAGAAGGCGGCTTCGGAGACAGGAGAAGAGAAGGCGGCTTCGGAGACAGGAGAAGAGAAGGCGGCTTCGGAGACAGGAGAAGAGAAGGCGGCTTCGGAGACAGGAGAAGAGAAAGCGGCTTCGGAGACAGGAGAAGAGAAGGCGGCTTCGGAGACAGGAGAAGAGAAGGCGGAGACAGGAGAAGAGAAGGCGGCTTCGGAGACAGAGACAGTTCCAGAAGAGAAGGCGGAGACAGGAGAAGAGAAGGCGGCTTCGGAGACAGAGACAGTTCCAGAAGAGAAGGCGGAGACAGGAGAAGAGAAGGAAAAAATTCAAATAAAAAGAGAAAGAAATTTGGAAGAAGATAATCAAGTATTTTTTTGGATAAAATCTGAAGGACAAGAAAGACTAGCAACAGAGAACAGGGTTCCCGGAAACCAGGTTTACAAAGAAAAATTAATCATAAAGAAGAATATTGAATATCGTTTATGGGATCCGTTTAGAAGTAAATTAGCCGCAGCAATTATGAATGAACTTGAATGCTTTCCTTTTGAAAACAAAAGTCAGATATTGTATTTGGGGGCATCGACAGGAACCACAGTCAGCCATATCTCAGACATTGTAGGATCAAACGGAATTGTGTTTGGAGTAGAACATGCAAGTAGAGTCGCAAGAGATTTTTTAGACAGAGTTGCATCTCATAGATCAAACGTAATTCCAATCCTTCAGGATGCCAGAAAACCCAAGGAATATTTTTCAGTGTTTGGAAAGGTTGATGTCGTGTATGTAGACATAGCACAGCCAGACCAAACACAAATTGCGATTGACAACTGCGAAATGTATCTCAAAAAAGGAGGTTATTTTTTTCTGGTAATTAAAACAAGAAGCATAGACGTAACCAAGGCACCAAGAAAAATTGTGTCTGAAGAAATAGAGAAACTAAAATCAAGATTTGAAATTTTGCAAACCATCGATTTGCATCCTTATGACAAGGATCACGCAATGGTGGTATCAAAGTTCAAAAATTAGCTTTTTCCCAAAATTTTTTGGACAGGCTTCCAGCTTTTACGCACAAAATTAGGCATTTCATTATTTTTTTCATAGTATTTTGTAACAAATTTCACAGTTGAAGAATCTGAAGGATATCCACTTCCCAAATCATGATCTTTTCTTAATTTCAGAATTGCTCTATCCCTAGAAACTTTAGCCAGAATGGAAGCTGCGGAAACTGCTACGAATCTGCTATCAGCATGATGATATGATTTAATCCTATGATTACCAGACAGTCGAGAGATATTTCTTCCAAATCTAGAGGGATTAACATCGCACGAATCCACATACGATACATCAGGGTTTAATCTGGCTACTACTTTTGCCATGCATTTCGCTTCCAGACCATTCAAACAATGTTTCTTAACGTTTGCGTCAATAATCCTAGGAGAGATTTTTGCTACATGATAATCATCAACAATCTCGAGTATTTTTTTGTAAAGGGATTCTCTCAATTTTGGAGAAAGTTTTTTTGAATCCTTTACACCCAATGCAGACAGTTTACGGATGTTTTTTTTATCCAATGAAATCCCAGCAATCACCAGAGGTCCCAACATAGAACCACGACCAGCATCATCGATACCACATATTTGCACAAATTTTTTCCTCAAAACACAAGTATTAAACCGTTATACACTTGGAAAAAATTGAAAAAGAATTGGAATTTTCAAATGAAGTGTTTCAGGAAATTGTTGAAGGGAATACAAAAATTTTGGTTCCACGAAAATCAATCAGTGACAAAGTCCCTCCAAAAAAACCAGCATTCTTCAATCCAAAAGCAAAATTGAATAGAGATTTCTCAATAATTGCATATGCAACATTTCTAAAAAAATTCCAGGGACCAAAAATCTTCCTAGAGGGACTAGCGGGAATTGGTGCCAGAGGATTACGAGTTGCTAACGAGTTACGAATAGAAAAAATGATCATCAATGATCTAAATCCATCTGCACTCAAAATGGCAGAATATTCAGCAGGTCTAAACGGATTAAAAAACATTGAATTCCAGGAAGAAGAGGCATGCAGATTTCTGAGCAGACATGCAAAAAACGATGAGCGAGGCTCAATTGTGGACATAGATCCGTTTGGCTCCCCTGCCTCATTTTTTGACTGCGGCATAAGAGCAACCATGCACGGCGGGATATTATCCACAGCCGCAACGGATCTTCAAGTTCTCAATGGCCTCTTTCAAGGAGCGTGTAAGAGAAAGTATGGCGGAGTTCCGGTAAAAACAGAATATGGAAATGAGATTGCAATTAGATTAATCCTAGGCTGTCTCAGAACAGTATCTGCAAGATTGGGAGTAGAAATCATTCCAATGTTTGTAGAAAGTGAAATGCACTACTATAGAACATATGTCAAAGTTCTGAACAGACCAGATCAGCAAGAAAACACAGGGTATATTTTGCATTGCAAAAATTGCGGCCACAGAAAAATAGGACTTGAACAAGAACAGGAATGTGAACTATGTAAGTCAAAAATCAGTATTGCAGGACCTTTGTGGATTGGAAAAATTTTTGACAAGGCATTTGTTCAGAACATGTTGCTAGAAACTTCCAATTTAACAGTAGATAAGACATGTGAAAAAACTCTCGTCAAGTGTATCAAAGAGTCAGAAATGCAGGCCACGTATTTTACATTAGACGAAATCGCATCAAAAATGAAATCATCCCCCCCAAAATTAGAAAATGCGATATTAAATTTAGAAAAAAATGGTTTTCTAGCTAGCGTTACAGCATTCAACCCAACAGGATTTAGAACTAACGCCAACGTGGAAGAAATAATTAAAATTTTTCAAACTATCCAATGAAACCTAAACAAACACAGTATAATTCACTACTCTGCTTTCTGCTAGCTTGAGGTTTTGTGAGATTTATCCTAGCAAATTTTTTCTTCACATAGTCTTTAAACTCCTTCGAATATTCTCCATCAAAAACCTTGAAAACAGCATTTCCCTTATGTGCCAGAACTTTATCCATGATTTTCGTACAGTCATAATTCAAAGAAATCTGTTTAGCATGATCAACAGACCAATTGCCACTCACCTGAGGAGAAAGATCGCAAATTACTGCATTCACCTTATGACCAAAATAAGTCATTACCTCATCAACAACATTTTCGTCTTCAATATTTTCACGAATTATGTGAGCACCAGAAATCTCTTCTACGTAAGATAGATCAACACCCATCACTTTTCCTTGATTCCCAACTAATTTTACCGCCATCTGTGTCCAACCCCCTGGAGCACATCCAAGATCCAACACACTAAACCCAGGTCCAATAAGACGATACGATTGATTTAGTTCTTTTAATTTGAATGCAGCTCTGCTCCTAAAACCTTGTTCATGTGCTAATTTACGATAATGATCTTTTCGTGCTTCGATTAATTTCATTTAGACTTACCGGGTTTTTTAAGATTAGAAATGACCCAATCCTCAATCATTTGACAGTTTTTAGGACTAATCTCCCCATCAAGAGAGCATTTTTGTTCTACAGTGCAGATTAGGCACGGAGCATTTTCAATTGATTGAGTGCTGATAGGAGTTTTCTTCAAAATTAACTTGTAAGTCCAACGATTGTTCTCAAGTAGTTTTTCTCTTGTGATAGTTCCCATTCTTTCAAGCTTTAATGCCAAACGCGAACCGATTTGATTTGTAAGTTTGAGTTTTTTCCACAATTCACCTTGGAACATTCCATCAGATTCTCTTTCGGCTAAGATATCACAAACTTTATTCGTCAATCTTTCCATATCGACTTTTTCAATTTGAAAATTTTCTATTTCCTCATCAGATAACTGCTCTTCAAGTTCCTCCTCTAATGTTTTTTCAGCTTCTCGTTTCGCTTCTTCTAATTCTTTTTTTGTTAATTTTTTCACTTTTGCAGACTTTGCATCTGCCTTCTTTGCAGGCTTTGCCTTCTTTGCAGGCTTTGCATCTGCCTTCTTTGCAGGCTTTGCATCTGCCTTCTTTGCAGGCTTTGCATCTGCCTTCTTTGCAGGCTTTGCATCTGCCTTCTTTGCAGGCTTTGCCTTCTTTGCAGGCTTTGCATCTGCCTTCTTTGCAGGCTTTGCCTTCTTTGCAGGCTTTGCATCTGCCTTCTTTGCAGGCTTTGCCTTCTTTGCAGGTGAATCTAAAATCTGTTTTTTCTTTTTTAGGAGATCTAGCTCTGCCTTAATTTTCTCCGCATCCTGTATTAGAGAATCTTTTTTCTTTACCATCAAATCACCATTTCTTTTAAAATCAATTTCTTATCCTTAATTCAACATTTCATTCCTATTTAACAGTAAATGTTTCCTTCGTAGAAATGTTTTTCAGCTCTTTTGAGATTATTTCTGCTACTATTTCATATGAACCAGGGCTACTGACAACTTTAGAAAATTCATCCCCTACAGGAAGAATTAAGCGGTCATTTTCAGAGCATTGTTCAAAAAATCCGCCTTGAGTAATTACACTACTCTTACCAGAGGAATAAATCGTAATGTAAAGATCTCCACAATTAAAAGCATCATCGTCCACAATAACTTGTATTTCAACGGGTTGTGAGATGGAATATTGTTTTGACAGACCAGTGATCTCTATTAAAGACCCATGGGAAGAGCCCCCGTCAGAAGAGGACATAGGCCACATGTTTAATTCTCGGTCAGGTTTCTGGAGAATGTCATTTAAAACCAATGAACCGAATATCACCGAAAAGACCACAGGTAACACAAACGTAATGATAACTCTATTACTAACCATTTCATAGTTAGAACAATAATTCCCCTATATCTATTTAGCAAGAATTTAAAGATCAAGAACAATTTGACGAATGAGTTAAATCGTAGCCGACTAAATATCGCTAGATGCGACTTAGAAAATTCAGAGTGAGGGCATATCGTTGCATTCATGATTCTGGAGAAATCACGGTGGGCGATTTGGCAGCTTTTGTAGGAAGAAACGAAAGCGGAAAAACTACAATTCTTCAAGCACTAACCCTGTTAAACAGAGATGAAAGAGTTTCAGAGTTAGATCTTTGTGACGAAATGAATGAGGAACTAAAAGAAGAAATGAGATTAGCAGAGGGAGATTTTGATCTAAATGAACATGAAATCAGTTTGATTAAAGAAAAATTTCCAAAACTACCAGAGATTACAAAAATCAAATTGATCAGAACGAATAGAGATTCAAGGGTACAATACGAATTCGACAACATCAAAATCAGCGAGGATGACAATAATGAAATTGGTTCGTGGGAAAATTTTTCAAAACAGATTTTGGAATTCTTAGACACAATTCCTAACCATCTTCGAATACAGATAGATACAAAAATCTTCGAAGGCAAAGTCCCAAGGAACAAAGAAGCGTTTGACAGCATGATGGCTGAATTCAGTAATCAATTCCACCTGGTAGCAATTCAAGAGCCTAAAGTAGTAGAAGAATGGGAAAAGATCTACAGGAAACCTGAAAATCAGTTTTCAAATCTATTAAGCGGTGAGAGTGAAAAAACGGCATTACAGAATTTTATTTTTACTCAATTACATCCCAGATTCGTTTACTTTTCAGATTATAAAAAAATCTATGGCAACATCAATCTTAATGAGTATCTCAGAGAGGAGAAAGGAGAAAGAAGAGACTCCATTGAATTTGTAGAAGAGTTTGATAAAGCTGAAACAGTAAGAAATTTGTTTTATTTGGCAGAGTTAGACATTAAAGAACTAGACGAAGTGAAAGAAAGTCCTTCAAAATGTATCAAACTTCTTAATGCGGCAAGTAACAGATTAACTAGAAAGCTAAATCCAGCATGGAAAGGAGATCCTATTCATGTTGACCTAAGGTACAATCCAGGAAATATCATGAGCGTCGTGATTTCAGACGTTCACAAAGATGGAACAATAACCAATACAGGACTACTAAACAGAAGAGCAGAGGGTTTCAAATGGACATTTTCATTTATCGTAAATTTTGCCGCTGAGACACAGAGAGCAGAACTCAAAGAAGCCATATTACTTTTGGACGAACCCGCTAGAAATCTTCACCCCACACAACAAATGGGAATTTCAGATCTGTTGAAAAATTTAGCTGGATCAAATCAAGTTTTGTACGCCACACACTCACCATTCATGATATTTGATTACACTCCAGGAAATTTACTGGTAGTAGAACTAGACAAAAGAAAACACCTCAGTAGAATTTTTTACGACTATTGGAATGCAGATGACAAAACACTCACCCCCATTTTGTATGGACTATGCAGAGGACAAGTTGAATCGATCGTAGACAGAGAAATAGGAACAAACTCAAGACCAATCATCATCGTAGAAACCATGTCAGATGCCATGTACCTCAATGCGTTTGATAAATTCCTACAAGATCCCAATATTTCCATGAATCCTCTTAATGTCATAGCAGCATACAGTAAAAATTCAGTTTTACCTTTAGCCATTTTTTACAGAAATCATGGCTATAGAACATTTGTTTTATTGGATAATTCTGAAGAATCAAAACAAATTTCAGCCCAGCTCGCTTCAAATGAATTCTCATCAATTCAAACAATTTTCTTTGAAAGGGAAGGGAAAAAGCTTGAATCTATTGAGGATTATATCGGACTAGAGGACTATTTGTATCCAGTAAATCAAACTTATGAAATAAAATTAAGACATGAGGGATTTTCCAACCTTTCACCCCAAGATGTATCTTCAAAAGAAGGCAGCGGAAACTTGGAGAAATTAAAGAAGATTTGGCAAGATCACAGAGATGATGACTGGGGAGAATTTGACAATGAGGAGATTACAAGATACATTTGTGAGAAAATCACGCTTGAAGAGACCAGTTTCTTATCGGACAAAACTAAAGATCAATTCAGATCACTATACAGGCTAATTGCAGAACGAATTAGACAATATCAAAATGTCTCAACGAAAGTAGATTTAAAGAAGTTTCAAAAATCCAAAGATCGAGATTAAAGAAGTTTGCTCATGAAAAACACCAAACTAAGAAATACAAAAATAGCAAAAAACATTCAAGGTTTAAGTGGAGATGGGGACTGAAAAATATGAATAAATTCTCAACTGGAGGAATTTTCCTTTCAATTGGATTAATTTTTTCAATTTCATTATTATCAATTTCACCAAATGCTTTTGGTGAAGAAATCGATGTCAAAAGCATAGCATTAGAAGAAACCACATTGTTGGAATTGACAAATAATTCGAATGAAAATATCAACAGTTTAAGAATATGGCTAGGAAGTGACTTTGATTTCAAATCTTTTAAAACTGAAAACGGTTGGATTGGAGAAAAAACACCACAGGGCGTAATTGTTTTCACATCATCATCAGAGCCAATAATTCCAGGAGAATCAGTGAAATTTGGAGTAAAAACTGACAAAGTAAGTACAGGGATAAATTGGAAGGCAATAAATGACAAAAATATACAAATTGACACAGGCAAATCTATTGCAGATGATTTACCAACAGTAACAAAAGGGGATGAAATTAAACAAAGTTCAAACAGTTCAGGAAAAGGAATCTCAGAGGAATCAAAATTCAAAATAGTTCCAGAAAAACCAAATGTTGGATCCACAATCAGAGTAACAGGAGATAATTTTGGCTCGTTGCAAGAATTTGACTTCTACATAAGTACAAAAAAGATCGGCAGTTTTGAGACGGATGAAAAAGGTCATTTTATGACTACAATGAAAATTCCATCAGAGCAAAAAGCAGATAGAACAGATTTCAAAATAGTGGACAAAGAAGGAGATGAGAAAAAAATCAGTTTAAGAATTGGTGAAATTCAAAACAGAATTCCTGAATCAGATAACATACCACTTACAATAAAAGGAATCCCAGAGATCATCTACAGAGGAGATTTCCTAGAGATTTTTGGAACTGGAGATCCAGGTAGTGCCATAACTGCTGAGATTACAACGTCAGAAGGTGAAGTAATTAATTCCAGAACTGCCGAAATTGACAGCAAAGGTAATTGGGAATTAGCCGAGCCAATCATCGTAGCATCAGACACACCATTTGGCAAATACAGTGCAAAAATCACAGATGGCCGAGAAAACAAACTGGTTTACTGGACAGTCGAATCAGATAAAAAAATCATCATATCTCCAATAAATTTGAAGTTTGAGCCAGGGGAAATTATAGAATTTGACGGTACAGCTTTGCCAAATAAACCAATAGAGATCATATTAGAAGATCCTCTTGGAAAAGAAGTTTTTTCAGATGTCATGCAAGTAGCAGGTTCAGGAGTTGTAAAATTTGAATATCCAACTTCACAAAATACTCCAGAAGGAACTTACACGCTAATCGCTACACAAGAAAAAGATAAAGAATTCAGCTATGTAGGATTAGGACAGTTACCATCCATACCAGTTAATTTAGAATTTGACAAACTTAGTTACAAAATAGGAGATACTGCAACAATTACAATTGCAGGAAAAGCATCAGAGATTATCAGTCTACTAATTATAGATCCATCAGACAAACCCATAGGAGACACGACATCGATTACATTACAACCGGATGGACGTGCAGTCCACTCCCTAAGTCTAGAAGGGTATTCATCTGGAGTGTATACTGCAGTAATTAGCAAAGGAAGTTCTCAGAGTACAGAAGTTTTCACAGTCGGACTCCAAACAGGCTCGGGGGAGATTAAAATCAACACGACAAAAACAGACTATCATCCAGGGGATTCAGTACTAATTTTAGGTGAAACAAAATCTGCCAACATACTTCTCACAATAACCATGTTCGATCCAGAAGGAAACGAAATCAAAAGTAGAGAGACATTCTCAGATAAAAACAAGAAAATTTCTGAGGACACATTCAGGATACCATCGGATGTAATTGCGGGAATATGGACAATCACAGCAAAAAGTGGGTCTAACTTTGACAGCGTAGAAGTAGAGGTACATGATATCAAACAAGATGAAATGGCCATTCAGATCGATGAAGGTCCGGAGGTTCCAGGATACGGACAAACAATCAACATACACGTCATGGGGGCAAAACAAACCGTATCAATTGAAATAATTTCAGATGACGGAAAAATAATTGAGGACTTGTCATTTCCAGCATCCGCTGAAGGGGAAATTAATCAACCATGGGTAATTCCCAAAGATACCGAACCTGGAACATACACCGTAAGAGTTTCTGATGCGTTCAATAGTGCCGAAGAAGAATTTGAAATTAAATAATATCAAACAATTTTATTTCAGATAGTCAGGATATCAACATGAATCTAAAAGATAAAATAGCGGAATATCCAGACTTTCCTAAAAAAGGTATTTTATTCAGAGACTTTAGTCCAATTTTAAAAGATCCGTCAGCTCTATCCTTTATAGCTGACGAGTTTTCCAAGTATTTTCATCCAAAAGACATCGATGTTTTTGCAGGAATAGAATCTAGAGGATTCATCTTAGCCTCGATTCTGGCATCAAGATACAACAAGGGCTTGATAATGGTTAGAAAAGCAGGAAAGTTACCGGGAAAAACGGTGAAATTGTCATATTCCATAGAATACGGAAAAGATACAATAGAAGTGCAGAAAGATGTCATCAAAGAAGGAGAGAAAATTCTCATCTGCGATGATTTACTTGCGACAGGCGGAACAGCAAAAGCATCGGCTAAGTTGATTGAAAAAGTTGGCGGAAAAATCACAGGATTCGCATTTGTGATTGAACTAACAGAACTAAATGGAATCAAAGGAATTAACAACTACAACTGTAAATCGTTGGTGAGGTACTGATGGAAGAAAGTGCCGAAATAGGAATTTTTGGGGGTACAGGAATCTACGATTCAGGTCTTCTAGACAATCCTCAAGAAATAGACATCGATACGCCATATGGAAAACCATCTGACAAAATTACGATTGGCATGTTTAATGGAAGAAAGATTGCATTTCTTCCCAGACACGGAAAAAAACACACCATTCCACCACATATGATTAATTTTAAAGCCAATATTTGGGCATTCAAAGAATTGGGAATTACAAGAATTATTGCGCCGTCAGCGGTAGGCAGCTTAAAAGAAGAATTTGAGCCAGGACATTTTGCTTTACCTACACAATTTCTAGACTTTACAAAGTCCAGAGAAGGTTCGTTTTCAGAGCAAGGTAAAGTAATCCACATTTCCGTAGCGGATCCTTTTTGTCCAGAGTTACAATCATCAATTCTACAAGTCACAGAAAAACAGGATGTTAAAATGCATAAAGATTGCACATACGTTTGCATTGAAGGTCCAAGATTTTCAACAAAAGCTGAATCAAGATTCTATAAGACTACAGGTGCAGACATTATTGGAATGACACTAGTTCCCGAATGCCAACTTGCCAGAGAAGCTCAAATGTGCTATGCATCCATCTCAACTATCACAGATTATGATGTTTGGGCTGAGAAACCAGTCACTGCAAAAGAAGTGATTGAGACACTATCAAAAAATGTCGAGAAAACAAAAAAAATCCTTACAGAATTAATAAATAAAATTCCAAAAACGAGAGAATGTTCGTGCGAAAAAGCATTGGCAGAAGCAGAATTTTAGCCATCCACAACTATTACGTATAGTGACTTGAAAACAATTCATTCACTAAAGAGCTTGATTCCATGTACTATAATCAAAAGAGAAAAAAGGTTTGAAGTATCAGTGAAATACTTCAAGGGAGAAATTCAACAGGCTCACCTTACCAATACCGGAAGACTACTGTGCCTGATCATTTCTGGAAACCCATGCCTGTGCATCCCAAAAATTCCAATAGAAAAGATTCAATTTGTTTCGGGTTGATTTTCATCTTTAAATTCGATCAAGTACAATCAAAATAGGTACAATGAGCATAACCTGGAGAGAAAGACTAAGCCAGAGAAGACGAGATATAGGAATTGAAGGCTCTGAATACGACTACATACAGAGATACATCGAATCCTATTGCTCAGAGGCTGACCGCCTATGCAAAAAAATCGATATGAACAAGACCGTGGATGAGGTAATTGACTCCATGAAAGACAAAAAGTTTGACGAGTTTACCAAAGGGGTCATCAGTTCAATTCACAAAAAGAGAGGATACGATCCTGATGATGACGATGGCAGTAAAAAAGAAATTACTAGCTTTGCATAAGCAAGATATTTACAAAATACTCTTTCTGAGACGCAATAGAATTACTATAAACTTTATTTAGTCATCCACAAAGGATTCTTTTTTGAGTCCTTCGGGAAGTGTTAAATCACCTTGAAGTAGATTTCGCTGAAGTGAATCAACAACTTCATCAATGTCATACCCCAGTTTTTCTAATTCCTTTTCAGTGGTTTGAGACAATTTTGCACCTACGTTCTGTCCACCAATCCTACCAAATGCAATAGCTGTAAATCGAAACTGATGATCATCGATCAGAAAATTGCCAGTGATTTTTGCAGCCATCTGACTGCCATGAATGTTATTGATGTGAACTTTAAGATCCATTTTACAGATTAAATTTCTACAGCTTTGTTAACATTCTCATCAATTAGAAAGCTCCAATGGTTATCATCAACAATTTTGTAATCAGTAACATTAAGGGAAATTATTTTTTCATCAATAGTTTCAAATTTTATTATACCATTTTCAGGTAGTTTAACTAATTTCCATTTGTCTTTACCTTGTTGTAATTTGCTTACTAAAACTCCCCATTTTTCATCGGGTTTAATTTCAGGCATACCTACAGTGTCAGCTAATGCTTCAATACCAAGTTGTTTTTCTTCACAATAGAGCTGTTTTGTTGTAGCAGAACGCCAAACATCAACAGACCCAATGGTTTTTTCATTGATATTGATGTTGATTACACCAAAATACGTGATGTCATTACCCAATGAAATGTGATCACAATAGTTCTATTTAGTCCTTGCATCATCATAAGGCTTTTCCAAAATCACACCGATATTATCAACTATTTTGTTTCTTTTGAATTCAATATTGTTCCTCTCACACATCTTTCTGTACATATTTACTGCTGTAAATCTAGGATGCATTGCTTCAAACTCAGTTTGCGAAATATCAATAAAAGCACCAAAAGCCATCAGATCCTTTGACGCTTTACGAGTGTCGTCAAGGGGGATTTTTAGTTTTGTGGAAATTTCCTCAGGAGTCATTTTACCATAACAAGTGACCAGCAAATACACTTTTGCTTGAATTGGATCTAATTGAATTTCAGAAATCAGATCCCTTTCAATTTGGGAGAACGACATACTGTTAAAATGAACACATTGAATAAAACATATTCCACATTATCATCTTTTTACAAGAAGTTTTTTTGAAATCTTCAAAGAAAAGCCCATTGCAATAAAATGAACAACGGCACCCACAGTTATAGCATAAAGCAAATTATCTAAAATAGTCCAAACTATCACAAATGAAACAAGAGAAGGAACCGTAACAATCATGGCTAGAATTGTTCCCCTAAATGCGATTTCACGTATTGACAAGCTAGATTGTTTTCTGTCAGTCAACGATCAAAATTTTGAAAATGGTAATAAAAACCAAATATGTGAAATTACACATTAATTTCAAAATTATAAGAAATGTTGTTTTAATTCTAGAAGATATCTAAGAGTAACGACATTGAAATTTAGATAAATTTCTTTTTTCAGAAAGAGATCTCATCATTTTTCAAATTAGAAAGTATAGAATTTCCAAAGATACTTTATATTTGGAAGACTCTAATTTTTACTGTTTGGCAAGTTACAAGGGAACATATTCAAATAATCAATCAGTAAGTTTTGTAATTCCCATTATTGTAATTTTATTTTTAGGCATAATTTACATAATGACACAAAGAGCAGATTCGGGCTTTGTGAGTTTCATACTCATCGGAGGAGCTGCTGTTACAATGTTTTACTGGGTAAAAGTTCTGAAAAAAATGACCAATGAACAAAAACAGACGTATACTCAAGGAAGAGAGCCAGAAACAAAGAATTGGATTTACGATCTCATCAAAGACAAAGATGAATTTGTGTTTGTTGCCGAAGTTCCAGGACCAGAAGATAAAATTGCCGTCAGACTAGTCGATGGGATTTTGTACATTAGAGGGACATCAGGATTTTCAAAGGAAATCCCCATAGAAGGTGCAAATTCAATGCAAATATTTGATTTCAAATACAGAAACGGCGTTCTGACACTCAGAATAAAGTAAACTACAGACTTTTTGCAAGTTCCAATTTCTGGGGCAGGTACTTATCGGTAATATTTGTCAGGCCGTACTTAGAAAAAGCTTCCAATTCAGCTTTTCTTTTCAATCTCAAAAATACGTCTAGCTCCTTTTTCCATACTCCGTCTTGGTATCTAGGATCTTTTTGTAGATCATAGCATCGTTTGATATCAGATTCGGTCATTGGAATAGTAGGCAACTTATATTTTTCAATATCAGTAGCCCAAACTCCAACCCATTTTGCATCAGGTACGGTTAATTCCCTTAGATGTGCGGCGTTTGCAGAACCAGACTTGATCACCATAGCAATATGCTCTCCATAAACATCTCCATCAGTTAGAACAATTACAGGTAATTTCATTTCATCATGAAGTCTTTTCAATAAAGTTCTAGTAGAACGTGGCGCTTGTCCACCAGTGTTTATGATGATGGATTTGAATTTTTTATCAACCTGTTCTTCAACAAAACGGGTAAAAAGTCCACCCTTCTCAATTGCAATAACAATTTCAGCACTGGTATCGACTAATTCCGCAGTAGTTAGACTGGGACCAATAGAATACCCATCAGGATGATTAGATAGATTCATTGTTTTTCCCTCGTAACCAGGAATAGTATACTCAATATTCAGATCTCCAAAAATTGAACTTCTTTCCTCAGGAAATATATGAAAATCTTCACGTGGTTTAGAAGTAACAGCTTCCAAATCCACAATTATATTATCAGACTCAGATTGATCTTCAAACTCAACAGCAAATGCCTGAGAAGAATAATACACGTCTCTCAGAGTAGATGATTTTTTTTCATGTGTCAACCTATTTGCGAAAAACGCCAGCCACATCAATTGTGTAAAAGATCTTAGCTGTGAGGAATTTCTCGAACTTCTCAAAGCAGCATTATTTCCAAGAATATACTGACGTAGTTTTTTATCATAAACGATATTGCCTACAGATCTACTAGGGATAGAAAACTTTGGAAATTGGCCATTGTCTAGATCATCGTATATTTTTGCACCATGACTTTTAAGCATCTCAAGGATGTTCTTTTGCTTGTCATCAGCTTTTTTATTTCGTTCTTTGATTCGACTCTTCTCTTTGGACTTACTTGTTTTCAATCTTGTTTTCCTCCTTTGTTACCTTCACATCTTCAACTGAATTTTCTTGTAATATCTTCTTGTAATTAGGCTCTTTTTTCTTGCCCGCAAGCTCTGTACAAAATTCTGCAATCAGAGGTATGTATTTTGCATATAGATTCGCCCTCTTTTTTGCCATGTCTGCCTGACCTCGTTTTGACATGTATGCAGCAAGCTTTCTGGATAAAAACTGTAATCCCAATCTCAACTCTCGCTCAATTTCGGGTCGATCTGCGACATTTTCTTTTCCTGCAGTCTTGTACGGAATTCTAGTTGAACAAATATGAGATACGATGATGAAAGGAGGTTCCCCCTTTATCTTATATCTGGCCCAATCAGTATCACGTGAAACTTTAATGACAACATCACTACCCTCATCATAAAGTAACGGAATCCTATTGGCGTACCTGTAGACATGAGGTCCGCCAGACTTGATGTCTCCCCCATAGGCAATCCCCATTTCTATAATGAAAGGGAATCCAGAATATGCAGATGCAGGTCGTTGAATGACTGCAGTGAAATCAGGATTAAAGAATTTCTTGATTCCTTTCTCCAGAGGTTCTTCGCCCAAAGGGGCAAGGCAGCTAGAATCAGGGGCCATAAAGTCATCGAATTTTTGAAGAGAGTCGCTCAGATTGACCAACTCCTGGTTTGTCAGAGTACCCATTCTTTTTTCAGGTTTGAATCCTGCAAATTTTGCAAACTTTACTGCAGTTGTAGGTCCAATGCGCTGAAATCTTTTCGTCAAGAACGTCGTAAGAGGCTCACCTTGAACGGTATTGGTCAGTTGTTTGTAATATTGACTACTAGGGTCCATATCTATCGATTTTGATTGGGAATCACCAAAATCCCAATAAAATAATTTTTTGTTTGGCATGTCAATATCCTCAATTCTGATCTTGTTGAGTTTTTCAAAATCCATTTTTAGAAAAGACATCAATGAGATGACTACACGAACCTGTCGTGGAAGATTTTTCCATTTCTTCTTTGCTTTTTCCATTATCGATGTATAACTAAGTTTTTTCACAGACAAACCAAGATCTTTTCTAACTTTTTCCATCATGGCATCGTCAATAGTAGGAATTTCAAATTGAGATTCAACAATCATTCTACGAATTCGTTCCACATCAATTCCGTGTGGATGAGGCTTGATGATGGTGGGAGGCGGAGGAATTTCTTTTACAAACCTCGGATGGCTAAATTTTTGGCCCTTTGGATCATCAAATGTTATTGACGCGTAAGGTGTGATCAAAGATGTCTCATAAACATAATCTCGAATTTTGTTTCCAGCTTTGGAGTAATCTCCCTCCAAACAAATACTAACAGAAAGTCCTTTTTTTGAGATTTCCTTAGAAGTGTGTTTTACTATCACGGGTTTGTTTTTTTGAATGTCAAGTAGAAGCTCAAACGTGTCTTGAGTTTTTGCATCTACAGAGCTTTTCACCACAACGGGTTTGTTTGTGGTGATTTGCCCATACAATATAGCCATGGTGGCACCTAGTCCAAACATTCCTCTTGCTTGTTTAAGTCCGAATTTGGAGCCATAGAGAACGGTTCCAAAGGCAAGGGGGATATGTTCTGCATCAATTCCTGGACCGTTATCCTTAACAGTTAAAATGTATGGTTTGGGATCAGGTTTTTCGGGATCAACTGCTTTGATTGTCAGGTGGACATCTGGAAGAATTCCTTTTTGATCGCATGCATCCAAGGCATTTTCTACAAATTCTCTTACGGCAGTATACAATGAACGTGTAGGATTGCTAAAACCAGCCAAATCCCTATTACTGTAAAAGAATTCACTTGGAGAAATCTGATTGAATTTTTCTTTAATAGAAGACATCTTGATCTTCCCATAATTGCATTTTTTCCTGCTTACTGCGTCTGTTTGCAGCCTCTAGTTTATCATAGACCACACCGTGCATACTTCCACTGCAAATAGAAGATATCGCATCCACAGTCAATCGTAATTTGCTAGCGCTGCCAATAATTGAAACCGTTCTACCGTAAACTGAAATGTGAGTACCGCTTAAATTTTCCATATTTCTTCTGGCCCTACCACCTTCTCCGATAATTCTCCCTTTTATCCTTTCAACATTTGCACTGGATTTTCCTGCAAATTCTCTCAAGTCAATCACATGTAATGTGTTTTCTCCGTCTAACAAAGTCATCGCATTTTCTGGGGAAAACCCCCTTCCAATGGCAGTGATAATTTCTATTGCTTTAAACGGCTGAATTTTTTCCACATCGCCATTTGATTCTAGGAATACCTCTCCAGTATCCCCGTCAATTTCCAAAGAGACGTGGCAAGAGGTTTCAATTTTTGATTTTGTTGCACCTGATTTTCCGATTAACACAGCTATTCTATCAGATGGTATGCGTATTGATTTTTCAAAGCTCAATTGACAATCTCCTCAAAAATTTTATCTGGATCAGCACAAAGAATTCCTCTTTTCTTGAAGAATCGTGTAATGTTATTAATGTCTCTTTTAAGAAATTTTTGAGAGTTTGGATGCCTGAGATCAACACCAGATCCCAGATCAAAAACCATCAGTCCATTTTCAGTCTTGAAGATATTATACTCCGAGAAATCGCCATGGACCAGATTTGCCTTTTGGTAAAGATCCTTGATAATCAAGATTGCCTGATCATAGTCATTTTCATCCACTTGAGAAGTAAGCAAAGAGTTTTCAGGAGTACCTTTGTTACCCACAAATTCCATGGCAAGAACATTGTTTGTGACATGCAGAGGTTTAGGAACGGGAATACCAGCGTCATAACACTGAAGCAGATTACGATATTCCTTTCTGGCCCATAGGTATATCATGTTTTTGGTGCCTTTTTTTAGATGAGAGAATCTAGGATCTCCAGTCAGATATGGTTCACGTTTTTTGAAATTCGAAGTGCTCACCAAGTAGATTTTCAATGCCACATCAACATCGTCATCGTCAACGCCCCAGAAAAGAACGGATTCTTTTCCTGCACTGACAGAGCCGTTTACGTATGCGATAACATGATCCGTGATCATTTTGTAGAGAGTCATAACAGTAGACTTGTCTAAAACCTCATTCACGACTTTTCCTTTTTTAAAACCGTCTTCAAGATGTCTTCTTTTTCGTTTTGAATTTAGTTTATGATCAATCTTTGACTCTAACTTTTTGCTAATTACGTCAGTCATCGAATTAACACACCACCGCTAGATAAAAGATATTGCATTAAGCAGGAAAAAAATTTTCAAACCAAACAACTCTAAATATTAAAAACTATCAAAAAAGGAACGCCTGAAATTATTTTGACTCCGTTTTCCGAACCGATTCCAAGATCAACTGCCATCGAGACAGTGTCTTTTCCAACCATGTTAATTATTGACGCGTCTTTCAACAGAGACCTGGCCTCTTCCGATTCTACAATCCTTTCACCATAATACGATTCGCTGATATGCATGGTTAGTTCATCTTGCACTATTTTCTCCCCAAGAAGTTCTACGTCGCAGATGTTCAGCATTGCTTGTTTTTGATATTCAGAGACACGTACTGAAAATTTCATTATGCATATTTGCCTTTTAGCGTAGATTTTGCACCACATGCTTCACAGATTAAAAAGGAAATCCTGTTTTCTTTGAGAATTTTAGTATCAGGACTTTTGCATGTTGGACACTCCAGATAGTCCTTTACATAAATCTGAAACAATCTCGTAAAGTCATCAGGAGCCCTACGCCCGACAAACATCGCCTTGTCACCCAGCCTCTCCGCAGGAACAGCGAACTCTTTTGAGAGATATTGAAGAACCTTGTCTGGATCTCTTCGAAGAACTTTTGGAAACTCGGAAAAATTGCGCAAGAATGTCTTTTGGCCCTCCCACATAACATCCACCACAGGAAGTTCGAATCGGGTTTGAGATTTCTTGTCAGTGCCTCCCAGGTTATCCTGAATACGTTTTAGTAAATTTTCATACTCGGCTTTAGTCATTGAAAAACTGTGCATGGTAGACCCTATATGGGTTTTGAAAAAGAGAATTCGTGTGAACGTTTGTCGGGATTATTCCTTTGGCATTGCACCGATTCGGAATACGTTAGTTCCACAAGTAGGACACGTGCCTTTGACTGCAGGACGTCCATTCTTCAATGTAGTTTCTTTAGGATCTTTGACATCCCTTTTTGCCCTACATTTTACGCAATATGCTTGAACCATTATGAAAATTGTCAAACTTTGGGGTATTTAGGAAGATGCTGTGAAAATTTATTCACTACAGACTAGATGTAAACAATTGTTTTTGATGAATTAGAAAATCAATTTTATCAAAAAATTGAAAGAAATAAATGATTTTAAAAAAAATTACATTTAAAATTAAAAAAAAGAATATTTTTTTAACATTTGCTTGATAAATGATAATTTTATTAAATATTATCAATTATAAACTCCTCAATAGAATAATACTCCAATGGCATCAAAAAAGGGAATTGTGGTTACGGCGGTGATTTTGGCTGCAATTACTGGTGCAAGTTTCTTGCTATGGGTAGTTCCACAGGATTATGAGGCCACCTTTGTTGTATCAGATTATGAAGGTTATCTTGACGGGGTCCAGAACATACATGAAATTTTGGAGGGGTCCATAGATATCGAATATCAGAACCTTCGTAGCGGGGAAATTACTCCTGACAAATACATTGCAATTACAGAAGTGACGTCATCACAGGTAACTGCTCAGATCAGTGAGTTTGTAACGTCAAAGCCACCAGAAGAATGGCAAGCAAGCTACATCAATTACATGGATGCCATGAAAAAATTCAACTCATACATTCTAGAAACCAAAGTGATGGCAAACATGATTGAGAATGGAAGTTCCGAAGAGGAAATTGACGAAATGGGAGAAAAGATAGATTCGATAAAGGCCGAATATATCGAATTGATCAAAATTTCACAGCAATTAAGACCCAATTAGGCAATACCACTTTCTACCAACCGTCAGAGTTGGAAATTGTTAAAAACTAATTCTGCAACTAAAAACAGTGTCCCAACGAACAGACAAAGTTGAAAAAGACGTCAATGCTTCTACTGCCAACAAATTGCTTGTGATCTGTATTGACAGAGATGACGATGTGGGAGAAAAAGCAGGGATTATCACTCCTGTTGTCGGAAGGGATGCATGCATCGAGGCAGCTCAGAGACTAGCATTAGAAGATCCCGAAGATGCAGATTCAAATTCAATTTTTGCGGCAATTAAAACATACGAAGACTTGATCAGCAAGGGATACCAAGTGGAGGTAATCACAGTTGCGGGTGTAAAAGACAGAGGAGTTCAAGCAGATGAGAAAATTCTTTCTGAAACCAAGACGGTTCTAAAGAAATTTTCCGCCAATGGCGCAGTTATAGTGTCGGATGGAGAAGATGACGAAAGTGTCATCCCGGTGATTCAAAATGTCCTACCGGTTGTGTCCGTTCAACGTGTAGTGATGAAGGTCAGCAGGAGTGTGGAGTATTCTTACGCAGTTTTTGGAAAATATCTGAAAATGTTAGCTTATGATTCAAAATATTCAAAATTCTTTTTAGGAGTTCCAGGAATTCTTTTACTGATTGGAGGAGTGGCCACCGTATTTGGTTACACCGCCGAGATATTTGCGGTTCTGGTAAGCATTTTAGGAGGAGCATTTCTGATACGAGCGTTTGACATAGACAGAGTATGGTCAAGCTGGTCAAAGCCGACTCCGATGGGTTTTGTAAGGATGTTTACTATGGTTGCAGGAATATTACTGATACTCTCATCAGTACCTGCTGGAATAAGCTCTTTAGATCCGGAACTAATTACATCGGATATGCAGATGGTTACAACGATCACCGACAAAGTGGTAGTAGGACAGTTTGTTGCGGGAGCATTGCCAATCATGTGGATAGGAATGGGATCAATATTTGCCGGAACGTTGCTCAGCAATTGGATAGGAGGAATCCCCAGACAGATTAGCGACATCCTAAGAATCATCGTATTGGCAGCACTGTATCCAACAATTATTCAGTTTACAAACATAATGATATACGATGAACCCTCATTAACATTGATCCCTCCATTGCTCGGAGGATTGGCAGCTACGTTGATTTCAGCTACGATACTCTTCAAGAAATACAGAAAACACAAAGATCAAGAAATGGTTTCAGATTAACCCCATTTGCCAAAATCAAAAAGAGTATTTTCGAAAAACACTGATATCTTTAAGATTATATGAATTATCAAAGGGTGAACAGGTATCAGTAAAACAATAGACGTGATATGCCAGATATCCGGACTCTACAAAATATACGGAAAAAGGTTAGAGCATGAAATTCAAAACGGAGACATTCCCAATCACGTGGCCCTGATTTTAGATGGAAACAGAAGATGGGCAAAAAGACAATTAACGATACCAAAAAAAGGACACCTCAAGGGCGCAGATGCTGTCGAGAATCTTCTCGATTGGTGCGAAGAATTGGATATCAAAATCGTCACGTTGTATGCACTTTCAGCAGAAAATTTGGACAGGAATGATGAAGAGTTGACGGATCTTTATGAACTGATTCGAATTAGACTGGAGAAGCTATTTGATGATCCCAGAATCCACAGAAGCAAAATGAGGGTCAAGGCCATAGGAAGAATAGAGCTTCTACCAGAATCCATAAAAAACATTCTGAGTCGATTAGACGATGTTACAAAAGATTACGACAGTCATTTTCTGAATATCGCGTTGGCATACGGAGGGCAAAATGAACTAGTTGATGCGATAAAAAAGATGGGGGCGAAAATCAAAGAGGGAAAGCTCGACGTAGAAGACATCAACAAAGAAGAGATCGAGGCGAATTTGTACACATCGCACCTGCCACAGTCGTCACCGGATATGATTTTGAGGACGTCAGGGGAAAAAAGACTGAGTGGATTTCTCATGTGGCAAAGCGCTTACAGCGAATTAGTTTTCATGGATATATTTTGGCCTGAGTTCAGAAAAATAGATTTAATGAGGGCAATTAGAACATACCAGGAGAGGAAAAGGCGAATAGGGAAATGATTGAAGAGACGTCAGCAGGAATCATACTATTCAGAAAGGAAGATGCAAAAAAGTTGTATTTGCTTTTGCACTATCCATCAGGACATTGGGATTTCGTAAAGGGGAAAATGGAAAAAGGCGAATCACCTTGCGATACTGCAATCAGAGAGACCAAGGAGGAGACAGGCATCACAGACATCACATTTGTAGAAAGGTTTGAAGAATGGATCAAGTATAATTTCCAGCATCAGGGGGAACTGGTAAACAAAAAAGTTGTATTTTTCTTGGCTGAAACCAAGACCAAAGATGTTGAAATTTCACATGAGCATCAAGGATACACGTGGCTGGATTACAACGAGTCTATGGAAAAGACAACATTTGACAATGCAAGGACAATTTTGACAAAGGCACAGAAACTACTTTCCTAGACTCTCAAGTTGCAGCGCTTTGGCAACCGAGACAGGGTTTTTGGAATTCAGAATAGTCCTCCCAACAATAAGATAGTTTGTCCCAGATGAAATTACATCTCCGGCATTTCCTCCCTGAGTTCCAACGCCAGGAGAAAATATACTCAGATTTTTTTTTGCTTTTTGAGAGCAGTGCTGAATTATTTTGGGAAACGTGGCACCCACTACAATTCCATCCACCTTGGCAGCAAGAGCCCAATCCAGAAATAACTGGTACAGGTGTTGCTTTTTTTTCACTTTTACTTCCATGTCATATGATAATCGGGCCTCGGGCGCACTCATATGGCATAAAGTGATGACGCCTTTTTCGTTTTTATGTGCAGATCCCACCAGGTTTTTCAGACTATCAAGACCCATTATGGGGTTTGCGATTACCGCGTCAAATCCCAAATTCCACAAATGCTCAATTGTGATTTTATTCGTATTGCCGATGTCGTTGAGCTTGATGTCTGCAATTGTCTGCAAGCCGTATTTGTGAGCAGCTTTGTTAATTTTGAGAACCTCTTTTCCTCCCAATGGGAGAAGCAAATGAAAATTAAGCTTGATTCCGCACAAATATGGGTGTAATTGTTTGATATTTTTGATCGTTTTTGCTTCTAAATTTTTAACTGAAAGATCATAGTCATTGGCAAGAATGACTTTGCCATTAATCTTCGAGATCTTGGAGAGTCTAGTTTTGAAGGTGGTCATAATCAACAAGGGGATGGGTGTCTTTCAGCTTTATTATTTTGATATAAGAATATCCATGCTTGGAAGGATTCTCCACGAATGTTGGCTGAGAGCCGTTGGCAGTGGAGAATTTCAAGAAGGGCATCTGAGGTTCAGCGTCTAAAACCACATGACAGAAATACGATGTCCCTTCATCGTTGAAATTCATGAACACTCCAAGCAGCCACTTGTCATCATGTGGGAATAAAAACAATGGAAATGGAATATCCTCAAAACCCCAAGTAAGCTTTGCTAAACTAAACATATCCTCCAATTCGATTGGCTGATATCTGTCCAGTGTACCGTTTCCAGGTTGCAAAGTTTTGGGCAGTGACTTTATTCTGACAATTGGGGAATAGAGTTTGCTGGCATCAGAAGTGGTGTTTACAATTTCAGACTGTTCTTTGCCCCCATCAAGTCCATAGCAAAGATAGTGTCCGTTGTTTTCCAAATGAGTGTAGTATACAATCGGTTTTTCCTTTAAAACATCCATTTGTACTGACAGAATTTTTTCACCATTGTAATCATGCAGAAATGAAACACGTGGAGCACGTTCTAATGCACATACAAGCCTAGTGAATTCCAAAATGGAATTTACTTGTATGTAACGTGGTAATTTATCAGAAGTCTGCGATTTGTCCACGAGAATTTACCATTAATTATCAAATTAAACTTATCCAAAATTAGGGAGCCTAGTTTCTTCTATCTACAACGTCGTTGACTTCTGGGCCAGTTCCGATGATCGTGACAGGCGTATTCAATTCTGTTTCAATATTTTTAACGAATGCCTTTGCATCATCAGAGAGTTCATCAAATGAAGTTTTTCCAGCACATTCTGTAAAGAGCACGTCCAATTTGGTTATCGAGATTTGGGTTGCACCATTAAGCATAATCGCACGTCGTGCCAGATCAAAATCGAAGTCTGCAGCACGTCTTTGACGACCAGTGACGGTACCAAATTCGGACCAACCCTTTTTTTCTGCATCTTCAACGGAAAGTTCTTTGTCAAGAGGTCCAGTTCCAACACGAGTAACGTATGACTTGAAAACGACGATTACCTCATCAACTTTGGTAGGTCCAATTCCAACATCAGCACAAATTCCGGATGCAGTTACATCTTTTGAGGTCACAAATGGGTACGTTCCATGCCAGAGAGACAGAAAAGTTCCCTGAGTGCCCTCTATCAAAACATTTTCGTTTGCAGAAATTGCTGAATTTACCTCCATTGGAACATCCACAATCAACGACGATAAAGAATCGAAGTTTTTTGCCAAATTCAAAACCCTCATCGCACGATCAGCGTTTGCAGGGCCTGTACCGGAACCGGTACTGCCAATTTTTTCTTTTAGATCACCCTTGGAATCTCGAGCAAGATGAGTTTCTTCAATTATTCCACAATGTCTGTCAATAAAGGCGCGACCGGTGACATCAAAATCCTGAATTTCCTTATTTAGTACATCTGGATTTACAACGACACCAGGACCGATCATTACTTTTGAATTCTTATTTAGAAATCCGCTGGGCAGCATCCTTACTTTGTACACTTTGTCCCCATCCCGAATTGTATGTCCAGCGTTTGGACCAGCGCCTCCACGAACTATGATTTTTGGATTGTCTTTAATTGCCAAATAAGATATGATTTTTCCCTTTCCCTCATCTCCGAAAAATCCTCCAACAACCACAGTAGACGTCATACAGTTGCAATCCCCTTTTCGTTTATTTAAGCTAAAGTGCTATCGCATGATTTTATATTCAACGATCAAAGGACATATGAGATGAATGAGGAAAATTTTGCGGGAAACATCATTGTCAATTTGGCAAATTTGCCAGATTTTCTCAGAAATCCCATATTGAAAAAAAGAATGATCGAGTTTTTCACATTGGGAGAACAAGAAAGAAACGAAGTCATCAACAATGCCTTAGAGGCAGGGCCCACAATCCCGTTTCCCAACTTTGCAAAACTTTTCAAGACGTGGCTCAAGATCCTGACTACACTCCCAGAGGAACAGCGGGAAGGATTGTTTTCAGCATACATTACAGAAATTGCACGTTCGCCACACAAGCTAATTACATTCAATCTTGACGGAATTCTTGAGATTTACCTGTCATTGGAGGAGGAGGAGAAAGAAACCATTGCCAAGACGGTAAAAAAAATTATTTCCAATTTAGATGAAGATTCTAAGAGAAGAATGCTGTTGGTTGTACCTGATAACGCTAAAGGGCACTTGAATTTCTAGACCCCAGCTGGAGGCTCATCAGGCTTACGGTTATCCTCATTGGAATAATCTATCACTTCACCTTCGGGAGACAGTACTCCTACGAAAATTTTCTCATGTTTTTTTAGCAATTTTCTGTGATCAAGCATCGACATGTCAAGTTTCATTTCATTCATTACCATAATCTGATATTCTTTCCATTCGGCCCAGCATTTGTTACACGTAGGATATTTCTCAGCTACTACTCCTAGCTGCTCGTCGTCAGGAATGGAATTTTTACACTTTGTGCAATTTCTAGCCATAAAAGCACTCAATAACAAACTCCTTTTATCTTTTTTTGAACATTAAATCAAATTCTAATCAGAAAAGCAACACATCACATGATTGTTCAACAAGGATCTTTTTTTTTTTGATTTGATTTGAATGGAGATTCCAATCCAGAAAGAGAAAATATCCAGAAGCCCACGAGTTCTCATTGTTTGCATAATACCAGTTTGACACATATTTTTCGATATTGAAAAATTAGCCAAGGTTTTGAATTTAAATTTTAATAATAGAAAGAGCTGATTATGATGATGGATTTTGAAAGACTATATGCAGACATAATGAAAATTGACGCGTCTATCCGATATGCGGTAATACAAAATCACACAGGTGAAAAAATATGTGGGGGATTTAGAGAAAACATCAATCCGATACTTGACAATGAGGAGCTTAAGATGATGCACTATTATGCGAGTCAGAGATGGCACACAAGAAAAAATATCGAACACAAGCTTGGCAAAACCAAGTACGCCATGGCAGAATACGACAGACTAAAAAGAATCACATTTCCAATCGATGAAAAACACATGATATTGGTCACAGTAGAGACAGAATCAGACCACACAAGTATCATCAAAAAGGTTCTCAATTTGGTAGACGGTTTAACAAAATAGCAAAGCAGGGAATTTTGACGTAAAGTAATATAGTAATCATGGACATCGTTGAACATGAAGATCAAGTGTCCAAAATGCAAAGAGGATGCGGAGCTGACAATGGACTATTCGCTTGTAAAATGTGGCTCATGTGATCTTGACATGAGCTATGGAGAATATGTAAAATTCATAGCTCATAATGAAATAAAATATTCGGACATACTGGGTGACTATACTGGCAGCACAGAAGGTCATACTGCAGGATCACTTGACGAGTGGGACTAGAGTGTCCAGGATCATTCACCAGATTAAAATAATTAGCTTGACACATTTCTAAACGTCGTTGGAATTTTTACTTGAGAGTATTCTTAATTTGGTAGGATTTCTGGTAGGACTTTCCATAGGAGTGATATCATTTATTGGGTTTAGAAATACCGGAAGTCCGACACTGTTCAGGTTAACAATCGCGTTCATCTCGATAAGTTTAGGATTCTTTGTGATTTGGACGGGATACATGGTTGAAGATTTCATCATCAAGTCAGGTAGCATCGAAAAATGGATTCAGACGTTGGGAATCGTCATCCAAACCATAGGATACTTTTTCATTGCGTTTTCACACAGTATCAAATCATTCTTTCCAAAATCTAGCTACTTTAGATCAGTTGGAATATTCCCGCTATTTTTGGTGTCATCTGTTCAGTTAGAGCACGTCTTTAGATCAATCTCGTTTATTTTGCTGGCATACGGTGCAATTGAAACTATGCTGTCATATTTTGAAAATCGCAACAGAGGGACAATCTGGGTATCCATGGGACTAGGACTTCTGGCATTGGGGGAATTTTTGGGATGGTATTCGTTTGTATTCCCAGAATCCATCATGTATCCAATATCAATGATCATAAAAATAGCAGGATTGATTTCGTTGTTCATTCCGGTTAGCAGAGTACCGTTAAAAAAAATAAAATTCGATGAAGACTTGGGATAACTCCCATCCAGGCTCAAAATCCAGACAGACCAAGAAATAGTCAAATTCTTTTATCTTTTTGGTATATTGGAAAATATCAACGTCCTATCATAGAAATTTCAATAATTATCAACGACGGAAATGGCAGAGTACAGAACGCACATGAAAATTATCGGGGACATTTTATCAACTACCAGAGATGATCTTCAAGATGAAGATGGAGCCACAATCACATATCTGATTAGAAAAGCAAACATATCACATTCCAGAATTTCAAGCATCTTGAAGACCCTCGTATCACAAGGACTATTAGAAAAAGTAGACAATCAGAGCTCAAACAAGTATAAAATCAGTCAGTCGGGAAGAGAGTTCTTACAAGCATATAACACTTTTACAAATTTTGCCGACAATTTTGGATTGAGCATCTAACAAACAGAACATATAACCTCAATAAAGAAATCAGCACCACATCACATGATTACAATCATCACAAACACACACGTTTTAAAAAACTAGACACAAGAATTTGGAAAAATCATTTAAGATAAATTGCATCAAATCAAAATCAACAATGAGCACATTGAAAGTAGACTGTGGTTATGCAGGAATCGAAAGAGCTAACAAAATAATCAAAAATGGAGGAATAATCGTATTTCCAACAGATACCGTGTACGGAATTGGATGTGATCCGTTTAATAAAAAAGCGGTAGAAAAAATTTACAGAATTAAATCCAGGGACAGCATTAAGTCAGTTCCAGTTTTGACAAATTCGATTGCAACAGCAAAAAAAATTTGCCATATCAACAAGTTCACTGAGAAAATTATCGAAAAGTTTTGGCCAGGCCCATTGACAATAATCATGAAGCTAACAGATGAAAGTTTGAAGGAATCATTAAATCTAGATGATAAAATCGCAATAAGAGTTCCAAATCACAAGTGCACGTTGAAGATTTTAGAGAAATGTGGTTTTCTTGTAGGAACCAGCGCAAACATTTCCGGTCGTGTACCATATACAGATCCAGATGAATGTTTCAGAAATTTGCACGGTTACGATATTTTTGTAGACGGAGGAACAATTACTAGTGAAGCGGTGTCGACAATAATAGAGATAGAAAATGAAGAAATCAAGATTGTTCGCGAAGGTTGCTTGACTAGAGAGGAAATTACGATATGATGAACCTGATGATCACATGTGCCAGACATTTTGAGCCTGATGCCGAGGACGAAATCAGAGACATCTTAGACGAACTCGGAGATTCAGAAGTGAAAGTCTCAATTTCAAACATGTCAGGAATCATCACAGCTGAGACAAAGCTGAATCCCATTGACGTCGTGTGTAAGATCAGAGAAATGCTCCTAGACGAGCCATGGAGCATAAGATACTGCCTTAGGATGATACCGATTCATAAAGTCGTTGAAACGAAAATAGAAGAGATTGAAAAGAGCGTTTCTGAATTCGACAAAGAAATTTCAGAGGGAGAAACATACAGAATACTAATTGAGAAAAGAAATTCCAACGTGTCAAGTCATGACATCATTACAAGAATAGCAAACAAGATAAAAAACAAGGTCAGCCTTGATTTCCCAGACAAAATAATCTTAGTTGAGATCTTGGGTAGCAGAACAGGAATTTCCATACTTAGAAAACAAGACATACTAAGTACTGAGAAAACTAAACGAAGTATTTCAGAATAGTATTGCGGCCTTTTCTACCAAAATATCCTCCAAAGGAGTTTTTGATTGGATCGAATCAATGTGTTTTTTTGTTATCTTGAAATGTCTTTTCAGATAGGAATCATTATTTTTCGAGAATAACGGTACCGTCATTGGGCACAATTCATCATACAAGGAATTCAAAGATGCTTTCGTGCCAATCGCAATTAAGACAAAATTGGATTTTGGTTTTATTCCAGCTTGATTTATGGCTTGAGAAATTTGAGAGCTTAATGCAAATCGCATCAGAAGATCAATTTCGAATTTGTTGGAAAGCAGAACGTTGTTTTTTTTAGACTCAAATGACAGTGAAACAATTTTTTTCAAATGGTTTTTGCTTAAGATAAAGCTACTTGAGACAGCCTGAAGTAAGAGTTTCGGGTATTTTTTCCGAAGGTGATCAATGAATTCAACGTTGATTGACTTTTCGCCTTTGATCTCAATAGCCTGAATTTGTTTTTTGGCATATTCAAAAGTAATTTTTTTTGACGAACCACCATGAATGACAGGAATGATACTGACTACATCATCGTGTTTAATTATTGTGGAGGTCCCGTCCATTGCAGACGAGTCAGAACCGTTTATTGCAATCAAGACATTCTCAGTATCAAGTTTTGGAGTATCAGATGGCTTAAGATCCAATAGTAGATCAAATAATTCTTGAACAGATATCCAGGATTTGTCAATTTTCAAAGATTCTGCAGGAAAAGACTTCTTCGATCCTCCTACAAACTTCACCGTAAACATGTCTATACATCAACTTGAAACTTAGAAATTAATATTAAATTTATCAGTCAGATTTTTGCTCATCAGACTCGTTAGTCAAGGTGACCTCTTCGGCTGATTCAGGTGCGTCGTTAGTCAAGGTGACCTCTTCGGCTGATTCAGGTGCGTCGTTAGTCAAGGTGACCTCTTCGGCTGATTCAGGTGCGTCGTTAGTCAAGGTGACCTCTTCGGCTGATTCAGGTGCGTCGTTAGTCAAGGTGACCTCTTCGGCTGATTCAGGAGTCTCCAACTCAACCTGTTCAGTTCTAGAAGACACGATTCTGGCCTGCTTGGCTTTTTCTTCACGAATTTCCTTTTTGATAAATTTGGTGATATAGCCAGCAATTTTGTTTTTTAGACTCTTTGAACGAATGATAGAAATCTGATTCAGGGACTTTTTGTTATCAGCAAAGTCTTCACCAAACTTAGATTTGTGCCCGTCCATGACCTCAAATGCTAATCGCTTTATTCTATCCACTGGTCGTCTAAAGAAAGGGGGTATTTTATACCTATATTCCAAGAAAAGATTTCGAATTCGATTCTAATAGCAATGTCATTTCATCAAATGACTTGTTCAAAATTTTTGAAGCACAAAAAATGACACTGGGTATAAAGATGACTTGCCCGGATTTCATTTCAAAGCATCTGGAAAACCTTACAGGACCATCAGTCTCAACGAGTATTCTTGAATCATCGGTTTTGGAAAGCAGTGTTTGCTTGTCATTTGCGTATACCAGGACAGGGCCATATGATACAAAGAATCCCATATCCATGGCTTTTTGTAACTGTTTTTTACTTCCGTCAAACCAGTGAAGCAACGCATGCTTTGTGTCATAGGACGTCATGGTTTGAAAAACATCATCCAGACTTTTTCTTGAATGAATCGAGACAGGCATGTCTAATCTTTCAGCCAAATCCAGCATCGTTTCAAACACATGCTTTTGCCTTGCAAGATCGCTGCCCTCAACCTCATAAGTCGGATCCAATCCAATTTCTCCAATTCCAGAAATTTCGTGGCGATTCTCTTCGATTAGGTCAGTCATAGTTTCAAGATCATCGTTGGAGAATTCCGGATGAATTCCTATGAATGGTAAAATCAGATCATTTTTTCTGCTCATCTCCAAAGTTCGAATTGAGTTTTCGTTGTTTGTAGATACACAGCAGGCTTTGATCTTGAGGTACTGCATTTGTCTCGATATAGAATCCATGTCGGAAGCGTATGCATCATCGGACAGATGTATGTGTGAATCGTAGTACCAGGTCATTTCTCATCAATCCAAAAATAGTCTGTATAAATCGATTCCCAGGTAATATTTTTTCACTCGCTATCTTTTTTCGGAAAAAATAAAAACAGATTTCATGAAGTCTTCCGAGCTAGGACTGTCTGCAATGTACCGAATTTTGAAGAAGGCTGGCGCAGAAAGAGTAAGTGACGAATCAGCAGACGAATTGCGAAGGATAGTAGAAGAGATTGCAAACGGCATTGCAAAAAGTGCCGTAGATATGGCATCCCATGCAAGCAGAAAGACGGTTAAAGGAGAAGATGTAAAGCTGGCCTCAAAGCCATTTAACAAATTCTGATCTAAAGAGTTTAATCGAATGTAAATGTTGAATTAAACTTTCCCAGATAAGTCCTTTTTTCGAATTGATTCCCTAAAAAGTATTGTTCAGAGCCTATTTTCTAACAAGTTCAACAGAATTAGATTGAGAATCCCATACTGCCGTGATAAATGAGGACAATGTCTCGTCGTTGTTTATTCTGTCCATTCTGTATTGCACGTTATCCATGTGATCTTTCTCATATTCAGATAGCGTTTTTGCATTTTCCCTCAGGAGGGATTCCTTGATTTGAGCATATTCTTCTCGAAGATCTCCCAGTTGTTTAGTGAGTTCTGTCTTAGAAACGGCATTGGAATAATACTCGTTGAGAACTTTTCTGAGTTCTTTTCTCTCATTTTCCTCTTCGACGGCATATCTTGCATTTAATTCTCCCTTCAAATCAGCATGACGGTAAAAGTAACCGGCGTTTAGATCATCGATGTTGCCTTGAATGATTGCAATCTTTGTGGAAATTTCCGCTGAGGCATCGGGCTGAATCTTTTCATTGTAATCTCCAAGTTCGCCCAAAGACGATCTTGCCCCTTGATTGAACTTGTCCATTGCCTGTGAAGAACTCAGACCCTTTTTGAGGGCGATGCTTTTCATGTTTGAGCCAAATTCGTGTTTCTTTTCGGTGAATTCAAATTGTTTTGCGTAAATTCCCTGAACGCCCGATGGCATCTTGTCTATGAACTTTTGATACGCCACTTTTGGCGAGAATTCATGCCATTCCTCTTCCCACAAAATCAGAGACTGATTCAGTCTGTCCAATGCGACTGCACGCCTATCCTCAAGGAATTTCTGTGCTTGTATGTTGTCATAGTTTTGCTGTTCCAGGTTTGCAATTTTTCTTTTAGATTCCTCGATTTTTTGTAGAATCTCCATTGCGAGAGGATCATTCAACAAGTCTCCCGAAAGTGTTGTCTGTTCACCAGTACCAGCATCAGAGGTTTGAGAATACGCCGATGGCAGCACGCTGAAGATTACTCCAAACATGGCAAATGCAACAATCAGAGAGAAAATCTGTTTCATGAATAGCAAATCAATCAAAAAAATGCATTTAAAGAAAACGCATCAAAGATACTTTTCAAAATAAAAAATCACAAGATCAATTGGGAACTATCATTTTGAAAAAAAAAGTCGGGGCCTGATCGAACCAATTTAAGATGTCAATCTTCAGTCAGAGATCCAAAACTTCGTCCAAAATGGTATTGGCAAATCTCCTTTCAGACCTACTTGTGGTTTTAGCAATTTGTACTAAATGTGGTCGCATTTCCTTATCTCTGAAACAGAGTTTCAGCACATTGTAATGTTTCAGCGTAATCGCATCACTCTTTTCAAGAGTTATCTTTTCAATGATGTTTTTTGCCCTGGATATTTTGTCTTCTAATGAAAGTTGAAACATACCGTACTGTAAAAAGGTCTTTACGATTTCCTCATGACGTTCTCCGATCGAGACAGTTAACCTGAATTTTGGCATTTTGTTGAACTCATAAATTATCTGCGTAATCGCATTGTCAAATTTCATATAGTATCTTTGCATCAGGGGAGAAATCTGACGCAGCAGGATTTCGTCAAATTCATAGTTTTTTGAAAGATTTCTTTCTGCATCCATTACGAGTTCGGCAATTACAAATACAAATTTCAAGGGATCTCTGATTTCAACTTTCTTGTATTCTACGGGATATTTGACAAACATCTGATTCAAAATGTTGATTGCATGCGCGGATACCAATCCTCTTTTTTTATCGGCATCCAAGGTTTTGATGATTTTAAGAAGCGTGACTGAGAACAAGGAGTAGTTTTTTGCAGATGCACCGTCGTTTTCCAGACATTGAATCTCAAAATTACTTGCAAATTCATCCAAGATTTTTGGAATTTGCTCTGTCTGCTCTATGTTTCTAAAACTGATGATTCTGCCCGATTTTTCATGGTCTTTAGGACTTGATGCAAATAATGGATTTGCTAGTTTGAGCGCACTTTGAATAGATGTCAATTTGCCTTTGTTCCCCTTGCCATATTTGCTTTTTTGCAATGACTGAATGGATTGAACAAGCAAATCATGCATTGTTTAGTTTTGAAGGATTCTTTTTGATAAAGGTACACCTCCTATGGAATTTTTCACAAGTTTTTGAAAATGAACGTCTCAGACAGGCAATAAGTAGAAAATGCAATGGGGTCAATGATTCCTAGGGGCGCATTAATCTTAGGGAAGTTCATGGTCAGGTAAACAATAAACTGAATTTGGCACATACACGAAATGACACCATTGCATACTGTAATGGCATAATTTTTGAATATAACCAGCACTGATCATTTGTACATGCAAATCATCAGCATTGCCTAAATACAATCTTGAGACATAAAAGACAAGCGTTGGAATTGTCACCAAACAACTCATCGTTGTTGGTCTTAAGTTCTAATGCAATTTTCAATCTAAAACAAGATTAGACGCGTATGTGAATAGCAGGACTTATCAGTAAATTTTGAAACTCAAAATCATGAAAGTGTTCATAGTTTCACTAGTGACGATTGCAATCATATGGGCATCTTCATCAGAACATGCTTTTGCTTCAGAAGACAAATTTTATTTTCCACCCCAACTGGGTGATTTTACGCCCACCCCAAACGAGAGGACATTACTTGAACAGGGATTCGGGATACAAGAATACCCTTACCTTCCATTCGGATACAAGCATTATTTCTATAGCCATGACAACGTGGGATGGTCTGATGTCAGTTGGAACATTTGCCAGATGTCTGCAAGCTATCCTCTTCATGTTGGAGAATCCGAAAAAACCACATTGAAATTCCCAAAAGATCTGATTTGGGCCGGAAGTCATGACACTAGCGGGTTTTTTGTAGGACGCGGAGGCATTCACACGTATACTGATTCTTCAGGCAACACGACGTCTAAGAATACGGAGATCAGGTGGGAGAAATTACAACCGAAGATAGATGAAGAATTCATAACAATAGAATACCAATTGCAAGACGAACTGAGTCACCTATTGATAACCAATACGGGCAAACCCGAATGGTCATGGGATGAAAGTCGTAAGGCGGATTGCCCCAGGATACCTCCCGTGGCTGAATACGACTACTATGACGGTGTGAATTCAATAGAAAGGCAGAGAGAACTTGGAAGGCATATGGGATTTGCTCCAGACGTATACATATGCGAGGGGAACCTAATCGGAGCAATAAAATCGGCAGATGATAAACCGGCGTGCGTCAAACCCCAAACAAAAGAAAAACTGATTGAGCGGGAATGGGCAAAACAATTTGAAACTTGAGATGGCGGGTCAAATGTCACAAAACAATTCGTGCGAAATACATGAAATTACTACACAAGAAATATTTTCATAATCCTAATGGAGATTATGAAATAATTTTTGTAGAAAAATTGGAATAAAATTGAGATGGTTTTGTTTTGATAAATGCATAATTATGTGATTATGTATATGAGACAGTATTGAATGCAAAAGAAATGCTATTGGAATTACAAACTCCAACAGTTTTAAGATATGATTTGATGTCCAAAGAAAAATAGAAATTAACCAAGAAAATTTATGAAGAGACTTTCAATAAAATTTATGAAGACTATAAAAAACATCGTCCTCATAAAGAAGTAGATGAAATTGTAAAAGGTGTAAGGGATTTACAACAAAGTAGAAAAGACATAGAACTTCCTACGCCATTTCAAGACAGGGGAAGTTACGTATTACTTTTAGATTTTTGGAAGATTATCAAAAATATTCTACCTACAATTAAATTCAAACATAAAGAAACTGGAGAAATCAAAACGTTAGAAGAACAAGGTTTGAAAATAGTTTCACCACATTTTGGAACAATTCTGATGGGATCTATCAATGCAGTAACAATCCCATGTGATAATAACGAACATCTCATAGTATTTGAAATGGAATTGATGACGTTTTGTCATTTATTATGTAAGATTATAGCAAAAACTTTTCCAAGATTTGATTCAAAAGAAAATAGAAATTTAGAATATTATGAAAAAAAATCAAAGAGAAAATTGAGAGTGATTCTGAAATTCCTCAAAGATTTGAAGAGTTAATAACAGCATTTGTAACTAAAGGAAGAGCAACCGCCGCCCCACAATACATAATGGATTCAAGATATTATCCATTTTTGAATCACTTGCGATTATCGATGGAGGTTTTCATTGTAGGTCATGAATATGCACATATCTTATTAGGTCATGTAAATTCTAATTTTACTAAGAAAAACTTGCTTAATGATAAAATCGAGACACTCTTGTTTTCATGGAAACAAGAATACAATGCAGATGAACTAGGATTTCCATTGATGCTTGACGGATTAAGAAATGTAGGATATGAAAACGATTATGTCAGCTATTGTGGTGCTGAAGCATTTTTTAGTGCTTTTGAGGTACTAGAACGTGCCAAATGTTTGATAAAATCTGGAGATGAAGAGCAATATTGGAGAAATTGTTCAAAATCAGGTGAAATTGGAGATCACCCATCATCAGAAAAAAGAAGAGATGCGCTTAGAATTCAAATGACACAAGTTTATGGAGAAGAGCCAATTAGATCCAGTCAAATTGTTGAATCTATAATCAAAATATTATGGGAAAGAACAAAACCAAATATTTTAACAAATCAGAAAAAATTGTATTTGGTTTTTCTGTCAAATCAAGTAGAAACCAAATTCACACAAAAAAAATACTCTGAAGCATTAGAGAGTCTTGAAAAAATTCTTGAATTAGAACCTAGTCACATACCGGCATTATTTGGTAAAGGCAACATATTTCAACATTTCAATAGATTAGAAAAATCTGATCAATGCTATGATGAAATTTTAAAGATTGAAAAAGAGAATATCGGGGCATTGGTACAAAAATCCAACATTCAATTTACAAAAGAAGAATATCAAAAAGCATTAGAAACAGCCAACATCGCATTAAAAATAGAGAACCAAAACCCTTATGCCCTTTATGCTAAAGGAATGGCATTAAATCAATTGGAGAGAGATAAAGAAGCCATAATAAGTTTCAAACAAATTTTGATAAGTGATAAAAGTCACATACCGGCATTATTACGAATTGCTTTTTCATATGCAATGATAATGGAACCCAAAACTGCAATTGAATATTATGACAAAGTGTTAGAAATAGAACCTAATCATGTGGATGCAATCGAACAAAAAATGACAATGCTTGAGCATTTAGAAGATTATGATGGAATATTAAAAATGATTGATGTTTTTTTGAAGGAAACTCCAAACGATCAAGAACTATTAGAAATTAGAAAAGAATTTGAAGATGAAAAACAAAAATCTAAAAAATAGATGATCATATGAAGAACCATTGAATTATTTGTTGAACATATACAAAGTTTTTTTTAAATACATAAACACCACCTTTTAGTTAAAAATTCAATATTATCAAATTCCAATGATTATAAATTAATTTCATAATCTCAGATAGAATTATGAAATAAATGAGCAAAAAAATCAGGAGAATGATTTCTTCCTGATTTTTATAAGTGTCTAAAGAAGAAATTACTCGTGAAATATGATCTCTTTATACTCATCATGTTATTTTCATTATTTTCGTTCCAATTTGCATTTGCAGAAAATAACGGATTATTGGAAATTGAAATCAATTCTTCAAGCCCCGAACAAGATTTCATGATTGGTACGATCAAATGGTTAGAAGAAAATTATTTGTCTATTGGAACAGGCGTAGTGCGTGTAATTGACAATGATATGAATTTGGATTTTAGAGGCATAGATAGTTTCACAGTGGACGTTTGGTCTGATTCTGATGCTGAAGGCATTGAACTCACCGTAACCGAAACTAGAGAAAATACGGGAGTGTTTGAAGGTACTGTTTTCTTTTCTACGACTGATGAGTCATCCAATCACAGACTCAAAGTAACATTGGGTGATACTGTCACTTCAGAATATGGGGACGATACATTGCCATATCCATACATGACTGCAGATGAACTTGATATTGCTGCAACAACATTAGTTGGATTATCGCCATCGGATCCTTGCAATTTACGTGGATGCCATCATCAAATTCCTAGAGTAGTAGATGCATTTGGCAATATTTTAGATTCTGTCTATGTAGATCAGCAAGTGCAAATCAGTACTGACTTTGTAAATGGACAAAATAAAGAACAGACATTTGCTTATTTAGTACAGATTCACAATAATGAAAACGTGGTAGTTTATCTGAAATGGATTTCAGGTACATTAAAGTCGGGCCAGTCATTTAGTCCAGCATTATCATGGATCCCATTAGAAGTAGGTACGTATACTGCTACAGCATTTTCTTGGGATTCCGTGGATAATGCTAATCCTTTGAGCAGGTCATATAGTACAATAATAGATGTCGAAGTTGGAATTGAGTTGAAACAATATGATGAATAAGATTATTGCAGAATCAAGTGAAATAGATAAGACATTTCATAATCCTAAGGAAGATTATGAAAAAAATAAAAAACAAATGAAAACAATATCAATTTAATAATTTGCAGCCTGCAGAACAAGTGTGAACGAGCACAAACTGCGACAAATAACGATTAAGAAGGCACAGATACTGATGGATCGTGACATAGGGGATGCCGCTCGCCTAGAGCAGATGCAGATGAAAGTCGCACGCGGACTTCCCATGTTAGTTGATAATCAGGAATATCTTGACGGATTGGTACTGGAGAACATGACCGATGAGGAAATACAGGCCATAGTAAAGGATGTTGAATCTGCCAAGCTTGAAAAATCAGAGATAGTTGAACGGGAGATGTTTCATTGCATCTGCTGCGGAAACATTGCAAAGAGTCTTGACGGTGGGGGAATGTGCACCTACTGCTATTTGCAGTACAACATGAAAATATCCCAGTTTCTTACAAAGCCGACAGGCGGGGGAATACCCTTTGGCTTTTGATCATATAGGTGTCGGGTTTGACACGTATAGACTATAGTTCTACATAATCGCAGCAATCTAACGACCATCTGCTTTAATCACTTGCCAGCATACGATAAGCAGGATGCAGATAGTCTTTACCTGTGGATGCAAAATTCAGGATCACGATGCGACATTGATAGAAGAATGTCACTTCCACAGGGAAGCCAATTTTTTTAAATGAAAATAAAATTTTTTTTTGAAGATGCAAGCTAACATGATACAGCTGTACGTAATTTCATTCTCAAACCACACAGAGAATGTACGGGATCATCTGCATATTTTGGACATTTACTACACATGAGCTTGATGGGCTGGCTGCAAATGTCACAGCATTTCAGCACGGACAAAAGAGTTCCGCAGTTTCTACAAGAGTCAATCCTCATGGCATAATCATGCCATGGCAAGATGTTAAAGATAATGAACATGAATTTCATAGATGTACAATGCACATATTCTCACAATGGAACTATAGAGACGGGCAAAACCACTTCGTAGACACATCATAGAAAAAACTCGTGCAGAATTTTACAAGTTATGATATGCCACATGCCTAAGTTTTTGCGTAATCTATACCAGGATTATGAAATTATCCATCCCCGTTCAACTAATTTGTTCTTAGTATCCAATGTGACACATGCTGGGACACCATCCGTGTTCTTTAAGACAAGCACAAGATTGTTGATGCATACTACGTTATCAAGTGTAACTCCATACCTCACCTGTTCAAGAGGAGGAAAGATCAGAGAAGGAGTTCCTTGAAAGTCACTCCCATGTTTTACCAATACGTAATCTGTCCATGGCTGAGGCGGATAAACAGGCACATGAATGAATATGTTTGAACGAATTGGAAATGGGAAACCATCTGCAATCCAAATATGATTGGACGTACCGCTGGATTTCCAACCCAAAACAGCGCTTTCCAAAATTTTTGAGTCTATCATTACTGTTTCCTCACGTAAAACCCCTATACTTTCTCCTCCGATATTGCCGATGAGGCCCCAGTCCTCACCTACCGTGAGATCCTTTGGTTCGTCGACGCTGGAGAATTCAGCCAGCCAGACAAGGGAATTATTGAACAGATTTGCAAATCTTTCCATGGTTTGATCGGATCCGCTGAATCTGATTTGATCCTTTGACAGTTCTAGGAATCCCTCGGTTCTGACTGTACGTTCTGTCATGATCAGTTTGACAAACCAATCTTCAGGGGTTTCATCCACTACCAGTATTTGCAGATCCACATTGCGGCATTCATGATAGTCTACGTGACAAAAACTATATCGGAAATAATCTCCCTGTTGCAAGTTCATTCCAGGATGCCAGTGCGTTTCAGCAAACGCATCATATCCAACACCAATGAAAATAACTGGCATCATGGCAATTAGTACAAATTGTTTGTTCAACTGCCATTTCATCCTGTCAAAAATAATAAAGTATGCTATTCTTTCATAATCTCAAGAAAGATAATGAATAATCTAAGTCAATAGTAAACCAGAATACAATAACAGTTCAAGAGAAGTAAAACCTACCATCCCTAAAATAATTGGAATCCATCCTTTATTCATACTCCATCCACATCTTATTTCATAGATAATATTTTCTACAAATTAACTAGTCATAAAAAAAAGGTCCTAAAAAATTTGAATTATAGAATACAATATACTTTCACATTATTGCGTAATCTCAGTACAGATTACGCATTATGCCACGCATAGAATTTTGCAGTGATTTGCTATTTGTCGAGATCTTTTCAAAGTACGTTTCCCTTGTACGTTTCTTGGAAAGGAATGTCGCCATGTCTTGGCAACCAATACCACTGCTTTGCTTTTTAATCAAACTATTACATTTGATCTAAAGAGTTTAATTGTTCATTTTGTGTTTTTTAAAACGGTACTCTGGCAGAACGGTTATGCGTGAGCCTGCAAAGCTTATACAAGGGGGTTCGACTCCCTCGGGTACCTTATCAAACAATTAACTCATTGAACAATTACCTGTCCCATCATCCAAGGATGAAGAGTACAATAATAGTCAAAAGTGCCCGTTTCCTCAAAAGCAAGCGTATATGATTCAAATGGATTCATGTGTCCGCTGTCAAACAGATTTGTAGGGGCATCATAGAATCCAGAAGTGACACTGTGAAACGCAGAATCTTCATTGACCCATGTTACCTTGTTTCCGGCGTCAATCACAATTGATGATGGAATATAACACCTATCAGTTTCCTCACAACCAGGTCTGGATACCTTCGTTGGCATCACCACGTCGCCTTTTACAGTCAATTCAGGTTCACCAGTTTCCTCCTCATTAGAAGGCGTGTAAAATGCGAGGCCGAGAACTATCAAACCAGCAAAAATGATTATTCCCACAACAGTTATTTTTTTCAACAAATTACATCATCATCCCATTTACAGAGTTATTACATAGTTACCAAATTCTCTAAATATATAGCATATTAGAAATCATAATTGTCCCAAAACGAGAACAATCTATTAGAATTCATTCCCGGTTCACGTACTCTGCTAGTACAAAAAAACTCCAGTGTTCCTTTGAAGGGTTTTTCAGAAAACGTCGAGGGAAGCATTCACGAGTATGCAGAAAATTCCAAAAGCGAGGTTGAGAAAGGCAATAATTTTCTCCAGTGGATTTTAACGAGAGTTTTTGAGGCTACCGAAGATGATGCCGCAGATGCGATCGTTGACGGAGCAAATGACCTTGGAATTGACGCGTATCTTCCAGTGGACTTTTCTGATAATACAGTTAGATTGTTTCAGTCAAAGTACGGAACATCGCATTCGTTGGAAGCCATAGCGAAATTCAAGGAGGACGCAAAGAGGTTGCTTGCAAAAGACGTGGCAAAGATGAGACCAGAACTGGCACAGCTTGTCACGAAAATTAAAGAGAAAAATCTCAAGATAAAGTGTTGTTACGTCACTGATCAGAAGGTAGAGTATGAAGACGAAATCATAGAGATCATTGATCAAAAGGCAATAATTCAAAGGTTATGGGATAGAATCAAAAAACCAGCAGCAGGAAAAAAATCATCGATAAAGCTAGAGAGAATGCTGAGGCACGAAAACACCATACTGGGCATTCTCAAATTACGTGAACTAACGGAATTTGTCAGCAAGAACAGGGATTACGTGTTTGAATCCAACATAAGACAATGGATGCAATTCAAGACAACAGTCAACAAAGGACTACGCGACACGCTGCAAAGCAACCCAGACAAGTTTTTCTTTTACAATAACGGAATCACCATAGTCGTAAGTGATTTTTCGGAGTTGGGCGAAAACCTGATTGAGCTTCACGCACCTCAAATCGTTAACGGGGCGCAAACATCAAACTCCATTCTTGATCATTCAAAGAGAACGAAGAACATGGAAGGTTCCATGACAGTTACAATAATCAAAGCCGATGACGAACAGGAGCAAAACAACATTACAAAGTACAGGAATTCTCAAAACTCAGTAAGAGGAAAGGATCTGGTGTCGTTGATGGACTTTCACAAGTCAATCAAATCACAGCTGAGAAACTGCGGTTACTTTTACGAAATTCAAGCGGGTTCTTTTGATACAAAAACAAAATCCAAGCAAACAGAGTATGCTGGAGACATGATATACAACAACTATCTTCCAGACAACCACAAGAAAGTCATCGTGGCAAAGGACGCCATACAAGCATTGGTTGCGGGAATAGAACAGAGACCGACCGAGGCATATAGCTCGCCGGCCCAGTTTTTGCCCAGAGGAAGCAAGTATGACGATGTGTTCAATGACAACCTGAAAGACGATTACAGGGTTTTGCTATACCCGTATCTTGTCAAAGAATTTGCAAAGAAATCTCTGAAATACGGAAAACAGGGAGGACACAAGACCAAAAGATATGCAACGTTGTTTTTTGTCTCAGTGTACTTTAGAATTCTCCACAAAAAAATCCTAGAGTCAAGAGGGGATTTCAAGGGAGACGTGAGAAAGCTTGAGCCAATTTTCCGCAGCTTCAAACTTAATTCCAGAATTTTAAAGATCACAGACGTGATTGTGACTAAATTTCTCGAAGATACCGTGGTAGACGATGAAATCGAACTGGCAAACACCAAACATAATTTCTTCTCTCAGCACGTTTGGAATGATTCGATGCTGCGTGTGATTGATAAGAAAATAAGGCAAGAAGAAGAGGAAATTCTGGCATTGAAAAAACTAACTAACAATCTGTTTTGATTTTCACGGTAGAAGTCCAACCAAGTAAAAATCTTGCAGGAGGTTTACATTGGTCAGACCGTCCACCTAGATTTAATATTACACAGTATTATTTAACATGACTTTTTTTGAGCAGCACCATTCCAGAATGTTTTTTATATAGACTAAAAAGATCCAAAGCACTTTGGGTAAAAAAGAAACCTGTGCCGTTTGTAGTGGAAAAATAGATCTCCATTACAATCCAATGGAAGAATGGGGAATAGACGGCATGATGTGCGGAGACTGCTATTCAAAAAGAGTTAGCGAGCACTACCCAGGAGAACATATCAGAGTCAACAAAGATCTAGACTGATCATTCAGGTTTTGAAAATTTATTTGCGTTCATGCAATTCCATGCAAGCGAATCATCCTTGGCGTCTTTCTCGTCCATAAATTTTATGTCGGTTATCACCTTCTTCTTCCTTAACAAGTTCACTTGAAAGCTGGAGAATTTTTTACATTCGCAAGTGTTGAATAGACATACGTCACCGTCACCCTCATCATGATCGCGTGCCTCGTGTTTGCAACTGCATATCGCATCTTTCTTCACATCATCAAGAGACTTTTTAGCATATACTCCCAATCTCAAATACGCCTCGCCGCCATGGCCTTTTTTGAATCGTTCATAGTTTTCGGATTTTGGCAACTCTTTGAAAAAGGACAGGTTGGTGTCATTTTTTTGAGATTCCGAACCCATGATGAACCAATACTGGTCATCAAGCTCAAGAAATCTGATTTTGATCGACGGATCTATCCAAGGATGAATAGTTTCATGCCAGAGAGAGGAAGCTTCTTTTCGATCAATAAATAATGGAACAACATTCATCCTCAGATCATAATACCTGTAAGCCACACCGACAAAGTCATCAAACCAAGGAGCAGATGATTGCGAGGATGACATTGCAGAAAAATCATGGCAGAGCATATTTATCTGATCTGAATTGATGGTAATACCCTTATATCATAGTTTTAAGATAATGTGCATATGGCATCGTACAGAACAAGTATGCAGATCGTTGCAGACGTACTAAATGCCACACAAGAACAGGGCCAGGATGGCATCAAGACAACATCTCTATTAACAAAGGCGAACCTGTCACATTCAAGACTGTCAAAGTTCCTGGAGAACTTGACGGGTGCGGGCTTGATCAACAAGATAGAGTATGATGGCAAGAATACTTTCGTGATCACTTCCAAAGGAAGGCAGTACTTGGATTCTTACGTTAACTTTTCCAGCATAGCCGAATCATTCGGATTAGAACTTTAATTTTTACTTCCTAGATCTTCTTCTAGCATTAGCTTTCTGTCTGTCTTTTCTTTCCTTGTATGAGCTGTATAATACAATTATCGCAATACCGGCAATGGCTGCATAGAACAATCCGATAAATGGAGGATCTCGAAACTCCCCACTCATCGGATTTACAAACGAAATGGGTATGCTTACAACCATGAAAACCAAAATTACCATCAGGTACTTGTCCACACATTGCTTCTTTTACAAAACCATATATCTTTTTGATATACCATAACAAGCAGACAAAAACATGTCAAAAATACTGGACGTCATAGGATTAGGTTTTCTAGCAGTGATGACACTGGGCTTTGTAGGAGTTCTAGAGCCATACGGAATTAAAAACGGAACGTCTGAATTGTTTTGGGGATGTGCAGGTGGAACACTAATGATAATCATCTTCAGAAAAATGAAGAAGAAGCAAAAAGAAGAAAGTGAAGCAGAGAAGAGCTGAAAATTATTTTACAATTAATTACATCATGATCAAGATTTGATCAACCGACAGATCTATAAAGGACAATTCCAGTTTAATGGCAAGGAGATTATTTGGCAGGACAAACAAAACAATGGTGGGAAGGTTTAGGAAAAGAACTTGAAACAGACATCGAATCCTTTGACGAGACAAACTAGCAGTTATTCAATAATTTTAAAAATTTTAGAGCCCTGAACGGGATACGAGCCCGCGACCTAACGCTTACGAGGCGTTCGCTCTACCAGGCTGAGCTACCAGGGCACGATTGGATGAAAACGTCAGAGTTAATAAAAAGCCTTTCAGAGTGTGACCAGTTGAAAAAAACCATTTCTGGAATTAGGGGAATATTCGGCGAGGATCTCAACCCAAAGGACGTCATGGAATTTGCCAATAATTTTTCGTCATTAATCAAATCTAAAAAATGTGTCATAGGAAAGGACACCAGACCATCAGGCACGATTGTTCAGAGCTCAGCCAGCGCGGCACTGATGAAGAACGGAATAGATATTTTTAATCTAGGAACTGTTCCCACCCCAGTGGTTTTCAGAGAAGCAAGGAAATACGGTGCAGGCCTGGTCATTTCATCCTCACACAATCCGATAGAATGGAACGGACTGAAGTTCATCATAGAGGGAAGAGGGATCAACGAGGGAGAGCTTCCGCAGATTATCGAACATCAAGATATTCCACAGTCAAACATCGGCACAGAGGAAAACATATCATCGTCATACATAGAAGATGCAAGAAAGATCATCGGGGACATAGACAGCCAGCCGGAGATCGCCGTGGACATTGGCGGAGGAGCAGCCAAGGGTTTTGCACCGGAGATGTTGAGAAGAATTGGATGTGATGTTAAAACGATTAACGAGGACCTTGACGGATGCACCAGAGGGCCAGATCCCACTTATGACGAACTGTCTGACCTGGTAGAAGCATCCAACAGCAAGGAGATAGGATTCGCTTTTGACCTAGACGGAGACAGGCTGGTAGTAGTCAGAAACGGAAAAAAGCAAACTGCAGATGTGACACTGGGTTTGGGAGTTGCAAAATCTTTGGATCTGGGATACAAGAGATTCGTATTGAGCATCGATACGAGCGTATCAGTTGAGAAGTTCATCAAGGAAAGAGGGGGAACGGTTCAGAGATCCAAAGTAGGAGAAGCAAACGTTATAGATCTTATGCTAAAGAACAACGCTCAAGCAGGAGGAGAGGGAAGCAGCGGAGGATTCATTTTGCCAGAGTTCAACTACTGCAGGGAAGGAATACTCACAAGCGGCCTGATTGCATCCATGCTTGGAACCCAGGAGTTCAGCGAGATTCTGAATTACATGGAAAGCTACACCCAGATTAGAGACAAGACACCAGTCGATGCGGATTTGCATGATAAAGTAATAGAGGAAGTAAAGTCTAGATTTGCAGAGGACTATTCTGAGACCATCACACTAGACGGAATCAAGGGAATCATAGACGAGGACAGCTGGGTGCTGATAAGAAAATCAAACACAGAAGACATCATCAGGGTTTCAGCTGAATCAAACAACGAGGAAAAATGTAAAGAGATCGTCAAGAACACACTTGAGCTTGTGAATCAATGCTATGACAAAGTTAGATGAATCCTCAATAATCAAAATTTTTCAAAGCAAGTTAGGAAAAAAGAATTTTGAATCTGAAGATGTAGAAACGTTCAGGTTTGGCAAGACCGGAATCGTGACAAAAACAGACACGATGGTGGAAAGTACAGACATTCCGTCCAAGATGAAGCTGTCTGATGCTGCAAGAAAAAGCGTCATATCTTGCATAAGCGATTTTGCATCAAAGGGGGTCAGACCCAAATACGGAATCATTTCAGTTAACCTGCCAAAGACTATTTCACGTCCAAAGGTCAATGCAATTGCATCAGGTTTCAAAAAAGCGTGCACTCAATACGACATAACAATCATCGGAGGAGACACTAATGCGGGTAAAGAGATTGTGTTTAACGTATGTCTTTTTGGAACCGCAGACAGGATAGTAACCAGGAGAGGGGCCAAGAAAGGAGACCTAGTATTTGTGACAGGGCCTTTTGGATACACGCCAGCAGGACTGGGCATGCTGCTGGACAAGAAAAAAGGAAAGGAAGGATTTGTCAAAAAATCCATCAAGTCGGTGGTTAATCCGAAACCCAGACTAGATTTCAGTTTGAAGAACAAAAAATATTTCTCGTCATCTATGGATTCAAGTGACGGGTTATCTACCACGCTAAACGAAATGTCAAAGCAGAGTAAGAGCAAACTCGTCATCAACAACATACCTGCCATGAAAGACGTGAGGGACTTTGCAGAGTCTCAGAAAGTCAGTCTGAACAATCTGGTATTTCATGGGGGAGAAGAGTACGAATTTGCATTTACGACGCACCCCAAAAACAGAAACGTGATTCAGAAAAACGCAGAGCAGAGCAGGACGCCAATCATGGAGATAGGATATGTAGCAGATGGTAGAGGAGTGTTTGTAGAAAATAAAGAAGGCATGATACGATTGAAAGACCTAGGTTGGAATCATTTCAGATGAGATCACTCGCCGTGCAGAACATCTCTTTCGACATTATTTGCAATGCTTATGATCGACTCGGTGGGCAAAACGACAACACATTTTTCCATCCACAGATTGTCAAGATATTCCATTCGCTTAAAGTCATCATGAGGAAGATCGTCTAGATCAAAATCAGGATATATCGAATGTATTTTGTATCCCTCGTTGGCAATCTGCTGACAGTCTTTTTCCAACGGAGACAAACCAGAATCTACATCGATGATCAGAAACTGGAATGCGACAGAACCAAGCAGAGCGGTCGCAACGGCAACCCCTATGCCCATAAACAGAATTGACGCCATTTAATGCAGTCACGTAAAAACAGTATATGAATAGTCATTGATTCACAACCTAGGGCCAAACCAAGTCCAGATAGGAAAATGAATGTTTTTTAAACCCTTTAAGGGCTGAATATTCATTGTCAGAAGTCGAAACTGAGGTAGTAGAAGCACCAAAAGAGGCAGTTGAAGAAGTTACAACTGAGGCTGCTGCTGAAGAAGTTACAACTGAGGCTGCTGCTGAAGAAGTTACAACTGAGGCTGCTGCTGAAGAAGTTACAACTGAGGCTGCTGCTGAAGAAAAGGCTCAGCCAGAGACAAAAAAACAAGCACCTGACAAATGGGGAATTGCCCACATTTACAGCAGTTACAATAACACAATAATTCACATGACAGACCTTACTGGCGCAGAAACTGTCGCCATTAGTTCCGGCGGCGTACATGTCAATGCTGACAGATACGAATCATCACCATTTGCAGCAATGAAGGCAGCAAACGCTGTCGTTGACGCTGCAAGAACAAAATTGTTCACAGGATTTCACATCAGAGTTCGTGCAGTTGGAGGAGTAGGTTCCAGAGTTCCTGGTCCGGGAGCACAAGCTGCAATCAGAGCCTTGGCAAGAGGAGGATTCAAGATTGGGAGAATCGACGATGTTACACCCATCCCTCACGATACCACCAGAAAGAAAGGTGGTAAAAGAGGAAGAAGAGTCTAGTCAGACAGTTTTATTTTGACATCACAACCCCTAGAAACAAAATAATCTGTCATGAACTTTGCAAACTTTTGCTGTTCGTCAACTGGATCATATCTGGCAATCATGTCAGAGAACTTTTCTGCTATGCCGTTTTGTAAACTGGGTTTAAAGGACAATTTGAAGAACGTCCAGCCGAACTTGGACGAGGGTTCGCTGACCACATATCCGCTATAGCATCCCAACAGACTTTCCATGTGCGAGAGGGCTTTTTTGATGGACAGAAGATCATCCACATAGTTTTTTGTTCCGACTTCTAAAACTACATTCATCGCTCATCATCACCATTGTCGTCATCATCAGAGGATGACTTGTTACCGAACTTGTCACTCAAAGAGACAAACTTTCCGTCCTGTTCGACGTTGATTTTCGTATTCATGCGCACATTCAGTCCAACCGTTCTAAACAATGCCAGCAGTCTGCCACCGTCAAGACTCTCATTGGTTTTGTTGATTTCGCCAGTCTTGATTAGCTCAGATAACTTTTCAATGATCATCTTTGTTTCAGAAGGGAATTGCGATTCAGCATTTTCCAAGACCTCCAAGCCCCTAAACCCAAGCACCTCAACTAATGAATCCCTAGAACTGGTTTCAGAAATCTTTTCTTTTTCAGGTTCCGGGTCAGACTCAACTTCTTGTTTAATCGAAATGTTTTTCTGCATTTCGGCAAGTCGTTTTGCCTTTAGTCTTTCTAGTTCTGAATCTTCTTCGCTCAACCTTTGATCACACCGATAGGTACCAGCTTGGCAACTTTTGTCGCGATTCCCAGATTATGAGACACATTAACTACAGCATCAACGTCCTTGTATGCCTGAGGAGTCTCCTCCACGACCCCGTCTCGAGTCAATGCCTTGATGAATATGCCCTTGTCATTAAGGGACTTTTTCACATTTTCTTCAGTATAATTTCGCCTAGCCTTTGAGCGAGACATGGTCCTCCCCGCCCCATGCGCAGTGGATCCAAAGCTCAAGTCCATGGAATTTTCCTGTCCGAGCAGAATCCAGCTCGCAGTTCCCATGGAGCCAGGAACCAGGACAGGCTGACCCAAGTCACGGTATTTTGATGGGATTTCGTTTCTGTTTGCAGGAAAAGCCCTTGTCGCGCCCTTTCTATGTACAACTAGATTACGATCCGATCCGTCAACTTTGTGTTTTTCAACTTTCGCAATATTATGAGCAACGTCATAAACCAATTTCATGTCAAGATCTGATTCTGATTGTCCAAACACACGCTGAAATGAATTCCTAGTCCAATGGGTGAGCATTTGCCTGTTACTCCAAGCAAAGTTCAATGCAGAAAACATCGCCTTTCTGTATGACTCCCCCTCTTCGGAGCTGTTTGGAACGCAAGCAAGTTCCCGGTCAGGCAAATTGATATCGTACTTTTGCATTGCTTGCTCTGCAACCCTGAGATAGTCACTGCATACCTGATGTCCGAATCCCCGGGATCCGCAATGAATTAAAATTGTAATTGTTCCCTCTTCGATACCCATTCTCTTTGCTGCCTCCTCATCATGTATCTCCGCAACCTTTTGCACTTCAAGAAAATGATTTCCAGACCCGAGACTTCCAAGCTGGGGCGCACCGCGTTTTCTTGCCTTGTCAGAAACTTTGTTTGGATCAGCGTTTTGAATCTGTCCATTTTCCTCACACACATCAGAATCATCTGACGTGCCATAGCCATGATCAATTGCCCAGTTTACTCCGTTTACCAAAACTTCATCAAGCTCAGCATGTGTCAGCTTCACCGCGCCTTTTGAACCGACGCCGGAAGGAATGGAACTAAAAAGATCAGTCAACAAGTCTTTTAGCTTTGAACGGACCGTCTGTTCTGTCAAATTAGAACGAAGTAATCTCACACCGCAGTTAATGTCATATCCCACACCTCCGGGACTGATCATCCCCTCTTCGGCATCCATCGCAGCTACCCCTCCAACGGGAAATCCGTATCCCTCATGTCCGTCTGGCAACACCACGCTATGACCTACAATGCCGGGAATAGAGGCAACGTTTCGTGCCTGCATGATGGTTCTGTCAGAGAGCATCTTTTGCATCAACGGCTCATCTGCATAAATTCTCACAGGAACTTTCATGCCAAGATTTGAATCGGCATCGATTTGATATTGATTGTCTCCAATTTTTCTAGGGGAACTAAAAGACATGATTATTGGAAAAATGCCTTTCAATCCAATTTAAATCATCAGAAGAATTCTTAAAAGGATCTCAAGTCAAACACAAATCATCAATTCACCGTCAAAGAAAACGGGCAATGTAAAGAGATTGTAATTTTGGGAAGTCAATAAAAACAGAGGATTTCAAATGATCTAGACAGGTTTGACGTCACAGATACAACTACACGAAAAAATATTTTGCCAGAAAAACAATCCGATTGAAAATCGATGATCTTATTTATCTAGCATGAACTGTTTCATTTTGCATGGTAAGAAAAAAACTAACTGAAAAAGAAGTTGAAAAACAAAATGAAGAGCAGAAAGTCAGAGCTAAAGCTTCTCGTGCAGACAGACGAAGCGGAAAAAGTATCAAGACGGAGGGAAAAGTCAGCAAGTCATCATCAAAAACCAAAGAAGCAAGATCATCAAAAAAGGTTGCAGCAGTAAAGAAGAGAACCAGAAGCTAGAGACCCACCCAAACTCATTCACAGTATCCTTACTTGTGATCTTGATTGACAAATGTCGCATCTCATTTGAAAGAAGTTGTTCCGATCAACTGCGTTAAAACACTGCAGATCTCGCAAATAACGACAAAAAAACATCTGAAAATGGATCAGATTGAAACAATGCATGAGTAGATTTATTTTCGATATGCAATGACGACATACATTGTCAATTTTACCTATCGATAATGGCCGCTATGGCACGAAACAGATGATGGACATATTCAGTGAGCAAAAAAAGGTAGACTATCAGTTAGAGATCGAAGGTGCAGCGGCAATTTCGCAGAGCGAAATAGGAATGATCGCGAAAAACGTAGGAAAGGAAATTCACAGGGCCGCAACTTCGGGAAAGATCACGGCGAAAAGGATCAAGCATCTGGAGGCAAAAAGCGATCACGATACGGCAGCGCTCGTGGAATCACTAAGTGAAAAATGCTCCAAAAAAGCTAGACCGTGGATACATTACGGCCTTACAAGCAACGATTTAGTCGATACCAGCAATTCCATGCAGATGCGAGACGCACTACAGATCATAGAACCAAAGGTTGCAAGGATGGCATCCATACTTGCAAAAAAAGCAGTAAAACACGGAAAGATTCCAGCCGTCGGAAGAACACACGGACAGCATGCAAGCATCATTTCATTTGGATTGAAGTTCGCAAACTGGGCTGCAGAGATGGCAAAACACGTGGAACGAATCGAGGAGATAAAGAAGAGGATTTTGATTTGCAAGACGCTAGGAGTAGTAGGTACAGGTTCTCTAATGGGTGCAAAGTCACTTGAAGTTCAGAGAAGGGCTGCAAAGAGGCTTAAGCTATTTCCGGCAGAAGTAGCCACCCAAGTTGTCCCAAGAGAGAGATATGCAGAATACGCGTTTCAGATGGCACTGATTGGAACTACGCTGGAGAAAATAGCAATCGAGATAAGAAATCTGCAAAGAACAGAAATCGGAGAGGTTGCAGAGCAGTTCAAGAAGGGACAGATGGGAAGCAGCGCAGTTCCTGTAAAAAGAAATCCAATCAAGAGCGAACGTGTTTCATCGTTGTCCAAGCTCGTTAGGAGCCAGGTCGCAGTTGCGTTTGAGAACATCCCGTTATGGCACGAGCGAGATCTTTCAAACTCTGCCAACGAAAGGTTCACGATTCCAACCGCGTCAATACTGGTAGACGAGATGCTAGAGACAATGACAAGAATTGTGGACAACCTAATGATAAACGAAAAACGAATCGTGGACAACCTATACGTCACGAAGGGGCAAATCTTTGCAGAGTTTGTACTAGAAGCGCTCATCAAGAAAGGAATACCAAGATTCGTGGCATACAAGGATGTACAGAGAGTTGCGTTTGAGGCAAACGACAAGGGAATGCTCTACATAGACGCAATCAAAAACGACAAGGCATTCACCTCAAAACTCACAGACAAGGAAATTGATTCAATCTTTTCGCCTGAAAAGCATCTTGGTGCATCACCAGCAATAATCAGAAACGTCGAGAGAACCGTTCAGAAAACAGTCAGGAAATTCATCTAGTTTTCATCAGAGCCTTGTGAATCTTTGAGCCGTATTGCAATGCCTTTTTTCTCTTGCTGCATGAGAGTTCAGGGACGTTGACTTCTACTGCCAGTTTGCGTATGATGTGCTTGCGATACAGATCCTCGGAGCTGTGAATTTTTTCAGACACAGGAACGGTTTTAGCATACTCTATGAACTGTGATGAGAGAAGAGGCTGTAGCAACGTCACCCAGAATTCGGACGTGACCAGATCCACTGTCTTCATCATTTTCAGCTCGTTGTCAATCTTGGATGTCATCATCTCGTTGATCTGAGACTCTCCTCCAGAAAACGCTTCCCTGTATGCATTGTAGCCGCAAAACAGCTCATCAATGCCGTTTGCAGTGATCACGGTATCAAGATCCAAGCGGCTTGCAAGCTTGGAAACATAATAAAAAGCGATAGAATTTTCATTCCAAGACAAGTTGTCAGTCTTTATTATTTGATTGACCTTTGATGCGACATTGGGAAAGGTTTCTGAATCAATTTCCAGAACATGATGATCATACTTCAGAAATTCGTTTACCTCCTTTGCAAACAAGATGTCGTGTGATTCAGGAAATCCTACGGTCAACAGAGTAACATCATATTCCATGTCATGGCAGATTTTTGAAATTAGCGTACTGTCAACGCCTCCAGAGTAAGCGATGCCAATCCTCTTTGCATGGACGGTCTCAGAAATGGAATTCCTGATTTTGTCAAGCAGCTGCTGATTCATTTCATCCATCGTATCTCACCCCACAAATTCGACAAAGGGTAATGAATCAATCTTTGGGATTACGCGATAACATCACTCATTTTTGATTATTTTATTGCAAAATTGGACAATCAGTAAACGTGTAATGCTACGCACGAAAATCCAGTTTTCCACGCACAAAAATATCAAAACCGCAATTTTCTGTAAAAGCCTATACGTATATTCTCTAAACTCAGATTTTTTGTCATGTCGTAATTATCCGTAAAAACTCACAAAAAGCCATGCCTGAATAGTTTCGTAATCATGGTATGGATTACGTAAACCACCTTGATACTCTGTTCTATCATCTCAAAATCACTTGCAACCTTTTCTCATGCTGATTTGTATACGTGGCATTCATCAGATGTTGTTTTCATTTGTGATACTGTGCCGTGATTTTATTAATCTGAAAAACATTCTTACAATGGATGCTGGATCTTATGTGCGGACTAAGACGATAGATCTTCCACATGCCTGATAGTCTTTTAGCCAATGTCCTGCTCCAAGGATTAGACAACCTGGCCCAGCTTCCATCAATTATCAAATCCGATATTGTGCATTCTGATAAATATCTCATGGAATTGAAAAAATCTTATGAAAAATATCTGCAAAAACTGTGGAAAAGAAATTCAAAATGAGAATATGCCTCATTGTTCTGACAGGTGCATATTTGAGAACATTAAAAAAAGCAAGAAGGCATGGGAGGACGCTATGAAGACGGACAAAAGAGATGTCAAACGTGTCAGATTTTTCTTTATTGCGAAAGCATCAATTGCCCATGTTATAAAATGCAACTGCGTTTGTCATCACGATACATAAAACTAAAGGGAAAGAGGATTCCTCCGGCAAGGATATGATTTACATAAACTGGGCTTACCGTTAGGACCAAGAACTTTATTAATTCGTAAAATTCTTGCGTTGCACTGCAATCCTTCACTTTAACTCAAATCAGCACAACCTGTAATTATGGATGAAATTGGATGCATGTGCATAAAATGTAATTGTAATAATGTAGCTCTATTGGTGACTTCTGTATGTGATTATTGCATAAAAGACCAGCATGTTCGTAGCAAGAAATGAAATCTGAATCTTTCAAAATACTAGTGGCCGAAATTAACTACAAGCTTGGCAGGATTGATTTTTTTACTCGGGAATTGAAGGAGTGGAAAAAACAAAAAGATGTTCTTTATGACCGGGCACAAAAACGATATGCAAAACTGGTATACGAAACATTGAATCTCTTGAGAATTATGGCCTTGGAAGAGCCTGATAAGTTCAAAGAAGAGTGGAAATCCACCTATGAGAAGCTGCATGCGAACTCAAAAAGAAAGAAGAATTCCCCTAGTTAGAATATGATTGATGCACATAATCTATCATTAAAAACACATGGTGTTCTTAAAATGACAATGCTGATGAATGAAACGTATTAAATAAAAATTAATGATAACATTCTATGATAACACATGATCTGAATTTACTTTATTTATGATCTAACATCTCATAATCTTCCTTAGGATTATGCAAATTAAAATCAACAATTGGTATTGACAGATTCTAAAAAATCAAGTAACTAAGTACGATGTGATGTGTCTTTCATCTTTCCTTCTTTACTAGGACAAGATTTTCCTTCCTTATTGTCCCCATCTTTGTAGTCGCTTCCTTCGCCATCGGGTACAGCATCAGATGTTTGCGCAGTTGCAGTATCCATGGGAGATGCTATTGCAAATACAGCGGCCAATACCACCACCATGCTAAGCATCATCGTTGTTTTGTTCAACACGAGCAACTAGGGAGTTTTAAAATTTAAGGATTACTCACATTCAGTTCCAAGTAGTTATATCTTATCCGAACCAATGTCACATCATTAAATGGCAGAAACGGTAATCCGACAAACAATACTTCACGATGTTGCACATTTCGGAGTGCGAACTACCGTGGGAATGATATTCATCATGCATTCCCTAGGCAAATTCGGTCCAGGATTTGCAGAAAACCTTCCGAACATGGGGCTGCCATCCGAAATGCAGATTCCGATAGCTTTGGCAGAATTTGTACCTGGAATATTGCTTATCCTGGGAGGTTTGACGAGAATTTCCGCATCTTTGCTGTCAATTGTGATGCTTGGGGCGATATTTCTGGTAAAGGAAGCTGAGAGCTTTACGGGAAGAGGCGGAACCGAACTGGACATCATACTGTTGGCCGCATGTCTGGTCACCGTAGTAATCGGCCCGGGAAGAATATCTATATCATATATTCTCAGAAAAGTTCCAAGATTTTTGCAGTAACCGTTTATTTTTGACTCATTTGACGAGAGATAAACAAAAATTGGTTTTACAATCTCAATTAGGATTGTGAAATTAAATATGGATTTGATTTTCACCTTGATGGGGACATAGGTTAGCTCGGCATACTGCCAGCCTCGGGTGCTGGAGGTCATGGGTTCGAATCCCATCGTCCCCAGAGGATTGAATTCTACAATGTTTCAAATCATTTCATTACGATTTGTTTTCGTACATGATTTCAATGTATGTAATGAAAAATTGGTATTTGTCCCTGTCTTGATTGTGTGATTATTGATTTTCATAATTGTAAGAAACTGTGGTTGTAGGTGAAGTGGGCTCAAAAAAAATGGAGCCCACACATCAGATTGTCACAAAGATTAATCTATGCTGATCCTACTCTGACTGTCAGCTTGGATGATCTGATTTTGCTCCAAGTGCTTGACATTCTGTCATAAATCCCATCTACTGTAAGTGAGATTTCTTTTGATTGGTTTTTCATGTTTGATTTCATGATATGTATAGTGCTTTTTTGCTTAAGAGGTGCACGTAGGACTTATCAATCGTCCATGTTTTTTTATCTCATATTTTTAATTCATACAAAATTAGATTGGATGGACAGCAAGATGAAATCAAACAACACGAAAGGACATGCCGCCATCCCAGGAATGCAATAGGTGATAATTGGATTTAAGACGTTCTACTTACGGATCATTGACATATTTGCAAGTTCACATAAGATCAATTCAAAAGGTGTATGGATCTTTAGACCGAAAACTGTTCAGTATTTTGGTGATAGTTCTAACATTTGCTTTATTATTCGTGAAATTAGTCGCGCTAGTGTCTAAATGTCTGTATGTTCTATGTACTGAATGCGCATTTGTAGTATATTGGAACTAGTTGTGGGTTATTAGTATAATTTTTAATGTATTTGCAAGTTGGTCACTTTATGGGACTGTTCAAGCGAAAGAAAGACGATGAGAATAAGACCAAATGCGATGTATGCGGAACCGAACTGCATGATCCTGAGCGTTTGAAAAAACACATGAAAAAGGCTCATGGAAATATACCTGAAAAGAAGATGGATCCGAACGCTGGCGATGGCGGCACTTGGTAATATGGAGTTAAACTCAAGCCAAAAAACCAGCTTGGTAGCTGTAGGCGCGTTTGTTGCTGCCGGAATCGTTTTATCCACTGTGATTTTCCCTTTCTGGAACCTGATCCGCGAAGACGTGTATGAAGATGTAGTTATACTTACGAATGATGGTGGAACATGTTATGTTGAAACATCTGACAGTGTTCCGAAAATCATTGAGGACTGTTCTTTTAGCTCTGGCGATGAGGTCACAATCAAGTTCGGTGATGGACTCGCGTGGGCCACCGTTGTAAATCCTTGATAGATGATTTAATATTTCAAAGCATGTTGTCATGTGAACATGGATTGCACTTTTTGTAAAATTATTTCCGGTGAGATCCCTGCTAAATTTCTAAGCGAAACTCCTCACTCGGTTTCGTTTCTAGATGCATTTCCTTTGGCAAAAGGACACGTACTTGTGATTCCAAAAAACCACCACGAAAAAATCCAAGATATGTGTGTGGATGAATACGATGATTTGTTCTCACTTGTCTACACCATGATGCCAAAAGTTGATTCTATCTCCGGTGCTACTTTGATGGCTGTTCATAACGGAAAAAATGCTGGACAGGAAGTGCCACACGTGCATGTGCACCTAATTCCTCGGAGTCTGGATGACTCGGCAGGTGCGGTCCATACTATGTTTGACTCTGATTTGAGTTTATCCGATTCTGAATCGGATGATATGTGGGAAAAGTTGAGAGCTCAGTGAGGAAACAGTTTTTCTTTTGTATCTACATCCTCTACTCTGATAGCTTTTGTTGGACATGTTTCTGCAGCGTTCATGATTTTGTTGATTCCTGCTCCCTTTTGGTTGATCACTGTTGATTTTGGGTTTGATCTGCACGACTTGTTGATTTCAAAAACATCAGGGGCGATAATCTCGCAACTGCAACAACCTATGCACAGGGTTTTGTCCACATCTACGAACACATTTGGTTGCTTGTCTGGTTCTCTGGCTTTTTCATATTCTCCGTTTCTCCCGTCCGGACGAACACGTGCGTTGTAATCTTCCCAAAATTTTCTCTCATATTCCTTCCAGAAAGTAGGGTCTCCCTCTTCAAATTCGCGCGTATATTTTCCCCAGTCTTGTTCTGGTATGCTTCCGTCTTCTGGTGCTCCCCATTGGGGCCTTCTTTTTACGTCTCTTTTTGCCTTTGTTCTGGTGGCATCTTGTATGTCCAAACCCGTCCTTTCATTGGGATTTTTTTTAAGGTAAGTGTAAGCTTCTGTAATCTTCTTGAACTCTGAATCCTCGTTCTTTTCTTTGTTCTTGTCAGGATGTACTTCTAGCGCGAGCTTCCTATACGCTGCTTTGATCTCCTCTTGAGACGCATTTTTATCCACATTTAGTACTTTGATTGCTTGATACGTGTTCACTAGCAATAGAGATTTGTCATATGTTAAAAACGGTTTCATGTGATTTCTGTCAGGACCAACTTATTCCAACAGAATCTCATCGTTGGCATTCCATCCGGGTTGAACAATGCATAGGAACTTCAAATCGTCCTTTCCTAGGTTTTTGATGTATTGTTTGGAATTTGGGGGAACATACGCCGAATCATTTTTCTTCACGTTGAAAGTTTTTCCGTCAATGTGTATCATTCCCTCTCCTTCCAAAATATAGTAAACTTCTGATGAGAGCATCTTGTGAAGTTTGGATCTTTTTCCTGATTCTAGTGTAAATTGTGCAAGGCTGTAATCTATGTCTTCCAAATGACTATCTGGGTGGAAGTACTGTTTGATCTGTGTCCCTTCATTCCCGTCAATTGAATTGATTTCAAAATCTCGTCGTATTGACATTTTTCTAATCTCTTTTTGCAACCTTAATTTTCTGTCTTGATGTGAATTTCTGCATTATGATTTAGGATGCCTAAATATTATAAAAATACTGTAGATATAGGAGACCACTAATCATAAATCCTTGTCTCTAAAACGTCATAGGGTTGAATTCCAAAATCTTGCTTGTATCTCTGATTGCGATTTCTTTTGGCTACATGATCTATTCGTACGCCGTCGTGGATTCTTTGGATTGCTCAGAAGAAAAGGGGAAATGCTATTCCACAACAGTTGCTGAAGTGGTGAATGGCAATGCCATACTGGATGCTGATGGACAATTAATTGAGTTTTCACTTGTATCTGTATCCGAACTACATGAATCTGATGGGGATGAATCAAGAGAATACGTGGAATCCGTATGCCCTGTAGGTTCATCAATTCTTGTTGATGAGGATGATCTTCAACTAAATGGAAATTATGATGCAATGATGGCAAAAATCACTTGCAAGGGCGTAAATCTTAATCAGTCTCTGATCACATCCAATCATGGAATCCTTGATGAAATCTCCTGCAGGTACAGTGAATTTTCTGTAGAGTCTTGGGCATCTGATTGCAATTAAAATCTGAGAATTCACCCTGTGCTCATTTTGCGCGGTATGTAAGATGCTGTAGTTTCAAACCTTGCAGTCCTGTGAAACTGGTGTTCTGTCTGGATTCTGTTTAGATGTGAATTCGTGTTTTTGAAATTATGCATGTTGTATAATTTACAGATTTTTTAACTAATACGTGCCTACCATCTCTTGCATTTCAATGAACTGTTTTGTCGTTTTACTGATTTGGCAGTTATATCGTGTGGCTGAAAAACCTAAAGAGCAATTCTCATGATTGTTTGTTCTGCTTTGGTGTTTTCTAGTCTTTTATTATGTCGTAAAATGTTTCCCTTGTCCCCTTTTTTCCTTTTCTAACTTCGGATTCATACCATGCTGTCTTGTATGCTGAATTTTTTCTTGAAAGAATGTTGATTGCGATGTGAGAAAATTCCTTTTTCTTATCGATTGAACCGTGTGTGTGGAGTGTTTTTGCAGGTATGTGGACGATGTCTCCCTCGTTGAGAGAAATTCGCTTTACTTTCTTAATTCTGAAACCCGTGTTGAGGTTGCCCTTCTTTTTGAATATCTCTAGGCTTCCTTTTCCCTTTACCCCTATCAGTACTTGATTCCCATTATGTTGGTGAAGTTTTGTTCTTGAACCCTTTTCAAAATGAACGTGGTAGATGTCCTGATCCTTGGATTCGATTTTATCTGATAGCACCTTCATCCAAGTTTTACTTGTAAACCAGTTTGGATTCACATCTCTTTTGTCGTTTGATCCGTGAATGTTTGATTTTTCCAATTATATCCTTTCCAAGATTTTCTTTTTCTTTGCTTTGAATTCTTCTTCAGTAATCACATCTGTTTTTCTTAATTTGCCTAGCTTTCTTAGTATCTCCAGGTCGTCATGAGTGTTTGATGTTGCCTTCTTTGCTGTGGATATGCCTCCGCTGATCTTCTCTAACCCTTTTTTCTGCAGGGCCTCGCTCTCCTTCTTTGCTTGACTGTGCAGCTCTTTGCTTGTCTTTGATGCCTGTTTTGCCGTCATGGAACCCAGCTCGACTGCTTCTTCCAGCACCTCATCGGCCTTCTTGACGCCTTCCTGAATCGCTTTGTCTGCTTTCTTCAGAAACTTGTCAATATATCCGCCTTTTTTGTTTCCCATGACTTTGATCTGATTTTAAATGTATTATTTCTTTCTTCTCAGAACTGATTAAATAGATTGAATGGCGTATTTTGAATAATCTTGGTTAAAACAGCGCATGAGGCAAAGATTGTGGTTTTAAGAAAAAACATGGACGATGATGATGCTGCATTAACAGTGGATCAGAAGAAGACCTCCCTGTTCAAATCGTTGTTGTCAAGGCCGAAAAAGGACGATGTGCACGTTCATTCTTTGAAACTGTACTATGAGTGTCTGTTGACAGTTTCTGGAAAATATGCCGCAGATTACTTTAGAAAAGCCTCCCATTCGATATCTGTTGACTCAAACGTGAGCGAAATTTCGCTGGGCAGTGGAATTTTTCCAGTACGAACCAAATCTGGGATCAAAAAGGCATTTGCTGGCAAGAGGGGGAAAAACAAAATTGATTTGAAGTTAGAAGAACATGTTTTCGTTGAAGAAGATGACGAACTGACGTTTGATCATCATGGGAGAGAGATCAAGTTCCCGTTCAAGATAAACTCCAAAACTGTGGAAAACTATCCGAAGAGGCTCTTGGACGAAAATGCGTCAAATGTAAAAAAATCAGAAATAGACTACGAGACAGCTATATCCAAATTGCAAACGCAGCTAAAAAAGCCACTGGAATCTGACGTTAGGGATCTTAATGAGGAGTTTGTACTGGGAGATGTCATGGAAGTCTATGTGCCAATATTTGAAGCGAGGTTGGTTGGACCAAAAAAGAAGGTCGGAATCATTCGCATAGACGCCGTAAGGAAGAAAATATTATAGCTTTACCAGTTTTCTGAACTTCTCATCGTTGTGCAATTTTGTAAATATCGGTTCTTCCTTTGCCCATGCCCTGATGGTTTTGGGATTTTTTGACACTGCCTGTTTTAGCAATTCCAGTGATTCTGGATACATTCCCAACTCCGCCTTACTTCTGGATTTTGCATAGATGATGTTCACGTTGTCTTTGTGCTTCGATAAAATTTTGTCGAAAATTTCCAGTGCCTTTTCATGCCTTCCCAACTCCGCCAGTTCTATTCCTTTGTGAAAAAAAGCATCCATGTGACTCGGGTGTTTTTTGTACACCCTGTCAAAACAATTCAGAGACTCTTCGTGCTTTTTCATTTTGCCTAGTATGATTCCCTTGTAGAACAACGCGTTAGGTTTCCTTGGATCAATTGAAATTGCTTTCTCCAGCACTTCTATCGCCTCCTCTCTCTCTTGAAGTTTGTCAAGTAACACCCCTTTGTTGAAATACGATGCGGCATTTTTTGGATCCACTTCTATTGCTTTGTCGTAGCATTCTGCAGCTGCTTGTATGTTTCCATTCTCTGCCATAGATATCCCTTTGTTGTTGAAGGCCTGGGAATCTTTTGGATTGATCTCTATTAATTTGTCAAAGCACGTGATTGCGTCACTGTATTTTTTAATTTGGTTGAGTGCTAGACCTTTGTTGAATATTGCTGATATATTTTCAGGTTCCTGTTTGATGATTTTGTTAAACAATGGAATTGCTCCCTTTGGATGATTTTTTTCCATTAAGGACATGGCCTTGTACATCATATCTTCGGTATTCTCTTTGCCTCCAAATAGGCCCATAACGAGCCTAAAATGGCATAATTAATGAAAGTTTGGCTGTGAAAACCATTCTTTGCATTTTTAATTAATTTTCATTCCTTTTTACGCATCAAAGCATGATTCTGGAATTGTTTTTACACGTTACCTATTCTTCAAATCCATTTTGGCGTGCAAACTTCTGAACTTCTCCATCTTTAAAAATAAAACGTAGTTGAAAACTTGCATTATTTGGTTGATGAAAATCCCGAAGTCCGTAAAATAATTCCATTCCAAACATGATGCATGAAGTTAACTGTTTTTCATTAACTCGTGATTTTCAAGTTTGAAGGTTGTTCTTACGTTCAAATTTTTTGAGTCTTAGATAGGCTTAATTTGAATTCTGGATCTATTCTGATTGTTGGTTGAGTCTGAAATACAATATCTTGCAGACAAGGTTCATGTACATAGGTGGCCTCAGGATTCTCTGCCATGGGATGATTCCACAAAAAGAAATCTGGACGATTTGATTAACAAAAATCCTCACAAAAAGAAAATCTTGGTAAGCGAGGAATCCGTTCAAATTGAAGATTATACCTTCAATTCTCTAAAAAAAATTGGCATATCTGTGCCTTTTTTTAAAGATGAGTGTACTATGATATTGGAAGCTAATTTTGGAGAACTTTCTGCACATGTTCATATCACTACGAGGTCTTCGGACTTCCTTGATACATTCAACCGATTAATTTTGTGGCGAAAGAACCTAAAAAATTAATTTTTAAGGATCATGTAAAATATGCTGAAACCATTTCCTTGATGTCCTGTTTTGTATGCGTATCTGAAATGGCTCCAAGTTTTCCTGGCAAAAAGAATATTCCATCACGTGCTATCAATTTAAAATGATGATCATGTAGTGCTTTAATGTCGCACATTGATGCTTGCGATGCATTGGCAATCTCGGTAACTCCGTCCTTTACAAAATGAGTCATAAACAATGATCCCTTGCCTGTGATTATCGCTTTTCCATCTGAAGTCTTGCCGAGTTCTTTTCTGGCATACTCTCCCAATTTGTTGATCTTTTCATATGTGGATCTTTTATTTTTTAATTCCGTCAATGTTGCAAATCCCGTTGTCATGGAAGCTGGATTTGCAGAAAAGGTGCCTCCTCCGATATAGCTTCTCTCTGATTTTTTCTTGTCATTTGTATCTGCATATTCCATTATCTCACGTTTACCACAAACCACTCCTATGGCCATGCCTCCTCCGACTATTTTGCCCAAAGTTACTATGTCCGGATCTAGTTTCATTGTGGGATACAGGCATCCGTATCTGAATCTGAATCCTGTGACAATCTCATCTAAAATGAGCAATGATTCGTTTTTGTGAATAAATTCTTGAATTCCTTTGAGGTATTCCTTGGTTGCTGGAATGCATCCTGCTCCTCCCAGAACTGGCTCGATGATCACACCCGCCAAATTCAATGCGTGTTTTTTCAAAATTTTCATAGATCCTTCCAGATCGTTGAATGGGATGGATACAATTTTTTCTTCATTGACAATCCCGCTGCTTTCTGATTCTGAAAATGGCCAGTTGACAGACTTTAGCAAGTCTGATGTGTATCCGTGCCATCCTCCATCGATCTTCGCAATGATTTGCTTTCCCGTTACAGATCTTGCCAGTCTTACTGCGTACATTGTAGCTTCGGTACCTGATGTAACGTAGCGAATTTTTTCAGCTACAGGTACTGCTTTAGAAATCAACTCTGATAGCTTTACTGTTTGCTCATTCACTGTTCCATACATCCAACTCTTTTCGATCTGATTTTTCAATAATGATTTGACCTTTTTTGGACTGTGTCCTAGTATCAACGACCAATGACCCATCCAGTAATCAGTGTACCTGTTATCGTCCACATCGATCAAGCTTTTTCCCCTTGATGACTTTACGACAAATGGGTATGGATCATAGTATCTGATGTTGTGACTTACTCCGTTTACGTGAAGTTTTAATGACTTTGCAAATATTTTAGCCGATCCCCTCGTTTTTTTCTTGTATTCTGCCTGATAGTTTCTCAAAACCATCTTTCAAAATGGGATCTGCAATTTTAATCATTGAGAAACTGAAAGTTCTATTTTCTTGTTTTTCCTGAAAACCGGTTGAAGATAAAACATGTAATTTTTTCAATTTTTTTCATCGATCAGGCACAATTTCACGTATGGTTTATATGGATTCTTCATTCTACGAACTCTGCATACGTAACGCAATAGGCGGCGCTTGTGATGAAGTATGGCAATATGCCATTTTGTGATTCATGGGCCTCCAGTTACGCATACAAGATGAGGATCTAATTGCAGAATTAGATCTGAAATGTGAAGATTATGTGCATCCGTCAATTCCAAATATAAGTACAGAAGTACTTCAATAATCAAAATTTACAATCAGAATCCGGTTGATCCTGCCGGACCTGACTGCTATCGGATTGATACTAAGCCATGCGAGTCATTGTAGCAATACAAGGCAGACGGCTCAGTAACGCGTAGTCAACCTAACCTATGGATGGGAATAACCTCGGGAAACTGAGAATAATGTCCAATAGAACACTATACCTGGAATGGTTTGTGTTCCAAATGATTTATCGCCGTAGGATGGGACTGCGGCCTATCAGTTTGTTGGTGAGGTAATGGCCCACCAAGACTATTACAGGTACGGGCTCTGAGAGGAGTAGCCCGGAGATGGGTACTGAGACACGGACCCAGGCCCTATGGGGCGCAGCAGGCGAGAAAACTTTGCAATGTGCGAAAGCACGACAAGGTTAATCCGAGTGGTTTGTGCTAAACGAATCTTTTGTTAGTCCTAGAAACACTAACGAATAAGGGGTGGGCAAGTTCTGGTGTCAGCCGCCGCGGTAAAACCAGCACCTCAAGTGGTCAGGATGATTATTGGGCCTAAAGCATCCGTAGCCGGCTCTGTAAGTTTTCGGTTAAATCTGTATGCTCAACATACAGGCTGCCGGGAATACTGCAGAGCTAGGGAGTGGGAGAGGTAGACGGTACTCGGTAGGAAGGGGTAAAATCCTTTGATCTATTGATGACCACCTGTGGCGAAGGCGGTCTACCAGAACACGTCCGACGGTGAGGGATGAAAGCTGGGGGAGCAAACCGGATTAGATACCCGGGTAGTCCCAGCTGTAAACTATGCAAACTCAGTGATGCATTGGCTTGTGGCCAATGCAGTGCTGCAGGGAAGCCGTTAAGTTTGCCGCCTGGGAAGTACGTACGCAAGTATGAAACTTAAAGGAATTGGCGGGGGAGCACCACAAGGGGTGAAGCCTGCGGTTCAATTGGAGTCAACGCCAGAAATCTTACCCGGAGAGACAGCAGAATGAAGGTCAAGCTGAAGACTTTACCAGACAAGCTGAGAGGTGGTGCATGGCCGTCGCCAGCTCGTGCCGTGAGATGTCCTGTTAAGTCAGGTAACGAGCGAGATCCCTGCCTCTAGTTGCCACCATTATTCTCAGGAATAGTGGGGCGAATTAGCGGGACCGCCGCAGTTAATGCGGAGGAAGGAAGGGGCCACGGCAGGTCAGTATGCCCCGAAACTCTGGGGCCACACGCGGGCTGCAATGGTAACGACAATGGGTTTCGAATCCGAAAGGATGAGGTAATCCTCAAACGTTACCACAGTTATGACTGAGGGCTGCAACTCGCCCTCACGAATATGGAATCCCTAGTAACTGCGTGTCATTATCGCGCGGTGAATACGTCCCTGCTCCTTGCACACACCGCCCGTCGTTTCATTGAAGTGAGCTTTTAGCGAGGTGACGTCTAATTGGCGTTATCGAACTTGAGGTTCGTGACAAGGGAAAAGTCGTAACAAGGTGACCGTAGGGGAACCTGCGGTCGGATCACCTCCTTAGACATGGAAAGTGTACGGGTGTACATAATCTTCGCATTAAACCATCGATGCAATGCACCACGAAAGTGGTGTATGAAGGATGTAGTGGGCCTTAACCTGAGGCTTGCAATGATCGTCGTGCATAGTCGTGTAATATGTGGCTGAATTTACTGGTGTAAAGACGCCAATAGGTGGATTGCTAGGCTTGAGAAGAGATGAAGGACGTGGCAAGCTGCGATAAGCTCGGGGTAGGCGCACGCATCCTATGATCCCGAGATGTCCGAATGAGAATCTTACACATTTGTGTATTCCAGTACATTAGTATTGGAAGTCGAACCGTGGGAATTGAAGCATCTTAGTACCACGTGGAAAAGAAATCAATTGAGATTTCCCAAGTAGAGGCGATCGAAAAGGAAATAGCCCAAACTGAATCCTTCGGGAGATGTGGTGTTTTGGTATGATGATATGGAATCCTGGAACACAGCTGAAATGATCTGAAAAGTTCTGGCGAAGAGGGTGATACCCCCTTAAGCGAAGTGGGAAGGGTCCTATTCATACCCGAGTAGTTGTCCTTGGTAGTGGGCAATGAATACGGGTGAAAGTAGCATCCGAGGCTAAATATTTCTCAAGACCGATAGTGGACTAGTACCGTGAGGGAAAGCTGAAAAGTACCCCGGAAGGGGGGCGAAAAGTGCATGAAACCTATTGGTTACAGACGTGCGTGGCATGAAAGATGATTTTTTCAGATTGGAGATTCTAGCAATAGAGTTGAAGATTTGATGTTCAAATCATCAGTGTCACGCGTTCCGTCTCGAAACACGGGCCAAGGAGCTAACTGTCATGGCAAGCTTAAACCTGTAAAGGTGTAGGCGAAGGGAAACCGAGCTCTCGCAGCTTCGCAAGAAGTCAGGAGAGGCGTGTGAAAGTGCGTAGAGTCATGGCGGCTAGGCTAGAAGCCAGTCGATCTATTCCTGAGCTAGATGAAGGCGGGCGAAAGCCCGCTGGAGGTCTTAAGACGTTCTGACGTGCAAATCGTTGTTGTGACTTGGGAATAGGGGTCAAAAACCAATCTAGACTGGCGCTCGCTAGTTCCAACCGAAGCGTCTCGCAGGGCGTGCTTTGTGGAGATAGCGTTTCCGGTAGAGCACTGATAGAGGGGCGCGGGGGAGAAATCCCTCACCCCTCATTCAAACTCCGAACGGATACGCATTGTAGAAGCAAGGACACGGGTTCATGTGGCGTAAGGCTCATGACCGAAAGGGGTTTAACCCAGACTGAAGTTAAGGTCCCCAAATTTTTGCTAAGTGTCAAGCTAAAGAGCGTGTTTTCGCCAAGACAGCAGGGAGGTAAGCTCAGAAGCAGCTATCCTTTAAAAAGTGTGTAACAACTTACCTGCCGAGGGGAAATGCCTCAAAAACGGACGGGGCTAAAGCAAAATACCGATACTTTAGATAATTATCAGGAGATAATTCGTGGTAGGTTGGCGTAGTGATTGGGTCGAAGCAGGGCGGTAACGTCCTGTGGACCGATTTCTATTGCAGATCTTGGCGGCAGTAACAGCATAGTATAGTGAGAATCTATACCACCGAAAGCGCAAGGGTTTCCAGGCAATGCGTTATCAGCCTGGAGGTAGTCGATCCTAAGATGTACCTCAACAGAGTACACCGAATGGGAAACTAGTTAATATTCTAGTACCTTGCATTAAGCGTTTGATCTATATGGTTCGCTTCCGGATAGGGGTTGTACAATCATCGTTGTATCTAACTATTCGAGGGTGGGGGAGTGTCGTAATGACGAGAACTCATCCGAGGTAGGAATGGCTTCGCGTTAGCGAAGTTTTCTTGAATCCAGGAGACCATGAAAGACTGTGTAGTTAGTAAGATGCAAGTTCGTACCCAGAACCGACACAGGTGCGCTGGCTTAGTAAGCTAAGGTGCTACGGGTATACCGTATGGCGAGGGAATTCGGCAAATTAGTCCTGTAGCTTAGGTATAAGGGATGCCTGCGATCTTCATGAGGAATGGGGACCGCAGGTTGCAATGACAAGGGGGTTTCGACTGTTTAATAAAAACACAGGCGACTGCTAGTCCGAAAGGATTTGTATAGTCGCTGAATCCTGGCCGGTGCCGGTACCTAAAACTTGGGTTCAACCGAGCTAAGGGCCGGTTAACGCCGGGAGTAACTCTGACTCTCTTAAGGTAGCCAAATGCCTTGTCGGGTAAGTTCCGACGCGCATGAATGGAACAACGAGAGCCCCACTGTCCCCGCCTACAACCCGGTGAAGCCACATAAGGTGGACGAACAGTCCATCAACTTCCATCGGGGAGAGAAGACCCCGTGGAGTTTTACTGCAGCTTGTGCTTGTGGTATAGTAAGAATTGCACAGGGTATCTGGGAGCTATGCTTTACATTCCCCGGGATGTAAATGAAGCAACGATGTAACACCAGACTCTTTTTGCAGTACCACTTATCCAGTGAAGACCGGAGACACGTGCAGGTGGGCAGTTCGGCTGGGGCGGCACCCCTTTGAAAAGATATCAAAGGGGCCCAAAGTTGAGTTCAAACGGGGCAGAAATCCGTTGAAGAGGGCAAAGCCAAAAACTCGACTGAATGGGATTCCAAACGCACGGATTCCATAGACGAAAGTCTGGCTTAGCGATCCTTCGTGTGCCCACTATTGGGGCCCGGAGGTGACAGAAAAATTACCCCAGGGATAACAGGCTCGTCGCGGGCGAGAGCTCCTATCGACCCCGCGGTTTGGTACCTCGATGTCGGCTTTTCCTATCCTGGTCCTGCAGCAGGGGCCAAGGGTGAGGCTGCTCGCCTATTAAAAGGGAACATGAGCTGGGTTTAGACCGTCGTGAGACAGGTCGGTCTCTGCCTGATGGAAGCGCGAATAACTGAGGGGAAGTTGCTCCGAGTACGAGAGGAACAGAGCAGCGTGGCCACTGGTCTACCGGTTGTCTGATAAGGCAGGCCGGGCAGCTAAGCCGTTTAGGCTAAGTGCTGAAAGCATCTAAGCACGAATCCTATCCCGAGACAAGTTATTCTTTCGTAAGATGAAGGTCTGCAGCAAAATACTGCGTTGATAGGAAGGTGGTGTAGATCACAAGCTTCGGCGAGTGGTGAGCCAGCCTTTACTAATCGACCAACACATCAGTTCAGCCACTTACATAGAGACTATGCGCGATGATCATTACATTCATCAAGTGGATAACATATACACGACTTGTACGATGATTTCATTTTTAATCATGCTAGCGTATGCTATGCATCTCAACATCATGCTGATTTGAAATCAACATAGCGTATGCTATGCATCTCAACATCATGCTGATTTGAAATCAACATAGCGTATGCTATGCATCTCAACATCATGCTGATTTGAAATCAACGAATTTTATAATTCATAGATGTGTGTCTTATAGAATATTGAACGTGTACAAACTTACGATTTCTGTTTTTTGTATTCTGTTTCAAGTGCATTCTACTTGATTTTATTCATCTTCATCTGTTTCATCACCAAAGTCATAATCATCGTCATCATAACATTCGATGAAATCAAAATCATAGAATTTTATGATCTAATTATTCTTTCTTATAACTTAGGTGTTGTGTATTGAAATTATATTTATTATAAAATCTATATAGAAATTTATGACTAATTTATTTCAATTTTTCTTGTACAATGCACCCTGACTGTTAAAAATCTATAATTATAATCTAATTTAATGACTCTGAAAAAATAAATTATTTTCTATATAGTGTATAATAATTACGTAATCTATACCGTATATGTGTAAATAAAATTTTGATTTTAATTTCAACAATGACTACAAAAACGAAAAGCTTTCTTCTTGCATCGTTACTTACTGTTTCACTGGTAGCCATGTTTGGCATCACCCAGCAACAGATCTCCGCTGAGGAGACTGATGAGAAACAATATGTCCGAGGCAACGACGTTGAAATACATACAGTCTTTAGTTTTCGTGATGCCGTAGAGGAATCTAGTAGCTTTCAGCTATACGATCAAATTTCTGGATTTGATCGCGCAAACGAATCTGCCGTCTTCACACTTGAAGGTGCTGTCAATTATGACAGGGTATACCTGTATGAGGCAGCAGATATGACATTTGTGAGAGGATTGAGTAACGTTAATCATGACTATGGCAAGTTTGATGTGGATGTTTACCTCCAAAAGGACGGTGTTACATTCCGACAATTCGAATATTCTGATTGCAGTATATCCGATTACGTTGTCACCACTCAATCTGACAAGGAAGAAGGATGGACTACGAGCAAGGGATTCACCACAACTGATGTGTTTGAATTTGAATGCAACGGATACCTGCCAGGCAATCCTCTTTTTGATCAGATGAATAGCAATGTTGACAAAGCTGACACTGAGAATAGTCTGGATTTGAGAAATACTCAAACCTGGAACGAAGCATACCAGTAGTATTTAGAATTTTTTTATTTTTTTGTATTGTTGAGTTCTTGGAACTTGAAAAATTGTTGTCTATATAGTGTATGTAAGTTCCATAATCTATAACGCTTATCTGTAAATAGATTTTTCAGACTAACTCATCTAATGACAACTAAGACATCGTTACTGATGGTGCTTACTGCAATTGGGGCCATTACTATGGTGCCTTTTTCTGCATATGCATCTGCATCACCTGACATACCTGATCCAAATCAAGAGTTTACATTGACAGGAGCAGGGGCAACATTTCCGTTCCCACTAATTGATTTGTGGAGAGTTCAGTATAACGACGCATTTGATAATGTGAATTTGAACTATCAATCAATTGGAAGTGGCGGAGGAATAAAACAACATATTGAAAAGACCGTGAACTTTGCCGCATCTGATAAGCCTATGAGTGAGGCAGAAAGGGAATTAGCTCCCGGAACACTTCATATTCCTGAATCAATTGGCGGGGTAGTTATTGTGTATAATCTACCTGAGGTTCCAAACAAGGGTTTGAATTTAACATCTGATGCTGTTGCTGGAATCTATCTTGGAGAAATAACTCGATGGAATGATCCTGCAATTGCTTCTGAGAATCCTGGACTGGATCTTCCTGACAAGGAAATTGTAACAGCACATAGATCTGACGGATCTGGAACCACTTTCATATTTACAGACTATCTTACCGAAGTTAGTCCCACTTGGGATGAAAAAATAGGTAAGGGAAAATCTGTTCCATGGCCCATGGGCCTGGCAGCTGCTGGAAATGAAGGTGTTGCGGCAATTGTGAAGTCAACTGAATATTCTATTGGCTATGTTGAACTGGCATATGCGTTCCAGACCGGAATGGCATTTGCATCAGTTCAGAATGGTGACAACTCTGCATTTGTAGAACCAACTTTGGAAACCATTTCTGCTGCATCTAGTGGTGTTGCAGATACCCTCCCGTCAGCTGAAGAAAGTTGGGTAGGTGTATCACTTGTAAATGCTCCTGGTCCAGATTCATATCCTATTGCAAGTTTCACATACTTGCTATTGTATGATGATCTGAAGTCCGTGACAGACAACAAAGAACAAGCAAAGGCAGCTATTCATCTGATTTATTGGATGATTACTGATGGCCAAGAATTTTCATCAAGCTTGCTTTACGTTCCACTTGCTGACAGCGTGATAGAACTCGGTAAACAAGGATTGGCAAAAATCACCTATGATGGTGAGCAGATTTGGAATTATGAATCTGACGCAAGCATGGATTTGGAAATTCCAAAATGGATTAGAGATAATGCAAAGTGGTGGTCTGAAGGACTGATAACTGATCAGGACTATATCAATGGATTACAATACCTAATTCAGAAAGGCATTCTAAAAGTCTAGTTTTTTCTAAACCTTTTCTTTTTTTAAAATTCTTCTATGGTGCTTTGTACCGTCTCATCTATTACGATCTCTGAAATGTCTCTGGAATATTCCGCAGTTCTTCGTATGTCTTCTAGAATCAATTTGATTATCGCAGTATCCTCGTTTGGCTTGAGAGAATCCATGAGCTTTTTCTCTTTGTCGATTATTTCTGTGATGCTTGCTGCAACTGTCTCTCCCATTTTGTAATCCTTCTTTGAAAGTGCAGTTATTGAGTTTCCAAAGACTATGAGTGATTCCTTGCTGATTTTTTCAATCTCCTTCATGATCTTTTTGTCGATTGGATTATTCAGATATTTCACTTTTTTTGCCATTAGTCCTGCATGATCTGCAATTCTTTCAACACATCTCACTACCGTTCTGTATCCTAGGCAATCGGACGGTTTTTCAAGACCTGAATCTAGTAAAACTTGCACATTTTCCAATGACAGGGTGAGGTTTCTTCTGAGATAGAGGCTGAATCTGTCCACCTCGTCATCCATTTTTATGACTTCCTCTGCATGCACGATGTCTACCTTCTCTATGGCCTCGATTGCCTCTTCATGCATGTTGGTCGCAGTGGAAAACATTCTTTTCAATGCAACATCAAACGAAAGCTGTGCAAGATGTGTAAGAACCTGCAACACCATCTTTTCTGAGCTTGATTCAATTATCTCGGTTCCCATGAGTGATGTTCTAACCAGTTCCCTTATCGTGCTTCTGTGGGAACTCTGTATTTCCATGCCTTTGGTTTTGATCTCAATTATTTTGTATCCAGAAAGATACATGGCGATGATCTTTCTTCTGATTGATTCCTTTGATTCATTTTTTCCAATTAGTGTGGATGCGCTGTTTTTTTTACTTTGCTCTTCTTGAAATATTGTTATAGAACTATTGTGATTTTTGACCAGTGTGATATTGGAATTTTTCTTTAATTGCATTTCCTTTATCCATGATTTTGGCAACGAAATGATGTATGTAGATCCTCCTGTCATCTGCAAACGTCTGAATTGTTTGATCTCTGACATGATAACGTGTAGTTATTTGACTATGTGTAGTTAAGATGATTTTGACTGTATTCTATATAGTTCTACATTCTAATCATATTTTATGTAATATATGATCACTTTTTAGATAACCCATAATTTTTGTTGTAAAAATGTGGATGAAAAAATAGGCGTTCAGTCACGACAAAGAATCAATTCTGATCAAATTTTCAAGATGGGTGCCACAATTGCAGGGGCATTTGTTTTAGTAATGATTGTATTGATGATCTTTCAATTAGTTTCTGAGTCGTATCCGATTTGGGAAGAAGAGGGCCTTGCATTTGTAATAGGAACTGATTGGAATGCAGTTGAAGGAAGGGAATCTTTTGGGGCACTTCCATACATCCTAGGTACGCTTACAACTGCTGCTCTTGCCATGGCAATCGGTGTTCCACTTAGTATTGGAATTGCAATGTTTGTGTCTGATGCTCCTCCAAAAATAGGCGCACCATTGGGATTTTTAGTTGAACTTTTAGCTGCTGTTCCGAGCGTAATTTATGGTCTCTGGGGTTTGTATGTTTTCCGTGAATATTTTATTGATTATGTTGAAGAACCGCTTCATTTGGCGTTTGGTGACAGTATTTGGCTTTTTTCAGGAAATCCGTTTGGATTAGATATTTTCACTGCTAGCGTTGTTCTTGCAATAATGATCATTCCCACTGTTTCTTCTGTTGCACGTGAAGTCATGCGGGCAGTTCCTCAGCAACAAAAAGAGGCTGCATACATGTTGGGTGCAACAAAGTGGGAAATGTTCAAGCTTGCAATCTTTCCCTATTCTAAGACTGGATTGATTGGTGCCTCAATATTGGGTCTTGGACGAGCTGTTGGAGAAACTATGGCGGTGACCATGCTGATTGGAAGTGCTACCGGTGCAAATGCAATTCCGTACTCGTTGTTTGACCCAAGTCAAACCATTTCTGGTATCATTGCAAGTGAATTTCCTGAGGCATCCCTTGCAGGCTTGCATCTTCCTGCATTAATTGGAACCGGATTGATACTGTTAGCAATTGCAATGTGCATCAACATTGTAGCACATCTTCTTGTAACAAGAATGCTCAAAGTAAAAGAGGGGGCAATCAACAATTGACTGATGCAAGCAGACGTCAAGAGTATCGTACACTCTTCAAACAAAATGTTGAAAGAAGATTACTGGTTGATAAAATAGTTCGTTTGGTTGTGATAGCATGTGTGGTGATTGCAATTATTCCGCTTGGTAGCATTCTCGTTGAAGTATTTAGAAATGGCATTTCTGCAATCAGTATGGAGTTTCTTACTGAAGTGCCTGGTGCCATTGGCACTGGTGAAGGAGGAATCGGTCCTGCCATCCAAGGCACTCTCATAATTGTCGGTTTGGCAAGCATCATTGGAGTTCCTATAGGCGTATTATCTGGGATTTTTTTGTCCGAATTTGGAGATAATAGATTTGCTAAATCCATACGTTTCTTCAATGACGTGTTCATGGAATTTCCATCTATACTGATAGGAATTTTTGCATTTTTGATCATTGTTTTGGTTTTAGGTCATTTCTCTGTATGGGCAGGTGCATTTGCACTTGCCCTGATAATGTTTCCAATTGTTGCACGAACCACAGAAGAATCTCTCAAAATGGTGCCTGTGACGTATCGGGAGGCAGGAGTTGCTTTGGGTCTGAGACAGTGGGTGGTTACAACGCGGATCGTAATGACTGCGGCAAAAAATGGAATGATCACTGGTGTATTGTTGTCAGTCGCACGGATTGGAGGTGAAACCGCCCCTTTAATCATGACTATTCTTGGAAGTAGCCTGTTCTTTAGTAACTTTGACACTCCTATGGATGCGTTACCATTGAGAATCTGGAGATTGTCCATGCTGCCTTATGATAGTGCTCAAATGCAGGGTTGGGGGGCAGCACTTGTTTTAATTTTAATAATCCTTGCAATTAACATCGGAGTGAGAACTTTGGTTTTAAATAAAAATGAGACTCGTCGCTATGCAAAATTAATCGTGACAAAAATTAGTAGAGGGGCATAATTGCAATGACTCCAAAGTATACTTCTGTGGAGAGCACGGTTTCATCAAATTCTGATATTTCTGATGTTGAAGACAACTTCAAAATGATTGCCGAAAACGTCACCATTTCTTACGGTGACCATCCCGCAGTCAAAGACATCACCATGAAATTCAAAGAAAAATCTGTCACCGCGTTAATCGGACCATCAGGATGCGGAAAGACAACTTTTCTAAGATGCCTGAACAGAATGCATGATATGACAAAGAGCGCAAAGGTTGAGGGCAAAGTGATGATTGACGGTATTGATCTATATTCAAAAGAGATTGATCCAATTTACCATAGACGAAAAGTTGGAATGGTTTTCCAAAAACCTAATCCCTTTCCTACTATGTCAATTTTTGATAATGTAACAGCGGGGTTGAGACTGAACGGGGTAAGGGATAAGAAAATTCTAAACGAAATAGTGGAGGACACGTTGAAAATGGCTTACCTTTGGGATGAGGTGAAAAGTGATCTCAAAAAACCTGCGGTGGAGTTGTCCGGAGGTCAGCAGCAGAGACTCTGCATTGCCAGGGCACTTGCCATACAGCCTGAAGTTCTTCTGATGGACGAGCCCGCATCTGCACTGGATCCTATAGCGACTCAGAAAATTGAAGAAACAATCACAGAGCTCAAAAAAGATTTTACTATAATCATAGTTACCCATAACATGCAACAGGCCGTACGTGTATCTGATTACACAGGTTTCATGTATCTTGGAGATCTGGTTGAGTTTAGGGAAACGAAAAAGCTATTCACTGATCCAAAAAATGAACTTACTGCAAAATACGTTCAGGGGCAATTCGGATAATGTCTAGACTGATTGATCCGTCGCTTCAAAAGCTGTCTTTCATCATGACTGAGATGGGGGACATGGCCATAGACTGCGTCTCGCTTGCGGTGGATTCGTATCTGGAAGGAAAAGACACGAATGACAAGGTTCATGCATTGTCTGACTCCATTCGTAACAAGTATTTCGAGGTGGAGGATTTGATTTTTGACATGCTGTTGAAGTATCAGCCTGTGGCTGATGATTTTCGAATGATCCGCTCCTCTACTGAAATATCTTATGCGTTTTCAAGATTTGGGAGATATGCCTATGACATTACCCAGGTAAGGGATCTGTTTGGAGATATTTCTGAATGTACAAACGAGTCATTGTTTGAAATAACAAAAAAAGTAAAGCACATGATCAAGGAAGCAGTTCTTTCATTTGCGGAACTTGATGTCCGCAAGGCCGTAAAGATTCAGGAAGATGAGGCATATATTGACAAAATATACAAAGAAAGGCTGCCAAAGCTCATCGAATCTGATAGCACGAAATGTGCACTGGCCGAAGCTTTGCTCTTACGGTATCTTGAACGCATAGGTGACCATGCGGTTTTCATGAGTGATGCGATTAACTATATTGTAACCGGCAAGCACAAACCTAGTGAGAAGAGAATAGAATCGCACACGCTTACTCGCGATTAGAAAAACCTGTTTCCATTGGAGTGTGCGTTCTCTTGTTTCAGAAGCTTATAATTTGATAAATTTTTTTTCTTGTTGTCGTGTTCAATAGAGTTGTTGTTTCTGCAGTGCCGATAGCTGTGGTGTTGGTTTTGGGAAGTGTGCTTTGGCAATATGATGGAATGCCCGATTCTGACAACCCGTGCACTTTAACTGAAAATAATGCTGAAGGGCCGTACTATCTTGAAGGTTCCCCCCTAAAGGAAAAAATCGGTGAATTTTTGGAAGGACAAAGACTAGTTGTTTCAGGAAATATCTTGGACGTTGATTGCAATCCTATCCCTGGTGCAATCATTGATGTATGGCAAACTGATTCTGTGGGCAAATATCATTTTGAAGACTTTGTCTTGCGGGGCAAAGTTCACGCAGATGACAATGGAAAGTATGTGATTGATACCATATTTCCTGGAAAGTATTCAGAGGGTGGTCAATTCAGACCTGCACATATACACTTGAAGGTTTCATCACTTGAAGGACCTGCACTCACGACACAACTTTATTTTGAAGGTGACGAGCACCATGACTGGCTCACCAAGTCCTCGTTAATATTGGAAACATCTGAATCCGATGGTATTGTATATTCTGAATTTGATTTTGTAATAGTTCCATGACGTATTCAAAACCAAAATCACTTGTTTAAAATCACTGCAAACAGTGCTTTGGGTCTGGGTCTGATCCTTCCATGATAAACTGTTGATCTGATTTCTGATACGTTGAAAAATTTCCCGAAAATGCTTGTAATTTCCTCCTTTGAGAATTTGTATGGCGCACCGCTTTCAGGAAAACGCGTCTCTTCAACACTCATTGTCTTTAGAAACAGTGTCCCATCTTGTTTCAAAATGCGTTTAACCTGCTGAAGATACACTTTATGTGACTTTGACTCAAATATGTGAAAACACCCTCTGTCCAGAATATAGTCAAACGAATTATCTGAAAGTGACGAATTCAGAATGTCATCCACCACGAAATCAACTGCGTCTGAAATCTGACTGGCTTTGTCGATAGCGTGTTTTGCAATGTCTGCACCTGTACATTCAAATCCCATTTTGCTCAACTCTATGGCCTGCGTTCCGGGCCCCGTACCTATGTCTAGAAATTTTCCTTTCTTCATTTTTTTGGACTTTATCTGCTCACTCATATCAGGATCAAGGTCTTTTTCATACCATGGCATTTCTTCCACGTTAGTTTCCTTGTAAAATGTGTTCCAATCGTGCAAGTCTTTTGTTGAGTCCATGTTCTGGGCAAAAATTTAGTAAATTTAAGGTTAGGCGTTTTACAGTTTATTTGACTTGTTACTATAGCTGAAACTTCTACCACATATTAAAAACAAATAACTTGAAATACTAACAATGAATGTGTTCAAAAATCTTGATTCTCAAAATCATGTTATCTAATTTTGACTGAATCTTAAATCATGTTGTTTGCTTTCTTCTTTTTTGATCCCTTGTTTGTCTGTTTTATTCATGGGATTGATTATCATCAATTTTGTATTTGAATTGTTTTTGAATTCTTATGTTGCAAGAATTTCTTTGCTGTATTCCTACTTTATACATAAAATCTAAAATTGTCTTGATGAATAAGTTCGGCCTTGTTATTTTGCTATAGATCGTAATACATTGATGCGAATAATTAATAACCTATAACGCGAGACCAAATCCGTGAACTTTTATCTTTTATTGCCTTTCATCTTTGCTGTTTTGTTAGTTGGTAATGTCTCTGCATCTTTTGCTGAAACTGAATCTGTAGATGTAATTGAAAATAAAATGGTGACCTTAATTGGAGAGGGTTCTGATTCTGATACTTCAAATCTATCATTCCAATGGACTCAAATCTATGGCGAATCAGTGATGTTGTCGTCAAATACTGTTCCTGAACCTTCGTTCATGGCTCCTGACGTCTTAAACGGCGAAATCAAGGTTCTTACCTTTGAGTTGGTGGTCACTGATCCTCAAGGTGAAAGTAGTTCCGATATGGTAGAAATAATTGTAAATTCTGTTAACAATCCCCCTGTCGTTGATGCTGGAAAGGACATTCTTGCGGCAAAATCAATTAACGTGATTAGTATTATTCCTCAGACTATCGATGAAGACGGCGATGCTCTTACTTACAAATGGGAGCAGGTGTCTGGACAGGATGTTTTCATGTCGTCTACTACTAACAAGCATCTCTCTCTTCAACCCATTGACTTTGATTTTTCACAGACAGAACCCTTGACGTTTAAGATCACCATTGCTGATGGGTTTGGAGGAGTTGCTAGTGACACTGTAAATGTAATCCTGTTTACAAGTATTCATGGGAATAGATCAATTTCCGTAGATGCGGGACCTGCACAAACTGTATCTGTTGGCGATACCGTGGTTCTTGACGTTACTGGAAACACTCTGGATGGAAAACCCATCAGCTATACATGGATTCAGTTTATTGGAGCCCCCGTAGCACTTAGTTCTTTTAACGGGGACCGTGTAACGTTTACAGCCCCAGATGTGGGAGACTTTGAACAACTACTGTCGTTTCACGTCACGGGATATTCACAAGGAAACGGATATGCAAATGATCTGGCATTGGTAAGGGTGGTTCCTTCAAACCATGCCCCGATAGCTGATGCTGGAATGGATCAAAGCGTTTCTCAAAGAACATTTGTAAACTTGGATGGATTTGGAACTGATGCCGATGGTGATAACATAAGATTCCTGTGGACTCAAACATCCGGGATTCCAACTAAAATCTACGAAAGCACACAACCGCTAGCATATTTCATTTCACCTACAATCCAATCTTTGTCAGAACCCTTGAAATTTGAGCTTAAAGTAACCGATACAAAAGGAAATTTTGACACTGATGACGTGTCTATTGTTGTGAGTGCCGAAAACAGTCCTCCAAGGGCGTATGCAGGTCCTGATAAACGAGTGCATGGTGGAGATAATGTCTCCGTTATCGGTACTGCATTTGACTTCAATGGTGATTTGTTAAAGACAAAATGGACACAGATCGCTGGAGATTCGGTATCTTTTGACGGTTCTGGTCTAGAGTTTTCCTTTACTGCTCCTGAAGTTGGTCCTACTGATTCTAAACGACTGGCTTTTGAACTAACTGCAACTGATCCATACGGTTTGACTAGTCATGATCAGATGGTAATTTTCGTTTCTCCTGAAAACACTGCTCCTACTGCTAATGCTGGCGCCGATCTGGAAGCAGATGAGAACACTGCCACTAACTTGTCTTGCTCTGGAACGGATCCTGATGGTGATCGACTCAGTTTCATGTGGAGTACGCCGTCTTCAGCTGTAATCGAGCAGTCTACTAGCTCCGTGACAATGGTTCATGTATCAAGTGTTGTGAACGATTCTGTTATGACATTTACTTGCACTGTGTTTGACGGAACTTATTCTGCTTCAGACAGTGTGGATGTTCTGGTTAAAAACACGTTAAGCCTTGACATCATTTCTAATGCAGGCATTGATCAAATTGTAAATGAAAATGTAAGAGTCTATTTGGATGGAACCACCAGCTATGATCCAGAAAACCAGCCACTGTCATACATGTGGACACAACTATCTGGAGAGTCTGTGACACTGTCTTCCGATTCTAGCATGGCCCCATCATTCACCAGTCCTACCGTGAACAATGATGAAATCAAGATTTTGACATTTGATTTCAAGGTATTTGATGATAATGGACGTGAAAGTAATGACATTGTAACTATAACCGTTGATCCTGTAAACTCTCCTCCAAAAGCTACAGCTTCAGCAAAGCAATAGTTTTATTTCCTTATCTGGGATTTCTAAAAATTTTATCTGTATTGTAGCGTGTGTCTTGGAAATTTTCTATGCTGAAAGTTATTTGGAATCTTTAGCTCCTCTTGAATTTAATACAAAAAAATATGGAATTTGAAAATTTCTTCTTGAACATAACTTTCCGTAAAATTTTAGAATTTAAAATTGGCTCTCTATGCAATGTGGCTAATTTAAAAATCCATTTGACAATTTTTAAAAGTGAGATTGACCTATTTGAAAAATTAATAATGAATTATCTTAAATTAATAATGATGAATGAACTTATAGTTGACGATATTGATCACATTGAGATATTCGTATCTGATAGGATGAATGCTGCAAAATGGTATGGGGATGTCTTTGGATTGCATCCTCTTGCAGAACTTGACGTGTGGTCTGAGAACGGTCCGTTATTTATTGGAAATGACGAACGAACTGTGAAAATTGCTTTGATTAACGGGATAAAGGAAAATGACGGTTCCATAAACCGCATGGCTTTTAGAACTTCGGGAAAAATGTTTGTCGATTTTTTGACTCATATTGATGATCTAAAATTACTTCTAATTGATGTTCCAGTCTCCAAGGATGACGTGGTGGATCACGACATCTCTTTTTCAATTTATTTTGATGATCCCGATGGCAATAAGCTTGAGCTGACTTGCTATGATCATGACGAAATTAAATCAAAATTATTAGTTAATGTGAAATGAGTTATAGAAAAAAGGAAAAAATGAAGGTACAAAATTGATGTTAAAAAACAACATGTGCGCAAACTATCATTTTGAAGTTTATTGGTCATTGATTACAGCTCTTCATAAATCGAAAATAGTTTGTGATGATTGCATGTTATCAGGATCTGATGTGTTTTGACTGATGACAATGACCGCACGGAATACAAAAAAGGATTTATGCTGATTCCCGAGGAATCTTTGGGGCCTTGTGAAAATTGTGGATATGGAACTATCATCAAATTTTGTAAAAAATATGATGGTTATATTGGAAAATGCACTAGCTGTAATGCCAATTGGAGGGAATCTTGATGATAACGATGTCTTTTATGAAAGAATTTGCCTGCTGGAGAACAAGTCATGTTCTTGGATGAACGTGGATACGTGAGAAAGAAATGGATGATTGTTGTCTCTGTCGCCACCATCGTCGTTCCCGTAGTTGGAGTTATTTTATGGAATCTGACTTTTGTATGAGATTAATTTTTACATATGTGGCATGAATGATTTTAAAATGATGTATTTCTTGGAGGTATGAGTCATGGGCAAGAAGATTGTCATAGATATGTTTCATTTTGTCACCACTGGCATAACTGGTACCGTGTTTACTTGTAACAAATCTAGGTCATTTGTAAATTGCAAGCAACATTTTGATTTCTGTCCGCTGTGTGGCGACTCTTTGACAAGTTAGATTGCCTTACCCTCTGTTATGATGAGGTCGTCATAAAGCACATTTACAATCAATATGGGTTAAATCATGTGTGGGGTTCTGTGAAAAAAGCATTAAAAATAAGCCCTGATGAAATATCATGCACGAATTGCAGTCATCCTGCTGTATGCCATTACCTGAAAATGAATCCTGGCAATGGCATGGAAAAATTTTCATTTAAAATAAAGAGGTTGGGCTGCAGAGAATGTAGCTGTGTGGAGTTTAAATGATTTTTCTAGATTCTGGACGGTTATTTTTATTTCATGACTAGTTTTTTAGAAAGAAACAATCCTTGATTGATCAATTAATTTGTACATTTATGAGACCGGTCATGGAAGATTTCTTGTGACAAACGCTACTGACTGTGTAAACTGTATGCATCCAAAAGATGTTCATCATCTAGTGCTTGGTCGTTCTGGAGGGGGGGATTTTCTTGCTGGTACCTCTATGCCCAGTGGAAAACTGCAATCGAGCATTTCTTGCACTAAATGTGTATGTGATGACTATGCCCCCGTCGAAAATTCTTCAGAATGATGACTTCGTTTCGAATTGAGACTCTGAAGCATACTTTTAAAATATTGCGTGTACCCCTGTCTATATTTCTGGTATTGATCTCGTTTCTGGCTGTGTCTTTTTACGATATCTGATTCCGCATATTCCGTTATTGGCCCTGTTCAAAAACATGAAGTTACTTGATAAAATGTGAAGACATATTCTGATGATGATTTTGGTAAAAAAATTAAAAACATTGTTGATGACATGAAGCATACATAATAGTCACTTGACACTCTAAACCAAATTGACTGGTTGGCAACATTGGATTTGCTGCATAATTCCACGTAAAAAAAAGAATGGACTTGATTCAATTTCGTGAATTTCTAAACTCTGTACTGGAACACATCAATCATGAAAAAGTTCAAGAGTTACAAAAATCTCATGACCGTTGACAGTGGACGTTGAATAAAAAAATAAGCATCATGCCTGCGATGTCCAATTGCGAATATCCATGACGTGAACACGTTCTATGCTGAATCCTAATTCGAGAGTATATCCGTAATTTGGATAAAACCTTCAAGATAAATAAAAAAAATGTGCTGATGCACTTTTTCTAAGGGATTGCTCTGCTGTACAATTTGCCTTCAAGGGCCATCTTGTACATCTCTGCAACGTATGGGTTCTCACCAGGGGTCTCTGCGCCTAGTTCTACGAGTCGAGCGTATACTCTGACCACGTATGCCAATGCGCCCATGAAAGCCACTACGACTCCCATGTTAAACATCCAGTGGTTTGGTACTGCGAAGATCTCCTCTACGAACCAGAAGTGCCACATCTCGTTGACTCCGATCGTGAACATGGTTGCAAGATAGCCTATGATGGTCATCTTCAATCCTGTGTTCATCGAGTTGTTTGGGCCTCTGAGAATTGGTACTTTTCTATCATAGACTGCTGCCATACCCCATCCAATCGGTAATGTGATGAAGTGTGAGTATAGCCACCAGTGAGCTGGTGTGAATGCACTGTCTCTGATAGAGGTCTGATGCAAAGATCCATCAACGAAGTTATCCACTTCGACTGATGCAGCAACTGAACCCATTGCGATGACGATAAGCCAGATTTTCTTTAGTCTCTGGATCTCGACTTCTTTTGGGATTAATGCGGGCATCTGAGCCATGATGTTTATTGTCAAATTACAAGTTTAAATCCGGAGACGTTTTCGAAAAGTGCAAATCAAAATTTTTAACGCAATTCAAAAGAAAAAATGATGCGAATTCAAATTATGATGTGTTTTATTTGAAAAAACTGTAGAACTATTTTTTTAAAATGTTCTAAAATCTAACGTTTATCGTCAATGTATATCGCTGAAATTTTTGATGGTGCATTGCAATTCAGTGCGGTCATGAAGTTTTAATTCCAAGAAAAATATTTTTCATGATTGTCACAGACTCATCTGCAATTAAACAAACGAGAAAATATACTTCGTCTGATTACTGAACCTCTAGCAAGAAAAATAATCGATTCGATTCAAGAGGAACCAAAATCAGCCATACAGATTAGTCATGATCTGGGTATTGATCTTTGCTCAATCTATAGGAGACTGCATAAATTTCAAAATTACGGTCTGTTGAAAACCAGTTTTCGTATTACGCCTGCTGGAAAAAAATCAATCTATTATGAAAGTAAGATAAAATCAATCATGGTAAATTACAATCATGGCAAATTCGATATTGATTTGGATTTTTGCTAGTATAATTAAAACAAGGATATTGATGAATGGCACAGATTTCCAAAATCATCAACATACTTGTAAAATCACTATGCTGAAAATTTAATTAAATGAATACACGTTTTGCAAAAAATGAAATTATTTATGCTGAAACACTGGGCATTCCTATGACCTTTTTACGTTTCATTTGATAATGCATTTGTTCAATTTTCATGAGAATCTTGTTGCAAATTAAACTCTGATATTTTTAGTGCATTGCAAACCTGATGTTTAAGTAATTTTTGAAATCAAGCATGATATGTCTCTCGTAGAAACACAATATGACGAGTTCCTGTCAAAAATCAAACAATCAATATCAAACACCGATGTCGATTTATTGATAAAGATCATGTACTTGGAACGAAAACTCACTGACGTTCCTCCAAAGGTTGAATTACACTTGGAATATGGTTTGGAAATAGATCCATCAAGAAAACAAGATATGATTCGAGCAAAGTATGGATTTCCTACTCAGTTAAGCACTCATGGGTTGACTGCTGTAGGGCAGATGAATGTGGGTCTCATTGAGGAAATCTCTAAAGATCCTGACATTGAGCACATCTCGGGCAAGGCTACGCCTGCATCTTACTAGGAGATTGTTTTTATTTATTTTCGTCATGCTGACTCAATGTAGAATTTCCACGTAAAAAGTGGTGCACGTGGACAAATTCTTATTCATGATTTCTCAAACAAAGATGAAAAGTAATGATTTATGATAAAAAAATTATAAAGCAACATCGATAATTTTTCTTATATCATGAATGAGCTTCACAACCTTGATGAATTTCATTTCCTAATTCTAAATTCCAATGGCTCCGGACGTACTACTTTCACATGTAAGAAAACCAACGGCGTAATACGTTGCGAAGAGCAATTCAATTTCTGCCCAATTTGTGGAAATCGACTAATGTTGAATCGCTAGTTCGATTGTGTAAAATACTAAAAAATGAAAAAGAGGTGGCTATCCTCTTCCCATTGCTGCATACTTTCCCTTGCGTCCTCTTACAAAAAACGAGGCAGCTATTCCCCCAAACACCCCTGTGGATAACACAAGCGCACCTATCACTCCGTCCAGTGCAAACATTGGGGTTCCAGATCCCGTATGTGGGTTATCTGTAGCCACTATGACTCTCTCTTTTGAGAGTTCAAGGTAGTCGTCAAGACCTGTGTGTCCTGAAGATGGAATATACTGTGCGTATGCAAGATTGCTGACAGAAGGTAATATCAAAATACTTAACATTACTCCTGCCGACATGATTATTCTTTTCCCACTCATTGAATAAATTACGTAAATTTTGCATAAAGCGTTTGATGAAATTTTTGTTTCACTAATCCTTACATACTATATTGTAATATTGATGGTATCTATGTTTGATAACAATTCTGACGTTGATGATCATCTCAACGTTTTTTCCATTGATGATGAAAAGATGAAAATTCTGGCAAAAGTGATTTCTAACAAGTCAGGTGTCGCCATTTTGAATCTGTTGTTTCATGATGAGCTTACCGCAAATGATATTTCACGTAAAACTAACATGTCTTTGCAGCTTGTAAAGCACTATCTGGATAAAATGCAGCAGCTTGAACTTGTACATGTTTCAAAAACTGAAAAAAACTCAAAGGCAAGAGACATGAACTATTACAAAACGTCGAAGCTTGCAATAATTATCACACCTTCTAAGATTACTGAAAAAACAAGGAAAAGTAAATTACTAATACGCTCATTTCGTTCTATTTCCAGATTTTTTGGAATTGTGACAACTTCTGTCATGGGTATGATGTCCTTGATGATGCTGTCGGCTGACAGTACCTTGCTTAGTCCAATCCAAAGCTGGTATTCTGAATTTAGGCTTCCTATTGAAATCTCTGGTACCGGCATCTCAAACTCAATTGATGAGTCGTTGCATCTTGCAAAATCTCGGGTTGAGTCCGTGGTCGCAAATCCTGGATCTGGTTCGGGAACCCCTTATGTTGATCCATATACTGGAATTTTGAGCTATACAGGTACTGATTTTATCATCACTATGGCAACACTTGCAGGAATTGCCGCAACTGCGTCTTTTGTATTTCTGTACAGGGCAATACCCTCAAATAAATCAAAAACAACTATTGCTGCTAAATGAAATTGAACTCCTGATGTTTGTTTTCAAATGACCTTTCTTTCATTCGTTTGACTCATTTTTCATTTCTTTACTTTGATTTTTTTGAGTCTATCTTCTGGTAATCCACACCATTATGATCAGTCCTATTGTTTGAATGATGTTGATTGCAAACAGGTAATGTGATACCATGTCAGCTGACATCATCAGGGCCTTGTCGTCCATGTACAGTGTGGACCAGAACAGTACGATTACGATATTTTGAAGCATAAGCAGAGATGCTACGAGTACCAGCCCCGAAGTATAGTATGAACGAATCACCATCATATTTTGAATATAGGTCCCAACCACCACTAACAATAACCCTATGTTGACAAATGCGAATATGACTGCTGCTAGCATGAAGTCGATCATCATAGACTCCAATTCCAAACCGTTGCTAATTTACCTTGTTCCAATTTTTTCCATTATGTCCTTTAGTGCACTTTGATGTTCTTTCGTAATCTGTGTTAGCTTGTATTCTGCCGCATATTCCTTTTCATCTTTAACCACTAGGTTGTTCTTTGCAAGAATCTTTACGTGATGAACAACTGTCTTATGATCTAGATCCAACACCGTTGCAATCTTGTTTGCGTTCATGGGCGTGTCTTTGATCAGATTGAGTATCTTTGCTCTGTTTGCCCCTCCTCTAGTACCTGCAACGATCGACCACAGTATCATTTTGAATTTTGGATCATGATTTGAATTATTTTCTACTGATGATCTTCCTGTAAAGCAAAACAAATTTTTTGGCATCATGCTGTCAATCGAAAATGTCGGAAAACTAAAAATTATCATTATTATTCTCAAAAGAATCAATTTCCCGTATAAAAATCACGGATAATAGGCATCTATGATGTCTTTAAAATAAAATAAAAAAATTAGGAGGAAGATAATTCTGCACTTCCAAATAAAACTCCGAATGCTTTACACCATATCAGCACGTTGTTATGTGTAGCGAGGTCAGTACCAGGAGGAATCTCGTAGTTTTGGTTCCCATTGCTTGCCTTTAGCATTCCCAGACTGACAAAATCTGATGCATTGTCATCTGTGGCCAAGTAGACATACAAATCTGGTCCGTTGGTGGATTTGAAATTCTCCAGTCGTAACACGCTCTCTCCATTTTCTAATGGAATCGTGTATGCGTCTCCTTGAGCATCATGTATTCCATCCCCTACACCGATGAATGTTCCTGAATGTGATTCTGTGGAAATTTTCTCCTCCATCATGGATTTCTCCTCCATCATGGATTTCTCCTCCATCATGGATTTCTCCTCCATCATGGATTTCTCCTCCATCATGGATTTCTCCTCCATCATGGATTTCTCCTCCATCATGGATTTCTCCTCCATCATGGATTTCTCCTCCATCATGGATTTCTCCTCCATCATGGATTTCTCCTCCATCATGGATTTCTCCTCCATCATGGATTTCTCCTCCATCATGGATTTCTCCTCCATCATTTCTTTATCTTCTATTCCTGATGAGATAATTGCGCCTGTCGGTAATGCCTCATCTACAGATGATTCTGTAAAATATGGCGAAATTACAAGCATACCTCCTATCCCAACTATTGCTACTACAATAATGGACAACAAAGATTTGTTCATACGAATACAGTTGGTTTTCAATATAAAGCAGATTGTCCACTTTTCACCCCAATCTTTTAGATTGGGGTTTTACTTTTCAAAAATTAGATGATCTTAGATTGACTATATTCTCAGTACGTGAAATATTTTTGAATATGTGAAACTTTAATTCTTGTTAGAATAATTTCTCTTGGAACGTATGTCTCAAATGATTTCAGTCTAGTACCTTGATCAAATAATCGTGAACGCATTTCATTTCTTTGCTATGTGAGCTGTTCCAATTCTTCCAAAAGTCGGACACCGTATCTATGGAATCTGTTTCATGTATGTGATCCAGGTTGCAATTCTTGCACGTAAGTCTATACTTTGACACGTTTTCAATAAAAAAATTGACTTTATGAACCTGTATGTGAGATATTCAATTGAAATTGAAATATTTTCAATATTTTGGCTACATTGTAAATGATTTTTGGTTTTTACATGATTAATCAATAGACATGCTTAAGTCTAATTGTTTGCAAATTAAGTTAGAGCAAAGTTCACCTCTACCCCCTGAGTTCGAAGTACTCTAAAGGAAACCAACCGGGATTTTGCATGGACTGTGTTCTGTTTAACCTTTTTACACAACTTTTCGGTTTTTACTGTCCTGTTTTTATTGATTCATGCTAATTCAAAAATGTCGGTTTGTTCTTAGGACCTATCTAGATTAGTCCTGGCGTTACCGAAAACACGCAATTTACATACGGCGATCTAGTATTTTAAATAGACGAACGATTGTTTCTCAAAAGCTTTACAAAATTACACTCGTTTTGGACCTATCGTGTATTAACTGTCAAAATGGTTCAATCGATCAAAAATTATTTTTCACTCTTGTAAATAAAGCATAAATTCAGAAGTCTGTCTCATGAAGAAAATACAATTAAGTGATAGAATACAAATGGCGCATACGATTGAAGTTGAGAGTGCCACTCAAGAGGAACTTGGATTGAAAATTAGTTGGTTTGACGTCTACGGTGAGAATCAAACACAGGAATATTCTTTAACAAAGGGGGCAATTATCGAATTCTAGATGTAATATTTTTTAACATTTTTTATTATTTTGTCGATTTTATGTAACTTGCTTCAGTTACATTGTGATTCAAAAATCTTTTTTCACATTAGTTTTTGATTTCTCGACTTGTATCTGATACGATACTATACGATATGATATGACGTGACATTTGATTATGTTTCTCCTCTTTTCTTTGGTTGATGCATGATCCTGCATGTATACCAATAGAAAATCAATGTAATCCTTGTCGTTTATGTCGACGCTGATTTTTCTCAACATGGACCTTGTACCCTGATAACGCTGTTGTCTTCTAAGACTTGTTTGGCATAATTGAAACATAATCTCATGATCTGTCTACAATATGGTTTGGAGGACTCCCCATCCTCAGAGTGATATGGCCTAACTTGTGTAAGTGTCTCGGTATCGCGACCCATTATGCAACAAATCCTGAGAACACATTCTATGCATATTAGAGTCTAAAATTGCTGGTTATTGTTTAATCCACCGAAAAATATTCTGCGTATCTAGACATATCGATGCTTGACGGCATTTCCGTACATCTTATCGTGGATTCTCTATCCGACCATGAGGTGTTTCTTGATCAGTTCGTACTCCGATGCTAATGGTTGCTGTTCTAGGTAATTCAATTTCGTCCAAGAGGGGGAGGGGGTATGTTGAGATAACTGTCACTGTCACTCCTTGATTAATTTATTTTCTAAATGTTTTAATTATGAAATTTCTGTAAAACCTTCGCATTCCTGTAGTCCTTCGTTGGATGCGCTTTCCTCTATACAATCCATGCATGCACTTACGCCGTCTTTTCTACCAATAACGTGAGTGGATTCCTTGTGTCCACAAACACATGTCTTATCTTCCATGAGTTGACTTTTTGATTTTGTTATTTAAGTTTAGAATAAGATTTGTCATACATTTAGAATGTGATGTTTTTTCTGTTTTTGATTCCTTCTCTTTTACATGCATTTGTTGAATACGTGACAAAATCCCAATCATGTTGAATGTGTATATTTCAATGAACAGGGTGATGATTTGAAAAATTCAAAAATCATTTGTATCCAACTTTAGAAAAACTAGTTCGTAATGGGATAAAGAGGGCGATGAAATTTATTATTATTTTTAAATTGTTTTCATCGCCATTTCGTCCAGTTTTATACACGTATCTGGTGCTGCAATCATTTTTTAATCTTAATAACATCGATTTGATTGAAAAGTTATTGAATTACGTTGGTTGAGTCTGATCAAAAACATGGTGTATATGAAACAATAATGATTGAGTCAAAAGTCAGAGAAGGTACTTTTCATAAAGTCATCAAAGACGTGGAAAGTGGAAAAGCTGTATCATGTTCTTGTAAATGCTGGAGTAAGGGAAACAAGCCTTGTGTGGGTATGAGGACTGTTGGCTATGAATGATGTTCCGTTCCGAAATAAATTAAAGATAGGTGTTCAGGTTCAGATAATACAAAAACAAGATCAACAAACAGGTAACCTGACAAATGGTAAAGTTAGACGAATTCTTACTTCTAGCAATTCACACCCTTATGGAATTAAAGTGGAATTAGATTCTGGAAAGATTGGCAGGGTGCAGAATATACTTTAGAAAAATATGCATCTTGACGTCCCCTTTGAATTTATTTTCAGTTTCATTTTTTTATGTCTGTGATTTTTATTTTAGATTCCTTGCTTACTGCTGTTTCTTGATTCAAAAACTTCAATTTGCAATGAAAATTTTTAAAGCAAGAAATCCCACAATTCTTAATTTTTAGACCTGCAACCTACTGTGTTTTAGATTTCCTTTGTGTCTAAATGTAATTGTAATTTTGCTAATTTTTTGAACCTGTTACTCTGATCTGTGTTCCGAGAATGTGAATAAAGTCTAAATTATAGCAATTTGAAAACGACATGTCATGGAAATTTCTAGTAGAAACGTGGTAGAAGGGACGGCGAGATCTCCGCATCGAGCAATGTACAAAGCGATGGGACTGAACGATGATGATTTATCTAAACAGTTTATTGGCGTTTGCCATACGGGAAACGAAGCCACCCCGTGCAACATACATCTTCCAACACTTGCGTTGAAAGCCAAGGCTGGCGTATCCGATACAGGGGCAACTCCTAGAGAATTCTCGACAATTGCCGTAAGTGATGGAATTGCGATGGGCCATGAAGGGATGAAGTCCTCATTGGTTTCTAGGGAAGTAATAGCAGATTCTATTGAGTTGATGGTACGTGCACATCAATATGATGCGCTTGTGGGAATAGCAGGATGTGACAAAAGTCTGCCTGGAACTATGATGGCTATGGCTAGATTAAACATTCCTTCGGTATTTGTTTACGGGGGAACTATTATGCCTGGAATGCTAGATGGTCAGGAATTGACAGTGGTCGATGTCTATGAGGCAGTAGGATCATATGATGCTGGACAGATTTCCCTTGAGGCATTAAAGAACATCGAAAATACTGCATGTCCAAATGCTGGTTCATGCGGAGGGATGTTCACTGCAAACACGATGGCATCCATATCTGAAGCTATAGGTCTTGCGTTGCCTGGAAGTGCAAGTCCTCCTGCAGAGGATGAACGACGAGAGAAAATGGTATATGATTCGGGAGTTGCATGTGCCAAATTGTTGGAGATGAATATACGACCTAAGGAAATAATGACTTTTGAGGCTTTCGAGAATGCCATAATGATGTTAAACTCAGTGGGAGGATCAACCAACGGGATCTTGCACTTGCTTGCAATGGCAAACGAGGTGAACATAAAATTAACCTATGATGATTTTGAAAGAATAAGAAAGAAGACTCCCCATTTGGCTGACATGAAGCCCGGTGGAAACTACGTCATGAACTCTCTAGATAAAATAGGTGGAATCCCATTCGTGCTAAAGAAACTGCTAGACAAAGGACTGTTAAATGAAAATTGTATCACAGTAACGGGCAAAACACTCAAGGAAAATCTTGACTCTTTCAAGTTACCTATAGCAGAACAGCACATTGTACGTTCTACAGATGATCCAATACATTCTGTTGGCACTGCTGTGATACTAAAAGGAACATTGGCGCCTGAAGGAGCGGTGATCAAAACTGCTGGTGTGGAAATGACAAAATTTACTGGAAGTGCTAAGGTATATGATCGAGAAGAATATGCGTTTGATGCTGTATCTAAAGGCGATGTTGATGAAGGAGATGTCGTGGTGATTCGTTATGAGGGTCCTAAGGGTGGGCCTGGAATGAGAGAAATGTTGGCCACTACCGCCGCACTTGTTGGTCAGGGATTGGGCAAGAAGGTTGCAATGGTTACAGATGGACGATTCTCTGGTGGTACACGCGGATTTATGGTCGGACATGTCGCCCCTGAGGCGTATGTGGGAGGACCGATCGCCCTGGTAAGAAATGGCGATAAAATCACAATTGATACAGAAACCAACTTGATTGACTTGCATGTATCTGAAGATGAATTGGAAAATAGACGAAAACAATGGAATAGGCCTGAGCCAAATTATGTAAACGGGGCATTGGCAAAATTTGCCACGCTTGTGGGTTCTGCAGCACAGGGTGCAATCACAAATGCAAATCCGTAGTAACTTATCATACGTATAATGAGTTTTGGTTAACTGTGTATATGTGGCAAAACGAAAGTTTGTACGAACTCTTTAGGCCTCAAATTTTTACGTTTAATTTTTGTAATTATTTTGCGTGATTAGATTTAAGTTTGAAACCTGTTGAGAAAATCCGTGGATATCTATTCTGGCAAGTTTGCAGTAATCGTGATTATGGTGCTCTTGGCAATTCTGATATTGCAAATAATGACTAATGATAATACGAATACGTTAATTGATTCTGAAACATGCGAATTATACGTCATGGATTCTCAAATAAACGCAAAGCAGTATCTGGATGAATTTGATGAAAAATGTCTAGACTTCAAAAACCTGAATACATGAAAATTAAAAATTAATTAATGAAATTGATTTCAATATGAGATTATGGATACTCCGAGTGAAATCAATTCCGTATCTTGGAATGAGGAGAAAAAATCTTGGGAATACCGTATTGTATCTGTGGAAGAGTATTTCGGATTCAGTGAATGCCAGCAATGTAGGAGACCCATGTCTCACAACATTAAGACGGGTGGCGAGTTCAAGATGGTTTATGTGAAGTGCGGCTGTTCGAGAAGATAGTCATTCAAAATTTACTGGTCTTCCATTCCTAAAACATCATAGTATGCCTTTGGAATCATCTGTTGCGCCTTGAAAAATACGTTGTTTGCTGCCGTATCCAGAACGTATGTTTTTGCCCAATCCTCATCGCTTCGGATGGATCGTCCAAATCCTTGTAGGAGTTTGGTCAGTGTTTGCGAAGTGTACCAAGTGGGGAATTTGCTCATCTTTGCCTTTGTTCTTTTTTCTGTATAGTTTGGGTATGGTACCTTTGCAATAATCTGAAATCTGGACAAGTCATCCTTCAAATCCACGCCTTCCCATAGGGACGAAGATAGAAGAACTCCTGTTGGATCAGATGCATGCTCAGAAATTACATCATCCTGGCTTTTTCCATCCTCGTTTTTACTGTGACAGAGTCTGATTCTTTGGGAATTTTTTTGAGACAGGGATTGCATAATTTTTCGACATCTTGGGATTGATGATGTCAAAATCAACCCTCGTTCATCTGAATGTTCGTCCATAATCCTGTCTATGGCCTTGATGACTTTAAGCTCGTCTTCTTCTGTGGAACCATAGCTGAGTCTCCTGATGTTGAGAAGATCAATGGTTCTGTTCTAGATGGGGAATGGCGATTTCATCGTGTCCACAAAAGCAACATCATCCTTTTCCAATCCCATGTTTTCGCAAAAGCTCGATTTGTCAATTGTGGCAGACATGAAAATTTGGTATTCTGTTTCAAAAAACGAGTTTGCAAACTTTGAAACATCTATGGGTTTGACTGAGATGGTTCTAAAATTTCCGTTCAAATCCTTCACCGGATCATTCACTACAAAGTTATCCTTGTCAGACATGATGTCTATTTTTGCTTGTGCAGATCTATCGTGACGCCTCTCTAGCCCTGTAATCAGTTCATAATCTGGATTGTTTTGAAACGCTGCTCTCTCTTTGATGTCTTTGATTTTTTTTGCATATGAGTAAGCCATGTCGTCAGTTAGCTGAATCATTGAGTCAAGATCACTGAAATTATATTTTTCTGAATTAAGATTGCATTCGTCAACTTGTCCGCTGAATATGTCAAATCCTACGAACTGAATTATCTGATCCTCTATTTTATGAGCTTCATCAAACACTGTGACTTTTCTGTCTAGGTATTCCTCGAAGAGCTTTTTGTTGAACTTCATTATTGTAAAGAATGCGTGATAGTTCCACAGTGAATGTTTTGAAACAAGAGCCTCGTATTTTTGCATGTAGTGGTGGCAAGAGTTTGAATCTGCGATATTTTCTTCAACTTGTTTAATTGTGGGTTTGAATTTACAAATTTCGATTACCTCTTTCCCGTTTTTAGATATTCTCTCTTGACATTGCCCTTTGTCGCACGATAGGCCCCATCTCATTGCTCTTCTTGCATTGTCTACCTTTTCAGCAGACATTAGCTTGAGACACGGAAAATTTTGTTTTCCCTTTACTGGCTTCAAAAAAGGAATGTCTTTGATGTACTGATCCTGTAAGTGTTTTGATGCAGTAACTGTAAAAGAACTGTCAAAATAATTAGAAACAGTTGCACCCACCAATGATTTCCCTACCCCTGTCGGAGCACATAGAATAATTTTTTTATATCCTGACTTCAGGCTGTCCTCTATTTCTGAGATGATCTCTGTTTGAATCTCTCTTGGTGTAAATTGATCAGGAAAGTTTTCTAAAAGAGACAGAATTACACCTATGTGCTTTCAATATTAAAAGTATGGATGTTTTTTGAATTCGTTTTTTAACGTGTCGTATACCTTGCAGGGAATCTCTTAAAATATTATTGTTATTGGTGTCTATATTGTGTAACATGCATATGTTGAAATCTATTCTTCCATCTCTCTCATCTGTTTTCTAAGCTTGTTTTCATTTTTTTGCCATATCTCGATCATTTTTTTGTTAAATGCTATCTCTTCAATGATCTTAGATGTGTCTGAATCCTCCGTTCCGATGATTCTTTTTTCTAACTGACTCTTAACGTGTTCGTGAAATTTGATTTTTTCACAAATCTCATTTAGTTTTTTTTCTTGAAACCCTCTCACTTTCTTTTTGAAAAAATCCATGCTGACTTTAGTAGAATAACGGTGATAAAATAATTTCTTTGAATATGGTTAAAAACAATGACAATCCTACTCAAAAATGATGACATCCCTCTCAAAAAATAACATGTTGTTTGTCTTGTATTTGTGATAAATCTGCATGTCTCTAAATTATGATTCAGGCACACTTGGTTGCCGACGGTTATGTGAAAATTACAATTATATCTTCACGTTTAATATCTAGTGAAATTAGGAAATATCATGGAATTACTGGATGACAAGATGCGGGTTTGGGTTGAAAGCGCAAAATTTGTAAAATCCGCCCCTGGCGTTTTTGTACTCTATAATAGAAACAGAGACCCCATCTATGTTGGCGAAACAGACAGTCTTGAAAAAACATTCGAGACTTATGTCGATACCGAATTTGAAGGAGATGAATGCAAACAAAAAACTTCATTTTATCAAAGAATTTTCGTTGAAAATCCCCTTGAGATGCAGTCAAAATTGATTGAAGATTACAAAAATGAGACTGGTAGTATTCCTACATGTAATTCAAAGGATGAATAGGAAATCTGATAATTATTGCAATGCATTGCATTGAAAACTCACGTGATTAATATTAAAAAATTCAAGTATATTCATGTCAAATACAATGATTATTGCTGGAATAGCTGTAGGTATAATCGCCATGGCTGGAGCAATTGCATATGGTACAGAAAACCAGAAAAACTATCTCCCTGAGGATGCAGTTCTATCGCAGGCTGCAGAACAAGGGCTTTTACCAAAAACTGGTGGTCTTGGTGCTGATTTGAATAAGGAGCAGTGGCATGAAGATCCTTATGCAGAAATGGCCTCAAAGATTCGTGAAAAGTATGAAAGTGGTCAATAATTTTTTAGATCATTTCATATAATTTTATTATCATTTACTAATTCAGGATGATTTGTTGAATCATTTGAAAGTTTTTGTGATGCTTGAAAATTCACATGACAAGGGATCTAAATACTTAAGAACAAATTCTGCAAAATTCACAAAAACGATTTAACATAGAAGTGCATTACTTAGACATGCATCAGTGTTATTATTGTGAGCAAATATTTGATTCAAAAGAGGATTTGTATCAGCATGTGGAGGTGCATTCTGATATTGACCGAAATAAGGAAATAATGACTAGAAAAAAACAGTTAAAGAAAAAATAGTCCCACGGTCTGGATAAATAAAAATTGTGTAAAAGTCAAAAATTCCAAATTCTGAAACGGATATAACAATTTCGTAAAGATTGTTCATGGATTGGGTAGACACGTTGTTAAAAAAATCCTGTGATAGAACTCTTACAAAGGGAGAAGTACTACAAAGTCTTTTTCACATGATTGAAGTTAATGACGATACCCTGAATAACATAAGATCGAACAAACACGATTTTGGTCCTGAGTTAGAAGAACTCAGACAGACTGAGATGCAAGATCTAAATTTTCATTTAAAATACTATCGCAGCTTGGTAAATTACCTTAATTCCATCTCTGAAAATAGGCTGATTGAAAATAGCTCTCGTTCTTGATTTAGATATTTAATATCTCATCTTGAATTATTATTTTACCGATGTTTGAAAATTTTTCTTGTATGTTCAAAATACATGATGCATGATCAATGATGTACTGCTAATAATGTTATTTTCTATTGACAAAGAAAACTCAATTTGACGCTTTGTATGATCAATACGGTGTTATCTGAGACGCCAAAAAATCATGTTGTAATCTGATTGAATTTGTTCATTTTCCCCGAATTTGGTTTCAGTTTGATACTTCTTACGCCTTTCTGCATACACTAACTGTAACTCTTCCACTTTCTCAGCTATCATCTTTCCAGAGTCTTCTTTTGCAAACTGTTTTCGTTGTTCCACATTTTGCCCTCTTGTGGGAAAATGTTTGGAGTAAAACATGTCTTGCAACTCTTTCACATTTTCACGCCTAACTAATTCTGCAAGATCAAAATTGCCTTGCTCGTGTTTAAGCAATTTGTCATTTGATTCTGAATGTCTGACCCATGACAAACGGGGATGAAATTCCGTAAATAGATTGATGTCTTCGATGAAAAAAACAATTTTTTCATCAACAATTTCAGAATTTATTGTCCATGCAAACCTGTATTTTATTACGCTGAGTGAATCCTCAAACACTGCAGGATTTGATTCTGCTTCAAAATCTAACCATGATATGTTGTAATTGGGATTCCATTCAATTGCTACACTGTCGCCCATGATGCAGATTAATTATCAAAGGGAATAAACCATTCTTTTATGATTTATTAATTGAGTCTTGTCTAAAGTTTTTGAAATTTGTCTCATTTTATTCCTGATGATTTACGTCTGAAAAGAGTGTGGTGAAAGGTTTCAAATATGGCTGACTGAGCGTTACAATTCTTTGAAAATACGTATTCTCAGGCTCAAATTTTAAAAAATTGAAAGAGGTTGTTTTTTCTACCCTTTTTGATAAACTTTCAAGACGTATTTTATTTTAAAAATTTTTAAAAATACCAAGTGATATAATAATCGGGCAAGATGATTGTGGATTTGATATCTGAAATGTAATCCCCAAAGGATCGATGACAAAGGATATCAAATTTACTTGCTTTTCCAAGTCTAAACTATTAATCTCAGTTCATTAAACAAAAATCTGATGATAAAGAGATTTTATGTATCAATGGGAATCTCAGTTGCGGCATTGGCAGTTGGATTCATTTTATTATTGGGATGACTCAGAATCTATCTTGGAATGTTGTGAAACGATTCGATTGTTGCGTTAACTGTTTTGTTTCATTTATAATTATACAAGATTTGCAGTCTCTGATTCGGCCATGCCATATATTGAAAACCTGTTTGCAAATGAATCTTTATAAAAACAATTCATCATTATTTACAAATTAATGTGTTAGTGTTTAATGATTGGACATTTTTTGGTATTGCTATTTTAATCACATATGTGAATCCTTCAGATATTCTGATTCCTCTTCTTTGGAATATAATGAAGGGTTGTTGAGAAACAGCTTAGAAATATTTTGAAATGCGGGACATTTTTTATCTATGGAAAACAGTTCTTCGCATTTTGGACACTGTATCAAAACATGCATGCCCCAGTCGCATTCTACATCTTCAATAATTTGAAAAAGCACCCTTTGATTACAAATACAACTCAACTCCTTCTGAAATTTTTCAAATAAATTCATGCTTACACGTGTAAAAAAGTAAATATAATTTATTACTGGTGACATCCTTGGATATTTGTTAATTTGACTGAGTGTCCTACTTGCAAACTTTCGATGGAATCCCATTCTACTAGAGAACTGATGGAATGTTGCATGAAACAGGTTAGTGATGATTTTTCTGATGAAGATGTGGGGATTTGCCCAAATTGCAAACATGATGTTGAAAAACACTCGCGCAAAGAATTGGCTGAATGTACAATCGAGTTCTTAAAATCATGAATTTGTGATTTGTATCTGTGATGTAAAGTTTTGACTTGGACTGTCTTTATCTTGGAATTTTCTCATCCTTTATGCATGATTTAGATTATCGCAGATGAAATCAGTTATCTGCAATCATAAAGATAAATAATCAGTTATTCGGATGGATGCCTGGTATGTCAAATCCTGTGAATTTTGGAGATGATCATGGCATTTACTTGTGGAGAGATTCGCGAAGAAAAGGCTACCCGATTTCAGAATCCAACATTGATCCGTTGATCTCTTTTGCAAAAAGCAAAGGGATAAAGAGAATTCTTTATGATAACTGGGGAACCGGAAAGAAGCAAAATTCTAATTCCGCTGCTGGTTCAGGCAGGCAATCTGATGTTTTTCTTGAACGTCTAATTTCTAGCGCCCATGATGAAAATATATTGATTGAGGCATTGTATACCGACAATCATCATTTTTCCGATGTAGTCAAACATAACATGAATAACAAAAGTAAGTTTGATGGCATAAGAATGAACTATGAGGGTCCCTGGAATTTGGGGCCTGCAACTCATTCGTTTGGATCTTTTCATGAACCCGTCACACCTGACGATATCAGATATTTTGCAACTTCGAAAAGCCTTGCCAGTAACTCTATTCCTTCCTTGATTCCGATTTGGGTAAAGAACATAGCAAAATGGTGGTCACAGGGAAATACTGGGGATGACGAATTTGTCAATACAATCCAATATCTGATTCGTGAAAAAGTGATACATGTGGAATCAACGGGCAATAAACACTCTGAATCTTCCTCAATCCCAAAATGGATCAAAAACAATGCCGGATGGTGGGCAGATGGTAAAATAGATGACGGATCTTTTCTTGACGGAATTCAGTTTTTGATTAAAGAGGGCATAATCAGCGTACCTGCCACTAGTGTTACATCCTCGTTGCCATTGTATGCCAGTATATCTTGGCATTGGGGGCGGGTGGATGTAGAAGATCCTGATCCTCCAATTGAATATGCTGACAAACAGAAATTTGCATATCAGCATATTTTGGATATTGTGGATGGGGTGGATATTCAGACAGCGTGGGGTGGAGCAAACGCTGTTGATGCGATTCTGTTCAGGGTATCTCCGATAATCAAGTATGCTCGAGAAATAAACAAGCCTGCCTGGATAACGATTGAGACCTCTGATCAGGCCCCTGCAAACCAAACGTTCAAAGATGATGGAATGACAAGGCTGGAGTCCACCACAAAAGTACTACTTTCGGCATTAAAATCCAAAAGAAACAGTCCTGCTGGGATAATATACCATTTTTACATGAACACATACGGTTTGGAATCTTAGAAAATTATGGCGCTGGAATGTTTGATTTTCTGAATTTCCTCTAACATGTTTTCGCGGTTTAGTAATCTGGATTGATGGGTAATCTGTGCCCATAATTATAAAACAAATGAGATCATATGGAACTTTGTAAATATTTGACATGCACAATCACATATAATCATCATGCAGTACGCTCGGCGGTTTTTTTACAATCCGTGTTTCTGACAAAATTCTTACTGATACTTGAAATTTATCATTCCTGTTTTTGTAGTGATTGTTAATTTGGATGTGATGAACTGAATGCTAGATAAATCTCCAAAATCCAGTATCCGCCCACAACTTCTAAAATACACGTTAATCCCAATAATCCCTTTATCGGTTATTGCGTTTATCGTAATTTCATATGGGGACTATGTGTCCACTCCAACTGATCACTTTTATCTTGAGATAATTTCTGTCATTACGTCTTTTATCATCGCATCTTATGCCATACTTAGGGGCTATGCGTTCAACGACAAATTTACCTTGTTTATAGGGCTGGGTTTTCATGCTGCTGGATTCATCGACGTTCTTCACGCGATTATCTCAATTCTTAGCATAGAGCATGTTGCAACAACTGATTTCATGGCACAGACATGGGTAGCTGGAAGGATGGTCATGGGGGTCGTGATTTTGATTGCCATCTTGAAATTTGGAACTAGGAAGATGGAGGGAAAAGAAGATGTGATAACTAGAAAATCTGTCTTTTTTTACGTCGCATCTCTATCTATTTTTGCGATTGCAGTGGCAGTAATTTCACTTTCTGTCACATTTCCCCTTTTAAATTCAGATTTGGAACCAAATAGGCCCTATGAATTCCCAGCTGCGATAATCTTCGGATTGGGCTTGTTGTATTACTACAAGAAAAAACTTTACACGATTGATGACAATTTCTACAAGGGCATTCTGATTGCGTTAATCATAGATATTTTTGGAAATTTCTTGTTTTTTTTCTCGTCGCAAGACTTTGACATTGTATTCAACCTGGCACACATTCTAAAAATAGTGAGTATGCTGGTCATAGTGCTTTCTTTGGCATCATCCATAGTTCAGCATTACAAAAATAAATCTGAATTGGTCACCGAGTTAAAAAAAATAGATAAAGAAAAAAATGAATTTTCAGTAATGATCACTCACGAGCTTAGAACGCCTTTGACTCCGATAAAGGGTTGGTGCTATGCATTGGTCCAACCAAAAATTCTCGGCAGTCTAACTGAAAAACAAAAAAATGCGGTGAAGGTGATTGATAAAAATGCTAACATTCTGAACAGTATAATCAGCAACCTGTTAGATGTACAAAAATTGGAATTAAATGAGATCAAGTATAATCTCAAAAAAACCGACACAAAACACATTTTGGAAAAAGTGAGTAATGATTTTCAGATGGAGGCCCAAACCCGAAACATCAAACTTGAGTACGAGTATGCAAATGTCTCAGTGGTCACTGATGAAAATCGGGTTGTTCAGGTACTCTCAAACCTGATTCGAAATTCATTGGACTTTGTGCCAAAAGATACTGGAAAGATCTCTGTGAATGCAAAACAAGATGTTGACAACTATGTCATTTTTTCTGTTGAAGACAACGGTATTGGAATTTCTTATGAACATCAGTCAAAACTCTTCAGAAAATTCTATCAGGTTGATACGTCCATAACACGTGAGCATGGGGGCTCTGGATTGGGCCTGACAATTTGCAAGGGTATTGTTGAAGGTTTGGGAGGAAAGATATGGCTAAGCAGTCAGAAAGGAGATGGGTGTATCTTTTATTTCAGTATTCCATTAGAAATTCATGAAGATTCTAGTAGTTGACGATAATGATGACATTACGGGACTGCTAAAAGATCTGTTGCAATCTGGTGGATATGGTGTGACTACTGTAAACAACGGAAAAGATGCCTTGAATTTGATCGTGAATGATGGATTTGACTTGATTTTACTTGATGTCACCATGCCTGAGTTTAGCGGACTGGATGTGGTTCAAAGCATGAAAAATTCTGGAGATATGGAAAAAAATAAAGTAATTCTATTTACCGCCGCATCAATTTCTGATAAAGACATTCAAGATTGGGTGGCCATGGGTGTAAAATCATGCTTGAGAAAGCCCTTTGATCCGGGGATGTTGTTTGAAACAATCAGTGAAGTAACCATGAATTCTTGATTTGTGTCAATAGAACTCGCCAAAGAAAATATGTGACGAGAAATCAGACAAACACAACTGCTCAAGTTCCCCCAATACATAACTTGATGTGATTCAGTAACATCCATGGCAAATTCCATTTATGTAATGCCCGAAGATTCTGAAACAAAGAATATTTGCTACATGATGTTGAGAACGCCTATACTTTTACGGACCATTTTTAAAATGCTGTGAAAGAGTTTTTTAAAAAACTGAGAGGTTAATTCTCCAAAATACAAAATACATTTTTCATGATCTTTGTAAGATAAGATTAAACATTGGTAGACATTGCAATCCTTGTTGGACTCTAAAACAAAAAAAATGATTTTAAAATTCTCTCCAATGTGGACAAATAAGCAGGTTTGGGAATATGAACAAACTCATGAAAATTTAAAATTTGATATGGCATATGTCGAATCCGGTTCCGTTGTGGACTCCTGGACCTCAAAACTTGGATATCCTGATTCTGATGTCCGTGACGTCTCTGTAAAAACATTTGATCATTTGTTGGATGGTCATGTGATGTGTATTGCAAACAAAGATCAAGGAAATCTGGAAGAAAAATATGTTCCATATTTGATGGCTGTATTGGTTGACATAATGATTGAGGAAGAAATTTGTCTGAATTTTAGATTTGAAAATGAATGTCTGTCGGTTTCAATAGATGACGATGTTGATGTAATTGACTGCAAAGAATTTTTTGAAGAATTTTATCATTTGGCTACGGGTTTTAACTTTACGACTGACACCGGAATTCCTGAGGATGAAACAGAAGCTGAAATTTATCTGACCCGATTACAAGAGGACTTTGATGATCGAATGAAAAATAAATTAGATGATAAATATCTGCCTGGAAATAATGATCCTGACACCCTTAATTCTAAATAAATTAAATAAAATATGAGGTATGTGTAATCTAAGAATGTCTGAAAGAAAACCATATGGAAATTTTAAAAAGAAAGAATCCTCTTTGACTACTGAAGAAAAAATTGAGCAATTTGTTTTGAGAAATTCCAATAATGGATATTTCACAAAAGTCTCAACTATTCCCTACAAATTTGATGTTTCTGAAGACATGGCATGGACAATTGTGGGGGAATTACTTTCAAATGGATCTTGTGAATCAATCCATGACGAATTTTCTGGAGAAATGAAGCTTTGCGCTGTTGGAAAAACATATCAGATAATGGATATGGAACAAAAACGAAAACGTGAAAGATATAGAACAAAGAAAAAATCCAAGTAACTATGGTTAAACATGGAAAACTCTTAATTTTGCATGTGTTTCAATTTTATCATGGATAACGAAGAAAACCTTCCTGCACAATGCCATCCGATTGTAAAAGAAAAAAAGAAAAAACATGTGGAACTAAAAAAATGATCCAGTGTAAAATCTGTGGAACCCCTCTTGGGAAAGAGCCCACCACTATCCAATTGGAATCCCACTGGAAAACACAACACAGCTGGCATTGGGAATCAAACAAAGACAAGACTCCTGAGGATGCAATATTGAAGAAACGAAATGTCTAGAGGCTGGAAAAATTATGTGTTTGGAACTACTGGATCTAAACTCCCTATGCTTGAAATAAATGGTCTAAATTAAAAGTAATTGATGACCGAATATTTTTAATGTTTTTGTAAATTGATTCATCCTTTGTAGTTGGATTACGCTGGATGTTGGTTACACGGACCATGACTGCACTCTTGCAAAAAATAAGAATCTGGAAATATTTAGAAAGCATTAATTTGTCTTATTATGAAGTACAATCATGTCATTTGAAATTGATTGGCACAATAACTTTTATGGCATTTCTTGGGCGTATGAAAAGGACAGACTAGTGGTATCTACTGTATTTGAAGATAAAAAAGAGGCAATGCTAATTGCTCAAGAAGCAGAGGACTGGAGTGATAAATTTACTCGACTGACAATTATCGAAAAGGATAATGGAGAATATGCGATTTGTTGTTATCAAGATCCTCAGATGTCCAAAACCGGCACTCATCTGGGTTTGTTTAGGACTGGAATGAGGCAGAGTGGAGGCTATGAGCAAGCAAAACCTATGATTTTGGAGAAATCCCCTTTGTTACAAATAGCATATGCTGCTGATGTGCGAGATATGAATACCTATGAGCAAATATCTAGGCTAGTGCCGATAAGAAAATGCAGGATAATCTCTGAAAGGGATCTGAAAAGACAGGAATACTACTATGAAAAAAATGCAAATTCTCAAAAATAAAGACTATTTTTGATGATATTTTGAGTTGAATAATGTTGAGTTTAACCATGCGATATGCGCCAATTGAATCCTGTTAAATTAATGAGAGAACTTTCACTGATACAGACAAATCGTTCATGTTTGTTATATACCAAAATGTTTGAAATGAAACATGAAAGATAACAATAATGAAATGGTTTGGGAAGATGCAATAGGGGCATCCTGGCTAATTTCTGATGAATAAACTGTAGATTTTTACTTTAATCTGGATTGACTGTTGAGAAGAAATAGAATAATTTTGACAGATTTGGTCTGCTGAATATTTCTATTTTCTCAATTAACAATGTTGATAAAGAAATATTTTGAGGAATTTGTATGAGATTACCTCCTAGATTGGTTCTAGTTATTTTGACCGTATCATTGTTGGGCAGTGTTTTACAAATTTGGGGCGGTAGCTGGGACATCACAAGCCATTTACTGGGTGCACCTGAATCCTTTTTCACTCCTCCGCATGCTATTTTGTATTCTGGTGTTGGAATTGGAGTTGTGGCCGGAGTAATGGCATCTGTCATTTTGATTAAGAACAAAGAAGTTCGTGAGGCATCTTTTTCCCTGGGTTTAAAATTGATGATTGTTGGCAGTCTAATCCAAATTGTTGCCGGGCCCAGTGACTATGCGTGGCATGAGTTGTTTGGAGTAGATGGCTTGCTTAGTCCAACTCATTTAACTCTCATTACGGGAATCCTGATTCAATCCGTTGGAATTGTAATTGGACTGACAAGACTGGTTCGTTTTGATTTAAAAATTGTCAAGCCTGCACTGGTTGTGTCGTTCTCGTCGTTGTGGATTCTCATAATCGCATTCATTTTCCAATTCACTCTGCCTATTTCCAACGGTGAGACAATGAATTTTAACCCTGATCCATACGTGGCAGGAGTGATTCTTGCATTTACGATGCCCTTTTTCAGCGTGTTGGTTTTCTGGTGTTCTGTAAAATCTATGAAAAAATTTGGTTGGGGAAGTGCAGTGGCTGCATCAATGATCATGTTCAACATCACCGCAAACATATTTCCGTCTGAAGCATTATGGGGATATTTGCCCTGGTATGCGTTGCCAATGGCCATTGCAATATTTTCTGATTACTTGATGAACAATAAAATCAAAATGGGTAAATTTAGCGAATATGTTGCAGGAGGGCTGATCGGCTCTGTTTTTTTGATATATAGTATGCCGTTAGTCGGAATGGCATACATACAATTCTACGTGTTCAGTGGTGTTTCAGGCTATGAACTATTGCCAGAATTTTCTGAAACTTTGATAATTGTTTTGGCATTCATGCTGATTCCTGGCGCAATTGTGGGAATGTGTGCCGTGTGGATGGCACAAAAGAAAATTCCTATCCGCATCGAGTCTACTGTGTAGAGTGACGATAAAGATAAATTCAATTTTTGGTTCGTTTCATCATGCATTGCGATGACAAAAGAACTCTGTATGTGCTAAGAGAAGAAGTTGAAAAAACTCTAAAGATGCTTCAAAGTTCTGACTATTCTGACAAATTATTACTGAAAAATTTCAATGATGCCGTAGTGGAATACTATGAATGCAAATCCTCGTGCTGATATGCAATTCAAACTCATATTGCTAAAATCTTAAGTATTATTTTGACCTAAGCAAGGAAATGGATTTTGTCAATCTTTTAAAAAGAATAATGGATTCTGATGTCAACATCCGACATAGTTTAGTCACCGACAGTGAAGGGAACATCCTTGCCACAAATCATCGTGAAGGAATCACCAATTATCTGTCCCAAGATGAGACTGCTTCATCTCTCAAAAGAGCTTCTGCTGCATGGAAGGGAAGGAAAGAGCTAATTCCTAAAATTGGCCATGGCATGTACGCTGTTGCAGCATTTGAAAAAATCACCCGGATAACTTTTCCATTGGGCAATGATCACTTGATTTTTGTCAGTATGGGGTCTGATTCGGTTAGAGAAAACATGCATGAAGGAGGCCAAAAACAGATCATCGAGCATGTGCTAAACATACTGAGTAAAGATCCCACCAAACAATGAGGGAAAACACGTTCCTCATTTTTTTCAATAACTTTTTTGTAGTGCAAAGCAAGATTTGCAATATGTCAAAAAGTGATCATAAAAAATGATGGTTGAGCATACAAAAGAATGTACATATCGAAAGAACAATGACTTGCCCCATGCAAACTGTTATTGCAAGTGTCACAAAATAATCATAGCAGAATCTGAAAAAATGGATTCAAGAATTTTCTGATTCCTTTTCCGGTTCAAAACTATCTATTATTTCGGTAATTGTTTTAGTCATGTTCTCTTTGATTTGCGTCTGACTCATTCCTGATTTACTCATGAGCTTCATTTGATCAAGTATGGCAAAGTGGACTCGTCCTTGTAGATAATCCACTATTCCAAACCCTTGCTTTGGAAATTCAGTTACGAACATTTCAAATGCTAATGAATCGTCAGTTTTTTCTACCATGAATCCTGGATAAAAAAACTAGTTATAAAATTTCCAAATGTTCATTAGTATAGAAAGTGACTATTCATTATGACCGAATTTACTCACAAACCCTATGACAAGATCTATGTGCGTGACATGATAAAGTTGAGCCTTGATGATCTAATCGGCATGATGTCCTCATTAGAATCTGCTAATGCTTATTGGGTTGACGGCGTATTGTTTGCAAGTTTTGCCATGACAGAATCTGAGGAACTGGCAAAAAAGGAAATGCAAAATGAAATGTTTCTTGACAAAATAATTTTTGCAGTGTATGACGACTATAGGAAAACTGTGAAGTCGTCTACCAATCTGGAAATAGGGGTTCTAAACATGAGTAAAAGTAGTTTGTATCGAGATCTTATCAGATGGCTGAAAACCCAATCTATTTGGAGTGAATAAAAACTTATGAATGATTCCAAGACGAATAACCGCCTTCAAGTGTTATTGCGTCAAATCCTTCCTTGACTAGTTCGTCTGCTGCAATGTTTCCTCTGTATCCTGTTCCGCAATAAGTGCAAATTTTCTTATTTTTGAGCTCTTCGATTTGTTTTTTCTTTGCATTTCTGATGGCCAGTCCCAATGGCATGTGTATTGAGTCTTCTATTTTTCCGCTATTTAGCTCATCGGATTCGCGCACATCGATAATCACAAAATCATTTTCTTGTAATTTGAGGACTTCGGATTTTATCTTATCAGCCATGTCTAATAGATGCAAAACTATAATTTATTTCTGTATGTGTCGTGTCTGACTAATTTGTTATCGTTGTCCTGGATTTTCTAGTCATCATGCATTCAAAATGGATTTGCACATCAGAAACATAACCACAATCATGACAGTACATCTGATTTGGAATGTGGCAAACATCACATTTTTTTCCAACCTTCAATCCATTCCCGCACTTTCTACACGATTCGTCCTTCATGTATTGTCCTATGCTGAATTTGATTTAAAGTATGTGAAAATTAGATCTACCTAATTAGCTACATCTAATTGGAATTTGTACTGATGTTGATGGTGATGAATCTGCTTGTATGCAGAGTTTAACAAATTTACATTCATTATATTTTTTGATTTGATGAAAAATCCTTCACATGTTTTTGTGAGCAACATGTCTGTGAATAGATTTCTTTTACAACAACATGCTTAAGTTCATAATTCGTATAATGGAATTATGGATAAAAAAAATCTGTATATCTGTAAAAACTGTGGAAATGAGTTTCCATCCTCAGAGGTTAGGCTGTATTGCAAAGTCTGTAAATCCAATCTTGATAGTTCGGGAAATCTTCCTAAACTTTAGTGCTGTATAACGAATATAATCCTAGAATGAATATGGAATGCATGTCTGGGTTTATGAAAGTGTCTATGGGACTCGTCATAACTGCATTTGTCATCGTGTTTATCACCATCTGACAATTTTTTTTGAAGATCTGTCTGTATGTTCAGTTTGATGTAATTTTTGTTCGATCATTTTTAATTAATTAAACAAATGTACATTTTTCTTGCAATGTTCTTTTTATTGTTCTAGGCGTGATATTTGATATGGCAAGTATAAGATGTGAAGAATATGGATTCGATTGCAACTATGTGATCTTAGGTGAGATGGAGGGGGTGATCTTTGATTACTGGAAGCACATGAATGATTCCCATGGAATTGATTATCCTATGGGGACTATTGGAAAATTCGTTACAAAAAAAATTCGAAAAACAAGTCCGAATCAATCAATCATTGGCGATAAAATTCTCTAAAGACAGGCCGAAATAATCCTCATTTGGTGAGTTTATCTTGGCACTCAAGTTCATCTTCAACGCCATTATCTGTTTCTTCGTTTTCATGTTATCTACAGAATTTAGATTTAGTTAGGCTTCTCTTTTCAATTTGTGCAAAGTATTAGCTAGTTTCTGTTCTTTTCAATCTTTAAACCATATTTTGTTGGAAATTATATTGTAAGCCATGTAGGCTGTTTTGGTAGGATTTACAGCATGTTTTTCAAATAGTATTTTTCTATACGCTCATTCATGGGGGAGATGTATTCATCACATGTTTTAATAAATTCTTGTCTGGTATTTTTTTCACTGCTGACTAGTATTACCACCTGGCTGATTTTTTTGCCTGTAGTCTCTTCGAACATCTGGGCGTAGCAGGTAGTTTGCAGATAATACTCATGCATGTAATCATCTATCTGGGGCTTTCGTTTTGTTTTGTAGTCAATGATTGACAGTTCTCCGTTGTATTCAGCAATTAGATCACTGGTCCCTGCAACTTTCATTTGGTCTGAATACATTCTTTGTTCTATTGATGTCACATTAGAAATGTTTTCTAGAAATGGTTTAAGATTATGAAAATGTGCTATTGGGAGTAAGTCAAACTCTTCCAAACTTAAATTGTTACTCAGATAGTCTTCGATGATCTTGTGTGACTGTGTTCCTATGTCCTGAGCTTGTTTTGTGATGTATTCGTGAGCCGGTTCACTGGCCTTCCAACTTTTTAATCCGTTTTTTTTATGTTCAGGGGATGTGTCTGAGAGAATCGTACTGATTGAGGGATATACCTTGTCAAATTTTGTTTTATACCAATGCCCGTCCTCTCGATCTAGTAGTGTTGGCTCTCTAGCCTGAAGCATTGAATTAAAGTTTGTCATTGAAAATTTTGAGATCCTGGAGTTATTGAATGATTGGCACACAAAAAGAACATTGAATTAGGACATTATTTTTTGAATTTTTCAAACTCTGATCTGGTCTTTACAAACTGATCTGTTACAATCTTTCTTAGCGTGAAGACATTTTCAATCTTGTCATTAATTATGAAAATAGTCTCGTTAAAAATGACCGAATCGATGAATTCTTCATCTGGATAAGATGTGAATTCAAAGAATCTGGAATCTGTTTGGATTTTTAACTTAAACCCCATCAGTAATCCTAGATCCTCGTGTTTGTTCAAAAACCCTGTCAAGCTGGCTTTGAGAGTTGGATCATTTGGAAGTGATGCGTACTTAGAATCTTCTTGATTTCTGTCAATTATGCATGCCGCAGGATTGCCATCTATGTGTAACGTGACAGAGTCATGAGTTATTACAAAATCCTCTGGATCTGACATTTTGTCCAATGGCATGTTCTTGAGTGATGGGTAGTTTAATTAATAATATTTTGATTTATGTTCGGATCTATTTTTCTTTAGGTTCTTTTGCCTTTTCCCTCACTTTTTTCATGATGCAAAATTTTGACAAGGTCTCAAGTAATCCCATACTCAGTATGTGTAATACTGCATATTAAGTATGTTTGAATTTTTTGAAGAATTCTTTTGCATCTGATTTTGAAAGATCTTTGTTTTTTGTTTGACAATAATTTGTGGTGAATGTGCATTTTGGGCATCCTCCCCACTCTTTGTCTGACTCTGTCATGTTTTTTTGATTTTTACTCATGTGACAATCACAATCGTCTAGCAAAGTAAACGATGTATGTAGGATCTCTTCAAAATTCTCAAAAATCATTTTGCTGCATCCATTGTAACCGTCTGAGGTATTGTCATAAATGTAAATAATGCCTTCTTCGTAATACGAATCTATATCGCTTGACTCTGACTTTGTAATGATTTTACATGCATTTACAAGTACGTGAGTAACGGTGTGGATTCTGGAATCCAAAGTGATGGGGCTCTTTCCATCCAAACTGGGTTTTTTTCCAACTATGTTAAAGGGCAACGCCAGACTTACGGCGGAATGTTTTGACTTCCAGTTGAAGTTTTTCCATGACGTACTTGACTTCCCATCAAAAGTTTCAAACTTTTCTGTGGGATCATTGTAGTTCCCCTTTAGATATCCTGTGATTGTCCTGTCCAACTCGATCAGGCCAAATCTCAAAGATAATTTTTGATTGGGTTGTTTAATTTGAATGATCTCTCTGCTGATTGCGTTTTTTTCAGATTTTTTCATAATTGAAGTCTTTACGATGGGAATCGTCCTTTTCTGACTTTTGTCAGATTTTATCAAATACGCATTGGCACCGTTGTGAGTTTTTGTGATTTTGCTTACCTCGTAATTCACTTTGTTAAAATGGTATATTGCCTTTTGATGCAGTTGGTAATATCCTGCAGGAATGTCTCTGGTACCTATCTTTTTAGAGTCATGATAAATCGTAATTTCGCCTGAGGTCCCTCTCAAATTTACGCTGTTTGCAAAATCAAAAAACTGTGATTTGTCAGGCTCCATTGCAGCATGCTGCTCTATGCCCACTGAGGCTATGTGTTTGCCTGCAATTATGGGGTTTTCTTTGTTAATCTGTACGACATGTTTCTGACTGAGATATTCTGAAATGTGTCTTGCAAAATAATGGCATGTTGCATCTTCAGGATCAAATACGCATATTGCATAAGATTTTTGCCCCTTTCTTCCCGCTCTACCTATTCTTTGAACAAACGAATCATACTCATTTTTAAACGCTGAAATCACCGCATCCACATGTCCTATGTCTATTCCCAATTCTAAGGTAGGGGTACATGACAGGGCGTCTAATTCTCCGATCTTCATCTGAGCCTCGTACGTTTTTCTATCTGATTGTTCCAGGCCCCCGCGATGTATCTGAATTTGAATTCCTCTGTTTGCATCTTCCACATTTTGCGCCAAAAACTCTGCATCATTGTGTGTATTGCTAAAAACCAACTGTTTTGTATTATTTTTGAAACAAAGTGAAGAAAGCATCTCCATGGTAGTCCGCTGTCCGAATTTTCTAGGCATTATGAAAAACAAATGCATGTTTTGTTTTCGCCTGAATTCACTCTTAATGTACGAAAATGAATTTCTTGGCAAATCAAACATGTTTGAAAAGAATTCTTTTGGATTGTCTAGAGTTGCAGAGGATCCGACCATCTGAATTTTTCCCATGTATTTTTTCATTCTTTTCAGAACGTGATACACGTTGGAACCGTGGAAGCTGGTATATGAGTGAGATTCGTCCATTACCAATACTCTTGCATTCTTGAACAATTGATTCCATTTTTTGTCTTGTAAGATGAGGTGGTAATTAACGAAGTCAAAGTTTGTCGCAAGAATGATTGCTTTGGAATTTGATTCCCGCATGATTTTATCCTTGTATGTAACACTTTGACCTCCGTGAATGGAATGGACTGCAATTCTTTCACTCAAGTTACACTTCTCAATCAATTCGGAAATCTTGGAAACCTGGTCGTCAATTAACGCGTTTAATGGATACACTAGCAATACGGCCACTCCTGGAACTGGATTCTCTGAGATTTTTTGCAGCAAGGGTATGGCGAATGCCTCTGTTTTACCAGATCCTGTGGGTGCGGAAATGATAGAATTGTCGCCTTTTAGAATTGAACGAATTGATTCTTCTTGAAACGGCAAAAATCCTTTGAAGCCGTACTCTTTCAATCCTGTCAAAATATTTTCTGATAAAATGTCTGATAATTGATCTAGTGGGATTTTCTCAGGTTCGGATGAAACCATGTTCTCATAATGAATGATTGTAAATGATTGGTCTTTGTGTCCTTGGACAATTTCATGAATTATGCCATTTGCATTGACTTCAAATTGATTTATTTTATTGATGTCAAATGACAAATTTTCTGCAAACGGAATGACTGATTCAGACTCTATTTTTTTGGATGGTTTTGAAACGTGATATGTTTCTGAAGAAAATAATTCTTGATTGGTATCTGATTCTTCAATGTGTGTGTTACAGTTATGGGGTTCATCTGTAAGTGCGTCCATCGGAATGAATTTTCCGCTATCCGATTTGAATAGCTCATCCCAATAGATGTCTGCACCACACCCTTTGGAGCATCGTTTTGTTCTTCCCGAATGATTTACTCCGTAGAATGTCTTTTTTTTAGTAATCAGTTCGGGATTGCATCTTGGACAAATTCCTGGACTTGCAACATCTGCAAAATTCTGTGAAAGCTTAGAATCGCAATCTGGACAAAACTTCATGGCATTGAATTGCTTTCATACTCAGCATATAATTTGTGTTGGAATTTCATTGTAATGAATAATGGACGTCACAAAATAGAACTATTCCGTTTGCCAGCGTTTTGGCAGATATGGAGTGACCATCTTCCAATCCTTTTCCACAAACATAGCATTCAACTCTTGAAACAGAAGTTTGAATATTCTGTGTTTTTTTAAGAATCTGCATATTTTGGATGATCTCTTGCTTTACCCCCTGCATGGTATCTTGTTAATACAAGGTTATCATATAAAGGTACCGTACTATACGGTAATTTATTATACCTGTTTATCACTTGTTTAGGAACATGGATGATTCCAGAATGTTCTTATCAATTTAAATAATAAACGGGTTGAAGTTTGTTTATGGGTGGACGTCTTTGGAAACTCTCAGGCAAAGGTCATACAATTAGACTTATCCGAAAATCAATTTCAAATATATAATAAAATTTCAAGAAACTACTCTCACTCATTTCTGTTTGAATCTTTGACTGGTCCAGAGGTTCTAGCTGAAACATCTGTGATGGGATTCGATCCAAAAATAATTCTCAAAGGATATTCTGATAAGGTGGAAGTAACTGAAAATGAAAAGACGAAAGTCATACGAACTGCAGATCCCTTTTCAGAATTAAAAAAACTATTGGGAACATCAAATGATCAAAGATATCGGTACTTGGGAGGTGCGGTGGGAGTGGTAAATTATGATGCGATCCGATTGATTGAGAACATTAAGGATTCACATAATTCGCCACAGCCTCTGATGGAGTTTGGAATCTATGATGATGGAATATTGTATGACAACATACACAAGAAATTGTTTTATTTCTATCATGATGAGAATAGATTTGAAGAATTAAAAATCACCGAGGATGCCTTTGAAGATTTTCACTCAAGTGAAGTGACACCTAATATGAATAAAGAAGAATTCTCAGAGATTGTAAACAATGCTAAAGAATACATTCATGACGGGGATATATTTCAATCCGTACTGTCTAGAAAGTTTGCATTTGATGTGAGTGGGGATAATTTGACGTTGTACAAGACTCTGCGTGAATTGAATCCGTCGCCATACATGTATCATCTCAAACAAGATAAAAAAATAATCATTGGAGCGTCACCCGAAATGTTGGTTAGGATTACCGGGGACAAGGTAGAAACTTTTCCAATAGCTGGGACTAGAAAGATCACTGCCGATGAAGCAAAAAACAAGCAGTTGTCTGAAGAACTTATTCATGACGAAAAAGAATTGGCAGAACATACAATGCTGGTAGATTTGGGTAGAAATGATATTGGAAGAGTTTGCAAGTATGGTACAGTGCATCCTGAATCTCTGATGCAGATTAAACGATTCAGTCACGTCCAACATATAGTCAGTCACGTGGTTGGAAATCTGGCGCCTGAAAATGACATGTTTGATGCATTTCAGGCTGTATTTCCTGCGGGAACAGTATCTGGGGCTCCAAAGGTTAGATCTATGGAAATAATCGATGAATTGGAGACTGAAGCCCGTGGTCCATATGCTGGTGCAGTGGGCTACTTTTCATATAATGGATGTTGTGACTTTGCAATTGCAATCAGAAGTATTTTCATAGATGGTGATACGGGGTTTGTACAATCTGGTGCGGGAATAGTATCTGACTCTGTCGCAGAAAATGAGTTTAAAGAGACGGAGCATAAGGCAGGGGCAATGCTTCAGGCATTGAAAGAGGCTTCTAAATGAAATTTTTAATCATTGACAATTACGATTCATTTGTGTATAACATTGCACAGTATCTCGGAGAACTTGGAGTCGACTGCGATGTAATTAGAAACGACAAGATCACGATGGATGAAATTAAGAAAAACAATTATGATGCAATAATAATCTCACCTGGTCCTGGAACCCCAGAAGAAGAAAAATATTTTGGAGTATGCAGCAACGTAATCAAAGATATGGGTAGAAGCACTCCTATTTTGGGGGTCTGCTTGGGACATCAGGGAATCATTCACGCATTTGGTGGCAAGGTCACAAATGCCGGATGTGTAAGACATGGCAAGACAAGCCCTGTAGATCATTCCAGTTCAGCATTGTTCAAAGATGTCAAAAATCCGTTTAGGGCAACAAGGTATCATAGTTTAGTTGGAGACAAAACAGTGATTCCAGACGTGTTACAAGTTCTCGCAACCGCAGCAGATGATGGTGAGATTATGGCAATAAAGCATAAAGAGTATCTAATTGAAGGTGTACAGTTTCATCCTGAATCAATCATGACAGAGGATGGAAAAAAAATTCTTGCAAACTTCATAAGACAGGTTAAAGAAAAATGATTGCCGATTTTATTCTCAAACTACAAGAAAAGACAGATCTTACTTATGAAGAAATGAACTCGATTATGACCGATGTATTGTCTGGAAAAACTGAAAATACACAAATCGCTAATTTTTTGTCATTTCTTGCGCAAAAGGGTGAAACCGATGATGAATTACTTGGAATGCTTGACAAAATGCAGGAATTTGCCGTTAAAGTTGAGCCTAGAATTCGAGGAACAGTAATTGATATGTGCGGTACGGGTGGGGATAAACTTCAGACTTTCAACGTGTCTACCACTGCATCATTTGTTGTGGCAGCAGCTGGTGGAATCGTTGCAAAGCACGGAAATCGTTCAAGTTCTGGAATCTCTGGAAGTGCAGATATTTTTGAATATTTTGGCTATGATTTGAACAAAGAACCAGCACAAATTGCTGATATTTTAGAAAAAAATAACATTTGCTTCATGTTTGCACAAAAATTTCATCCTGCTATGAAGCATGTCTCACCTGCAAGAAAACAGTTGGGTAAAAGGACTGCATTTAATCTGCTAGGCCCGCTGTCAAATCCAGCTGGAGTAAAAAATCAGCTGGTGGGAGTATTCTCTGCAGAATATCTTGATAGGCTGCCTGAAATTCTAAAAAGAAAAGGATCTGAAAATGTCATGACCGTTCGTTCTGATGATGGAATGGATGAGTTTTCCACTAGCGCAGCCAATAGGGTTTGTATTTTAAGAAAAGATGCCCTGCTAAGGAATACAATAGATCCTGAAGTTGTAGGATTGCACAAATCAAAACTTGCGGATATACAAATTGAATCAAAAGAAGAAGCAATCCGATCATTTGTAGGAGTGCTGAACAATACTGCAAATCAGGCAATGATTGAAACCGCTGCATTAAATGCAGCTGGAGGGCTCATTGTAGCAAATATTGTAGATAATTTTGAAGAAGGCGTGGAGATTGCACTAAATACAATTAAAGATGGCAAGGCAATGAAGTTGTTGGAGAAATTTGTCAATCATACTGGAGATATTTCAAAGCTGAGGAAAATAACTGATGGCTGAAAACATTTTAAGAAAACTGGTAAACAACTCCCAAATGGCAATTGATGATGGCGTGTATGAGGTAGATGTTGATCTACAAAAGTCTAATGAGGATTTTGTAGAAATCATCAAGATCAACAAACATGCGACCCTTCTAACAGAAGTAAAGTTTGCATCGCCGTCATTGGGAAAAATCCGGACTCTGACTGATCCTGCAAGCATTGCTAAACAGATGATTGCTGGGGGCTCTAGGGCACTTTCAGTACTGACACAGCCACACTTGTTTCATGGCTCACCAGAGTATTTCATGAAAGTCAGGCAGGCAGTGGACGTGCCATTGTTGATGAAAGATATCATGATTGACAAAGTCCAGATTGATGCTGCAAAAAAAATTGGGGCAGATTACATGCTGGTGATTCAGTCTCTTTTTGATCAAAAATATCTCAAAGAAATTGATGAATTTATCGACTATGGACACAGGCAGGGTTTGGATGTTTTATTGGAAGTGCATACAAGGGCGGAATTTCAAAATGCATTAAAAACCGAAGCTGACATCATAGGAATCAACAACAGAAACCTTGACACGTTGGAAATTGATCTTAAGACTACTGAATTGGTTCTAGATGGATATGAAAAGTCAAGGATCATCCTGTCTGAAAGCGGAATCAATACATCCGAAGACATTCAATATTTAAAAAAGTGCGGCGCTGATGCATTTCTAATAGGTTCAAGTATCATGAAAAGTGACAACATTGAAGAACAAGTAAAAAAGTTGGTGAATGCATATTGAAATATCCTAAAGATGGACGATTTGGAGAATTTGGTGGAAAGTATATTCCAGAAACGCTTGTTCCTGCAATTGAGGAACTCGAGGAGAACTATCTTAAATTTAAAAATGACAGAAAATTCAAAACGGAATTAGACTATTATCTCAAGGTGTATGCTGGCAGGCCTACTCCGTTATACTATGCAAAGAATCTCTCTGACAAAATAGGATGTGGAAAAATCTATCTTAAACGAGAAGATTTGTTACATGGCGGAGCTCATAAAATTAACAATACTCTGGGTCAGGCAATTCTTGCAAAAAGAATGAATAAAAAAAGAATCATTGCTGAGACTGGTGCAGGACAGCATGGGGTTGCAACTGCCATGGCCTGTGCAGCATTGGGAATGAAAGCCGAAGTGTACATGGGATACAAGGATACAATTCGTCAAAAGCTAAATGTATTTAGGATGAACATGCTGGGATGCAAAGTCCATCCAGTTAAATCTGGATCAAAGACCCTGAAGGATGCGATTAATGATGCAATTCGTGATTGGATTACAAACGTAGAGTCTACTTACTATCTTCTGGGCTCAGCTGTCGGTCCTCATCCATATCCTGTAATGGTAAGGGATTTTCAAAGTGTGATTGGCAAAGAGATCAAATCTCAGATGAAAAAAATTAACAACAAATCTCCTGACAGCGTCATTGCCTGTGTGGGGGGAGGTTCGAATGCAATCGGCACTTTTTATCCTCTTGTTGACACTAGTGCTGAAATCATCGGAGTTGAAGCTGCAGGTCAAGGACTAAAATCGAAATACCATTCTGCTACATTGTCGGCTGGAAGTAAAGGCGTGCTGCATGGAATGATGACGTATCTACTTCAAGACAAAGAGGGACAGGTAACTGAAACGCACAGTATCTCTGCAGGTTTGGATTATCCTGGAGTTGGTCCTGAGCATTCGTATTACAAGGACACAAAACGTGTTAAATACCATTCAGCTACTGACGTTGAAGTCATCGATGCATTTTTGATGCTTACACGAACTGAGGGAATAATTCCCGCATTAGAATCTGCACATGCAATTGCTGAGGCAATTAAAGTAGCAAAAAAATCAAAACCATCTGAATCAATAGTGGTTACACTGTCTGGCAGAGGGGATAAGGATGTTGAAGAGGTTCAAAATTACTTGAGCAAAAATACTCAGTAAAGACTGTTTTTTGTTTGACATCGAACTTCATCTGTGGCGTGGGTGAGATGTAGAAAATAATTCTTAATCTAAACGTGTATTGTTTGATTTGATATTTTTTAATTAATAATCATTTTTAAAATGTTGCAACATTATTCGTTATTTGTATACTGATAAAATAAAAAAAGTGTTTGTGTTACAGTCTTGGCATGATGCTGAGTCTTGATTTTGCAGAGATTGCAACTATTGAAATTATTGCAACTGCCAATATCATTACAGCTATTGTACCAAATTCTGGAACTACAAATGTACCAATTATCTCTATTTCTTCAGTTCCTGCTGGAAATGCAATGGTCAAGGTTCTATCCGTTGATGTTGTTGTTTCATCAAAGTCTACCTCCTCACCGTCAACAATAACAAACAAGTCATCATCTTCGTTGTTAATTGTTGCATCAATTACATCTCTTGGAAGTGTGATTGTAATTGAACCTGCATCATCAGAGTCGATTTTAACAATCAAGGATGTGGAATCCATGTCGATTTCCATTTCTGTTACAGTTCCGCCCGAAATGTCATGGTCGAGTGTAACGTAGATTTCTTCTTCATGAACATCCATTTTTGCATCGTCGTCGTCTGAATGCATCATGGCATCGTCGTCATCTGAATGCATGTCGTCATCATCGTGCATGTCTGTTTTTGCCTCTTCAGCTCCTACTTCCTGTACTATGATCACTCCCTGCATCCAAGGATGAACCATGCAGAAATACGGATACTCGCCTACGGTCGTCGGATTCCACTCAAAGGAATTGTTGACCATCAAGAGGCTCGTGTCAAACACGCCGTCTGGCCCGCCTTCAGGCGTTCCGGATGTGTACGTGTGGGCCGCGCTGTCCGTGTTTGTCATTATCACGACTCCGCCCACGTCCACCGTGGCGGTGCTTGGAATGTAGCATCCGTCTGCTGTCTCCTCACAACCTGGGGCACCAGAACCTGCTGCCGCATCGATTGTGACTTCTGAATGATCTGCAAAAGCAGCTGGTGTCATGGTCATTAGACCAATTACAGCTACTGAAAGAATAGATAACGTCATCATATGTGTCGTTATTTTCATTAAAATCATGTATCTTGGGTAATTATAAAAAACTTTTTGAGAGCATGTGGAGTGACTCCTATTTTCAAATTTGCTCTCACATGTACAATGTGACTTATCACTCTTGTAAATTTCAAAAATATTTAAGTTCACTAATTCTGAAAATAATTTTTCTTTGAATATGTCCAATCTAAGACAGTTTTTATTGAATAGGCAATGCATCGTCACATAGTTAGCAAATGTCGAGAATAAAGGAAAAATTTGCAGAATTAGAAGCAAAAAATGAAAAAGCACTGATTGCGTATATCATGGCAGGATTTCCAAATGACAAATCAACTTTGGCAGCTGTTAGGGGGTTGATTAAAGGGGGCGTTGATATTATCGAATTAGGATTTCCATTTTCAGATCCATTGGCTGACGGTCCTGTGATCCAAAATGCGAGTACCGTTTCACTTGAGAAAGGAACCAAAATTGACAGTTTTTTTAATCTTGTTGAAAAAATCAGAAAAGAAACCAGTATCCCGATAATTCTGATGACTTATACCAATATTTTGTATGGTAGGGGATACGATAAATTCATTTCTGATGCCAAAAAAGTTGGGATAGACGGGTTTATTCTGCCTGACATGTCTATAGAAGAATCTAAAGAATACGTTGAGGCATCTAAAGACAAGACCGATACTGTTTTCCTGATTTCTCCAAACACTACCAAAACTAGGATTAGGAAAATTGCAAAAGTTTCATCTGGTTTCCTGTATCTCGTAGCGGTCTTTGGAACGACTGGGGTCAAAACCGAAATCAAAAATTACACGCTAAAAGCAATCAAGGAAGTTAAAGGGCAAACAGGAGGAAAAATTCCTGTGGGGGTTGGATTTGGCGTCTCTACTCCCGATGACGTTAAAAAATATGTCAAGGCTGGTGCAGATTCAGTAATAGTGGGAAGTGCATATTTGAAATTGATTGAAAAAACATCCTATGATCAGATAGAACGAAAAATTACATCCTTTACAAAACGTCTCAAAAAACCGACAAGGCTTTAGTCGATCCCCGAAAGCGTCTTAGTAAGGCGGTCAGGTGTTTATTTCTTCCTTTGTGAACATTTTATTTCAAACACGGCCGCCAAACTAGATGTTCTCATACCATTTTAGGCAATGTGGAATAAAAAATAGATTGAAGACAAATCAAATATTTATTTGAAAAATTTATATTTTTTTTACATGTGTAAAGAATATTGTTTTTTTGATAAATCAAAAACAGACATTCATCTAAATTTCCATCTTACAATTATTAGATTTAAAGTATCTTTATCAGTTTGAAAAAAACTAATGGTTATCTACAACAAACAATTTTCACAATCGATGAAAATAAGTATTGAACAATGTGTTGTTTCAAAATAAAAAACATCATCGAAGCGTGAAAAATTATAACTAAAATACCGTAGAAAATCTATTCATTTTTTAGATGTGAAAAAATCTAAAAACATTATCTAACAATGGTAAAATACGTCTAGTTGAATACTCTGTGTAGTTTAAAATGAATAATGGCAAAGAATGTCCTGTCTGTCATGGTGAGAACAGTGATCATGCCCCGCAATGTAGAAAGTGTGGAAATCCTTTGAAATAATGTCTAAAAACGTCTGTTATGTTGTTGTGGATGGATACCTTGGAAATGATGGCTACATAGATGGGACAATTCGGATATTCTTAACCCGACAAAAAGCAGAGGGCTTTATCAAAAATCTCCAAAGTGAAATGAAAAAAGGTAAGAGACCCGGTGAACAATTTTCTGACTACTACAATCAGACTGTAATGGAAGTTGAGATGGAATGACGTCAGAATTGAACTGTCCACATCGAATAGCCGTAAATTCTACAATGTGTAAATTCTACAATGTGTAAATTCTGTGGTCCCCCAACGTGATATTTGTATAAAAAACACTGCATTTCGCATAACAAATAATGATTAAGATTGCAGCCTGAAGATCTGCAGTAATTCTAGTAAGTGTTTTCAAAACTTTGCAAGTATGCTCTGTCGGATTTTAAATTCATATTGAATTCTTTTCATAATATCTGTGATTTTAATTGCCTTTATCTAGACTGCTGAATTATGCCCATGTATATTGGCATCTAACAATGTTGTAGACGTAAAATCTAAAATAGACTGTACCTCGTTCTTTGAGTTTATTGACGAAATTGAATCTGGTGATGCTAATTTATGCATTAATTGTAATCCTATCAATAAAGAAGCTAGACTTTCACAAAGAGTAAAAGCATATGAAAAATTATTTTATATCCATCTGGATGCCCTTGAGATATCCTGATATTTGGTAATCTGTTTTATTATGATGTTTTTAATATTTTGAATTCTGTATCTCTACAAATCCCTTCATATGGTTAGTTGTACTGAAAAATTCAATTCTTTACTGGAACTGAATTTTGTATAAAATGTATCAAATACTTTGTTTTGAAGCGTAAATTGTTTTCATCCCTTTCATTTTGATCGTCAAAACATACAAAAACTAGATGCTCATTTTATTAATGTGCAGACGAAGTATATTTTTGTCACAGGAGGTGTGATGTCTGGTCTAGGTAAAGGCGTAACAAGTTCCTCTATAGCAAAACTATTGCAATTGTCTGACCAAAGGGTTTCGTGTATCAAAATTGATCCATATCTAAACTATGATGCAGGAACAATGAATCCTGTAGCTCACGGTGAAGTCTTTGTCACTGATGATGGGGGTGAATGTGATATGGATATTGGGAATTATGAGAGATTTCTAAACCAAGACATTCCAAAGAGCCATAACATTACCACTGCTCAGGTATATTCCTCTGTAATTGAGGCTGAAAGGAAAGGTGAGTATTTGGGGGCATGCGTTCAGATAATCCCACATGTTACTGATGAGATTAAAAACCGCATTAGGAACATTGCAAAAAATGAAAATTTGGATTTTTTGATTGTAGAATGTGGTGGAACGGTGGGCGACATAGAATCACTACCATTTCTAGAGGCATTAAGACAGATGAGAGTGGAAGAAGGTCCACAAGGTGTAATTTTTGTCCATGTGACTTTGGCTCCATCACTGGATGTCGTAGGGGAGCAGAAGACAAAGCCTACCCAGCATAGTGTTCAGGAATTGAGGAGAATCGGAATTCAGCCCGATTTTTTGGCGGTCAGGTGTACCCTGCCTTTAGAGGATAAAACAAAGAAGAAAATTGCCATGTTTACAAATGTGACTCCGAGGGATGTTTTATCTTGCCATGACGCTAAATCTATTTTTGAGATTCCTCAGATGCTTTATGATCAGGGAATCATGGATTCAATATTTACAAAGTTTGGAAAAGTTGGTATGGTTAACACGTCTGCTAATTGGGATGCTTGGAATAAAATTTCTCAAAACATGATAAATCATGAGGATCAAAAAGTAAAGATTGCGATGGTTGGAAAATATGTCACACTTGCAGACAGCTATGTCAGCGTCAATCATGCGTTAAAACATGCGGGAGCACAATTGGGAAAATCTGTCGACATACACTGGATAGATTCTGAATCTATAGATAACTATGAAACTTTTTCAAACTATGATGGAATTCTAGTTCCAGGAGGATTTGGAATTAGAGGTTCTGAAGGAATTATACAAACAGCAAATTTTGCTAGAGAAAAAAATATTCCTTACTTGGGAATTTGTTTTGGTTTTCAACTTGCAGCAATTGCATTTGGTAGAAGTGTTTTGAATCTTGAGGATGGCAATTCCACTGAAATAAAACCTAATGCAAAAAACCCTATTGTAGATCTACTGCCTGAACAAAAACAAGTTCTAGACATGGGCGGTTCTTTGAGATTGGGTGCAAATAGTGTGAAGATCAAAGAGAATACGCACGCACAGCAAATTTACCGTGAAGAAATCATCAGTAAACGTCACCGACATAGATATGAGATAAACAAAGAATACATTCCTCAATTTGAAAAAAATGGGTTGATATTTTCTGCTGATAGTGATGATGGCAAACGAATGGAGATTCTTGAAATCCCTAGTCATAAGTTCTACCTGGGAGTCCAGTTTCATCCTGAGTTTAATAGCAGACCAGGATTCCCTGAGGAAGCCTTCACTTCGTTCATCAAAGCAGCATCTGAAAAATAGACAATTCGATTACGTCATTTCTATTCGATCTTCGATATTTCGTAGATTTTCTGTCTTGCGTCTCTGATGGAAATTTTCTTTTTGATATATCCTCTCTTCAGCAGATGACTCAATGCCAGTCTGACAGTACGAGAAGGAAGCAACGTCTTGTTTGCTAGATCTTTTTGAGTCAGCGCACCTTCGTATTCCAACGTTTTCAACAGAAGCTTTGAACTTGGAGACATGCTGAGTAATTCTTCGGCAAGGTGAACTTTTTTGGCAAGTGCGGAAATGGCTGTGGAATTTTTTTTAAGACGGATAATTTTTGCAGCTGGAAAAAACTGGGCACATTCTACAATGTTGCTTACTTTGTACCTGTCAAGCCCATCTAAAACAACTTCACAATGAAGTCTTGCAGAAATGTCATCGATATCTATGGAACTGGAATTTGAAACTATGATGGGCCTCCTTGTAACGTCAAGTGAATTCACGGAAAGTATTTCGAAAACCTTGGCGTCTTGAAAGAGCACGGGTCCTCCCGCGGACATGGAATATGCAGATGATCCTATCGGCGTGGATACGATTATCCCGTCACTGTTGTCGTGCCATACTTCTTCGCCATTGACTCTCAGAGTATGCTCCATTAGCATTGCGCTCTTTGATGAAAATACTGCAACATCGTTCAGCACTGGGTATACGTTTTTTCCATCAATTTTCACTCCGAGTCTGGGAACTTCTTCAATTGAGTATTTTTGCTTCTTTAAGATGTCCACGTATGACGCAAATTCTCTGAGATCAATCTGAGCTAAAAATCCGCTGGCCTCACCTTCGCTTATGCCTAAAATAGGAAGGGTGGAATCAAATGTCTTGTGAAAGTAATTTCTTACTCCTTTGTCTCCGCCTAACACAATGATGCAATCTGCCTGCTTGCCTGTAGATTTTGTAATGGAAAATGATTTGATTTCGGCATCATCTAGTATTTTTTTAATGATCTTTGCAGATGATTCTGTTGCACCAGAACCATAGATGCCAATTAGCATATTCAAAAAACAGTCAATTTAGTGCAATAAAAGAATATTTGTAATTTTACGCACAAAAATCCCCTTACTTTAAAAACACTGTATCCCTCCCTTTGAAATCGCCTTTTTACCATGAACATGATCTGGAAAACTGTCTGGTATTCAAAATAATGATATCCTGACACAAAATTACTGTCTAAATTACACGCTACAAAAAATTACCTGCTAAACGTCTCTGAATTTTACAAGGTTGTAGAAGTATGACGCGTTGGTCTGGATGGTGCCTTTTTTTGGAATTTTTTGCAATCCTACATTGTTAGATTCGAGTGCAGCCTGAGCAGCACCGCCCGCAAAACAAAGAGCCCACAAGAAGTCTTTTTCTTTGAGCATGGTGCATGCAAACGTTGTGCAGAAAATGTCTCCTATCCCCGTTGTGTCGTGAACTCTGGTGTTTGGAAGTGTAATGGAATAAATCTTATTTTTAACCAACATGGAAACATCTGTTTTGTTTGTAAGCAGCACGTGCTCGACACCCTTTTTCTGTAACGCCAACATCATTTCGTCGTGACTGCCATCAACAATTTGCTGCGCTTCCTCAGGATTTACTTTAATTGCATTAACTCCTGAAAGATCCAAATCTGCTTTCTTCAAAACAATGTTGTTATCCGCATCTTTTTTCCTCAGAAACCCCTGAGGATCAACAAAAAGAAAATTTGAATCCTTTTTGATTTTTTTAAATGTGTCGTCATGTATCTCGTGGTATATCGGACTCACCACATGACCGTCAGCATCAGCTTTCAAATAATCTATTGGCTCGCACTCGTTTTCTAGCTTGAGGGTTCTGTCTGAGCCTGTAATCGAAATAGCAAATTTGGTAGTTTTGTTTTCTGATTCAGAATTATTAAAGTTGATTTTGTTTTCTGTTAGGTATTGCTTGGGAAAATCTGGACCAAACTTGGTAAAAAGATCTACATCGAATTTGAATTGTCTTGCAGTAATTCCACCATAGCATGCCGCCCCGCCAATCTGTTCGTATTTTTTATCGTTAATCGTAATGGTGTCAATTGCGCAGTGGGAAAAAACGGCCAATTTCATTTCTATTAATTCAGAATTATACTGATTTAGTTTTTTGCATTTTTTTTATCGACACAAATTTGGCATAGTATCTCTCCTTTAGTTGTAATCAGGTCTACTCCTGAACAAAAACAGCCATGGCACAGTCCACGCATTGGATATCACTAAAAATAGGACGATCTAGAATTAAAAGTTGAGGATAATCTCCACACGTAATCAATATTGATGCATTTTTTGCTAATTCTACAAGAATATAAGTAGGCGAATTTTCACAAATTCATGCCACTCAAGCGTGCAAGTAGAGGTCGTACAAAGGGAGGAAAGGGTTCCTCCGGTACAGTACAATGTACAAATTGTGGGCAAACTGTCCCAAAAGACAAGGCTAAGAAGGTAACGTCAAGACTCAATCTGGTTGAGCATACTCTGGCAAAAGAATTGCGAGCACAAGGAGCATACATTGCTTCACCGACCGTTCTGAAACATTATTGCATTTCGTGTGCAATTCATTTCAAAATTCTCAAAATTAGATCTGAAGATAGCAGAAGAAAACGTGGAAAACTTCGTTAGTCTTATTCTTTAATATTTTTCACAGTGAATACCATTCTTTGAACCAGTGTTATTCCTGCAATTACTACCACGATTAGCACGGCATAATCCATGAATCCTATGATTCCTACTATTGCAATCACCAGTAGTCTTTCTGCCCTTTCGCCAATTCCAATTCCTTGGAGTTTGATGTTAATTAAATCTGATTTTGCTCTCGCATAACTTACGAGAAGCGATAATGTTATCGCAAGCAATACCAAATACGGTTCGGCATATCCTCCCACCAGGATCCCCAAAAATATTGCAACTTCTGAGATCTTATCGAACATCGAATCAAGGTATTCGCCTTTTTTTGAACTCTTTCCAGTGATTCTTGCTACCTGACCGTCAACCATGTCGAAGAATCCTGACACAAGCAGCAGTAATCCCCCTATGACTAATCCGAACTCCATGCCCATTCCATAAATGACTGCTGCAACAAGCGCAAATCCTAGTCCTACGAATGTCCAAAAATTTGGGGACAATCCCGTAGACGCAAATCCTTTGCCCATTTTCTCTAGGGCTGGACGTAGTGATTCTCTAAGATTATTCAGCACGTGATACACTCGAAACACCATCTAATAAAGTGAACAGAATCAAAACAAACCCAAAATGTAAGAAAAGACACAATTCACGTTTTGTTTGAACTCAAATGATATGTGGTGAGAAATTAATTCTGCGCATGAATTTCCACGGGTGTGAAATCATTTTCGAAGAATCCTGTTTAGCCTGACATGCACTAAGATGAGTTTGAGCCTATCTCCTTTTTTGACTCAAGTTAATTGCGATTAAAGTGGAGATTATTTTTGCTGCAAGGGATGATGTGGAGCCGTTGTCATGATAGGGATTAAGCTCTACGATATCGACGCCAACAACGTTTGTTTCTTCAAAAGAATGAATCATGTCAAATAGCTCCCTTGATGCGATGCCCACGGCTTCAGGATTTCCTACGCCAGGTGCAAATGCTGGATCCAGTACATCGAGATCAAAGCTGGAATATATGCTGTCAAAAGTAGATACGTAATCCTTGAGCAGTTCTGGACCCTTGCCGTCTCTAATCTGTCTGTCTGAAATAGTTTTGATGTTGTTTTCTGCAAGGAATTCCATCTCTTCCTTGACAAACGCCCTTGCTCCGACATGCAGGATGTTTTCAGATCCTCTTTCCTCAACAATCCTTCTGAGATACGATGCATGGCTCAGTCTGATATCTGCAAACTCGTCTCGTAAATCATAGTGTGCATCAAACACCACGTATCCTGTATCTTCTGGAAAACTTGTGTATGTTCCATATGTTATGGAATGCTCTCCGCCCAAAATGAACAGCTGAGTTTGTTTTGAAACAAGCTCTGTGGTGACTTTCTTAACCATGTCGATCATCTCTGAGGCAACTACCGTGTGTCTGGTGTTTCCCAGATCTTCGATGTTTACATTTTCTAAGTCTATCTTTAAATCCGGATGAAAAATCTCGATATTGTTAAAAGAATCGCGAATCGCGTCTGGACCAAACCTGCATCCTGGCTTGTAGGAATGAGTGGAATCAAACGGAATCCCGAAAATCGTGGCCACTGGCTCTGCATCGTCATCAGATGCGGTAATCATGGGATTCCTGTTCATGTATAAATCCAGAAAGCTCATGATCGTGACTATCCAAATCTCCTTTTTAATCAACTTATGTCTTTAGACGTTGAGTTGAAATCCAAACCATTATCTGTCATGCAGGACGTTTCAACGATGAAAAAGCATGAAAACTGTATTACAGACGTTCATCATCGTGTTGTTTTTCGCAACATCCGTTTTAGTTTCAAATGCTGCATTTGCACAAGAATATCCTGAACTCGGAGTTCGTGTGGACGTAATTGCAGAGAACCTCGTAATTCCTTGGAGTGTGGATTGGACTCCTGACGGGCTCATCCTCTTTACAGAACGAAATGGAAATCTGAGGGTAATTCAAGAAGGCAATCTGCTAGATGAACCTCTGCTATCCCTCGAAGTCGGAGGCGTTGAAGGTGGATTGCTGGGTGTCGCAGTTGATCCTGAATATTCTGAAAACCATTTCATATATCTCTATTTTACACAGAACGAATTTTTATCTGCGTCTAACAAGATTGTCAGATACCATCTGTCGGATGGGATCTTGCTTGAAGACAAGGTGCTGGTCGAGGGAATACCTGCTGGTCCATTTCATGACGGAGGACGGATCCAATTTGGTCCTGACGGAAAATTGTATGCAACCACTGGCGAAGCTGGCAACCCTTCGCTATCGCAGGATCTAAGTTCGCTGGGAGGTAAGATCCTCAGAATTAATTCTGATGGAACCGTACCTGATGACAATCCCTGGCAATCCTCGCCTGTTTATTCGATGGGACATAGAAACCCTCAGGGAATCGATTGGGACGGGGAAGGAAACCTAGTTGCCACCGAGCATGGACCGTCTGGTTTGAGAGGAATAGGAAATGACGAAATCAACCTGATTGTCAAAGGCCACAATTATGGATGGCCTGACATAATAGGGGACGAAGAGATGCCTGGAATGACGTCTCCACTTTTGCATACTGGTGATGATACATGGGCTCCGTCAGGTTCCGAGTTTTATGATTCAGATGTAATTTCTCAATGGACTGGAAAGTATTTTGTTGCGACTCTGCGTGGAAACCACTTGCATATGATCGAATTTGACTTGGAAACCAATTCCGTAATATCTCATGAGAATCTTTTCCAGGACGAATTTGGTAGAATGAGGGATGTGCAAACTGGACCTGATGGATTTTTGTATGTGTTGACCAGTAACCAGGATGGGCGAGGAATGCCAAAAATAAATGACGATAAAATTCTCAGAATTTCCCCCATCGGCGATTCCGTTCCTCCTATCCATTACTCGGAATCCTCTCCTGAAACCATCCGTCAAAGCGACGGTGATTCTGTAAATGAAGTATATGCCTACATCGGTTTTACTTTGGCCGCATTTGGATTGATATTTGTAGTTGTAAGGAAGTTGAGGACATGATGATTGCGTCGAACTTCTGAATTGCTTGCAATATGATTTACCATGAAATGGTTTTCAATCTGATTGAAAGTATCAGAAAGTTGTAAATGAAAAAATAAAACTTGTTTATGAATATCGCATCTATACCATTAATTTTGGTCTCTTTGAGAGATGTTTTGGTAAATTCAAACCTGTTGTTGGCTTGCCCTCTGTCTGTTCTTTAATTTCTGATATGAACTCTTCAAAAGACAATTCTCGCACAGTTCCTGTCTGCCTGTCTCTGATGCTGAGGTTTTGAGAACCTGCTTCCTTTTCGCCAATGACCAAAATATACCTAATCCATTCTTTTTCTGCTTCGCGTATTCTTTTTCCAATGCTCTCATTTCTGTCATCAACGTCTACTCGAATGTCTTTCTCAGAAATACTGTCGCTCAATTTCTCGGCAAACTCTCTGAATTCCTCTTTGAGAGGAATGATCCGTACTTGAGTTGGTGCCAACCATAAGGGAAATTGGGGCTTTCTGCCCTCGTATGATTCTCTTGCAGCTTTTTCAAGCAGTACGTAAATGATTCTCTCTATTGCTCCGCTTGGAGAATTGTGTAAAATGATTGGATGCTGTTTGTTGTTGTTTTCGTCTACAAAGTCTATGCCGTACCTGCCACCGTTCTCAACATCGATCTGATCTGTGGATAAAGCCGATGCCTTTCCAAGGCTGTCTACGAAATTGAGCTCCCACTTTAAAACAAAGTAAAAGAATTTCTCTTTCCACATCTCGACTAGCACTGGCCTACCGTGCTTCTTGACTAATTCCTCAATTGAGGATTTGTTCTCATTGTAAAAATCCTCCGTGAACCTGATTGCCATTTCGTAATCGTCCTCGTTGACTCCGAGATTTCGAAGGACGTTTTGAGATAGATCAAACCTGACCTTTATCTCTTCAACAGCCTGTTCAAGGTCCTTGCAAAACGCGTGACAGTCTGGCATGGTAAAAGCCCTGAGCCGTCTCAATCCCACCAGTTCGCCTGACTGCTCGCGTCTAAAGCTGTACCTGGTAAGCTCATACAGCTTGTATGGTAAGTTCTTGTATGACAGTTGGTACTGATTGGCCATTAGGAATTGACCAAAGCACGCAGCAAACCTCAAAAAGAGTTTCTTCCCTTCCGAGTCTATGTTGTACTGTCTGGCCGGAAATCGATTAAAGTAGCTGACCATGCTAGGATGTTCAGAATCATACATGATTGGCGTTTCAACCTCGTATCCTCCGTACTCCTTCACTCTGTCAGTCACATACCGTTCAATCAGAGATTTGATCAGACGACCGTTTGGATAGAATCTCATATTTCCCGAGTCGGACGCTGGCTCGTAATCCGATATGCCCATTTTCTTCATCAATGCCACGTGGGGTGGAGGCTGATCCACCTTACGTATCTTCGCCGATTCGTATTTAGCTAGGACTTCTAATTTTTTATTTTTAGAGAAATCAAAATCCCCTATGTTGGTCATGGTTCCGTCTGGCGATAGTATCTTCCAATACGATCTAATCTTTGATTCTCCCTTTAGCGCATCAGATGTGATTTCCTCATCTGGTTTGGGAACGCCTGAATCCTTTGTCACCACTTTTGAACTTTCAGCTAGCGGGTGTCCCTTGACTTGAATTTTATACGATTTAGTCCATCCAAAAGGCGAATGAGATACATCCAGATCAGATGCGCCGTTTTCCATCTCTTTGAGTAAACTCATCGCAACAGATGGCTTTGCCAGGTTGGAACTTAGATGAGCATAAGGATAAAGCAATAATTTTTTGCAGCCTATTTTCCCCATGGATTCCTTGATCTGGCCGATTGCGTTTTTGGCAACCGATGCGTCGTCTCCGTCTTCAATTGCTACAAATGCCACCACTAGCTCTTCTAGTCTTTGAGTTTGGGGGTTCTCGATATCTTCAGCTGATTTTATCTCTTTTTTTGTAGGTGTAAATTCTATGTGATCACAATGAAGCTGCAATATGCGCATGATATGATTTCTGAAACGGTCATAAATATACGATTCTCAAATGTCACATTGTGGACATAAACGATGTTTTCTGAGATTTGATATGTCGTGTTATTTGGATTTCCACTTGACCTGTTACGAAATACCGAATCATGAAATAGACATTTATTCTGATTTGGTTAGTTTGATACGTGCGTGCCAACAAAGTTGACCCTGTCAGATATCAGAAACTGCTCGACGAAAAAAGAGAACTGGAAGATAACCGACCTCACGACGTTGATGGAATGAGACGTTGGAAGCATTCAATGGGGAAGATACTTGAAGAGCTGGAGCTGTACCGTTAAGTCGTGTTTGTTCTTTCATATGGCCCTAAATTCAAATGTAATACTTTTTCAGACTGGACTGTAGAATGAACCCATCAGATGTTTTTAGAAAGCGTAATCTCTCAAAAGTTAATTTTGATTATGAGGATTTGATAGGTAGGGATTTGTCCGATTCTAACATGAAGGGGGTGGTTCTGAAGAATAGGGATATTCACAATGCGGATCTAAGTTGCACGGATCTAAGCGGAGCGGATCTAAGCGGGGCCATCTTGTTCTATGTCAAACTAAGGGGCTCAGACATGCGCAGAATCGATATTTCAAATGCAAAATTATGGGATGCGGAATTGTACGGTGCCAACATGCAGGACGCTGATATTCGCGGTGCAGATTTGTTTTATGCTGACTTGAGAAATGCGGATCTGAGCGGAGCCAACTTGGAGGGTGTGAACATGAGAAATGCAAATTTCGAAGGTGCAATTCTTACGTCGGCCAATTTTACGGATGCAAATTACGATTCCAATACTTTGGATACTGTTTCAGACTATGCAAAAATTCAATTAAAAAAACAAGGTAAGCCGTGGTAGGCCTATCCGATCTTTTCACGTAGCGATATCGTTGAACGTAAAACCAAAGCTGATATTCCGAGGTTTGAAGTGAGGAATTGCACTGCTCTGGACAGTGGCTTGTCTCCGCGAAAACCTTCGTCATAGATCATCTCAACTGTTCCCTTGTCTGTTTCCACAAACGACGTAATTAGTGAGTATTCTCCCAATTTTTCATGCGTTTTCTCAATGTATAATCTGAGCTCGATTTTTGAAATGATAAATTCATCCTGTATGAAATTACCGGAAGAAAGTAAAATTTCCACTTCGTCCGGATTCTTGTTTACTCTGAGCGGATCATGCAAATCAACCACATTCATCATCTATGCTATTTTTTATTCCTACATAAGTAACAATTACTTGCATGATCCTGAGACGATGTTGAAGAAATTTTGCGATAGCATTAATTACTGAAAAGCGGATTTTTCAGACATGGATCATCACAAATTTCATGGAAATGATATTCCTCACATCAAGTTAGACCCAAAAATGACCATTGAGGATCTAGTTGAGGTGTTTGCAAACTCTGGCTACAATGGCCGGCAGCTTGGCGATGCAGCAAAGCTATATGCCAAAATGATTCAAGATGGTGCGACAATCTGCCTGACAATCTCTGGTGCTATGACGCCAGTTGGATTTGGAGGTATTGTGAAGACGCTCATTGAAAAGGGATTTGTGGATTGGATTGTGACAACGGGGGCCAATGTGTACCATGAGGATCATTTTGCCTGGGGACTTCCAGTTAAGCAAGGACACTTTGATGTGGACGACATGAAATTATACGAAAACGAAATTGTACGAATAAGGGATGTTTTCATCAAGTTCAATGAGACATTGGAAGAACAGGACATTTTAGTTCAAAAAATGTTTGGCATGGATTTTCCAGACAAGCCATTCACCACTGCCGAATTTTGCAATGTGATGGGCAAGATAAGCAGGGAGAAGTCTAAACACCCGGAAAAAAGCTTTGTAGTATCTGCGTACGACTATGACGTCCCAGTCTACATTTCCACGATTAAGGATTCATCACTGGCATTGAATCTCGCAGTTCACCGATTAGAAAATAAGGTTTACAGCTTGGATTTTGTTCGTGAAATTATAGAGCAAGCTGCCATAGTTTACGATTCTACCACTTCTGGAATATTGGAACTTGGAGGGGGAGTGCCAAAGAACACTGCTCAGCAAACAGGTCCACTGCTTGATCAGATTCTGAGAAGAGATGACGGGGGACAGGATTACATTATTCAGATCACTGATGCCCGCCCTGACACTGGGGGACTATCTGGAGCAACTTTGCAAGAGGGAAAAAGCTGGGGAAAGGTTCAAGATGCACATGATGGAATGGTGACCGTTTATGCTGATGCCACCATCGCATTTCCAATTCTTGCGTTATACGTTCTTAGTAATCAAACCACGAGAGAGCCCAAAAGACTATACAAGAAGTTGGACAAACTGTACGACAAATTAAGCGATGACTATTTTAAAAATCCTGACAGTGATATTGACAAAGCAAAAAAGAAGGACTAAAACTTGTTAAATCTGGCCCGTTCAAGCTCTCGATCGTCTTTAGACTCTTTCTTGTATTCCTTATAGTGCTCCTTGCAAAGGACTGTTTTTTTGCCTGACGAGTTTACTCTCAAACCCGCATTCTCAACTTTGCTGGTGTTGATGGAGCGTGCTCCGTCTTGCTCGCATCCTTCAACATTGCATTTTGCACCTTTTGCAACTATCCCCATACAGTTCAGACACAAAGATGTTATTTATACTTGAAATCGAAATAGATGCTAGCTATCCAAAAATGGATTAAGAAATTTGTTCATCGTTTATAAGAGGAATATTTTTTTCTAGATTCATGGGTGGAGCAAAAAAACCTACGTCTGCAAACAAAGGCAAGTCTTCTGATGCTAAAGATACCAAGAAGAAGAAAGACAAAGGTGACAGTGGTCCAAAAAAAGCAGAGATCGTAGTTATTCTAAATGAAAAACAGGCAATGAGGGTAATACAAAATTCTAAAGTTGTCACGGTTCAAGATCTTGCAAGACAAACTGGAGTGAAAATTTCTGCAGCTAATGCATTCTTAAAAGAATCTGCCAGTAAGGGAATTGTTAAGAAGGTTGGCGGATATTCTGGCCATCATCTGTATCAGGTAGTTTCCTCGTAGATACAAAACACATCTCCGGATTTCACATCCTTTAACGCATCAATGTTTCCGTCGAGTCTTCCAATCGGAGTCATGGTCTTTGTAAATACTGCGTCATTAAGGAAAAAGCAGATGCTTCCTGTGGATGGCAAAAATGCAACATCTCCTTTCTTGAACTCAGATCTTGATCTTTCGATTCCTCCGTCTACGTGAGTTTCAAAATACGCGATGCTCTTTCCCAATCTGTGTGCATGTCCTTCCAACGGCAAGGACCTCATGATGGTCCCTACTGTCCTTGGTGACAAATGTCGCTTTAGATCACATGTGATTTTTGATTTGCCACTGATTTCCAATACCAGTTGTTTTCTAGAAACTGATCGTGTACTCAATTCGTACTTTAAAATGATTAGATTATATAACGTTTTAAGAAAATTTGGTTACTTGTCTGATGTCAATGAAGCTGGAGTTTTAGAGTCAGCGCAAACTGAAGAAATTCTAGATTCTGAGCCTGAAGAAAATTCTGGATTGAACAAGGCATTGGAGACGTATAGAAAGCTAATTGACAGAAAAGATTTGGTTGAACCGCTCACAGAAAAAGAACAAGACAATCTAGAAAAACGAATCAAAGAAATTGAAGAACGAGATGTAATTGAGAAAATTGAAGAACACGACGCTGTGGAGATTCCATGCGAACAGGATCAAATTACGATTGGACCTCCAACATTGACTAAATTTGAACAAGCAAGAATAATGGGCGCCAGAGCATTGCAATTATCCCTTGGGGCGCCTCCTTTCATCCCAATTCCAAAAAAGGCGAGAATTTCCTTGGATATTTCAATGGAAGAGCTCAATGAAAGAGTAATTCCAATCACGATTAGAAGAGTTCTTCCAAATGGTGACTATCAAAACATACCAATTGACTATTTTGAAAAATAAACCCTTGGTCGATAAAACTTAAAAGAACACAAAATTGCTAATTATTGAATAATGCTCATGGAAGAGATTACGCAACGAGATGGTCAAGAGCAGACCAACAAGTCTGATGAAACCAAGATGGAGATTGGAAATTTTCCAGTCATGCAATCAGCACTGGACGTAATGTCCGTTTTGGGTAAACACAGCAAAGTGTCTCTTCATTCTAGAGGAAATTCAATTCCAAACGCAGTTGCGGTAGCCAACATCATTACCGAAAAAATGATGAAAGATAATTCAAAAGTTGAAAAAATCATCCTTGATACCGTGGCTGCAGCGGGCATTGGAGATATGACCTCTACTATAGAAATTATCTTGTTGAAAATTTAGTAGACGCTTCCGGGACCCTTGAGAAGCATGTTTTCACATTCTTTACAAACTTGTTCGTCTATGTCCGATTCCAAATTATGATGTATTTCACAAATCAACAAACTGGATTTGATATAGTTGCACAGTCCGATGAATTTTGAAAGACTTGAAGGCGTATATGCCCTATCCGAAGAAAGGCCTTCGCTAAGCTCATCAATCATCGTAGCAACCTGTTTTTCCGCCAAAAGTTTGGCAATCAAGGAAGGATCTCCTCTTGTGCCTCGAATGTAATTGCTGATTGCCGCTTGCGTCACTCCTAGCATTTTGGAAATCTCGTCCTCTCGTATGTCGTGATCTTCGGCAAGCTTTTTGGCAAGAATGGCTCGTAATGCAGGAATCAATGTCTTTGATTCTATTTCTGCAGGAAGTAGCATTAATTCCCCAGCAACAGATAATGAATTTAAAGTTTGCAATGATGAAATGGATCATTTTTTTGCATTCATTGGTATATCTATTTTAATTTCAAAACCTGACAATTGGTGTTGGATGAATTTTCAAAAAATCTGTACGCAATTCTGGAAGAATCCTGCAAATCGTCAGATTCTAATCTGATTTCACTTTCGGGAGGGTTGGACAGTTCAATCCTTGCCCATTTCTTCCGACAAAGGCGACCAAAAGCATTAGCCGTGATCGCAAAGGATTTTGTTTCTACAGATTTAACGTACTGTCAAATGATTTCCAAAGAAATGCGGCTGCCTCTGACAATATTTAACGCAAAAACTGATTTGATTCTTGAAGCTGTTGAGGAAACAATTGCAATCTTGCAAAATTTCAATGACATAGAAATCCGTAACAACGTCGTAATGTATTTGGCAATTAAATGGGCAAAAGAAAACGATGAGAAATCCATCATTACCGGCGACGGTGCGGATGAATTGTTTGCAGGATATGGCTTTCTTGTTAACAAATCTGAGGACGAGTTGAAAAAAGAACTAAAAAGAATTTGCTCGATCATGCATTTTCCCACCCAGAAAATAGGAAAAGCCCTTGGGGTGAAAATAGTGTCTCCATTTTTAGATGAAAAAATGATAAAATTGGCTGATGAAGTTCCTGTAAATCTCAAAGTTGCCGATGAAAATGGCAAAAGACATGGAAAATGGATATTGCGTAAGGCCTTTGAGAAACACATTCCTGGTCAAATCGCATGGCGGGATAAATCTCCAATGCAAGACGGATCTGGAACTGCGGGTCTAACTGAAATGTTTGAATTGATTATACCCGAAGAAAGATTTGTTGAAAAAAAATTGACAGTTGAAGATGATGACGGAGTTGTGATAAGGAGTAGAGAATCCATGCATTATTATGAGATCTTCAAAAGACTGTTCGGTTCTCCAGTTGATGCTAAAGCTGAACAAGCATGTCCGTACTGCAAACACGAAGTTGGAACCTCCAGATTTTGCAGAATGTGCGGTGCTTTTCCGATCTAGATGTTTTTCTTGTATTTTCGTGGCTTTTTGAGAAAGATCCTTCTGCACCCATCACAGCAAAAATGAATTTTTTTCCCGTCATGATCATGAATCAGTGCCAATTCTTCGTCTAATTCAATTCCGCAAACAGGATCCACCGGCATGATCTTTTCACTTTGTGTTTTCTATTTATACATTCAGCTATGGGAATTTTGGTGGATCTGCTCGGATGATTTTTTTGTGATGATGTTTCTAAAGAAATTAGCATCTGATTTGTCAACTACATTACTGAAATTAAAATAAATTTTTCACATGTTTAAACAATATTGTTTTTTTACTAAAACTGATCAAATTATGTATGTATTGCTTTCATATTTTTACGGCGCTTTTTGTCCATATTTTAGACTTGGTCAGGATTGGACTATCTCGAGAATTTTTTTTGGAAGGATCCCGTAATCTGTATCTGGTTCAGATACCACATACAAAATATCACTGTTGATTAGGACGCTGATTGCAAGTGCACGTTCACGAGAAGCCATGGCGAAGTTTACCTGTCCCAGCTGCTTATCGAACTCCTTTCTCATTTTCACTCTCAATGCGAGCTCCATGAAAATCATCTCGTCGTCCTTTTCACTTTCCAGAGGTTCGACATTCTCTTTCATGCCTCCTGCCACGAGACGCCCTTGCTCGCTAATGATGCCTGCAAATCTTATTTTTGAGTCCAGAGAACAAATGGAATCGCAAATTTTCTTGTAATCATAAGTTTTCTCTGGCAAGTTACTATGACAAAATAAAAATCACTCATTTATTGTCTTTGTATGGATTTAGAATCCAAAAATCAGCGGTCTATGATGTGAGCTTTTTAACCAATTCCAAAAATTCTGACTCGGACATGGGAGGCACTTTCATTATTTCCATATTTTCTGAAATGTGCTCAGCGGATTTCTGTCCTACGAGTGGAGCCAAAACACCTGGTGATGAGCGAATAAATTGCAAAGCTCGCTGAGATGGCTTAGAATCATCAAATTCAGGCATGGTGCCAGGAGTTAGTAGTCTGCCTTGCATGAACGGAACGCTGGTAAAGACGCCTATTCCTAATCTGACTGATGCTTCCAAAATGGATACTTGTTCATTTCCAAGTTTCTGATTCTTTGTGAGTAGTGCCTGGTCATAACTCATGTTGTAAGGCAACTGGATAAACCTAAACCCGTGATTTTCTCCTCCTATCTCTTTGGCCATGCTGACAGTGTCTTCAAGCGAAAGATACTGTGGGTTGTCACTTGCAACTCTGAAACATTCCCAAGTGGCCATGCCGTAAAATCTGATTTTTCCTTCTTTGCGTTTTTGCTCGTACATCTCAAAAACCAATTTCAAATTATCGAGGAATTTTTCTTTAGACACGTCTTTGATTTGCCCTTCAATTCCGTTGTGGAGGTACATCAAATCAATGCACTCCAATCCCAAGTTCTTCAAGCTGCGGTCTAACTGATCAGACAAATATGCCGTAGTCATGCAGTGGTAACCTGATGTGACGTCTCCCTCTTGAATGACTCCTTTTTGCGAATATTCTTCCTTTACGTATTCCCAGAAACCAAGCGCAACATCAGCATCATTTGTAACATATCCATTTTTAGAACTGACGAACAACTGGTCCCGTGTGATTTTCCCCTCTTTAACTAACTCTGAAATCGCCTTGCCCACAGTTCTCTCTGCTTTTTGAGCCCTGTAGTTTATGGCAGTATCTATGACGTTGATGCCTGACTGAACTGATTTTTTTACTGCATTGGAAACCAGTTCGTCAGTTCTCGCATCAGGTTCCCCAAGATAAGTTCCAATTCCTACATTAGACAAGTGCAGACTTTCAAATTCGGTAAAGTTTTCTTTATTTACGCCTGACTCATCGGCAAATTTTTTTGTTCCTTCAGATGTTGCGAATCCAGAAACCATGAAGAACGTAATAACTTGCTAAATTTATGTCTACAATTGTGAATATTTTATAAAAAACTGGCATGTGTTGTAACCTGAAAAATCAACCAATCATGACTTGATTTCCTATTGGAATTCAGTCAGGTTGGTCTTTACGGTTTAACAACCGTTTACCTTATGAGATTCAGGTTATAATGTAATTTGGTACAACTTCCAAACATGTGGGTGATGATGACACGACATCGATCTGTTCCATACCTAAACTGGAACGCTATGCATTTTCACTCGCAGGTGAGAACGTGATGCATGATGTGAAAAAGCATTTTTGAAAAAAAGAACCACGTGATTTTGCAGCAACAAGAAATTGACTAGCCTGAGATGAAATAAAGATGATTTTCCTGAAATGATCATGAAATGCACAGGTTAATTGATTCAGGTGATTGTATTAGATCTTAAGATCAAAAACGATTTGTTTTTTGATGACAGCTCTAATACACTTTAGATTGCACAAAACGATATTTAGCAAAAGCGTATGATTCGCATGAACAAATTCTTCGTACTGGTTATATGTAAAAATGAAGAAGTGTAGTCATGCAATGGTGCGACTAAAATATTTGTTTATCGTTTACCAGGCCATGGAACCCGAAAAACTAATGCGTCAACCTGCCATAGGAATCATTCTATGCACCATTGCATTTTATCCAAATTTCTAAAAATCCAGTCCTGCCAAGAATCCTACTATGAATAAGACTCCGGTCAACCTGCCAAACATCAAAGTAGATGACATGTATGGGATGAGATCCTTCACACAATCATAATTTTTGTGCAGTCCTCTTCCGGATTTTATCATCAATGGCAAGCTGAGAAAAACAATCAATGAGAATGCCGGAAACAGACCTGTTGACACCCCGACAACTGTTGCGGAATAGGCAATCATTGGGAAAACCCAGAATAATTTTGTAGCCCTCTCTTTTCCGACTGCAATGACGAGCGTCTTTCTTCCTTTGGATTTGTCCGCATCATGGTCGGGAAATGATGCGATAAATAATACCAGCGACGACAGAGATCCCACCATGATTCCTGCAAGTATTGACTCTGCTGAAATTTCTCCTGTTTGGATGAAGAAGGTCCCAATTACTATCATGCAACCTTTGACTGCTACAAAAAATTCCCCTAATCCTGAATCCACGATCTTCGTTGAGTAAAAGTAAATTGATAAAATTGCAAATCCCAAGATTACTGCTATTGTTATGCCGTCTGTGATTACAAAATATCCTCCTATCAAAGAGCCAATCATCAAAAACGCCACTCCTGCTCTGTATACCGAGGATGGTTTGAGTAATCCTTCTGGCAGTACGCCTGTGCCTCCACTCATTTTGGTTCTGGTCGTTTTGGTGTCTATTCCCCTTTTGAAATCCCAAAAATCGTTTAACAGGTCTACGCTTGCATGAAGCGCCATAACGCCTGCAAATGTCAATGCCGCATCAAAAGGATCAATCGATGAGTTTTGCCACCAGTTTAGTGCCAATGCAACCGAGACGGCAATTACCGATGCAAGCAGAAATCTTACCCTGATCACTCTTAGCCATACAGATAACATTCAGTATGATTTCCCTTTTTCATTATAATATTCATGAGTTTGAACTGGGGACATCGTTTATATCAAAAACAAATGAAATGTGGCCGTGATAATAGGCAAAATTCTCAAAGATGAGGAAACTGTAAGGTTTAATCTCGATATCCATTGCACGAATTGTGCCAAACAAGTTCCGGGGGGAATGAAAACTGGGGCAAAATATTTTCAAACACCCGAGTTTAAAAAAGATGTCGAGGTATTTCTCAAAAATTATCTTTGTGGTGTATGCAGGGACAAAAACAGACTAAACAAATAGAACGTGATATTTTCTAAATCCTAAACTTCATGAATGAATGATGAATCAATGAATGTGGATCTCTCGATTACCAGTAATGGCATAATCACAATTTCGCTGTGAGTATACATGTGAAACCATGAGATAAATTATGAGACTGAATTTGTTATAAAATGAATATTAAATGGATGTGACCGGAAAGTTTCCTTGTGACACATGTGATACGAATTGCTGTAAAGAATACACAATTTTTGTCAATGCCCATGATGTCTATCGACTATCTGTCGGATTGGGAATTCCTCCAATGGGCTTTCTTGAAATGCACGGGGCAAAAGACTTTGATCTTGGGATCGATGTGGATGAGGGATTACTAGATCTCGCGTTAAAGCAAAATGACGGTGGATGCATGTTCCTGAAAGAATCCGGGGACATCTTTCGTTGCACTGTTAATGAGGTTAAGCCCTCGGTGTGCAAGTCATACCCGTTTCAGATGAAGGCCGGAAAATTAATTCAGATGGACAGCAAGATGTGTCCGGTAGATTGGAATACTGAAGAATTTGAGGCGATGATGCAAACACATCTCAAAAACGATGAGCGTGAATGGAATTTTTATGATGAACTTGTACTTGAATGGAATTCTAAACAACTGTCCGAAAGACCCCTGTCTTTGTTTTTGAAATTCGCGATGGACATGGTGGGGTCGGAGATTACAACGGATTAATCCCTTATTTTTTTGAAGAGCACGATTATGTTCTTACTTCATATGCCTCTCCACACAAATTTCTATCATGTTCATCTTCCGAGGGAACAATTTCAAGTGTGAATCATGATTTATTCGGATATGGTTAAATTATTTAAAATCGATAATGCATCATGATGAAACAAATTCGCGATGTACTTGAGAAACTAGAAGAGCAGTCGACTTTGGAAAAATCAAAAAAATTCAATATTGCGCCAGAAGACCGGATGCTTGCAATCACAAAAGAGACCGGGGAGTTACTGAATATGATTTTACGTCTAACAAATGCAAAACGCGTGCTTGAAATAGGAATGTCCGTGGGATATTCTACCCTTTGGTGCGCGGAGGCCATTCGGGACGTGTCTGGTCAAATTGTCACCGTTGAAAAAAATCCTGCAAAGATCAAAAGAGCTAAGGAGAATTTTCAAAACGCTGGAGTTGATGACTTCATCAAGATTAAACAAGGCTTTGCAATGGACGTACTGAAAGAATTGAATATGCAGAAACAACATGGTGATTTTTTTGACTTTGTACTAATTGATGCAGATAAAGAAAACATCGTTGAATACTTTGATCTGATTTTTCCAATGGTGTCTGTGGGCGGTGTCATCATCACAGACAACATGCTGTATCCTGAAAAATATAGGCAAGACATGAAGTTGTTTTCAGACCATCTAAAACAAAACCCTAAGCTTCGAACCATCACAACTCCCGTTGGAAACGGGGAAGAGATTACTATGAAGTTGGCATCATGAACCACCTTGTTCATATTTTGGGATCATTGGATGCAAAAACTGTCTTTACTAAGATGGTGGATTCATCAGTTCATGGCTCTATGATCTAAAGGCACTGTCATCTACAACAATACATGACTATCCTGTTTAGGAATTTTTGATTAACTGCCTATCGCGTTTGATTCTACAGTAAAATAAATGGGAAGATAGTTTTGCCCTTCGGTCATTTCAAACGATATGGTCCACTGTCCCACCAATTCGCAGTTTTCGCAATTTTTCATGTCGTTGCTTGAAGCTGGTGTAAAGTAATGATTTAGGATGGGATTTTTCCTTCCGTCAAAGAAAACAGTGTTGGCAATCTTTCCATCAGGACTTGTAAACACCGCTTTTCCATATTCACCAGGCATGATTCCATTAACGCTGAAAAAAAGAACCTCGTCTATCTTGTACGTGTCATTGTCAATCACAAATGGTCCTGATGACACCAGAGTCGTTGGCCCAAGATCCGTTCTTGGAGTATGATCCGGAGTCGAAACAACGCTCATCAAAATCCCAATACTTACAAATCCTGCAATGACGATGATAAATGGATATTTTTTGGATGTTTCAGATTTTTTACTCATAGTGTGGGTGCCGACAACTGATACTTGAAAAACAATTTAAAAATATTTCGTATAATCTTTTCAACATCTGACAAGTAAAAAATTTTTACTGTTTCAATAATGAAACAAAAGAATAATTTCTACGAGTCACTATTAAGCAAAATCCACATAAATCATGTATGAAATCAAATCAAACTCAATCAAAAGAAGTATCCATCGCAGTAGATGCACTATTGGATGTGGCAACAAATGCCTGGAGTGATATCAAATCCTCAAAATTGGAAATTCGTGTAGACCCAATTTCAAATGCATGATTTAATGATGCACTGAATGAAATCATTTTTTTGCACCTCTGAGATTTTTTTGTCTACCGCTCTGTCTAACTGCAGAAAATTGTTTATGATTGATGGAAATCTGTATGCTGTATGATGATGCTAGACCAGTGATTCGTCACTTACTTCTATAGGTTTTCTTCCCATGAATCCTGAATCTTTCTCATGCCAGAATTTTATTACAGTTTCCCCGTATTTCCAGCAAAGCCAAACTTCTTCCTCGAATCTCTTTGAGGGAAAATCCAACAGGCCTTGTTCGATACTTTTTACCACTACTCCAGTGTTTTCCAATATCTCTACAGATTCGTAGAATTTTGTAATTGCTGCATTCAGCTTTTGTTTTAGGTTGACGTATGTTTCAAAAGAATTTGTGGTTGAAACGCTCATCTGCAATTCCTGCTCGATTTTTTTTACTTCTGTGTTTTTTGCCAAAGAATATTCAAATTTTTTTATCACGTCTGGCAACGCAGCATTTGCTTCCTTTGTGGTAAAGAATGAGAACATGCATCTGTTCAAAAAAATGGGATTAAAAAGCTTAGGTGCAAATTTATTAAGAAATATCTCACATCAGATTCATGAGCGAAGATCAACTTGAGGCTTTGATTCTCCAGGTAATCAATGGCGCTGTCGCCACAATTCCGTCGTATTTGGAGGAGATTAAGGAAAACAAGGATGTTTTCAAGGTGGATAGCCCCGAGGAGTTTGTTTATGGCATTATTATGGGAATGGCATTGGGAATGGGCGGTGCCATTTTAAGTTCGCAAACAGAAACGCCAACAGAAGAGGATCAGATCAAGATTAGAGATATAGTTTACAAGCATATTCCTGACATAAGAGAACGGATTTTTAATTGATAGAATTAAGTGAGGACGAAACCGAATTTTTAAGTATTTCATACGCAGTCGGATTCACAGGAATTATGTTGTATCCCTGTGACATGAGATATTTTGGAACATAGTGTGCCGGTTTTTCTGGATTCTTTGATATTCCTACCACTGCCACATTCTTCATGGATGACAGAATGTTCCGTATCTGCGCATCAGAATGGGAATCATGATCACTGGAGTCCACGAATGTCGTGGATTTAGCCATCTTATACTTTTTTTTGTAGTGTCAAAATCCAAAACATCTCATCCTAAAGAATGGTTTTAGGATTTGCAGGACTGTAACGCATCTGGTTCTAAAGTCGACAGACTGAGTTTGCAGACATTTTGTAACAACTAGATAATCTTGATTTATGGGTTTTAAGAAAGGCAATTCACCATTCTTGGATTGTGAACAAAGCGAGATATTGATTCTACTAGTAATGCACAATCAAATAGACATGATGAGGTTTAGTAATAAAACAAAAAAATTTTTGTTGTCTTTTCAGGTAACCTGATTTTTAGCTTCTTCTTTCTTCTCTTTCTTACTCGTCATCATATCTGTCGTCATCTGCAAAGGCAGAGTCCATACTTGAGACAGTTAAGACAAGTATTGCACTTAGAACCAGTGCAAAGATTGATTTTTGTTTCATGATTATGGTTGGTTGACAGGCTGATTGAAAAAATAAACTTGAAAAAATAAACTTGACTAAAAGATACCTGTTGCAAATCCTACTGCCATAACTGCCAATATCAGAGCGGTAACTTTTGACAAGTACTTGTTGTAGTGAATGAATTTGTACTGAAACTTTGTGTATGCTTTTACTGCAAGCATCGTTATCCCAATCAATGCAGCAGCAACAGAGCCTGCATATGCGATCATTAGCATTAGTGGTTCAACTCCGCCTACAGCCAACGCAAGAATTACAAATTCTTCTTCATGTACAAATCCCAACACAAAGGCAAACGCTGCTATTGACTTCAGACTGGGCAGAACCCTAGTCTGGTGAGCATGTGGATGCGAGTGGTAACCGGTTTCTTTGTGCCAATGCACATGCTCATGTTCTGTATGTTCGGCATGATCATGTAGATGTCCATGTTGGGTTTGAACCAAGTCCTCCCCTTTTTCCCTCCAAAACAGGTATGCCAGGATTCCTAATCCGAATGCTGCGCCATACTGCAAGTAGGCACCAGGTATTTCGACCAAAGTCGCTACAAGCAGGTATGCAACTACCACCACAATTGAGGATACAAAGTGTGCACTGGCAATTATTCCGGAGCTAATCAGGCTTCTAAGCATTGGTTTTTGGCTTTGCATGGAAAACAGCATTGCTACTGTCCAACCATGAGAAGGGCTAACCCCATGTATCAGTCCAAAGATTACAACTCCAAATAGAACTGCCTCCTCCATGATACCTTTTTGACTACATTAGACTAAAGGGTTGTTTGTTTTTCTATCGATGTACAAATTTTTCCCCCATGACAATTTCAACAACTGACAAAAAACCATTCTTTGTCTAGTGTAAAATTCTGAAAACAGATCTTTATTGGTAGAAGACATAACCCAGTAAACCAAGTATTGCAGAACGTGCAATCAAGGACGCAACAAATGCTTGAAGACTAATATTTTTATTCTATGACTGCCTATCTTAATTGTGCAAAATTTACAAGATAGGCATCTACAGCCTAAAAAAGAGGTGTATGATGACTTGAAGGCAGTGCCATTAAAAACATTTACCATAGATCACGAGAAAAGCCAACCAAGCAAGAAAAATCTACAGTAGTAAAAACAACAGACACCAAGAAAGAAGGACAAGAAAAGTTTGATGTCGCAATAAAGCAGATTCTTTCAAGAACAGTAATCTCAAGCAGGATTTTTTGATTTCTCTCTCACATTACGCCTCCTAATTTGCAATCATGCGGATTTGTTGCCAAACAGAGTAAGAGTAGTTCTTATACCTTCAATCAACCTGATTTTGTTTGCAATTATACTGTTTACCGTGTCTGAAGAATCTGATTTCATAGTCACAACGATATCATACATTCCGACAGTTTCTTGAACATTAGTTACCCTTGGAATATGCTTTAGCTTTTTTGCAACAAAATGAGTCATGTCATACTCACAGCCAACAAGTACAAAACTAACATCCAGAGTTTTACCCGACATGGTATTCTTTCTACTAGAAGTTATGTACTAGAAATCTCAGCATCAGGTCTTAATTTGTGCCACAACATGCCCAGAATTACTGCAGCAGATACCCAAAATGCACTTACTCCAAGCACAGACATCACTCTAAAGCCGTTTACCAAATCCATTGGAGCTGTTACTTCATCTGGATTTGGAGGCATTAATGTAAATGTCACTCCGATGAATATCGCATATCCTACAAACGCCGTGATTTTTCACATCCATCACTAATCAACATAGAAAATATAGTGCAGATTGCAATATCTACAAAGGGCAAAAGCCCGATAATGTCCAAAAAGATCAGAATTGAAGCAGAAGAGATTTTCAAGAAAGTAATAAAAAAAGAATATCTAAACTACATCAGAGTCCATGAATATGCTAGGAATCTAGCGAAAACAAAAATTCAAACTCCAAATGAGCGAAAAGAATTCATGTATAGTCTAATGGATGATAAGAAACTTAATCTAAGTTTAAAGGCTGGAAAACTCGCTGATGCAAAAAAAAGAATCAAAGCGCTTTTTGATTTGTGGATACAAAATTGATCAAAAACGACAGATGGATAAAAAAACAATCTTTGGAAAAGAAGATGATAGAGCCGTTTGAGGACAGTCAAATGCGGGATGGCGTAATTTCGTTTGGTGTTTCATCCTTCGGGTATGATCTAAGAGTATCTGACGAGTTCAAGATCTTCACCAATGTAAACAACGCAATAGTTGACCCAAAAAACTTCAACCCCGAATCCTTTGTGGATTTTAAGGGTCCAATATGCATTATACCGCCAAACTCTTTTGCCCTTGCACGAAGCGTGGAATGCTTCAAAATTCCAAGAAACGCTATGACCGTATGCCTGGGAAAATCAACTTATGCCCGATGTGGGATTATTGTCAATGTTACTCCGTTTGAGCCAGAATGGGAATGTCATGTCACTTTGGAGATATCAAACACTACACCACTGCCTGCAAAAATTTACGCAAATGAAGGTCTTGCACAAGTCTTATTTTTTGAAAGCCCAGAAGAACCAGAGACATCGTACAAAGACAGAAAGGGAAAGTATCAAAAACAAAACGGCATAACTCTTGCAAAGCCATGATCTGCAAATTCATTTTGTTATACGGTGATTTCTAGAGAGGGTCATACTAGCATGTATAATTAAAAAGGAATGAAAATAAAAATTATTCACGGCTGTAGATTTTCTGAGATTCGGGCATTCTCATCAGAACTCCATTGTTTCCATAATTTCCAAATTCCGATTCCACCTGCAACAATTGCAAGTCCCATAAGCATCCACACTATTATCTTATTCCAGTTGAAATTGCTTTCAATATCAACTCCCTTCTTTTCAAGTATGTATTTTCTAACTTCCTGATGGGATTTGTCTCTGAACTGTGGCAAGTTCTTCAATGTATGTAGTGGGAAGTTTCTTGGCTTGCTGTCCTTGCCCCTTTCTTTACTGCGTTTTCTTCTTCCACTTGCAGTGTATTCTCTGTCATTAGTTTCGGTTATCATTCCGGTATTCTCTTCTATCATTCCGGTATTCTCTTCTATCATTCCGGTATTCTCTTCTATCATTCCGGTCATTATTTCATTATCGCCTCCCGTTCAATCATGGTGTCGTTATCTTTCCGGTCATCATTCCGGAAATTTCCCGAAACAGTGTCAGAAAATGCCTTTTGTAGCATTTTGATGGTTCCTTTCTGAAGTTTTACTTGAGAGTCCTTGCTCCTGATTTTCTTTTGGATTGCAATCAAGTTACTCCTAGATATTCCAAGCTTGTAGGAATCTCTCGGTCTAATGTCTAGTATTTTCTCCTCTAGATTGTCATATACAATACAACCCTCAGAATCTTCACTAACTCCTAGGATGTTAGAGGCATCAAGATTTGCCACCTCCTTTCCGACATATTTTATCTGATTCCTGTCTATTTTCATGCGTAATCTGGATAACAAGCCAATATTTCCACCTGACTTTGTCTCCTTGTGGTTGGCATAGTCATCCAACGTTTCATTCAATGGCTTCCAGTAGTTGGCATAGTCATCCAACGTTTCATTCAATGGCTTCCACTAGAGAACAGTATCTACGGAATCTGGGAATTTCTCTCCAGTGATATAATTTGTAAATGGCATGTACTGGATACATTCCCTCTGTGTTCCATCAAGGTATGGCAAAGTTGGAATTATCACATTGCCATTGTCATCTGTCTTGTATCCTGTACCAATCAATATTTTGTTGAATGGTCTTAGATTGGAAAATCTTTTCAACACATTTGGCGTTGTGATGCTCATCTTGGATACTGCATCTTGTTTTCATACTTGTCAAGTATCTCTTGTTTTGTTTCAGGAAAATATTCCATTGCAAGTATGTCATTCCACCATTTCTCTTTATCAACGTCCAATAGATGGGCCAAACCATGAGATGTGAACTTGTGAATGTTGAATTTGTCTTCTATTCCATCATGATTAATCTTGTGGGGATAAAATTCCAGTCTTGTATCTTTTAGTCTGTTTGTAATGATCAGTTTTCGTTTGTCTACGTTGATTGATGTTCCAAAACCTGTGATGATCAGAGGATTCAAAGCACAGTTGATATCATTTTATAATACAATAACTTTGTGTAGAAATAATCATCAACAAAATTTCTAAAATGTTTTTTATTTTTCAGATATGGAGTTAAACACAAAGCTGTCTTTCAAAAACTTGTTTTGTAGCTTAACACTAACTGACAGTCCTTTGTCTTGTACGTCAAATGTTGCACGATTAAATGTTGTAGCATATTCAGTAACCTTTCTGCCATCTGTTGCCTTTGTATGTCCTGCCATGGTCAACAATCCATCTTGTATCAATTCCTTTGCTCGCCTGTACGCTGATGCCTGCGGAAGTTTGATTTGAGATATTGCCTCCGGAATTGATTTTGGTTGCTTTAACAGTAATTCCAAAATTATCTTTTTGATTGGATCACCGTATGCCTCAAAAATCATCTTTGCCGTATTTGGATCCTTGATTAGTATTGTTGGTTCCTCTTTGCCTTTTTTCTCTACAACTATGACTTTTCTGAAAATTTTTGATTCTAGTTTTGCAGCACTGTTTCCAAAGAATTTTCGCAGTACAAGGTCAAACTTTGCAAAGTCAGAGACCGCATCCAATACGGAAATTCCATACGTGTCATTGATCTCCTTTTCTATTTTTTTGTAGGAATGCTTTCCAAGATCCTTTTCCAGAACATCCCTCACGCTTTGTGCCACAATCTTATCCAATGGATTCATACTTGTCATATGCAACACAAGTATTTTAACGAATAACATAAATGATAATCATATTTCTAATTATCAATACTGATAAATAATAGATTGCAGTAACAGTACCAATGACTAAAACAATCATGGCAATACTTGTAGCACTATCTGTGGGCATTATTACTACAGTGGGTACTGCTCCCGCATTTGCAGAATCATCATTGTCATTTCAAGGCAGTTTTGAAGGATATGACACTGATGGGGATGACTACAGTGGAACATTCGTTGATTTCGGACTCTTTTCTGTATTTGATGGGATAGTTGAGACTTATGGCGTGTATGAGTTCATAGAGGATCCTACACATGAAGAGGGCGGATATTATGCCACGACATACACAATTTCTGACGAATCCGGAAACAGCCTGTCATTTTACGACATCGAAATATCTTTCCTAGAATACAGCCGAGGAAAATATGGGATGAGTCAGACTGAATGGACCGTCACTGGAGGCCAAGGCAAGTTTAGTGGTGCAACTGGCGAGGGTCAGTCGCGAGTATGGTTTAATCTGGACGATTGGACGTACAAGGGCATTACATCTGGTACAGTTGTGCTTCCCTCCTCCTAATTTTTTATGAACATGAATATGTTTGATCAACATGACCGCATTGTTTTTACTCAAACAGGAGATAATTTATTCACATGAAGGCAGTCTCTGAAAAAATCCAATTTCCATACGTTGTTCCCGTGCTCATGGTAGTGACAATGAGCATATTTCATGTCTTCTTGGAATCTCAAACTCCCACTGATGACCTGTATTTTGGAACAGGGATACTTTTGACTGTCACACCACTTGCAGCTGCGGCATCATGCTTTGTCGTTTCAAAAATTTACAGTTACTCTAGAATCTTTGGGATGTCCTATATGATCTTGGGTACGGGTTTTCTTTTTACTTTTTTGGGGGAACTCACGTTTGTTTATTATGTCGACTTACTGGGAGAGGAATCCCCTCCAATTATAGCCGAAGTGTCCTTTCTAATTCAGTATGTCTTGATGCTGACCCATATGGCAATTAACATACGATACTTTGCAGACCGTCTCCTTCCATATCAAAAGGCTCTACTTATTGTAATTCCAATCGCAATGGTCCTGTTGTATTCTATTCTCGTACTGAGTACAGGCAATGTTAATTATTTGGAATTTCCATATGCTCTTGTTGCTGTCACTTTCGCATCTCTGACTGTATCTTTTGCCGTTACTGGATTTACCCTGTTTAAGAAGAGTAAGCTGATCATCGCATGGTTCTTTCTTTTGATTGGAATGTTTGCAGGTGCGGCAGGCGATATTGCAAACTATTACCTGGTGGCATTGGGGGACTTTTACACAATCAGCAACTATTCGACTACATTGTGGGTCACATCATATGCAATCATAATATATTCTCTGTATAAGCATCAAAAGGCAATCTAACTGACTAATTTTTACTCCTAAAAAATGATAATTACTAATATAATTATCAATATTGATAAATAGTATTATCAATTATAAGAAATCATGAAAGGCAAATCCCTTCAGATAGCGGTATTTGCATCGGTAATGTCCATAGGCATCATAGCCACATCTGCCACCTTTGTCACCGCAGAGTCTGAAGAAACAACACCTCAAAAACAATCCAAAGTGCCAAGATATTCTGAAACATGTGCACATGGACACAACGGTTTTGATTGCAAACCCTCTGCATATCGTGTGGATATCACTGATCTGCAAGAAAGAGTTACTGCAATAGAAAAGCACATATCAAAACCTTGATCTCTTTTTTCCAATTATTTTTTATTGTCAATGTTGATCATGTGACATAAACCTGTGAAAAGCAGAGGATTCAAAATATTTCTGATTTGATTTTATGATACATGAAGTTTATGCAGAATTGTTCTGCATGCATTATTTTTTTTGATCTACTCTTTTCAAAACCAATTATTTTACAAAAGAAGTATTTTGAATTCCCACGGGCCCTCAATGATAACAAGTTTTCCTGGAGAATGATGTTCTTGCGGCATGTTTGTTTTGGATGGTGATGATGATGCAGAAGAATGCATGTTCAAATGAGATTCGTCAATTCCTTCTTGGTTGCGTTTGAACCATTGAATCTCCCTTATGCTGATTGTCAGATCCTTTGCTTTTGGATCAAGCAAGGGCAGCAAGAACTGATGCCATTCCTGCTCTGAGACTGCCTCTTTTGTGGAAAGGTCTGGCCCAGTATGTCGGGTACCGCCGTTTTCAAATTCGGTATGATATGAATTTCCCAGATCGTCTCTTAGCGCAATTACAAATTTTGGTTCGCCGAGATTGCTTGTTATACTGTTTACCTTCTCCACGTTGGTAAAATCAGATATCTTGACTCGCTGCTCAGAGTAAAATATCATCTTCATGATGTTTTCATAAATCTCAAGTGACGCCACTGCAATGTTGATTCCATCCACGTTTACCTGCTTTGCAATCGGAATTACTCTTGTCAGGTTTCTCGGTTTTAGCTTGAATCCTGACTCCAGCACGTCAGGATCCGCATCCTGAAACTCAAACTTTGTATTCTTTCCAATTTTCCAAAAGGGTTTCCCTTCAGGCTTTACATCTAGGACAATCGAGGAAAAACATCGTGGCAAAGGAACAGGTGGGCGTGAAGAGAGTTTGCCTCCTGTTTCTCTGCTTTGTTTTCGCTGCTGTCTGAACTGTTCTTGCTGCTGTTTCTCTGCCTTTCTCTGCTCTGCAAAAGAGTCTTCCTTGAAGGAAATGCTGATTTTGTCATCTTTTTGAATTAATAGTTCTCTTGCATCATCCCAGTCTACCTGGTCTTTGTATCCGGGCATCATCTTCTCAAACATGTCAAGAGTTCCAAGTGTTATGACAGTTGCAGCATGATCTTCTTTATCATTTTCAAATGACCCATCTGCATTGTCCTCAAACTTGCTCACTCTTACTAGGCCTGTTTGACCTCCCCTTGAACCTAAGTGCGAGTCTACCAACCTGCTTATTCTGATTTTTGGATAGGGGTCAGGTGTTTCTGGTGATGATGTGCCACCTTTGTCTTTGTATTCTATCTCAACGTCATAGATTCTTGTATTTTTGATTGTCACATAGTTCTTGGTCTCATCAAGTGCAAGACATGTGGCAGCAGTGCTTTTTGTGTTGCCCTCAAGTCTTACGATTTCACCTTCCTTGATTTCTAACTGCTGCATGTGTTTTCTTCCAATCCTTACGATTGACTTGCACTGGTCTTCCTCATCTACAGAATAGGACCTGAACATCAGATGCGATACGGCAGCATCAGAATTACTATTCATGTAACATCGTAAATTCTGATTCTGTTCTCTTGTCTAATGTCAATTTAATCATGAAATAATCTCCTGCAGTTCCAACTCCGCAATCTGTTCCTTTATCTCTTTGATGTTTTCAGGCCCATATGAAATCAATATCCTGTCATTTTGGGAAATGATATAATCCTCTACAGAATCAACAGATTCTCCGTTAACATAAAACTTTAGAAAATATTCGTCATTGGTGCAAAACTCTCTGCCATCTGGAAATACAAAACACGCATCTGTAATGCCTATGTTCATGGATTCAAACAGAAATTCAAGAGGTACTCCCGTTGCATGCATGTGTATTGTGTTGCCATCCTGTCCCTCAAAGTGGATGTAAGAATTTTTTATCTGGTATTTAGAACCAGAAAAGTCAAACTTGTCGCCAAATATCATAACTAGTATGGAGGCATGCACATGTGTGTTTCCCAGAGATCCTGCTCCTTCGGGTACGTTTCTTCTGGGGTTGTCATTTACCCAAAGATCATAGTCCTCTTTGCCATATTTTGGAATGACAGTACTTTTGTCTCTGCTTCCGCCAATGGCACTGCATTCTTCATATTCATCACCCGCTAAAACCTCTGAATCAGATATCCAAAACGTGTCAAAGCCATTCTCAGCTGCAATGCAGTCAACTAACGAGAAAAAATATGACGAATCTGTCCTAAACTTGATGGACGGACCTGGTGAAGTTAGATTCGTCTCATCAAATATCAGATGATGAACAACGACATCATCTACTATTACCTTCATGATTCCGAAATCACATGTATCGCAGTCATCTCCTAGCTTGTGACTGGACCACGGATTTACAGCCAATCCACTTTCTATGATCTCTGCATTTATTCTGTAAAGAGTATCTTGATCAATTAATGATTCATTCATCATGTCCTCCGTATCTCTAATTGTTATCTTGCCTGAATTGAGATCAACCGTCATTGATTGTGTGTTGTCTTTGGAACCTTTCTGCAGCTCGTATGTTACATTGTAGTCATGGACATAGTCTGAGTCGGAAACAGTGAATCTCTTTTTGTATTTTGAATCATCGTCAGCTCCTGCAATCATAATGTAGTTTCCGGGTTCCATGATTGGAGCAAGTTTTGCAAAAATGTCTTGGTTGTATGGAACAAGATAGTTGTACGGTTCAGCTACCGCCTCTTCTTGTTCAAAATTACATGCCTCAAGATAAAAGCCAGTGGCCACACGTGTCTGCGTATCCTCTTTGAAAACCACCACTCCCTGATCATGGCAGGGATTTCCATAACCTGACTTTTGAACAAAAAATGGCATTGGCTCTCCCAACGCATAATGGTCTTTGACTCCAATGGCCGATACCACCGTGAAGGGGGAATTTCCGCCAATCTTGTTCCATTCTTTGATGACTTGTATTACTTGATCATGGGATAACTGTGAAATTTGTTCAGGATTAAGAGGAATGGTGTCTTTGTGCAAATTCAGATGATCAGAGATGTTGTCATCTCCTAAAGACATGGGACTGCCATAAGTTGCAGTGACAGTATATGCTGAGATGTTTTCCCACACCTCAGAATCATACTTCATTACTCCATGAACAAATCGTCCAGATTCATCAGGAATTGTTTGAACTACCTCAATTAGGCCCCCTTCCTTATCTTCAATTTTTATTGTGACAGGGCTGTCATGCACAGATTCTCCTACCGTGCCATAAATGACAATTCCATTTGACTGCCAAATTTCATAGACATGAGATGGTATCTGGTATTGTGTGTCAGATGTATCTTTTACCTCATGCTGCAAACAATCCCACATGTCATTTTGTCTTGGATTGTGCCCATATCCAGGCATTGATGTGCATTCGCTTTGTTTGTACATGATGTATCCAGAAATACTGGCAATTAGGAGACCTGCAACAATCATTCCAATTATTATCAAAAGTCTATCTTTCATTTTTTAGCCACCTATGCAGTTGGATCCATCACCCTACCCATAAACAGAATGCTTTCTGTCTCGTTATCCTGTATGATGAAGATGAAAGGACGGTCTGCCTTGAATGCCCGCCCGCTTGACTCGTCAAGGTTGATTGCAGTTGCAGCTGCAGATTCTGTTCCCTTTTCGTTTACATCTACAAATGCCTTGTGCACTGCTTCAGATACAAACAGTCCCTTGCTGCCTGTTATGCCGCTTAGGTCAGCCGGACCGAACACGGATGGCATTCCCATTTCTGTCAGGGATTCTTTTAGGTTGTACTCTGTTTCAAGCGTAAATTTTGGCATGTGAATTACGGTTCCGTAGTTATAGAACTGACTTTTCCAGAGTTTTAGGTTCTCCACTGTGAGTGATTTCTCGACAGACTGCATGTCATCTGTATTGTGAGGCAATATTATCAGCATGGAAAGAGCATTTGCCTTGTAGGGAATCTGGAGCATCTGCATCTGTTCAGTTGATGTGTGGTTGAATTTCATCTTGTGAGGATATGACATCATGGAAACTTTTACCGTCTTGTCTGAATCTACTGCAAAGTCTGCCTCATAGGTATCCTCAGAATCAAACGGATGCTCCCATGCCCCGTTAAAGTAGATGGCATTTGTGATTACCATTTTGGTACTAGCATCAGTAGAGCCAGGTTTGAGCAGTTCCTTGATTCTGTCCTGTGTCTTTGATTTTGCCCAATCATTTATTTCAAGTCGTCCCTGGTCGTTTGCAAAATTCACAGAATCAACTGAGCTGGAATAGTACGTTTTGGCCGTGTCAACATATTCAGGCAATGGTGCAAACCCGTCTGCAAGCCATAACGCATTTGCCATCTGCATGGTATTTTCATCATCATTTTTCTGGCCTATCGTGTCGCCAAATGAGAAAAATCCAACTCGTCTCTCATCATCATCTTTTGGAAATCCAAACACTTTTTGCATCTCGTCTGCGGTCTCGCCTCTTGCACCCTCATACAGTATTGAGAATGCAGTAGAGATGCTGGGTGATGAGAAGAATATGTTTTCATTTTCGTTCTCTGACTCATGCTTGTAAAAGTCAAGTGCAAATTGGTTGGTTGCGTCGGTTATTTTCTTGGCAAGAACAGGATCAGTGGGAATTTTTTCTATATCTGGACTCAGTTTTTTTGAATCGTCTATCCAACCTCTGGCGATTAATTTTGAAATGGATTGTTCTTTTACACATGCAGGTTTTTCAGATAAAGTAAGTACTAGGTGTAATCCTTCACTACATACAATGTCTTGAGGAGATATTCCAGAAAGAATCTGTTTTAGCGGTGAAAGTACTGGAGATTCGTTTTGCTTTTCATCCTGAACAGATGATGATGATGCATACTGCGGCAGCATGTCATTAACCATGTATCGAAAATAAACGCTGTTAAACTCCAATACGAATCTGTGTATGTCATTGTTGTTTTCTGATCTGAAAGTTCCGTAAGCGTATGCCTCTGGAGGACAGGGCGAATCCAAGTTATGTATATAGTGTGCAGTAATGGACTGTATGCTCCCGCTCAGCGATTGAAACTCCGGTGTATTTGAAATTAGGCCCTTTGTAACATCATCCATGAATTGTTTTTTCTCGGGTGATCTGGTAAAGAAATCCTTCCAGACATCAGGACATGTAGATAATAGTTCCTTGGTTTGGTCTGGCAAAGGTATCTCTTCTTCATCTAGAAGAGAGTTTGGATTAATTGAAGCATAAGCAAGGTTGGCAGGGACCAGGACAACTCCAAAAAGTATCATTATGAAAAACATCTTGTTCATTATTCATCTAACCGCAAAATAGTGTTCATAAGTAGTTCTATTCATGTGGTTTTTGAAATGTATTTTGGTATTTTGAGTTTCTTTTCGGTATCAATTTGGATGACAAAATTATTAATTCAGTGTAACGGATTATCAATTCGGAGCTAATCTAGTTTCGAAGTTTATCAATCAGGTATCTTTTCGGAGAAACATTTTATCAATTCGATGAGAAGTTCTATCTTTCCGGTAACAGAATCTATCTTTCCGGTAACAGAATCTATCTTTCCGGTGTGACTTTCCATCTTTCCGGTGAAATATTCCGCACAACCGAATTGATAACTATTTTTCAGGAGACCAAAATGGATTTTTCCGGATTGATAATTCCGAAACTTCCGAGAATTTGTCGATATTTTCCGAAACTTTTGATCGCAGTTCTATCTTTCCGGCTATCAATTCGATGATTTTACCGAAACTTTTCCATATTTACCGAGAGTTTGTCGAAACTGTCGGAAAGATGTCAAAAAATAATCCGATCGCAGTAATTCTATTTCGACAGTTTATCGATTACATCTGACGTTCAATCCGTCTTTATTAGACATTTTTGGACATTGTCCAAATACAAATGTGCAATAAAGTCCAAGGATGTCCAGTTTTGTCCAACAATGTCAGACATTGTCCAAACCTGTTTTAAAAAATCAAAATGATACAATGATGGCTGACTGCTGATGATTTCTTCGAACTACTTATGAGGAAGCAAAATCATGCTTGATGAATGACTCTGCTTGGAATTGGCCTGATGTCCGTTCTTGTTTTTGGCATGCTGACAAGTCCATTGATTCAGCCAGGTCATGGTACCACGTTTGGAGAATCTGAAAACGAGGACATCCAATCAAACGTATTCTCATATTATTTTGGAATTTTAGAATTTATTGAAGATGACAGTTCTCTTTTCTGTGAAAGCATACAACCTCAAGTCAAAACGGGCATCATAGATGCCAATCAAGATCAACTCCTGAACATAGATGATACTGAAGACAATTTCTTTATAATTTTGGGCGAATCTGATTCAGATTCATACAGTTACTTGGAATCTGCACTTCCCAAAAGCAATGGAATCCCGGCATATGTCGTGGATGTGAAAAAGCATCCAGGTCATTCAATAACCGGTGGATTATACATAAAGGACTATCCGCATCTTGCATTTGTTTTTGAATCAGACAGTCAGAATTCCACAATAGGCGATGTTGACAACCATGAAAAATATCTGCCAGGGGACAGCAAATCTGTGGTGATGCCTTCTGAAAGACTGGGTCCCGGTACCTATGACTTTCATGCGGTCTTGTTCCAGTCCGACAGGCCAAATGGGATAAACAAGGACAGGTGTGCGATATCTGTAAGCTGGGAGTTTTCAGTGGATGATGACGGAACGCTCCTGACAAAAGTCCCGCAAACCAAAGTTGGAAAGATAGGAATTGTAACTGAGCAATTCCCGCCATCAATACAATACCAGATGGGAGTGAGTGCTTCACAGATAGAATGCAAGACAGGATACAGGTTGCTTGAGCAGGAGATCTCAGATGACAAACGCATAGCATGTGTAACTCCTGAAACCAAAATGAAGCTGATTGAGCGAGGGTGGACTAAAAATGAGAGCGACACATTGGCAAAATCAGACAGCGATAACGATAACGAAAAACTCGTCGAGTTGCTTGAAGGTGGACAAGTGTCTGAGTTTAACAATCTAAAAGAAACCCTGGATCTGAGTCACGTTCAAGTGTCCCTTGAAGGCGCAGACATTCAGGGAATGGATTTACGTGAAATCAACCTAGAACGTGTTCATATCGAGTATGCAAACCTCAAAGATGCAAATCTTCAGGGAATTGTTCTTGATTATAGAAATATTCAGTACACAAATCTTCAGGGTGCAAACTTGAGTAATGCAGACATCCGTGATGCGTATCTTTATGGCATAAATCTTCATGGTGCGGACCTGACAGGTGCAAATATGAAGAACACACACATTAATGATTCAAACCTGGATAATGCAGACCTCCAAAATGCGGATTTGAGAGGAGTGAATTTTCAAATTGCAAGTATGACTGGGACAAACTTTCAGGGTGCGGACCTACAGGGTGCAATGATGGCTGAGACAAACTTAAAAAAACTGAATTTTGATGATGCCAACATGCAGTTTGCAAACCTAAAATATGCGGATCTGCATAATGCGAGTCTGCAAAATACCAACATGCAAAATGCAAACCTGGAAAATGCCAATCTTCGAGGGGCCAACCTGTCTGGTGCGGACCTACAGGGTGCAAACCTCAATAATGCAGATTTGCTTGAGACAAATCTTTCAAACGTGCAAAATTTGCCAATATCAAAAGAAGAGGCCCAACAGAGAGGGGCCATCACGGGATGAATACCTAGAAAAGAAAAATTAGATTTTCTGATACAAGATTAGAACTATTTATGAACTTGCTAAATACAGTCTGAATAAATGAACGTCAAACTTTTGATGATTGTTGTTGGAATTTCACTGTCTTTAGGATTTACTGGTACTGCAATTGCAGAAAAAGAATTCGACATGAAAGACCATGATGATACATTTACGATAATTGAGAATCCGATGAGATACGTCATGCCATACAAAATAACCGGTGCAACAATTAATGATATCAGTCTAAACTGTGATGAGGCCTCACTTGACATATCCATTGCATCCACAGGCACGGGTGTTTTACAGTTGGATTTGCCTCGTAAAATGTATGGAGGGATATTCATGATACTTGTTGACGGGAATGAATGGGATGACGTTTCAATTGTTGGAAATGTAATAACTGTGAATTTCCCAGAGGAGACAAGTAAAGTCAAAATAATTGGCAGTTACTATCTAACTGGCGAAAAAGACAATGACGGGGTATGTGATCTTTTCCACAATCCTCCATACTCCTACATTATTTCACCACTCAAGCAATTCAGATCAGATATTCCAATCGAAGAGATGCAATGCAGGGACTCTTTGATTCTCGTAATGAGACACAATGGCTATCCCGCATGTGTTAATTTTGATACAATCCCAAAACTGATTCAAAGAGGATGGATAGACACAGATCCAAGGGCAGAAGCAGACAAGAATATTCCAAAATATTTGTGTGAACTGTATGGAGGCGGATTCTTTGATGAAACTGGTGAATGCATGGATGTGGAAAGTTCTTACAAATGTCAAATGTCGGGTGGAGAATGGGACGGTAAATGCATGATCCCAAACCATACAGGAAAAGGAATTGGAACAGAACCCAAATCAACACCTGAAGATGATTTTGACATCCCAGAAGTGAAACTGTTCCTTGAGAAATACCTTCAGGCAGAAATACAATCTGACAGAATCAACGAGTCTGGATTTCACTTTAAGCAGTATGCTGCCAAAGACTCGCTTCCAGGTGGCTCTGTCTGGCTGTTTTTGGTGAAAAATCTTGAATCAGGAGAGATGGACAACGTTCTAAGCTGTCCTCCAAACCAGTATCATGATAGGGGATATGTTGTACGAGGAAGTGACAATATCACAGAGTATCTGCAAAGATATGACTGTCTTTCAGACAGTGACGTTGGAGAGTTTGGACCTGCAAAGTATTTGGAAATGATGGAAGACGTGCAGGACATAGAAAACATGAGAACAAGCATACTGGAACTTGAGTTTGATGACAACATCATAACGGTACTTATCAGTGATGAGACACATTTTGGAGCAATGACATCTTTTGAATTTACAACTATTCCTGTATCTAGTTTGGTGCATGCCCATGACATGTTGCCTGAGACAAGCATGAATGACCGCATAATAGCAGGATCTATACTGTCTGAGATAGTCAAGGCAGGTACATACATCACCCAAAACGATGACATTGAATTCTGGTATACAATAGGTGGAATTGAATCCCAGGTAATTACAATTGAACTGCAGAACCATGAATACGACAGGATTGTCTTTGTATCGGATAATAATAAAAAATGGATTGAGCAAATTAACGATATGATAATTTCCAGAAAGTAGGTATTGTAATTGACAGAATCTCTTATGAACTTGATGTCAAAAAGAAAGAACATGAAACTTGGTTTTGTTTTGTTTGGTTTATTGGGTATTTTTGCAATTACATTGTCAGTTCAGGATACGTTTGCACAGACAGAAGACAAAGAAAACAAAAAGCATGAGAATTACCAGAACGATGACATTGGTGTAACTTTGGAGTCTCAAGAAGACCGATTGTTGATTGACGGCCTCCAAAATACCTATTGGCCTTATGAGAATACCAAAATCGGTGTAAACTTGGAATATCCTGAAACTGGAGTCTGATTGACGGCCTCCAAAATGCCCCGTTTGTTGCACGGTTCTGGGCTCCAGGAAGCACCGGACTCATTTCCATGGAATACATGTACCGTGACAGCAAGATAACTCCTGAAGAGATTGCAGAGTCACATGTGAGGATACTGCAAACCAAAGGAAATGATCTCAAGGTAGTTGAATCAAAACCCCTTGTCGTATCAAACCATCCTGCATGGCAATTGACATATTCCATATCAGACAATGAGGGACACAGACTTGTTATGTCAGAGGTATTCATAATCGATGGCAATTCTAGATATGTTTTCACATACAGTGTATGGGATGGATTTCCAGACTACCTTCCGGTGTTTGATGCCATTGTAGATTCTGTTCAAATCATTCCCATCGACACAGGGAATTCATCTGATGTTTCATCTGAGACATTCTCCTCCGTACACATCCCATACTGGATAGAGCATAACGCACGATGGTGGAATGAGGGACAGATTGATGATCAGACACTAATTTCTGCAATTCAGTTTCTGGCAGACCGTGAGATTATCATCATGCCATCAATGAAAGAGATTGATGTCTACAAGATAGCATATGGTGATGACCCTCATCTTTATGGCACGATAAAACACAATGCGTGGACGTGGGCAGAATCAGACCGCGGACCACAATATTTCCTCAAGGGGATAGGATACCTGGCAAGCCTGAATTCCACAGATGAGCCTTCAAGTGATCCTAAAAATTCAGACGATTGTCCTCAATCATTTTCCTCAAGGTGTTTTGCAGGTAAGATAACGGATGTAGTTGATGGGGACACAGTTCAGATCAATGATGTCTCAATTAACCTTGCACTGATATCCGTCCCTCAATCAGGTGAAGAGGGATGGAAAGGTGCCAAAGGAGTGGTCGAGAGATACTGTCCAGATGGGACTGATGCGCTGGTGGATCAGGATAATATACAGCAGTCAGACGGATTCACTGCTGATGCATCGATACTAGCTGTGGTCTATTGCAACGGTTACAATATCAATGAAATATTACTGCAACGCGAACTTGGGACTTTCGACAGTACCTATTGCCATGCCAGTGAGTTTGCAGATGAATCCTGGGCAAGAGAAGGCTGTTCCAAATAGGATTTGGAGAAAAAGATGAAAAACAGATTTTTGATAATCATTGCGGACATTGTCTTGGCATCTATAGCGTTGGTAGCTTTGGATGCGCCTGATGCTTCTGCAAAATGCATTAATGGGGAGGACTGCCGTCGCATCGCAGGAATTGAGCCGTTAAAGAAGCAAGTCAGACAGGACGTCTCACTGTTTGACATCACCTGTCCCCGATACGATCACATGCTAGTTGAGAGGTCCAACAAAAAACTGGCCTGTCTGACGTCAGACACGATAGAAAGGACATGGCAGCACATGGATTACAGGTACATTGCGGAGTACAAAGCCCTTCGGGTATTGGAAAAAGAAAATTTGTATTATGATGTTCATTTTGAAATAAGGGGTGCAATTTTTGAGAAACTCTCATTTGAGAACAACTCATTGATTGCAACCACAAGACCGTATGCCGAGGATGGCGCATTGTCATTTCAGATTCCGTATGACTTGCTTGATGCAAATTCAGAACCGTGTGATCTGAAAATAGGTCCCGTAAAGACATCATACATTGCAGTCATCAATGATGTCGAGCATGATCTGGATTATGAGCAGGACTTTCATGGTACTCCTGTCACTTTACACATTCCACTAGATGCGAATTCCAGAATCATCAAAATCACACACATCTGCCATGATTCCAAAGACAAACCATTGCATGTCTCAGAAGAGTCTAAAAATCCCGAGAGTTGCCCGACGTCATTTAGTCCAAGATGCTTTACGGGAACGGTCACCGAGATACTTGACGGGGATACTGTCAGAGTTGATCATGCCAGGTTTGGCCTTGTATTGATATCTTCTACACAACTAGACGAGGAGGAAGGGCAAAAAGCCAAGGCGTTTCTGGAGAGCGTATGTCCCGTTGGTTCTGATGCGCTAGTTGACCAGGATAATCTGCGCCCATTTGAAGGACTTATCGGCAGCGGTAGAATCCTGGGAACAGTATACTGCAATGGCTTGAATCTCAATGAAGAACTGGTTAAATTTGATTCTGAGTATTTTGATGGCATGTATTGCCATACCAGTGAGTTTGCAGATGAATCATGGGCAAGAGAAGGCTGCTCAGAATGGGGCTTGACTGGGAAATGAAGACCAAAATCATGGCAATTATCGCAATAGCAGCGGCAGTGTCAGTGTTGCTTTATGTGGCCCTATTAATGCAGGTAATTTTTATTCATACAGAACCTGAAATGTCTTTGGAAGAGTTTCATGAAAGGTTTGACGATGAAGGCATTGTAAAGCATTTCAAGTCAGTATATCCTGAACACTTTTCTGGCCGCGGTAAATCCCCTGGAATGATACTGTCTGCGTGGGGATATGGTGCTGTTAACAATGATTCATTGATAGCTGAATTACGCGTTGAAAAAAATTTTGGCAAGTATGAGTTCATCTATACATGTGGAGATCTTAGGGATTGGTATCCGCATGTTATGATACATAACCCATCTCCAAATGACATTGATGGTAATGGGTGCTGGTAGGTTAGAAAATGAAAGTAATTCTGTTTGATGACCATTTGAGAATCAACCTCAACATTCTAGAAAAGACAGGTGCTGCAAAGGGATCATTTTACATTCCATATGGCAACATTGTCTCTGCCATTTCAGAAGAATCACACAATTTACCTGGAATGAAGATAGCAGGAACAAATCTGCCCAAACTCTTGGAGATTGGAACATACCTTGCAGGAACCCAAAAACAGTTCTGGTATGTCAAAAAGAGAAAACATCGTTTTCTCATCTTGGTTTTAAAATCAAACTTTTACTCTAAAATAATTCTGGAGTTGGAAGACAGTGACGATGTATCCAAGAAGATAAACGAATTGATTGGAAAAGGGGTAAAATGAATCCCAGGGTTTTGATAATTGCTGTAATTGCAATCATTGCATCTTCTGTAGGTGCTTCTATAATCTGGATGGAATATGGGTCTGTCTGCAACAAACCAGTTGCCGACCATCTTCAGAAATACTCCAATTTATTTGATGAAAACTCTGATGGAATATTTTCGATGGAGTCAATTGGTCTTCCTTTTGGAGTAAATGAGTCCAGTATCCAAGAATGTGTAAATCACGTACTTGAGAAAAGAAAGGCAGATAAAACAACAGCAAATGAAATGCTTTCTTCAAAATCAACTGGCATGGATGAGGTTGGAAATCTGCTTACTCTAAACCAGGTCAACTACAATCCAGACACACTGATCGTGACTGGAGGTCCCGCATTTTCAGGAGATCCTGGGTGCGGTGCAGTCATTGACACTGATTTACAGACCAAGTGGTTTGAGATAGACTCCATCTCAAATCCAAAAAAAATTACAATGTATTCAGAAAACCCGCATCCCTGCAAGGTGAATACAGCATCATGCTTTTGCAATGCGCAGACAGAGTTGACTTTTCTGACAATAGACGAGTTGTCCTATTTTTCTCCTGAAGATGAAGAGATGCATGCCATGACTCTTCTCAAATACATCAAAAACAATGCAGGGATGAAAAACATCGAACCCAAGTTCAAGATCGGAAAGCTAAATCTCAACTTCACTGATCCTGATGCTATAGGGTATTGTGGAGAACGGCCAGGAGATAACAGAAATGACTTTTTCAGTGGTGCAATCGTCAACGGATATGTCAAAGACTATGGGCTAGACAGAGACCTTCCTTTGTTATGTGCAATTCCTGACAATGCAGAGTGGTGGGAAAATGAAGACTAGGCTTTTGGCAATTATGGCATTTCTCGTAGTTTTTGCATGGTGTGCGGAACTAGAGGCGCATGGGCACGGACTTGGAGCCAGGTTTAACACAGCATACTACAGGATTGAGAATGAGACATTTTCAAAAACGACAGTATCTGTGGGAGAATCTTTCTTCATAAACGGTACTCTTTCATCTATAATAGAAAGAGACATCCAGGGAAAAATGGATGTCAGATTCGATTATGTAAGTATGGATTCATGGTTTGTCAGTCTTTTAAAATCCAATTTTTTGTGTCTGGTCCAAGAGATGTGCACAAAACCAATTCTTGTACCGCTCAATCAGAATCACTGGTACATGGATATCAAATCTGAGCCAGATGCGTATGTGTTGGAAGGAGACAAGACGTTCTCATACTCAATAGAGATGATTCCGCTAAAGAGTGGAATCTATCATATACACACAGATCCCAATGCCGACATCTCGTCTTTTAGATACATTGGTCCGGGTCAAACAATAATGGTAGAAGGTTCACAAGACGTTACAGAAGGGGAATTGCTTGAATTTTACATTCCTTATGCCGTAGGTTTTGTTTTAATGATAATTGGTTTAGGGTATGGGGTTGTTTTCATGCAGGTGAGGAAACAGAGAAAAAGAAAATGACAAATTATTTTGAAAACTTGCGCAAAAGAGTCATCTGGATTGCCATTGGCATACTTTGCTATTTTTTTGCAATCATACCCATGTCTCTGATACCTCATATTCTATTGCCTGGAACGGGCATGAGTTATTTCTCAGGGTTTTCATTATACTCACTTGTAAGCACGGGATTGCTACTTTATTTTGTTTATCGTGCACTGTTCAAAGTCAATCCATCATGGTTGCCATTGATAAAAAAATACAAGAAAATGATGCTTATTTTTGTCACAATAATTCCGATATCAATTATCGTATTGCCCAGTGGCTTAATCGTGCCAGAATGGGAACAGGGCCAATGCAGCATATCATCTAGCATGGTCATGCCAGATGGAACTTTTCAGGGAAGCACCACGTCTCAATCCATAACGGGCGTATCTGAATGCCTTGATCACTGCAAGTATTATGATGATTTTAATCCCAAACTGGAAAAAACGTGCCAGTTTAGAGGGTTGTTTGACTCTGCTCCGACAGTGATAACCAATGAATCAGTAGAATATGACAGTAAAATAGCATTTGATGGAAAAATAAAATGAAGACTAGACTTTTGATTTTATCGAGTTTGTTTATCTTATCTGTATTGGGCATAGTGGCTTTTGCATATGACCATGCAGATGATGAAAAATATCAGTACACATTTGAAATTAAACAAGTAAAAATTTCAGAAACAGGAAAGCAGACAACACATGCTTTATTCTCACATAGTCATGATGGTGGAAAAACTTTCTCAAAACCAATTCAGGTAAATGATTTAGAATCAACTGGCGGATCCATGATGGCTTGGAATGATCAGCCTTACCTGACATGGCATGAAAATGGAACGGTTTGGATGGCAACAAGCAATGATCGTGGCGTAACATTTGATAAAAAACAGCTTTGGGATGGGGGCCATCCAAGAATTGCATATTTTGAAGACAAATTGTTTCTGGCTTGGATTACAGAAGATCCGGATTCGATTCATTATTCAGTCAGTCATGATAAGGGAGAATTCTTCCTTGGCCAAAAAACCCTATACGTTCAAAAAGAAAAAACCAGTCCGTATGCGGGAAGTCCGATTCCGGAGTTTGTATCAGATAATGAGTCCATCAAGATAACTTGGAAGGATTCAACCGATAGGGATTATCAGTATGAGCACGTAATATCAGGCGCCAATGCAGGACTCACTGTTAAGACCGTTAATTGCAAAGAGAACGAAGTTTATGCGTCTGGCATTTGCATGACTCCAGAATCTAGAGAAAAATCCCTCGCTATCGGAGAAAGAGAAGATGAAAACTAGGCTTTTGATAATAACTATGATTGCAATTGCAATAATTATTTCAGGCATTGCCTCGTATCTTTTTGTTCAAATGCATGATTGCCTGTATCCTCCTGTGTGGATGAAAACCCCTCGCTCCGGGCTTGAACATTGTTGGGAACTATTTCTGAATGGACATCTTCCAGATTGGTCTGATGCCCGAGAAGACCATGCCAAAAAACAAGCCCACAAACTGGAATCAATTGAACGTTACAAAGACAAGTCAGAAGTTATAGCATTTTATACCAAATATAATGATGCTAACGTATCAGTACGAGATGATCATATCTCGTATTTTGCAGGAAATGATGATGATTTTCAAGTTAGAATGAATATCTATTTTGATGACAGTTATGAGCAAACTCATCTAAAATTTTATTGCTGGGTTGGAGATGAACTGCAACATGAGGTAGCGCAAGAAGATGTTTTGAGTTATTTGGAAAATCAATATTGTATGGTCTCACCTGAGGAAAATAGAAAATGAAAACTAGAATCATAACCATTCCATTAATCATAGTTGCTGTAACCATTGGAAGTTTACAAACAATAATCACAACTGATTGTCTGGAAGAGAAAGGACAACCTCTATTTTTGGACTGTGTATGGATATTTGTAGATTTTATAATTCCAGTTACATATGCTGACGCACCATTTGAAAGAGTTCCAATATCGTCATTTGGTGTTTATTCTATGGATGAAAACAAGTTAGACAAAATTGAGGCTGGACATCAAATAATGTTTAGATCAGATATTGAAAATGTACAAGATGTCAAACAGTCTTTGATATATGGAATACAAGTATTTGATCAAGATCAAGAGCGAGTATTTGTGGATTGGGTTGATATTACACTGGAACCTAAATCAATTTTTTCACCATCTATATTGTGGACTCCTACTGTACTAGGAGATTATACTGCAACATCCACTGTTTGGGAATCAATGGATAATCCTACTGCATTTTCTGCAGTATTGGAAATTGAATTTGAAATAGTTTCAGATGATGTTAATCGATTAAATTCAGGACCAACCTATGGGGGAAAAATGGATGATAGCAGCGTTACATTATCTCGAAGTATTAATCCATATGATAACGGCTGTAAACCAAACATGTTCAAGGCATGGAAATTCCATGATAATGATAAATCAGTTTGTGTAACACCATACACTTTGGATAAATTGATTGAAAGGAAATGGGCCAAACCTCATACAGATATGGTTTCAACATTCATGGATCCTAACTCTGAAGGAATGCTTGCAGAGCATTGTCCTGAAAACTCCAAATTGATTCAAGGCGGATATTATATTCTAAAAGATAGCAACGTAGAATTTGTAGATTATGATAAAATAATGCAAAATGGTGTTGAAGGCGTAGAAGTCACTCTAAAGAATTTGCAGTCAGACAAAGCCTATGCTTATGTCTTTGTAGATTGTTATTCAAATTTTGATACAATAAATCATGAATCTTCTGATAAAACTTGTAGTGATGGATTTTCGTACTTTGAACCTTTGTTCAAATGTGTAATTGATTGTAAAGAAGATTTAGTGTATAATGGATATACAAATACATGTACCACAGAATTTGAATTAAAGTATCATGGATATTGCAATAAAGGATTTACATATTCTCCAACATTGCATGAATGTCATTCAGATAATGGAAATCAACATTTTCCACTAAAAGATCCACCAAGAACTGCATCTCCAGAACCTGAACCAATACCTGAACCAGAATCTACCTATACTCTTACAGAAGTTCACTGCTTTACAAACCAAGTAATCTATAACGATGAATGTATTTACGTGCTAAATCCAACTGATGAATTTCCAGAAGGAATGACCAAATATTTCTTGATGGCAAATGACAAAATTATTAATTTTTGTGAAATAAAACCTGCAACTGAACATGATGAAGAAAACTCTAGTAGTAAAACCCTAGACAGATGTTTTGAGATTTCTCACTATACAATTTCAGATATCAATGAAATAGAATTTCAAAGTACAACGCCTCCAACTTGGATTAATATCAAACTTGAAGACTTGACAAGATATGTTGAAATTGGCTCGTCACCAACATTTACTGTAGTAGAATCAGGGTGGGGAAATGGTTGTACTTCACCTACTCTAGAAGTATATCATTTGAAAAAAGAAATTGGAAATGAACATACGGATGATGACTTAATCTACAAACATCGAATTGTTTATTCTTGTCCATATTACGAGCCTGTATATCCACCCCTAGAAGTTCTAAGAATTTGGAATGAATCAGACTTTACGAATTTTCCAATTTGTGAAGAACGAGGAAAGTATTTGATAATTGGGGATTCGGGATATGAGCGACTACCATTAGATTACTACTATTGTGGAGTAGAAAATGAAGACTAGTCTTTTGATAATATTTGCAGGAATAATGTCACTAGCATCCATGCTGATTGTAATTGATGATGTTTCAGCTTTATGCATGCCTGATTCTGATTGGCCGGGTGCTCCATGTTATGGCTGTCCCTCGTGCTATCCGGGAATTGAGCAAGAAAAAATTGATTGGCTAGGGTATTTTGATTACAAAGGGGAACAATGGATGAATCAAAAAAAGAACGAGATGCTCAAAGTCATAGAACAGCACGGATTGGAGCAGTGGCTGCATCACAAATCTCCACATTATACTGATTCAAATCGCAATGTTTGGACATACTATTACCTGAAGGGAGAGGTTCCAAGAGAACACGGAAAGTACCTGGGAGAATTTGATCCCCCAAAATTCCAGTTTAGTGAACGACATCCTCAAAGCTATGTGGGAGTACTTTGCAATGACGGCATGGAATTGCTAGTCAAAGAAAACAAAAAGACTCCCGCATGTGTAACTGGCAAGTCAGCTGATGTGTTGGTTGAGAGAGGTTGGGGCCATCCAGTAAAAACCAAAACCGTTGATGACGACATCTGGCATGGAACCGTTCGCTATGATGTTGATGGCGGCACATTATCTGGGGTTACTTCTGAACATGTGATCAGAAACAACATAGCGCATGCGGAAACTATATCGCTGACATTTGAGCTAATTCCTCAAACAAATGGCACTATTGCCGTAAGCATTCCTCATGGCATGCTGAATACGTATCCTGATCATTGGAGCGATTTCGTAGTGACAGTTGATGGAAATGAAGTTGAGACAGTTAACCATAACAAACGTGATCATTATCAAATGCACATTGTTCCATTTGACTCAGACGCCAAAGAGATCAGAATATCAATTCCTCCTTGGCCATTGTGGGTTAAAGTTGAAAAAATGCAATTTGATTATGATGATTGGATTATTCCGCCAATTGAAATGACTGGGGAAAAAATTGAGAACTTTCCAAACCTGCAGAGTTCAATGAGTTTTGTAGGTGAGCCAGAAAACATAATGTACAGGACTGTATCCTCAGATGAAAGTGCACAATTAAAGGAATTATTGGGTGCGGCGTACAATGGTCAGCGATACATGACGTACGATGATAATCTGTATACCCTCTCTTGGTCTTTTCAGTATGATAGACCTGAATGATTTTTGGAGAAATAGATTATGTATAGACTGTAGATCACGATAAAACATATCCCTATGGTTTAATCAATTATACAATAATTCTATACATGGAATTACAATGTGGGTGTGCAATTGATGAGACTGGTGGGATCCTTTTAGCAGAATGCAAGAGTCATAGGCAGGCAAATTTTAGAAATTAATTTTCTTCTTCTTTTTTGAATAAAACAAAGTTCCACGTGGGTCCAGTATTTACACCACTAACTATAACCCCAGCACAATGTTATTGGGGATATAGTTAGGAGGTTAGATTTAGTACCCACGTGGAAAAGATTCAATCATGAAAATTGAAATTACTTTATTGCCCCAAAGGAACCAAAAACAGAATTTTTGTGAAGGATATCGATTTTTCTAAAACCAACATCTTTCATAAGTTCTAATTGAAACGTTATTGATCTGGGAGTGTCTTCTTTTTCAATATAGTCAAATACATGATCCTTGTAAGATTTTCCTCCTTCGCTTGTAAGATAATTTCCGTATCTATCCATGTTCATCTTTTGAATTTGATCATCTTCTTGAGAAACAAGATCAAATACCCAAAAGGAACCTCCGGGGACTAGTGAATCATATATTTTTTCAAAAACACTTTTCCATTCAGTAGGTTCTCTAAGGTGATGAAGTACAGCAGCTGAAATTACTATGTCATATTTTTCTTGTCCGACATCTATTTCTCGTATGTCCCCCTGAATGGTTCTTACTTGTCCAGAAGTTAATTCTTTGACTCTTTTTTCAGCTTGCTTCAGCATGGGTAGACTCAAATCCAAAAGTGTGCAGTCAAGAGTGGATATTTTTTGTAATAACTTTACAGTATAGTTGCCTGCACCACATCCTATGTCGAGGATTTTTTTTGCATTTTTATTCACATAGTACGCAGAGGATGTGACCAAATCCATTTGTAAGGTGGCATCAATTGTGGCTTTTTGTCCCGTTTCAAGATTGGAAAATCGGTCAACATCCTTGTCAAAGCGTTCTCGAATTTCATCAGGAGTGGATTTTTTCATTTTCTTTTTCTCTATTTGAGATGGTGATAAAGTATTCTGTTCTAAAATTAGGCATAACAAAAGAACAAAGTAATTAATTGATCTGACAAAATTTGATGGGAGTAAAAACCATTAGATAACTAAACGGATTTAAATTATCAAAATCCCAATATTCATTTCTCTACCAAGTCATGTAGTTCCTTACTCATGTCAAATGTAGTTGTTGCAGTATTGGCACGAATCTCATTGGAAGGATCACTAATTCTAGCATCAGTAATTGCAGAAACTCGGTAGGTGTAAAATTCACCTTTGATCAGATCTGTATGCGTATACGACGTATTTCTGGTTTCAGTATCTTCTGCCAATACGACATATGGTTGATTATCTTCCTTTACCTCAATTTTATATCCTGTGACCAGTACGCCATCAATACTTGCCGGAGACTGCCAGAATAATTTAATTTCATTTGGGGCAGACACAAGTCCTGTCATGATGGGCTGGTCAGAAGTTGAAAATGCAGTTGTCGTTGAAACCACATCGTAACGTTCAGCATCAGAATTCCAGACTATCGCAATATTGACATCTATTGGATGTCGACTTGACATCAGACTTTCCATTGTATCTGGTAACCAACTGTCATATTTTGATTCCAGTTCTGACAGTGCTTCTGCTTTTTCATGTAGTATTTTTTCTTTAATTGGATGGTATTTTTCACGAATGTCACCTAGTTCATTGGAAAGTTCGATACGTGTCACGGTTCCTGTATTGTAGAGTTGAAGAATTTCACGTATATCGATTCGCTCATTTTGAGACAAGGATGATAATCGAATTGAATAATCCCTGTCTATGATCATTTGGTCTTTTTCAATTCGTTCATCGAGACCATTCATCCGGTCATCCCAATATGTAATTCTCTCAGAGATTTTTTTCTTAAGAGATTCAGCATAATTTGGTTGGATTTTTTCGTTGTAATTTGATAATTCACTTACAGTTGATCTTGCAGCACTGTTAAATTTTTCCAATGCCTTGGGAGAAGTAATTCCATTATCAAGTGCAGTGGTTTTTGCAGTTACTCCCAATTCATGCTTTTTCTCTGTAAATTCAAATTGTTTTGCATAAGTGCCCTGAACACCTAATGGCATCTTGTCAATGAATTTCTGATATGCAACTTTGGGAGAAAATTCATGCCATTTTTCCTCCCATGAAATCAAAGCATGATTCAGACTGTCCAATGCAACTGCACGTCGGTCTTCAAGGAATTTCTGCGCTTGCAGATTGTCATAATTTTGCTGTTCAAGCTTGGCAATCTTTCTTTTTGATTCTTCAATTTTTCGTAAAATTTCTTGTGCCAGAGGATTGTTCAACAATTCGTTACTAAGGGTTGTTTGTTCACTAGTTTCAACATTCGAAATTTGAGCATATGTTGAAGGCAAGACACTAAAAATTACTCCAAACATTGCAAATGCAGTAATTAGAGATAAAATTTGCTTCATAGATGTCAAACTGATTTGAAAAACGTACTTAAAGAAGACGTATTAAAGATACTTTTCAAATTTGAGACTGAAATAGCCCCTGCGGAACTTCTTTTTGGATCTAGAGTTTCAGAGCATCACATACAAGAAGACAACTTGATATGATAAGAAAGAATCATCCAAAATATCAAATGGGTGAAGAATTTATAAAACTGCCAGAGGGTTTGCCTCAACCAATTGATGATGGAAAATCTGACCATCTTTTGGGAATGACGATTCCACGCATGTCGTTATTATCCACAAAAGATCCTGTACTGGATCTTTCAGAAATTGATTCTCGTTACAAAATCCTGTACTTCTTCCCGATGGTTGCCATCCCGGGTGAACATGTGCCGTCATCAGAATGGGACAACATTCCAGGTGCACGTGGATGTACTCCTCAGAACATTTCAATGAGTAAACACCATAATGATTTGCAAAGATATGACGCAGCGTCAATTGGAATTTCAACTCAGTCAATTGACGATCTGACAAAAATATCATCACTTAGAAAATTTCTACAGCCATTGGTTTCTGACAGTGATTTGAAATTTCAAGAGAAACTCAACATTCCCACATTCAGATTTGAAAGCAAGATGATGTACAAAAGACTCACATTGATTGTACTGGAATCTCTGATTGTCAAGGTGTTTTACCCAATTTTTCCACCTGATAAACATATTTTTGAGATTCTAAAATGGTTAGAAAATGATTCAAAATGAATCTAAATCCACAATACTAAGATACAGGTTAGTTTGTCACTAGGTGATAATTTCAATTGAAAAATTACCAATCAATAAAAAACAAGGTTGAACAACTCAAGGATGTCACAACTAGACCCATGTTTGGATATCAGTGTTATTTAACATCAAAGAAATTCTTTGTAGGGTTTAGCAACAAAAACGATTACCAAATAATTGTCAGACTACCAAAAGAAAAACAGGAAGATGCTGTTGCACATAAAGCGATAAAACCATTCTCACACGGTGCCAAGATGGGCTGGATTGAGATTGATTCTGCAAAGATTTCAAGTTCAAATGTAGCAATGAAATGGATTGAATTGGCTTATGAAAATGCATTAAATCTTGCCAAAAACAAATAATGGTTTTTTTGTTTAGGCTACTTTTTCACTGATTGTCTTGTCTTTTTGCTTGCCTACAGATATAGTTCCATCTGTTTGTGTCTGGACTCCACTTTACTGTTCTGTGGTTTACCATGGCAACAGAGCCTGAAACTCCTTTGGGTAATTCTTTTTTTGATTTGAAATTGTAATAGTTGGCGTGTCCATTTTCTGTCCATATTCGCAGTTCTTTTTTCCTGATGGTCAGTTAGTTTTTCGTTATTGTCCTTGAAATTCATGTCAAAATTCTCATGGAATTTATTTTTAATTAAATCTTGCATGGGTTGATCTTTCGTTTTGTATATCTTCAATCAGAGGAACCAGATCCAGAATGTGCTCTGCTATCTCATCATTGTATACTATGTTGGTATGACTTGTCCCGTTTACAATGACATGTTTGCCATTACTTGACAATCCTGCCAAGTCTTTATGAAGTTCATCAAGGCCTTTCCTGTATTCCGTTATTGGTATTCCTCCTATCTCTCTAGAATCGCCTGCAATTGGACCTGCTGCTGAAATAACAATCATTGGCAAATCTCCCCGGTCATGATGTGCTTCTTTTCCCTGTTCAGAAATCAAGTCAATATTACTGGCCATCGATTTTATTGCAGAAAAGGGAGGATTCCACCTATATAATGATGAACGCATTTCATTGTATTCTTGCATGGTTTGTTCGGGATGATTCCAAATGCCTAACAAATGCATGATTCCAAGATTATTGCCAAGTTCTACCAGCCAAAAATTGGCCAAAGATTCCTGTATTCTTTTGTCAAATTTCTCTTTGAATTCTTCTCCAAAATAACCGGGTTGATCATAGTGACTTGGATCAATAATCGCTAATCCTCCAACCTGTTCGTTATGTTCTGCACTGTAAACCAGGCCTGTGATTCCACCCACGTCATGTCCTGCCAGGATTAGCGGACCGTCAATTTGTGCAGTCTGTAAGAGTTGGTATAATTCATCAGACATGTTTTTTGCAGTATATGGAATGTCGTTTGCAGGACTCCAACCCATTCCTGCAGTATCATAAGTGCATGTACGAATGGTTTGAGATAACTTCTCCTGCAGATAAAAATACTCCAGACTTGCAGTACTTCCTCCAGAGATGATGATTATTGTTGGTTTTTCATCGTTATTTGATCCAGTACAATACATGTGAATTTCTGTATCATTAATCGAGTACATTGTACCTGGAGGAACGATTTCAGCTATGCTCTGATATGCAATTTGCGCTACGGCAAGAAAGCCCACCATCAAAACGGCAACAGAGATGCCAGAATATTTTAAAATTCTTTTAACCTTCATTTTTCATCCCCAATTCTATTACACACAGCAATACTTCGTTTCTTCCATGCTACTATGGGGTTTTGAATGGCTTGTATCATTCCATTAATTACACCAAATATCAAAATTGTACTGCCAATAGGTGCCAGCAAACCATGAATTGTTTTTAATGCAAATAATCTCTTAGCATGAATTGTCGCTGAAAGTAATATCAAAAATGAAGCCATTATTGATGATACAAAAAGAGTTTGAAAGGATAATGAATCCAAAATAAACAAAGAAGAATATCCTAAATTCAAAAATGGAAATAATAGTAAAAGAAAAGTCATCATAAACATTCCAATCACAAATTTCCTTTGTTTAAAGAATGTAGGAATTATTACTCTATTCAATCCATCCCAAACAGAACCATCACTTCCATAACTTGCTTGAATTAAATGCTCTCCTCGCACTATCTTTAGTTTGTATTTCATATCTTTTGTTTTCTGACCTAGTAATCCATCTTCAATAATGTCCGATTTTACGCTCTCATGTGTGCCAATGGCTTCGTAAACTTTTCGATATAGCATAAAGAAACTTCCAAAAAATATACCTACTTTTTTAGAGGGATCATTAAGCTGTAGAGGAGAATATTGTGCTTGGGTCATACAACTTAACATGTTAAAAGAAATTTTTGGCCAAACATTATTCATATTTAATCTAGGTATGGCAGTCAAAGCATCAAGATTGCAAGAGAGTAAATGAGATGCAGTTAATGAAATTATATTTTTAGAATGTATTGTGTCAGCATCAGTAAATAATAATAATTTGCCCGACGCTTTTTTGTATCCTTCCATGCATGCCCAATTTTTACCCATCCATTCATCAGGTTTTGGGTTTGCAGTTACAGCCACAATGTTGGAATGCTTCTTTGCATATTGTGCAATAATATCTCCTGTTTTGTCTTCAGATGAATCGTTGATTACAACAATTTCATAATTTTCATATGTTTGTTCAAGTAACGAATCCAAACATCTTCCAATATTATGTTCCTCATTTCTTGCAGGAATTATGACTGAAACTTTTGGAGTGCCATGATCTTGTTTTTCAAAGACATCCAAACGTGGAGAGAATTTTATGGATTTGTATAATGAATATATCAAAAATATCCACATAAAAGAAATGATTATCAAAATCACAGACAAAGAATAATTTAGAATTTCAACAGACATGTTATTTCATTAATCCTCAATGTTCCTGTATGCCAATACAAAACCTAAACCTCCACACATGACACCTATTGCTAAAAATGCAATGAATGCCCCAATAGGCTCGATAAATGAATCCATGATTGCAGGGTATTTTGGACCTAATTTTCCTTCAGTGAAGATACTGAGCAATCCTGTCCCTGCCAAACCTGCATATGTCATAATCATCATAGAACCTGCACCACCAACATTCATTCCAAGTAAGTGGATTGTAGCTAGAATGTTTGCTTTTCTTGAGAATTTTTTTTGTAAAGTTATCTCAAGATGACTGTAAAACAATGCAGTAACTGCAACTGCGACTATTATGATAAGATGAAAGATGATTCCCAAAAAGAACCATTTTGCAGTACCATCAAAAGACAATGAAAGATACTGAATTATGTTAATTTCATTATTTAGCATCTGTATTGTTACAATGACTAGTGCCATTACAGCAATTACCGCACCTTGAATTATTGCTGCAATGATGAATTTGTCAACCCATCTCAAATTAATTTTCATTCTATTTTTTCATCCCATTTCACATCATAACCAAAAAACTCTTTTTTCATGCGATTGAAAATCATGGGAGAAGTCATTATGCGTATCAGGGTGTTTCTGAACCATTTTTTCATAGGATTGGTAAGAAAATAGCCGTCACCATTTCGACGTCCGAATTTTACTATCTTGTCTACTCTCTCTTTTCGCAATTCTTGAAATTTTTCAAATGCTTTTTGCGGCGATTCCATGTCTCGCAAGCACTTTGCAAGCGTCACCCCATCCTCACTTGCCATGGCAGCACCTTGACCATTCGTGGGTGATGTAGCATGCACTGCATCTCCAATTAGACATACATTTCCTTTGTACCATGTATCCAATGGGGGCATATCTGATATCGGATATTTCATAAAATCATTTTCGTCAGATTGGACAATCTCCTGAATAATTGAAGAATCTTCATTGTAAAGTTCAATCATGTGTTCTTGCCATTGCTTATCGGTGATTTTTTGTAGATCCGCTTTGCTTGGTTCTTCCGGATATGATTGCGCATTCCACCACCAGACCTCGCCACTTGGAAGTATGAAATAGGCAAGATAGGCTCGTTTGCAATAATTGGCATAAATCATGCTGTTTTTGTGATTTTTGCTAGGGATTTTTGCATATCCGCCAGCCATGACAAGTTTTGTGTAGGATGGTTTTGGGGCATCAGGCATCAGGATTTTTCGAGCACGTGAATGTATCCCGTCACATCCGATGAGGAAATCACCTTCTGCACTAGTGCCATCTTCAAAACGTGCAATGACTTTGTTTCCAAGATCCTCAATATCTTTTAGTTTTTTATTAAAATGCAAAGCAATTCTTTTATCGATTATTTCTTCACGAAGAGCTTTAGTCAAGACACCTCGTTTAATCATGATGCTATTTGCCCCAAACTCATTCATGGAATTACCCTCATCAAAAGAAGCAAAAGTATTCCCATTTTCATCATTGAGTGTGGTTTTATTGCAAACATGTCCTAAATTGAAAATTTTATCATATATTCCCAAGACGTTGTACACGTTCATTCCATTTGGGGAAAGATAATGGAACAATCCTGCATCGTCATCTAGTGATTTTTGCGCTTCAAATATTTCGGAGTCGATTCCTGCTTTATGTAATGCCAATGCAAGAACTGGTCCTGCAATGCCGCATCCGATAATTATTGCTTTCATTCTATTTTCTCACTCCAATCTAATTTGTATGAGAAAATCCAGTTTAATTTTTTAATAGAAGATGAAATTGTAACTGGTAACAATAAATTCCGTAATACCTGTTTGAAAGGATTAGACGCAGTCATAAATTTTCCAGATTGTTGGGATGTTTTCACTATTTTCTCAGTTCTCTTTTTTCGTAATTTCTCAAATTTTGTAAATGCATCATTCACATCGGGAATATCTCGTAGACACATAGCCAATATCACTGCATCTTCCATAGCCATGGCTGCTCCTTGTCCTACATATGGAGATGTAGCATGTGCAGCATCCCCTATCAGACAAACATTATTCTTGTGCCATGTTGGAAGATGAGGGATATCATATAGTGGAATTCTAACATGTTTGTTTTTACCCGCACGAATAGAGTCAACCATGCGAGGACAGTCATTCTGGTGTAATTCAATTAATTTTGCGGTCCAATCTTCAGCAGACATATCATTGAATTTGTGCAAATCATTTTCAGAACAAGGAACATTTGTCCACCATACAGTATGTTTATCAGAAAATGTCAGAGTGCCAGAATATGCTTTTTTGCCAAAAGTCATGTGAAATGCATTAGGTACAAGATCGAATTTTGTATAAATTCCTAAATCTACTCCTGTCCAAATGTTTCCAGTATATGCTGGAGATGGAGAGTTGGGAAGAATGATGTTTCTTGTTTTAGAAAAGGGACCATCGCAACCAATCAAAAAATCCCCTTCTGCATTTGTACCGTCTGCAAAATTTGCAATTATTTTATCCGGCTCTTCTTGAATATCTACAAGTTTTTTGCCAAAATTAATTTGTATTCCGTTTGAAATTGTCTTGTCTTTTAAAACCTGAATAAGATGACTTCTAAATATAGTAATTCCATCATTAAGATTATGTTTTTTTAATTCTTGGAAAAAACTGGGAGTTTTGAGTATTTTCCCACTGTGCTTATAAAAATATGTGCCAGGTGTTGAATTACTCTTAAAATTTTCAAATACATCAAGCGCTTTTAATGCAGATATTGCATTTGAGGTAAATGATAAAATTCCAAAGTCAGGGGTAGATTTTGACGATTCAAATATTTCAGAATTAATTCCCACATGTTTTAATGCAATAGCAAGTGAAGGTCCAGCAATGCCGCATCCGATAATTATCGCTTTTTTGTTTTTGAGACTCATTTCATCTCTCCCGAAAATTTAGAATTAACCCAAATCTCTGAGGTCATGGGAGTGCAGTATTTTGAACTAGATACGTTTTTCCCTACAATGAGCTGGATTGACAAATGATTTTCATCTTAGATTCCGCAAACAAATTATATAAACAAACCGGTCAACCGACCTGTAAAGTATATTTAGAATAAACAAGCACAAAAAACCTTGTTTTTGAACCTCTTTTTAGACATATCATAGATGCAAAATTTTGATATATGATAAATTATCATAGTTGCAGATGCAGAAAGGTCCAATAAAAAATCCAGAAGAAATGAAAAAGAAAATTCTAGTTTCAGCTGCTAAAAATTTTGCAAAGAAAGGTTATGCCGGTACATCCCTGAAAGATATTGCATTAACTGCAAAAGTCAGTAAAGGTGGATTATATCACCATTTTTCAAACAAAGAGGATCTATTTTTTGTGGTGTGTACAGAAAATATAAACACCACGATGAAAAAAACAATGGATTTTTTTGAAAAAAGACAAAATTTACAAATGTGTGAGGAAGATACATTGTTAGAAGATCTAGAAGAATACTATGACAGTGTTGTTGTGGGTACAAAAGATTTAGAGAGATTGTGGATTGAAGGAATGATGGAATCTGATCACAATCCAAAATTAAGAAAATTGTTATTGGGGATAGAGAAGGAAACTGGCAAATGGGGTCTTGAAACATTAAAACAAATACGAGATACCACAAATCTTCTTAAAAATTATTCAGATTCAGAATTATATGACATCATGAATGGTTTTGGTTCATTGTATAGGGGTACTTTGGTAGGAAGGATAATGGGAAAAGACACTAAAGAATTACGCCGATCTTGGATTCAAACAGTTTATGCAATTTACAAGTCAAAAAAATAATCTTACCATTCACGCATTATTTATCTCAAATGAGATCAGATATGACTTGGATTAAGACTGCTGCAAACAACAAAACCACAACAATTCCACCCCTCATGTTTTCATTTTTTGTCTTCAAATTCATAAGAAATTCTATCAATTGTGAACTTGTTCTGTAGAACTTACAATATCATTGATCTGTTTAATCCATTCCTTGCTGTTCTCAGAGACAAATACAATCCTGTCAAACTCATGGTCTCGCAGCTCAATTGTAATTACCTGAGATTCAATTCCACCTATAGCATACCAGAATTCCTTATCCCCATTTTGCGTGATGTAGGTTCCTGCCTTGACTATCTCAGACAGTATGGATCCTGCTATTATGCGGTCGTTCATGCTTGTCTCAGGCAACATGTCATGGGCATGCACCAAATTAGAAACAGAAATGGTTGTAAATTCAAAAGAGGTCATTGCTCCAAAATATGTCTCATCGCTGATGAGTACCGTTATGATGTTATCATTAAATTCAAGTTCCAGTATGCTTTTTCTCATATTTTCTAGGTCTTGCACGTCTTCCATTTTTTTGGAATCAGAATCAATTGAAGATTTTTTGGATGGGTCATTGCAAGTCCTGACTATCTCAACGGTCTCTGAATTTTCATCAAGAGGAATGTTTACAGCAGGCTGACCCCGTGAGTTTATGCCTTCAACTAGAGGGTATTTTTGTCCGTCAATGATCATAACAAATGGCGTGTCAAACGGGTTCTCGTTGTCAGTACCACAGTACTCAAAATTTGCTGGAACTGAACCTAAGGGTAATTCAACTGACAGTACCCCATGTTCATCGTTTGGCGTAACTGATACGACCAGCATCTGATTTTCGTATACCATCTTATCAAGTGTGGCTCCGGTTATCTCAAAAGGAATCCAAGAAATTATTCCGGGAGACACAATATGGACCTGACCTTTGGCATCAACTACATTCATGTAATGTATGTGCCACCCGGTCTTTTCTGCCATACTGCTTGTAACGCATGCGAGTTTTCCATTTGGTCTCTCAGTTAAAACGTGATCTTGATTGGGGCATATGATATCGGGCAGTGCAAAATATTGAAATTGGAATTTCAACGGAGGGACTAGTGGAGATCCATAGCATTCATCGCCAACCATGCATTTTGCATAGGCCTCATCAACAATCACAGGAATCAATACGGATGAAAACAACAAAGCCACGACAGTTCCCATTCTCATGCGTTGTCTTTTATTTGCAGATTCATAAAGAATTCTACCTTGTTGTAGCACAAAGATGACATGCAACGGAATCTGCCACAGGTACACAGTGACAAAGGGAAAGAGGGCTGATTCTTGGTACAGACAGGGGGCAAAGAGATGCACCACATGTGACATCTACATAAAGTGGGAAGGACTATGGTGTCCCTGTTGTGGGCATATGCTGAGAAACAAGCCCAAGGGCAATCAGTCCAAGCAGAGGCATCGTGAAAATTCCCAAGTTTGACATTTCTTGACAGTTTTGGATGTTCTTGGACAAATTTTGACATTATTGGACAAAACTGGACATCTTTGGACTATATTGGACATCTTTGGACTATATTGGAATCTATCTATGTACAAAACTGGACAATGCCCAAAAACGTCCAATGAGAATGGACTGAACGTGTTTAACCTGCAATGAATCATCAAATTAGGGTTGTAGCGATCAGACCATAGTTTCGATATCTTTCCGGCAGTTTCGGAAAACTCTCGGAAAGTATCGACAAAGTCTCGACAAAATCCCCGAATTGATAGCCGGAAAGATAGAATGACGATCAAAACTCTCGGAAAGTATCGACAAAGTCTCGGGAGTTTCGGAGATATCAACCCGGAAAATGTAGAATCGTATCGGAAAAATCATTTTGGTTCCCCGGAAAGATAGTTATCAATCCGGTAATCTCGGAATATTCTGTCGGAATAACAGAAAATCACACCTGAAAGATAAATTCTGTTACCGGAAAGATAACCATTCTGCCGAATTGATAACATTTCTCTCCGAATTGACAATGTGATTCTCCGAAAAGATACCGAATTGATAAATCCATCTACCGATTGATATCAGAGTTACCGAATCGATAAGGATGATTGTATTTTTAATAATCAATTCTTGAAATTTTAAATTACTTTATTCAATCTAGTCATAAATCATCAGTTCTTTTTCTTCCAGTAAGACATGCAGTGAGTTTACGGCACGATGGACATCCGGTGCCGTCTTGCCTCCGGTGCACACCAGCTTGCCTGATGCAAAGACAAGTATCGCCACCTTTGGATCCACCATCCTGTGTATTAGTCCCGGAAATTGCTCAGGCTCATACATGCTTCTGGGTACGGTCCTTGCTGCCTTTTCCAGATGTATTGTCCCTCCGAGATTGATGGATGCTACGATGTTCTGTACTGTTACAAGGGCATCATTTTTTATCTTGATTTTTTTCTCCCTGAGACTCTCAACTACCATTTTCACTGCCTTTCTTGCCATCTCTTCAGATTTTGAACCGGTGCACACCATCTTTCCCGTCCGAAACAGCAAGGTGGCAGTTTTTGGTTTTTCAAGTCTAAAGCAGGCGCCTGGAAACTGCTCACGGTCGTACTCCACTTTGGGAAATTTTTTCTGAATGTCAACAAGATCCAGTTCCTGGTTGACTGTAGCTGATGCCACGACGTTTTCAATGCTGATTATGGGTCTTGTCTGCGGCATGAATAGTGATCAGGATTTAGATTGTTTTGAATTATTTATGACTTGTTACAATTTCAATTTCTTGCAACGAGTGTAAGTATAGATAGAGTCACCACACTAATCATTAGAACGCTTTATGAATCCCTGTCAAACAAAACAATTTGATCTTCATTGCCAATTCAAAACAAGAAACTAGGACAGTTCATGGACGAGTTTGTATCCATGCTAGTCAAGAAGTATCCAAACGAAATTGTGTCTTTTGTATTGTTTGGATCTGCAACAACTGGTGAGTGGATACGTGGCAAGTCAGACATTGATTGCATAGTGATAGTCAAGGACAAAAAACTGTGCAAAGAGATTGAAAACCATCTGAGCGAACTTTTGCTTGCACTTGATGCAAAATATGACCTGAAGCTATCTGAAACATGCACATCCTACAAAAAGACGGACAGTCTTGCGCTGGATCTAATCTTTAAAACAGAAAACAAGATGATGTTTGGGCAGCCATTTTACGTGGTGGCCCAGGACCAACTGGACCTGAAGGGATTCAAGATAAGAAAAGATCTCAAGGCAGAACTTGGAACAAGAACCGTTGCATCACTTGGATTGTTCCTTCAGAGAATAAAAAACACCGGAATCATACTGTATGGCAAAGACATTAGAGATGAAATTCCGAAAACGGTTCCTGCGATTGAGAAGGTAAAGGCATCCTTCAACGCAATGCTGCTATTGCTGATGAGTTTTGTAATATTTCCATACAGTCCAAAATCTGCCTTTTCTCATGCCGTAAAGGCAAACTTTTGGGCATGTGATGACGTACTTTTTGCATTAGACAGGCCGCTATCCACAACAAAGCAAGAGATAGAGGAGATATACTCCATTTTTGGCAAGTCCGACATTGATTCAAAGCATCTGCTATTGTCCCTAGAATACAAGAAGACAAAAGACAGCATAAACATGAAGAAAGGGTTTGTTTTTGGATACATGCTAAAGAGCACAAAATTTGTCTACGGACTGTATGCAATCACCTTGAGAAAACTATTCAAATGGTAAATCCTACAAACTGATTTTAGGTTAATCATGTACAAAACAGACAGTGAAAGCCTCCAAACCATTCAAATGCGAAAAATGCAATGTGTTGTTCACTGAAGAGGTCAGATTGAAACGGCATTTCAAAAAAGCCCGCCCTACAAAGCAAGATGATTACAAGCAGAAAGAGTATTGGCATAATCTTGTCTTGCCATGAATTGTTAAAGATTGGAATACTTTATGAATAAAAGAAAAGTATCAAAGCATGTAAGCATTGAACCGTTTCAGACTCTCTACATTTCCCGTGGATGATTATGACACATCCGTGGTCCGAATAGAAAAAAGCAGGATGCAGGAGATGGGAATACGTGAGGGAGATACCGTAAAAATCTCCGGAGTGAAAAGTACAGGTGCAATATGCCGTTCAGTTGATGACGGTTACGTAATTCCAAATGACTCTGAAATCACATACCTTAATGACAATCCTGTAATTCTGCCGCAAATCAGAGCAAGCAATCTTGTTCTGCAAAACATCAACCGCCACGGAGCAGGACTAATTCCGATAACTGTAGAAAAGATTCATGACGGGACAGTTCCTGCAAGCAGAGTATGCATGATGTTGCTAAATTCCAATCCTAACACTTCAAAAATTGGGACAGAAAAAATAGACGGACTGGTTGTCTCAAAGGATGACAGGTTTATGTTCCATGACACTGATCCCCAAAATAATTTTGGATGCCTGATAACTTCTGTAGAGCCTGCTGATTATGGCCAGATCACAAAGGATACGCATCTTGAGTTTGTATCTGCTAATCCTGGTGTGCTACGTTCATCATCTGGAGGTCCCGTTCTAGAAAAACTGCAAGATGTCATTCCCATAGTATACGAGGAGGACCGAAACAGCGTAAATGTGATGATTCCATCCATTGAGATCTTTGATACGGGATTCCGGTTCTATCTTTACATAAAAAGTGACTTTGATTCTAATCGGATGAACAAGGGGAGTGGTCATGTGTCTGTGATAGTGACCTTAGAAGACGATCTTGGAAACCCATATGATTTGAGCAGTCATGGTGGAGGAGGCACACACTCTGTTGAAGGATTTGAATACAGGCACGAATTTCACGGAAGACCATTTGGGTCTGATGTAAAAAGTCTCACCATTACATTGCATGAGATTCTCATGCAGGAGCGTTTTCCTCCTGGAAATGCATCATTTGGACGAAAACCGATGAGGGCAACAAAATTCGAGTATGCAAAAATAGACAAGTTTCCCTCGTTTTCTATAATTCAGGGACCTTGGAAGACCAGCTTTGCATTAAAGGACAGACATCACTCAGATTGATTCTTGAATGCAAAATGAGGGTCATCATATGATCTGCAAAATCATCACATTTGCAATTATCTTGGAAACACCGGTTTCTGACAAGAATCAAGGAAAGGAAATCATGCTAAATCGAGGTTACACAATAAAGCACTATGATATTGGACTCATGGCAGCCTATGACAAGTATGGTAAAAAGATTGAAAACAAACTAGGATCAGATCCGTCCAGCATTAAAAAACACAGCAAAGGTGACATGTATCAGCTAAAAGGCAAATACTGCAATATTGATTTTTCACATGACGAACCTGTAATCTTGTACAAGTTTGGAGAAAAATTAGAGCAAATACAATACAATCTTGCAGAAAATCTGGACGAAATAAAATCAGTGATCAAGACACTAAATCAGTTTGCCAACTTTGCCATCTCCCCATGCGAGTTATTGGTAGCGTTGAGCATCAAAGGAAAGCAAAATTCTGATGCGACACTGTTGAATTTAGAAAAAACATCACATGAAGAGTTTACGATAAAGGATATACACAGAAGGGTATCTGACATGAGAAATCTTCCCTCAAAGATAAAAGAAGAGAGATTAAATCAAATTCCCCCATCTCCTGCGGAACATCTTGAAATTCATTATGATGGAATGATAGATTCCAAGTCAAGAAATACAGAAGCCGTAATTCGAGCAAGAGATGAAAAATATTCTCTCGTATTAAGATTCAACTCTACAGGAACTAACAATGCATTACATGATCTTGCAAAATGTGAAGAATTTGGTTTGAAAATAATAGAGAAACTAGAATCTATAAGCAAACTGGATTAGAATTATTTCTACATAAAGTTCTTGTATCATAAAATCAAATCTTAAACAATTTGAATCCTCTACTTATCACAGGCTTTGGAACATCAATCAACGTGGACAAGAGAAAGCTGATCATAACAAACAGACTAAAAGATACAAGACTGGAATTTTATCCTCACAAGATCAATCATGATGGAATTATCATTGACGGGCATACTGGCAACATCACGTTTGAGGCAATGAGGTGGCTCTCAAAGCACAACATCAATCTGACATTACTGAACTGGAACGGCCAATTACTGGCAAATGTGATGCCAGAGCAGCCAAAATCAGGTAAATTACGCGTAAAGCAGTACCAAAAGTACCTTGATTGCAATAATAGATTCGAGATTGCCCTGAAGATAGTCCAGACCAAGGTAGAACATTCCCTGAACTTGTTGGAAGGATTGTCAAAATTTTATGAATCGATAGATTTTGTCAAAATCAGAAAATCCGCAGAAAAAGAAGATTTGTTTTTGTTGGGCATCATGAAGAACAGTGAGAAACAGGACATTTCAAAATCAATAAAACAATTGATGACATATGAGGGAAGAATCGCTAGAATTTATCATGAGAATCTAACTGCGATATTCAATGAGTTGTATCCAGAGTTTAATTTTACTGGGAGAAAGAACAAGACAAACTCTAGAAATTACAATGCGTCTGATGAGATCAATGCCTTATTGAATTACGGTTACGCTATTTTAGAATCAGAAATAAGAAAGTCAATCAACTCAGTAGGAATGGATTATTCAATTGGATTTTTACATGAGATTAATCAGAGTAGAACACCATTAGTCTATGACATTCAAGAATTGTTTAGATGGCTCATTGATGTTTCAGTTATTCAATTATTGGAAGGAAAGATGATCAAAAAATCTGATTTTATCATCACTGAGAATTATCATACTAGATTGGGAGAAGATGTTGCTAAATTACTCATTGAGAAAATAAATTCAAACTTTAATGCTAGATGTAATTATAAAAATGGAAAGAATTACTCATATCAAATTATTCTACAGGATAATTTACAACAACTATCCAATTTTATTATAGATAAGAAAAAAGAAATTGGTTTTGTTATTCCAAAGATGCAATTGAACAGGAATGATGATGTGGAATTACAAAAAAAGATTTTGAATATGACTTTTGATGAACGAAAACAACTAGGGATTAACAAATCTACTCTATGGTATATCAAGAAGAATTTATCTGAAGGAAAAAATCCCAAAATTTGTGAGAAAATTCTTTTGAAAATTCGATAATTTTGTTTAAATCTTAAACATATTATAAAAAAACTACACTAACGCATTCATAGAGATTATGTTGAGATATGGGTTTTTGAAAAGTGGTATCAGCACATCATTACAAAATAAAAATATCTAGGGTGTAATTACCATTCTATTTCAATTTAGAAAAACTATGTTCTTTAGTATTGGCGAATAGCAATAAATTAAAAATTTATTAATTTAGGCATAAATCTATATAAAATTTTAAAATTGAATATATTCAAGTTAAATTTTATGACCAAAATATCAAATATTGATATTAGAAAAAATAGTTGATAATAACGTGAAAATTAGGTATAAAATTATCATGAAAGTAATAATTTCATCATAATTTACCGTAAAGTACCCAATGGTCAATTAAATATAATTAATTACGCATAATACTTATAAACATATTGTACGTTAGGTATACTAATGACGAGTGAACAAATAATGGAAGAAGTTTCGAAACAATTAGGAGAAATTAAGCAATTATTGTTAGTTATGGCTAGAAATGACATACAAAATGAATTAGAGGCAATCATTACAACCGATGAAAAGAAGAAAATTTGGGCCTTGTGTGATGGAATTAACACCACGAATGAAATTTCAACCAAAGCCAAGGTATCAATTCGATATGTTCAATTAATTATCAAAGATTTACAAAACGCCAGTTTGATTTCAGTTGAAAAACGTGGCATTCCTAAAAGAGTTTTTGATTATGTTCCAAAAAATTGGAGAATAAAAAATGTCGAATGATGAAATAATGTTAAAGGGAATTTCAGATAAACTAGATAAGATCATAACCTTGCTAAAACTTAGTAATTTAGAAAAATTATCTAAGTTTAAAGAAGAAATAAACAAAGACAAGGTTTTTGCCAAGATTATTTCTCTATGTGATGGAACGAAAAACTATTCAGACATGGTTAAAGAAATAGCAAATAATTTGGGTGTTGCAGAAATTACAGTAAAAAAGAAAGTTTCAGAACTAACGAAATATGGAATAATTTCTATAACAAAAACAGGAAAAGAATCCTACTATAACAATACAGGACTTTTGGATTAAGATAAGAATAAAATGAGTGAAGAAAAATTAGATTTGATTTTAGAAGAGTTGAATGAAATAGCAAAATGGACAAAGTTTCAAAGTTTAGATAAATTGCATGACATTTTATCAAAGGTCTTAAAATCTGAAAATGAGAAAATTGCTTATGAATTAAGTGATGGTGTAAGAACAACTAGAGACATAGCCAAAGAAATTGGTTTGAATAGCAAATCTACAATAATTGCATATTGGCAAAAATGGTCAAAAATTGGTATAGTTGAAGAATCTAAAAAATTTAAAGGAAGAATGAAGCATTTTGTATCTCTTGAAGAAGTGGGAATAGATATTCCAAAATCTAAGAAAAATGAGAATACAAAGAACATCAAATCCAATATTGAGGAGAATAATTGACTGATTCAAAATTAAATCAAGCCATTTTAGATACATTAAAAGATCTTTTGAAATGGACCAAAATCACTGCATATGGAGATGTGAAAAAGATTCTAGAATCCACTCTTGATTCTGAAATTAAACGAACAATCTATTACTTGAGTGATGGTGAAAACAATCAAGATGACATTGTAGATAAAGGAAATGTAGGAGCTGGCACCGTTTCTAAATATTGGAAAGAATGGGAAAAAATTGGCATAGGCGAATCAATTCCAGTTAAACGTGGAACTAGATTCAAAAGAATATTTGCACTTGAAGATTTTGGCATAGAAATTCCAAAAATTGAATTGAAGAAAAAAGAAAATGAAAAAAGATGACTGATGATAATAAAATAACTAGGAAATTAGATGTAATTTGTAAGTTATTAGCCGCAAATATTTTGCAAGGAATGCCAGTTAACAAACAAGTTGGAAAATTAGATTCCTTAGGATTGAAAAACAAAGAAATTGCAGAAATTTTGGGGAAAAGTGAAAATCAAGTTAAAGTGACAAAAAGTAAATTAAAATCATCTAAAGATGAAGAAATGGAAGATGATGAATAAAATAACTTTGGAATACACATGGATTATGATTTGAAGAAAAATGTCTGCAAGTAATACTATACGAAATAAAATTCTTCAGAAAATGAAACAAAGGAGGATGTATTCAGAGATAGAAAAAGTAAAAAACATTACTAATTATTCTGCCACTTCAGAGATTGCAATGTATGTACTTGCAACACAAAAAAACATACCCGTTGCAGAAATTTTAAAAAAAGAAAAACGAGAATCAGAATTAAAAGAATTTCAAGAAATAATGGCGAATTTTAGCTCTCAAATCAATGTCGCATTTGGAAAAAATGTTACAAAAAACAATCTAGAAAAATCTGAAAATGATCATGTCTTAAACAAAAAAACCAAAATTCAAAAAAAATCACCAGAAAGGAATATTGTTGTGAATATTGGAACTCATACTCAAATTGATCATCCTATTCTTCCAAAACAAATGTTAAACGAAGCACAAAAAATGGCGGATATATATCCAATTTTCTATATTTTTGAAAACTCTGTAAGAGGGTTGATTCAACACGTGATGGTTTCAAAATATGATAAAGATTGGTGGGATAAAGCAACAATTCCTATCAAAGTAAAACAAAAAGTAGAAATTCGAATTAATGATGAAGATAAAAATAGATGGCATGGAAAACGTGGTGCACACCCCATTTTTTATACCGATATAGAAGAGCTAACTAGTATTATTGAAAATAATTGGAAAGAATTTGTTTCATTATTGCCCCAACAGCATTGGGTCAAAACAATGATTGAGATCATAGGTACTTCGAGAAACGTGGTTGCTCATAACAATCCGTTATCCCCTGACGATATATCTGCATTAAAAGTTCATTTTAAACAATGGACAAATCAGATTAAAAAAATAAACGTTGGATAGATACATTCACATCTACATTTCCGAATTTTTTTACTTTCCACGTGGGTCCAGTAATTAACCTCTAAACTATATCCCCAGCACAATGTTATTGGGGTTATAGTTAGTGTACGAAATAAAAGACCCACGTGGAAATTAAATTTAATAAAAAAATATTGTGTTTATGTCTAAATGATGGTTTTTTAATTACACTATTTCTTATTTTTATTTTAAATGCGGAATTTAATTTTTGGATTTTGCAATATAAAAGTCAGCATATAATTTACCATCATCTTCATATTCTTCAGTATTGATTTTCATCTCACGTAATAGAGAAACAGTTTGTGCTTTTTCTTTAGCATCAGCAAAGTTTCTTTGACGTATTGGTTTTATGTCGCTTTTTACAATAGAGTAACCATATATCTCAAAAACTTCTTTGATATCTTCCATGTCAAACATTCTAAGAACAGAGAACGCAAAGATTGGTGGGGCATACTCTGTTTCAGATTCGATTGAATTAGATTGTCTATTTTTAATTACCTTTAGTAGATTCAAAATTGCCTTGTATCCGATATAGCCGATACAGCCAGTTGCAATCACCACATCCATTTTCGGTAGTGATTCCAGTAAATCTAATTTTTCAGATTCAAGATCAACATTCATGCCCCTCTCACACAGATTCATCTCTTCGGAGAATTTTAGGGCCTCTTTTGAAATATCTATTTGATAGAAATTCATGTTATCATTGCTATCGCATTTCTTGTAGAATTGTTTGGTTTCTTTTTTTGTAGGTTCAGATCCGTTTAAAAAGAAATCATTCAATTTTGACATTGTTAAATTAAATTTCATTAATGATGAATTGATACCGTATGAACTTCCCAAATCTAAAACATTGATGGGTAGAGATAATGTATCTTCAAGTTGTTCTATGATGGAGTTGTACAAAGGTTTTGTAGAATCTGGTATGGAATATTCCAATCTATCCATTTCCTTTAGATATTCATATGGGGAATCTTGCGTGTAAATATCTGTAAAATCTTTTTTTATTTTTAATTCATCCATGTTGGAGTAATGGTATTATTCCACCCTTAATAAAACCCGTACAATGATCTAATTACGAAATAAAATTGTAAGAATTTCACTCATGTTTATAGGACAGGACGTTTCAACTTTACAGCAATCTATTATTTTATCTGTTCTTTTAATTTCTGAAAAATCTTTATCATATCAAAAAAACATTCCTCTACGTGTCCTGATCCAAAAATAGAAAATAAAGAAGACGTGAGCAGTTGTATATTGAACTGTAACTATACTTTTTTATTTCTTGTTTGCTGCACAGTTACAATTGGGACCACAAGTACAAACCCCTGTTTTCTGACAGTTGCAATTTGCATCAATACAGTTATCGTTATTTGGTGAACATCCGCAAGCCATTGCTACAATTACAATTTCATATTATTTAACTATGGTTTCAATTGTTTATTCTGAATTGGGTAAGGTTTTACAAAAAGAAATTGTTATTTAATGAAACCAAACTAAACTGTAAACCTCCAAGTTAAAATTCTAATAGATACTGTTTTCAGGATTGCTTTTTGCGCGTCTTGCTTGATAAAATATTGCCAATCCTAATGCAATCAACACCATGGCTGTAAGTGGGAATTTAGTATCTCCAGGAAATGTCAGATATGCGACAGCAAACCCTATTGACACAAATCCTTGGGTTGTAAGCTTTAACCATTTTGGAATCTTAATGATTCTGCTAATCATTTCGATGCAAAAAAGAGCAATAACAGGATAGATTGTAAATAAAATAAAATCAATTACGTCTACTCCTGTGTGGGACATTATGTGCATCCATCAAAAAAATTGATTTTTCGAGCTATCTGCTCTTCCTCACGGCAAACACTCCCAAAGCCAAAGCAGTGACGGCTATTGCAATGCTTGCATAATCAAAACCCGAGAACCCATCAGATTGCTGCTCTTGCTCTAGTTTCTTTTCAACAGAGTCAATTTTAGACTCTAGATTATTGTACTGAGATTGCACAGTATTGAGCCTGATTTCTAGTTCATCGTGTTTTGATTGGATGGTGTTGTGCTGCTCAATTATTTCTTCATGCTCTTTTTTTGGAAATTCAATGTATGACCGTTCGGCAACCTTTGGAGGATGCATCGACAAGCTGATTGGAGTGTCCTTGATGGATCCCAGAACATTAGCTTGATAGAATCCTGACACAGTTGGGTTGACAAATGCATAGTATTTTCCTGGAATGTTATGATCAGGTGAAAGTGGAAGTGTGATGTTTTCATCCTTAAAGATTAGTTGCATTTTGATTGTTTTTCTTAAATCTGCAACTCCGTTTTGGAAATCTTGTGATTCTGCACATTTTATCGCCTTTTCTATTTCAGGGCAAGGGATGAGAGGGCTAACGTAGAACTCGATCGCGTTGGTTTCCCCTGAAACAACCGGCTCATTCATCCAACCAATTTCCACCCGGTAATCTCCAACAGAATCAACTGTATGACCATATGCGATTCCGGCCAAACTTGGAATAATCAACATTGCCATTATCAATAATATTCGCACAATACAAATTTCCAAATATTTCTAATAAAGGTAGTCAAAAATAGTACAAACATCAAATCAGTTCAAAATTGACACACATGTGTTTTGCAGTTTAGATAAACCGACAAAAAAATCATGATAAGATAATCCAGTAAAAAAATTATGGGCTATGTTGAACTATGGTAGATTCGCGAAATGTACCAAATTGTTTATCATGATTTTGCTCCGACTTCTTATCGATGAAAAAGATTATCGCAAGTTTGCTTTTTGCAGTTACGTCGGTAGTGGCAATTTCCACTGTTGCAGTTCCTGCAGAGAGCAAGGAGATGGAGATGGAACGACTCCACACCTCGCAATATCTTGCATTCAAGAGCATTCCCGCAAATGACTACCTGTTGATGTTTGACTCGACACCAGATGCAATTGCAAGCGGACATCTTGCACTAAAGGCAAATTGCGATGCAGAAGGCAATGGCAAAGTCAATGTGTTGCTTGGAGTAGCACCGGAGATGGAAGCAATTAGTCTGAATAATGGCAACATCGTGCATGAATTGTCCTCTCCTGGGAACATGTGTCTCTATCACATCGACCTGCCTCCGGAGGAAGACATGCTTGTAACTGACGTTGCAATCGGCAACCCATTAGACAAAAAAATAAGGTTTGGGCCTACTGCCTCAATTACCATTTACGTCCAGTCCTTTGGTGAAACAGTAGGACATGAAGAACATGATAAGCCAGACCATTCCTAATTTTTTTTATTTTTTTAGAAATTCATCTATGATCTAAAACCATATTTTAGAAAACTGGTATTTCTTGTTGCCAACAGTATTGCAATCAGAGATACGCTAAGAATTAGAATTGCAAATGGGCCAAACTCAGGAACAACATTCACTGAAATCTCTGCGTATTCATCAGACCTGTTTATCCTGTCCAATTTTACCAGCATCTTACCAGAATGCTCATCTGCAAACACATAGTCCTCAAAATAACCTCCTGCAGGAGCAATTCCAGGCTTTCTGAGAATTTCCTCGCCATCTTTGATCAGGACAAACTCATAATATGCATCCATGATGGGAATTTTACTATTTTTTTCATAGATGGTAAAGATGAATTCTGACTCTTCATCAGGAAGAATATCTGCCGGAATCCACGTCATGTCAACATCATAGCTGCCACTGGCTCCATCTTTTGTTTGACTTGGTATCGTTATTGGGAACTTGAGGGCCGGTGCATCCACTGCAAAGGCAAATTCGGTGCTTGCATAGTTGTTAGATTCTATGTCTTCGATGAGCAATTTGACTGTCCCTTCATGAGATTCTTCAAAAGCGAATTCAAACGTATTTAGTTTTGATTCGATGTTTTTTACCCCGTCAAAGTCTTTCTCAAAGATTACCTTGTCATCTTGGATCATAGACATGTGAAACGGGATTTTTTTTACCACCTTGTAGGGGACAAACGTGTCCTCAATCTTTACCTCGAAGGTGATTGGCTTGCCCCACACAATATTGGGGGCATTCCACTGCAATGTCACGTCAAACTCGCCGTTTCTAGTCGGAGCAGACAACGGTTCTGAAGGAGATGAAGTGGGTTTTAGCTCAAAGCGCATCTGGTGCAGATCATCTTCAAACTCAGGCAGATATCTCTGGGGGATTATAACATGAATTATCCTCTCTTCCTCCACAGAATAGTCGTCTATTGTGATTAGAGAATTAGGCGCAGTTTTCTCATTTATCTCCAAATAGTAGTCGCCTACAATCCAAGACGACAGAGACTTTGGGATGTGAATCTCTTCATGCACAACAGAGACCTGGGAAACATTCTCATCAGACCATTCAAACGGCATTGAAAAGCTCATAGAGTCCGGCGAGAAACTAAACGAGTCCACTACATCATAAAATGATGTTACGCTAACGTTGTGATTGGATTCTGTTTGGTACTCGTATTTTTTTGGTATTGACAACGACCCCTTAAAGTGCACAGGTTCTTCCAGATCACTGTCAAAAGAATCCACGGTTCTCACTACGATGTCAAAGTCATAGAGGCCTCCCTCTGAAAAAATGTCTTCATCTACCTGGATTTGGTTTGTATCAAATTCAGTTATCGTGTCAAACAGTTTGTCCAGGGTCTCATCTACTGTCAAACTACCAGGAGGTGAAAAAATCATGGAGAACGTACCTTCCTCTATCTCAAAATTATCAGAGAATAGGATTTCCCCATGGTTTGATACTGTAAAATCAATTTTCATGTTATGGAGATGCTCCTCTGTTTCAACATCATAGATTGTCAAGGAGATTTGCTTTTCCTGAATATTTTCCTCAACTGAATTTGGCCAGGATTTTAGGAAAACTGTCGAATTGTAGTTTCCAATCATTTGTGGCGGAAGTGTCTCGCTTCCAACACCGTGCCCGTAAGCGCTTGCAATCAGAGGCAAAAACCCAACCATCGCACATAGAATCAATATATTTTTCAACGCATCACCTCATTGTTTTCTATACAAAAGATAGATTCCAGATAAAATCACTCCCATTGCAATGAGTTGGATGTGGCTTATCTCTTCTTGCAAAAACAATGACGCAAAGACAAGGCCAAATGCAGAAGATGTTGAAAATACCATGACTGTCTTTACTGTTCCGATTCTCTTTAGTCCGTGCAAAAAGAAGAATATGGACGCACCAAACCCCGCGGTGCCTAAAAGCAGAACGTTTGGCAAATGCTCCAATTCCATGTCAATAGGAATCTGAAGAAGAAAGACTAGCAATAGCAAAATGGATCCTCCAATTAGTGACTTTATCTGGACAATCCGTGCAACATCCAGCCGGGTACTGAGGATTTTGCTGAGGTTGTTATCCAATGCCCAAAATAAAGTAGCCCCAATAATGAACAGGTTTCCGACATTCCTGACATCAAATGCAGAATAAGAAAATTCCATATCGGTAGTTACGATAACTACGCCAGTAATTATCAGGACAGCAGCCAGATAGCCGACTGTTGGGAGCTTCTCTCTGAATAACAAAATTGCAAGAAACACTGAAAAAATAATTTCACCATTAAGCAATAGTGCAGAATCTGAAGCTGCAGCATCTTCTAGTCCGATAAAAAACAGTGTGGGACCAACGACTGCTCCTGATACTGCAATTATTAACAGCAGTCCCTTGTCCTTGCTTGAAATCGAGAATTTTTTCTTTTGAATCAAAGGAGTTGCAACAAGGGATGCCAAAAAGTAGACAAAAGAGGCAAGCAAAATGGGGTGAATTGAAATCAGTGCCGGTTTGGCAACAGTGGATACAGATCCAAACAGGACTGCAGATGTTATTGCAGAGACGTAACCCAGCAAGACATAGTTTTCAGATATGCGAGACATGAACAAATTATCAATGTCTAACGGTTTGTTTTTCATCAAGATCTTTTCTTGAGTTGTTTAGTCCTGTTCTAAGCCTGAGATCAATATGGCAACACGGACACCTTGCATCTTGAGAAATTATAAAAATAGAACATTGTGAATGCCGTCTTTGACCGCTTCCATATCTAGCAAGTCCGCTAATCTGCTGGGCTTCAAAATGCTGGCACAATCCCTTGCATACATTCATGCTGAATTAATTTACACAATTGTTCCCTAATTAATGATGGACCCTGTTTGATGGTTCTACCAGTGTACGAAAAAATCCGGAATCACAAATATGAGAAGGTGTCTGCAAACCTGTCTTTGAGTACTTCTGTTTTTGAGATCTTGGTCTTGCTGACAATGTCTACGGTTCTATCGTGGTCTACAAGACAGTACCTCACCTCAAATCCGGGGATTTTTTTTACCAGTCCATTCTCAACTAGCGTTTTTAATGTGGTTGAAGTTGTACTGGGACTCTTTTTTATCTCGTTGCAGATATGTGAAAATGCCGCGGTATCTTGCCTCATCAGCAAGAGCAGGATTTTCTGACAGGTTTCTCTTCTCAGGTAAATTCTAAGAACGTCCTCGCTTGGGTCTGAATTGATTGGAAAGGCCCACATCTTTCTTTCTGTTCGCAGCACTCTGATCAGATTTTTGCTTTCCAACATTTTCAAGTGATGGCTTAATACTCCGTTCCCATACCCTGTCTCCTTCTGAATATCAATAAAGCCAACTCCAGGATCATTTTCCACCATCTTCAAGATTGTTTTTCTTTTTTTGTATGGATTTCTCATGTCAGTCCCTCCTGAATATCCCGATTGAGAAGAAAGTGAGCATCATGACAATTAGCAGATGCGTCATAATGGAATCCACGCTAGAATACGAAGGCCAGAAGAGAAACACCATGTTCAGTGCAGACAGTATCTCTGCTGCAGTGACTGCCAAAAATGCAAAAAATACCAGCAATAGCCTGGTTGTCCTGTATTCCAGATAGGTTATGGCACCCACAACTGAAAGAAAAGAACCCAGAGTTATTCCTATCATGTGAATTCCGGTATGAACACCATGACCGTGAATAAAATGAGGCAAAAAGAGAGGTACGCTTGCAACAGATATGACTCCGGAAATAAGCAAAAGAATCTTGAATTTCCCACGCGTATCCAGATGTGTCTGCTGCATGATTTGAAATGGCATTACTAATAATAAAAAACATTGGTAGAACTCTCAAATAACAGCAGCTGTATTATTCCACAAATGCTACACATGTGCATATGACTGACATGATAAAAAACAACAAAGTCACTATTCAAATATTTATTGGTGTGATCATAATTGCAGCCGGACTGTTTGCTTATCTGACGTGGTATGTTTCCCCCGATGAGGTAACTGAGAAAGTCAAAGTAATTGCAAACACAGAAGACGGATGCATTGCAGAATCATTTGACGGATTTGCAATCAACATAGGTCAATGTGATGCAAAAGCGGGAGACGTGATAGTTGCCACCTATGATGCAAAGGTAAAGGAGCGGGCGATACTGATGAATCCCACCAACTAGGGCAGTCATGAGACGTGAGAAGATGATAATCATTGCTGGTCTTGCTAGCGGAGTTGTTGCGCTGGCTGCAATGATTGGGTTTGTGGGCCAGGGAAACGTCAGAGAGGTGCCACTTTTCTATCCAGAAAAAGTGGAGCAGACCGTGGCATTTCAGGAGGTTGACGGCAAGGTACAGATTGTGGGAATTACGGGAGTCAAGGGAGAGGCCAACCCGACTTTGCTGTCACGAACTTCATTTGCATACATCCTGACCGTAATCAATAACGGAACAACCCATCACAGATTATACATTGACGGCTTGAACGTTCAAACAGATCTTCTGTCTCCGGGAGAAAGCGATACCATCACAGTAATTCCAACAAAAGAAGGAATCTACAATTATTATGACAAGCGTCAATGGTTGACCCAGTTGGGACAGATTCACATCGTAACTGTTGTACCCAGTGACGAATTTGAGGGATTCTTAAAGGACATGATATGACTTGAGTATTCTGATGACACAAATCCGCATGATTGCAATTTTTATGATCATGCTTTCATTTTCCTTGTATTCCGTCATTCCTGCATTTGCAGAGGAACCTGCTGAAGGATGGGAGAGACTCTCAGACATGCCAGAGGTGCGCTCTGAGATGAAATCAGTGGCGATTGAGGAAAAAATCTATGCCATGGGCGGACTAAACAATCGTGAGCAGGCAACAAACACCGTCTTCATTCTTGATACAAAAGATGATTCCTGGCATACAGGCACACCCATGCCAGTATCGTTACATCATGCAGGAGCTGCAACATATGAAAACAAAATCTACGTTGTTGGTGGCTATCTGGATGGTTGGATTCCAACTGATTCGCTGCTAATTTATGATTTAGAAACTGATGCGTGGAGCAAGGGTCAGGACATGCCAACCCCGCGAGGCGCGCTAACTGCGCAGTTTGTTGACGGCAAGCTGTACGCAATAGGCGGATACAACAAGTCATCTCTGGACAAAAACGAGACATATGATCCTGCCACAGATTCCTGGGAATCCAAATCAGGTTTGCCAACGCCAAGGGAACATCTTGCCTCTGCTGTCATTGATGACAAGCTGTATACGATTGGCGGAAGGACAGGACAGAACAACCTGCATGCAGCTGAAATGTATGACTATCAATCCGACACGTGGACTGTTTTGGAACCTTTGCCTACAGCACGAAGCGGATTGACTGCATCGGTTCTTGGTGGCGCCATCTTTGTATTTGGAGGGGAGGGACTGTCAGGCACGTTTGAGGAAAATGAGGCATATCTCCCTGGAGAAGGATGGCTTGAACAGACACCGATGCCAATTTCAAGACACGGTCTGGCCTCGTCCACTGTTGGTGATTCCATCTATCTTATTGGAGGAGGAATAGCCCCGGGATCCAGCTACAGTGCAATAACTGAAAAATATCATAATACGGCAATCCCAGAATTTGGGGTTGCAGCATTGTTTGTAATGGCAATTTCCATTGTTGCAGTGATCACGCTTTCAAAATCCCGACTAACTGCAATGAGGCAATGAGCTTGGATTAAGTCAATTTTTTGCATGTTCCGATATTCACCCATAATGAAATAAAATAGATGGTTGTGAGGTCACTACGGTCGGGAAGAAACCTCCAACCTATCTATTATGGTTTGGTTTTGCGAGTTTTGCATAAAAGCAACACGTAGAAATCATTCACAAGTCATGTTGTGTGGATTTGCAACATTCTCATTTTGTGTTTCTTTTCGTTTCTGGAGTTGTTTTATCAACCAGTATAATCCGTATCCTCCTGCAACTATTGCAGACACGATTAAGATTGGCATGATTATACTTCCAAGATTAAAATTGCCTCCAATGTCAATTCCCTTCTTTGCAAGTATGTATTCTCTAACTTCCTGATGTGACTTGTCTCTGAACTGTGGCAGATTCTTGATTGTATGTAGTGGGAAGTTTCTAGGCTTGCTGTCCTTTCCTCGTTCCCTGCTACGCTTTTTTCTTCCACTTGCAGTACGTTCTATCTCATTAGTTTCGGTCATCATTCCGGCATTCTCCTCTATCAATCCGGTGGAATTTTCTATCATTCCGATACTGTTCTCTATCATTCCGGTACTGTTCTCTATCATTCCGGTACTGTTCTCTATCATTCCGGCCATTATTTCATTATCACCTCCCGTTCAATCACAGTGTCACTTTCTTTCCGGTCATCATTCCGGCAATTTTCCGAAACAACGTCCGAAAATGCCTTTTGTAGTTTTTTGATGGTGCCTTTCTGGAGATTCACTATAGAGTCATTGCTTCTGATTTTCTTTTGGATTGCAATCAAGTTGCTCCTTGACATTCCAAATCTGTGGGAATCTCGTGGTCTAATCTCAAGTATTCTTTCTTCAAGATTGTCATAGACAGTACGACCGCCAGAATTTTCCGTGACTCCCAGGATGTTGGCAGCATCAAGGTTTGCCACCTCCTTTCCCACGTATTTTATCAAATTCTTGCCTATTTTCATGCGTAATCGAGGCAGCAAGCCAATGTTTCCGCCTGACTTTGCCTCCCTGTGATTGGCATATTCATCCAGCATTTCACTTAACGGCTTCCAGTAGGGAATGGTGTCTACAGAGCCTGAATATCTCTCACCTGTGGGATAATTTGTAAACGGCATGTACTGGATGCATTCTCTGTTTCTTGCATCAAGGTACGGCAAGGTCGGAATTATCGCATTGCCGTTGCCATCGCTTTTGCATCCTGTACCGACAAGTATTTTGTCAAACGGTCTCAAGTTACCGAATTTCTTCAACACATTTGGTGTCGTGATGCTCATTTTGGATACTGCATACTTGTTATCATACCTGTCAAGTATGTCCTGCTTTCTTTCCGGATGATGATGCATTGCACGTATGTCATCCCACCATTTCTCTGCATCCACGTCCAACAGATGGGCCAAACCGTGAGACGTGAACTTGCGAATGCTGAATTTGTTTTTCATTTCGTTATGTTCAAACAAAACGTATCTCTTGGATGAGATTCCGAAGAACAATACGTTCTCCAACAGTTTTCCATCATCAGATTTTTCAACTTTCATAATCTGCACGTCCTTGTTTTCATATGGATTGAGTTTCTGGAAAAACTTCTGAATCCCACTTGCATGTTTTGGTGAAACCATAATGCTGTCTGTATCCATGTAGGCAACGTATCCGTCTCTGTGTGATGTAACGATACTTTCGGCGGCTGCCAAAACTAACCTTGCAGCTGCAGGCAAGAAGACTCCCAATATGGGATTGAAGTGCCTTGCAGGAATCTCCTTTCTTGATACTGTGTTTTGATCTATGGAAAACGATTCATCAATTCCATAGACCTTTACTGGTTCGTTTTGCTTCTCAGATTTTTCAGAGTTTACCTGGATGTGTATGCCGTATGCTGCGGTGTTTGCGATTATTTTTATCGTGTTCTGTATTGTGCTATCAATTTCAGAATTTTCTGAGGGTCGCTTCATCTCCAACCGCTTCTCGATTAGTTGCTTGATGAAATTCTCTTTTCTCGGATTGACTGTCACTCCCTTGAAAATTTCCACGTCCTCATCAGGAATGTTTTGCTGTATTCCTGCAGGAGAGAATGTAATTGCCTTTTCAATTATTGATGTGTGACCCGTAAGCAACTTTGAGGCTATCAGGTCAGATACGGTATACCACAGGCTCGTTCCATCGGTGCTTTTGAGAGGGTTTACGCCTATGTTTTGGGCTTTCTTGGAGCCGTATCCGGAGCGTACAGGCACAATCATGTTGCCGTCTGGAACTACCTTGCAGATTGTGGTCAGCTGCCTCCATGTCTCCTTTTGTGAAACGTCCTGCAGGGTGACCCCATCAAGGAATTTCTGCGTCTGTTGTGTAGTGACAGAATGTTCAATTTTCTCTGCAGTCAAAAACGGATACATTTCCATCAGCAAGAACATTGTAGGATAGGTACTGGTGCAATCCAGATAAGTAACTGGAACGGGTGTTTTTCTGATTCTGGTTTCGACCCGTCCTGCATAAAATGCAGTCATCATGTTTCCTAGAATTTCTTTTGAAAAATCTGGATTTTTCTCCAGGAGCGGCTTGATGTTTAGCTTCTCTAGATAGTGTTTCCCAATTGAAGCTGGAGAGTACAGATTGTTTGCATTGTTTGGTTTTACCAAAAACGTATTCTGTAACACGGAAATAATTCTGCAGTAGATATTATACATTGTCAGTGTTTTGTCCACATTGCTTCTGATTGCAGCTTCCGTAATCCCTTTCTTGCTTTTCAGGTTTGCATCTACATCAAACGTTCTTGCAAGTCCATCCATTGCATCAAAGGACTTGTTGCTCATTGCATGTCCTATTGTTTTCAAATCCAGGAAATACCCTCTGTACACCTTGCGGGTTGGGAATTTCTTCTTCTCGCTTTTTGTCCTTAGCGGAGTTGCAAACTGGATGAATGCCGCATTTCCGTTTATGCTCTTAATCCTGATTGCGGGAAGACGTGGAATGCCATCAACTAGTTTCATTGAAAACGCATCTTGGATTTTTCTTGCAGTTCCCCATGATGATGCAAGTCTAGACAACTCGTATGGCAAGTCAAAGCCGACATACTTTGCCCTTGCCTCATAGACATACGGATAGAAGACCCTTGTCACAAACTCATCCTTGGATGATACGGTTACAATGCAGTCCTTTTCTTTTTGCAGTGTTTCTCCAACTTTTTTTATCATATCAACTTTCTCGGAGTCCCGATTCTCATCATGGAAAAGACAAATCTTATACAATGTGCCGTTAATCCAGACTGCACAGGAGCCAAAGGTCAGGGTCTGTTGCTGGTCAGAAGTGGTCTCAGTGCTGAAAGTTAACACCATTCCATTATTGGCATTTTCGTTGTGGGAATAGCGTGAGACAGGCCTGTAGTTTCCAGTATAGCATCTGAGGCTGATTGACTCTGCCTGAGGTACATTGATCACGCCCATTTTGCCCAGTTTCATGCGTATTCTTCCTCCACGTTCAGCGACTGGTAGATTCTTTGGCGCAGTTTCCTTGCCAGTTCCTCATATGCGTTATTTCTGGTGTTTTGGCCCTTGAGCATCAGCACGTCATGAATCCCCATGAGCAAGAACCCCAGACGGACATTCTCGGACTGGTTTTCCTGCAACCACCTACTGTCCCAAGTTTTCTGAGATTCGCTTAATTCATGATGGCATTTCCTGTCCACTGTAATGGTGCGGTAATCATGCTTTCTTCCTGCGATGTGGTGCAATTCCAGGTTGTACGGTTCTTCCTTGGAATTGCAAATCTCACATCTGTTCTTCTTTTCTTGCATTGACCTGTTCTTGGATTTGCAGACAATCTCGTTTATCCATGATTCTATGTCATCAACGGTGTCAAGGGTATCGTCTCTGAGTCTGCCGATGCAGAATCCTAACAATGTTTGCAAACTGACAATCTTGTTTACCTGGGCGGTTTGATTGACAGTCATTTTGTATTGTACACCTCGTAAAACTCGGGTTCCTCAATCCTTTGGTTTATCCTGATTATCTCATCGGGATTGGTTTCGAGTTGATGTAGTTTCCCCTTACTATCCTTAACTTTCTTATTTCTGAACTTGGATAGTTTGGATTTATCTCCGGTATTCAAGAACTGCTTCACTGCATTGTGGTATCGTCCCACAACTGACGCAGTTCTGGAATCTTGAACCTCTAAACTTTTCTCTTTGCCGCCAGAGTTGACTCTCATCACCCTTTTGATTCTGTCCCATCGCTTTACGACGGGTTTGCCATTTACTTTCTTGAAACCGTTTGTGTGCTTGATGACATTCTTGACAGTGACGTTATTGTCGTTTGCTGCTTGCGGTAATGTTTTGCTTTTTGTGTTGCGCAGTTCGCTAATCACTGCAAGTGACCTCTCACGCAGCATTTTTTGCCGCGGAGACAGTTTTCTCCATGATCTCTGAAACAACGGCGTCATGAATACGGCGCACTCCACTTGCCAAAGGTCCTGCGGTTAAACTCGTTTTGAGACGAGTGGCACATAGGACACCTGATTCTGTATCTGGGCTTTGTAGCTACAGAATAAATCCAATCATGGTCGCATCGAAGGCAACTGATTCTTCTTGCATTCTCATGATTTTTTTCCTTATTTTTTACAATTTTTGTTGCTTGCATACTATAAAGAAGCCTGCGCAATATTTAATACGCTATACTTGGTATAGTATTATGTAAATGAGTATAGCAAATGATACTTTATCAAAGATTGATGAGCCGCTCATCATGTCCAGAAAGGAATACAACCGGTTCAAGATTCTGAAGATTCTAAACAAGCATGGGCCGCAAAGATTCAAGGATCTGGAACGATTAGCTGGAAAATCCCCCAGGGGATTGAATTTGATGTTAAAGGATCTGTTGTCTCAAAAGAGAATTGCAAAAATAATTCATGAGGGACATCAGGCCTATGAGATTACCGACAACGGGACAAAAAAATACAAGATTCTAGAATTCATCTATCACAAAAGAACAGAGATGCTCGAAGATGGGGGACAGTACCATAATGATTATTCAAAACAAAACCTTTCGGTCATCAGTACCTACTATCCGTGGGGAATAGAGGACGATCTTATCTTAGACAAGACCATGATTGATGCAAATCCAATCACCAAGGATACGGCAATTGCAGTAAACGAGTTTCTGTTTGAGAAAATATGTGATGATGTAAAAAACAAAAAGATCAAACTGGACAAGACAAAACACGGAAGCGTAATACTTGAACTCTCTATTGACTACCCGGAACTGATAAAATCAATAGAGAGGAATTCCCTTGAAAAATACAAAAAGGTAACAAAAGAAGAGCTTGACATTTGCGAAAACATGGACAATGGTACGGCATATGATGAGGAGAGAAGACTGATTCATCAGTACAGAGAAGGCAAGATAACATATGCCAAATTCAAGAAGCATCTAAAGGCATTTCTAAAAACTATTGGGGCAGAAGACGTGAGGCATCCAGATGAATTCGTTACTCATCACAGGTTTTGGAACGTCAATCAATGTGGACAAGAGAAAGCTGATCATTACAAACAGACTCAAAGATACAAGACTGGAATTTTATCCTCACAAGATAAATCATGACGGAATTATCATAGACGGCCACACTGGCAACATAACATTTGAGGCAATGAGATGGCTCTCAAAGCACAACATCAATCTAACTTTATTGAACTGGAATGGTCAGTTGCTTGCAAATGTCATGCCAGAGCAGCCAAAATCAGGCAAATTACGCGTAAAACAGTATCAAAAATATCTTGATTTTGAGGCTAGATTTGAGATTGCTCTGAAAATAGTACAGACCAAGGTAGAACATTCCATGAATCTGTTAGAAGAATTGTCAAGATTCTATAAATCTGTGGATATTATCCGTATTAGAAAGACAGCAGAAAAGGAAGACTTGTTTTTGTTGAATATAATGAAGAATAGTGAAAGTCAGGATATTTCAAAATCAATCAAACAACTTATGACATACGAGGGAAGAATTGCTAAAATTTACCATGAAAATCTGACTGCAATATTCAATAAACTAAATTCAGAGTTTCACTTTACTGGAAGAAAAAACAAAACAAACTCTAGAAACTATAATGCATCAGATGAAGTAAATGCCTTGCTGAATTATGGTTATGCAATTTTAGAATCAGAGATTAGAAAGTCAATTAATTCTGTTGGATTGGACTATTCAATTGGATTTCTACATGAGATTAACCAAAGCAGAACACCATTAGTCTATGACATTCAAGAATTGTTCAGATGGCTCATCGATGTATCGATAATTCAATTATTAGAAGAAAAGAAGATCAAAAAATCCGATTTCATCATTACAGAGAACTATCATATTAGACTGGGTGAGAATGTTGCCAAATTATTCATTGAGAAGATTAATTCAAATTTTAATTCTAGATGCAATTACAAGAATGGTAAAAATTATTCATATCAAGTTATCTTACAAGATAATCTACAACAATTATCAAATTTCATTGTAGAGAAAAAGAAAGAATTTGGAATTACCATTCCTAAAATGAAGTTGAATAGAAATGATAACTTAGAATTAAGAGAAAAGATTATGAGTATGACTGCAAAAGAAAGGAAAGAATTTGGAATTAACAAATCAACACTATGGCATATCAAGAAGAATTTGTCTGAAGGTAAAACTTCCAGAATTTATGAAAAAATTCTTTTAAAAATTCAATGAAATCATTCAAATTTTGAAGATATTTTTAATAAGGTAATTGCAAATGAAAGAGCGTAAAATATAGAGACCTTGGTTGACTTATATTCCTCACTAGATGGTGAGAATAAATAAATTTTTAGAAAAAATAAAAAATAATGTCTGAACAAAAAAACTGGTTAAAGTTCTTAGATCTTTTGATCTGCAATGACAAACCTGGACACTTAACCTGGAATTTTTGAATCAAAATTATGAGTAGAGTTAGGTTTGATTTTTCTCCAAAGATAGGCAAGACAAAATTTACGTTTAGTGATATCTGTAGTGGGATTGGCGGGATGCGTTTAGCATTTGAGAATTTAGGAGGAGAATGTGTATTTACATCTGAATGGGATAAATATTGTCAAATAACATACCGTGAAAACTTTGGTAACACACCATATGGAGACATTACAAAAATCCCAATTAAAGATATTCCCAAACATGACGTTTTACTTGCAGGATTTCCTTGTCAGCCGTTTTCAAAAAGTGGGTTTGCAACAAGAAAATTCCTAAATAAAAAAGATGGGTTTGCAGATGACACTCAAGGACAAATATTTTTTAGAATTATAAAAATCATTGAAGAGAAAAATCCCAAAGTGATATTTTTAGAAAATGTTCCACGTCTTGTAAAAATGAACAAAGGAAAAACATTTGACATAATTTTGAATGAATTAAAAAAATTAGGATATGATTGTAAATGGAAAATAATCAGTGCGGAAACCATAGTACCACAAAGAAGAGAAAGGTTATACATTGTCGCAACAAGAAAAGGAATTAATTTTGAATTTCCAGAAATACCTGATCTAAAACCCCAGTTAAAACAAGTATTTGAAAAAAATGTAAATAAAAAATACATTTTATCAGATAACACTTGGAATTGGTTGCAAAACCACGCAAAGAAACATTCTGCAAAGGGCAATGGTTTTGGATTTAGGATGGCTGATCCAAAAAAGACATCATGTACACTTAGTGCGAGATATGGTAAGGATGGATCAGAAATATTAATCCCTAGAAGAAACAGCAATCCAAGAAAATTATCTCCCAGAGAATGTGCAAGATTGATGGGATTTCCTGAAGAATTTGTGATTCAGGTTTCAGACACACAAGCATACAAGCAATTTGGAAATTCTGTGGTGGTTCCAATCATATTTTTGATCGGATATGAGATTATCAAGACATTAAAAATCAATTCAAAATGCAAAAATATCAAAAAACCAGAAATTTTAATCGGAAATTAGGTACGAATTATCCACAACAACCAATGAGAATTTAAGGTTAGAAATTAGTAATTATTTGTGCAAAAAAAATCCATACAATTCAAATTCAGTGGGAAAATGGCTCGATTACTCGGACGAGAATCGGTTTCAAGTGACGTAGCAGCATTGTTTGAATTGATTAAAAATGCATATGATGCAGATGCAAGAAATGTTGATGTAATATTTGAAAATTTTACCGTAGATGATGGAAAAAATGCAAAAATCACAATTAAAGACAATGGTCATGGGATGGATGCAGATTCAATTGAGAACAAATGGATGGTGATTGGAACAGATGATAAAGAAAGGCACCCTGTAACTAAATACAAAAAAAGAAGAGTCATAGGAAATAAAGGAATAGGAAGATTTGCAACCGAAAAATTATGTAAAACTGTAACAATAATCTCAAAGCCACGTAGAACTCAAGATGAAATTAAATTAACAGTAGATTGGGACGAATATGAAAAAGATTCAGTAACATTTGATAAAATAGTAAATCCTTTAGAAATTAAAAATCGTGAAGATAAAAACGATGAGGGAGTAACAATTGTTTTAGAAAGACTAAGAGAAGAATGGGCTACACAAAAAATCAATCGATTACGTTTAGCATTAGGATCACTAGTTCTTCCAAAAGAATTAGCAGATATCAAAGACGATAAATTTGAAGTAAATGTATTTGCAGATGAATTTGAAGGCGTGGAATCTCCTAAAGTTCAAAGTATTTTATTTAGATATGCACCATACAAAATTGTTGCAACAATTTCAGAAAATGGTTATTCAGGAAAAGTTAGCGTAAGACAGGAAAGGGACATAATTTTTGAAGAAAAAATTGATTTTTCAGATGTGGTTATGGAAAATGGTGAAAAATGGACACCGTTTGGAAAATGCAAGTTAACAATTTACTTCTTTCCGGGACAATCAAAATACGAAGATTGGAACAAATATTACAAAAAATCACTCAATATCAACAACATAAGACAAACATTATCAGATTTACACGGAGTCAAAATTTATCGAGATGGTTTTTGGGTAAGACCCTATGGAGAATTAAATGATGATTGGCTCAGTTTAGAAGGAGAAAGAGTTCAAGCAAATTACAAAATTGGAAATTCACAAGTAATTGGATTTGTTCAGTTATCCAAAGATGGGAATCCATTGATAGTAGATACCACAACTAGAGAAAGATTAGTAGAAAATACAGGGTTTCATAGTATGCGCACATTTGTAAAAGAATCAATTGATTCTATGAGTTTTTACAGAAAAGAACTTAACAGAAAAATAAAAGAAAAACAAACAAAAAAACAACATGAGAATCTAATTTCTTCAGACATTAAACATTTGAAAGATATGATTAATACCAGTCCATTACCAGTTGAAGATAAAAAGAGATTCAGAAGTGTAGTTAAAGATATTCTAGACACGTTTAATGATTATGAAAGGACATCAGAAGACGAAATAGACATTTTAGAATCTACTCAAAGATCTTATAGAAATTTAGCATCATTAGGAATTTCTTCAGCAACAACAGCACATGAAATTAAAGAAGCCATAGGTCATTTAGGTGCAATTCCAGAAAAAGTGATGAATAAACTAAAGAAAGACGCAGAAGCAAGAGAACTAATAGAAAAAGATCTTGAAACTGCAAATGACAGGATTAACACAATTAGATATTACATGGGATTCATAATTCATTTTGTAGAAAGTTTATCGTCAGAAAATGAATTAAAACGTGAAAGAGAAAAAATCAATGTATCTAAAGAATTAAATAAATTTTTAGAAGATTTTACAGGAATTACCAAAAGAAACGAGACTACTATATCTGCAAAAATTACTCCAGAAAACTTTTCAATCTATATGCATAGGGCAGATTTCTCATCAATGTTTCTCAATTTATTTACAAATGCTTTGAAATCTGTTCAAAAACTACCTGAAGGAGTAAAAAGAAAAATGAAAATAACAATTTTGAAAGACTCAAAAAATTTCAAAGTAAAATTTAGTGATAATGGCCATGGTATAAAGCCGATCAACAAAGAAAAAATCTTTAGAGTATTTTATACGACTAATAAACAGGGAACAGGGTTAGGATTACCAATAATAAGAGAAATGTTAGATGATTATGGGGGTAAAATAGAATTGTCAGAAAATAGCGAGATAGAAGAAGGTGCAACATTTAATATTACAATACCGTTAGAGGAATTGAAAAAATGAAAGTTAGGGTATTGTGGCTTGATGATGAAGTTGAATTTGTAGAGGATTTAAGATATAATATTTGTGCATTAGAGACCGAATTTTTCAAATCTTTAGACACCGAAATTAACGATATTGAAATCACCATAATAAAAGAGCCCGAAGAAGCATTTGACATAATTAATGATGAGAAAAATCAAATTGATTTGATGATATTGGACATAGAACTAAAGTATGCCAAAGAAGGCCATCAAGAATATGATAAATTATTCTATCTGGGAAAGGCCATCCCAGCTATAGTAGTTTCAGCATTTGCTACATCCCCAAAAAGGATTGAAGAAATACATGCAAAAGGAATTTCAGTCATTATCGACAAGTGGAAAACTGAAAAACTATCAGAGGAAATTGTAAGAAAAATCTGTGAAGTTTTGGGAAGTGGGGCAGAACGAATACTACAGATTAGGAATATTGTTGAAGGATTACGAATACATCAGAATACAGTAACTGTTGAAAATGAAACAAAATCCATCCAAGAATGGATGCATGAAATTGTCTCAGGAAAAATTTCAAAAGAAAGAGAATCATCGATTAAACAGGTAATTACTGATGAATGTATAAAAAATTCCCGATTAGAAGAAGATCATGGTAAAGGATTTTTACGCTCAGACAATTAAAAGAGAATCATTTTACGTATGAAGAATATTAAAAAACAAAATTCATCTTAAATTTATTAACGAACTTTTATTTTCTATAATCAGAATGCCCTGTTGAAAAATATTTAATAATTTTTGAATAATTCCCTCATAGAGTATTACAGAACAGGTTCAATACTTCACACAAGTTCGAATCTGTTAAGTTATTTTTGATATTGTAAATTCCAAACCCTCCTCTTTTTCAAATTCAATAATTTCCTTTTTGCAATGTATCTCAAATATCTGATCATCATCTTCTATTATGCCTAAACCCTCATGCTCATTTGAGGCAGTCATGTACTTGGGCAACACATCGCACAGAATTTTTAATAGATTGTCCAAATCTTTTTTTGCTCTTCCAATCTCATTGGTTTTTTGTAGGTAAAAACAAGCATCAATTGATAATTTTTGAGAATTCTTTGACTTATTCCTAACTTTTTCAATATCTTTTCCGTATGCTTCTTTGAGTAAATTACGCAATTTTATTTTTCTTTCAATTACTTTGTTGCCTGATGTTAAAGGGTTGAAGTTAATTCGTACTGGCCTATACAGGTTTTCAAGTTTCTTAGATTTCAAGATTTATTGACACATATTGTAAATAATCTATTAAATACATCCATCTTAAAAGAACTCATTTTTCCAAATTCTGAAACATGATAGTTACACGTGGGTCTGATTTCTACTATACTAACTATATCCCCAGCACAATGTTATTGGGGATATAGTCAAGGAGGTCATTCCCATACCCACGTGTAAAAAAATCTATTCTGATGAAAAATGATCATGTCCCAATCTTGTAATTATCCCCCATAGATGATTTTATACAGATCTTTCATCAGGTAATAACAGATCAGTTCAAAAACATTCCATGTTTTTTGGACAGGTTCAAGTTTACACTTTTATCAATAAATGAACAAGACTTTACCACAGAAATGAAGAGATGTCTCCTATGTCAAACAGAATACAACGACATGGCCAAGGTTTGCCCATTAAGACACTGCTCTAACTGTGGCTCGTTAAAACTACAGACTCATAAAAAAAGGAGCTTTCAAACATCTCGAGCAAAACAGAACTTTGCCTTCATTTTGCCTCCTTTGGGCTTCTTTGTATTGGTTTATGGTTATCTGTTTGTCCAGGGAGACTTGATTCCCTTTCTTAGCATTGTTACAGTCTATTCCGTATTTTTTATCGGCATTTTGTTTAAAATTACGATAAGAAATACCAATTGCAAGGAATGCAGTGCAAGAAATTTTCCGTTTGTAACTGATATCAACATTGATTCAGTCAAACTGAATGGATCTTTGGTTGATGAGAAAGATCTGACAAAGAAAATTGCCAAGACCATTCTTGATGGACTGTCAAAAGAACAGAAAAAACACAACAAAAGAGATATCCTGATAAGAATAGTGGGTGCGGTTTCCTTGATTGTTATTGCAGCACTCGGAACTTTCTTTGTGAATCCAGATGATATTTTGCTAGGGGAAATCATAGATTTGGTAAAGTCATTTAGATGAATGAGAGCCATGTAATTTCTTTTCAGAAAACTAGATCATTCTAAATCTTGACATCTTATCACAGTTCACTGTGATTTGTTACCCTCTTGTTTTTGAGATTTTTTCATCTGTGAGAACATGCATAGTTTTCCATCCCAATATTTGCATGACTCATCTGGCATATCATTATCTCCCAACTGAGTTTTAGGTTTCTCAAAATTTCGTATCTTATTTAGATACTTTTCAAAGAGGTCCGATTTTGGAAAATACTGATCCGACAATTCTCAAACATTTTTAATTTTTTACTCTAACCACATTTTGTAGTCGCCAAAAAAGACATCATCTGAAATAATTTAAAAATATTGTGGACAAATTATCCGTATTGCTTAAATCCAATAATTACAACCCACATTTGATATGGACTCTTACAAAAAAGTTCGATACGATTATGATGATTTCGATCATGATGATGGTTTTGATCATTATGACGATGACTCAGAATCAGAGTATGATCTTGAGGATTAGCAAACAATCCTCTTTTTTTATTTTCACGCAAGAATCGTTAACTTTTTTTATTGTAGGAAAGGGTCCATTTCTAAGAAATTACCATGGCGCAGACCAAACCGATAATCGAGATAGTCAACGTGGTGGCTTCTGCAACGATAGAACAACCACTTGACCTCGATGACATAACCGAAAAATTCCCATCCGTGGAATATGATCCGGAACAATTTCCAGGAGCAATATTCTGACTTCAGAATCCAAAGACCACCACACTGCTCTTTCGTTCCGGAAATATGGTGTGCACTGGCGGCAAATCCAAAGAGATGGCAGTCAAGGCCGTAAATACGGTTGTTCAAAAGCTAAGAAAGGGCAAGATCAAAATAAAAAACAAGCCCATAGTGACGATACAAAACATAGTATCATCAATCAATCTGGGAGGCAAGGTGAGTCTGGAGCAGGCAGCCAGAGTTCTTCCTAGAAGCATGTATGAGCCAGAGCAGTTCCCAGGAGTGATTCACCGGATGATTGATCCAAAGACGGTTATTCTGATTTTTGCTTCAGGAAAGATAGTCTGTGCTGGTGCAAAGCAAGAAGATGCGATACATCGTTCGGTCAACAGCATCCACAACGAGCTTGAGCAGAAAAACCTGATGGTTTACGAATAGTGGTGTAGATTATTGGCAAAAACAAAATCAATCCGTATCATAAAAATAGATTCAGACTGATTGCAAACATCACTACAAACAAAGACCGATTTATCAAAATACGTTCAAACATGAATGATGTATTTTGCCATTGTGATTATTTCGTCAAATTCTTTTTTGTCGGGATGATGCTTGGCAAACTCCACCAAACTTGAAAGTTTGAAACAATGCTCAATATCATTTACAGGGTATTTTGTGTTGGCAAGATGCAATAAAATACCCTCGTTAGTAATTTCTCGGTTCAAGTTTAACTCATAACTCAAAAAGAGTCTGATGGCTTTGCTGACTTTTCCATAGGCATCTTTGTATTGCTTTTCTTGAAAATCGTCTTTTGCCTCTCGAATCAAATCATTTGATGCCAAAACATAATCAAATTTCTTTGGCATGTTGTTTGGAACTATGGGATTTACGGATATCTTTTTGCTTCTTTTCAGTTTTTTGTACAAAAAGTATCCGATGACAACTAATGGTATGAGACCTAAAGGATATGACAAATAGGAATAATCATCCTCGGGTTTTTCCAGATGAATTTTAGTTAATTCATCTCCGTCAAATTCGGCAGTTATTTTTGCAGTTTGAATTTCTTCATTTTGATATTCCAGTGATATGGACATCGTATTTTTATTGGAAATAAATTCTAAATTCTGTTCCACAAATCCCTCTGATGCCAATCGCTTTTCATATTCTTGAAAAGTTACATCTTCTCGTAGTTTTGACACCAATCCGTCCTGTTCTTCCTGGGTTTGTTTTTCTATATCTGTTAATGTGCCATTTACCATGCTACCATGAATTTTGGCCCATTTATCATGTTCATTTTCATAATTTACCTCAAAATCCCCTGTTGAGGGAGAATTTGGGCTCAGGTTTGCACTGGTTGCATTGTATCCTTGCTGTAAAAATTGCTGGTGGAATTTTGAAAAATCTTCATTGTCTAAAAGTTGTTTTTCAAATTCTTGTTTGAGGGCGTTTTCCTCTTGCAACTGTTGCTGAATTTCTTTTTTTAGTGAACTGCTATCTTGTGCCAATTGATTGTTTTGAAGTCTTTGTTGCGGATCTTGCAGATGGTCTGATTGCTGATTCATCAATTCGTCTAATTTCTGCTGGATGGATTGTTGTTGTTGGTTTGACGGATTATTCTGAGAGGGCGATCCCTTCTGAGACGAACTCTGCATTCTGTTTTCCATGTTGTTTTTTTGAGATTCATCTGAGACAAAATGAATTGTTATGGGATCAAGCGACACATTTGTCTGGATGCCATCATCATCGTATATGAAATTTAAATTCACTACAAGTGTGGATGGGGAATTACCGATTCCAAACTCCAATGAGACCGTTTGATTTCCATCATCTATGGCAAATGTAGATGCCTGTGTGTTGGAACTTGAAATCTGCGTGTTGGATTGAATAATTTGTTGACTGATTGTGTATTGGAGCATGCCAGATATTTGTTGACCGTAGTTGTTTTCAATCTCTAAAGGAACAATTGCATTTTCTCCCACCTGGAAATAGTATTCAGACTGGTCAACATACATTACAAGATCTTCTGCAAATACTGACGGAAAGGATACTGTGAATAAAAAAAGAAGTAAAAATGATTTGTTCATGGGATTATTCTCCCCTTTCCATACCTCATGTAGATTTGTGCAAGAAACAAACCAAGTGACGCTACAAATAACCAATCCTTTATGCTGGTATCCTCTTGTTCTCGTTTGATGTCTTTGCTGATGTTTTTGTAGATGTTTTCAAGGGTCTCGGAATCTATTGATTTAAAATATTTACCGCCAGTATTTTCTGCAATTGCCTTGAGTGTGGTCTCATCTAGCTCCGCATATTGAGCCCTCCCAAAAAAATCATATCCCAATATCACTTTGTTTTCAGAACCCAATCCAATGGTGTAAACTTGAATGTCATTGGATTTGGCAAACGCAATTGCTTCTCCAGGCGTAATTACACCTGCATTGTTGACCCCGTCACTGAGTAAAATGACAACTTTTTGTTTGTTTGGAACAGATGTCGCCATGTCGATACCCAGACTCAGGCCATCTCCGATTGCGGTTTTTCCATCTCGCGGCAAGATGCCTTCCAGTTTTTCTATCACCTTGTCCTTGTACGGACTGAGGTATGCTGCGGTGGTGGCCCCTGTCTCAAAAGTCACGATGCCTGCATTGTCTTTTGGTTGAAGGGAATCAAGCAATGTCGCAGCTGAACTTTTGGCAGATTCCAGTCGATTGGGAGGATAATCCTCAGCCTGCATACTTCCAGAAACATCAATGACCAGAACAACGTTGACTCCATCTTTTGTTTGCTCTAATGGAATGTGAGGATCTGCAAATCCTACTATCATCAATGTGATAATTGCAATGGACATGTAAAATAGCAATGAATCTCGTTTGGTTTTCTTCTTGCTTCCCATTGCGGATTTGATGTAAGACAGATTGCTAAATTGAATTGCAGCTTTTTTCTTTTTTGTAAGAACCTTGTTATACAAATAGAATAATCCGGGTAAAAGTAAAAGTAAAAGAAGGATAAGCTGATTATCGAATCCGGCCATTTTCACCCATTCCTTTTTTTAAAGAATTTCTTCATCGACGTAAATGAATTTTGATCAGTTGACAATGAAACCGTATCAATCTTGTTTTTCATCATACTGGTTAGAAATCGTGAATCGTTTTCAGCAATTAGTTTAGAATAGGAGTTTCTAAATTCTCTGTCAGACGTGTTCACAAGAATTTGTTCGCCTGTCTCATTATCTTCTAATTCAATCATCCCCACATCAGGAATTTCTCGCTCTCTTGGATCAACAATCCTCATAGCAATTAGGTCATGGCGTTTTCGTAGTATTTTCAACGGCATTTGATATGCACTTGTGTCCATAAAGTCAGAAATTACAAAAACGATACTTTTTCTCTTAATTATTTTTGATACCTGTTCAAGTGGCTTTTTCAGGCTGGTTTTTGAAGAATTAGGCGTAAAAGTGGTGATTACATTCAGCAGTTGTAGAATGTGTTTTCGACCCTTTTTTGAAGGAATATATTTTTCCATGTTGTCGGTGATCAAAAAGATCCCGACACCATCATTATTTTGTAATGCTGTAAACATTAGACTGGCAATGATTTCAAGGGATTTTTCTTGTTTTGAGATGCTTGTGCCAAAATTTCCAGAGCCGGACACATCAATGACGAGATAAACCTGCAGATCCCTTTCCTCGATGAATTCCTTGATGTATGGATGATTGAATCTGGCAGTTACTTTCCAGTCTATTGCTCGTATGTCATCACCTGCCCTGTAGTCTCTAATCTCTGAGAACTCCATTCCCTGTCCTTTGAAAATTGAATTATAGTTACCAGAAATAATGCCGTCGACTAGCTGCTTTGTTTTGATGTCCAATTTTTTTATTCTTTTTAGAATTTCTTTTGTTTGGGACATTGTTTTCATCGAAAAATACTGTACGTTTATGGCACTGTGACTTTCTCTAGAATTTTTTGTATTATGTTGTCTGTTGTGATTTCTTCTGATTCTGCCTCATAAGTAAGAACAATCCTGTGACGCAAAACATCAAAAGCCACGTCCTGTACATCATTTGGAATCACGTATCCTCTTCCATGCAAAAGTGCACTTGCTTTTGCAGAAACTGTCAACCAAATTGATGCCCTGGGTGATGCACCGTATTCAATTTGCTCAGAAAGTGAAAGATCATACTTGTCAGGAAATCTTGTCGCATCGACAATATCTGTTATATAATTTCGAATCTTTTCATCAGCATAGATTTTTGGTACAAAATCCTGCATTTCCATCAGTTTTTCATCAGGTAGGATCTTTGTCGCTTTGTGTGAAACGCCATCAGTAAATCTCTGAATTATCTCCGATTCTTGCTCTTTACTGGGATAGGTGATTAGTAATTTGAACATGAAACGATCTACTTGTGCCTCTGGAAGATTGTAGGTTCCTTCTGATTCCACAGGGTTTTGAGTTGCCATTACAAAAAACGGTTTTTTTAATTGATACGTTTCTCCTTGAATGCTTACTTGATTTTCTTGCATGGCCTCCAACAGCGCGGACTGTACTTTCGGAGGGGCACGATTAATCTCATCTGCAAGTATAAAGTTAGAAAAAATTGGGCCCTTTATCGTACTGAATGAGGCAGAATCATGCTCATAGATCTTTGTTCCTGTGATGTCTGCAGGTAAAAGATCTGGCGTGAACTGAAGCCTTACAAATTTTGAATCAATGCAATCAGACAATGTTTGGATGAGCAGTGTTTTGGCCAATCCTGGAACGCCTTCAAGTAAAACATGCCCTCCGGACAATAATGCCACGATTAATTTTTCAATGATTTTATCCTGGCCCACAATTATTGTAGATATTTCCTTGTGCAAGGTTTGGATAATCGTGGAAAATTCCTTGGCCTTGCTTGTTAATGATTCAATTTCTTGATTCATTGCAGTTTCTCCTTTTCAGAATTCTCGCTTATCACTTTAAAATTGATTGGTGAATACGTAGATCCATGCTGGGATTCAAAAGAAATAGCCCAAGTTCCAAAGAATTCACATTTTGGACATTCTTCCAAGTCACTTGAAGATACAGGAGTAAAGTAGTGATTTACTGCACTTTTTGATCCATCAAAAGGATGTTTGTGATCAATCTCGCCATCAGGTCGAATGAACGTAATTATGCCATTTGAATCCAATGGAATCTCACTTCCAATAAGAAACAAGGTATCGTCAATGCCGTATGAATCTTCCAAAATTGCAAATGGTCCAGAATACAAATTATTTGCAATTGTTTCATATTCATCATCTATTAAGATCTCTTCAAGTTCCAAATTCGTTGAATGCATGGAAATTAGATTCTCAGTATATGCAACATCCAAAACAATGCCGAGGACTATCGCTGCTAAGATAATTAGTGGAATTACAAAAATAATTTTGGGAATTCTGATATTCATCTTGAATTGCCTCCCGAACACTTGTTACACGGTATTACACATGCATCATTTGGAGATGCACATTCCTTGTCTGACCAACATCTGTGACCTAGTCCCATAGCAGTTTGGACATGCAGGGAGGAAGGATCTCCCCACATGGCTGAATTGCATGTTCTATATCTTATGCCATAGGAGTCACTGTGCGACATACCATCTCCACATCATACATGCATCTACTGTGCAATCTGACCTCAGTTGGCTCTGTACATCGTGTACAAACTAGTTGAATCGGCTGGCTGCAATGAAAACATTTCTTTGCGATATCCAATTCACCTCCACATTGTCTACATAATGTATCTGGCATTTTTTCACCTCAGGGAAGATTTTTCCCACCAATACTCCATTTGGAAATAGCTTTGCGTCCTGAAGAAACTCTTTGCACGGAAGACTCTACATACTTTTTGATCTGCATGAGTGATGAATTTGTGTCCATCCTTTACTCCCTCTCGATCATTCTACTGATACGACTCTACCCTTGATCCTTTCTTCGGCAAGGGCAAACGTCAGCTCCAGTATTCCGTTTTTGTATTTTGCTTTTGCAGAATCTTCATCCACTTTGTATTTCAATGGAATCTTGACATCATATTTTCGGTCATCATGCCCTGCACATATTGAGACAATGCCGTCAAACACATTTACCTGAATGTCTGACTTTTCAATGCCTGGCATTTCAGTTACCAGATGGAGTGTCTTTTCCTTTTCATTGAGGGTCTCATCTACGTAAGGTTTCTTTGCACCTGCATCATTGGCCAAAGATGATGCGCTTGTGGGCCTGACATTTCCCCATTCCTTTACCCTGGGTTTGCCATCAGGGCCTACGGTAATCTGATAGCCGTAGTAATGGGGACCACAAGTATGGACTTGGTTCCCGTTTGGATTTTCAAAGATGTCGCCCGTGTTAAAAAATCGATTCGACATTCTTCGAAATGTATTTTCAAATTGGTCATCAAACCACATCATTTATCACTGAATGTATGTCATGTGACTTACAAAATATAAATTTTTCTGATAATTTATTCAGAATTCAACTATAAATTACATAATGTCCTATTTATGACAAAATTAAAATATCCGATAGAGTCGTATTGCAGCAATGCAATCTCAGATTTTTGAACATGACAAGATGCAGGCAAAGCCAAGATCAGAAAGGCAGGTGACGTATTTTTGCAGGTTGTGCAGAAAATATAACATAAAAACAAGAAAGTCGCACCTGCAGAACTTTCACAATGCAAGCCGAGACACGGTTACAAAAAGGAGCAACAATGATCTGGTAGATGTGATTTTCACGGAATCGTATCAGCCCACATCATGAGAATTCTTTTCTGCATCTCAGGGAACAAAACTCGCTCTCACGGGTATCGCAATCTTCACCCATAGGACACAGAAATTCCTTTCCGCAAACTGGACATGTATGTTGCTTCATCTGTTCACTTCCTTGGAAATGTGTGTAAAATTAAAAAATAAAGTTTTTGGAAAAAATTTATAAAATATTTTGTTGCATGTACACTCGACAACGAGTGTGCTTCATTAGCCAAAACGCAATATGCACTCGTTAGTTCCCGAGAGCCATACGTTTCCACACTCGGGGACATTTACAATATTAAAAGAGATGTTGGTTTTCAAATGATGACAACCAATTATGATAATCTGCAAAAAATTAAAATTTCTATCTTACCTATGATTACCCTAATGACCGATAATAATCAAGACGACAACAATGAAAAAGGAAAACTTATTCCGTTTTGGAATTCGGGGTTCAATGATCTGGACAAAGTCTTTGACAACTTCAAAAGAGACTGCGAACATATCTTCACACCTGCATTTGGAGCAACAAAGACATTTGGCGATATGTTTGAATCATCTTCTACGGCATGTGATCTTGTAGACGAAGGTGACAAATTCGTAGTAACAGCAGACATGCCACGAATAAAAAAAGAAGAGATAAACCTAGACGTTGGAGATGACTACATAGACATTTCAGCACAACACAAGGAATCCGAAGAAGAAAAAAAGAAAAAATACATCAAAAAGGAGCACAGCGAGGTATCAATCCACAGGCGGATGTCTCTTCCTGGCAGAGTGAAATCATCAGAGGTAAGGGCCAAGCTAGACAACGGCATGCTCACAGTTGATCTTCTAAAGGAAAACCCCACTCCTCAGCCAAAAACGACCAAAATCAGCATAGAATAAGAACAACATTCTCAACCTATTTTTTATTTTTTTAAACGCAGAAAGTTTATTCTATTCCTGCACCTCCTGTCTTATTCTTCTCAAACTCCATCATCTTTTTGGAGCATACAAGCATCTCTTCATTGCTATGACTGTCTTTTGGCCTTTTGCACATTGGGCAGATATCATCTTCCTCTTTTGGTTCTGAGGGGTCTGTCATCATTTAGATATGGTAAAGAATAGCTTGTTTAAAAAAATAAAATAAAAAAATGATGCTAGTGGGAATGGGTTTGCACCAACATAGAATTGACATCTGCTACCATACATGCAGAATGCATTCTTTTTTCTGCCATGATCCCACAAGTGTGGCAGAAAAGTCTTGTTGGCTCAGCACATACCTTGCATACTCTTTCCACTTCTAGTTTAGAGTTGCAAATTTTACATGACTTGTTTTCCATGAGGCATACTATGTGCAACGTGGTTTAAAAATAATGCGAAAATTAGATTTGCCTAATTAGGTATTTCTAATTTTTTTGTTTCTTGTCGCTGCTGCAACCATTTTGCGATACCGATTGTCCCTGCAATGATTGCAAGTACCACAAAAACCCCCAACATTAAATTTCCAAAGTCAAAGTTACTGCCAATATCTACTCCTTTCTTTTCTAGTATGTACTGTCTAACTTCCTGATGAGATTTATTTCTGAACTGTGGCAGATTCTTCATCGTATGTAGTGGAAAGTTTCTCGGTTTGCTGTCCTTTCCCCTTTCCTTACTCCGTCTTCTTCTCCCGTTTACGATATGTTTTGTGTCATTAGTTTCGGTTATCAATCCGGCATTCTCGTCTATCATTCCGGTAGAACTTTCTATCATTCCGGTGTTGTCAGTTATCAATCCGGCATCTTGATTTATCAATCCGGCATTCTCGTCTATCATTCCGGTCATTGTTTCATTATCACCTCCGGTTCAATCATAGTTTTTCTATCATTCCGGAAATTTCCCGAAACAGCATCAGAAAATGCCTTTCGGAGTTTTCTGACGGTTCCTTTCTGGAGTTTTACCTGTGAGTCCTTACATTTGATTTTCCTTTGTATTGCAATCAGGTTGCTTCTGGATATTCCAAATCTGTGTGAATCCCTCGGTCTAATCCCAAGTATCCTCTCCTCGAGATTGTCATAGACGGTACAACTACCAGAATCTCCTGTAACTCCTAGATGTTGGAAGCATCGATGTTTGATACCTCCTTTCCCACATATTTTATCAGGTTTTTGTCTATTTTCATGCGTAATCGGGGCAACAATCCCACATCTCCACATGACTTTACCTCCTTGTGGTTGGCATAGTCATCTAGTGTTTCGTTCAGTGGCTTCCAGTAGGGAACAGTATCCACAGAGTCTGAATAATTCTCACCTGTAGAATAATTCGTAAATGGCATGTACTGAATGCATTCTCTATTTTTTGCATCAATATGTGGCAAGGTTGGAATTACCACGTTGCCCTTGTCGTCGCTTTTGTATCCTGCACCGACAAGTATTTTGTTGAATGGTCTGAGTTTGGAAAATCTCTTCAGCACGTTTGGCGTCGTGATGCTCATCTCAGATGCTGCATACTTGTCATCATACTTGCCAAGTATGTCCTGCCTTCTTTCTGGAAAGTAATGCATTGCAAGTATGTCATTCCACCATTTCTCTGCATTCACATCCAATAGATGTGCAAATCCGTGAGACGTAAACTTGTGAATATTGAATTTGTTTTCCGCATTATCGTGTTCAAACAGAACATACCTCTTCGAAGAAATTCCAAAGAAAAACACGTTCTCCAGCAGTTTTCCATCATCAGATTTTTCAACCTTGAAAACCTGCACGTACTTGTTTTCATATGGATTGAGTTTCTGAAAAAACTCCTGAATTTCTTTTGCATGCTTTGGCGATACCATTATGGAATCAGTATCCATGTAAGCCACATATCCATCCCTGTGTGACGTAACTATGCTTTCAGCTGCTGCCAAAACCAACCTTGCAGCGGCAGGCAAGAACACTCCTAATACGGGATTGAAATGTTTTGCAGGAATTTCCTTTCTTGCCAGAGTGCTTTGATCTACTGAAAACGGTTCATCATCAATACCATAAACCGTTACGGGTTCTTTCTGCTTCTCAGATTTTTCAGAGTTTACCTGAATGTGTATTCCATAAGCAGCGGTATTTGCAATTATTTTTATCGTGTTCTGTATCGTTTTGTCAATTTCAGAATTTACAGAGGATGATGACGATTGCTTCATATCCAATCGCTTCTTGATTAACTGCTTGATGAAATTCCCCTTTCGTGGATTGACGGTCACTCCCTTGAAAATCTCCACATCCTCATTAGGAATGTTCTGCTGTATTCCTACGGGGACAAACGTGATTGCCTTCTCGATGGTCGGAGGATGACCTGTAAGTAACTTTGAGGCTATCAAATCAGATACCGTATACCACAGGCTCGTTCCATCAGTGCTTTTGAGATAGTCTACGCCTGTATTCTGGGTTTTATTGGAGCCGTAACCGGAACGCACAGGCACAATCATGGAGCCGTCGGGAACTATTTTGCAGATTGTGGCAAGATTTTTCCATGTTTCCTTTCTGGAAATGTTCTGTAAGGCAACATCATCAAGGAATTTCTGGGTATGTTCTGTAGTGACAGAGTTTTCAATTTTTTCTGCACTCAAAAACGAGTACATGTCCATCAGGCAAAATAATGTTGGATAGGTGCTTGTGCAGTCCAGATACGTAACTGGAACGGGAGTTTTTCTGATTCTTGTTTCCACTCTGCCTGCATAAAATGCAGACATCAAATGTCCCATAACCTTCTTTGAAAAGTCTGGATTTTTCTCCAGGAACGGCTTGATGTTTAGCTTCTCAAGATAGAGTTTCCCAATTGAAGCTGGTGAATACAACTTGTTTGCATTGTTTGGTTTTACCAAAAACGTATCCTGTAACACAGAAATAATCTTACAATAGATGTTGTGCACGGTTAGTGTTTTGTCCATATTGCTTCGGATTGCAGCTTCAGTAATCCCCTTCTTGCTTTTCAAGTTTGCATCAACCTCAAATGTTCTTGCAAGGTCATTTATCCCATCAAAGGATTTGTTGCTCATCGCATAACCTAGTGTTTTCAAATCAAGAAAGTATCCTCGGTACACCTTATGAGTCGGAACTTTCTTCTTCTCGCTTTTTGTTCTCAGCGGAGTTGCAAACTGGGCAAATGCCGCATTTCCATTTATGCTTTTTATCCTGATTGCGGGAAGACGTGGGATGCCATCAACTAGTTTCATTGAAAATGCATCCTGAATTTTTCGTGCAGTTCCCCATGATGCTGCAAGTCTGCTTAACTCGTATGGCAAGTTAAATGATACACATTTTGCTCGGGCTTTGTAGACATAGGGATAGAACACATTTGTTCCACGTGGGTCTTTTTTTATCACCCCTAACTATATCCCCAGCACAATGTTATTGGGGATATAGTTAGTGGCAAAGATTTTGCACTAACTAAAATGGTTCAAAATTGAGTGGAAACCCCCTTATCATTAATTTTAATTGGAAAGTCCTAAAGCCATTGAATCTAATTTTGCAATAATGTCTTTTTTAGTTAATCCCGAATACACCAATTCAACATACACTAACAAAGCGCGTTTTACGATATTCTCAAGACTTAGTATTATTCCATAATCATCATCTAAAAGACCCTCAAAAGAAATCTCAGAACCATGAACAAGATTACTTCGTATGCTGTAGATTTGTTTTAGAAATTCAAATGTATTCTTTCTTTTTTCAAAATCTTTGTCAATTAGCAAAGATGTTCTTAGTGCAAACTTGTAATTGTTACGAGAGGAATAGGAATAGTAAAGTGATTGCAGCAAAGACAAGACAGAAAAAATAATCAGAATAGCAGAACAACAAATATCAGAAACACGTTTTAACCAAAGTTACAAAACAGTAGATAAAATTCAAAGCATGTATCATTTCCCTTGAAAGTATCCGATGTTGCATCTACGGCCACATATGTTGGGATTTGTGCTAATACAGATATTATGAGGACTATGTGGAGTGTTTTCTCAATATGAATTGTTTCACGGCTTCTTTTCTATAGTCTATCCCGTGTTCTTCATTGTTATGTTGCATAAACTGTGCCATGACCTGATCCTCATCCCCATCTACTTCAAAATCACACTCAAATCCATAATCATTACATCTTAGTTTTACCATCACATCCCACCTAAACCATCCATTTATCCCTCTCAAAGTTTTCAAAATAACTTAAAGTCATGTCATTGCCTTGCAATCTTTTCTTTGCTGAGTGTTTTCCCAGTTTTGTTATCAATGTCTATGGCAACTTCCAAAGATCCGGTATTGGCAATTACTGTGGTGTTTTTTCCAAGTGATTCTACTGACTCAATTTCATAATAGTCATAGCTGTCAAGTTCCTGCCTTGCCTTGTTTAGAGCAATTTCATCATCATTTGTAATTGCATCTTTTTCTTTTGAGGGTTTTACTGCAAGACCTAATAACGTCATTATTACCAATAGCCCAAATCCCATCTCAAGCCAAGACCATAACAATTAGAATCGTTGTATCTAGGAAATTATGTGATTTATTATCGATGTCTTGATTTCTGGACATTTGTCCAAATTATTTTAAAACAACAAACAAATTTGAATCAAACTAAAAACAATACGTGGATCTCATGAATTGAAATGGGACATGTCATGTTCTTGGACCAATACAAGGCATCAAAACCTTATGATGGAACAAAATACATCAAGGACCAAGAGTATTGTAGTGTATGTGTCACATTCATGAAATGGGATGACGTACGATATCCATACTTTAATTACAATTTGAAAGTCCCCAAGTAGCAGCAACAAGATTGAAGTTCAGTGGATTCAAGATTATTGTTTTGATTTGAGTTACGATGTTTTCATATTCTTTTGTTCATGTCATCATAACTGCTGTCTTTTCCACATGGGGGGAATATCCTCTGACTTTGTTGTAGTTTCTTATCGCATTTGTGACATTATTGGGGTTTGATCCGACTCTTTTCCTAATCTAGAGGTTCAGGATGTCCTTTTCCACGAAGTGCAAATAACACTATTGCCAATGTAATCGCAACTCCAATTGCGGCACCATATGCGGCAACTCCAGCTTCTGCCATGAAATCCCTAACACAATATATACAATAAACTTGACGGTGTAAAAATAAAAAATTTGTTTGATTTGATATTGGAAAATATGACAGGTTTTCATTATTCTTATGCTATGTTTCATTGAAAATGTAGATCTATGAATTACATATTGAAAAATAAAACAAAATGAATAAAATCATTACAAATGTTTGGTAGGCGAAAAATTGACATTTCATTTACCGTGATAACAATTAGTCAGACATTGTTTAAGAATTAAAATTATTCATGAAAATTATGATTTTGTTATTTTATGAATAAATTATTTAATAATAATTTCTCTAAAAGATAAATATTTGTTTGATATAAAATTGATTAATATGTTAATTGTTTAGTAAAAAAGGATTATAATTTAAATATATCAAAATGATATTCTGTGTATGAAGGTGAAATCATAATTGGCAACAGCTTATGTTCTCATAAACTGTGAACTAGGATCCGAGGAAGCAGTGATTTCAGAATTAAAATCCATTGAAGGCGTCAAGGAAGTGCATGGAACCTTTGGCGCATATGATATTATGACCAAGGTGGAATCGGGTCAGGTGGAGGCATTGCGTGAGACCATCACCTGGAAGATTAGAAAGATTCCAAAAATTCGTTCGACGCTTACGTTAATGGGAATAGAGGGACAAAATTAGTTGAGGTATCAAGATGGCAACAGCTTATGTTTTAATGAACTGTGTCATGGGATCTGAAAGAAACATTCTCTCTTCATTAAACGCAATTGACGGTGTTGTCGAATCACATGGTACGCTTGGTCTCTACGATATTGTGGCAAAGGTAGAATCTGATTCAGAGAAAGGAATCCAAGACATAGTGACTGATACAATACGTAAAATGCCTGAAATCCATTCCACAATGACTTTGACCCGCTCAGAATCCGAAGAATTATTTCAACCATCTGAGAAGATTGTCTCTGCAATGCTTGGAAGAAATTCAGCTCAAGCATATGTTGTGATTCATACTGAAAAAGGAGAAGAATATAATGTGTTAAGAAATCTCAGTCACATTCCAGAAGTAAAAGAAGCAGATGTGGTATTTGGATTCTATGATGTACTTTGTAAGGTAGAAGCACCAGGATATCAAACGTTAGAAAAAGTAATTACAAAGGCAATTCGGGCATTGCCCAATATTCTAACAAGTATGACCTTGAATGTTATTGTTGAACAAGAATAAACAATCTATCTTCTACATTTACCTTCTTCAATTTACATCCACAAAATGGTGGCTGAATCCATACAAGTCCATAATGATAAAGAATTTCTAAGATGTTTCAATCCAACAATAAATCAGTAATGCAAATAATTCTGATGAATTTGCATCAATTCACATTCACAATTCACTCTTTTACCACATTTAGGACAATTACAGTCACAAAGTAACAGTGGTGATTCACACCCAATGCATTCTGTATATTCAGCAAAATCTTCATTCATTCTTACATGATAATGCATCATGATGAATGATAAGTGTCACCAAAATTTTCTTTAAATTTATTCTCTTTTTTAGATTAATTTGAATAGATGTGAATATTTAATGGAATGACTCTTTTCATTTAGAATTCACATATTATCATAATGAAGACAAATGAAAATAATGAAACATCTCAATCAAATATTCTCTCTACAGATAATTCTTTTGAAGAGAGTATGAAACAAAGTTTTGAATATTGGCATAAAAAATACGTGAATTCCCCATTGAATTATCCGTTAGTTTGGAAAAAAATCATGACATCCAACTTTGAAATGATGGAAAAAATAAAACAGATTAGAGAGAAAAATACAAAACAAATTGCATCAATTCAAACACAACAATTTTTTGAAATGTGGGCATATTCGATTCGAAATTCTAATTTTGAAATAGCAAAACAATCCATGCAGGATTGGGATGAATTTTGGAAAAACACCACCAATGAAGAATTTAAAATATACCTTGAAGTGTTACAAATGATACAGAAACATTGGAAAGAAATACAAAGTAAAAATATCGAATAGAGATTAGAAAAAATCTTTGTAATAGCATGTGAGATGGATTTTAGGAATCTTGCATAGGCCCGAAATTTGTTGAGAATGTATTTCTATTTTTCAATGGCTTGCTCTTTTACTTCGATGTTTAATTGACTCTTTATCATTTCATTGAAAAAGAGATGAGAATACAAAATTTGAATATATTGATGAGGGTCTTCAAATTCTTCTTTTTAGATGGAGTCGTTCATTTTTGATAATGATGATAATTTGAACATCTAATTTTCTTATTTAATTCAATGACATGTGTTTAATATTTGCTCATCAATGTCTTGCATGTGGGACATATGGAAATTGCAATTTCGCTGTTTAGAAACAGCACTACTTCACATCCAACACATCTCCAGATGGTCTGGGATATCATCATAACATCATTACGTGAAAGTAAAATAATAATCAGATCAGAGAAAAACTAAACAAATGTTCAGGAATTATCTATTAAAAATTCAACATTTATTGCAATTTATTCGACTGTTATCTTAGATCATCTAAATAACAGAAGGGAATAACACCTTTCTACTAATTCCACTGCTTGGGATCTAATGTAGATTTAATTGGATTGGGATGATCGAGACAACATTGCACCATGATCGATATGAATATCATCCATGATGGTTCAAATTCCCTGCACCATGACTGTATCTTGACGGATTGCAAGAAAGGACACGTTCATAGTTTTTCCTGGCTTGAGATTCAGCAAAAGAAGATGTGCATACATTATCTAGTTTGGGAATAAGTGAGCCAAACATGTCCACGTACACATACATCGAGGATAATCATATACAATGCCCAGAATTAGGTTCGGACGTTCGTGAGTCAGCCTTAGGGCCGACATGTTTTTCCTTTTGTTATTTTTACTTTGATCAATGTAAATTCTTCTCCAACCGTCATGAAAGCTCAGGAGTGAGGGAAAGGATTTTTGGAATCTTTGATGAGCATTGCCTGACATTTCTGTGTCTAGAATGTCAGTCCCCCCTACTCCTTGTGGCGTATGGGACAACATGGAATTTAACATCAATTGAACGCGTTCCGTACATTCGTTTGATGAGATTGGGAAATCTTCTTAAATGCAATTATACTAGATGACAAGACATGAATGAAGGTCAGAAAGTTCTGTGCAAACTGCTGCTTGATATACTGTACTGATCATCCTGGTCGTCATAATCCACAATGTGGGGAATGAATTATTTCATTAGATAATTATTTTCAGGAGTGAGAGCAAAAGGCGAGTATGCCTTGGTCAATTTCTGCAAGAATTGACAAGACTCACTCCTTGACACATGAGGACAATAATGGAATTTAACATTGACTGAATAAATCCTAAACGTCTGTTTAGTTTGTTTCATGTCTTCTTAATATTCCAGTTTCGTCAAGATACTGCATGATGCAGAAATGGTATTGCAGGTATTGTGACATGAGTCTGGTTGCTGGAGAACATATTTCAAAGGTGATGTGTCATGGATGTGGGATACAGATGATCAGAATGTCTGACTGTAAACACTTCTCATTGGTTCACTGAATGTCTTCTGATTCTTGAAAATGCAATTCCAAAACTTGTGACGCTTCCAATCCCAGGTGTTCTGGTTGGAGTGACCAATAAGGAAATTGTACAGGATTAGATGTTTAAGCAGTTGGAACTCCTCAGTAAAACCAAACTTACTGATGGTAGCATAGATACGATATTTGCCTCTCGCATTGCACGGGTGAGAACCAGCTGTTCAATACCTGGAAAATTTCCCATATTTTTTTAAGTTAATTCATGATAGAATCTATCTTACGTGAATTAAATGACTATAAGGTATTTTGTTATTATGAATTAAGAATATACACAAGTTTCTAATATTTTTAAATATTTGTTTATCAATTGTATTATATGACTATGGACGATAAAGACAAACAAATTTTAAAATATCTTCTAGCTGATGCGAGACAATCTGCAAGACAGCTATCTCTTAGATTGGGAGTATCCACTGTTACCATAATCTCCAGGATAAATAAACTTGAGGAAAAAAAGATCATCAAGGGGTATTCTGCTCGTCTTGATCATGAATTACTTGGATATGGGATCACGGCAATAATTGAAGTCAAAACCAATCAGGGAAAAATGTTGGAGATTGAAAACAAAATTGCAAAACATGAAAATGTCATTGCAGTCTATGACATTACTGGAAATACAGACACCATGATAATTGCAAAATTCAAGGACAGGGAAGATTTGAGTATTTTTGTAAAAAAGCTGTCTGCCATTGCAAATGTTGAAAACACTCTAACTCATATCGTGCTGAACACAGTAAAAGAAGATGACCGACTAACCTAAGAGGAATTATGTTTGTCCTGACATTGTTTTTTTTACATCCTGTGACAAATGTGTCGATATTCCATTGCATAGAAAGAAAGCACAGTAAACCGTTAAGATAATCAAGGATTTTTAAATATTTTTTAATTATGGTGCAGATAATCTAATGTATTATGTTCATCAATTATGGACATAATGCAATTATGGAAATGTGTAGAGTGCTCTTTGGCATTGCTACTAAATGATAGCATTCAATCTGCAATATGTCCACAATGTGACAAGAGTATGTTTATGTTCAGGCCGTCTAGATGAACATTCTTTATTGAACAAATATTAAATTTTTACATGATAATATTCTTATTTCATGTTTACATGCTCAATACATTACACGTTAATGATATTGTGATGATTTTGACATGAATCTAATTTCTTCAAACCACATTGCAAACGTGCTGTGTCCTATCAGTGGTAACAGAATGATTAAGGTATCTACTCTAAATATTTCTCATTGATTCTAATTTTGGTTGTTGTTTGCAAACAAATGTAAGGCGATCATTACGTCAAGACTAAATTTCATATTGCCTTTACATCTAAAACGAGCAAGGGCTGGCAGTTCGTTAACATCAGATCCATGTATGTCTATAAATTCCTCAATCCAGATTACATTCCCATAAATCCAGTCAATTTTCCAATTATTATCTTGCCATCATCAGCATCTATTTTTAGAACAATCCCTGACGCCCAACCAAGTTTGGATACGTATTCTTCTGGAATTTTGATTTCATATGTGCCATTGTTTTGTTTTATGAGTTTGGTTGTTTTTGTCATATCTTGATAATGCTATCTATTATCATATCTAAAAATTACTACATTAACATGACTTCAAATTATTTAATAATAATGAAAAAACTAAACGAATATTCATTTCTCTAAAATATGATTTTTATTTTATGATGTTGTACTAACTTGAGGTAGTAATCTACAAGAAAACATCGAGAGATTAAGAGTATCGATGGACATCGGTCAAAGAATTTATGCTTGATTTTACAAGATTACTATCTAGATTTTTTAGATGGTTAGGGTACCTATAGTTCAAGAAATTGATTCTCAGAAAAAGAGAAATTCTTCGTATTCAGATAGCACTACAATTACCGATTTTGAAACAGGGGAAATGATCTGTCAAAACTGTGGAGCGGTCTTACAAGACAAGATTTCATACGATGAAAGAGATGATAATACGTTTACACAGAGCGCAGATTATTCTCAGGTTGGCAACAGGCCAAATCTCAGGTTACATGACATGGGACTGGCAACAGTTATTGACAAATTCAATAGTGATTCCAAAGGAAGGCCCATAGAATACAAAATGAGACAGGAAATGAGAAGAATGCGGCTATGGAATACAAGAAGTCAAGCAAAAAATTCTGCTGAACGCAATCTAAGGATGGCATTATCCGAAATGGAAAAATTAAAAGAAAAACTATCTCTGTCTGATGCCATCACGGAACGATCTGCATATCTCTATAGAAAAGCTTCCAGAGACCAACTGATACGTGGCAGAAGCGTCAAAGGAGTGATTGGGGCATGTGTGTATGTGGCATGCAGAGAGATGGATACCGCACGTACAATCATGGATATTTCAAAAAATCTTCAAGAGTCTAGAAGGTCCATTGCAAGAAACTATAGAATGTTGTTTCAACATCTCCGACTTACTGTATCTGTACAGGATCCGATCAAATGTATTGTAAAAATTGCAAATAATTTAGAAATACCCGAGAATACAAAACGAGAGGCAATACATATTTTCGACATTCTAAAGGAAAGAAAACTAACTGCAGGAAAAAGACCAAATGCGGTTGCATCTACTGTCATCTACATTGCAAGTGTCAAAACAGGTGTAAATTTATCTAAACAACAGATTTCACAAGTTTCAGGAATATCTGCAGTGACTATTCGTAACAGGTGCCAAGATTACATAAAATATCTTGAATTATTTTAATAGTAATATCTAATATTTTTCCCGATTTTTTCTATTTTGACATGATTCTTTGTTCCACGTGGGTATGTTTTCAAACACCTTAACTATATCCCCAGCACAATGTTATTGGGGTTATAGTTAATGGGTATGATTTAGGACCCACGTGTAACCCATTTCAAAATATATGCAAGACAAACAATTTTGAAAAACAGTTGGTGTAGTATTGGACAGATTTACACTGGGATAAATTGTGACTGTTGAATTATTGGCAACAGGAACTGTATCCATCATCAATTTTGATAAACTATCTCAGGTGACCCCACGTGATGCCGTCATCATCAATGCTCTAAAAATATGGATTATGGTGAATTCGGAAACAATGACACGCATTATGAAAGGGGAGATGCAGAAAAAAATATTTTGCTTCGATGACTGACATCAAATCTGTTGGCAACGACGGCTCGATTGAGATAACATTTGACGCAAATCACTTTCAAGGGGACAGGAATGGGGAATCCCTCCAGCCTCAATCGCAAGACAACTTGGAATGTATCGCAACACTAAATGAACATGAGACATTTATTGCAGGTTGCAATTCTTTTTCTCTGAATGATGACGGCACAAAAGAAAGGGTTCCTGTCAAACAAATTCACGTACTGAGATACGAGGGCATTACTGAGAAGGAATAAGTCAAGTACTACGGATTTGATCATGAGGCAGGATATATTTCAGATGACATAGAATGCAAATTTCCCGATATTATTCAGCACAGCTTGGGCATTGGCCTTGATGTTAGCAATACTGATTTTTATGGTGATGTCTGGGATCATGATTGGGATTAGTATGTGACAAAATCTTCTGTCAATCAGAGACGAGTCCACTGAGTTTCAGGAATTTTTACTGGTCTGAACTCTATGATGTTATCCTTGATTCTAAACTCAAAGAACTTTTCCCCTATCTTTTCTGTTTTCATCATGTACCCTGTCCTAAGATCAACCTTCATGCCGATACTAATGTCATCACTGCAGTCATCCTGATATGCATTGCATAGATTTTGTGCCAATTCTCCGGTGACAAAATGGTTCTCCATTGCAGACAACTGCTTGCTTGCCCTTGCGTTATCCTCTGCAGTAACAAACTCACATGAGACTTTGTTAGACAAGTTTTTGGTGAACAAGCCATGATTATCAAAGCACCACTTTTCATAGTTTCCCAGCTCGTCGCCATCAAAATCAAACACTACAGAATAATCTGGTGTTTGTGACTGGATTTCTTTGAGAATCTGTGCCTCTGAAAAGTCATACAATGCAAATTCTGGAACTACTGCATTGTTGTTTTTGTAATACATGTCCCCATCAGAAATCATAAAGTCATAATCTGCAACCTTGGTGACATGGCTATACGTTATGCGGTTATCGTCGAGGCTTGCGGTTCCATCAAACACATCAAAATTGCCACATTTCAGTCCGACCACATCACAGATGCCAAATGCAAACTTGCCACCAATCTGATGGGACTTTAGGTCATCCAGCGAGGCGGTGGCTTTCAGGTAGTCTTTTTTGTGCTCGAAGCTGCATTGGAACATCTCATCAAACCAGTCACCGTCGTTTGCAATACACCATTCCTCATAGTTGCCAAGAGGATCTCCTCTGAAACTGTGATTGCCCTCATACTTTACCTGTGGAGATTCCAATACTTTGGAATCGTTGTCTAGAGAAAACTGTGTAAATGCAAAGGATGTTAAAACTACTGCAATGATCATGCTGGCAATTATTCCGACAGCGAAGATTCTTGCGACCACGAAAGTTTGCAATTTTAAGAGTTGATATGCATTACGGATTTATCATCAGGACATGTTAAGATAAGGATTATTTCAGTAGTGCAATTTAATAATTTGACGTGAATAAAAATTAGCGAAAACAAGTGGAGAGGAAAAATTCAGTTGCAGTTATGGCAATTGTAATCATTGGCATGGTGGCAACATCAGCATTTGTTTATTCTTCCATCAACTACAATGATGCAACATTAGATAAAGCAATCAATACTTCAAAACAAGTCTTTGAGGATAAAAAAACGGAGTTGATGACTCCGGAAATTGATCCTCAATACTGTGAAGAACTCAAAGAGAAAAACAGCACGATAGGCAAGTGGGAATCTGATCAAGAGAGAAATGATGTCAGACAAACGCTATCTGATTGCCAGAGAGATAAAGACGGTATTGAGAGATTGGACGAAATAGTCTTTGAGAATTGTGAGCAGTTCAAAGAAGAGTACGATGGAAAAATATTTCAAAAAACTCATGATGAAAAAGGCATTGAGTTGATAAAGCATGGCTTAAATGATTGCAAGCTGAGGACATGAAACAACAACTTGCAGATTGCACACCATGTACAACACTAAAACATCAAAATGTTCAAAAAAAACAGCCTTTATTTTCTCAGTTTTCTTCCATAAATGAAAACAGCCATCCCACACTATGATACAGTTTGTATCCAGCAGCTAATTTGGCATCTCTTTCTGCATTTTCTATTTTGTGCCATTGACATTCATTTTCGTCCCAGATGTGGGTTGAATTGTTCTTATTCAAACTGCTTTTGGAATCAAGACCGTCCTCACCACAAAAAGAAAACACCTTGGAGTCACTAAAGCCATCATCCAAAAAATAGCCCAGATCAGAAGGAGATATTTTCAAATGCCAGGTTGCCCAAGATGAGGAGTTCCATCCACATCAATCCCTTTCAACGAACTGTCCCAGCTTGTCGTGACATCAGATACGGTAATTCCCTGACCTTCGTAGTATCTTACTATCAAATAATGAAACCACAGCATAATATCTTGCGGAGCAGATGGGTCATAGTCTTTTACCGTGCTTTTGTATTCCTCAAAATGCAGATCATACTCTGGATGGTTTGAGCTATGCCAAGGGTAACTGTGCGAAGTCATAGGCAGTGAAACCCAAATTGAGGAATTAACTTCGTCTGCAATCTGTCCAGAGTTTGTCTTGTTATTCTTTATTGTTGAGAAAAATTCTGCTCTATTTTCACGCCATTCTTCTTGTGCTTTTTGGTCTTCTATGTTTTTGATCATATTTGCAGTGTATAATCCTCCAAAAATTCCTGCAACAGATAGTCCAACAATAATTATCAAAATGGTGGTTTTCATTTTACAATCCTAGTTGAGTATGCAACCCTCATGTGCCTTGTCATTACGCATTTCCCAGAAATAGCATCCAGCATTATAGTATCCTGTACACATGCCTGTTGCATCCATTTCATTTTCTGCAATACATATCTCGATACACTGAGATGAATCAGTGCATTCCTTTCCTTCGTCACTAACAGGCATCTGGCAATACCATGTCCTGATATCGTCCCTTCCACCTGTCCCATGATCCAGATCATATATTCCACCCTTATTCTCACATGCAATTTTCTCTAAAGGATTGTACGGTTCATATGTCAAATATGATGCCGACATGATTGTAACTATCATTGCCACAATTACTGCAATTGAAATTATCAAAAGTCTTGTTTTCATTTTAATCCAATCTGTATGTTTGTCTCCCTTCAAGCTGTTCATCTGTTAGAAACTCACATCCGCCAGAAGTACATTCTACGAAAAATTCCTCAGAAATTTTCATGTCATCATTACTCATTTCAAACACATATTCTCCCGGAAGAGACAATCTATAGTCAATTCCAGACAGAGGCCTTAACATCATCTTGCCATACCGTTCTATGTCCTTAGACTTGCAATCATAATGATATTGTTTATCATATATGGTATCTCCTGTTAACTTGTCAGTGATCTTCACTGTATAATCTGAGCACTCTATCTCATCCCAATAACTGACAGACAGACGTATTTTTTGTCCCACCTTGATTGGCTGAAATTTTTCATTCAGTCCGTATATGTCAAAAGTTGGTTTTTCATGATGGATACTTGATACAAGATTCCAGTCTATTTGCCCGTCCATTAATCCTTCCAGATGTTCAGGAAGGTAGGACCAGTTATCCACAATGTCCGCACAATGCATTTTTCTAAAGGATTCATTCACTTTATCTGGAAAAATAAACCTGTCAATCACCGGTGTAGGCTCACAAATAGTCCCGTCATCACGCGGTGGACATGAAGGGATGCTCATTATTTTATCGTATTCTACAGCACACTCTATGTTTTTGGTTTGAGATTCCATTTGGAATATTTGTGATTCTGAGTTGATTTGAATCTCATCTACCAAGATGGTTGCAGTGCGAGGATCTCCACCAAATAGTCTTAACCCCAAAGATGCCTTGTATTCAACATAGTTTGAGATGAATGTGCCCTTGACTGTTACCGTTTTGTCTTTCATGTGTGGTCGTAGCATGTCTCCATAAAGAAAAATCCCCGGATTGCTGACTTGTGCGTTAACTGGCTCCTCTGCAATCAATGCATAAGCAGGACCATCTATTGGTTCCCAGTGATTAATGACGCCAGTAATTTCAATAGGTCCTGATTCCATGGGCGATTCTGGAATCGGTTCAATCATCCTCAGATAATCCAAACAGTTCCAAAAGGTCAGCGAACGGGGATAGTGTGTATCTCCAAGCAAGGAATCGCACTGGTTTTGAACAGACGTGACATATGCAAGTGATCCTAATCCTGCAGATGCAAAAACAATTCCTATGATTATCAAAATCCACGCCTTCATCTTATTTTTCCATCAAATGCTATTTTGCCGTCATATTCTGCGGATTCACTGGTTATCACTGTAGGAGCAGAGTCAAACAATCCTCTAAACTGGCATGTCTTTTCCAGTTTGGGATTAAAATCGTCATAGTAGCAGTGATCAAGACACTCAGATATATCCGACATGGTTTGAGACGTGGTGCTTCCCTGAAAAGTTCCATCTTGCATGACCATGCTAGATGATATGCTGCATTGGCCCTGTTCCCATTCTGGCACGATTAAGCCACTGGGCAATACGATAAATAATGTCGGAATTATTGTGACAAAAACAAGCATTGTTTTCTTGTATTTTCTTACCAACGGCATCCATGACGGATTGACTTTGAACAGTGCACGATAAACAAAATAAAACAACAACCCAATGCTTACAAGTGAGTATAATGAAAAGCCTGAGAAATAACTCATGTCCGTTACAGGCAATAGAATATGAGGTATCAGAGACACGGGTATGATTGCAAAAAAATAGCAAAGTATGCCAACGGCAATCCAGATGACTCTTTTACGCAAGTTTTCAAAATAATTCGTCATTTTCTTTTTCTCCAAATTACAATTCCCGCAACTATTGCTGCAATAGCTACAGGCATGATTAATGAGAAGAGGCTGTATTGGGCAAGAAAGTTGTAATCTTCTCTGTGTTGTTGAATTTGACCATTGCCATCCTCATGAGAATATTCCTCAAAACCTGAAATCTGCTTTGTGCTGCAAATACCCGTCTCACCCGTCATTTGACTTCCACCGTACGCAAATACCTGATATGTTTCTCCTATTTTGTAGTCAACACTGCAGCTGCTCACTCGTATCATGTCTTTACCGTGGTGGATTATACTTGAATCCCCCAGTGTGTAATTGCCATATGGATAATTGCCTTTTTGTACATGATGTATGTCAAAAATGACTTTTCGCGGACCCTCGTCAGTCAGAATACCTTTGACCGTGCCCTGAAATGCCCCATCAGATTCCATCCAAGCCATCAGAAAGTCAGGGTGTGACGAGCAGGAGCAGGCAAAGGAATCATGAACTTGGAAAATTGTAAGAATAATCAACAATAAAATCAAAATTCCTATTTTCATTTTCTCATCTCCAATCTTCAACCTTTCTCTGTGCTTCAGACCAATTATCCACAAAGTTACAGTTTGAGATTTTCTCTTGTGCAAATATTCTATTTTCTTTGTTTGCATATGGCTCTCCAGAAGTATGTCTTTCTATAAGTTCAGGACAGGACATTTTATTAATTTCCTGATATTCGCCAGTAGAAGATTTGGATGTCGTATTGTTTCTCCATGCACATGAATTCTCATCAATTGTATGGGTTCCATTGTTGTAGGTAATCAGCATTAAAGGACCCATGCGATCTATGCCAAGTGTGCACGTATACAAAATCAAACCAAGATTGTCTTGTTGCCTAAATAAAATTCCAGGAATGACTGAGTTTATTACAAATATTCCAACTATGAATATTACTGCAATCAAAATTATTTTGTTTCTACTCTTCATTTTCTTTTTTGCCTACCGTAATGGGATCATCTGTTGTCCATCATCACATTGGAGGTTTATTGCATGTTTGTCAAGTTGTGCATCAGTACATGTTTTTTGATGGAATCCTTTGGTTATTCCTCCCCATGTATCTTGTGAAGTGTCAATGGCAAAATGAATGGTGCAAGGTTCCGACAGTATGATGTGGGCATAATAAAATATCGGATCCCCCTCAAATGTGGAGCTCATCTGTTTTATTTTTGCAGATTTGCATTCATCAAATGCATTAATGAAGCATTCCCCATCTAGTTTCCCATGGATACCGTTGCAAGCAGTTTCTAGCATTTCATAATTTTTAATAGAATTGGATTTATCCATGTCGTGGATTATACGATTGAGATGACTGTCTGAAATTTCAAGTAGGAATATGCCGATAAAAGAAATTACTGCAATTATTACAATTATTTTGTTTCTATTCCTCATTTTCTTTTTCTCCAAAATACAACAACGATCATCGAGGAAATACTCGCCAACAATGCAAGAATTAACCAGGATGAATATTGGATTGACCAAATAGGATTTCCAGGTATGTGAAATGCGGGGATACATTTGTCAACATCATAATACTCACCTCGTTCATCGGGGATTTCTCCTTTGAGGTGATAATATCTCCACACGTTAGAGTTCTCGTGGGATTTTGATATCCAATCTTCCAATGTGCCAGCATCAAATGCATTTAGCATTTCAGATTTTTTTGTCTCCATCAAACTATCGCCTTTCAGGTAATAATATTCGCCCCATTTTCCAACGCCTTCTGCGTCTTTACAATCATTAGAGATTGTATCAAGACATGGTGCATCAGGCCAATCCTCGTTTATGGCACACATGGCAAAACTCTGTGGAATAATCAAAGGGAGAAAAAATATTCCAACAAGCATCCAAAGTCTAGTCTTCACTTCCTTATCAATTTCCTAATCACTGAGGATCTGTACAGTAAAACAGCTGCAACTGATACTATACTGATTGATATTAATCGTGGAATAAACTGAAAATTAAAAACCCATCTCATGGCTTGCTCAGGTTGAGACAAAATAACTGAAATTGATTCCAAAGACGAGGTAAGATTAGGGATTCCAAAAAACATCAATACTCCTGCCAACATCAGAGCCATGTAAGGTCTTGATGGGATTTTTTTTCTTTTTAGAATAAAATATGTGGCAAGAAATGCTGCTGCAACACCTGCAAACAAAGCTGCAAGCGGTAAAATTACACGATAAAATGAAGTACCCATAAAATCCAAAGCATATGATGGCGATAACTCAGAATTCAGGTTAACAGTGCCACTACCACCACCACCACCACCATGATTATAATTTACAGACTGACAGATTCCATTTGCCAGTTCATGTCCTTTCTGACATTCAGGATTAACATAACCGCCCCCATGATCTGAATTTATTGGAAGAGTAGACGTTCTTTTAATCGGACATAGATCAGGGATTAACTCGTAAGCATTTTCACCGTTACATAATCTTTGGAGTAGATCATGATTTCTTTCTGTTTCACCTGTGATTTTGTTTATCAACTTAGAATTGTAAACGTAAAAACAGTTTCCAAATTCTTTGCCGTTTAACACAGATACTTCTGCCTTTAGTGTATCCCCCTCAAATGTAATGATTGCAGTCGGCGGATTTGTATCCAAAGTGTACTCTGAAGAAACAGTGTACTCTGGAGAATCTTCTAAAATATTTGATGCAAGATGATTATCGTTTATTAGATATTTTTCTGCTTGTTTTACATCTGTTTGAAAATCACAACTGTAATTGTTTTTGTCTTTCATATTTTTCATCATGATTAGTCCCGTATTTCCTCGATTCATGTCATTGTACAAACTCATTAAATTATCAAGTCTGATTTTATCATCACCAGTTACTAAGTCATACAAGGAATGAATTCCAATTCCCGATGTTACATTCAAAGGATAACTATCCAGGAATTGAATTATTTGTGGAAATGCAATGTATTGGCCCACACACAATTCTCGCAGATAACTATCGCCATATTTTTCTGCAAAGAGGACGTATTCTGCACCTACAACATACCAGTCATCCCAAGAAAGATTTGCATTTATTGTAAATTGGTCTTGATGTTCCCCTTTGTAGACCGATATCGTCTCAAATACCAGCGTACTCAAAGGGGTATCTCTTGAATTTCCAACTTCAGTTCTATCGATATGTTTTTCAATTAAAATTCCATGCAACAATAAATCATGTCTTTCAAATGATTCAACAAAAGGTCCAACTCCACAAGACAATGCATCAGATTGTTGTGGTGTAAATGCAACAGAACTAAATAGTAATGTCATCAATGCAGGAATTATCAATAATCTAGTTCTCATTTTCTATTCCACAATAATAATAATACAATGCTAATCGTTCATATCCCGAATCCCCAATTATCAAATATTTTCCTTCTTCTTCACAAATTGGAAAATTTGGAAAATCAGACTCGTCCCAAATTCTTAGAACATCTTGAGGTGGGTATATCGGCTCATAATATGGACAAGAATACACAATCCTATGTTTATAGATAAGATCATCAACGGGAGGATCAGTATCAAATTCTTGTTTCATGTGATATACTTCTAAGGTAGGAGAAGTACAACCATTTCCCCATCCAGATTCTATTATTCTAAATGTTGGTGAAGAACCAAGTTCTACATATCTTGTCAAGTTTTCCATTTGTATATTTATCCAAGTTGGAGGAGTCGTACTTTGAAATTTTATAGCATTGACATCAGATATTGTATAATGAGAAATCTCAAAACATCTGTCTAAAGTAACGCCACTATTGTCCTCTCCATCATATTCAGTTACAGGTTTTATTTCACAAAAATTAACGATTACATCATCAACCATCGAGAAATATTTGGTCATTTTTTTTGGAAATTCATCAGTTGGGTTTAGCACGTAAATGCATTCATCATTGTAGATTACTTGATTTGTAAAGCAGTTAACTTCAGTAAGGGTGTATGTAGGTTCTGGTTCTGGAGGAGGAGTTCTTGGGGGATCTTTTAGGGGGATTTGTGATGTATCATTATCAGAATAACATTCATGGGATGATGGAGAATATGTGAAACTATCATTGCAAAATCCATGATACTTTAATTCAAACTCTGTAGTGCACGAATCAGTATATCCATTATACACTAAATCCTCTTCACATGAGATTACACACTTGAACAAGACTTGGTTGTATGAAAAACCATCAGGACACATGCACTTGCCGTCAATGCAATCAGGTTTAAAATTAGGATCAAAGTCCGCCTCTGTTCCAATTCCTTTTCCCATATAGTTTGGGATCATGCACTTGCCGTCCCATTCTCCACCCGACATTTGACATTTGTAAGAACTTTCCACATCCATGCATTCACCAGTTTCATCAAAGAATCCGCCTCCATACAGTTCACACAAATATTTTGGAATATTCTTGTCTGCTTCTGCCCTTGGATCTGTGTCTATCCATCCTCTTTGAATCAGTTTTGGAATTGTATCAAAATTAACACATGCGGGAGAGCCATTGTGTCTCATTACGAGAATCAAAGAGTCCCTGCATTGAGTTTCATTAAATGTAGTTTCTGATCTGAATTGCTTTAGTGGAGATTCAAACACTGTAGATGAATATTTTCCCCATTTTTCAGATGTTTCTGTAGAATCGTCTATTTCATCGACAACGCATATGCCTTCAGTGTATGTAGTTCCTTCCCCGCAAAAGGGCTCTTTTTCTAAATTAAGATTGTCATCAGGTTCAGGAACAAGATTTTTTTCAATATCAATTATCATAGTATCACTCCATGAACTTTTGAATGGTTGTGGAGGAGCTACTGCATATGTTCCATTATAAGAAATGTTTAGAAATATTTTCTCACTTGTGATGTCTTGATCTACTGTAATAGTGCCAATCATTCTTTTAACTGACATGCGAGGTATGCCTTCTACTTCATCAAATTCAATTTGTACAAATGGAACTGCCTCTTTGGGACTAACAACAAAGAGGGGTTCAATGTTAAGTGAATAAGGCCCCTCTTGATATTGGAATTTGATTTCAATTATTTGTGGTTCATCAGAATCTATAACTTGCGGGAATCTTTCAATACTTGATGTTCCATAAAATAATTCAGAGCCAAATGCATTGGGTGCAAGCATGGCAGAGCCTAGAAAAATCAATAAAATTACAAAAAATTTCATAATCTGAATAAATGAATTATAGATAGTTCATAAAGTATTCTACTTTTTATCGATAAAGAGAATCTAGGACATCCCCTGGATAGGGTTGAAAAAACACACTGATTTTTTCATAGTTATGGATTTGAACTCATTTTACAAATCCCGCTCAAGGAACCATGTTGGATCTTTCTTTTGTAAATGATGTTTCAAATGCGCATCTTTCAAAATCTTCTAAGTTCATTCCAAAAGGTAATTTCACATCCTCAATTGTGAATTCCTCATCCGTTGAAGATATGTTGGAATACGACAGTAAAATTATCTTCATCGGATCAGTGCAAACATCGGCAAATGGCAGATGTTTTACTTCTCTACCATAGTCAATCGCATAGCCTTCTATTTTCTCAAGTTGGTAAGGGGGCTCCTCACTGTCAGGCAGAAGCCCAAACAGTTCCATCATCCTAATTGATGTGTTGTCGCAAAACTGTTTGTGACCATCAGAGCTGCAGTGCCATACATGGCCATCATCCATCTTGAGATATTCTCCGTAATGGTACAAATTCATAAAAGAATTCACTGTAAAAAGTGCCACAATTGTAATCGAGATTGTAAATATTATCAAAAGCCTAGCCTTCATCTCCCCTAATCTCCTCAAATATCCTTTCATTGTCTCCACATTCCCATCCTGAAGGATCACACAGATTGGCATCTTGATTAGAACATGCGGTTCTATCACCGGTACAAAGAGGAGGTTTTCCAACATCAGTACATTGCTCATCACAACTTCTTTCTGGATGTTCTTCCATGCGAGGGGGAAACGGCCATTCCAAAAGGCCTGCTTCATCATAGCAAGGCTCCATCACCCCATCATTGTCTACAATGCAATCATCACTTGGCAAGCTTGGCATTATCAGATTGAGCGGTGGCAAGACAACTCCGGTGATTCTTGATGTGCACGTTTCTTGTGAAATAAAATCACAGTAGACATTGCTTGCAGTTACAGGGCCAAAAAATACTCCAAAATATCCACAAACTGTAATGAGTATGATTTTGTATCTAGTCTTCATTTTCTTTTTCCCAATAATTTTTCAACCATGCACCCAGTTCCGGACTGGGCTCTACAAGCAATGTCTCGGCCTTCCAAATTTTATGGCAATCGTCATGCTGTATCTCACTAGTTACTGTATTGATTATTTCAAAAGGCTCAATGGTAAATGTTGATGAAATGTAAAGTTCAGTTTTATTCGTTAAAATTATTGGAGAACAGGCTCTGTTTTCATTTTCAGGATCAAACCCTTCGCCAAAATTAAAGTAAGATCTGTCTTTAGGTGAAAAGTCAATTTGCTTTTTTTGCAAATGACTATTCCAGACATATGGGATAACTTCATTTGGAATGGGTTCTGGAATTAGTTTCCATTTGCAAAGTTCTTGGTCTAAATAAAAATCCGAATGAAATGGTGGAAGGCCAGGTTTGCATTGTGTTGATGTGGATGGAGGTTCAGGCTCGGGGTAATTTGAATTTGTAACACATAATGTGTATGTCTTGTTTTTAGGGCATATGTCGTTATAGCATATCTTGAGATTGTCAACAAATTTTCCTCCCATCAGAGAGCACTGTAAATCAGAAATATCCCCTCTGCATCCGTTGTGCTCGGGATGCCATTTTCCCTCGTAATTATTACACAATGCATGCGATGAGGTATCATCATCTGTGTAAAATCTCATTGTCGCCCATCCTCTATCCCACAATTCCACCAAAGTTTCTTCTGAAACACATGCGACACTCATTCTATTGTATTTGTAAGCAGGAGATTTTCCTTCACTGCATTGCACATCAACTAGAGCAACGCCTGATTTGATTTGTTTTAGAGGCGATGTGATGTCCTGATACGTACCCCATCTTGAAGAAGATTCTGCTTTTTTATCATCTTTAGCCACTACGCATATTCCCTCTTCCAGTAATGTTCCAGGCCCGCAATTTTTTCCTAAAGGCCTATCCTGTTCGGGTTCAGGAAAAAGAATTTCAAATGAGATTGTCTTTGGAAAACTTCCAGTACGCTCCATAAAGTCTGCTCTTTCAAGTTTAACAAGATAGTTGCCGCTTTGAGTGACATTGTAAGCAGGATGCATGGTGTCAAATTCATAAACAAAGTCCTGTCTTGCAAACCATAAAGTAGAGTCAACTTGATTGTGGTGAGGATCCAAGACATCTACAAAAAATCCCAAACCTTCAGGTCTGTCATCATAGGATTGCAACCATGCACGTATTGTGAAAGACTCCCCATATTCGATCGTCTCATCAGGCAGCAATTCAATATCGGGTTGAAAAATTTGAATGAGTTGAGGTTCAGATGCAAATGTATTTGGAATTGAAATAAACAAACCGACAGATGCAAGGATTATCAAAAATTTAATTTTCATTTTATTTTTCTCTGTTTTCTCCTGTACATGAAAACAACCCCCAACACTAAACCGATTATCATTAAAACAAAACCTATCGCATAAGGAATGTAAAATTCAAACAATTCCCCCTCGGTAATGTCTTGTGAACCTTCTACGATTATTGTCTGGCCTGGACCAATATGCCTAAAAGACGAGATGTCTGCATTGGGATCTGTGTGGATATGATATGTTCCGCCCTTTAAAGAAGTCATTTTTATTGAATACGAGAAAATGTTGTTTCCTTCCAACACATATGTGTCTGGTTTGGACGTGATATCCATGTACCAGTGATTTTGGTTTGGTACCACATAGATTGGTTTGGCACACATATCTTGAGCAAGACAGAGAAAATTAGATTTTAAAAGATTAACAAACCATGACTCGTTACTTGCATAATCGAATCTAACATCCATTTTTCCCTGGATGTTTTTTTCTACCAAAGATACAAGAGTACCATTTATGAAGAAGGATTCCCCTACAGACACTGTTGTTTTTGAAAATGCCTCATCTTCAATCCTGTAGAATCCTGTGCTGAATTTAGGTCCCGTTCCATGCCCGTAAACCTCTAGTTTTGCATATCCTGCAAAAATAACAAAAAACACGATAATTATCAAAAGCCTAGTCTTCATTTTCTATTTCTCATGCAATCATTGAAATGATTCTGCCACCAAGATTAACTCGTCTAACGGCAAAGTTGTTTTGAGCATGTATGTAACACCATCTTCATCAATGAATTTGATTTTAGTTTCAGTCGAAGTTGATTTTTGAATAAGGGTTCCATCTGCAAAGTCTGCAGTCTGCATGCCGCAGTCAGTACAAGAGTCAACTGCGTATGCCAGTATTTCATTAATTCGTATCAACTGTGGCTGCAATGATGGATTCTGTATCATCACATCATCATACGTATCCTGCATTCGTTGCTCTGGTGAACCAAATGTGGCATACTTTTCTTTGTCTACAATATTTCTTTCATCTACCTGATGAATGAAAATTGCACCACCATCAATCAGTTCATGCAGTTTTCCCAGCCATCCATCAGAAACATCCTTGTTGTGATAAATGATGTAAGATTCTGAAGGCGTTCCAGACATGGAGCATTTCATAGAATAGCCATCAGGTAAATGAGACGGTACTTTGAAAAAAGGAGCTGTTTCCTTGCTTTGCTCTAATGTCATACAGCTTCGATTAATCTCAGAGAGGGGTTTAGGTTCCAAGTTCTTTAGATTTTGCTGGTAATAGTCTGCGATATTCATAAACATGTCCGGATGGCCTTCCTTGGTCCAGGACTTGCTTTCCTGATCAAAGACATATCCTTGCCGCATCATCTCGGACTGGCGTTTAGTGAAAAGTTCGTCGATGAATCTGGCACATTTCTCGTCAACCATTTTTCCACTCATTATCTCATCCATTGTGTTTTGTGAACATTCTGGACCGAGTTTTTTGCTCATGGTATTCATGACAATATCCTGTACGAGTGATTGTGTCGTCCATCCTCGCTCAATGAGTTTTGAAATGGTTTCAGGTTTCACACATGCCGGGGAACTGTCATGTTTTGGAATCAGGATCAAGTTTTCTCTGCATTGGATTCCATCAATCAAAACTCCCGATTTGAATTGCTTTAACGGGGTCAATTCATTGAAATTATTATCAAGGGAGTCTACAACAAGAAACTCCTTGTTGACTGTTGTAGGAAAGTACTTGCTTGGTTTTTCAAACGTTACTGTGACAGCATAGGCCCCTGGTTTTTTTATTGCGACATTTCCAAGAGTCCCATGCCTGTCAAAGGATTTGATTTCAAATTCATACATTGATGTTTGAGCAGCACATCGTGATTGAGCGCCCGTGCCAATGAGAAGGCCGTTGCCATCAGGATAGCTCACCTGATAGTTTGCGCATCCATACCCGTAGCCTGAGATTACAAAGTCAAAAGAATATTCTTCATCTGTAGAGTATTCATCTTCAAGTCCCAGGATCTCAATTTCATAATGCTCCTCAAAAGACATCCTGGTGGAATGTGTTGCCTCGTCCTGTGAGGCATGTGCCATTCCAACAAACCCTGTCAGGATTAACAGCATCACAACATACTTCATACGACAAAATTCTGGGCTGAATGCTCATAAGTGCTCCTGATGTTCCGCCCTCAGATTGTCTGTGCATTACCTGTACCTGATTAATATTTTTTAGAATATTGGACACCCTTGGACAAAACTGGACATTTTTGGACATGTCCAAAATAAAATCTAGAGTGTTTGGTGAGTTACTTGACTTGTTTCCCGTAAAATTTGTTGAAATTTATTCAAAAATCATTCATTGCGATCAATTATTTTTTCGGTATCTTTCCGGTAGTTTCGACAATCTCTCGGAAAATATCGACAAAGTTTCGACAAAATCCCCGAATTGATAATTGAAAATATAGATTTGCGATCAAAAGTTTCGGAAAATATCAACAAACTCTCGAGAGTTTCGGAATTGTCAATCCAGAAATATACAATATCATTTCTGAAAAATTATTTTCCCCCCGAAAAGATAATTATCAATCCGGCGTTTCGGAATATTTCCCCAAAAAAATAGAAAGTTACACCGGAAAGATAGAATCTGTTACCGGAAAAATAAATTATTCCACCGAATTGATACCAAACTGATAAAATTTCTCTCCGAATTGATAATTTGATTCTCCGAATTGATAATTTTGTGTGTCGAAAAGATACCTAATCGATAAGTTCCAAAACTAGGTTGCTACCGAATTGATAAATCAAATACCGAATTGATACCGAAAAGATAACTGGAAGATGTCAAAAATCAACAAAAACAGTACCAAGGATGGAATTCTTTATGAACTTCTGATAATTCACTTAATCAAACAATGAAACATTTTCTCATTTTCTTAATTTTTGCGGGATTCTTTGGGTTGGCACATGCACAATCAGATGACTATTCACCATCTGGCAGAGACTATGTACCATATACTGAAAATCACAATATAGAATTCACCCATGGTGGAAACATCGACTACGACTTGCTCATAGCGAAAATAATGCCAGACATTTTTGAGAAGATGCTACGTGACTTTGGGGCCGATGTGGATAGTCAAGATATCGTGCTTAATCGCGGATTTCACATTTTAACGTATCAGCCAAGGAGTTACAATTGCGGCTATGTCATTGATCAGGGAGACAAGCAAGTTTACTGGCTAGAGACTGCAATCAACAGCACCCATATAGAATATGCTAATTCATATGCCGAAATCCCAAGAGACGATGATCATAAATCAAACTACACGGACTGCTTCTCTCCTTTGGAAATCCGGGTGGCAGAAATATTCCTAGAAGAAAAATCATACTTTACGCCTGATGAGGAATTGCGTGCAGCTGCCTTGGTAAAGCATCACCTGAGAGGCAATGAGAACCTGAACGAATATCAGTTCACGATAGGAAAGATCAATTTTGACTACAAAGACGAGCATGTCTTGTCGTTTTGTGGAGAGTTTGACGGACGAATGGCGGGGTCAAAGTATTTTTCAGGAATTTCAGACAGGTATGGCAACCTGTCTTTTGGATTGAATCAAAGCATGTCTTCTTTATGCGCAATTGGTGATGATGCTACACTCTATGACATAAAATTCAAAGAGAATCCCAATCGGGATGAATCGTTGCAGACTTGGAAAAACAGCAGGATGGAAACCGTACATGTGAAATCTGCATCAGTCGAGAGACTCATGGAGAGAAATTATTTTTATGTCAACTCGATTAACCATTCGATTCTAGGTTATGCGTCTCACCTCACACTTGAGCATGTTGACTATCAGCCAAAAAACAGCATCACCGTATTGGAATTCATCCCTTCTGACAAAGACAGCTACATGAAGATTAGGTTGCGCGATACTGGAGTTAGCTATTATCAAAGTTATGGATCAGAGGACTGGAATGTCGGTAAACTGTTGGGACTTTCTGTTTTGGTTGATGGCAAGGAATCCCGATACATCCAATTCCCGTACGTGAAAAGTCCAGAAGCACCATACCCACAATATTACACCGATTCCATATTCAAAGTACCTGCAAACTCTACAAATATCGAGGTTAGGCTGGATATTGAGAATTATGATTTTGATGAAGAAAATTCCGACTGGACGTGGCGTGACTACTAGGATGATAAATTGAAGAATAGAATTTTGATAATGGTTGCAGTTGTTTCCGGACTTGTATTGTTGATATCTGGCTCATCTTTGTTTTACGGAACCGAAAACTTTCTTGGCATTGGCTTGCCGTACACAGAACATGGTTTGGTTGATTATGAAAAAATAGGCTATGATGCATCCTTAAATGAATTTAAGGCAAAACTAGATGAAAAAAACATTCTGTACAATCCCGACAATCTTGTGTTTATGCAAGGCATGTCGTTGGAGTCATATCCTCCAATTACCGACTATTGTGGGCATGTCATTACAGAAGAAGGAACCAATGATTACTGGTACCAGAGTGTCTACAAAGATAACAGACTTGGCAAGAACCAAATCACAGAAGAGAATCCTATGCCTTGCATACCCAACATGAATTCCTGTATTTGCAGTCTTGAACAGGAAATATCTGTAAGATTTGGACCTGAACTGTCATACTTTGATGAAAACGAAGAGAAAAAAATAGCAGAGATAGTAAGGAAGGAATTTGAGACAAATATTGCAAACGTTCCATCAGAGTTTGAATTAGTGGTTGGAAAATACAACTTTGATTTTGGTGAAAAATACACAGAGTTTTGCGGCAAGACAAGCTTTGGTCGTGAATTTAGCGGCGTTCTGTCTGATGATTATGCCAAGATGGTGGATTTTCACATCAGCATTGACAGGCCAGAGCTTTGCGCAATTTATGAGAGTGGGAATCAGGATTAGAAAATGAAAATCATATTGTTTACTGTTTTTGCATTGTTGTTTGTATCAGTAGTTTCATATGTGGATGCAAGAGACTTTTCACCATTTCACTTTAGACTGGCAGATGAAATAATGTATGATGATCTTTGGTTTTATGTTGATGGGATCAAGCCAAACTTTAAAGTTGACAAAGGGGAGACTGCAACCTTTCCCATAGTGATAACCTCAAAACACGCTATTGGAACAACTGTGGACTTTCATGCAACAATTGGCAATGATCAGATGGGGAAGATTCGATTTCCGCCGGGAGCAAACATCCATCTTGAACCAAACCAAATGATTCTGAACGGACAAAACCAAACTCTTAACGTAACTGTACAAGTCTCAGAAAGAGCACCATCAAGCAAGTATAACGTAAATCTAGTTGGAGTGTGGAAAGAGGAAGGAAAGATTTCCGATTTTATGGGAACTGGCTTTTCACTCCATGTAGGAAAAGACTTTGGTAATGATGCTGTACCCGTTAATTTCCTTGAGCCCCCGTTAAAGTTTTCAAGGGAGGGAGTCGAACCCAAAGACATTCCATGCAGAAACGATCTAATATTAATTCTAAAGTATGATGGTACACCTGCATGCGTCCGAGAGGAGACAAAACCACGGCTAATTGAGCGTGGATGGATGAAGACAGAAGTCAATGTGCATAATGCTGAGACATTCATCGAAGGAACCAAAAAGATGGATTCTGTTCAATATTTCTTATCTCTGTACCCTGATGCAGAAATCAGCATAGACAAAGAATGGTATACGATAACCTATGCCAAATCGGGATTTATAGAACAAGATCCTAATCGTTCCAACCCCACTCGAACCAAGAATCTGATAATTAACTTGGATTATGACGGAAAACTAGCGCCTCACATAATGCAATGCGGAGGTCCTGTCTCTTCATCTGTTCATGACATGGAGTCCTTGTTAGAGCACTTGCATAATCCTGATTGGTGCTTCCCACATGATCAATCTCAATTTGATTCAGATGGAAACCTGATCCGTGATATTGCAGAAAAACGAAGTCCAGTTAATGTTCCTGATGTAACAAGTGAAAATGACATGTATTGCGATACAAACTGGAACATTATTACTGAAAACAAGTTAGACTCTGCACATGTCAAACAATCCACTCAAAGTACCATTGCACAATTTGGAGGAACCTATTTTCTTGAAGAACGCATCATAGATGTTTTTAAAATTCCTGGCGGATATGCCGTCTCAATATCTGGTTTATGGGATCGTGAATCTATTCAGTATCGTATGATTTCACAAGACCTTGAAAAGTTTGGGACAATACAGGGTGAACCCGCATCATGTCAGTAAATTTTGAATTGATAGTAAAGCATAACATTGGCAAACCAGATACCAAATAATCGAATCCGTTACCCATTACAGGTTTTGGAACATCAATCAACGTGGACAAGAGAAAACTGATCATCACAAACAAATTAAAAAATATGAGACTAGAATTTTTCCCTCACAAGATAAACCATGACGGAATAACCATTGACGGTCATACTGGCAACATTACATTTGAGGCAATGAGGTGGCTCTCAAAGCACAGCATCAATGTTACATTATTGAATTGGAATGGTCAATTATTGGCAAATGTGATGCCTGAACAGCCAAAATCAGGCAAATTACGCATAAAACAGTACCAAAAGTACCTTGATTCTGTATCTAGATTTGAGATTGCCCTGAAGACAGTACAGGCAAAGGTTGAGCATTCTCTGAATCTATTGGAGGAATTATCAAGATTCTATGAATCTGTAGATATTGTCAAAATTAGAAAGGCAGTAGAAAAGGAAGATTTGTTTCTGTTGGATACAATGAAGAATAGTGAGAAACAAGATATTTCAAAATTAATCAAGCAACTGATGACATATGAGGGAAGAATATCAGGAATTTATCTTGAGAATCTAACTGCAATATTTAATCAATTAAATCCAGAGTTTCAGTTTACAGGAAGAAAGAACAAATCAAATTCGAGAAATTATAATGCATCTGATGAGATTAACGCATTGCTGAATTATGGTTATGCCATATTGGAATCTGAGATTAGAAAAGGAATTAATGGAATAGGTCTTGATTATTCTATCGGGTTTTTGCATGAGATTAATCAGAGCAGAACACCGTTAGTTTACGACGTTCAAGAATTATTTAGATGGCTAATTGATGTATCTGTGATTCAATTATTGGAAGAAAAGAAGATTAAAAAATCTGATTTTATAATTACGGAGAACTATCATACTAGGTTAGGAGAAGATGTTGCTAAATTATTAATTGAAAAGATTAATTCGAACTTTAATGCTAAATATAGTTACAAGAATGGTAAACAATACTCATATCAATTTATTCTTCAAGATAACCTACAACAGTTATCTAATTTCATTGTAGGGAAAAAGGAAGAATTTGAATTTGTCATGCCTAAAATGAAAGTAAACAGAAAGTATAATCTGGAATTAAGAGAAAAGATTTTGAATATGACTCCAGAAGAAAGGAAAAGATTTGGAATTAACAAATCCACATTGTGGCACATCCGGAAGAATTTGTCTGAAGGTAAAATCCCTAAAATCTATGAAAAAATCCTTTTAAAAATTTAATAAAATTATTCAATTTTTGAATATCTTTTTAATGAAATAATTACAAGCCTGTTAAGATCTTACATGTTAGCATTTCTCAAGAATAATCAAAAAAGAAGATATTATAATCATTGACAGATACCAGATTTATCATAATTACGTCAGATCACACATGGGATTACACAACAAGATACCTTCCAAAGCTTGTGGGGTTGACGTTCAAGGAGGGAACAAATGGAAATTCCTGATTCAGAACGCAAGCAGAAAGTGACGAACGATTTTTTGTTTAGGTTATACTGAAAACCAAAGATTCTATATATTAGAAACACGTTGTTAAATTACGGTTCTGCATGGAAACATGCTGTGGGAGTTTGAAAAAACATCCCAAAGAACCGACTTATGGTATATACACACAACCGCCAGTTTTCCAATTTCCCTTTGCATTATAATATTTGTAGTGAATCTCATTGAGTCTGTTTGAACATTTTTGATTTGTATAGAAGAAAATATGAGGTGGGTAGACAACATAATCAGCAAACTGTAACACTTTTTCTTTTACGGGATCACCACTTCTGATCTTACCTTTTATTTTATCGAGATCCGAAAAAAACGGAAATCTTGTCAATTCACGTAAATTTCTCAAATCTTTTTCAATGTTTTTTCTCATACTGCGTGTGAGTTTTTCATAGATACTAATACCGTCTTCACCATTTTCCTCTAAAAAATATTGGAATCTTTCTAAACATAATAGCAATGAATATGCCCTTACACTCGCTGTATAAGGATACGGTTTACTACAATGATTTCTTTTATTGATTGATGCAGATACTAATTTACAATTAATCTTCTTAACTGCGTTAAACACTGAATTTGATAATTCCCCAATCTCTTTCTCAGACAAATGATCATATGGCCATTGTCTCTGCCTTGCTTCCCTATAATGTAACTTGAAACCTTCTGGTAATGTAACGCCTCTTTTTGTAAAGAATTCAGATATTATTTCTGAATGTGATGTTTCAAATCCCCCGATTTCTTTCTCGTTTACTATGATTCCGCCAGAAGTAAACCAGTCATCATCCAAATTTCTTTTATCTGGATTGGATGAAAGTCCTTCCACCCCACTTTCATCTAAATACAAATGATACAATCTAAAAATTCAAGTATGTGCTTGCTTAAAAGAACTGTTGATCTGGTTATTGTCTCATACCTAAATTAAAATCTAAAAAGAGTTGTCAATAAAATACTGGCAATTACGATATATGTGACAATACAAGTTTTTTTGTGAACATTTTAGAATATTGTTTATTTCCACGTGGGTCCAGAAATAATTTCCTTAACTATATCCCCAATAACATTGTGCTCCTGATGAAATTTGAACTCAATACAAACAATTCTCTTAAGGAGCATTACATGTGTAGTATAATTCTCTGTTGTCCTTCACGCCAACATAGATTTACAAAATCATGTCTAGTTATGCACTAATTATTGATTTATTAAAACAAGGATACGACAAAAAACAGTAGTAAAATGAGCAACAAAATAAAATGTTCCCATATTCTAGTTGAAAAACAAAGTGAATCCCTCTCTATTTTGGAGAAGATCAAAAATGGTGAAAAATTTGGGAGTCTGGCAAAAGAGTTTTCAACTGATAAGGGTAGTGGAAAAAAAGATGGAAACTTGGGCTATTTTACAAAAGGCATGATGGTTAAACCTTTTGAGGAGGCTGCATTCAAGCTGCAAGTTGGAGAAATTTCTGAACCAATAAAGACTGAGTTTGGATATCACATAATAAAAAGAATGGGCTAGCTTTCCCATGCGATTTTTATTTTATTATTAAATTTTTGAAAATCACGTGTTGCTTTGTTATTTTTGTATTTGTTGCTGAACACTCTTTGTATTTTTAACACGTTTCAACATGTCAACAAGAATATGTTTTTAAAATCAGCTAATTGAAACCATCAGGCTTATTTTAGATTTCAAATCAAAAGTTTACACGTAACATTTTTTGCACTCTTGGAATTTGCATGATCATGGTTCTATCTGAGAAAATGTTGGATGAAATTTTGTCGTATCTTGACAAATCCATGTTTAATTTGGCAAATGAGGCGTTTGAAAATCTGGAAATTGACGGAGGCTATTCTGGTGTAGAGAGTTTTCTTTTAAATCAATTTGATCTGAGATTGGAGAATCTGCTGGTCGCAAAAAAGAGCAGTATTCACCACTTGGAGTCTGGAATGAAAAATAAGGTGATTCAAAGAAAGCAAGTAATTTTTGACACCATTGCCAAACGGTACCGAAACTAGAGAAATGCATCCAATCCCGTCTTTTTAGATTCGATTCCCTGGTTCTTTTCCAAAACCTGGGTCATCTGATTGCCCATGGATTTTGCCGCAGTCATCTTTCGTCGTCCTATCCAGTAATACGTCTCATCTATTGTGTTTTTTGCAATCAGAACGACAAGCTTTCCCGTGTCTTTTCTTCCCGTTCTCCCTCTCCTCTGAATGAATCTGACAGAGCTTGGCACGTTGTCATAGAAAATTACCTGATTCACTTCTGCAATGTCCAGTCCTTCTTCCCCCACTCTGGTGGCAATCAAAACCCGAAAAACCCCTTCTCTGAAATTCTGCACCGTCTCAATCTGTTTTTTCTGTTTCAATCCTGTTGCACCTGCTTTTCCAATCAATATTCCTGCAGGAATTCCTAGCTTGACTAGCTGATCATGAATAAGATCAACCGAATCCCTATAGCTCGTAAATATCAGAACTTTGCCTGGAACAGATTCGATGATTTCCTTCAGCTTTGGAATTTTTGAATGCTCAATTCCCTGCATCTGTGCGTCTCTTGCCAAACCAATCGCTTTTGTAAAGTTGGTGTCAAGCTCGAAGAGATCCTTGACCCCTATTCCTTTTTTTGCCTTCGCCCTCGCACAGAATTTCAGGAACGGTGTTATGCCGTGTGCTTCAAGGATGTTTAACGCGTAGTGGATCCTGATTGCGGTGAATAGAGGTTTTGCTGAGCGCCTGTTCTGAGATAGCACTATGGGTCTGTTTCTAAGAAGTGCAGATAGGGACTGCTGCTCTGTCAAACGAATGCCGTTTTTTCTTAGCGTATCGTACCTTTGATCCAGTGCGGATTTTATCAACGTCTGGATCTCTTTTAATTCTGGTGGAAGTTCTACGTTTACCCATTCGGTATTTGTTTTTTGGGTGTATGGCCTTACGTCTTCGCTGTCTTCGGTCCTCTCAGCAACGCTGGTGATTCTGAGCTTGGTCAAAATCTCTGTTGCCTTCTCTTTCTCGCTTGGCAATGTGGCAGTCATCCCGACAATTCTTGCGGATGAATTCTCAAATCTCTGGGCGATTCCCGAATATGCGTATTCTCCAACTGTCCTGTGAACCTCGTCAAATATTACGAGGCTGAATTGCTTTGGTGAGACAAGTTCCCTTTCAAGGTCATTTCTTGCAATCTCTGGCGTTGCGCAAATTATGGTACTTGTCCAGAGCTTTGCTCTGTTCTGAATGGTGTCCTCGCCTGTGATCAGTGAGATGTCTTCTATTGTAAGATTGTTTTTTAGGAATTCATAATGCTGATTCACTAAAACCCTCGTGGGCGCCAAAAACAAGATTCCTCCAGATCCTCTTGAAAGGTATTCTGCAATGACATGCAGTGCTACGGCGGTTTTGCCCAGACCCGTAGGCAACACCACGATGCAGTTTTCCTTGATTGCCTGTGTCGCAAGATTTGTCTGATAGTCTCTTTTTTCGATGGAGTCTTTTTGAACATATTTTTTTTCAATGAATTCTGGCATTGGACATAATGAGATCAGAATTTATCGATTTTATGCTTTCGTATGGTACAATGTTGTGTTTTTGTCATTATTGTACGATTAATTTCGTTTTCATGTATGTGATTTGCATCTTGATCGCACAAGCAAATTCGATTAGAGTGATCCATATATTGAACAGCCCCCAAGCACTTGCGTGAAAGTCTCTTTTGACCGGCCGAACTGGAATGAGTACTTTATGCTCCAGGCAGAACTTGCAAAACTGCGTTCAAACTGTTTGACTCGGCAAGTTGGAGCAGTAATCGTAAGAAACAACAGGCAACTGGCTACCGGATATAATGGGACTCCTCCTGGTATCAAAAATTGCTTTGAGGGCGGATGCACGAGATGCCAGCTTCGAATGGAGGGGAAGGTCAAATCCGGGGACTCACTTGAAAGGTGTCTGTGCAATCATGCAGAAGCAAATGCCATCATGCACTGCGCAATACTGGGAATTGAGGCTGGAATTGAAGGTGCGATTCTTTACACGACATTTGTTCCCTGTTTGGAATGCACCAAAATGGCAATTACCATAGGGATCAAAAAGTTTGTCTGCCTCGATGTGTATCCTGAAACTGATTACGAACTGCTAAAGGAAGCAGGTGTGGAAGTGATCCATCTGGACAAAAGCAAAATCGAGAGATGGGCAAAGGAACTAGTGGCAAAATACGAAAATTCTGTGTGAGAAAATGCAAGCAAGTGTTGATGACAGTAAAAAAATTGAGTCTATGCTTCCTGCAATGTTGGTCTCTGCAGCATATGACAGCATCTTAAAATCCACCGTTTTGAAGTTCTATGAGCCAGAATCTAAAAAACTCATTCTATGGCATGATGAGACTGGTCATAGACCGTATTGTTATTCACGGCTGTCCGTAGACGAATTGGATTTTCTTCAAGAGCGAGACGATGTGCTAAAAATTGACTCTGTCAAAAAATATGATCTAATAAAAGACAAAGAGGTGGAACTGTCAAAAATAGTTGCGGATAACCCGCTGGCGATAGGGGGAAATTTTGGAGAAAGCATTAGAAATAAAATAGAGACTTGGGAATCTGACATCAAGTATTACGAAACGTATCTTTACGACAGGGAGCTGATTGTAGGAAAATATTACGAGGTAAAAGACGGGAAGATACTTCCTCATGACTTGGAAATCTCTGGGGAGGTCAAACTGGCATTGAAGAGTCTGCTATGGGATAAGGTTGACAGTGACAACATGGTAGATGCAGAAGAATTCAAGACGTTCATTTCGCAATGGGCTGATTTGCTTAACCAACCCATCCCAAGGCTAAAACGACTTAGCGTAGATATTGAGGTTGAAGCCGTAGTCGGTAGGATTCCTGATCCAAAACTTGCAGAAAAAAAAGTCACAGCTATAGGGTTGAAGGGCTCCGACGGATTTGATCAAATCTTTGTACTCAAAACGGAGGGGACAAACGAAGGAACAAACGAGCTAGATCCTCGCATCAAAGTGACATTCTATGAGCCCAACGACGAGAAAAAAATGATCGAGGATGCGTTTGAAATAGTCAAGACCTTTCCATTCGTTTTAACGTATAACGGAGACGAATTTGACTTGCCGTATCTTTACAATCGGGCAGAGAGGTTGGGAATAAAAAATTCGGAAAATCCCTTCTACATGATGAGGGATTCGGCAACCTTGAAAGAAGGAGTTCATCTGGATTTGTACAAAATTCTTTCTAACCGCTCATTTCAAATTTACGTATTCAGTCAAAAATACACCGACTTCTCGCTAAACAGCGTCTCAAAGGCACTGCTCGGAAAAGAAAAGATAGACTACGGGTTGGACTTTGCAGAACTGTCTTTGTATCAAACTGCAAACTATTGTTACAATGATGCATTGCTGACCTATGAGCTGACAAGCTTCAACAAAGACTTGCTAATCGACATACTTGTGATTATTGCGAGGATAGGGAGGATGCCAATGGATGACATCGCCAGACTCGGCGTCTCCCAATGGATTCGAAGTTTGCTGTACTATGAGCACAGAAGGCGAAACTGCATAATTCCAAAACGAGAAGAGCTGCAAAGAAGATCCGAAGGAGTTATGTCTGATGCCGTAATCAAAGACAAAAAATATCGAGGCGGCCTGGTTGTGGAACCTAAGGAGGGAATCCATTTCGATGTGGTCGTTATGGACTTTGCTAGCCTGTATCCCAGTATAATCAAGGTAAGAAACCTGTCATATGAGACGGTAAGATGTGTTCACGAAGAATGCAAAAAAGATCTCATTCCTCAAACCAATCACTGGGCATGTTCCAAGAAAAACGGTCTTACATCGCTGATAATCGGTTCGTTGCGAGACCTGAGAGTCAACTACTACAAGAGCTTATCGAAAAAAGAAACTCTGACTGATGATCAAAGGCAACAGTATACCGTAGTCAGTCAGGCCCTGAAGGTAATTTTAAATGCAAGCTACGGTGTAATGGGTGCAGAAATATTCCCATTGTATTTTCTACCTGTGGCAGAAGCAACCACTGCAATTGGAAGGTACACGATTTTGGAGACGATTAAGAAATGTGAAGATAGTGGGATTGAAGTCTTATACGGTGACACTGACTCGCTTTTTCTTAAAAAGCCCACACAAGAACAAATTCAACTTGTAATAGAGCAAGCAAAAAAGGATCATGGGGTTGATTTGGAAATTGACAAAACGTATCGCTACTGTGTATTGAGTAACCGGAAGAAAAACTATCTGGGAGTGACAAATTCTGGCAAGGTTGATGTAAAGGGATTGACTGGAAAAAAATCACATACTCCGGCATTCATCAAAAAATTATTTTACGAACTCATCGAAATCTTATCCAAGGTTCAGACCATGGATGATTTTGTAAAGGCAAAGCAGCAAATATCTGAAAAGATTTCCATCTGCGGTAAACAAGTTGAAGCTAAAGAAATTCCGTTGGAGGATTTGACATTTAACGTGATGCTAAGCAAGGCGCCTTCAGAATATGTCAAAACAATTCCTCAACACATTAGGGCCGCAAAACAATTGGAGTCTATTAGGGAAATTAAGAAAGGTGATAAAATTTCTTTCATCAAAATTCTGAACAAACCCGGAGTAAAGCCTGTGGAGCTTGCAAGGAAAGATGAAATTGACTCAAAGAAATACATGGAATTCATGGAGTCTACATTGGAACAAATCACATCGTCGATGGATTTGGATTTTGACACGATGTTGGGAAAGCCCAAACAAACGGGATTGGACGAATTCTTTTGGAGCTAGCATGTTATGGAAGTTGATGGAACGTTGCTCACCATATTGGGTGTAGCTGCAGGAATATTGATCCTCACTGGATGGGTTGAACAAATCTACAAGGGATACAAGACAAAAAGCCTAAAGGACGTGTCCAAATTCCTCATGATATTCATCTCCGCAGGCGCAATTTTATGGCTGATTTACGGAATCATAGTGTCTGACGTGTTCATCATAGGCACAAACATCGCCGCAATCGTCTTGATGATGATTGTGTTGGGGATGAAAAGAATGTATGATGTTCAGCTAAAAACTGAGTAAATCCTTGAAAACACATCTGTTTGAAAATCCGAGATTTTACAATAGGTTATAAAATAGTGGTTTTTAGTTGCAATCATGTTTGTAATTAACTGCAAAAACTATGAGGAAATATCTGGAGACAAAATAATTAAATTTGTAAAAATTGCCGAAAAGGTTTCTAAAAAATACAAGGTAAAAATCGCAATTTCACCGCCACAACATCTCATCGGTTTGGTGTCAAACAGCTCCATTCCAATTCTTGCTCAACACGTGGATGATTCTAAAGTTGGAAGCACAACCGGATTCATTGTTCCAGAGCTGCTAAAAAAATCAAAAGTAAATGGCTCTCTGATAAATCACAGCGAACATAGAATTCCTAGCAAGGATATTGAAAAGCTAGTTTCAAAGTTGAGCGAACTAAAGATGATTTCGATCCTATGTGTAAAGGATGTGGCCGAAGTCAAAAAATATCTCAAACTCAATCCTGATTACATTGCAATTGAACCTCCGGAGCTAATCGGATCTGGAAAAGCCGTTTCTACAGAAAAGCCTGAATTGATTGCAAAAGCAGCAAAAGCCGTAAACGATTCAAAAAACAAGACCAAGCTGCTGTGTGGTGCAGGTATCGTATCCGGCGAGGATGTTGCAAAAGCATCAGAGTTGGGATCAGAAGGCATCTTAGTTGCAAGTGGAATTATCAAAGCTAAAAGCTGGAATAAGATCATTTCCGAATTTTCCAAGGCATTGGTTTAAAAAGCCAAATAGATAACCAAATTCTGCATGGCAAAAAACAAACCGGTTTATGCATTCGAAGAAGCAGACAGTAAGAAGAGAATGCTTCTGGGTGGAAAGGGTGCAGGACTTAGTGAGATGACTCGATTAAAACTGCCGGTACCTCCAGGTTTTACGATCACCACAGAAGTTTGTAACAACTATTATGATAACGGCAGGAAACTTCCCAAAGATGTAATGCCTGCAGTCATGAAAAATATCAAAAAAATGGAGAAAAAGACAGGTAAGAAATGGAATTCTACAAAAAACCCGTTGCTGGTCTCTGTTCGTTCTGGCGCTGCGATTTCGATGCCTGGAATGATGGATACGATTTTGAATTTGGGATTGAATGAGAAAACTGTTGAAGGATTTGCAGTACAGACAAAAAATCCTCGGTTTTCATGGGATTCGTATAGGCGGTTCATTCAGTTATTTGGCAAAGTTGTTTTTGGTGTAAATGATGAGAAGTTTGATGAGGTGTTGGATTCTGCAAAAACCAAGCAAGGCGTGTCTGATGATAGTAAACTCAGCGTAGAATCCTTGAAAGTGATAGTATCAGAATACAAAAAAATCTGTGAGGGCCATACTAAAAGAAAATTCCCTGACTCTCCAGATGAGCAGCTGATTTTGTCAATAGAGGCTGTTTTCAAAAGCTGGATGGGTGAAAGGGCAATAGTTTATCGTGAAAAAAATAACATTACAAAAGACATTGCAAATGGAACTGCGGTGAATGTCGTTGCAATGGTGTTCGGGAATATGGGCGATGATAGTGCGACCGGTGTTGTCTTCACAAGAAACGGTCACAACGGAAAGAAGGAGATAGAGGGTGAATATTTGATTAATGCGCAGGGCGAAGATGTCGTTGCCGGTGTACGAACCGGAATGAGTATAGAGTTGCTGAAAAAAGACATGCCGAAATCCCACAAGGAATTGAGTAATGCCTGTGCAAAATTGGAAAAGCATTTCAGAGAACCTCAGGATATTGAATTTACTATTGAGCAAGGAAAGTTCTACTTGCTGCAAACCAGAACTGCAAAGATGAGCGCATCGGCATTGGTTAAGACATCTGTAGATATGGTAAAAGAAAAGCTCATTGACAGAAACAAGGCGCTAACCCGAATACCCGCACAGCAACTTGAGGCTCTATTGCACAGAACCATGGATGAATCAAAAGTCCAAGATTTCAAGTTGTTGGCAAAAGGAATTGCCGCCTCTCCGGGTGCTGCAAGTGGAATCGTGGTGTTTGATGTCAAGAAGGCAATCGAACTAGGCGAGTCCGGAAAAAAAGTCATTCTTGTTAGAAAGGAAACGAAGCCTGAAGACGTTCCTGCGTTCTTCTCATCTGAAGGGATTTTGACTAGTTTGGGTGGCAAGTCCTCTCATGCTGCAATCGTATCCAGAGGCATGGGCAAGCCGTGCATTGTGGGCTGTCCTGAATTAAAGATCAATTACGATGATTCATCCGGTACTGCAAACGGGGTGACAATTAACGAGGGTGATGTGATATCTATTGACGGAAGTGCAGGCACGGTATATGTCGGAGAAATTCCAACTGTTGAGCCAAAAATGACAAAAGACTTTGAGCAAATTCTTTCTTGGGCGCAGAAGGTCAAGACATTGGGAATTCGAGCTAATGCGGATACTCCAGAAGGGGCAAAACTTGCAAGGAGATTTGGCGGTCAGGGAATTGGCTTGTGCAGAACGGAAAGGATGTTCAATGGCAGTGACAGGATTAACTTGTTTGTAGAAATGATCATGGCTGAAAATATCGAAGAGAGAAACAAGATCTTAAACAAGCTGGGGCAGTTACAAAAGAGTGACTTTATTGAAATTCTTCAGGCCATGGAAGGCTATGAGGTAACGATTAGATTATTGGATCCTCCTTTACACGAATTCTTGCCTAATCCTGAGGAGTTGGTTGAAAAGATTCAGAAACTGGAATCCGACGGGGATGATGCTGAGGTCAACAAAGCCAAAGTTGTCTTAAAAAGAGCACGAGAGCTGGCAGAAATTAACCCTATGATGGGACACCGTGGTGTAAGAGTTGGAATCACCTATCCCGAAATATATGAGATGCAGATTAGATCCGTATTTGACGCACTAGTGGAGTTGACAAAGAAGAAAGTCAAGGCGCATCCACAAATCATGATTCCTCAAATCAGTAGTATTGCAGAACTAAACCACATCAAAAAAATCTACGATTCAATCAAGAAAGAAACAGAAGCAAAACACAAAATGAAATTGAAAATTAACTTTGGAACCATGATTGAAGTTGTAAGGGCGGCACTTACCGCCAACGAACTTGCCACTACAGCTGAATTCTTCAGCTTTGGTACGAATGATCTTACGCAGGGAACATTTAGTTTCAGTAGAGAGGACGTCGAGGGTAAATTCCTTCCAGAATACATGGAAAAGGAATTGCTTGAAAGAAACCCGTTCCAATCAATTGACGTCAACGGCGTTGGCAGTTTGATCAAAATTGGAGTTGCCGCAGGTAGGGGCCTGAGACCAAACATGGAGGTCGGAATATGCGGTGAACACGGCGGTGATCCGAGCTCTATAAAATTCTGTCATGGCGAGGGTCTTAGCTATGTCAGTGCATCTCCGCACAGAATCCCTATCGCAATTGTGGCAGCAGCGCAAGCAGCAATCGAACAACCAAAAAAGACAAAATCAAAGTCAAAAACAAAGAAGAAATAGACTATTCCGTCTTGTGTCTGTCTTGAGCATGTTGTTGATCAATCGCGCTTTCCTTTCTGATAAAATTCCGTTTTAGTCTTTGTTAATTGGTTTTGAAATATTTTCAACACGAAACTCCATCTTTTTGCATAAAAGATAAATTCTGCCAAGATTCTCTGCTGCGAAATTCTCTGAATCTATGCGACGAACATCGAAACCAAAAACAAGTTTTTGTAAACATTGTGGATACTCCAATCTGCCTGAAAACAAATTTTTTAAACATGGGAATTGTAGGAATGCGTCTTGCTGCCGAGAATAGACTCTATCAAACAAATCCGATTAAAAATCGGAATCACTCAAAAAAAACTCGCAAGCATGACTGGGGTGAGTACGTCAATGATAAACCAAATTGAATCTGGAAGGAGTCAGCCCAGTTACGAGACGGCCAAGAAGATCTTCGAGAATCTTACAAAGCTGGAAGGCGAGTCTTCTTCGCACACCGCTGGAGACTTCTGTAGCACTGAAATCGTAAAGCTAAGGCCTGCAAACACACTTCATGACGCAATTAAAAAAATGCACCAGTCTTCTATAAGTCAAATTCCAGTTTTTGACGATTCTGATGTGGTCGGAATGGTCTCTGAGGATGGCATCGTAAAGCATCTGGCAGATCTTGGTGAGACCGAATTAAAAAAGTCCAAGTTGGAGGATACCATGGAACCTGTTCCCCCTATTGTGGATTGGGATACCCCGGCAAACGTGTTGGTCCCGTTAATCAGATATTCCAAATGCATCTTGGTCTCAAAAAAATCCAAGATAATGGGGATAATTACTGCTTCAGACACTTTGAAGATGATGGAATGATCCCTTCTGGAGATCAAATCTTTATTGTGTGATAACCTTCTGGTCAAATACCCTGGTTTGTTAATTAATTCTTGGGCACTCAAGATCTTGAAAAGCTGTTTTTCATAAAGCAGCAGATAGAAGAATTTGATGAGAAAAACCATTACAATTTTGTCGTTGACACTGACACGAAGGAAGGCAAGACCAGAATTGTGATTGATGAGTTTGGGACTTGGAAAAAAGTCCCCTCGCTAACTGAAGAACAGGCTGATGATTACAGGAAGAAGGGGTTTCGTCAGTTTGTACCCGATTTGATTGATTTTAAGAACAAAATCATCATTGAATATCAAGAAGAATCTCAAGGAAGCCAAGGTGTATTGCGTAGACGCGGAAAAATCAACAAAAAAGGACATGATGAATTTAGTGACGAGGACAAGGATCTTTTTTACCATCTTGCAAAATTTAACCAGTTTAAAATTTGGGAAAATACTCCCCTTGACGAGCAGAATGTGGAATTGAGAAAATTTCTGACGTCATCCTCTTCAAAATTTGCTCACGTTGTCGTTGACAAGTAATTGTGAGCAATACTGCACCACTGGTATTTTTCCGATGACGATCTGATGGATGTCTCTGATGACGTATGCACCTTTGCTCCTTAGGTTTTTTCAAAATGTTATGTCCGGTTGACTCCTTGAGCATGTTTTTAAAATTAACAAGTCCCGATTTATGGCGAAACTAATCACGGTAAGGGTTCGTGACCTCGTTTGTATCCGCTCCATTTCCTATACTCATAGTCAGTAAGAGGAGTTTCACAACCGCATTTACACATGGTCTTCATGTATTTGGTTGGGAAATAGGGTATTTTTAGATTAGGTTTGGAGCGAATTAGCTGTTCGTCAATATTTATTTTAAAATAAGCTGTCTGCAATGATCGCACAAATAAAAAAAAGTCCGAAAATAAATAAATGCATTCCTCGAGCATAGAGAATATGAATTGTGAGAGATGCGATAAATCTGAAAGTGACGTGGAAAAAATAACTCATTACAAAGAGCATGATTGTAACATGAATTTATGCAGTAGCTGTATTGCCATAATTGAAAAACCGTACAATGAAAAATGCTTTCAGTGCAAAAAACTGGTATCTAAAAATGGGGGTGCAAAAAAATATGAAGAACATATTCTCTGTCTTTACTGTTTTCAAAACATCCTGACCAGCAAGGATAGGAAAATAAGGCCTAAAACTTCAATCTTCAGGAAAAGAAATTTCTGGTTTTCAGTTGGCCTTGCAATCGTTGGAATCCTTATTCTGACTGAATACCTGTGACAGACAGGCAATATCTGTTGTATGGTGAATCTGTCAAAACAGTAACTAATCCCATGGGCAAAAACTGGGTTGCCATACTTTTTGAAACCATTTTTTCATGGATGCGAGTAGACGTATCGACTCTGATTGATTCTGTTTTTGAGAAGTGGGTTGGGGTTTCAGTTTGGATGTGAGCACAATTCTGCCAAGACCCCGTGCAATGACTTGGGGTGAATGAAAGTTACCTTGGTTCCTGCAGATCCTGGCCTGATTTTTCCTAGAAACTGTATTCCGCATCCTTCCATTCTCTCCACTTCGCCTTCTATGTTGTCTGTATCTAATGCCATGTGATGAAGTCCCTCGCCTTTTTTATCCAGAAACTTTTTGATGGGACTGTTGTCATTTGTGGGCTGCATCAGCTCCACTCTGCCGTTTTCCAAATGAATAATTGCAACCTTGACACCTTCGGATTCAACTGTTTCAAACTCTATGCTGTCTGCACCTAGGGCTTCCTTGTAAATTTTGGATGCTTCTTCCACATCGTTTACTGCGATTGCGACATGATCAATTTTCATCAAAATTGCATAATTCGTTGTATGTTTTAAGCGTTTTAATTTTCATGCTTTTTATTTTGAATTATATGCAAGTCCTGATAGGAAAATATTAAATATTTCCTAAAATTTGCGAAAAATATGGCAGAAGCTAGTATGGCAGCCTTTGGTGCTGCTGCAGGCGTGGCAATTGCGTTGGCAGTAGTGTGTTTTGCTATTCGTGGAAAGGGACATCATGACAACATACCATACACTGCAAAACAGTAAGACAAGAACATAGTTCTGATTTTTGTTTCTCACATGTTTGATTTTTTAGCTACTGTTTTTCCATCTGTTCTGTTTTTGATGATTTTGGTGACAAATTGTTAGTATGGTGCATACACGTGCTTTGAAATTCACTTGGCATGAAAATCTCGATTTTGCATATCAAAGTGATCTGCTAGATCGCGCCAGTGTGTTGGAATGCTGTTCTTCTGTGTTTTTTATCTGAAAATTTGCATGCGCGCTTACTGTTTCTGAACTTTTACATCTGGAAACGTTGCCTGCATGTGTTCTATTTTACAATGATGTCCGCAAACCAGTCGTTGTCTTTCTGATGGGATTCGCTTTCAGTAAATGATTCGGAATCATGTTCTGTGTACCATTTCACAATGTACGTTTCCTCATCCAGAACTATTTTGTCTCCTTTGGTTGGGGAATTTGGATTTTCTCCCATGTATGCATCATGAAATGCAGGCTTATCCGCAAATGCTCCCAGAAATTGCTCGTTTTGAAATACTCTGTATCTCATTATGTCATTGCATGCGCGTTTATTGTATTTGAATACTCTTCTTGCTCTATTCTGTAACTGTGTTGATTTGAAACTGCTTTGCTTCTGTATTGGCATCTGTGGAAAACCTTGCAGTTTGATTGTCCAGATAAATCCGTTTTGCGTTAAAGTAATTTTACTAAATCATGTGCTCACAAAATGACTTGAGATTGCATGCGTTGCATTTCTGGTGGCTATTGTGGTGTTCTGGCTTGCTCATTCCCAGAGATATCGTCGTGAATTTTTGCAGTGAGACGTGCAGGTAATGTAGGGAGAATGCGTCCTGATAGTCTGAGAACACCTTGTATGTCTCCCTTGTTTTCCTGTCGCAAATTCTAATCTGCCATTGCTTTTGAGAGTGGGGCATTTCAAAAAAATCCTCCGCTCTTGGCTTCCTTTTGGACGAATAGCTTGAATTCAGATATGCCAAAACTTGGAGTAGTTGACTGGGATATGGCTGGGTTTTGTTGTCATATGTCTGGGGCCTGCCTGCAAACTTGTCGTCTTGCACTACTAGCGTCTCGTCTACTCGCAGGATTTTGTCAATCCTGCCTGAAAGCGTGAGAAGTACGTTATTTGCAGGAAACTCAAAAGGCATCATCAGCGTCGAATAGATGTTTTCCCGTGCAAATTCGACATCCTCCTCTTTGTCATCTATTTGTTCTTCGGAGATCGGTTCAAATTCCACGTGCTCTTTCTCGTATTTTTCCTCTGCACGATGTGCTTTAGTGCCCAAAATGAGTGACTGGGTAGGTTTGGGCCTTATTCCCTTCATCGACAACGGTATTTTGTATTCACAATAGCCCAGAGAATCCGCAAAGTCCGTCACTGACGCGTTAAGAAAAGTGATGTCATCATCCTTGCTAATTTTGATCAATACATTTCAAGTCCGAATCAATCACTATTCAGTATTTTCTTGCAGACATTCTTGTTTTGCTCTGTTTTTTTCTATTCAAATCGCCTGTTCCATTCCTCTGACCACTTGATGATCAAATATATCGACAATGCTGTAATGCCGAGTCCCAAAGCTGACGATGCCATTGTAATTGCAAATACTATTGGCTCTATCTCCTTTCCTGGTTCGTCAAAAGACTGCAAGGAGTCAATTGATTCGTCGTCTGGCATTGTTGCAAACACTGATGCAAACACTAGGGCAGTGATTGCCGTCTGTGGCAATATAATATACAAAAACGCTTTTTGTAATCTCTTTATCCTGTAAAATGCCCATATTCCGGCAATTGGAATTAGAATGACCATGATTATTTGCCATGCAAGGCTAATCTTTCCATCTGCTGGCATATGGAACTGTTTTCACGTATTCCTATAACCGTTTGTGAATCATAACGCTAGACTGAAAGATCATGTGGACAACATAACGGATAGTTCTTTTCGAAACATTCTCAAGGTTAAATACAAATTTTTCAACATAAGATCATGATTCAGGAACTGGTATGTGAAAAAAAGTCAAAGCCTGCAAAATGCATGTCTGACTATGACAGGATAACTGACATCGTCATACAATTGAATCAACTTAACATAGAGATGAAGCTTGCACTGTTGCAAGAGAAATGACATCAAAGCATGGTTTCATAATTTCTCTAACTCACTGAAATAATTTTCCTGATGTTGTTTACCTCTAGGCTGTTTTCAATGTATTGAACTGAACAAATCTGAAATGTGATACACAAATGCTGTTATCCAATTAAAACTAAATGACAGAAAGGTTTCTATCTAAAACACTTCTTTTGGACGATATTCGCCAAACACTTCTCTGAACGTGTTGCTGATTTCTCCCGTTGTAGCGAGGGCCTTGGCTGCGGTGACAATGTATGGCATCAAGTTCTCTTCGGTATCTGCTGCACTCTTCATAGCTGACAGTGCGTCTTCCCATTTCTTGGCGTCTCTGCCTGCTCTAAGTTTCTTGAGTGCCTTTTTCTGCTGGACTTCTATTCTGCCATCTATTCTGAGAAGTTCTGGTTGCTCCTCCTCTTCGGAATACTTGTTTACGCCTACGATGACTCTCTCAGCTTCGTCTGTTTCTTTTTTGAGACGATATGCATTGGCCCTTATTTCCGACTGGAAGAATCCCTTCTCTATTGCCTTTACGGAACCGCCCATCTTCTGAATCTTTTTTAGATATTTCCACACGTCTGCCTCAATCTGGTCGCACAGTTCCTCAAGATAGTATGATCCTGCAAGAGGATCTGCCGTCTTTGTAATGCCACTTTCATGGGCCACAATCTGCTGGGTTCTGAGTGCGATTTTTGCTGATTCCTGAGTTGGGAGCGCGAGTGCTTCGTCTCTGGAGTTGGTATGTAGGGACTGCGTTCCTCCTGCAACTGCTGCCATTGTCTGAATGGCAACGCGGACTATGTTGTTGTTTGGTTGCTGTGCGGTAAGAGACTCTCCGCTGGTCTGAGTATGGAATTTCAGCTGAAGTGAACGTGGATTCTTTGCATGAAACATGTCTTTGAGAATTTTTGCATACACCTTTCTTGCAACTCTGAACTTTGCAACTTCCTCAAAGAATTCTATGGTGCAGCAAAAGAAGAAGGAAAGACGTGGCGCAAAGTCATCTATTTTCAATCCTTTGTCAATGCAAGTCTGGATGTATGCAATTGCATTGGCTAAGGTAAACGCAACTTCCTGTGTTGCCGTGCATCCAGCTTCTCTCATGTGATATCCTGAAATTGAAACAGGATACCATGATGGAACCTTTTCTGCACAGAATTCTATCATGTCTCCGATGAGTCGCATCGATGGTTGTGGGGGGTAGATGTAGGTGTTTCTAGCAATGTATTCCTTTAGGATGTCATTTTGTGTGGTTCCGCGAAGCTCTTGGCTCTTGAATCCTTGCGATTCCCCTACTGCGATATAGTATGCAAGCAACGTTGATGCCGAGGAATTAATTGTCATTGATGAGCTTACCTTGCCCAATGGAATTCCGTCAAATGCAGTCATCATGTCCTTGATTGACGTGATGGAAACCCCTACTTTTCCAACTTCTCCTTCAGCCTGTGGAGAATCGGAATCATATCCTATCTGGGTGGGCAAATCAAAGGCCATGCTGAGGCCTGTCTGTCCCTTTTCGAGCATGAATTTGAATCTCTCGTTGGTGAGCTTGGCATCTCCGAATCCGGAATACTGTCTCATGGTCCAGAATCTTTCACGGAACATCCCTGGGTGAATTCCTCTGGTAAAAGGATACTTTCCAGCATCTTCCTTGGCTCTCTTTTTGGATGATTTCTGATAAATCCTCTTAACTGGATATGTGGAGTCTGTATAGATTTTCTTTTCTGGTGTCTTTATTTTTGTAGATTTCTTGGCAGCCATTTGATCACTTCAATAATGATTTGGTAATTTTGTCTCCAGCTTGGAATGGATCTATACTTTTTGATTGTAATTTTTTAAGATACTTTGAAAATGTTTTATCGGAATCTAACATATCATCCATCTTTTCTTTAATGTTATTTAAAACAATATCTTTTAGCTCCACTTCGAGTCTTTCTAGAAGTTTTTCTTTCTGAATTTTCTTCTTTGCTGACATCATGTCTTTTAGGGCCTTTGCAAACGCCTTGATGCCTGAATTCTTTTTTACTGATGTTTTCAGAATCTTTGGGTTTCGTTCAGAATCTCCGATGAAATCACGTACGGCATCGAAAAGCTGATTTGTTCCAGGAAGATCACTTTTGTTAACCAGGTAAATGTCTCCTATCTCAGTTAATCCAGATTTGATTGTCTGAATGCTGTCTCCCGTGTTTGGATTGAAAACTACTACTGTAATGTCTGCAATGTTTGAAATTTCCACCTCTGTTTGCCCTGCGCCTACACTTTCTATGATGATTGGATTAAATCCTGCATATTCTAAAACCCTGATGCTGTTTCTAAGTGAACGAGATACCGCCCCTGATGCGCCTCTTGACGCAATGCTTCGAATATATGTTCCAGAATCCGTAGATTCCGACATTCTGACTCTGTCGCCTAAAATTGCGCCTCCTGTTAGGTGACTGGTTGGGTCAATTGCCAATACTGCTGGCTTTAGACCCAGTTTTTTTAATTCAATTGCTGTCTTGTTGATCAGGGAACTCTTTCCAGCTCCTGCGGGACCCGTGATCCCGATGATCATGGCGTTGCCCGTTTCCTTGAAAATTTTCTTTAGGAGTTTCTTTGTTTCCCCCTGATCGTTTTCTACGATGCTGATTGCTTTTGCTATGACTCCCCTTTTGCCTTTCTTTAGATCTGCAAGCAATTCCAACTTACAGTATGGTTTGAGAAGTACAATAAAATCTTGTTTGTTGATCTATGGTTTTGCATAGATGGTGTTGGGGATCGGTTCTCCGACTGCATGTATCTCGGTCTTTAGCTGAACATGTCCGAATTCTTCATGATCCACTTCTATCACTATGGGGTGTATTGCCCATCCGTACTTTGGCACATTTGGAAATGGGACAATCTCGATGAATTCTGATCCCTGAAATGTTTTTTGAAACGAGTCATCCATTCCAAGAATTTCCAATACTGCTTGATCTGTTTGGCCCAAACTATCCAGATACGATATCTCTACGTGTCCTGAATCATAGTAGACTGCCTCTACTTGTAGAGCTTGACGCATCTCATCTTTGTCATCATTTCCGCCTCCCGTCAAGAAAATCAGCGCCAGTACTGTGAAAACCCCTAGGAATATGGGGGGTCCTAATTTTTTAGCCATCTCTGAATTCTTTTCTCATGCATCTGAGGAATTTGGAGTTTATTCTAATTCTTTCCAATGTCTGGGCTTGAGTTCTTTCGGTTCCTGGGGTTGGATTGTTTTTGAAGAATGCCTTGATTTCTTTTTCCATGGAATCATCTGCAACTGCAGTGATGCTTGCAACAATCCTGTTGAACAGAGGATTGCCATGACCCACCTTTTTGTTAATCTTTTTCCAATTTTTCTTTAGCCATGGCCACAAGACCTGGTCTCCATACGGATTACCTGCGACCTTCATGATTGGAAGCTGCATGTTCTGAGAACGAACATCCGATGTTTGTGAAAAGTCAAGAGATTTACGAAGAAGTTTTTTGTTCTGGAATCCGCACATGGCTCCCAAGAAGCGAAGTTTCTCTTCTGTGGTTTTGGCATTTTTGTACATCTTGATTAGTTTGGCATGGGTATTCTCATCTCCGTTCCATGCCGCAATAGAACAAATCGTTTCTATCAAATCGGGTGAGAGGGAACTTGGCGATTTTAGGAATATGTTATAGCGTCTAAGGGCCTCTTCAGTCACATCATCGTCATCCATTTTGCCCAGCACAGAAATTGTAAACGTTCGTAATAGTACGTCAGTATGCCTGTCCGTTTTTTTAGGTTCCCATCCCAAATTGGACAGGATCTTTCTGAAGTAATTCAGAACATACCCTCGAATCTCTTCGGCAAACGGCTCGTTAAACGCGCGAAAATACAGGGATGCCAAATTATGTGCGACGTTGACAGATGCAAGGTAGCTGTCTTCGTTAAAGTACGCGTCAGAAAAATCAAGATAGTTTCTTACCTGCTCATCTCCTGACACGCATAGTGCAAACAAGTCGTTTTGCACTGCCCAGCGGTCAATGGCGGGGATGCGTTTTTCATCAACTAGCATTTTCAAATCCAGTAGGATTCCCTCGTCGTATTTTACGCGGTAGAATCCCTTGCGCCCGTAATTTGCAACAAACCCTATGGCGTTTTTAGGTAATTTTACAGACATCGTTTTCTTTGAAAATAGTTTCTTGCTGATCTCAGATTCCAGTCCGATGGAAAGTGGAATCGACCATAATCCCTTGCTTGATTTCTTGTCAGGTTCCAGCAGGTATCTCTTTTGTTTGAATTTCAAATTGCTTCCATCTTGACTGACATCAACTAGAGGGAAACCTGGTTGCTTTAGCCATGTGTTAATCATGGATGTCACGGGCATTTTGGACGCCTTTCCGATTGCATCCCACAGGTCTTGCCCTTTTGCATTCTTGTATTTGAATTCTGAAAGATATTTTTTTAGTCCCTTCTGAAAGTTTGGTTCTCCAACATAGTGTTCCAGCATTCGCAACACGCATCCTCCTTTATCGTAAGAAATCGCATCGAAAATCTCTCTGATCTCTGCTGGGGAATTTACTTTGACATCTATAGGATGGGTTGTTTTAAGTGAATCCAGACCCATTGCCACATTCATGGCATCCTCTACGAACTGATTCCACAAATCCCATTCTGGATAGAACTTGTCTACGAATTTAGTTGCCATGAAAGTTGCAAAGCTTTCGTTCAACCACAGATCATTCCACCACTTCATGGTGACCAAGTTGCCAAACCACATGTGTGCAATTTCGTGTGAGATGACTTCTGCAATGAACTGCTTTGTTCTGGTCGATGATGTTTTGGGATCATATAGCAGGATGGTTTCTCTGAAAGTTATAGCTCCCCAATTCTCCATAGCTCCAGCTGCAAAGTCCGGAACTGCTATGAGATCCAGCTTGGGTAACGGATATTTTATTCCGAAATATTTTTCATAAGATGTGAGAAGCTTCTTTGCCAATGCCATGGAAAATTTTCCCTTTACCTTGTTTCCCTTGGTGGTGACTACTCTGACTTGAGTTTTGTTGATCTTGCTTGTTAGATATTCGAATTCTCCCACTCCTAGATAAATCAAATACGTTGAAACAACTGGCGTTTTCATGAAACGGTAGATTGTTTTCTTGCCTGTTTTTTTCTTTGAACTAATCGGCATGTTTGAAATTGCCGTAAACTGGTTTTCTGCAATTATTGAAATGTCAAATGTCGCTTTTGCCTCAGGCTCATCCCAGCAGGGAAATGCCCGTCTGGCATCAGCTGCCTCAAATTGAGTGGTGGCAAGATATTTTGTTTTTCCGTTTTGCCTGTATTGACTGCGATAAAATCCTAGCAGTCTATCGTTTAAAATTCCCTGAAACTCTAGGTTGATTTTTGCATTACCCTTTATCTTTTTACCCAGTCTGATTTGCAACTCTTCTTTATTCTCAAATATTTTAGGATCTGATTCTACTGTTTTCCCTTCAGTTTCAACTTTACATGATGTTATCTTTAGTTCGGCACAATTCATGGTGATGATTCTCGTGGGTTTTTTGCATTGGATGGAAATTGAACTCGTACCAAAAAATACGAATTTTTTAAGATCAGGCTCAAAGGACAGCTGATAATTTATGGGAATTACGTCATCCATGTCTAAAATAATTTTGTTACACTTTAAGTAGATTTTCTATTGTAGAAAAACTTGACTAGATCCATGGTTCTGATTTCTCACTCCAATATCTGGCGTCACTTTCATTTTCTTTTACTGAAATACTGTTTTTTACAAAATCTAAGAGGCACTCATCTGAGCAATGTGTGATGCATTGATCTTTGATTGGTTTTCCACATTTTTTACATTGTTGCCTCATTTTTCAAATAAATGCTTATTCTGTTCTGCACTCCGATTCCCTCAAAATCCCATAAGTCTCATCTGATTTTAAAAATATTCCCGATTATCATCTCTGAGAATTATTTTTTGGATGTCATGATCCCTCTAAAATCCAACATTTAAGAATGCACAATTCCATTTCAGTATAGTGAAACATCAAGTCCATTCACCAAAAAAAGAAAAAACACGCAGCGTAACGTATCGTTTACCCGTAAAGTTAATTGAGGAAATTGAAAATGAGGCAATGATTCGTAATATATCTCATAATGTGATGGCGAAACAGGTTTTGGAGAAATATGTGGAATGGGACCGATTTGCAAACAAAATCGGGATGATTCCTGTTCCAAAAAAAATTCTGGATGTGTTGGGAATCGAAATGACTGCCATTGAGATTAACGAAATAATCAATGTGATAAAACCTGTGATCAAGGATTCCGTGTTGTTCATCAAGGGTAGATATGATTTGAAAAGATGCATTGAGACTCTGGAGGATTATATGCGAGCATCTGGAATGAAGTCTGATCACAGAATTGAAGGCGAGATGCATCATTTTATAATTCAGCACGAGTTGGGACGTAATTGGTCAATTTTCACTGAACAGCTGTTGCAAGAAGTATTCAAGGAATTTCTACCTGACTCAAAAATGAAATGTCACACTACCGAATCAACTGTAATTGCCACAATAGGGCTGGGCAGTGACTTTAGCGAACACGATTACTAAAAATAGTTTTTAAATCTAAAATGCTGATTAGGAATTTAGGGACTGATCTGCCTTTAGTCCTTTGTACCTATTTCTAATTGTAACCTCTGTTACTCCGGCAGCTTCTGCAAGGTCTCTTTGAGTTATTGATACTCCGTTTTTAACACACGATAGGTAAAGCGCTGTTGCTGCAAGGCCCATGGGATCCTTGCCCGCTGATTCCTTACGTTCCTGTGCTTCTTTGAGCACTTTAACTGCATATCTTTTGGTTTTCTCCGATATCTCTAGCTTGCTTGAAATTCTTGCAATACATTGAATCGAATCAACAACTGGCATTTTCAATTCAAGCTCGTGATGCAACAACCTGTAACATCTTGCGATATCTTTACGTTTAACATTTGCAGCATCTGCAACATCCTTCAATGTTCTGGGGGTCTCTGTATCTCTACATGCTGCATACAGTGAAGCTGCAATCATTGCAGATATTGATCTTCCTCTGACTAGTTTCTTTTCCAACGCTTTTCTGTAAATGTAAGCAGCTTTCTCAAGAACATTGGCGGGAATTGATACTTTGTCTTTTAATTTATTCAGATCACTTAATGCTTGTCGGAGATTTCTGTCAACTGGTGCGTGGACCTGGCTTCTGCTGTCCCAAGTCCTAAGCCGTTCAATGGTGCTTTTCATAGATGTGGAAAGCGGTTTCCCTGATGCGTCTTTGTTTAGAGGATTGATCACTGTTGATAAACCCATGTCGTGAATCATTAATGATGATGGGGCGCCCGTCCTTGCTGGGTCTGCCCCGCCATCTTTTTGGAATGATCTCCATTCCGGACCTGACTCTTGAGATTTTTCAGTAATCACATATCCACACTTGCCACAAAAATTCTCACCTGTTACTTCATCAGTAAGAATGGAATTTTTTCCGCAACGTGCACATGCTGGACTGGAATTTTTGTTTAGATTTGCCATGCTATGTCCTCAACGTGTAATCCTGTTCGCCGAGTTTGTCCTGGAAAAAAAGTAAATGTCTAGTTTATCTTGATACATGACTTAGGAACAATTCTCAGGTATAAGAAGTGTGAGTATCAAAGAGAAGGGATTGAAATTTTTAACGCGTTATGTCACAACTGTAATTTCCGGCGTCGAGGTTCCTCCGTACCCTGGATCGATCGTTTGTTTGGGATTTAATGTGGTGTCATGATGACATGGTTTGTTGCAAACTGGACAAAATTTCCTGTCCAGTACAATGCATTGACAGATGTGATTTTTCACATATGCTTGGGCTGCCTGATTCCATTCTCCCGTACCGTTGCAATAAACGCAAACATAAGATGGTGAAGTAACTCCCTTGCAGAAATCACATACGTCCTCAGTCATATCTTGTGACGTATACATGATTAAATCAATATATTTGCAGAGATCCAAAGTTATAAACCAAATAAAGCTTTTAAAATGTCCTCCAATACAACTATAGACATGAAGCAAAAAACTGCATCTCGAAGTATCAAAATATTGGTAGCAAAATTGGGTCTTGACGGTCATGATCGTGGGGCTCTTGTACTTTGTAGAGCGTTTAGAGATGCAGGAATGGAGGTTATCTATTCGGGACTTTTCGCAACTCCTGACAGAGTTGCACAAATTGCCGAAGATGAAGATGTTGATGCAGTGGCAATGAGCTTGCTTAACGGTGCTCATGGAACCTTGTTCCCAAGAGTTGTCAAGACGTTGAAGAAGAAAGGAATCCAAGATGTTTTGATTGTGGGGGGAGGCGTAATTCCAGAAGTTGATCATGATGATTTGGTAAAATCTGGGGTGGATCACGTATTTGGACCCGGTACGCCATTGCCAACAATAATTGATCACATCACAACTGGCGTTTCTAAGTTAAGAAAAATATAAGAAAAAAGAATTATTCTGTGGAATCAGGCCACATCATTTTACGCATTTCTTTTCCAACTTTTTCAATTTGGTGTGCGTCATACTCTTTCATGTACTTGTCAAAGGATTCTTTGCCTTTCGTCTGGTATTCAGAAATCCACTCTTTGTTGAATGTGCCGTCTTGAATCATGGTGAGGACTTTTTTCATGTTTTCCTTGCTTGCAGAATCCATAACCATTGGACCTCTCGTAAGTCCACCGTATCTGGCGGTTTCGCTAACACGTCTCCACATTCCGTTGATGCCGTATCTTTGAATCAAATCTACGATGAGTTTTAGCTCATGCAAAACTTCAAAGTATGCAATTTCCGGCTGATATCCTGCTTCAACTAGAGTCTCAAATGCATTTGTAACCATGGAAGCTGCACCGCCGCAAAGGTCTGCTTGTTCGCCGAACCAATCTGTTTCCACTTCTTCTTTGAATGCAGTTTTGATTAGTCCCGCTCTTGCACTTCCTATTGCTTTTGCAATTCCTAAGGTTCTGTCCCAAGCTTTTCCTGTAAAGTCTTGTTCCACTGCAACAATTGATGGAGTTCCAAAGTTTTCAAGATATGTCTCTCTGACTTTGGATCCTGGCCCCTTTGGAGCAACCATGATTAAATCTACGTTGTTTGGGGCTTCAATCCATTTCCAATAGATTGCAGCTGCATGAGAAAATGACAATGCTTTTCCTTCTGAAAGATTTGGTCCGATATCGTCTTTGTATACTTGACCCTGAATCATGTCTGGAATCAATATGTGAATAATGTCAGCTTGTTTTGTTGCGTCTGTAACTGACATTACCTTGTGACCGTCAGCTTCTGCCTTTTTCCAGCTATTGCCGCCTTCTTTAAGACCAATTATCACATTTAGACCTGAGTCTTTCATGTTGTTTGCCTGAGCGTCACCTTGGATTCCGTAACCAATAACAGCTACTGTTTGATCTTTAATTGGATCAAGACTGATATCGTTATCTTTCCATGTTTTTGCCATGATATCGAGAAGAATATTGCAAATATTAACTATGGATTAGAAAGTATGAAGTATTCAAAATTATCGCAATAAAAAATAATTTTAAAAACTAGAATGATGCAGTGTGCGCAAATACATTTTTTGAATCTGCCCTCACTGTATTTTTACACGTACATTATTGTGATGTGGAGACGTATGAAAAACTATCTGGAGTGGAGATTGATGTTTTTTCTTGATGATTTATCGGTATTTTGTTTTACCTGAAAATCGTTTTAATTGATTGATTGACTACAAAATTTTGAGTTTGCCGCTATGCGGAATTTAGAATATCTATTATATCATCAATTTCTCGAATACGATCATTTAGAGTCAGGTTTGATGTCGATGGCTGAGCAATGTCTGCAATGGTATTGATTCTTGGAGTGATAGCTTTGTTTATACTGTATTTCTTGACGTTCATTTTTAATTCGTCACATAGTTGGTACACTTTTGCAATGTCTCTGTTTTCAAGATTGTTTTTAATTTCTAGTAATTGGCTTGCTATGATCTTTTCGTTATCTTCCATGACCTCATTCAAAATACAATCTTGATAACCTTTTCTTATTAATCAATATAACTGTAAATCAATTTGCATCACTTTAGGAATGTGTATCTGTTGTATTATGATCATTTAACTATTGAACAATCTATTCAGAAATTAAGATAGCTATTATTTGCGACAATGTGAAAAAAATTGTTGTTTGAAAAAAATACTGAACGTTTGATAATCATGCCGATGAATTTCTTATGTGATTCTGATGAAGAACGTCAGTTAGTCAAATATCTTGAAACCAACTTGCCCGTGCCTCTCAAGCGTAGGGCAGAAAGTCTATCCTGTGAGATCTTGGAAAGCAATTTGAATGCATCTTCTGTAACTGTGGATGCTGCCTTTCTACTTGGATTGATGGAAAAGCCTCGAGTAATTTATGGCATATCCCAATTGTTATTTTTGACAATCAAAAAATTTCAAAACATGAGTGTTGAAGTTGATGGAAATAAGGTGTCTTCGGAGATAACTGACGAGGGATTAAAAAAAATTATTCGAAAAAATCTATGGTGAATTGAAAGCAGAAAAGGGATGATTTTTTACAAATTATTTTAAAATTTAAATTTCTATTATCTCATCACATAAACGGCATTTTACTGTGACCTTCTTTCCGGGCAACCTGGTAAATCTTTTGGAGCCACATTTTGGACAAATCGGACACGCACGTATGGGTTCCATAAGCATTCAACGAAGATTCTTGAATATATAAAGTGGTTTTACTGTATTTCTCCGCTTCCAAGTATTCTGATTGTTGTGGATTCTGGTTTTAACACTATTGCAATTTGGCCTTTTTTAGACACAATCGGCTTTTCAAACGTGAGTTTGAGAGGGGAAATTGACGAAAACTTAGCTGCTTTAATCTGCAATCCTATGTTTACCAAACATCCCTGATTTTCTGTGATGTCGTTTTTGTAAAATGGATTTTTTTGGAAGTTTAGCTCGATCTCATTTTTTACATCAACGGCTCCCTCTGCAGAAATCACATCCCCGCGTCCTACATCGTCGGGTTTGACGCCCTTTACCGCCAACCCCACTCTTGCGGGACAAATGGATTCGTTTACTGGATCGTCGTGCATCTGAATTGATTTTATCAGGACATCAATTCCTGCGGGACTGAGTTTCAGGTTGTCGTATTGTTTTACTTTCCCACTTGTCACCTTGCCCAGGATTACAGTTCCTACTCCCTTGACATCAAAACAATGATCTATTACCATCTCTGATGGTTCATCATTTGTGATGGGCTCAAATTTGTTCATTTCCTCTTTGATTTTGTCATGATCAACTTTGACATAATTTTCTACAACTGTTCCCTTGATCATCGCGTTTAGCTTTGTCTCGTCAACGTCAAAAGTATGCGACAAAATTCCTTTTACTTTTTTCATTAAATCCAGTGCGATAATTTGCTCTCCTGCAAATTTGTCTAATTTGTCTACGTAAAGTATGGCATACTCTGCAAGATTGATTGCCTGAAGCAGTGGCTGTATTTTGTCTGGAAATCCACTTGGCACCACCCATGTTTTAATCACGTCGGATTCTTTTCGGTCATAAAGTGTGAGATCCGTTTCCGTGCCTTTCTTGCCAAACTCTGCTGCTACGTCTTGCTTTCCCAAAACTACAAAATTAATTGATTGAACCACAGGTTTTGAACCAAAAATCGAACTTATGAAGTTTTGAATTATTCAAATCTCGAAACTGAATGAGTTTGGGGACATTATGGAAATGAATTCAAAACCTCTGAATAACTTGCAAATCTGTGGTTTTTTGGATTGACCCGTTTTTGCCGATATTTCTTTACTGGTTTCCCAATTGAGCCATTCAGCCCTAGTGGACCCTTTACGTATTTTTCATTATTTGCCCAATTGAGAACTTCATCTTTTGGTGCATAATGATTGACGATTTTTGTGTTTACTACTGTTTGAAGAATTTTGCCGTATTTTTTTGATGATGGAACATCTTCTGTTATTGAAGCTCCGAAAAAATACACACTTTCAACAATTCCCTCATTTTCTTTCTTTTTTGAAAGGTGTTCTAATGTGCTCAGTATTACCTGTGAACCCAATGAATGTCCCATTAGTCTGATCTTGGTTTTGGGACTGTTTGCCTTGAAGTCCTCGATGAATTTTCCGAGATTCCATCCGTTTTTCTTTGCAATTCTTTGACCTGTCGTTAGCGCACGTTTGGCGTATTTCTTCAAGTGGGCCCCCGTGGTGTTTGAATCATAACTGTAGCCTACTACAGGATGAGTGTATCCTAATCTGCGTAATCTTTTTTTTGCAAGAACCACTTTTGCAACAGCTCCCGCATTGTCGTTTCTTAGCCCATGAATCATAATTGTAAACTCTTTTGAGCCAATCAATTCCTTGAAATCTTTTTTTGGATAAGTATAGTAAGAGTTGTTTTTCAATGTGTTCCCATTTAACAGATTATAGTAACCTCTGGTGGAAATTCGTGCAACTGAGTCCAATTCATTCTGCAGGTCCCAAACCTGTTTTATGTTTTTCAATATCTGTTTTCTCTACTTTCACAAACAGTGGGGCTGATTCTCCTAGTATGTGTCCTGGATGTATTTTCATCTCAGACATGTCTTTCCATGAGTTGTTTTCTACTGTTTCTTCAAGTCCCAACTGTTTCCAAATTTCTTCCGATGATTCTGGCATGAATGGGAACATTGCTATTGCCAGGCTTCTGGTTGCATTGACAGACAGAAATACACAGTTTGCTGTTCCGGGACCTTTTTTCCATGGCTCCTTGTGTTGGAAATATTGGTTAAAGTGTGATGAAAACTCCATGATTTTTTTCAAGGCTCTGTCTAGGTGGTTTTGTTCCATTAGTGAGCCCACATCTGTTGCAAGACAATTGATTCTTTTTTCTGCCTCTGAATCTTTTTCATCAAATTTTTCCGTTTCCGGAACTATCCCTTCAAATGTTTTTTTGGTAAATCCCAATGCACGATTAATGAAATTCCCAAGATTTCCTATTAGTTCTGAATTAATTCTCGTCGTAAAATCATCCCAGTCAAAATTCAAATCGTCTTGAGAGTACGGGTTTATTGACACAAGATAGAATCTCAGATAGTCAGCAGGATAATATTCTAAGAATTGTTTTAGTCCTATGTACCAATTTCGACTTTTTGATATTTTCTTTCCCTGAAGTGTTAAGTGACCTCTAGTTGGAATAAAATCTGGCAGTTTGTATTCATTTTGAAGTCCTAGTCTCATTGAAGTCAGAAACAGGTAGTGGTGATACACAATGTCCTTTCCAATAAAATGGTAAATGTCCGCCGAGTTCCAAAACTCTTTGCCGTTAATTCCTTTGTCGTCTAAAAACTTCATGGCAGTTGAAATGTATGCCAAATGGTTGTCAAACCACCCGTAGAACACTTTTCCCTCTGCACCTTCTAGCGGTACCGGTACGCCCCAAGGTATGTCTCTTGTTATGTCCCAGTCAATCAATCCTGACGTGATCCAATTCTGAACGTATTTTTTCACATCTTTTTGAAGATGTTCGTTTCCGTCTAGCCATTTTGACAAGTCGTTGCCAAAAGTCGTCAGTCTGTAAAAGTAATGGTTTGTTTTTTCCTTGGTGGGAGGCTGTCCGCACAATGAGCATTTGGGATCAGTAATCTCTTCAGGGACACGTCCGCATTTCTCGCAAAGATCTGAATACTGATCTTCTGCCATGCAATATGGGCAGACGCCTTTGACATATCTGTCAGGCAGGAATTTGTTATCGTTTTTGCAATAGAACTGGATGATCTCCTTTTGATAGATGTGTCCTGAATCGTTAAGCTTCTTGAACACATCCTGAACAAACGCAATGTTTTCGGGGGAACTGGTTTTGTAGAAGAAATCAAACTTGATGTTGAACGCAGTGAAATCATCATAGTCTCTTTTGTTCCAGTGCGCAACATACTCTGAAGGGGTTTTTCCCTCTTTTTCTGACTGAATCAGGATGGGAGTGCCAAAATCATCCGATGCGCAGACATAGTACGCCTCTACTCCATTTAGTTTTAAAAATCTCGTTGTTACATCTGCTGGAAGATACGTTGATGCGACATGGCCTAAGTGGATTTCACCGTTTGCATATGGGAGCGCGCTGGTAATGATTGCTTTATTGTTCATCAGATGCTCTTAAAGTGTAGGATGTTCTTATGAAGTTTACCAGTTGTTGGCATATTTTACTTGCTCAGAAGTAAGCTTGTCTATCTTGACATTCATTGCGTTCAATGCATCAACAGCGACCTGTCTGTCGATTTCTTCAGGTACGTCAATTATTTTATTTTCCATTTTGCTGTGGTTTTTTAGAATGTGCAGAACCGACAGAATTTGATTTGAAAAAGACTGGGCCATGACTTCTGGGGGATGGCCTTCTGCTGCAACAAGATTTGCAAGACGCCCTTGGCCGATAAGATAAACAATTTTTCCATTCTTCAAAGTGCACTCATCAAGATTTGGTCTTACCTCTTTGACTGATTTTGATGATTTGAGTAAAAATTTACTGTCTATCTCTACATCAAAGTGACCAACATTTCCCATGATTGCCCCATTCTTCATTTTCATGATGTGTTCTTTTCTAATCACACTGGTCATTCCAGTGCAAGTGACAAACATGTCTCCTACCTTTGCTGCTTGCGACATTGGCATCACCTCAAATCCATCCATATGTGCTTCGAGACCTTTAACGGGATCCACTTCTGTGACGATGACTTTTGAACCCATTCCATGAAATCTTGCAGCGACTCCGCGTCCAACCCATCCGTATCCTACGACAACAACTCGTTTTGAGGCCATGAGAAGGTTCATTGCACGTAAATAGCCATCTATGGAACTCTGTCCAGTTCCGTATCTATTATCAAACATGTGCTTTGTTTGTGCCTCATTAACTAGAATTACGGGGTATCGAAGTTTGCCTTGATTTTCAACTGCTCTGATTCTGGTAACGCCCGCTGTGGTTTCTTCAGTAGCGCCTAGAATTTCCATGTCTTTGAATCTCTTATCGAAATGTGCTTTTATGTTCATGTCAGCTCCATCATCAGTCAAAATGATGGGTTTATGTTTCAGCACCTGATCAATACACCAATCATAGTCTTTTACCGACTGACCATGCCATGAATACACGTGAATTCCTTCAGATGCCAGAAATGACGCGATGTCGTCTTGTGTTGTAAGTGGATTTCCACCGCAACAAGCAACGGTGGCACCTAATTCTTTGGCACCCATAAGCAAAACAGATGTTTCTTTTGTGATGTGTAGGCAAAAGCCAAGTGTGATGCCTTTGAGTGGTTTGGATTTTTTAAAGCGATTAATTGTATTGTCTAATATTTGCATGTGAGATCTTGCCCATTCGTAGGACAGCTTTCCTTCCTTGATTAATTTTGGACTGGATTTGACTTTGCTCAATGACATTATGTGCGAATTAGACTATAAAGTCCTATCATGCGAATGTAAATAAATGACAAGAATGTTGGTACAATTGTGACCTGGAAGAGAATTGCAGATAAAGGTGAAGTTGCAGAAGGAAAAGGAAAGGCTTTCAAAATAGATGGAAAGCAAGTCGCAGTTTTCAATCAGGATGGCTATCATGCAATGGATGATCTTTGTGTTCATCAGGATGGATCAATTGCTCCTGGAAAATTGGAGGGAGATATTGTGGAATGCCCATTACACTTTTGGCATTATAACATAAAGACAGGAGAACTTGTAGACTATCTAAAAGATGTAAAGCTAGAGACATATCAAGTTCAAGCTAGAGACGATGGTATCTACATAGACATTTGATCATTTTTCAAAAAATCTACAAATTCCTTGTCAAATACTTGATGCTACATGTTAAGACACAATTTTTTACAAATGATTAATGCATTCAATCAAACTGGGTCATTATTATCCTAATGAATTGATATTGTTCTTAAAGAAGTTATTTGAGATGTGATTGGCACAAGCTTTATTCACAGATAATTTGAAAATTACTTGTTGGCCGTGGATATCATAAATGAAATCACAAATCTAGATTATTCAGCGATTACCGCAAAAATTGAAAATTTCCTGTCTAGTCAAATAGAAAAAACCAATTCCGACGGCGTCATTCTGGGGTTGAGTGGAGGCATAGATTCTGCAGTTTTAGCTTACATCTGTAAGCGTAATCTAAAAGATAAAACTCTTGCATTGATTATGCCTGATTCTGAAATCACTCCTAAATCCGAAATCGATGATGCACTAAAAATGATTGTAGACACGGGAATCGAACACAAAGTAATTGACATCAATTCTATCGTTAGAGAATATGGCAAGTATCTGGAATCCGATGACAAAGCGGATGGGAATTTACGTGCAAGGATCAGAACCAATATTTTGTATTATCATGCAAATTCCAAAAACTATCTAGTTTTGGGTTCTAGCGATAAAAGCGAGCATCTGATTGGCTATTTTACCAAGTTTGGGGATGGCGCATCTGACATCACTCCCATAGTATCTCTATACAAGCTTCAGGTACGGGGAATAGCAAAATATTTGGGGGTTCCGCAAAATGTCATTTCAAAAAAGAGCAGTCCACATTTGTGGAAAGATCACGAAGCGGAAAAAGAACTGGGAATCTCATATGAGCAGATTGATCCTGTTTTGTACTGCCTATTTGATAAAAAACTGACTGTTGTAGAAACTGAAAAAACAACTCACATAGAGAGATCAACGATTGAAAAAATTGAACGACTTAAAATCAGCAGTGAACATAAAAGACTATTGTCAAAAAAACCCATGGAAGAACAACAATGAACCTGCAGGATACCTTGTCTAACTCATTACACGAATTGGATGTTTCAAAAAACGTCAAGATATACTTGTGTGGTGTTACGGTGTATGACGAATCTCACATTGGTCATGCTCGAACGATAATAGTTTTTGATGTACTAAGAAAATACTTGGAGGAAAAGAATATCTGCGTAGAAATGGTGCAGAATTTTACCGATGTTGATGATAAAATAATTAATCGTGCAAACAAAGAGAATGTCTCAGCAGAGCAAATCAGTACAAAATACATTGAGAATTATTTTAATGACTTTGACGAATTAAATGTAAAACGTGCAACACATTATCCAAAAGCAACAGAGCACATTGATGACATTATTCAATTTATAGGGAAATTAGTTGAAGAAAATTTTGCATATCCTTCTAAAAACGGAGTTTACTTTTCAGTATCAAAATTCTCAAAATATGGAAAACTGTCAAAAAAGAAAATTGATGATCTTCAATCTGGTTCCAGAATCCAAGTGGATGAGCAAAAAAGAGATCCGTTGGATTTTGCCCTATGGAAGTTTTCAGACAATGAACCTGCGTGGGACAGTCCGTGGGGCAAAGGAAGACCTGGATGGCACATTGAGTGCTCTGCAATGAGTGTAAAGTATCTTGGAGAGAATTTTGACATTCATGGGGGTGGCAGAGATCTTATTTTCCCTCACCATGAAAATGAAATTGCCCAATCTGAATCCTACACGTGCGCACAATTTGCTAAAACTTGGATGCATGTGGGAATGGTCACGATAAACGGAGAAAAAATGTCAAAATCTGTTGGAAACGTGAAATCAATTAAGCATGTTTTGGAGAATTGGGGGTCAAACATCATTAGGCTATTTTGTCTATCTGGTCATTATTCCAAGGCAATAGATTATTCTGAAGATCTTCTTGAAGAAAACCTTGCAAAATGGAGGCAAATTGAGACATGCCACTATGAACTGATGCATGCGTGCGGTGAAAACAACGAAGATGTACAATCAATGATCAAAACACTGGGGGTTGATTTTGACAAATCATTGGAGGATGATATGAATACACACCTTGCATTATCTGCGTTTTATCAATTGGTCAAAGAAACAAACAAGCTTGTAGCAGAAGAACATCTCGGAAAAGAAAATTCACAATTAATAAGAACAGAGCTGCAAAGGATGATGAAAATTTTAGGACTGATCATTCCAGATATGACTGAAACAAAAAAACAAGAGATTGAAAAATTAATTGAGAGCAGAAAACAATTTAGAAAAGAAAAGAAGTTTGAGGATGCAGATAAAATTCGTGACATGCTAAATGAAATGAATGTGGACCTGATTGATCATGTGGGTAGAACCATCTGGATGAAAAAAGAAATCATAAAAGCTGAAAAATAAAATTCTCTTGTCTAGTTAGTTTTAACTAACTGCTTTCATGCCCAAAAAAATTAGGCAAATCTAATTAGTCGAATCTAATTTTCACAGTGTTTAATAGAATTGGAAACATAAGCAGTGCATGAATGCATGGAACAAGTTTTGGCAGTGGTATGAGAATAAAATACTGGGCAGCATCATACTAATCGCAATTATACAATTCATCCAAGTTCCTCACATGGTGTGGAATGCAGATTTCATGTTGGAAGCTGGGTTTGTGTCAAGAGTTCATCCTGTGATTGATTGGTTCTTGTATGGTGTGGATCTAATTGAAATAATCTCAATCATCAATGTCGGCATGATCATGTTTAGTCTGATAAAGAAGAAACGAAATGACAAAAAGAAAATTAAGGACTCTCCAAAAGTCAGTCCTTAGATTCCCGAATTACTCTTTGTGGGAATGGTATTTCAATTCCTGCCTTGTCTAACGCACGTTTGATCGTAATCAGCAAAATGGGCTGTGCCTGACTCCAGTCATCCCTAGGGTGCCATACTAGCACCTGAATGTTCACGCTAGAATCTCCTAGTTCTTCCACTCGAAATTCTGGTTCTGGAATCCTCAGTACAAACGGCATCGTGATGCTTATTTCGTATTTAATAGCTGAGATGGCATCGTCAATGTCATCCTTGTATGCGATGCCTACCATCGCCTCTGCTCTCCTGACTGTCGATACCGTTAATGATCTGATGTTTGATGTGAAGAATTTCTCATTTGGAATTCTTATGACTGTCCCGTCAAACTTTCTTACTTTGCTGGAGAATGTTCCTATGTCTAACAGTGTCCCTGAAATACCCATGTCTGGAATCTGGATTGTGTCTCCCTGCTTTGCAGGCTTTTCGACCATGAGGAATATTCCTGAAATGAGATTCGAGACAACCGACTGCGTGGCAAATCCTATGACCACTGCAAAAATTCCACCCGCGACTAGCAGTCCGGAAAAATCCAATCCTTGACTAGATGTAAAAGTCAAAAACGCTATGACTATGATTCCAAAATAAATTAATTTCCCAAAGTTCTTTGCAGTATCTTGAGGTAGTGTGGGTGCATAATATTTGAAAAACACCATCTTTGCAATCTTCGCAATGATGATTCCTGCAGCCATAATTATTCCTCCAATCAGCAGGGAGAGTAGCGTTAATCCCCCAACAATCTCCGTGTCTGAAAGACTCTGCAAGAACTCAAGTACCATTATTCTAATCCCATCTCCATTGTAGTATTGGTCGTACTTGTTTCCCATGTTGGTGATTTTGTCCAATCCGTATCTAGTGAGTCCGTTTGGACATCTGCAATGTTTACAACGGCGCGTTTTTTCAAAGTTACCTTAATTCCGTCTAGGATGGATTTTGGACCTTCGTAATACAAAGAGTTATCGGTAATGGGAAAAATCACCTTGCTGACAGTTTGACCTGTTGTGAGGTTGTTCTCTATGATGATCTTCATTACGCCTTCCACATAAGGAATGGAATCCGAAAAATTTGTTGCCAATGTCACTTCGGCGTATTTACACAATGTTCCGCTGTCAGGAGGGCCATACAGCCCAAATCTTGAATTGATGGGGTTGCATGTTATCCAATCCAAAGACTCTCTGTGTGATTCATGGATGACAAATACTCCGATTTCGATCGGACAGTGAACGAAAATGCTTGCCGCCGAATTTTGACTTAGATATATCTCCTTATCGAATTTGAGAAACACATAGCCTGTTCGCCTAGCCGGATGATTGAGAGGTCTGATGGGAGCCAATTCTATTTTAAGCGTATGGGAATTTGTGGGAATCATTTTTTCAACAACTTTGCCTTCCGAATCTTTTCTAAAATAAGAAAATGCTTTTTCGCCAATTTTCTCAATCCTAACTGTTGTATTTGGAAGATAAATCTCTAGATTCTCTACAACCTCGTATATCCCATAGTTTGAAAAATTCACTCCTTCAGGTTCACTACTCATTAGATGTATTTTTTGTCTGAATCTAGAATTTATTCGCTCTTATCTTCAATCTAGAAGAAATCGGAGAGTGTTTTCTGTCTCATCAGTCCCATAATTTTCCCATGCGAAAGCCATTCAAATTTGCTAATGCTCATTTTGCTTGATGCAAGTAGCAATGCAGAATCAAAATCATCAGAAATTTCCGGATTCTGTTTCATTGCCTCACGAATTCCCTCGCGCACCTGCCATACTCCTACTGGGATGGCATATTCAGGACGTATTTCACGTAAAATCACCACTCCTGCCTGGATTTTTTTCTTAGACATGTATTCCAAAACTCCTAGTTTTGCTGCAAAATATGCTCCTGCTATGGCTGGTGGATGGTTAATCCCTCTTGCATCCTCCGAATCAGAACCAAATCCCAAAATTCCGTTTGAATACCAAGCTTCCACCATCTCGTATATCCACCTATGTGGAAATAACACCACTGTGAAAATATTTCCTAGATGTGCATAAAAGAACACCTTGCATGAATCTATTAGGCTGTAATTTAGAATTTCTTCAGTTAGATAGTTGCAAATTATGTCATCTGTTGCAGTTATGCTCCACTTTGTTGGGACAAGCTTTCTATTTTTACCCAGCATTCCTATGCTAAAACATTTCTGAATTTTTGAAATGTCTATGCCCGAATTGTACAGATTCAAAACCGCATCTTGAGCTTTCAAATCTTTGTCATAGAATGTTTTCTCAATTGGTTTTGATGAAGACGTGCCGGAAAATTTTGCTGATTTTATTTCCCCTATGGGTCCAAACGGAGCACTTTCACCATCCAAAGATATGTTCGCTGATGGAGATTTTCTAAACGTCAAATCCAAATCTGTGGGTTTTGATGACATCGCAATTTCCTGCAGGTTTTCGATATAACGTCCTTCTGTTTGTCCTATTGGAATTTTCTGAATTCCTCTTATCAAATTCAGCCTAAAATTGACAATGTCTTCCAGCGTCTTTCCTTTCCATTTCTCAGGGCTGTCGAGTAAGCTGGTGTCACCGTGCATTGGTGGGACCATGGGACCGACAAAAACTTTAGGATAATTGTAAGAACCTACGAATACTGATGGTGGGCTTGTTCCGCTAATAGAATCTGAGGAAAACAGATTGCCGTGGTTTGAAAGCGTTTCGTGCCATTTACTCAAGATGGCACGTCTTATGTCCTGAGAGTCTCCTGACATATGATACATGCCTGAAATATGCGTATTAACTTGTCTAATTCTGAATTTTTTTGTTTGATCGACGCATGATGTTTAAGAGATCGTTTTGAACTACTGGCATGAGAATTAACCGAATCGTTTCATTTTTACCCAGTGCTACGGAACTACTCTATGAATTTGGAGTGCAGGATTTCCTGTACGGAGTCACACATGAATGCAAATATCCAGACGATGCAATTTCAAAACCACAGGTAATCACTTCGGTAATTGATTCTGAACATCTGTCAAGCAAGGATATTGATAAAGTGACATGTCAGTTACTAAAAGAAGGCAGGGATATTTTCATTTTAAATGAGGATAATTTAAAAAACGCTAAACCTGATCTTATCATTTCCCAAGAGACTTGTGAAGTATGTGCTGCATATACAAATCAGGTAAACAAGGCCGTCAAGATCCTTCAAAATAAACCTCTACTGCATTCTATGGATCCTCATAACATGAATGAAATTCTTTATTCTGTAAAAAAATTGGGCAAAATTTTGAACATGGATTCTAAGGCAAATCAAATAGTGGGTTCGCTAGAAAAAAGGATCGAATTTGTAAGCGATTGTAAAAACGCTAAACCTCCTAAAGTACTTGCAATAGAGTGGATTGAGCCATTTTTTACTGCGGGTCATTGGGTGCCAGAAATGATACAAATTGCCGGAGGTGTGAACTTGATTAGCAATACAGGAGATCATTCTCGACGACTAACTATGGATGAAATATCTGAATCGGATCCTGAGATAATAATATTCATGCCATGTGGATTCAATGTCGATCGAACTGTGTCTGAATATGAAAAAACCTTGAAACAAGATAAAAAGTGGAATTTGTTAAATGCTGTCAAAAATGATCGGGTTTTTGCAGTGGACGCAAATTCGTATTTTAGCAAACCCAGTATACGCACTGTAGATGGGATAGAAATTCTGTCCAAAATCATCCAATCTGAAAAGTTTGTTAGTTTGCAGGTTCCAGAAAATTCTTTCATGAAAATGAGTCAGTGATGGATATATCTTATGCTCTCTCTAATACTTGATTGATTAATAATTTACAACGTTTCTGCATGTTCAATTGGATTTTTGAATACTTGTGAAAAGTCTCTTAACAAGATGAATGAAAATTTGTCAATGTATCTACTACGTTATATCGAAAATTACTATTTTTCTTCGCATAATGTTTTAGATTCATTAATTGATTCTGGATTTTTTTCTAAATGTATGTAGAAATTAAACCCTGATGTTTTTAGGACGTATATGGTTATGGAGTAAAAGATTTCATCATTTTGATTTTTTCTAGTGTTTGTTTGATCTCTTTTATCGACCATTCTATGTCTGAAAAATCTTCTTCAGACAGTGTTCCCTTCCATTTTTCTAAAACACTGTTCGTGATTTCTGAGCTGCTGTATACCAAGTTCCAAAATGGATGATGTTCTGCAGTAGTATATGCCAGTTCAGTTACGTCATTAAGTCCATTTTGTGCCCTGGATATCGGGGTGATGTTCTCTCCAAATATTTTGATTACGTTGTTTTCAAGATCTTTTTCTATTTTTAGGGGGATGTTTTTTTGTTCATATTTTTTTGCCAATTCAAGAATGTCGTGATAAAAATCCTCAAAATTTTCCATCATGACAGTCTCTGATGCTCCGCTAGCATGCATCTGTTGAAAATCACCCTGATTCCTTCTTTTTTTGCCAGTTCCTCAGCTTCTAAATTATGAATTCCTTCTTGTAGCCAAATCACCTTTGGTTTGATCTTAATAGCTTCTTGAACAACTGGCAAAACCTGATCTGATGGCCTGAAAATATTCACAACATCCACATTTTCTGTTATTTCTGAAACGGAATCATAAGATCTTTTACCTAGAATTTCTTCTGAATTTGGATTTACAGGGGTAATGTCATATCCTTGTTCAGTAAGATATCTGGGCACGTAATGAGCGGCCTTAGAAGGGTTTTTTGACATACCTACTACTGCGACTTTGCTTAAAGAAAGAACTTCACGAATTTCTTTATCTGATGTAGGATCGTCTTCCATGACGTTCCTCAGCCAGTATAGAATATAATTTTTAATTTCCGTACTTGATCAAAGAATATTTTAGTTGTAATAATTGCAACTAATCATGGAATCTGAACCTAAAGACATAATCGTTCTTGGCGCAATTAAGCATGGGATAAAGAAATTTGATAAAATTCAAAAGATGACTGAAGTTGATGCTGATGAACTGAATTCAATTCTTGAACAGTTAGAACGTAGGGGATTGATTCGTACAGAGCAGAAGAAAGGCTGGTTTGGAACGAAAGTCGAAATAACTGCTACCGAAAAAGGTTCGAAAGAAGTTGATGAAAGAGTTCATGAATTGCAAGAAAAATGGAATCAAATGTCCGTATTATACAAATCTGGAGATAAAGAGAAGCTAAAAGAAGAAATGGACAGCAACAAATCAATTCTACCCACCATGATGTTTTTCGGGGTCATGGACATGATGATGTTTTCCATGATGTTTAGCATGATGGCAATTCCAATGTCTGATTACGTTTCCTCAGAAAACATCCCAGATACCGGAGACGGAGCAATGGATGACGGAGCAATGGATGACGGAGCAATGGATGATGGGGGATTTGATTTTGATATTGGATTCTAGGTTTAACTGTAAAATATTTTTATGATGAATAACCACGTTCTTAATTATTGGAACATGAATTTGTTCTAATTAATTGTTGTAGATGCATGAAATGTTCTGTGATTTAACATCCTTAGTTAATTTTGTCTAAAATATATGACTACGACAAGGAAGACTTTTGCCGTCGCGTCACTGTTCACCGTCTCGTTGAATGCCATGTTTGGCATCGCAACATCTCAGCAGCAGATCTCAGCTGAGGAAAATGACGAGAAGCAGTATCCGAGGGCAAACGACGTTGAAGTCCATACCGAATTTACGTTCCGTGATGCAGTCGAAATATCTGACGGCTTCCAGATCTACGAGCAGGTTTCCGGATTCGACAGGATCAACGACTCTGCAGTATTCAAGCTTACGGGAGCAGTCGACTATGACCGCATGTACCTCTACGAGGCAGCAGACATGACGTTTGTGAGGGGAGTCACCAATGTCCAGCACGACTACGGTCAGTTTGACGTGACTGTCCGCCTGCAAAAGGATGGCACTGCCTTCAGGACGTTCGAGTACACCGACTGCAGCATCATAGACTACAAGGTAGATACGTTGACAGACAAGGAGGAACCATGGTTCACAAGCAAGGGATTTGCGACAGTAGACGAGTTTGAGTTTGAATGCAACGGCTATGCCCCAGTCAACCCTCTGTTTGACTCTGTGGTCTCTGCTGGCAATGTCGCAAGCACCCAAAGCAGTATGGATCTGAGAGACACCCAGACCTGGTCTGATAGCTACAGATAAGCACAATTTTTTTTATTTTTTTATTATTTTTGAATCGCCATCAATAGAATTTCTATGTTAATTTTTAATTAAATATGTAAATTTTAACATATTTGAGATCCATATTTATTCGGAAATACACTAGAATCATGTTGTTAAACAAAACTGATTTGGAAATACTTTGGACATTAAAATCTCTCTCTAGGAATTTAACAAAATCTGAGATAGTTAGCAACAATGATCGATTAACTTTTAATGACAAGTTCAGATTGAGATTGCTTTTTTTAAAAGATCATGATTTTGTTGAGATGGAATCCATACAGGACTATGGCGTTCATTATAGAATCAACAAAAAATCCTTGGATTTGCTATGGTCTGATAACCCACGTCATAACCTATTAAATTTAATTCAGATTGCTGATTTTACTCTGGAAGAAATTATGCATTTTATCGATGATTCTGTTGAAGACATTAATTTGGAATTAAATTTACTGAAAAACTGTGATTCTCCCATGATTGAATACGTGATGATGGGTGAAGAGGAGAGATTTCATTTGACTTCAAATGGAATAAAACTAATCAAAAATCACGTTCTTGAAAACTCTTCATAAAACAACAATATTTTTGTAGATCAAAAATGTGACAATTAATTATTATAATTTCCATCTTTGTTATGAATTCAAAAAAAAATAATATTTAATTTTTTTGAATCACATCGATTTGTTCGCTAAATTATTCTGATGATTAGGGCATTTTATTTTCAATAAAGATGTAGTATGAACCGACAGTTTTTCTAATTTTATTTTTAATTCTTCTGCTTTTTCATAATTTTCTACACAGTGAAATATGCCAAATTTGCCTTTGATTGCATTTTTGTGATTCTCGTTGGCAATTAATGCTTGATCATAATGCCATATGGATAGTCCAAACTGATTCATTTCGAAATAAACGTTTCCTAGTCCTACTAGTGCATTACTGTTATCTTGTTTCATATTCAATGCCTGAAGATAATTGATAATTGCCATATCAAATTTTCCCAATCCCTGAAAATCATTTCCCTTTCCGATGACTGCGTCAATCTGTTTGTCATCAGATAGTAATGCTGCATTTCTAAATTTCAGAGCCTGGCTAAATTGTCCTTTGGAGTTGAGTAAATCTGCCAATCCGTTAAGAGCATTATAGTGGTGAGGATTCAATGTTAGTGCGATGGAAAATTCTTCTTCTGCTTTTTTGATATCTCCTAGACCATGATACAGGAGTCCCAAATCTGCACGAAAGTAGGGGTTGTCAGGATCAACGCTGATGCCATGACTATAGTATTCTAGTGCCAAGTCTGTATTTTCCAATCTGTGATGAACTGATGCAATGCCTCCAATGGCATTTGGGAAATCGTCTCCAAAACACCTGTTTAGTTTTTCGTAAATTGATAGGGCTTCGTATAGCCTAGTTTGTTTATCTCTGGAGTCATCATCCAGAAGTTTTTCTGCAAAATTATAGTCCTTGTCTCTTTGTTCACATCCAGCCTCAGCATTGATCTCATATGTTCCTAATGATGATAAAACCATTAACACTGAAAGTAATATTGAAATTTTTGTTACATACATTATGAATTCTATATTATCAAGAGTCCTGAATACAGAAATACTTTTAGAGATGCAAACTTTACAATCCCTGCGATTATCTTAATTCTCCTCTGTGCATACTGTGATGAATATTTTAATGTACATAACATTTTCACATTATTGGTTTGTTCTGTATTGTTTCATGAATCCTATTTTTTGACAATTGTAATGATGCCGTCTAGTAATTCTGTAATGGTTTTTTATTGCCCCCCAACATGGATGAATAATGACAATCAATAAGTAACTAATTAATCAATTCAAAACCGATTAAAAATTGACCAATCCATCTTACAACTCATTTGACAACCCTGGATTAGTAAAAGTTCTCACATTCTTACAAACTCATGATACTGAATATCTATCTGGACAAGACTTGAGTGATGTTTTGAGAATTAGTAGAGTTGCAATATGGAAACATATCAAAAAAATAAAAGAATTGGGGTACAAAATTGAGTCAAAACAGAAACTGGGATACAAGTTAATCTCAAATTCTGATCTTTTATTGCCCTGGGAAATCACAGCAAATCTAAAAACAAAGTTCATCGGCCAGCAGGCATATTATTTTGATATGCTGGATTCTACCCAAAATCAGGCGCTAAAAATGGCTAATGATCCAAAAAACAATGGTTCAGTTGTTGTGGCCTCAATGCAGACAGGTGGTAAAGGTAGAGATGGAAGAAAATGGGTCTCTCCAAAAGGAGGCATTTGGATATCCGTAATCTTGCAGCCTCGTTTTGACATTTCGATGATGACGCTGTTTCCTATTGCTTCGTCTCTGGCTTTGTCAATTGCAATAGAAAAACTATTTTCGATAACACCTGAATTAAAATGGCCAAATGATTTGACAATTGAAGGAAAAAAAGTGGCAGGAATGTTGGTTGATGCATCATTGGAATCAAACCAAATTGAAAATCTGGTGTTGGGAGTTGGAATCAATTTTAATGTCGATGCAAAACAAATTGAAAAATCTCTCAAACAAACCCCTAATTTTTATGGAGTTACTTCACTGAATCAACAAAAAACAAACATCAAGTCTGTCCAACTGGTTAAGACGTTTTTAGTTGAATTGGAAAAGATATACGAATCTCTTGTGAAAAAACACTCCAAAGAGGTTGTTAAAGAATGGACAAAAAGATCCTCTACAATTGGAAAAAATGTGGAACTTCGTACTGACAGTGGAAAGATTATGGGTATGGCAATCAAAATTGAAGAAGATGGGGCACTTGTTGTACTGGAAAATAAAAAACATCGTAGAGTCCTTGCAGGGGATATCGTTCATTTGTCAAAATGATCTCATTTAGTTTTGGATTTGGCCTTTGGTTTTTTCTTGGCTTGGCTTGAAATCAATGTAGATTGCTCTTTTAAAATATCTTTAAGATCCATTTGTATTTCGAAGACGGCTGTAAGTAATTTTTCCATCACTGAAGAATACTGGGCATGAGCGGATATCAACTCATTTTGTTTATTGTTGATTTTTGAAAGCTGTTCGTTTAAACGAAGTGTGTTTGTAGAAGAAATTACTTCTTGTATGTTGGGTGGATTTTTGTTTAATTCACTTAACTCGATTTCAATTTTTTCAATTTTCCCCCTCAACTCATATGCTGTTTTCCCCGTACTCATATTTGACATTACTAATATATCTAATTTTTGATAAATTAAGTATTTACTAAAACTTACACTGAACATTTGTGTCACTGCCTGATTCATGAATTCTGAATGTGTCTTTGGAGTAAATTACTTGAAAGTATGTGTTACAATTTAAATTTCATTTTTTTCCATACATGTTCAATCTTGTTCATCACTGATTGTTTGCAATGTTAAAAGCATTTCATTCGCTATTCTAACATTAGTAAAATCATGTTTTTGAACAACTCTGTATTTGTCAAATTTTGCTTCATTTTGAAAACACATTCTCATCTTTATCCTCAATACTCTAAAACAAAAACTATTTTCTCACATAGTCAGAATTGTTTCTAGATATGATGGCGTGTGAGGATTCTCCAAATACGCTATTTCATACATTCGTTTTCAAAATATTTTCATGTATTTGAAATTCTAACAATCTAGAATTAGTATTAGCTTAACCTACACACAATTAACCTGCAGAGATTGTGTAAAATGGATAATAAGCTATCGTACAAATCTTCGTTATTATGCTTAAAAACTCCATGATGTCCAGTCCAAAGTGCCCATCCTGTGGAGATCGCAAAATGGTGACTGATCAAAATACGGGTGAGTTATTTTGCAGTAAATGTGGTTTGGTAATCACAGATAAAATTGTGGATACTGGAGCTGAATGGCGCTCGTTCTCAAATGATGAGGGAAACAAGGCTAGAACTGGTGCCGGCACATCATTGACAATGCATGATCGCGGCTTGTCAACAGTAATTGGCGCTGCAAACAAAGATGCAACTGGAAAGCCGTTGTCTGCAGGTGTCAAAAGTTCCATTGAACGGCTTAGAACATGGGACAGTCGAAGTCAGGCACATTCTTCTGCTGATAGAAATTTGAGACAAGCCCTCAATGAGATGGGAAAACTAAAGGACAAACTAGCGTTAACTGATGCGGTGGTTGAGAAGGCCGCATACATTTACAGAAAATCATTGGAAAAAAAATTGGTTCGTGGTCGTTCAATTCAGGGATTAGTTGCAGCTTGTCTTTATGCATCATGCAGGAATACTGAAACTCCTAGGACTTTGGATGACATTGCAAAAGGAATCAACATCCGAAGAAAAGACGTTGCTCGCTGTTACAGGTTAATTTATAGAGAATTGGAATTAAAAATGCCCGTAGTTGATCCAGTAAAGGGCGTTTCTAGAATTGCCAGCATTGCAGAATTGAGCGAAAAAAGTAAACGTAAGGCAATTAAAATTCTGACTCAGGCTAAAAATGATGGAATTGTTGCAGGAAAAGATCCTATGGGAATAGCTGCTGCTGCACTCTACCTTGCATGCATAAGCACAGGAGAGGTAAAATCACAAAAAGATATCTCTATCGCGTCAGGTGTTACTGAAGTGACGATTCGAAATCGTTGTGCTGGATTGAGAAAGATGCTAAATGAATGATGGAATTAGTCCATTTTGTCTTTAAAATTGCTTGAATTCTCTGTTTGTTTTTAGTTAAAGACGTTTATTCAAATCACAAAACATCGATATGCAAAATTAACTATTTGTTTTTGACGTTCTATAGTTTTGACACAAAACTATTTCCAATACTTTACTTGCTGAAAGTTTCTTAGCAATTTGTTTGAGTGTGAACCCTGGGTTTTATTTGACATCCTTTTGAAATTCTATAATGTCCCACGGAAAAACAACATATGTGTTGTCCTCTGTTTCTCGAGCATATGTCAATTGCGGTGGATATGTTTTTCCACATCTTGCAAATAAAGTTGCAAAAACCAAATTGGAGGGATTGTCAACTTTTGACAAAATTTCCTTAAATGTCTTACCTGAATCGAAAATATCATCCACGAAAAGTGTTTTTGACGATATCGCTTTTTGATCAACCAGGATGGTTGATATCCCCAAACGGTCCGCCAGCAGACGTGATGGTATCAATCCTCCCCTGCTAATTGTTGTGATGTTAGTAAATGTTCTAGATGATTTTGAAATAATGTTTGATAATGTGTTCACCATCTCATCGATTTCAGACCAATCAACATATTGTGACAATTTATTAAACATCATATGAAGTGGGAGAATTAAGTTGTTATGCTTAAAAAGTCTTTGAAGGTGATTTCTTAAGCGGTTCGACGATCTTCAGAACCTTGAATGCAATTTTCCCAAAATCTATGTCCTTTTCACATGACAGCAATAATACCGAATCCTCATTGAGTGGAAAACTCATTATGATCACCTTGTCTCTATATGACATTGAGAAATGAACTTCTCCAAACTCTGAATCAAATTCGTGCCTCATTCTGACTCTCAAAGATAGTTCCATGAACATCATTTCGTCATGTTTTTGATCCTCTAGTGAAAACATCCCATCTTTCATTCCTCCCGCAGTTAAGTGGCCTCTGCTGTTGATGTGTCTGGCAGAACGCATTTTAGGATCTAATTTAATGATTTTTTGGCATATTTTTTCTAGTTTTTCAACGTCTTCCAATGTCATACATGTGCAATCGAACTATTTATTGCGATCTGTGATAATCAATATCTGTGCAGTCTGATTCTTCAAAAAACACTGGTGACTATTACAAGCATCTGTCCTTGTTTTGGACTGACATCATGCATTTGATGTCTAGTAAACCCCAGGCCCTTGCCTCTACAGGACCAATGAGGGCATTTACATCCAATTCAAAAAAAGTCACAACTGAATTAATTGAGATAAATGAAGATCTAATGGGCTTCAACGAATATTTGACAGAGTATTACAGGCAGCTTTCAGATGCATGGAAGGATGCTCAAAAGAAGGTTAATCTGAAGGCTCCCGAAGTGCCACATGATGTTGAACAAATTGACTCCTTCAAACGTATTTGGATAGACATATTTGATAATGATTTTACGGAACTGTTTGATTCTAAAAAATTCGGTGAGAATTATGGAAAACTGGTGTCCAAAGAACTTGAACTAACAAAGCATTGGAACAATATAACGAACGTAGTTTTGCAATCGGTCAACCTTCCAAGTAAGGAAGAGATTGATGAGGTGTACAAGGAACTTCATTCCTTGAAAAAAAGAATTGGCAAGTTGGAATTGGAGCTAAAGAAAAAGGAGGCAAGAAATAATGCATAGCGAGTCTAGTGTGGATCCAAAAATTATGGAGGAGATTTTAAAATTTAGCAGAAATGTAATTGACGCACCGAAGCTTGTCTCTGCACCAGATGAAATTAGCTTGGAGGTAACTCCTCATGACACCGTATTGGAAATTGACAAAACAAGGTTGATTCACTATGTTCCACTCACCGAAAAACAACATAAAACACCGTTGTTGATATCGTATGCATTAATCAACCGATATCACATTTTGGATCTTCAACCCGAGAAGAGTTGGGTAAGAAATCTTCTTTCACAGGGATTTGATGTGTACATGTTGGATTGGGGAACGCCCACTAGCATGGACAAGTATCTAGATTTTGATGATTACGTTAATGGGTATCTTGATTCTGCCGTAGAACATATCAAAGATGAATCATCAGTTGAAAAGATCTCACTGCAGGGTTATTGCACAGGTGCAACTATCGCAACCACGTATGCTGCACTGCATCCTGAAAGTGTGAAAAATTATGTTGCGACAGCACCCGTGATTGATGGTTGGCGTGACACCACCGTGATTAGCAATCTTGCAAAACATATGGATGTTGACAAAATGGTGGATACGATTGGAAACATGCCTCCCGAATTCATGTATTACTGCTTTTCAGTTCTCAAGCCTTTTGAACAGGGAATCGAGAAATATATACGATTTTTTAAAAACATTGACAACAAAAAATTTGTTGACAATTTTCTGAGGGTGGAAAAATGGTTAGGTGATACGCCTCCAATCCCGGGCGAATTGTTCAAGCAGTGGATTAAAGACATCTACCAAAAGAACCTGCTTGTTCAAAATAAGATGTATGTGGGAGGTGAGCGAGTGGATTTAAAAAAAATTGACATGCCCACATTCACTCAAATTGCCGTAGGTGATCATTTGGTTTCCCCTGAGTGTAGCATGCCTCTTCATTATGGGATTGGAAGTGACGACAAAACCTTGAGGATGTATCCGACTGGACACGTTGGTATGATTGCAAGTTCTTTGTCACAAAAGAAGGTATTGCCAGAGCTTGGGACTTGGTTGTCTGAAAGATCATAAAAAGAAAAGGAAGTAAGAATAAATTTTCCCCCTAACTGTAACTCTTTATTATGTACACGTATAATTCAGGATCGTAAAAAGTTCTTACTCATTTTGACAAACGACTCCATACTGTCATTAAAAATTTTGATGTTTTGTTGTGCTGTATCTATTGTTGCTAACACCATCTGATTGTGAATTGAGGAAGCTTTGGCAAATTCATTAGCACTGTAACGAATTATTTTTGATGTTGTTTCGGGAATGTTAGTTGAAATCCCTGTTTTTTCGATACAATCCTTTTGTAATGCAATTGATGAATCAAACATATTTTCATATGCACGAAGGCATTCTTGTTGCACATTTGTGATTGATTGGTGATAGTGAGGTACCATTCGTTTTATTCCGTTGATCAATGTGTCTACACACTCTTGACATGCAGAAAATATGTTTTCTGAATTATTGTACATGGTTTCTTTTTTATTCATTTTTTCGTCTCCTTAGTTTTTGATTTTTTTCCAATAGGTAAGATTACCACTTGCACCAAATCTCCCTCTCCTAAACCAAGGGCATTTCGTTCAGCTTCTGGAATTGAAATTCTTCCATTACTACTAATGGTTGTTTTGTATGCTCCCCAATGCATGAATGATGGAAGCATCTGACCTATGTTGAACATGGTATCCATACTCTGACTTTGAATGTTGGACATGTTGTTCATCATGCTGGATTGAGTTTGTTTTGTGCTTTCAGAAATTCCTTTTAGTGTTTCCAATGGGTTGAATGTTTGATTTGATTGATGATTCATTAACGAACCAAAATTTTTTATAAATTCAGCTTGGGCTTGTCCGCTTTTTTGTATCCATGACTTGAACATTTTAGATGGATCATACAGGTTTTGATTACCACTCATAGGTATTAATAGGAATTAATGTATTTAAATGAATCTATTGTTGTGTGAGAAATTCCAATACAATGGAAGCAAATTTTTTGGGTTCCTGAACATATGGGGTGTGACCGCATTCACTCATTTCATTGAAAGTACAATTCTGGATTGATGAGGTAAACCCTTTCGCATGGATGATTGGAATTACAGGATCATTTGTTCCCCAGATCAATAGGGTTGGTGATGAAATTGACTCAAGCTTTGTTTTAATAGGCTTTGAATTTTTTAATCCTAAAATTGTGGACATGAAAGATAGCTTTGCATTTGTCATTTGCATTCGCTGAATAAATCCTGAAACAATTTCTTCATCAACATGTTCTCCAGAGCCTTCCATCATTTCAAATGCCTTTCTTGCACTTATTTTATTTGGATACATAGCTGCCATGATATAAGCATCAAGTGCAGGAGTGGATTGTTTCATTATACCAGAAGGTGACACAAGTACCAGTTTGTTAATTTTTTCTATGTGTGTTGATGTGTATTCTGCAGAAATTTGCCCCCCAAGTGATGACCCTACAATGCTAGGTAATTTAATTTCTAATATGGTGATGAATTTATCAAGAAAGTCTACAAAGAAATCAATTGTATAGTCTGTAGTGGGTTTGTCACTATGTCCAAAACCAATCAAGTCTGGGACTATTACATGATAATATTTTGACAAAATTGGGATAACGTGATTCCATCTCTCAGACGATGCACCCAAACCGTGAACTAATATGAGTGTATTTTCAGAGTTACCCGACTCAACATACCTGATTTTATGACCGTCCACTTGAAGAAACTTCTCTTCCACCATTTTAGCAACAATGACACTGACTAGATAAGTTTTAGTTAATTTAACGATCCAAAATAATTGTAATCATAGATTTTTTTGATTTATTTCATGACAAGCATGTTTTTTAGGGTCCAAGTTAATCTAAAAATGTGTTAAAAAAGAAAATTTCAAAAATATTGGTGCCGTTAGACGGCTCTAAAAATTCCAATCGTGGATTGGAAACTGCTATTATTCTGGCTAGAGGATGTGGGGCAATAATTACGGGAGTTTATTCCATTCAGGCTCCTCCACGTTCCGAATTCAGAGGTGTAGGCTCAGTTGATGAGTCCTATAACAAAGAGGTGAAAAACATTATGGACTCTGCCAAAGTTTTAGCTGCCCAAAACGGAATAGTTTTCAAAGAAAAAATCATTAGGGGTGATGTGGGATATAACATAATCAAATTAGCCCACGGAAAAGACAAATTTGACATGATTGTGCTAGGATCCCGTGGAAGAAGTTCCGCTAAACAAATGATCTTTGGCAGTATATCAAATTATGTCATCCATGCTTCAAAGATCCCAGTTGTGATTGTAAAGTAGTTTTAAGAAAATCCGTGTTTTTTGAAATACTTTTGATGGTATTCTTCGGCCTTGTAAAATGATGGTGCCGGAGTAATTTCAGTTACTATCTGATCTTTGTGCTTTTTAGACTGTGCTTGCTTGGATTTTTCAGCCTGAATTCTCTGTTCCTCATCGTGGTAAAAAATGGCTGAACGATACTGGTTGCCAATATCTGGTCCTTGACGGTTTAGTGTTGTAGGATTATGGTTGTCCCAAAAAACATTCAACAGTTCATCGAAAGTGACTTCGTTTGGATCAAATTCAACTTGTACAGCTTCCGCATGACCTGTTTTGTCTGTGCAAACTTCTTCATATGTGGGATTTGGCAATTGTCCTCCAATGTACCCCACCGCTGTGGATTTAACCCCTTTGGTTTTCTGAAGCAAATCTTCAACATGCCAAAAGCATCCTGCACCAAATGTAGCTTTCATTTCGTTTTGAAGTTAATGATGCTGGATAAAAACTATTTCTTCGGCACAAATTTAATTGACGGTTATCACTCTATTCTGGATTAGAAACTTCAAAGAATTAACGAATTCATCTTCTGAGATTAAATCTTGTGACCACCAATGGGCATTGTTTCTAATCCAAGATGGAATTTCGTCATCAGAAACATTTCCAGATGGTGAGATACTTGAAATTCTGATTATGTCATTTTCTAGCATAAACTCTATTCCTGACACAAATGTGGAATCGTTGATTTCTCCTATTGCCCACCATTCGGCATTGTTTCTAATCCAGTCTGGAACTGCTATTGGATTTTTGTATCCCAAAACATTGTAGATGGAGTCATTTGGAAATTGTGAGTCAAACCATTTTTTGTAACTTTGCTCGTTGTTGTATCTGTCAATGTAGTACTGTGGAGGTTTGTCAAATGATGGGAAATCTGCCACCTTTGTTGCTTTGTATCCTACAACTTCAACTATGGAGTCATTTGGAAATTGTGAGTCAAACCATTTTTTGTAACTTTGCTCGTTGTTGTATCTGTCAATGTAGTACTGTGGAGGTTTGTCAAATGATGGGAAATTTGGAATTTTAAATTTTAAAGTGATGAAGTTAGATTCCTGTCTGGTCTGCACTTCCGGCTCGGGGACTGGCTCCTGCTGCACTTCCGGCTCGGGGACTGGCTCCTGCTGCACTTCCGGCTCGGGGGCTGGCTCCTGCTGCACTTCCGGCTCGGGGGCTGGCTCCTGCTGCACTTCCGGCTCGGGGACTGACTCCTGTTCTTTCTGAACAGCAAATTCTTTGTATTGGATTGTCTTTTCGATGTTTCCATTATAGGTCACTTTGATGGGATAATTTCCTTCCGCGGTCCATGTGGGACCTCCCACGTGAAACACTGCAGAGAATTTTCCATCAGAACCTATGGGAAATGTTTTGAAATCTGCGAAGCCAGATTTTCCCGGGGTGAATATCTGGATTGTGACAAATGGAACATTTGAGTCAAATTCAACATTTCCAGATATGTTGAGTTGATCGTTTTTGTGATAAATCTTCTTGTCTGTAGAAAAATCATTTACTTCTCCGTGAGCTATTACGTAGCTAACTGGAAAAATCAGAAACAGAAAAATTAAGGCAATGGTGAATTTCATGTTTTATTGTCGGTTTTTTTCCACAATTAAAGAATTTGTAAAGATATTCTGATCTGCTTAATTCACGCCTGAGAAAATATCTACAACCTTTTTTGCCAAATTCTCGATATTTACTGTGGGTTCTGCAGAAATTAGTAATAAAATATGGGATACTGGAAATGGAAAGCTAACCAATACCGCTTTATCTCTTCGTGCAGCAAGATAATTTATCGGACCCAAACTCTCGTCAAATTCTTTTCTAATTGATGCCTTAGAAACAAAATCAAAAAAAGACTGTAGTTTTGTTTCATCACCTTCGTATGGAGTAAGTCCTTCTTTAAAACCGCCGACAACCAGATTCCCTTCTTTGTCAACTATTCCGGAAAAACGAATTTCGTTCTCTTCTAAAAGTTTGGAGCACTTTTCTGCATATGCGCTAGATAAATTATCGTTGTCTGACATTATGTACAATGATTATGCGTCATAAAATAAAAACCTAGCCTAGAATATCATGAAGCTTCATGCTTGTGACATTTTATCAGCATGTATTCAATGCTTTTTTCTTTTGATGCCTTTTTCATTTTTTGAAGTGATTTGAATAGGATTTTTTCAACATACTGGGGATATTCTTTCAAGATCAGTTTTTTTAAATTGTCTCTATTTGCAATATAGTAATCGGTCAATGGTTCATAAACATTAGAACCAATGAATTTTTCATCAGAAATTGAGAAACCGTTCATGTTTATCGTTTTCTTTAAAAAGTCTACGCTGTAGTGCTCTGAGGACCATGTGAATTTCAAAATATCCAGTTTTCCTAGAGATGACTCCTCTGTAGTGACTGGAATCGCCATGACAAGCAGTCCTGTATCTGTCAAAATTCTTTTTGACTCTGTAATAAAATTTTTCAATGGTTTGAAATGTTGAGCAGATTCCATTGCCAATACTCTATCAACAGAACTGTCTGCAAAAGGCATCTTAGTGGATGTTGAATTTACAAATTCAATATTTTTCTGGTTTCCAGAAAATGATAACTGATTCAAGTTGATGTTTATGTCGTATAGTTGTATGTCTGGAAATTTCTCTCTCCACAATCTGGATGGGGCAGATAGCCCGCTTCCGACATCGACAGAGCGTCTACTTGATTTTAGTTCTGCCATATCTGCAAAAATCATGCATAGGTTGTTCTGTGCCAAAATGGGTTTATCATTTTTTGAAGACCAAAATCCAAAGTTTAGCATAGAGCCCCCTGTAGCAATCTGCATCACCGGAGAGAGTGTGTTGTACAGATTCACTACGTCCTTTTCATTTCTTCTAAATGTCCAGAGAAAAAGTTCGATAGGATTAATTGAGTTCAAAAATTATTCTACACTTAATTGTGGTAGATGGCTATAAATTTTAAAGCCATCAGGATTTGACATGTTTTATTAATTTGGAATATCTCGTTACATCATGAGTGATGACAAATCAGAAATAGGTTCAAAGATCGTTCTTGCTAAATGGTCAGATCGATTTTTTGCATGGCTAATTGATTTTGTAATAATTTCGAGTGTATCGACACTAATCATATTTGCATTGTTTGGAACAATTTACTACGAAACAAACGAGGCCGGTTTATGGGCGGAGAACACCCAGTATATTCCTACAAGCATTCTGTTCTTTTTGTATTGGGTATTTTTAGAATATAAAACTGGTCAAACAATTGGAAAAAAAATTCTTAATTTGAAAGTGGTTAGAATAGATGGATTCAAAGCTGATCTAAAAGGTGTTTTACTAAGCTCAGTTGGAAAATCATTTTTACTTCCTATCGACGTAATTTTAGGTGGAATACTTACCAATCAAAAACGTCAACGAATATTCAACAAATTAGGAGATACTGTGGTAGTGAAGATTAAGGATGCAGAAAACGTCTCTGGTGTGACTTACCTAAAAGACTAGTGATGAATCTAAATCCATTTGTACCTTGTCCTGTACTTCTAGACGGTCAAATTTGTCCTTTTTGCCTGATCAGATAAAACATTATCTTTTTTCTTTGGATTAAATTTTTCACATTTGTAAATATTTCAATTGCTTCTAAATACTTCATCAACCCCATGTGAAGATGGAGCCATGTGTCTGATTCCATCTGTCAATTTTAAAATCTAGGTTTTTTTGCGTAATCATACAAACTTTCAAAATACACATGTGGGTATTTTCCTCCAAATGGATGATGATTCATGATTGTTCTTCTTTTCTTACGTCTGATTTCTTTTTTTGTTGATGTCAAATTGAATATATTGATAAATTATTGTAGAAATTTTCATTTGATATCTATTTTTTTAATTTTCAATTTGTTTACACGGTTTACATGATGAAGTCTTCATTGAGTTTAAATTCATAGATATTTGGAATTGTTCATGGAAGAAAAAGCATTAGAGTGTCCTGTGTGTAAGAGCAATAAAGCTGAGATAGCCGGAGAAAATGTAAAACTAAGCGGGAGATTTGAGAATAAAGAATTTCTCACCACTGATCTTACCGTCTTAAGATGTGTAAAGTGTGGATTTTACATGTTCTTTGACAAGCAGGCTAAATTCACAACAAAAGACTAGTTGATAGAAAGTTATTTTATTAATTCTTGGTTGTCTAGTTGACGTAGGTGTTCTTCAGTCTCTTCATCTGTTTCGGAACCGAATTGAATTAGGATTCTGTCATCTTCCATTATCTCATAGTCTCTAAGATCACTCACTTGTTCTCTGTTGATAAAGAACTTCAGAGTGTAATCCTCATTAGTACAGAAGGATTTTCCGTCAGGGAATATGTAGCACTGATCATCTAGTCCTATTGACAATGAGTCAAATAGGTATTCCAAATCGACTCCTGTGGCGTGTTTGTGTATTGTACTGCCATCATTTCCTTCAAAATGAATCCAGCTTGACTTGATCTGGAAAGCTGGACTGGCAAATTCAAACGTGTCTCCAAATATCTTCACCAGAATAGCTGCATGTGAGTGTTCACTTCCCAAAGCACCTGCATTTTCAGGTCCACCTGGGGCAGTTTCGGTCATATTGATAAACAGATATCCTGCATATCCTACTATCACTGCGATAAGAGAAAGCACGCCGATGGCAATCAGAGTCTGCTTTCTTTTTGCAGCTGAATGCTTTGTGGCATAGTTTTCACGCTTTGCTTCACGATTTTGCCTTTCTTTTCTGCCCATGAACATCCAGACTCAGAAATTTGCCCTAATTAACCATTCGTCAACATTTATCGTAGTAAAGTAAACCCAAGTAGATTTCGTGTTTCAGTATTACTTAATGTGTTACAGATTGACATGTTACAGATTGGCATGTTACTGTCTTTTCTGATTTTATGAGATGAAATTTCATCACTAAAGTTCAAAACAATAAATAAAATCAACAGAATCCATTTGCTATGAGTTGTATTTTTTGTGATATTCTAGAGGGCAAACGTGATGGTCATATTCTCTATGATGACGAGTCACATGTGGCATTTTTAGACAAATATCCTATTGATGTTGGTCACAGCCTGGTAATTCCAAGAAAACATCATGAAAGAATCACTGACATGGATGCTGAAGACGTGGGACATCTCTTTTCAATAGTTCCAAAAATCGCCAATGCTATTCTAACCTCTACAGAAGCAGACGCATTTAGTCTTGCTCAGAACAATGGAAGAGCCGCCAAGCAAATAGTCCCGCATGTACACATTCACATTATTCCGCGATATAATAGCAAGGGAACAGTTTGGACAAAACGTCAAATTTCAAGTGATGCCGAATTGATGGAATTATCTGAAAAGGTTCGTAGTCTGCTTATTTAGCGTGTCCTGGATTATATCTCAATATCGCTCCTATTTTTCCCAGACTTGCAAGCATATTTCCATGCTCTGCACTTCCAGAAATTACCTCGAGCTGAGTTCCAGTCTTTGCAGCTAGAATCTCTAGGTAATCCACGATGTCTTGCTCATTGACATCTACTTCCATGGCCTTACATCCTGGACATGGATTGTTTTTGTATTCTGTTTTTTTCGGAATTACTAGAGGTCGCTCCAAAATTTCTTCTTGAATATGCTGGCATCTCTTGCATTCTCCTTCTACTCTGATCAAGTTGGTATTGTCTGTAATTATCAAAGTCTTGACAACGTTGTTTTTGAGATATTCAATGACTTCTTGTAATCCGTATGATCCTTTTCCTGTATTTCCATTTATCTCTCTGAACAGATCCTCCATGAGTTTTTTCTCTTCTACCATTCTGAAATTTCCCAAAATGTCTGCAGATTTTGCAAAAGCCTCACGGATTCCCTCCGCGCCTGAATAAGAAGCGTCAATTGTATTTATGATGTTATTTTGTAACCTGTATTCCAGATAGTTACCATTGATGAAATCTTCTTTGGTGGGACCCGGACCAGAAATGATCAATCCCTTGACGGGATAAATGTCTATAAAGTACTCTCTAGTTGTCTGTGCAACCCTGTTATAGAAATAACTCAATTCCATTTCTCGAAGCTTTTGGAATCTTTTTGCAGATTGTCCTCCCTGCCTATGTTTTCCGGCCACTCCTGAACCTGTCTGGGAAAGGACTTCAATTTTATCGCCATACAGCAATCCCCAACCCGCATCCTTGGCATCAATTGCTAAAAATCCTATGAGGTTGTCATCTTTTAGCATGTCTTTTAAAATATCAACGTGAAAATGATCATCACATCTGTAAAGGTACTGGTTAAGATCTTTTGGTGGATCTACTTCCCATACTGTAACCACCTCACTTCCTAATGGTCCGCCCTCTTCGGGAGGAAGTGCCCCACAAAACATCACCAATCCTCTGTCTGGTGTTTTTTTGTATAACTTTAGTCTCTGAACCACTTTACCTAGCGAGTCGACCACATGTGATCTGGTAAGGTCTGATTTGATATTGTCCGCAGTTCCCTGCTCTTGTTGAAGTGAACTGATTATTTCATGTAGCTGCTTTCCCTTGGGAATGTACACCGTAATCAGCTCTGTACCTCTACCTGATTTCTTAGAAAGTTCTTCGAGGGTCTTTCGAATTTTATAGAGCTTTACTGAATCTTGCTTCTCTATGGTGATTTTACCCATCTGCAATTTCCCTAGTTTCAAAGGATATTAATTTTGATTTTGTATCGACTAACTTTTTCAAATCACATCTCCTCAAATGTTTTAAGAAATACTTCCAGCGGTTGATTACCTCTAATTTTGATAATTTTCTGATCATCAAAAACCAAAAATGAAGGTGTTGCATCTATTCCGATCTCTTTTCCAAATTCGTACATCAAAATCACTTTTTCCCTGTACTTGTGCTCCTGTAAACAGGTGTTGAAATCACTCATGTTCAAATTAACAGTATTTGCAAATTTGTTCAAGGATTCATATGTTATCCATCCTGTTCTTTCGCCTCCCCAGTTTCTGTATAGTTCGTTATGATACTCCCAGTATTTTCCCTGATCCTGTGCACAATGTGATGCTTCTGCTGCCAAAACCGAGTCCGGACCGTTTAAAGGATAATCTTTGAAAACCATCTTCACTTTTCCTGTTTTGATAAAATTCTCATTAATTGTATCTAGAGTGTTTCGATGAAATTTATAGCAATAAGTACACTGGTAGTCTCCCCATTCTAAAATTGTAATTGCTGCATCATCTTTTCCAATAAACGGAGATCCGCCTTCAATCAATTTGGAATGTGTTAGAAGATTTGCTTCTTGTTCAGATTCTGGATAAAAAGCCAAAAATATTCCTGCGACAATGCCTATGACTATTGGAATTGAAAGTAAGTAAAACTGTGTCATGTTGAAATGAAATTTGTTTCAAGTAAATACTTTCTTTAATCTTATGGACAGAAAACCATTTCCTTGTTTCAAAGTGTGTTTGAGTAACACCTTAAATTTCTAAATGTTATCTTGTACCTCTACAAAGTTGAATTTTTCCCGACATCACATTTTTGAATGACCCACCTCATTGCAAATTCAACTAAGTTGATCTAAAAATCAATATGTTTTGAACTGGATTTGAAGATCTTTTCTCTGATTTATTGGCAGTCTTGGAAAATTATGAATTTCATGCCCTTTCATAATTTTGAATATTGTATGGAGTAACCCTAAAATAATTTTTAGAACGTTGGATTGATAGCTCGGATTTTTTTCATGATTTATTTTTTTTATATTTCTTTTACCTCATTCAATTTATTCAAGTTTATCGTTATTTTATTAAAAAAAGATCATTTATTGAATTAAGAATTATCAAAAAACCTTTGTTTTCAAGTAACATGATGTTGATTTTTTTCTCAAATTTTTATAAAAGTGAGATTTTTGAAAAATTTATCTCAGTTCTTTCTTGCCAAGATCTTCCAATTTTGTCTTTTCGTCGTTAAAATTTAATTCTCAGAGGGATTTTTCAGATATCCAAGAGCTTAAATATATTCAGAGAATGTCGTTAATCATGTCTGAAACAAGGCAAATTGCCGTCTCAAAAACTAGTGTATCTAAACTAGCAATACTCGCTTTAGCTATAGTCTTTGCAGCAGGATTGTTTGTAGTGGGATTTGATCAAGGTCATATCTTTAGCCTAGTTTATGGTGAGCAAGCATTCACTGATCTTTACATTCATGAACTAACTCATGATATGCGACACGCAGCTGGATTCCCCTGTCACTAGGAATTCTTTGATGTGAAAACATTTCTTTTTATAATTATTGTCCTACTCTCTGGTGCATTTGCAGGTTTGGTTCACGGTGTCGTTAATTTTGTAATTGTGGAACCCTATCTTGATCAGGCAATAGGAATAGAAAATCAAAATTTGTTTGCCTCTGGAGAAGTCGAAGACACTCCTCAGTTTTGGGCCGAATATGACGGATATAGAGATTGGCAAAAAAGCGGTCAGGTTTTGGCGGGTGTGATTTTGGGAATCTCCATGGGCTCTTTGTTTGGAATTGTGTTTGCATTGTCTAGAAATTCATTGCCTGGAAATAACAATGTGAAGAAATCCCTCTTGTTTCAGGCATCATGTGGTTCACTCTTATTATAATCCCTTTCTTGAAATATCCTGCGAATCCTCCGACTGTAGGCGAAGAAGAAACCGTTATGCTCAGATCCGTTCTCTATTTGTCATTCATAGCAATTTCTGGAATTGGAGCAGTTTCATTTTACAAGATATCAAAAAAATTCAAAGACAGAAAAAAACTGATAGCGTTGATGGGGTATGGAATTTTTATTTTCGTTGTTTTTGTTGTAATGCCTGAAAATCCCGATGAAGTAACTGCACCAATGTCTTTGGTAAGTGAATTCAGACTCATGTCCATACTCGGAATATCGTCATTTTGGATATCTGTTGGAATTATTTTGGGTCTGCTTTGGCATCGTTATGAGGATCAAAAAGAATCTGCGACCTATTCCTAATGTTCTGACTCTCTAGAATGAGAATAATTCAGTCTTGTTTAAATACATGGAAGATATTTTTGATATCTGTATGTCAAAAAAACTGACTTTGCCACAACTAAAAAAATACGACATTACTCAAAAAGTAATAGAGGCCCTTGCGGATGCCGAATCGAGAGCAATTTTGTTTTCCATCATTAAGAAAGGAAACACCGCTGCTGAACTATCAGACAAACTCAAAATTCCACTAAGCTCTGTATATAAGAAATTAGCAGATCTTGAAGAATTAACATTGATCAAAGTTGAAAAATGGATGCTTTCTGACAAAGGCAGAAAATACAAAGTTTATCGTAGCAGGATAAGTAAGGCAGATATATCAATCAGAAAACCAGAACCAACACTTACACTAATACACAATTGACTGAGAAATGACAAAACCTACAATCATCCAACTATCCGAGTTTGACATCACTCAAAAAATCATTGAATCTCTTAGCAATGTGTGTACCAGGGCTGTTTTGTTTTCAATCAAAGATCAGTCTAAGGAAGCTACCCAAATCTCAAATGATCTAAAAATATCACTTTCAACTGTCTACAAAACCTTGTCGACTCTAGAAGGTCTTGCATTAGCAGAAGTGGACAAGTATGTTATATCCGCGGAAGGTAAAAAAATCAAAATCTATAGAAGTAGAATTGGAAAAGTTGAGATAACTTTGGATAATTTGGAACCTACATTGAATTTGTATTCTAACACGTCAAATCCAAAATCTGTCTAGAGATTTAAGAAAAATACTGATCAACATATTTGTATCCTTCTCATTCCATGTTTTTGTAATGACAATCTAGAATCAAATCTTGATTTAAATAATTTAGCTTGCACTAATTTTTTAGTTAAACATGAAACGACAAACCATTTTTGCATTCATTGCATTATTTGCAGCGATTGGTGTGATGTCTGTGCCGTTAACTCAAACTGCTCAAGCTGAAAGTTTAATTCCAGACTGGATTAAATCAAATGCAGGTTGGTGGTCTGACGGTGCATTGGATGACGAAACTTTTCTAAATGGAATTAGATACCTGATAGAAAATGACATCATCTCTGTTTCATCTGAATCAAATACGGTAGATGTTGACACAATTACCATTGGATTCATTCCTGTTGAAAAGGCTGACGAACTTACTTCAAAGGCACAAGCTCTTGAAACGTTTCTTGAAAGTGAAATTGGAGTAGATGTGAAAATTGTAGTTCCTTCAAACTATGAAACAATCATAGAAGGGATGAGGTTTGGCCACATTGATGCGGCGTTCATGGATACTGGACCTGCATGGATTACTCATCAGAGAACTGGTGCAGAAGCTGTGTTGGCAGAACTAGTTGCTGGTAAAGTGAATTATCAGGCAACTGTTTGGACTTTAGCTGAAAATGATTCGATACATTCACTAGAAGATACGATTGACAAGAAGGTTGCGTTTACCAGCATTACTGGTTCTTCTGGGTTTGTGAGACCTATGGGAACCTTGGTAACTGGTGGCCATATAGATATACATGGTGATGACATAGTGGCACTAAAATCTGCTTTGGACAAGAATTTTGAAAGTCATGTATTTACAGGTGGATACAAGGCAGCCCTGGAAATGCTCATAAATGGAAACGTCGATGTGGCATTTGGATCGGACATAGCACCTGAAAAATATCTTGAATTAGAAGATCAAGTAAAATTGCGTCCTGTCACAACCATTGGACCGGTTCCATCACATGTATTCATGGTCAATGGTGACATGTCAGAGAATACAAAAGATTCCTTAGTTAGTGCTCTCATTAAACTAAATTATGATGAGCATAATTCAATTTTGACCGATTTGTATGGCGCTGAGGCATTGGTTCCAACCACTACTACGATGCACATTGGAGAGTTCGGAACATTCATTGATGCCTTGACTGGACTGGATAGCCTAATCCTTGATAAATACAACAAGAGCAAATAAAAACTGGCAATCGTGAAATGAAACAAATTCAGATGAACAAAAATCCTTCTTTTTCATTAATCTCAACAAAAAAAATCATTCAGATGAATAACATTTCAACTTCATATGATTCTAAGAGTTTTGCACTAAAGGGAATTAACATGTCGATTGAACGTGGCACAAACTACGCTGTTGTTGGGCAATCTGGGTCTGGCAAGTCAACGCTATTGAAGTTAATGAACGGTATGATGATACCAAGTAATGGTACAATCAAAATTGATTACGTGACCCCCAAAATGAATGACAAAAAATTCAAAAAGATGATGCATACAATAGGATACATTCCTCAAAATTTGGGATTGGTAAAAAACATCACTGTCTTGGAAAATATTCTGATTGGTGCTCTTCCACGAATTGGAAAAATTTCATCATTGTTTAAAAAATTTCCCAAAGAAGAGTTAGATGAGGCTAAAAGAATTTTAAACCTTGTAGGACTTGGAAACAAAGAGTCTAGAAAAGCATACATGCTAAGTGGGGGTGAAAAAAGAAGAGTTGCTATTGCCCGTGCCTTGATGCAAAAACCAACAATCCTATTGGCAGATGAAATTGTTTCAGAGTTGGATCATGTCACTGCTCGTGAAATCATGAACTTGATTGCAGATGCTCAAAAGACAATGAATTTGACTGCCATAATGGTCCATCACGACATGCAATTAGCCTTAGAATACGCAGATAGGGTTGCAGTTATCAAAGAAGGAGAAAAAGTCCTTGAAATCGGGGTGGAGGGTGATACCATAGTTGATTTCCAAACAGGAGATATGGATATCGAAGAAATTATGGAGACTTATGCTGATGACTCCAAAAAATAACATCGTCATCGGGATAATTGTGGCCTTGGTTGTAATTGCATCATATAACATGGACGCAGATCCTGTGAAATTCTTTGAAGGTCTGCCAAACCTTGGTATAATTTTAGAAGAGGTGATTTTAGTCGAACCAAAATATATTCCAACTGCATTATGGGCAATGTTTGAAACAATTCAGATGGCATTTATCGGAACAGCAGTAGGTGTTGCAATCTCCCTTCCTCTTAGCATGCTTGCTGCAAGAAATTTGAACAGTAAATTCGTCTATGCACCAATACGTGCCCTACTTGCAGCAATGAGGACGTTTCCTTCAATTCTTTGGGCGCTTTTGTTTGTGATTATGGTTGGTTCCGGTTCTTTTGCAGGTATTTTGGCAATTATCATGTATACGATTGGATTCATAGCAAAGTTACAGTATGAGACCATTGAGACAATCGATTCTGACCCTATGGATGCCGTCGATTCTATAGGCGTATCTAAATCTCAGCTGATTCGATATGTGGTAATTCCAGAATCTGCATCGCATCTACTCAGTCAAATACTGTATATGTTTGACTATAACGTTCGTCAGACTAGTATTCTAGGATTGGTAGGTGCAGGTGGAATAGGATTCTACATCATAAACTACATCAAGTTCTTTGAATATGGAAAGGCTGCCATCTTCATGCTGATTGTTCTGATCACAGTTCTGGTGATAGATTGGGCAAGTGTAAAGATTAGGGATAAGTTCATCATCAAATCCCAACACGGGATGGAAATTTCATCAAACTAGTTTTACAATTATGATTCCGCAATGGGAATGACGTTGATTCTAAGTTGTAATTTTTTCTAGTTCTCCACGATCTGTGGCTATCTTTATCTCTCTGGCGATTCTTTTGCCCATGCTCATTTGCTCATTGAACAAAAGTGAATAGTACGGAGAACCGTCCATGTAAATATTAGTTCCTGCAACAATTCTCGCAGAAAATTCAAACGAGGTAAATTTTGCATTTTCATCATACACTCCCTCGATACAAAATGGTCCATTCATCCCAGGTGACACAATTCTCTTCGCTGCTTCAACAAAATTCTCTCCCATCGTGTATACTTCGTCTAACAATGATTCTCTCAGGACTAGAGGACTGTTCCCAATCACGTTAAATGAAGGAACCTTTTTTGATTTCATTTGTTGTTCTGATGGGATTCTTGCTAGTCCTTCGATGTCTGATTCGTGTCTCTGATCAACTCCAAAGAATTCTAGTTCTTTTGTTAATGGCGAATAGAAGAATTGAAGATATGCCAGTACTCCTGCAGCGTATTCCTGTATGTACAGAGTCTCATCAGCAGAAAGTATTCCTTCCGAAATGAGCTGATTTCTTTTGGTATTGTAGTCATCTTCATTGGCAGCCATAAAGTAACCCTTTCCTCCTGCTGCTCCTTGTCTTTTAACGATGACCAGTTTGCTAATATCTTTAGGATTCGTCACTGGTTTTGGAACCGGGAGATGTGCTTCTTTCATAAGCTTTTCCTTCATCATCCTGTCTGATTCCCATCTGAGAATCCACTTATTTCCAAAAATGGGTGTTTTGATAGATTCAATTTCTTTTGAGCTCATTTGCGCAATTAAAGTTCCGTGAGGAATGAGAACTGCGTTGTTTTGTTCAAGTGCTGATTGGCATTTTTGTTCAAGTATTTCTTTGAATGATTCTACTATGACAAGTTCATCAATGAACGGAAATCTTCGATATAGTTTTTCACGTTTTTTTTCACACACTAAAATAGTTTTTAGGCCCTCGTCACTTGCTCCTTTTAAAACTTGCAACGAACAATGTGAACCCAGTGTTGCAATCGCTGTCATTATATTTTTTCATAATACCGTGCACTTTATGAACTAAATGTTTTTCGTGTATCTGTGCTTAAAAACAAATTCATGAAATCGTTCATGATGCGTATTTCTTTTTATTTGAATCCTTTCTAGGTCTTCAAATTTAAAATTACTGAAAAGTAGTTCTCTTTTGGAGTTTGCTCAACGTGATCCTGTTTTATGATGAAGAATGAAAAAAATAGTTTATTTAGATATGATTGGAATCTATTGCAATGGTGGAAATAGAGGATTTACGTGTGTGTATGGAATGTGGAACAGTTTTTGCTAAAAAGCCAAGTAGTTCAAAACTTGTTCTTAGCTGCCCTACATGCAAAAGCATACGAAGAAGAACGATCTCGGTACATAAAAAATCAAACGCGTAGGAAAAAATCAACCGAATTTTTGCTCATTTATTTAGATTACTCTATGATGTTTTTTTAACCCCATTACAATTGGGAATTTTGATGATTTGAGTTATCGTGTCCTTGTTAGTTAATGAGTATGTTGGTTTTTGATGAGTATGTTTGGTTTCAAAATTTTCAACGTAACAAATACTCGTTGAAAATTTTCTTCTACAATAGATGCATGCTTAAAAATTTGTCTGAATCCTGACCTCTTCTTGAATTATTTCTAAACCAACATGAAAACTTTAGAAATTCAATAATGAATGATTGATAAGTTCTACGCGCCTTTTTTAAGGGAAAATTGAATATTGTCAGTATGAAATCAAAGAAATCAAAAAAATCTAAAGAATTATCTCTTACAGTTGATGGTCTGTGGGGATTAGCAAAAGGTACTTGGTGTAAGGTAAAAGAATCCAAACTAACCATTCGAGTAGACAATCCCAATTCGTTTAGATAGGCTATCTTGATGGCGTGGAAATGTTGAAGATGGTTGAACATAAACACTAGGATCTTGACTTTCCATGCCGTCATTGAATATAGATGATGCCACAAGATCTGGAAAAATCCCCAATTAAATAATCTAAATGTAAAAAATCACGTCATTTTTTTATCAAACTTGGTATCTCGTGATAATCTAAAAACAAAAACTGGATTTTTGAATATTGATCTTCACACATGCTACTGCTGGTTTGGATTATGTGCTGATGAAACATATTGAAATACTTCATCTATAAGATCTATATTTAGTTCCGATTTGATGTTTTCTGGAACAATTTTCAAAACAAAATCATACATGGTCGTATTTTCTGGAAGGCTGTCTCTTTCCTGTAAGAGTGAAAAAACTGCAATTCCGTTTGAAATAATTGCAACCATTTTTTCTTTATCTGAAAGCGTCATAATGCCATGTTTGTATATGCCAATTTAATAATAATTCCACTGGCCTGTCAAAGTGACAATTTTTTGAATTCATGATCTTGCAGTGCTTGTACTAGTACTGATCCATCATTAAACAGCTCCAACTCCATTGCAACATCGTGTCCTCCAGACTCTTCTATTGGTTGCTGTGATGCGTGATATCCGACATACGCCCCAGTGATGACAAACATTGCAATTACGAGACCCATCAGTATATTCATCTTAATTCCATGTTTGATATTTCGAGGCTATAAGCATTATGAAAATTAATCTTGGATATCTTATGTCATGGAAAAAATAATAACACCTGAATTATCTCATATAGTAAATTATGATCGAAACTGAACTGGGATCTTTGCGTAGATCTCACTATTCTGATGAAATCAATACGTCGATGAACGGAATTACTGTAACTGTCATGGGTTGGGTACTGACAGTACGTGGTCATGGAAACATCAGTTTTGCTACAATTCGCGATAAAAATGGTGACATGTCCATCGTTGCAAAGAAGGGTGATTGTCCAGACGAAATTCGTGAAAAAATATCTTCATTAAAACCACATTCGTCCATAGCCATTACCGGTAATGTGAAGTCATCTGAAAAGGCGCCTATGGGATTTGAAATAATTCCCACCGAGCTAAGGGTTTTTTCAGATGTTGAAAAAATCCCTCCTTTTGAGCCAACTGCCAAAACGGTAAAAAATATTGATACCCGGTTAGAGGTTAGGCCAATTGATCTTAGACGTAACATTCTTCAACACACGTTCAAAGCTAGAAGTTTAGTTTTAAATTCCATTCGAGATTATTTTATCTGTCAAAACTTTGTAGAAGTGAACACTCCTAAAATGATCGCAACAGCAACTGAAGGAGGCGCTGCCCTATTCCCTATATTTTATTACAACAAAGAGGCATTTTTAGCTCAGAGTCCTCAATTATACAAAGAACAGCTTACCATGAGTTTTGAAAAAGTATTTGAAATTGCCCCTATTTTCAGGGCAGAGCCATCCAGGACCAATCGGCATTTAGCCGAAGCAATATCCATTGATCTGGAAGAAGCATTTGTAGACTACAATGATGTGATGAATAGGATTGAAGAAATAATTCATGTATCTGTACAATCTGTAAATAATTATAAAAAAGAGAATCCTGATGCTGAATTTCCGTCGCTTCTGGTTCCTGAAAAAATCCCAAGACACTCTTACGATGAACTAGTCGACAAGATGCAGAATGCGGGGGCAAAAACCGAATGGGGTGACGATCTATATCCTTCAAATCTAAAAAAAATAGGCTTGGAAGGTTTCTATTTCATTACGGACTGGCCATTGGCACCAAAACCATTTTACGTTAAAGACAGTAAATCTAACCCCAAAGTATCGGAATCTTTTGATTTGATGTTTGGTGATCTGGAATTGTCATCAGGAAGTACAAGAATTGAAAAACGTGATGAGCTTTCTGAAAGAATGAAAAATAAAGGGATGAAGACTGATTCCTTTGAATACCATCTTGGAGCTTTTGAATACGGAGTTCCCCCTCATGCTGGTTGTGGGATTGGTCTTGAAAGGTTGATCATGGTGCTTACTGGCACAGAAAATATCAGAGATACCACATTTTACCCACGAGATGTTGACCGACTAACTCCTTAACCCACTCTACAGGCAAAATGAGTCTCGCACACATCGTTTGTGATATTGTATTCTTTCAAATTATTGATTTGTATTAAATTAAACAATAACTTCATGATCATTTTTTTGAACTTATTGTTGATGATTTTGTGTGATAAAAACTCAAATGTCAAAACATGGACTAAGATTTTTTTACGTAGTATACAGGATAGTTGTACTTTAGTACATTACATTGTTCATCACTAATTTCATCAAATTTGAAGCCTGGAACTGATTTTGCATGTATGAAGAGATCGTTTCCTATGAAAAATCTATTTGAATCTCCAACATGGTTAATTTTTGCACACATGTTTACTGTGGGCCCAAATATGTCATCAATTGATGAAATTGCAGACATTGCAACGAAGACTTTCCCATAGTCACTGCTGATTCTATAGCTTACACTTGGAAGTTCATTCTTTGTAAGTAGTCTGTTTATCTCGTCTCTTTTATCAATGATCTGAAAATTACAGTTAAATGCATCCGCAATGCAATTATTTGACGTGTCTTGTTCCGCAAAATAATAAAGCAGTGAATCACCTATGTTTTTTACAACGATGCCTCCATTTTCTTTAACGATCTCCGCCACAGAATTAAGAAAAATTGAGTAAAAATCCCCCAATTTTGATGGACTGATAGTGGCAGATGTCTTTGTCGAATTTACGATATCAATGACAGAAACTGTGCAAAAGTGCGCTTTCCCTGAAAATTGCAACATGTCTGATTGTTTATTTTCACGTTCGAGATGATCTTGAGGTACATTGCTACTGGCAAATTTATCCTCGACCATGTTTGAGGTCATGCTGTGTGTCTAACCTCGTTAATTTTTTCAAATATGGTATTCGGGTCAACTGGTTTTCGCAAACATCCCTTTACTCCAAGTTTGTACCATTTATCTAATTCAGAATCTTCTACTGAAGCCGCAGTAAAAAACAGTATCTTATTTTTTTTCAATTTTTCGACTTCTGCTAGCTTACTCACAACTGAAAAGCCACTGAATTCTGGCATGGTGATGTCTAATAACACTAAATCATATTCATTATTTTGAATCATTTCAAGTCCTTGTATTCCATTACTTATCACATCAACATCTTGACCTGTAGAACTCATCAAAACCTCCAATAACTGCAGAATGTCATTATTGTCGTCAATTATGAGGATTTTCATCTGATTTTTATTATCAAACTACAATAAAAGATGACCCCTTCTACTCAGGAACTTTTAAAATACTTGAATGTTTTTCATTTGTCACATCTTGAAAAATTCTGATTCAAATTTAACAAATGAAAAAAAATAAAACATTGTTAAATACTAACCTAAGCAAATATTTTGATGGTAAAGGAAACGATAAATGTACATGACTATGAAATTAAGTGCAAAAAAATTCTTGAGGATCATGATATTCGATTTGCCGGTCTTTTAGATGAACTGGGAAATATCTTGGCCGGTGGATATGGTGAGGAATTAACACCCCAGCTTCCTGAAGATAAATTTCAATCCATTTGCAAAGAACTTGCATCCAGAGTCGCAAAAAGGAAAAAAAATGATTCTGAACTAGGATACGTGAAATATTCTGCATCAAGACGAGAACGAGTAGTGATAATGAGCTTTCCGATATATGATCATGTCGTGATGATAATTACTGAACCTCACATTAACATAGATAGATTGGCATTTAGGGTAATTGATAAACTTGGACGCCAATGGGGAGAATTTGTAGGCGAATAACATTTAATGAATATGTGTAGGATATTACGAAGAAAATTCTGCAACATTCAAACTTGTTAAAATCCCGTGCCGTTACAACGATTATGAGATTTCTTTTGTTAGGAGCGCTGGTTTCTCTTGTTTTATATACTCTTTTATTCATTTAGTTATTTTTTATGTAAGTGTTAATTCATCATCTTTATTATAATTTCAATCTTCATCAATCATCGTCCAAAATTATTGATGTCCATCACACTTTCTTTTGATTTTTAGAAACGTCTATTGATGTAATTCCATGCTTTTGATCCAATCCATAAACACATATTTTCCAACACTCCATCATCATCCTGGATTTTATTAATTCAGAGTTCTAGTCTGTGATTCTAAATAATTCATGTTTTTTTAAATCACCTGCTTTGAAACATTCTTTTCTATTGCTGAATTTTTTATCTTTTCGCTATTGAGAATTTTTTGATTTGCAATTCTGATGATTCTTCATATGTTTGTGCAATGATTATGACTTCAATGACGTAGAGTGCCGATAAATTCATGGCATGTTAAGACTTGTCATGTGTGCGAATTCCTGAAGGGTGTGTTGTCTTATCCCCATTTAGAATTTAATCCGTAATTTTATGCTCAAAAAATGTTGAACTCTCATACCAGCAATACCTAAAAAAATCTAAACACCATTCTCTAAACGCAGGATCTGTGCTGTAGAACATTTGTGTAATGTCCGATTTTCCATTTAGATCCGGAAATGAGACACAAGCTTCTTTTTCATTAAGTACAACTACTGTCTGTACGTTATACATCCTTCTTGATATTCTTCCATTCTGAACAAATTTTTCAAAGTTTAGTTCTTTCAATAGCATTTTTCTTCCTTTCGGTGCAATCACTGATTCTGATAGAACACATTGGCATTTTAGTTTAGGATTTTCTTCAATTTGTGTAACTAGGGTGGAAATTGAATCCAATGGAATTTCCGAAAGAACTTCACAAAAATATTTCTTAGCATTCAATTTGATGTCTTTCCATTGTTCCAGAACTTTTACGACGCCCGACACATTTGTCCCATTTGAAAGTTGTCCAATTCTCATAACGAATTTGTTTGGAATACCTCCAAAATCGTGGGTTTCAAAATAGCCTCGATTTTCCGAGAGAAATTTTATCGAAGGAATCTGTGAACATATTGTTTTGGCAAATGGTGTAAGCGAAAAATATCCGTCTTTCTCCTTGGATACGAATCCATTTTTTTCCAAGCGAACTAGATTTCTGTGAATTTCTTGCCGCGTTACGTCTAGTTCATTAGCAATCTCGGTTAATTTTTTGATATTTTTATTTAGTGTGAAAATTATTTCGAGTCTTTGCTGGCTTGATAACTCAAAAAAATCCTGCGATGTATGCTCAAAAGAAGTTTGCAATGCATAGGAATGTTTCTCATTGTATAAAAAGTGGTATTGCAAGTTTTTTGGCTGGTGCTTGATTTATTACATTGGAACCAATACATTCTCAAAATATGAAAAAGAAAAAGGATTAAGAATATTCAGTATATCTTCTCTTGTAGTGGGCCAAACACTGTACCTGTATTTTTTATATCTAGATTTGTGCGTGAAGTGGTAAAATTCAGCAAGTGCACATCTGTTTGGCCTCTTGTTTTTTGTCTATACTGATCTGCGTAAATCAATCCTCTGGTTTTCTTGATAATCTCGTAAAGATTGTTCTCTATTTCGTCACAAGATTTGGAATCAAGGTTGGAGATTGTGTCGATGAAATCCTCCACTAATCTCTCTTTTCTTGCAATGAATTTACTCATTATCAAAAACTACTTGTTATTGTTGATTAATGATGGTAAGCTCTGTGCGATAAAGATAAGCTGACTCATTTGCTGGAATTGGTGAAACATCTGGCTGAATTCCAATCAATGATCTTTTTCATCGATTGATTTTAGAACAAATTACATGAAGATTTGCCCCATTTTTCTAATATTGATTGTAAGGTAGGAAAAATAACAATCATTTCATATGCAATGATTGATTTTTTGTCATCAGTTAAACATTGTGATTATAATGATTATTGATTCTGGACATTTTAAGAATATATACGTCAAAGCTTCATTTTAATCAACGAAGCTTAGTGGCATTTATCATCTTTCTTGTAATACTGTAGTTCATGATAGGATTATGTGAACGGTGCTGGGTATTGGAGGAATCAGTTGCTTTAACTGAAGTAGACAGCACGATAAACAATCCGAAAGGAATCTCTTTGATTCTTTTATGTGAAAAATGTCGTAACTAGGAAAAAAGTGGAAATCTTCCCATTTTCACTTTTCTATTATTTTCCAAAAGCAATCTCGGAGTAGTTTTCAAATTACACTGTATTCTTATTTATGATTATTTTCTCTAATCATAATTTCGGTGATTAGGATCTTGAAATTGGAGATATTTCACAAATAAAAATAACTTAACATTGGTGGTCATATGTCGAGAATTGTGTAGGTTTGACTAGAATGGATGAATTGAAATGACAGATTATAATGAAATCTTGAATTCAGGCATTGTTAAATTTGAAAGAGAAATTTTTCCTATTCTTATTCATAACAATCTAATTGTCAAAAACCCCGACTTTTTCCATCAATATTTTCCAAAAATTGTTGACAGGCTAGATGCACAAAAGGTATCCATTGAGAGTAAAATATCATTTCTGCGTATGCATGTTGACAGCAAAAAAAGTTTTGAAAGCTTTGATAGGATGACTTTAACCGACTTGACACTTATTTTGGCACAAGCCATGTTTGGCTATTTCCAAATATTCAAGTCTTATCTGCTGGGATGCATTGATCTTTCAAAAGTAAAGATGACCACTAATCCCCCAAAACTTTCTGAAATGGTAAAAAAATTAGCAGAATTCAGAAATTCCGATGGCGGCCTATTGTTTCACTATGATGGCCTGAGAAAATTCTTTAACCTTGACGTGAGCTACGCTTTAGAACATGATCTGTGGTGGCTCAATGAAAATTTAGAATTCACTTTTGAGGAGATCGACGGAACGGTTATCTCATACAATGTAGGAGAATTGCAGGGTGAATTGGCAAGCATAAATGCCATTGTTTTAGCATTTGCTAAAAACTATGTAAAGAATTTCGATGGTTCAAACTATGATAACATGATTCAGACATATCCACATCTATTCAAATAATCAACAATACGCTTAAGTTCTAAATTCCTTTTACCTATATCTGATCGAAATGGATGTTGCCAAGATGAATGCGAGAATCAGAATAGTGATCCTGTTTGAATACTGTAAAAGGAGTTTTGGAAAATCTGACAATCCTGAAATGCACTTTTACGTAATTCCCGAACTGCGTGAAATTGATAATGATGCTATTAAGACAAATGCAATTTATCTGATTGACAATAACTTTGTAAGGGGTGGAATTGATGATGATGGTTCACAAACATTTCCGTGGATTAGAAGAATTACTTCAACGGGCATGGTTTTGATTGAAAAAATTACCGATGAATGCCTGTCAAGTTTTCCCAAATGCTCTGAAGACCAAATTGATAAGACCAAAAAACAAGACAAAATCTTGAGATTCATCACAGAATGCATGAAAACCAAAGTGTTTTCGGAGAAAGTGCTATCACTTGCAAAAAATCTTGGACTTTAGCGTCCTCTGCAAATTTCCAGCTATTTGTCGTCCGTTTATCTTTATTTCTGGGTGATAAATGAAATTCACAATTCTGTATGTGTTCCAGGCTAGAATTACAATGATTTTTTAATATCATCAAAATATACAAAATATGATTCCAAAGTGGGGATTGTTTGCAATATCTGCGTTATTCCTTGTTTCTGTATCTCCTGCATTTGCACAGCATCATTCAGGAGCAATTGCCCCGCCAGTTGATTTTGATGGTATGCAGGTAGCCATTAGCACTATTCTGTCTCCTGAAGACTATGCCTACGAGGAAGACAAGAATGCAAATCTGTCAGTCAGATTCTTTGACAGTGAGACCAATGTTAACGTAAAAAGCGTCACGTACAGGATTCAAATCTTCCACGAGTCAACCCTTGTTGCCAATGAGTATTACTTTGACGAAGATGGCAAGCTAGACGTGAAGATAAAGCCAACTAGTGGATGTCCGGAGAAAGAACTGTGGAAGTGCACGCAGTATAATGGTGAAAAGCATGCTATAGCTGGGGCGTACTATGCCCGAGGAGATTCGTTGCCTACTATACAGGGTCCTGTTTTTGACAGAAGTGGACAATACAATATCAAAGTCTCCATCGTAGGAGCTACCAATCCCCGAACAATGACCACCACTGACTTGCTTTTTGAAACCTTTTTGCACATTCCTCAAAATGAAATATTTCTAATCAAGGATGCCAGCGCTCAAGAGATCCCAATATCTGTAAAATCATATAATGGAGATATTTCAAACTTCAGTTTCAACGAATCGTCCAAGAAAATAACATACGACATACTTCTTGATGAGAAATCAGATAATCATCACGACTCTGACGTAAAGCAAGTTATTTCGATAAAGGAAGAATTTTCAAATTTCAAACAGGGATATGATGTTGATGTAATGGTAAACGGAATTCAACTTCAAGATACCTTGTACGATCTCGACGCATCCATTCCTGGTGAATACATCATCCGAATTAACGTCCCGTATGATGAATTTAGATTAATTGAAGAAAGATCTGGACAAAATGACTCTGAGAATGTTTCCACGATAGAATTGCTTTCTGGTGAGCGTATTGAATTTAACATTCTTGATTTTGCATATGACAACGGTTACTCTGCCACCGTAATGTGGGACTCGAAGTCTTCTTCAGGACATGAAATTCCGTTTACGTTTTCATTCTTTGACCAGAGTAACAGTCCTGTGAAAGATATTTTATTTGCCTACAGCATCACTAATGAGTCTGGAAACGAGATTTGGTCAAACATAGGTTCTAACGAATCGTACCTTGGAGTCTTGGCGGCCCATGGAATTGCACAGGAATCCATTATGATTTCAGATGACGGAAAATTTAACATGAAATTAATTCTTACCGGCCAGAACTCTGGAAACTTTGAAACCTTCATGATCTCAGATTCATCTTTTTCAATATCCTCCATGAATGAGAAAGATGTGAAGATTGACGTCGCCATTCCTTCATGGGTTAAGAGCAACGCAGGCTGGTGGGCAGATGGTCAGATTGACGATGGTTCCTTCATAGAGGGAATGCAGTTTCTTGTAAAGGAAGGATTCATGAGGATTGACGTAACAGAACAGGCCTCCACGTCACAGCCTGGTATGGAAATTCCTTCATGGGTTAAGAGCAACGCAGGCTGGTGGGCAGATGGTCAGATTGACGATGGTTCCTTCATAGAGGGAATGCAGTTTCTTGTAAAGGAAGGATTCATGAGGATATCCTGACAAGCCAAGGGTTTTTTGAAAATAAATTTAAAATAAACAATCACCTTGGATTTGCAATTTGTTGAAAATTTGACTAGTCAAAAACACAGTACAACCTATTTTGAGTTAATGAATACCTTTGAGTTGGATACTGACATCATCCTGACAGCTTCGACGGGTATGTTTTCTTTTTCTGAACTATCTAGAATTTCGTCATAATGAACATCGTTCAAGTGTTGTAGAAATTCTTCTTCCATTATGTTGTTCTGTTTGAACGTACAGTTAGGAAATATGCAATTGAAGTTCAACAAATGAATTTTACAGACATGCTAGAAAAGTTTTGAGTAATATCTGCTGAGTGTTTCAGCGATTTACAATCTTGGTGATGATGCAGTATGTGATTACAATCGGTGGGAAAACATAGATGCTTGTGCCTCCAAACCATCCAAGAGCGTCTAACATGCCATTAGGATCTACGTAATCCTGAATTTCTGGAACATCCAATGTGTCATTGACGTAGTCCATGCCTATCGCAAATCCCGAACTGATAATTCCGAGAATTACGCAATTCCTGCCTTTCTTGTCATAATGACGTCCCGCTTTTCTCAAGATTATCATGGCAATCAGTCCGCCTATTATGGAAAGAAATGCAGGAAGGAGGTAATACAAATTACTTCGGGGTCTCAATGCAGACATGTTGATCCTTCTTTTCTGCCCTTGATAACTATACGGTAATCAAAATCATGAGTTATGTGAAAATCTTGAATGTGAACCTAGAATATGAAGAACTAGTTCAAATATGGTTGGTATCTGCACGACCGCATTCGAAAAACCATTTGAATAGTTCCATCAAGAAGACTTGGTTTATTTGACCATTCGTTAAAGATAAGCAGTGAACATAAAGGTAAAAGCAATTTTTTCATTTTTGGCATTAGGTGTATTTGTATCTCCTGCATTTGCACAGTTTGGAGGAATTGATTATGATATTCGTGGTGGTGAGATACTGGGTTTTGAAATAGATGCCGAGACGGCATCCATGATAATTCCAATAGATGCACGTTCAAGGGGCGAACTGACTATAACCATTCCAAGAGGAATAATCGATGCAAAGAATGGGGCAGAAGACGTTGATTTTGACATACTAGTCAGCGGACTGAATCTGAATTTTTATGATCAGACTGCAACTGCAACCGACAGAACAGTAACAATTCCCTTTAGCAGATCCGATTTTGAGGTAGTTATCACGGGAACGCATATCTATTACCAGGGTCCTTCTGATGACCAGTCCCTCAATTTGAATACGATAGAAAAAAAGATTCAGGCTGAACTTGCAACTGAAATGCCAGAGAATCAGGCAAAGCTCTTGGTGTATTCAGATACCCGATGGACCGGAGCTCTGCAGTCATCTAGTTTTGACTTTACAGAAATCAGTAACAAGAGAGATTTTGGCATGATTTTTGACTGCACATCATCTCTGGGCCGTGAGGGTGTTTTCGGTGCAAAGGTTGAAAAGGCAACCCAGGACGGCAATCTTACGCTGGTTGTGATTCAGAATCAGCAAATCCTGGCCCAAAACACAACAGATGAGCCATTTGGAGACGTTCTAATCAACGGTAGTTGCGCTCCGGGATTTGACTCAAATAGTGAAGAGGGAGGAGGTTGTCTTATAGCTACGGCAGCATTTGGTTCGGAACTTGCACCGCAGGTACAGCAGCTTAGGGAAATCAGAGACAACAAATTACTGCAAACAGGATCTGGCACCATGTTTATGGCACACTTTAACGACGTTTACTATTTGTTTAGTCCAATGATTGCAGACTATGAGCGTGAGAATCCTATTTTCAAAGAGATTGTTAGGGCGACAATTACTCCGATGATTTCGACTCTTTCTATTCTGAATCATGTCGACATTGATTCTGATGTAGGTGTAGTTGGATATGGAATTTCATTGATTGTTGTCAATGGCTTGATGTATGTGGGAATTCCTGTAGGTATCGTAATAGTATTTAGAAAAAGGAAAGTTCTAACACACTTATGTTGAAAATTTTAGTAGAAAAAATATGGACCTAAATGAGATTCAACAAAGAGAATTAGATTCTCTGAAGGATGCCAACAACGAGCTGAGAAACAAGGTAAAACAGCTAGAGGCAAAAATAGTGGAACTGGAAAGAAACCAAAGCCATTAGGATAACTTTAACTACTAAATTTTGTTATACATGACCTTCAAGAATCAATCAAAGCTCTGATTGTGGCTTGCTGTCTATGCGCAAAAATTTTTCTGAGTTTGTTTAATGCGTATCTTTCTAGCATTCTTCCCAAAAACCCAAACTGCAACTCAAACTCTATCTCGTCAGAAACTCTTGTTTGGCCATCAAATGCTTTAGAAAAAACATGGACGTGCTTCCATCTTTTGAACAGAGCATTGCTCATCTCATCAATGTATCGGTATGGCTCACAAAACGTGATTCTTGTATTCCATGTAATTCTGACCATCATCTTGCTTGAAAAGGAAGCAGTTTGTCCAAGTGTGATTTTACTGCTACTTGATTCAATTACCTTCAAATCCAATTTTTTGGGAGTGATCACTTGCAAATGGTGCAGATCAGTATAGAAACTCCATACCTTGTCTATCGGAGATTCCACCAGAAAAGAATGGCTGAATGTTTTCAATGACTTTGACGTGTGATGTTGTCATATATCTCATAGAGTACGAAGAACTTCATAGTATTGGGAGGTGCTGTGGCAGCCTTCAATTCGTTTTATGGGCAAGGAATCCTCTCTTCTCCACTGGAGTAATGGTGTCTGACTGCATGCTGGGTGAGTAAAAATCCCACAAGACCTTTGGAAAAAAGTTTCAAAAGAAACCTGCAAAACTCATACCACCTTTGTGTATTCTTGGAACAAGAGAAGATCTTTGTTGTACACAACTGTATGTGGGCAACTTGGTGTCATTACAAAGATGGTGCAAAATTACGCGCACCTAGTATTGCTGCTATGTCCAAAGAGACATCTGATCCCGAAATCATTTTTACATATGATCCACACGATAGGCTTTTCTACAATCATATTTCATCCATTAATACTGATGTAACTCATTGCATACAATGTTAGAAAATGACTCGTGCAATTATTTTTGATTTTGATGGAACACTAGCTGATACACTGGACGCGGTGGTAAGAATAGTAAATGAGTATTCTGAACACTTTGGCTATCGGAAAGTCACAAAAAATGATATCCCATACCTTCAAGGAAAAAAACCCAGGGAAATTCTGTCATATCTGGGAATCTCCATTTTCAAACTTCCGTCATGGGTAAAAAAAATCCATTTGGAAATAAACAAGGAAATTCACAACATGAAACCCACTGTGAATATTTCTCCACTTTTATCTGAATTGTTTGAGAACAACGATGTCCGACTCGGAATTTTGACATCAAACACAAAAGAAAATGTGCAACAATTCCTTGAGAAAAACGAGTTGGATTTTTTTGAGTTTGTTAAAACTGGAAAAAGCGTCTTCGGAAAGAGTCACATGATCAACAAGATTGTCAAGCAACAAAACCTTGAACAGCATGATGTATTCTATGTTTGCGATGAGATACGTGACATTGAGGCTGCCCGAAAATCTGGAATAAAGTCAATTGCGGTGACATGGGGTTACAACACAAAGGATGCACTAGTAAAAGAAAACCCTAATTTTGTGGCAACAAATCCTGACGAATTGAGAGAGATCCTCGCTTCGTAGTCACAAACACCTCTGAGCGATAGTGTGTTTCCAGTTTGCTCGTACAAGTGTTTTTAATGATGAATATTGAGCAAATTTGTCATGAAGAAAGGTATCGCGGTGGGAATCGGAATAGTCATCGTAATTGCTGCAGTATTTGGAATTACTCAAAGTCCTGTATCTGAACCCGTTGTTGATAATGTGGATGTCCCTACAGGGATCTCTCATACTTTGGATGTTTCCTCAGAACATTCTGAAAATACTGAATCAAAAATATCTGAAAACCATAATGACCCGTTGCAGAATTGCTCTGGAACTGCCAAATGCATGACCGGAACTGTGACAAAAATAGAAGACGGTGATACCATTCATGTGGATGATCAATCTGTTCGATTTTCATTGATCACAGCTCCCAATTTGGAGGGTTATGGCGGGATGGATGCGTATAATTTTATTCAAACAATTTGTCCTGTAGGTTCTGACGTGCTGGTAGACGAAGATGACGGACACGTTTTGAAAGATCATGCCAGAATGGTGGGAATGGTTACATGTAATGATATGATTCTCAATGCCGAGGTGCTTGACGCTAATTTGGCGCATCTAGAAATCCGATTCTGCTCTTCAAGCGAATTTGGAGACCGGGATTGGGCCATTAAGCATGGTTGCAAAAAAGATTAGACTTCAAAACTACTTCCTTCGCTAATCCAAATGCCATCCAGAATTCAACGTCATAAAATTTTCAAATTTCTCAAATCTTTGACAAATTTAAACGAATCAACAAAATGCATTGTGTTCATCCCAAAATCCTTTGCCGCATCAATGTTTGACTGTCTGTCATCTACAAACATGACTTCTTCTTTAATGAGTGGGATTTTATCCATCACATATTTGAAAATGCACTCATCTGGTTTTTCCATCCCGATTTCATAGGATAGGAACTGGTGAACAAAATGTTTCATGTCTACCAATTCTTTCACTACAGAATGCATGACTGCAGTTGTGTTTGAGAGAATTCTGGTATGAATTCCGTTCTTCTGTAACTGCTCTGCAACATCTAGAACGTTATGATCCACCACTATTCTTGACTTGAAGAAATCGTGAATCAGTGAATCTTTTACGTTTGACAGAACATCGACATTGATCTCTTTGCCCACTTTCTGCCACATTTCTTGCTCGGATATTCTGCCGCGACGTAGGGCCGGAAAAACCTTCTTGCATTCATCAGTCAGAGCCATCTCTGATAAACTGAATCTTTTTGCAACATCACTGAAAAGCCACCTGTCCTTCCAGGTAAAAAATACCCCGCCAATATCAAATAGAACTAACTTGATTGACATGCCCTTCTAATCCTAATTCATAATTTAACTAATCTGATAAGTTTCAACTATGATCATTTCACCACCCATCTGTTTATCTACATGAAAGATGATGTATCTGATCTTCATGTGGACAATTGGAATACGTCGATGAATCAGAAGTACTAATTCCCACTGAAATCTTATATCTGAATCTTGAATCTATTGTGTGCAATAATGATCATTGATATGGATATGATCATTACGGCCATTACCACCGTACCAAATTCTGGAACGACTGTTGTTCCAACAATTGTAATGGTTTCAGAATTTGCTTCTGAAGGTATGATTAGAATACTGATGTCCCCATCATATGTGTGCTCGAATTCAACAATCTCATCATCCACGAATACAACAAAAGGTCCTGACACCAATGCCGGTGGCAAGACAATTTCCAAGTTGTTATCATCGGACTTTGTTACGCCAACTATGTCAAGAGTGATGGATTTCCCATCCTCATCCACTGTTGCGGTAGAAAGAATGCGATTAAAGCTATATTCTACATCAAAGAAAATGGAACCGTCACCAACGTCTTTACCTACGCCAGGTATTACAGAGTATCCTTCAGTCACAATGACCTCTCCAATCATCCATGGGTGCAATAGGCAGTAATACGGATAGTTTCCTGGTTCAGAAAATTCGTGGGGGAATCCTTCTCCAGGACTCATCATCCTGCTGTCAAAAATATCATCGGGTCCTTCATCTGAAGTACCTGATGTAACAGTATGGACTGCAGTATCTGCATTTTTCCACACGACAGAATCTCCTACTAGTATCTCTATAATTCCTGTTGTGGAGCCATCTTTCTCACTTTGCCAATAGTATGGGGCGTCTGGACTTGCAGACCCTGTTGGCATTTTAACAACATATGAGCTACTCTCAGCAAGTACATCTGATGATAGAGGGATTAAAAGAAGTGCAAAAATCGGTAAAAGATAACATATGTTCATGCATTTTCTAACTTGTTTTGACTATAAGACTTTTCCAAATTGAAATACTTGACCTGATGACTTTGGATACAAAAAACCTCACAATGTCCAAACAATTTCTAAGCGTCGCATGTGCTTCTGCCTTTTATCGTGTTCCTTTCTCTTCCTTGATCTTCTTTATCACATCTCTTACCAATTCTTCGTCTTTGAGAACCAGATCATGCAACTTTTTTCTGTATTCGTCATCTCCCCATTTTTCCATCCTGAACATTTCTTTTACCGTATTTACGATCTCTGATTTGTTTCTCTGATGGTCGCGCTTTGCAGTCTCTGAATCATCCATGATTCTACTGAAAAAATTTCAAATTTAAGAATGTCTCTACCATAATTTCCTAGTAATACGGGGGAATGCACAGGTTTGATCATTCCCTGCTCTTCATGATTTCATCAAATGCGAGTTTGATGGAAATGAGCATTTTCTCTGCATATTTTGGTTGTTCAGGATTTTTGTCTGGATGCCATTTCAAAATCAAACGTCTGTACGCTTCCTTGACTTCTGCATCTGTGGAATTGTTTGAAACGCCCAATAGGTTGTAGTATATTGCAACATCGGTGACATGAAATTGCTTTCTAATTTTTTCATGTCTGCCTTTATCCTTGCTATGAGTCCTTTCCCAGAATTCTCTTTTGAATAGTGACAGGATGTATTTCCTATGGGTAAGTGATTCCGCTTTGGATATTTCTGCCCAATGAGCCTGTTCAAATTCACGAACTATTTCGTCAAACTCATCATCAGAAACTCGGGAAGAGTCTGCCTGAAAAATATCTTCTTCGGGGACATAGTCATGTCTGTGTCGAAATTCTCTGAGATCACTCTCATACGTCTTCTGTTTTTTTAATCGACGTGCGGTATTGCAGTTTCTGCAGATGAACTTTCCAGGCTTTGCTGGATTGGGCCATAGATCTATTCTTGCAAACATCTTTTTGCAAACAGAACATGAATCATTCAATGCTGACCCGTCTTTTCTTTTCTTTTTGATGTTTTCCTTAACCTGTTTCTAAACGTGAATAGTAGTTACAAGCAAAATAATTATCAATGGGATAAAATCAGATTAATTGTGAACGAGCTGGATTATCTAATTAGGCAGCATGATCAAATATCTATGTCGATGCCAGAATGTGATAACATCAATACTAATGGACAAGATGACGAGTAAAAATGGCTGAATCCTCGCTTTCAAAATTGGATGACCGTGGTCTGTTCACGATTGTAAAGGTCGAGAAAGTAGAACGAAAAGTGGGAAAGGAGATCATCACAGAAGTAAACATTGAAACAGAAGAGGATTTTGACGGAACAAAAAACTTCTATACTTCAAGAAAGATGATTGTTGCAAAATTTTATGATTGTGGAAGGCCCACCCAGCTAGCACTGGACATACAAAAAGGTAAGAAATACAGAGTGAAGATAATCACGCAGAAGTTTGGTAATGGAAAAGAGGATTACGACATCGCAAAGTCATAGGTTTCATTTTATTAATATTCCAAACTTGAACACTTTTAAAAATCCTGAAGGTTGTTTTCTGATGACGTTGTCTTGAATCTCACTTGTAACCTTTCTTGGAAAGCCATTCGGAGATAATCTTTGTTGCCAGTTCGTTTGGCTCTGTAGAGTTATCCGTTGCGGCTTTTGAGAATCCTTTGGCTTGCTGCTTTGTGAGCTTTATGCGAACGTTTTGCTTTTCTCTAAAATGATTCGCCATCCTTCTAATCGTGGCATGAGGTGCGGTAGGATCCAAAGACAACGCATCAAAGTATCTTTTTTTTGCCACTGTGGAATACTTGCTTATTTTGTTTGCAATCTCCACTGCGTTGTCCACCTTTGGAACTATCCTGTACAATCGTAACGCCTCATTTCTGGATATTTTTTCCGGAACTAATCTCTGTAGTTTTTCAGGCACACTGTTGAATCCTGAATAGCTCCTCAATGTTTGCTGGCTGATGCCCAGAGCAGTTGCTGCCTTCTTGCTTGATTTCATGGATTTGACCAAAAAGTCACAGGCCTCTGCCATTTCCGTTGAATTCATCTGTTTTCTGTGCAGATTCTCAACTATTGACACCGCTTTGGCATCATCATCATTGTATGGACGCTTTACGACCAGTACTGGAATGTTCTTGGTTCCGATTCTTCGCAACGCTTCAAGTCTTCTCTGTCCAGCAATTAGCTTGTATTTTCCATCCTTGGTCTTCTGAACCACTGGGGGGTTTTGCAGTCCTTCTTGCCTAATGCTGTCTGCTAGCTCTTTGATCCCTTCAGAGTTTAGCTTTCTTGCTTCCACCTCGTCCCAGACGTAGACTTTTGATATTGGCACTGTCTCGTTTTTATGAAAAACCAAAGAACCTTTCATGGATTATCTCAAAGTATTTGTGCATAAAAATATTTTTGAATTCAACGATCAGGAATTGAAACAATTTTACATTAAATCCGTGTCAACGGATCTTTTAAAAAATCTATTTCTACATCTCTCTCATCATGTAATTCTTGTATCTAGAATTGAGAACCAATTAATTAAAAATCTGGCATTGCCATTTAGATCGAGATCAATTTTAAATATCATTTTAACGTACAGTATTTAGCGAGAAGCCAATGTTCTGCGTAGTAGAATTTGGTCTGGAAAACACATCATGTTATGTTGACGTCCTTGTCAAGTGTTCTCCTTGTACTCTCGTTGTAATCACTTTTGCATAGATGCAGCTATTATTTTTTCACTGTCTGTCGTGAATCAAAACAGGATTTGTCACTTTTTCATCTGTATTTGTAACTACTGCTTGAAATAGACCATGCAAAATGCTTAAGTTGATTTTCAATTCAAAAAATTTGTGAGTCAGAAAGAAATTAGCGTTGAGATCCAAGATGCTACTGAATTTGACAAGGGTAAGGGCATTGCAAGATTGGATGTGGATTCCATGAGGCGTCTTGGCATCCCTTCGGGAGGGATCATTGAAATACAGGGTCCAAGAAAGACGTATGCAAAATGCCTTCAAAGTAAAAAGAAAAACCCTGTTCTTGGGGCTCTTGATGTAGATGTATTGATTCGTAGTAATTGTGGAGTTGAATTAGGAGGCAGAATATACATCAAAAGAGTGCCTGTTACAAAAGCAAGAAAGGTTATTTTGGCACCACTGGAAATCACGTCATTTGTTGAAGAGTCTCAAATCAAAGATGCCCTGATAACATTTCCAATTGTACAGGAAAATAACGTCGCATTTGAGAATTTGGGAGAGTACGTATTCTTTAGAATTCTTGAAACAATTCCTCCAAATAGACCTCTCATCGCTACATCCGATACTGAGATACATGTTAAAGACTACTATTTCCTTGAACCTGACAAAAAACATGATGACAAAGATGAAGAGGAAGGCCTTGAGATCAAAATTACTGATGAAGAGTTCACCGAAGAAGAATTTCTAAGAATTAAGACGATCTTTGAAAAAATGGATGGAAAAAATTAACCGTGTGTTGTATCTTTAAAAAAATAAATTCCTTTTATTGCAGACATTGGTGATTTGAGCATGACACATCAAACTTTCGAGAACCACTTCACCCTGAAATTAATCTCAAAACGAATAACATGACACTGAAAAAATATGTCCTAAAGAACCTGTGGCTTCAGGTGGTAATCTCCTTGGTGATAGGCCTTTTCGTGGGACTGGCATTTGGAGACGATGTTGGAATGGGGATGGAAAATGACAATCTAAATTTGTTTACGTCGTATCTCTCTATTCCTGCAAGCATATTCTTGAGTCTCATCCACATGATCATCGTTCCACTAATATTTTCCTCGATAGTCATAGCAATCACATCGCTTGGAACTACAGAGAAGATGAAGACTCTGGGTTTGGGTGTGGGTACTTATTTTGTAATCAGTACTGTGATTGCAATATCAGTGGCAGTAGTTTTGGCATCCGTAATTGCTCCTGGAAACCTCTTGGATATTTCAGCTCTTCAGGAATCGTATGATCTTTCTGATGACGAGGTAAAAATCAAGGAAGGGTTTTCTTTGGAGGATATTCCAAACGCCGTAGCTAATATCATTCCAAAGAATCCTATATCGTCATACCTAGAAGGTCAGATGCTTAGCATTCTGATATTTGCCATGATTATTGGAATGTCCATGCTTGTCCTTCCAAGAGAATCCGTCAAGCCACTCCTCGACATCCTGGAGGCTGTACAAAAGATAACGATACACATACTGATGTTCTCGATGAAAATTGTCCCATTTGCGGTCTTTGGACTGATTGTAGGAATGGTCTCCAAGGTGGGAATAGGATCCATGATTGGAATGGGGGCATACATGGGAACTGTGGTACTGGGTCTGGGAGTAATTCTCATGGTGTATTTGTTGATCCTAAAGTTTGTTGCAAAGAGATCCGTATTGGCAACGTTTTCAAAGATGCGTAATCCTCAATCACTGGCATTTTCTACGGGCAGTTCAATGGCCACAATGCCCGTGACACTAAAGACAGCAGAAGATGATCTCAAAATAGACAAAAGGGTTTCAAAGTTTGTGATTCCCTTTGGAACGACGGTGAACATGGATGGCACAGCATTGTATCAGGTGATGGCTGTCTTCTTTTTGGCACAGTTATTTTCAATAGAGCTGAGCATCGTATCCATCATTGTGATAATCATCACATCACTTTTGGCATCCATTGGAACTCCTGCCATTCCTGGAGCTGGGGTAGTGGTACTTTCAACGATTCTGGTAACCGTTGGCATTCCGCCCGTAGGCATCATACTTTTGATTTCTGTAGATAGAATTTTGGATATGACACGTACTATGGTCAATGTAACAGGGGACCTGACTGCCAGTTGTGTGTTTGACAGAATTACGCGAAAACAGTTATCATCATAACTTACATCTGACAAGTACTTCTTCAAATCATGGATTAAATTGCAATGAATATGAAATCATGACATGGGAGATTCAGAAAATAAGATTAAAAGATACGTCAAGCAGACATACGGAAAGATAGCATCATCTGAACGCGCAAACCTTGCAATTATCGATAGCGGGATACAGAACTCTTCCTGCTGTTCGGGTGACGAAGGTGACGGTTCGGAAAACTCATGTTGTGGAACTACGGGAAACTCTAGTGAAATTTCCAGGCAGCTGGGATACTCTCAGGATGAAATTAGCAAGGTTCCAGAAGGTTCCAACTTGAGATTGGGTTGTGGCAACCCTCAGGCAATCGCATCAATCCTGATGGGGGAGACTGTCTTGGATTTGGGAAGTGGGGCTGGTTTTGATGCGTTTTTGGCAGCTGGTAAAGTAGGAAAATCTGGATTGGTTATAGGAATTGACATGACACCTCAAATGATTGATAAGGCAAATGAGAACGCCCGAAAAAATAATCTGACAAATGTTGAATTTAAGCTGGGCGAAATTGAGAACATACCTTTGGAAGGCAATTTCGTGGATGTCATAATCTCAAACTGTGTCATCAATCTTTCTCCAGACAAATCCAAAGTTTATGATGAAGCATTTCGGGTACTGAAAAATGGGGGAAGAATTGCAATCTCTGATGTTGTCTCCAAACGGAAATTGACTGATGAGATGAAGCAAGACTCTGGAGTATACTGCGCGTGTATCAGTGGAGCGTCAAGCGTGTCAGAAATTGAAAAAATGCTGAAGAAATCCGGCTTTGTGAATGTAAAGATAGACCCAAAATCTGAAAGTAGCGAATTCATCAAAAACTGGTCTGATAAATTTGCCAGTGAAAACTATGTTGTATCTGCGTCAATTACCGCATCAAAACCATGACAGCACATGGAGATCTATCATTCGTATTTGATGTGATAAAAACAATATCGTCAAGTTGCACATTTATTCAACTAAATGATAAAAATCAAAACTTGTTATGACGGATGTCTGTATACGACATTTTGCTTTATTTCTTGATCAGAATTCAGAAAAAAGTGTTTATGCAACCAGTGTATTTTCTAAACCATGAGGCATCTTTTGTTTTTCCCTATGGTTATTCTTGCATTTTCTATCGGTGTCATTCCGTTTGCGTCATCAGAAACACAAACCAACGCATCAAGCAGTGGCTCACTTGATGTCAAAATTCAAATCGATGATCCTCTTTCCGGTGCAGAAAACAGATTGAAGATTGACTTTCTCAAACCTCAAACTAATGAGTTGCAAGAACACGTCGACTATACGATAAACATAACAAACGGAAAAAATACTCTATTTGGACCCATTCCATTAACGCATACTAGTCCTGGTTCTGTAACAATTCCTGTATCCCTTGATGACGGAACAAACAAAATTGCAATCCAGATTGAGGGGATATTCTTCGTTCCTATGCCTGCCGAAACCGCATCATTTGAAGTAATACTGGGCTTACCTGCAGCCAGCTCCGAAATAATTCCAGAATGGATTAAGAGCAACGCGGAATGGTGGGTTCAGGACATTATAGATGATGCAACTTTTGTTTCTGGAATTCAGTTTCTCATAGATGAGAAAATAGTCTCTGTGACGTCACAATCAGCAACATCAGGCAATGATGAGATTCCGGAATGGATTAAGAGCAACGCGGAATGGTGGGTAAGTGGCGCCATTTCTGACAATGATTTTCTAAAGGGTATTGAGTTTCTGGTCAAAAACGGAATAATCTCTGTGGACACTACTGACGTATCTGAATCTAATATTCTCAAAATTGGAGGAATTGACCTTTCACATGCATCTCCAGCATTTGGCTCATCTGATGCGGAGGTCACAATAATAGAATTTGGAGACTATCAGTGCCCCAACTGCAAAAAATGGTTTCTAAACACAAAGCCTGACATCGTAACAGATTATATTGAAACTGGAAAGGCAAACCTTTACTTCGTAGATTTGCCCTTTTTGGGAGATGATTCCCTTCCTGCATCTGTAGCAACATATTGTGCCGATGAACAAGGCAGATACTGGGATTATCATTCATATCTTTATTCAAATCAGAGGGAGATTGATGGGGGTTGGGCAGACCGTTCCAGTCTAAGAGACTATGCGGAAATCTTGAATCTGGAAGAAGATATCTTTGCAGAATGCATGGAATCTGGAAGACATGATGACGTGGTTTTGCAAAACATGGAGATGGGAATTGCAAACGGGATAAAGGGCACCCCGTCATTTATTGTTGTTGGACCAAATGGACAGGAATTGATTGGCGGACCACAGCCATATGCAGTTTTTCAATCTGCCATAGTATCCGTTAACAAATAATCCACGCATTCAGTATGACTGACTGCCAAAAAACGCACTCCTCAGCACCGTTATTTGGCAAAAAATCTTTTAACATGTTTAATGCAATTTCATTCATGACGAATCCAATACCCGAAGGATTTCATACTGTGACCCCTTCTATCGTTTTAAGCAATTCCAAAGACGCAATAGAGTTTTACAAAAAAGCATTTGATGCAAAGGAGATCTATCGGATGCCAGCACCTGACGGCAAGACGATGCATGCAATGATTCAGATTGGGGACTCGTTTGTAATGATGTCTGATGAATTTCCAAAGATGGGTTGCATTTCACCAACCACCGTAGGAGGAACCTCGACCACAATTCACCTGTACGTGGATAATTCAGACAGAATCTATGAGCAAGCAGTTCAGGCAGGAGCAAAACCAGCAATGCCTATGATGGATGCATTTTGGGGTGACAGATGCGGCAGCGTGGTCGACCCATTCGGACATGCATGGATGGTATCCACACACAAGAAGGACCTGTCTCCAGAGGAAATGAACAGAGCTGCAGAAGAATACATGTCAAAGCAGCAGGATTTGCAGTAGGAAAGATCTTTTTTATTTTTCTTCAAAGTTTGGTTAAAGATCTGATGTGTTTCTCATTACGTGCATATTGACGGGCCAATCAAAGTAATATGTGGCAACCCCCCATAAACTTTGAAATTCCTGAATTCCTCAAATGCGTGGATATGGCATGATCTTCACTATCTCTGATTTTACATTCCAAACGGACTGGTTACAACAGATGAAATAATCATGACCAAAACAATTAGACCAAACGCCTTTGCAGTTCCAAAACCATTTACTGTCTTTACAGCTTTGACTGACACGACAAAAACCCATACCACGAATGCAACTGCGACGATTACAAATAATCCTGCATATATCAACACAGGCATCATCATAGTCAGAACGTGTTCTTCGTTAATGCCCGATTCCATTAGTGTGGAAGGTTCCATCGATGCCATAGAGTCCAACATCAAAAATATCAGAATTGAGAGAACCACCGACATCGGAATGGTGGGAATGTTTGCGTGAAAGAATACTGAAAACACCTTCTTCCAATTTGTGTTGCCCCCAAGCTTTTTCCCGATATAGTATAGCAATGCAGTGGATATGAACACACTCAGCAGGCTTATTGCAATAAACAAAACGGGATCTAACTGGTCTGATGGAATATCTGTGCTGCCCATCTGTTCATAATACATATCGTCTAGTGGAATCATGACAAAGGGAAGCAAAATCAATACGCTAAGAATGGAAGATAGTACAAAAATCACGACCGATTGTTGAAAATACCTTGTCTCGTCATCTCGAATTTGTTCAAATGCGGAGTTTGGTGCAGTGATGATTCGTAAAATTACATCTGTATCGAACGAAGACAAGTAAAACAACATTGTCTATTTTGCAATATTCATAAGTATTGTTACTCATTACTCAGTTGAGAGCATGGGGTTTTTTGATACCGAAAATGGGGGTGGATCAATACATCAAGATGGCTGAAGGCTATGACGGTACTGTGCTGATCAAGGTCCTGCAAAAGTACTTGCCTGCAGATTCAACCGTGCTGGAGCTTGGAATCGGACCCGGAAAGGACATGACCATCCTGAAAAAATCATATGCTGTTACCGGCTCGGATAGTTCCAAAATATTTCTGGACAGATTCATGGAGAAAAACCCCCACGATGATCTTCTTTTGTTAGACGCGATAACAATGGAGACAGATAGGAAGTTTGATTGCATTTATTCAAACAAGGTCCTGCATCATCTCACCAAGGAAAATCTGGTAAAATCATTTCAAATGCAAAAAGAGGCGCTGAATCCCAACGGAATTGCTTTTCATTCATTATGGAAGGGCAGTAAGGTCGAAGAGATGGAAGACTTGCTTTTTACGTATTATGAGGTGGACGAACTAAGGAAAATAACTGAATGTGATTTTGATGTGTTGGCCATTGAAACATATGATGAAATAGAAGACGATGACTCTATTTACCTTGTTTTGAGGGCCAAATAGGGTTCTGCTTGCAGCAGATTAACAACATGTTTTGAAGTTCAACCCTTCATCAGAATCAAATTGTTGCGCTACATGCTGTCTTTTTATTTTCTTCACTGAATGGCCGAATCAGTGATTCTATTGGTTGATATGATCAAACGTTTATCTTGAATTCCCATGGGCCTTTCAAAACTTTGAGACTGGGCTCGGATGTGCGCATGCTAATCTTGTCTGACCTCGCCATCTGTGTTCTGGTCCGTATAATTTCTCTTTTTACCCACGTAATTTCCTTGACAATGATGGTGATTTCTCTTGCGTCAGCTGCAAGTGTGGAAGAAAATCTGTACTCGCCAGAATAATCTGACACTATCTCATTTGTTGTTGGATCCGGAAAGCTTCCTCCTCCGCCCCCTCCAGAATGGCCGTCTAAATGCGTGTTACCCAAGTCATCTTTGATCTCGATTGTCAATTCGGGACTGTCCGGACGTATGTTGATGCTGTTAAACTTAGAAGGTTCCGAAAGAACGTTGTCAGGAAGTCTTATTCTCTGTTGAGTGTACCAACTCACCTTCATGGTATTTTCAAAGACTTCCACTGAAGAAAACACGATGTTCGTATCATGCAAGTGCAGTTTTTTCACTAATGGTATGACCTTGAGAAGTGATAACGCATCTGGTTTTGGCGCTTTTCCTCTGAACTCGTCCAGGGATACGTTTTGGAATTCAAATTTGGTGTTCTTTGTCACTAGCCAGAACTCGGTATTCTTTGGTTCTGCGCTGATTATCAGAGACGTGAAGTTTACAGGATGTGGCTGTCTTTCATTTGACGTCTTTCTTTCAATCCTTCTAGCGTAGTCGGGCAAAAATGGAACGCTTATCCTTTCTTTTTCTTTTACCAATCTTCCAAACAGAAGTGAAAAGTCAATGTTGTCTTTGTAGTTGGGCATTGTTTTTTCTGCAAACTCCATCGTACCAAGGGTAATCGTTGTTGCCTCCGGGATGCTTTCTTTGTAGTTTTTGTCAGGCATCCTCTCAATCTTGACAAGCCTCATCCTTCTCGAAGGGCAGGCGTTTCTGGAAACAAGACTGCTCAAAATCATTTTTGGATAATCTGTTTCTCTGTGTGACTGGTTGAGATACTCTACGCGGACATCGTGTAATCTGGTTCTCTCCAATTCCTCTTGGTTTAACGAAAAGCAAAACGCAATCGTACTATCCTTCCCTGTGACCCGAACGATGTCCCCGTCTGTAATCCTCATGTTTTCCATATGCTCAGGTTCGATTTTGATCAGTGTTTTGCAGTGATCATCATTCTCTAGTGGATATGTTCTGAACGTGACGTGATTATCAGATTCTTCTTCAGACATTCAAACAGCAGTACATTATGGCGTTTTTTAGTTTTCCTTAACATGTGCAAATTCATCTTCACATACAGATATTCTGCGGTATGCTCGTTTTGATTACTACCAACAAGTTTTATTTTTTGTACGTTTTTGAAACATGTTTGTTCACATCATTTACCCTGAAAATCCTATTCTGCATATCGAGTAGAGAAACTTTTGATGATCTAGAGAAGGCATCCAAGAGAAAAAGAAGAAATCACTTGCAAAACGAAAATAATACTTTCATCAAGTAGTGTTACTTATCAATGATTATATCTCATTTAGTTTATGAAATTACCCTTTGCTATGATTTTTTTACTATCAATTTTTAGTAGCGGATTATCCCAGACATATGCAGAAGAAGAGATGGTATATTTTGACATAAATGAAAATCCTGAGGTGACAAAGCAAAAAATCTCTGACGCGTTTTGGGAAAACCCTGCCAATACACCTCCTATGCTAATATTGATTGCAGCGATACCCGTTATTGTTTTCATTGCATGGAAACGTAAATGGCACGTGCATCAAAAAGAATCCTTTACGTGATGCTGATAATAATTCCCATCTTCCTATTCTGAAAGTAAAAATTTTCCAATGTCGGTCCTCGTAATTTTGAAATCACTGTATATTTCTTGAATTATTTTTACAGTCAAACCTAGTGCCATCTTTACTCCATCAGTCTTATCTGGATCTGTTCCTGGAAATAGTCTGATTGTGGTCTTATTTTTTCTTGTAGATATTTCAATGAAAAATTGTTGGTGTAATTTGTCAATCACGACTGTAGAAACTAGGGCTGTTTTTTTTCACTGTCCAGGAATACATCCAGTAATTTTATCAAGCAAGATTTCTTTATCACTGTCTCTTCGAAATTCTTAGAGAAAGACTCAAGATCAATTCGTTTGTCAATGACTACGTGGGGCATTGTCTCTCACTTGATGTGTAATCCCTTTCCATTTTCAAACACTGAACAGCTTTTTCTTTAGTTCTTCAGTAGATATGGCAAGTTTGCAACTTTTGCATGCCAACATGTCTTCTCTTTTTCTTCCTGATGCAGATTTTAAGAGTATCAGGGATGGTTTTCTGCAGTAGGGACAATTTGCCACCAGGACTTCTTTGTCTGAATACATTTGGTTCATAAGCAATGTAATTTGAAATGTTATTTAATAAATGACAAAAAAGCATTCTAGTGGTAATTTTACTAATCGCAAATAAATTCAAAAAAAGAGATAAAAATTATTTTTCAAAAATCTGAATTTTGAAACCTGTTCTGTTTTTGACATATCTATACTGATAATTAGATCTTTATTGATAGTTTGCATTACCTTGAGATCTGTCTTGGATTATTACTGCACTAAGAAAAAAAATAGTTCCAATACTGTAGTCATTTTTTGAATATTGGAAATACGTGAAAAAAGAAAACTGAACTGAATTTTTCACAGTTCAGGATTTTCTGAAAATTATTTGTTCTATGACTTCAATCGGATATTCAATCCCATGGGTGTGCTCTGAATGCTCACTAAACTGAACAGCTACATTATCTGATTCAGCAGATGTAACAAAATCACATTCAAAGCCATAATCTGAGCATTTTAGTTGTGACATTAGTGAAAATTTTCAATTATGGTATTTAACGTGCAATCTTTTTCTGCACTAGTGGTAACTTATGTAACTAATGATAAATCATAGTAATGCTGGAATTATTAGAAAAGATTTGGAGAATAATGAAAACCATTTTTATTGCCAAAGTAAACCTACGACCGAACCTCTAATATCTTAACAAAATTAAAAAACAGTGAACATATCTATTGTCTAGCATAAAAATTACCGAACCAAATGGTGGAAAGCATATTTCTATTGCAGGGGACATCAACAGCATACTTGCATAAAAAGAGGATACTGACGGAACTTACAGTATTGTGGAGGCCAAAGTGTTTCCCAATGGAGGCCCTCTCCCCCACATTCAAACTCATGAGCATGAAGGATTCTATGTTTTAGAAGGAGAAATCACATTTTCTGTTAGTGTAAAAGTAATTGTTGCAAAATCAGGAACCTTTGTCAATGTTCCTCCAAATGTCTCTCATAACTTTAAGAACAAGACGGACAGCTTGGCAAAAATGCTAATTATTTTGGCTCCTGGTGGTTTAGAGAATCTGTTTGTTGAGGCAGGTGAAGAAATCTCAGATCCTACAATTCAACCGACTCCAATGTCAGATAGTCAGATGAAAAAATTTGTTGACGTAGTGTCTGATTACGGTGTAGAAATCAAACGTCAGGATTGCCTGAATCTGTTTTCCTATACAATTTACAGAATAAAATTTAGTGATAATATAGATAAATTAAAAATCTCAGCAAATCAAGTAATCATAATGAACCGTTCTACTGAAAAATCCCGTAATAAGAAAGGCGAGCGTCTAGAATCAATTAAAAGAGTTCATGGACAAAAAAGCTCAAAATTCACGACTCGAATGGAGGACTACCTGGAGGTAATTTCTGAACTGATAGAGCTCAAAGGATATGCTACGCCGTTGGATATTTCAAATTACATGAATGTGAGTCCACCAAGCGTTACCAAGATGTTGCGTAGACTCGATGAGGACAAGTATATTGAGTACACAAAGTATCAGGGGTTAAAGCTAACCCGACTTGGAAAAAATATCGCCAACGAGATACGACAAAAGCACAGCGATCTATTGGAGTTCTTTGAGATGTTGGGGATTGACGGTCATACAGCAAATCAGGATGTGGAAGGGATGGAGCACCATCTCAATCCCAAAACAACAAAGCAGCTCAGAAAATTCTTACTGTTCTTGAAATCAAAACCTGAGGTGTTGTCTCTATTTCAAAAATCTAGTTTTTGAATTTTTACACAATTTCTTCCGTTCTTGTCTTTTTACAAATTTGCGTAAGGCTAAGAAAGTTAGCCTAGGCTAAATTTAAATAAACCTGACCCGGAGTTAACTCAATCGTGAAAAAGTCATTGCTGATATCCTCCATTGCAATTGTGGCAATTATAGCAGGAATCTCTTCAACTGTTTTGGTTCAAAGTAACAGTAGCAATACTGACGAAATGAGCATAAGTGATGTGGGAAATTCTGTAACCGATTCTGAGAAAATTATGATTACGACCACGACTAATGTAATAACAGTTCTTGTGGAAAAAATCGGAGGCGATCACGTGTCTGTAACTGGACTGATGGGACCTGGAGTTGACCCTCACTTGTATCGCCCGAGCGCAAGTGATGTAAAGAAACTTCAGAACGCCGACATTGTATTTTACAATGGCCTAGATTTGGAAGGCAAGATGGGGGATGTCTTTGTCAAAATAGGGCGAGAAGGAACTGCGGTGTGGGCAGTCTCTGAGAATATTCCGCACGAATCCCTGCTCAACCTGGAAACTTCGGCTAATTTTGATCCTCACATATGGTGGGATGCTGAATTGTGGATGGAAGCAGCCAAGGTTGTAGAAATGGGATTAAGTGAATACGATCCCAAAAATTCCAAAACATACGAGGCAAACCTTGAAGAGTATATGACTCGTTTAGCAGATCTCAATACGTACAGTTTAGAGAAAATGAAATCGATTCCAGACGAACAGAGAGTTCTTGTGACTGCCCATGATGCATTTCAGTATTTCGGCAACGCTTATGGTTTGGAAGAAATGGCAATACAGGGTTGGAGTACCGACAGTGAAGCAGGAATAAGAGAAATTCAGAATTTATCCGACGAAATAGCTGAGAGAAAGATTAAGGCAGTGTTTGTTGAAACTTCCATTTCTCCTGCAACAATAGATGCTCTAAAAGCAGCGGTTCAAGACAAAGGACATGATGTCGTAATTGGGGGAGAATTGTTTTCAGATGCAATAGGAGAAAAAGGAACAAGTGAGGGAACATACATCGGAGCATTCACACATAATGTCGATACGATTGCGAGAGCATTAAAATGATGGAACAGAAATCGGGTCAAAAAAAACCGCCTGAGGATGAAATATTACCAATTAAGGTAAGAAACCTGTCTGTAACATATCGTACAGAACCTGCCTTGTGGAACATAGATCTTGATTTTCCAGAAGGGAAGATGATTGCAATTGTTGGTCCAAACGGAGCAGGCAAATCTACTCTGATTAAAGCCGTAATGGGATTGGTTCCGATTACAGCAGGAAAAATTAGTGTGTATGACAAATCATATTCTAAACAGAGAAGCAAAGTGGCTTATGTTCCGCAGAGAGGTTCTGTCGATTGGGATTTTCCAACTGACGCATTAGACGTCGTGGAAATGGGCCTGTATGGGAAACTAGGATGGCTGCGTCGTCCAAACTCTCAAACGAGAGAGAAGGCAAGAAAATGCCTAGAGAAGGTGGGATTGGCAGACTATGCAGACCGGCAAATTGGACAACTGTCTGGAGGTCAACAGCAAAGAGTGTTTGTAGCAAGAGCCTTGGCACAAGATCCTCAAATTTACCTTATGGATGAACCGTTAAACGGAGTCGATGCGATTACGGAGGAGACAATCCTCTCAATACTTGAGAACCTCAGAAAAGAAGGAAAAACAATTGTGATGGTCCATCATGACCTTCAGACCGTGGACAAGTATTTTGACTGGGTTGTAATGCTAAATAGGAATCTGGTAGCCGGAGGACCGATAAAGGAAGTGTTTACCCGGAAAAATTTGGACAGGGCTTACCAGGAAAAACAGCGTTTGTCCATTCGCTAAAATGAACTTCAGATGTCAAAATGGTTCTTGAAGAAATACTGTCTGTACTCGTTGGGATTTTTACTGATTACACTCTAAGATATGTAGCTCTAGGTTCGGCCATTTTGGGAATAACTAGCGGAGCATTGGGATGTTTTACTCTTCTGAGAAAACAGAGTCTGTTTGGAGACGCTTTGTCTCATGCAGCTTTGCCGGGAATTGGGATTGCGTATCTCTTTGCAGGAACAAAAGACTCTATGTTACTGATGTTGGGTGCTGCGGTGTTTGCATGGTTTGGCGGAATTGTGACGTTGGGAATCACAAGCACGACTAGAATAAAGCAAGACGCGGCACTTGGAATCACACTTTCTGTTTTCTTCGGTATGGGCATTGTCATTCTCACATACTTACAGAGCATCGGGGGGGCCAGTCAGGGAGGACTAGACCGATTTCTTTTCGGACAAGCAGCTGCCTTGATAGAATCGGATGTGATAAACCTCGGAATCCTGGCCGCTGGATGTTTTGTAGTGCTGATAGTGTTTTTCAAAGAATTCAAAATCGCGACATTTGATGGCGCATTTGCCCAGAGCTTGGGCTATCCCACAAAGTACCTTGGAGCCTTGCTGACCTCGGTGATAGTCGTGGCAGTCGTGATTGGTCTGCATACGGTTGGCGTCGTACTGATGGTCGCAATGCTCATAGCTCCTGCGGCTGCAGCACGACAATGGATATCGGGTCTGAAGAGCATGCTGATCCTTTCTGCGATATTTGGAGGCATAAGCGGAATTGTAGGTTCTATGATAAGCAGCATGACTGAGGGAATGTCTACGGGACCTGTTATTGTGATCACCATTACTGCCATATTGGGAATTTCATTGGTGTTTTCCCCTAAACAGGGGTATCTGTTCAAGTACCTTCGTAAGAAAAGAAATTATCAAGGCAACTCATCCAAAATCGGCAACATTTCAGAGAATGGGAGATCAAGGGGCTGATAAATTATGTCCAGTGATCTGATAATAATCGGCACTGCTGTTCTGGTTGCGGCAAATTGCGCTTCGATAGGTGCGTTTTTGGTGTTAAGGCAGATGGCAATGATGTCTGATGCGATAAGCCATGCTGTTTTGCTGGGCATAGTTATTGCCGTGTTCGTGGTTGGAGGACGAGAGACTGTTCCGGTGATTGTAGGAGGAGTGTTGTCGGGAATCCTTACGGTTTCATTAGTAGAATTGCTATACCGTACGGGTAGGCTGAAGAAGGACAGCTCAATTGGAATAGTCTTCCCGTTTCTTTTTGCAATCGGCGTAATACTCGTCACGCAGGCAGGCAATGTTCACGTAGATGCACAACACGTTCTGTATGGTTCAATTGAGTTTGCACCCTTTGATACCCTGTATGTGGATGAAATTAACATTGGTTCCAAATCCCTCTGGGTTCTTGGAATATTGGCAGTAGCAAACATTTCCTTTATTTCAATTTTATACAAGGAACTGAAGATCAGCACTTTTGACGCATCGTTTGCGGTAAGCGTTGGACTGATGCCAGTACTGATTCATTATCTGCTCATGATCATGGTGGCTACAACAGCTGTAGTTGCGTTTGAATCAGTTGGTGCCATAATGGTAATAGCGTTTTTCATAGTTCCGGCAGCGGGATCTTATCTGCTTACAGACAGGCTGTCCCGTATGATTCCACTGTCAGTTACTCTGGGGATTGTCAGCGCCGTTGCAGGATATTTGTTTGCACTTTCAGCTGATGTCTCCATAGCCGGCTCAATGGCAACAATGGCAGGCATTGTATTTGGTTTGATCTGGGTGTTTGCACCGCACAGAGGCTTGGTAAGCAGATGGAGACGCAATTCAAAACAACGATTCGAAGTAGATGTGGGAATTATGTTAACACACCTAAACAACAAGATTGAACCGCATCATCAACTGACTTCTTCAAGCATATCTGATGCTTTGGGATGGACGATTGAATACTCAAGAAAAGTCTGTGAGTTTTCACTAGATGAAAAACTGGTAAAAAAGGATGAGTCTGGAAGATTGCTTCTTACCGAGAGTGGACGAAAAAAAGCAGAACATTACACATCTGGTTGACTTATTTTTGAATTTCACGTGGACAAGTTTCTACGCACCTAAACCATATTCACAAACACCTCATTCTGATGAATATGATATGCAGTGTTATTTCGTTCCCACGTGGAAACAAATTATTAATGAAAATCTATGAGTACTCATCATGGCCATAATTGAAAAAAATAATAATTTGTACACAATAATTCTTCATTTTGACACAAAGCCTGAATCTCAGCAAAAGCAACTAGATGATCTCATAGAGTTTTTTGAAAGTGTAGTTTCTAAACAACCTGGACTCGTTTCTACGAATTTTCACAAGAGTCTTGACGGCACGAGAATTCTCAACTACACTCAATGGGAAAACAAAAAAGATTGGAAAGATGCCATTCATGACAAGAAAGTGCTAGATCACCCCAACAATCCAATCAAACATGCAAAAATTCAGATTCACGACTATGATGTAGCTTATACGTTTAACAAAAATTAACACGTATGAATTACCACTTGAATAGCGTTCATCTCGAATGAGAAGATCTTAGAAACAACTACCAGTTTTAATTACATTGCATCAGTGAACTGATATGAAAACAATTTTGATTATTTTAGGCGCACAGACAGGAGAGTATGCAAAAGGAGAATTCAACAGAGGTTTGTTTGAAACTGCGCAAGAAAAACTAGGCAAAAAATTCAACATAATCACCACTGTCGTCAAAGATGGCTACACCATAGATGGTGAGATTGCCAAATGGAAAAAGACAGATTATATCATATACCAATATCCAATTTACTGGTTCATGATGCCTCCAATCCTGAAAAAATACATTGATGACGTCTATGCATTTGGTTCCTTTTACGAGTTCAATGATGGTCCTTACGGTTCCGGAGGACTGATGAAAGGCAAGCAGGTAATGCTGTCTACTACATGGGGGATAGCCGAGAATACCTTTGGTAGCGACTTCTTTGACGGAGCTGATAGGGATATGGTACTACTACCGATGCGCAAGAGTCAGGCTTATTGTGGCATGAGCGAAATGCCACATTTTTCATGCCACAACATTGACAGAAAAGCAAACTATGATGAGGATAGGGACCGGTATGTCAAGCACCTTCAGACAGTGTTCGAATTAGAATAGAAATTTAATTATTGTTTTTATCTAAAATTACTCTTTTTTGTTCTTATTTTCACTATGCCTCACACCTTCAAAATAATTTGAATTCTCATTAGTAACAAACAGAGCCAGATCATCTGTTTGTATTGCCTTGAACTTTATTTTTTCATCTTTGATATTGGAAAAACAGTTGAAAACAACTGCTTTTTTGATATTTTTATCATTTCGGTAAAATATTCTGAAACTTTCCGAAAGCCAATTCTATAATGCTTGTCTATTCAGTACCAATTCGGGAATTTTGTCGAAACTATCAAAAGATTGCCTGAACGGGATAATTGATTCAGATTCCGAACACGTGTGTGTTATGAATATCAAGAGCAAAAGATTAGAAGTCCTTATGAACTTCCTATGGTTCGTCTAGTCATCTATGAAGCATCTTGTGATTTTCTTCCTCTTAATCGGATTCTCTGTTTTTGTAACAACCACAGTTGATTCGTATGGGCTTATCATGGGCCATCCGATGGAATTTTGGGATGGTGCAGATATTATTCTTGACGGAACTGTAGTTTCGACAACAAATATTGATTCAGAAAATCTAGTTCGACATGATATCCAAGTAGAGCAGATTTTCAAAAATCAAAAACCTCAGCAGATGATTACAGTTTATGGCCCAAATAGAGACAATGAACAGTGGTTTTATCCAAAGTTCTTTGAGCAAGGTGACAGGGTTCTTTTTTATCTCAAACAAGTAAATGATAAGCATATCATTTTAGAGCATTCACGAAAAGCAACAGAACAATGTATGCCCAGAGACATGATTGGACTATCCACATTGCCAGGTGAGGATCATGCAAGAGGTGGACCTGCACTATTCTTTAATCCGTATCAGACATGTAATGGATTTCTGACTCCTGCAGGGATGGTGAGGGATTCATTGCCTCCGTTAAAACAACTTGAATCGGGAATCACTCCTGGTGATGTAAACTGTAGAAATGATAACCAATTGATGTTTAGGGGAAACGGTTCAGTCGCGTGTGTGAAAAAATCCAGTGTTTCTCCTTTGATGGATATGGGATGGATGCACGTGGATAATCAAAGATATCTTCAATTCAGATCTGCACTTCCAACAATATTGCTCGACATGCCAAAGCAGGTTGACGATTCAACACCTCTTGATTTTATAATCGAGGTGACTGATTTTGTAGAAAACAACAACATACCCGTTATCACAATTTCTGATGAAGAAAAAAACATCGTCTGGAGTGGAGAGCCCCATTTCCATGACAATGCGGGATGGGTTCCGTCTGCAGGCTCTGGTCATAGATCTCAATACACGATGGATGGGCATCCTGAAAAGATAATGATGGATCCTGGCACATACACAATAAGCATTTCACTTGAGAATCAGAAGATCACAAAGAAACTGAATGTATTAGAATCTGAACCGTCTCAAGGTATTGATGAGTCAGGGTTCGCCGATTACCCCGGTGACCTTGATGATTTTGTTTTTACATTTTACTCTCAAGTTGCAAAACAGGATGGGAGCTATAACGTGTTTTTCTCACCTATTAGCATCTCGACTGCCTTCTCAATTGCTTATGAGGGAGCAAAAGGAGAAACGGCATCCCAAATTCAGCAAGTGTTTGGTTTTGAGGAAAATGACTCCAAACGCCATCAAGAGGTTTCAGACACTCTTTCAAGGTTTAATCACGAAGATGACTGGTATAAACTGCAAATAGCAAACGCATTGTGGGTAAAAGAAGGATACCAACTAAAACAAGATTACACAGATACTGCAAAAATGTATTATTCCAGTACCGTAGACAATGTGAATTTCGTCACAAATGATGGAGTAAACAGGATAAATGACTGGGTCAAAGAAAAAACAAACGACAAGATTCAGGACATACTTGATCCAGAATCTACTGACGAACTAACTGCAATGGTAATCACAAATGCTGTCTACTTTAAGGGAAAATGGGGAATGGAGTTCAATCCAAACAACACTAGTGAGCGACAATTCTGGACTGACAAGAACAATACCGTCACGGTTCCCATGATGAGAGAGCCTGCTGCCATGTACAACTATGCAGAAACTGATTCCATTCAAGCACTGGAGCTAAACTACCTGGGGGGAGATGTTTCCATGATTATCTTGCTTCCAAAAGAGAAAGACGGGTTGCAGTCCCTTGAACAGTCAGTAAACCGCAAGATGTTTGATTCCGTAAAAAACAGTATGACGCAAGAACCTCTTACAGTACAGATACCCAAGTTTGATTTTGAGACAAAATATAATCTGATAGACACACTGAAAGACTTGGACATACGTGATGCCTTTGACAAAAGCAATGCTGATTTTCATGGAATAACAGATGCGCAGATTTATCTTGACAAGGCAGTTCACAAGGCGTTTGTCAACGTAAATGAGGAGGGAACGGAAGCTGCTGCAATCACCGCATTGGTTGGACGATTCACAAGCGGGCCTCCTGAACCTGTGGAAGAATTTGTCGCAGATCATCCCTTCATGTTTGTAATACAGGAAAAAGACACTGGTGAGATCCTGTTTATTGGAAGGGTAATGGATCCGACAAAATAGGAAATTAAAAATGAAAACTAAACTTTTGATAATATTTGCAACAATTGCAATTTCATTGCTTGGCTATACGCAACACGCTGATGCACTATGCATGGAAAATCAAGACTGGTCTGATGCTCCATGTTATGGCTGTAGGGGCTGCCATCCCGGACTAGAACAAGAAAAACTAGACTGGGTGCCGTATTATGATCATAAGGGTTCAACATGGATGGAATCAAAAAAACAGCAACTAGAAACTGCGATAAAGAACAATGCCTTAAGAGACTGGTTTGAGCAAGACAACAGCGGTGCACACAAAAACGTACACCAGTACTATTTTCTGCAAGGCGATGTTCCAAACATCTATGGAATGAATTTTGATGAGGCATTAGGTTTTGAAATATCTTGGAATGCAGTTAAAGACAGTTCCCCTGATGCTCCGTTGTTACTGTGGAATTACCATGATGTAATTTTGGATGGCACACTAATTGAGACTGATCTTGCAATGACAGTAGAGGGAGATCATGCCCCACTATACCACATTAAGGTAAACCAGTACTTCAAGGGAGAGAAAAGATCCGACATGGTTACAGCAATTGAAAACCCTGATGACTTGGAATTTGACTTGTTTGAAAATGGATTGTTTTACCTCAAAAAACTGGAGAGTCAGAATTTGTACACTGCAACCATTGCGTCTGCAAAGACTTTTGGAAACTGTGACGCGCGTGACCTGATTGAAATCCGCCCCGTACTGCCTAATGAAAAACCGCCAATTAGCATGCCAATAAATCCTGCGGCCTACATTGACCTTTGCGTTCCTGATTACTATGATGTTGATCCTGACAAACATATTTTTGAAGATGAATCATTAATTCCAGAACCTGAACAAGACGTATCCTTAGAAGAAATCTGCGGGCATGGGACAGTACTGGAAGATGGAATTTGCGTTGAAGAAACAGAAAACACCGCAATGCCTTCTGGTCAATGGGAGGCTGTTCATGCTACAGATGAAGAATCTGTTTCAAACGTTATTCCCTCACCGATTAAACAAATGAAAATGGGAATCAAACTGGGACATGTCATTTGTGACAAGGACAAACACCCTGTTTGGAATACTCACTACAATCCTGCATGCGTCTATCCAGACACTGAGTCGGAACTCGTCAAACGAGGTTGGGCAAAACTTCGATTGATGCTGCCTGCCGGCCCTGATCCAGTCATGGAATTAGACTGGACGGGAAGAAACGTAATGTCTATGATGTTAGAAGGGACATTCAGTTTCAACAGCACTCCTGTTGAGACCCTTGATGAAAAAAGGGCAGCAGTATGGGAATATTCACAGCAATACCATCCGGGAGAAGAATATCTGGAATATGCAATCACTTCACACCAAAATCACTACGATGTGGGAGACAAGGTCCAGTTTGATTTGCTAGAGTGGGGAAACTATTCGGGTTGCTGGGACCTCAAACTAGGAATAATTGACAGCCATGATCGGCCAGTGTTTGAAAACAGTTCGGAAACAATGTGTCATGAATCTGATGAAACACATGGCACCTTTAACCTATATTCTATGACCGAAGAGTCGTATCCTGCGGGTGGTGATTTTGAAGTGTTTGTCTGTGACAAACCCGGATATTACCGAATCCAAGTTTCAAATGGAGATGTTTTTCATCCAACCATCTTGCAGAATTTTGCATGTCTGGAATCGGAATCTACAATGACTTCTCCTTCAGAACCCGCACACATTCCCTCTGCCAATGAATTTCTAGAAATGGATTGTAGTGAACTTGAGCACATTTTCCAGGAATTTCCTGACAAAGAGACAGCAGATGCATGGAACACAAGGATGCATGAGTGTATTGACAAGCAAGAAGATGTCTTGCCTCTTATGATCCAGCCAAGAGACAAAGAAATTTCCAATGAGATGGAAAGCTTGAAACAGATGTCTTGTGATGAGATCATCCAAAGGAATACGGAAGAGCAATACCTTAGCGATGATAACCGAAAAATTGCAAGAGACAAGGTTCTTTATTGCAGCAATATTGAAGAATCCTTTGCAGCAAATTCATCATGTGAAGAACTGTATGAGAGGTATCATAATGGCCAAGAATACTGGTATGAAGACCATAAAAAAATGACAGAAAACAGATTAGCTAAATGTTCAGGTATGATTGAAAATGAAGAGTAGGTTTTTGGCAATCATTGGGATTGCTTTTGCAATATTCGCATTTCCTTTAGTCTGGATTGATCAGGCTTTTGCACTTTGTATGGCAGAAAGTGAAATTATCTGGGATGTCGTATTGTCGGAATCTGAATTGGTATTTACGGGAACTGTAACCCGTATGGATAATTATGACAGGCCCCAAAAGGTTACTTTCCTTATCCATAACGTGATCAAAGGTGAAGCCAATGTCCCGAAACATGTTTTAGAAAATTCCGAATTGGAATTCCTTGAAAATGACACAGTGATGAGTTCGTCAGTTAACGTAGATTATAAAATTGGAAAAACCTACAAGGTGTATGTTGAAAATGGAAAGACCAATCAATGTACTACTAAACTGATTGCCCCTCCTGCTGGTTATGTGTGGGAGCCAGGGCCTGAGGATGGTAATTATTATTCAGAGAAAGAAGATATTCTTTTACAACAATACCAGGATGCAGACGAGAGAAAATCTTACAGAGATGCAGTATCTCGCGGTTCTATCGTATTGCCTGCGGATTCCCCGAAGATGACTGATGGAGAACTAGATGATTTAATGGATGGATTGTTTAGTCACGGATTAGATCATACTGAATTACCGATTGCATCAATTGCAATAGACTATGAAAGAGACATCCTCGTTTTATGGACCCCTGATTTGACTATTGGAAACAAAGTTCAAGAACTGATGGATGACGTGTCATTTGTTCTATTGTATGAAGAAGCACCGGCGAGATGGACTCATGATGGACCTACCCCTGAACCCGAACCAGACAGACCAGTCCCTGAGAAATGTGGACCGGGTACAACATTGCAAGACGGCATTTGCGTAGTGAATTCAGAAAATGATGGTGATACTACTGGTGTGAAGTGGGATGATGCGTATGACAAATTAAATCGTCTAAATGTGAACCCCAGTCGTGATTACGATTATGAATTCATCTACGTGTTAATTTTGTTTACTGTTGTAATTGTTGGAGGTGTGGTCGGAGGATCTGTTTTTGCGATTTGGAGAAAAAGAAAATGAATAGATCTTACCTAGTCGTTCCATTGTTTTTTGTAATACTGGGTGCAGTATTACTGGTAACTTCTTTTGATTTATTTGACGAAGATGAAAAATATGTTTACAAATTCTGGATTGAAAATCTGAAAATAGAAAACAACCGCATGAAAAACTCTCCGTTATTTTCTTATAGCCATGATTATGGTCAAGGCCATACATTCTCAGAACCAATCGATGTCGCTATAGACAATGAGGAATCTACAGGAGGCTCCATGATGGTTTTCGATGGGCAGCCATACATGGTTTGGCATCAAAACTATCAGAATTCTCATACCATGGTATTTGCAACCAGCAAAGACAAAGGCGTAACACTAGAGAGAGAAATTCTCTGGCCTGGCGCTCATCCACAAATTGCACATCATAATGATCAAATCTACATTGCCTGGATGGAAGAAAGAAACATCCGTCTTGTAAATACTGATAAAAAAATAGGAACTTTTTCTGAACCTGTTGGAATTTTTGAGCCTGATTGGAAGTTTAGTCCATATGATAACGGAGATCCTCCTCATTTTCACGTCAAGAATAACGGTGATTTTGTGATTCGATGGGAATCAAGTACCGAAAAACCAGGCATTGGAGCAATGTATTATGAATATGAATTAGTTGCAGAAAAAGAGCGGAACTATAACCTCAGATCACTTTTCAACGATGATGATAACACAGTAAAATATTTTGTACTGGATACACAAACTAACGCTGTAGAAATCTACATCCCGACCCATTTCATCGATACCATCTGGATGGTTTATGTCAATGGAGAGGAAGTTGACGACAATAGAACAACAATCAAAGGGAATTACCTTGCCGTAGAACATGATGATTATATTGAAACTATAAAACTATTTGGTGCCACTGATCTTTACGAAGATTTGAACCAATATGAAAGGCTGATGATTCCAAAAAACAGCAGTCTGGCCAATAGCCCACAACAACTACCCCCAATTGTGATGAGATTGGGTGAAACAATTGTAATTAAAAATGAAGACGATGTTGCCCACAGCATCATAATTGATAAACTGAGTTTAACAATACTCTCTCTACTTCCAAATGACAATTACAATATGATGATGAATGAAACTGGAACCTTTGATTATTCCATTAAACCTTGGGTGACCGGTCAGATTACTGTTGAGGATAGAAAATGAAGGCCAGGCTTTCGACAATTATTGTATTTTTTCTAGTCTTTGCAACGTATGCGGAACTTCAGGCGTATGGGCATGGGCTCGGAGCTAGGTTTGACACGGCATACTACAGAATTGAGAACGAGAGCATTTCAAAAACGACGGTATCGGTAGGTGAGTCTTTCTTCGTAAACGGCACCCTTTCATCTCTGGTAGAACGAGACATCCAGGGAAAAATGGACATCAGGTTCGATTATGCAAGTATCGATTCATGGTTTGTCAGTCTTTTAAAATCCAATTTTTCATGTGTGGTCCAGGAGATGTGCACAAAGCCGATTCTCATACCTCTCAGTCAGAATCACTGGTACATGGATATCACGCCAGAACCAGACGCATACGTGTTGGAAGGAGACAAGACGTTCTCATATTCAATAGAGATGATCCCGCTAAAGGCAGGAATCTATCATGTTCACACGGATCCCAATGCGGACATCTCGTCTTTTAGGTACATTGGTCCTGGCCAGACAATAATGGTAGATGGCTCACAAGACATTACAGAGGGGGAGCTGTTTGAATTTTACATTCCTTACGCCGTAGGTTTTGTTTTAATGGTGATTGGTCTTGGGTGTGGAATTACTTTCGTTTATTGTAGAAGACAGAGAAAAAGAAAATGAAGACTAGGCTTTTGATAACACTTGTTTTTGTTTTAGGGTTTTTTGGGACTGTCTCTGCTGTACCCGAATTAGATCGTGAGAGATCATATGAGCGAGCCGATTTTATTTTCTACGGGGAAGTTTTATCTGTAGAAGTACTGTCTGAATCTGTCCAGACTCAGGACGAAAACAGTTACAGGGAGACACCCGGTAAGGTAGTCTATTCAATCAAAGTTCATGATTTTATCAAAAATTCCTTTGAGCATGACATCATTTCTGCGCACGGAGAATATCTTGAAAAACCTCACGGGATGTCTTACACTCCCAATCTGTACAAAATTGGAGACAAGATTGTATTCTATGTTCATATTTTTAATGAAGCCAAGTCTTCGTATGATTACTTGATTGATCCTGCCGCATCTCATCGTATTCCATCTGAATGCAAGTATGATTCTCTTCCAGATTACACTGGTCTGATATATGACATACATAGTTGCAGTTGGAAAAAAATTGTGCCTGAAAACGACCATGATACATCACTTTGTGGTCCCGGTACTGGGTATGTTGAAGGTGTATGTCAAGTGGTAAAAGTAGAACAAATGAATACAGCAGGTGATGATGCACCATTCTTTGGAATATTTGTTTACTTGGATAGTTTGGTTTCGTGGATTTTTGGAAAATGAAGACTAGGTTCTTGACAATTTCTGCAATTGCTGTTGCGTCCGTTCTCGTATTTTTTGCAGTTGATTCAATGAACATGGATAGACTTTGTGCAGAAAATGGCGGAGTTCGAAATGGCGACACGTGCATGATTGAAACTTTTGAAACCGAAATTGATGAAACTGACATCACTGAATCCGATTTTGATTTTTCCAAAGTAACATCAATGAAACCAAACACGATGGAATTCTTCTACTATCCAAATCCAGAGGATACGACAAACCGAGACGTCTTTCAGAAATTCATCCTGATTCGCCTATCCGAAGAATTGGGAGGTAATGAAGACGATGTCTCGGCATTTAGGGCATACAGTTCATTGTCCGTGGGCGTTCACTGTCAGGTGAAATACTGGCCTGATGAAGGACGGAAAAGAATGGAGGATCCTTGCTGGGGCTCTATGTATCGACCGATCGATGGTGCAAACATGTATCCGTATCCTGTGATGACTGATTCTCCTCTGGGTCTGCCATACCTTGATCTGTCAATTGACGATGACGGTTCTCTGTATGTGGAACCTCCTGTCTGGACCATGCAGGAAAATGGCGTCATTGGAGTCGGACGCACCATGTCAATGCAAGAGATTCGTCACGGCTCCCAAATCCTAGTTGACTCGTATGAGAAAACAAATCCCGACCATTCGGAGATTCCTGTAGATTTTGCAGGACTTGCCTTGGCAGAAATCAGCTCTCATCAAAATCAAGTCCATGCAAGGTATTCTGATTTTGGCTCCTCATACTATCATGATGTCTCCTTTCAGATAAGAAACACATCTGCACAAGACCAAAGGTCTTTTTCGAATCTGGCAGAATCAAATTCGGAATTTTGGCAGATCGGTGATACTGTGATTAGAATTGGAGGCAGTGCGATGGATAAAAACAGCAAACAGCCTGAGAAATTTCGCGACTATGATGTCGAATTCATTCTAGACGGATTCACATATGCCATTACAGGATCAGATCTGGAGTTACTAAAAACATTCATCGTTTCACAATATTTCTCAGAGTACAATCATGATGACATGTTCTTGGTTTCCACACGGTGAAATAGAAGATGAAAACTGGAAGAAAAGTTGCAGCAATATCCAACGGGTCTATTGTTTGGAGGATACGAATGTGAAACTGGAGCATGCAATAATTATCTGTATGGGCATATTGGTTGCGGTTGTCACAGCATTGATCCTGGCAGAATCAGACGAAATCCCACATTGGAGTTACTTGCAAAAAATGAAACAGCAAGAATTTGAAGATGGGTGTGATATAATCTGCAAGGAAAACCAGGAAAGCAAGCGCGGATATGTGTGTGTTCCACTTGATTCTGAGCAGTATATCTGCAGGCCACCTCGGGACATCTTTTATCCTGATGAGGACATTCAAGTCAGAACCGTGTTTCCTCCAACATATGGGGAATTTGCATACATTCCAGAAAATCACGAAATGGTGGAAAGGAACAGACTGTTTGATATTTCCAACGTGATTCTACTCGATGAGGAATCAAAAGAGATCATGGTGGAATTTGAACATCATCTGACAGAAGATGCTGAAAATTATTTTCAATATTCAAGCACGTTGTATCCAGGCGATACCTTTGTTTCTCACTGTTTTGGAGGCGATTCGAAGATGGCACATGCTGTGGAATACCGTGATTTAATCAACATAGAAGAGAAGAGATATTTTGAGTTTTGGGGGACTCATGTGGATTTGCCTGATGAGTTGCTTCCATGCAACATGCCTGAACTGATACAACACTCACTTCCAGTTGATCTCAGGTTGGGAATTAACTTTGGAGAAGAAAATGAAGATACTTCTTTACGATGATCACTTGAGAATCAATCTCAACATCTTGGAAAAAATTGGTGCTGCAAAAGGATCCTTTTACATCCCATACAGCAACATCGTTTCAGCATTTTCAGAACCCTCTCACAACTTGTCAGGATTCAAAGTTGTCGGAACAAATCTACCAAAAGTATTGGAGATTGGAACGTACATTGCAGGAACTCAAAAGCAATTCTGGTATGTCAAGAAAAGAAAGCATGACTATCTAATTTTGGTGCTAAAGTCTGACTTTTACTCCAAGATAATAATCGAGTCAGAAGAAAGCAAAGAACTAGCCAAGACAATCACAAAAAACATTGAAAGCAATTCTAATTAGAAATGATGGGCATTCTATTTGGGATGGTATGCAGGTCTCTTCTTACCTTTCTTTATAGCTGCTTTCTTTAGTTCGTCAAAAGTCACTACGGGCTGAAACAGTATCCTGGCCTCAAACTTCTTGAACATCGGGTCTGCAATCTCACTTAGTTTCTCTGGTTTTGGCACATCTATTACAAATTCAAACGTCTTGCGACCCTCAAACTCGTAAAAGTATGCTGCCTCTCCGTTGAGCTCTTTGTAATACTTTTCAAGTTCCTTAATTGCCTTGAGATCTTTGAGCATCTGGTTGCCTCTCTTTACGGTGGGATTGATGGTGACAAGGAGTTTCATATCGTAAATCTTCTTTGATCGTAGATAAATCATACTACCGTTTACTTTTAGTTGAACTGTTCATTCCATTGCCTTGACCATTTTATCGCCAGATAGGCTGAAAGTATCGTCAGGCCAACTGATGCAGCAATGTTGAGAATCATGTATGTTCCGGTGTTGAATTTTCCAACTTGTGGTTCTATCGGAGTCATGTGTGGGGGAAGTGTTGGTTCAGGGTACCTGTTTCCATCATCATCAAAACCTCTTTCAGGATTGGCCATTTCATAAAACACTCCTGCAATAACAATGGAACTGATGACTGCTGATGGAACTATTACATACAATGCATACGATCTGAGTTTCTTGATTCTGTAAAACGCCCACAAATTGACAGGAGACATTATTGCAAAAACTATCTGCCAACCAACGCTAACTTTTCCTTTTGCAGGCATGTATCTGATCTTTTTTCAGAATTAATTATCATTTCTACTATTTTTTCTAAATCTAGTTTCCACGCGGGTACGATAAAGCACTCCTAAAATATGTCCCCTATCATGTTGTGCTGGGGATATGGTTAGGCGCTGAGATTTTGCACTATTCATGAATTGGTTCAAATTTCTGTTGATTTGCACGCCAAATACCGTTTACCCAGAATTGGCTCACAGGGATTGAGATGCTATTTTGAGGGCTCAACATGGACGCATTTAGGTACGATTACGGTTTTGCATTAATCTCTGTTCAATAACCAATCATGTAGATATCTAGATTCTTTGATTCCATCAATATTTGTAAAAATTTCTCGTATTTGCTGTTTAGAATATTCATGACGTTCATCCACATACACTACAAACCTGTTTTCTGTACCAAATGTCTCCTTGGCTTGCCGTATCCAATTAGGTTCAAGTGATTCATAATAGTTTTCAAGAGTTTCTACTCGATAAAGCGTAAGTCTTTTGAGAGGCTCATTTCTTAATTGCGATTCTAGTTGGTCATCAGACAAATCAAGATGAGGCTCTAGTTTAACCATCCATCTTTCAGAGTTTTCAAGCATGTTGCTTACATTAATTGCGATTACAAGTGCAAACAGACCAAAAAGTATTGCTGGAATTGAGACGCCAATAATAATTGCTATGTATCTGGTTTTCATGATCTAACAGAAATTTTGTACTACCGTCAAATAATCTTCATTGATTGAAACATGAATTCCTGTTAATGTAAAATCAGAATTAAAAAGTATCTCGGTTTCGGTTTCCGGTTCATGTTCAATTAAAAATTCCATGACAAAATTAACCATACTTTCTATGGTTACAAACTTGGAATGAGGAATAAAAAGGACATATTCCTGTATTTCCATAACGTCATTATCAATAATGCATTCTAGGTTGTTGTCTTTTGCAATTAGATTTACATCCAAATCAGAAATAATCTCTGCCTGTTCGAGGGAGACACTTGTCATATCAGTACTGCGTAACTTTGCAAGACCATTCAAAGTATCATCAAGATTTAGACCCCCCACATCACTTTTGGCACGATTGGCATTTACCCAATCTGTGATCCGAGTCTCTAAAAGTTCAGAATCAATATCTTCAGTATAATCCAGACGGCTAGGATCATAAAAGATCTGTCCCAACCCAACTGCTATGCCCATTCCGACTCCTACCAGAGGAATTGCAGCCACGCTTACAAGGAACAATATTCCTAAAATCTTCATCTTCTTTCGCAGACTAGGAGAATAGGTAGTTCTTTTCTGATAATAAATGACAACACCTATGATTAAAGTGGCAAATCCCATGATTCCAGCAGCATAAAATGCGTATTCGCCACCAATCTCTTCAAATGGAAATAGCAGAAAAAAACTGCCTATTGCTATCAAGATTAATGGATGATACCTTTTAGCAAAAGAAGGATCAGAATTTTGCATCATAAATTTAAATCTCCTAGATGAGGGTATTAAATTTAGAAAGTCTAAAACAATTACTATGAGTTAGACAGATACTTTGAATATAGTTTTCATTTTCCAAATCTTGGTCTAAATCTGTTTTTTGAATTGTAATATTCAAACATTGCCTCGGAGACCGCATCCTCACACTCCACTCTGATTGCATGGTGCCTGTTTTCAAACATAAATGGACCTCCACATGTAAACGCAAACGTCTCAGTGGTTTGAGCATCTGTCTTTAATCCAGAAAAATCTATCTTTCTTCCGGTAGGACTCACAACAGTCAGAGTGGCAGGCGAGTAAAACGAATGATTAAACCACACATGAATACGAATCTCATCATCATCGTTGTAAAACTGCTTGTCAATTGAAATTATTATCCGAGAGTCAGCTTTCATTTTCTTTGCTCAATAATATCCAATAGTTCGTCAGGGAGGTTTCCAAACTTCTTGTTGTATTCTGCAACATTCTCTCGCATTTTTTCCTGGTCAGAATTTTCTGACTCATAGTAGCGTATAATGTCGTTTAGCAGTCCCAATCTTTGAACATCCAAAAAGTACCTGTAAGATGCATTGCCTTGAGAATCAGTCGGGACACCTCCCTGAGTGAGCGTGTCTATTTCCTTTGAAATCATGGCCTGATAATTGCGAAGATCTTGATGCCAGGGCTCAAAATCTATATTGCAAAATTCATCATTCTCAATACTGGAGATTATCTCTGACTTTATTCTCGTGGAGACGTGCTCCTCATTTCTGACGTCTTTGCAAAGTAGAAAGTATGGCCATTTCATATTATCAGTGCATGAATCCAGATGAAAATAGGTTCTTGCAGTAAATAGTCCATCGTCAGATGTTGCGATAAGATCATAGTGAACCAATCCGCCACTGTACCTTTCATCTGAAATGTCTACTGTCAACTGATGCTGGGAATATTTTTCTGCAAACATCTGAAACATGTCGGATTCATGAATCTTTTGCAGGTGTGTGGGAATCTTTTCTGGAATGTTGCATATTGCAACAGGGTCTGTACCTACCATTTGTGTTATTTCAGAAACATCTCTGAATGGAAAGTTCCAACCTTCTACAACATAGGCATTTGAAATGGGGATGTCAAGAACGTGTGATGCAACATCTTTTTGTTTTTCTTGCATTAGTATCCTATACTCTTCAAATTTTTCTGAATCTTTACTGTCTTTGTAGAATGTGCCCTGACGATTTATTACAGAAAACGAATCTGCGTTAAGTACAATTACTTTACCTGTAATCCAGGGACCGGGTTGACCGTGATAATCATAATCTCCCGTACTGTCGAATGTTACTGAAAATGATTCTCCTGGTTTGAGTATGCCAGGACTGCCCCAAGATGCATCATCACTTGCAATTCCATGACCTGTGTCATCACGATTAATCCATGTTATCGTGTTGTTTACTCCCAATACAACTGTGATTACTTTTGGAATCAAATGCTCATTTCCTTCAATCGCTGCACCTTTTGGGATTATTACATATGAAGAGGATTGTTTTATCATGTCGGATTTAGTAATATTTGTCAGCAACATCAAATCTAAGACATCCTTGTGAAATGCCTTGACTGAATCACCTGTTGAAGCATAAAGTGCCCCCTCAGAAGACTTGCCAGAATTGGAAAATAATACGGTTCCCTCAAACGTATCTGTGTCTTTGCCGGTCTCAGTAACCTTGATCTCTATCCCTTCAGGATCGGAGTCAGACCAGACATAGATATCAAAATAATCCGTATCTTCCACACTAATGTTCATGTGAGAATCCATAATTCGCACAATGCCTGTATCTGTAGATGCATAGTATGAGTCAAGCCAGTTCACTTCAATTTTGTGTTCCACCACTGTCCATCCTCCCCTCTGAGACAGTTTCTCAGCAGTTGCAGAAAACACACATGCAGGGGAATTTTCTTTGTCCTTGATGACCAAAACCGTGCCATCCTTGCACGATATCTTTGTTGGTTGGATCTCAAAATAATTCATCTGATCCTTGATTGGAATATGCTGAAACCTTGAAAATAAATCCGACTTGTTTTGAAATTTTACCTCGATAGTTTTTAGTCTCTCTCTGCCTTCTGGATTTGATATCTCTACGGTGTACTTTCCCTCTGGAAAGTCAGCAGAGTGCTTTGGCCATGTCATGACATTGTACTCAAAGGTGCCATACAGTCCGGATGTGAATCTATCCGAGAATGCAGGTATTCCATCTGATGTGTACATCTTGACATGAAGTTCTTCTTCTGGAAGAGACGTTCCGTGTATTGTCAGCGTTTCTCCTGCCTCATATTCGAGAATTTTTAAATTTACGGTCAACTCCTGTGATACTTCAGGAAACACGGTGGTGCCCACAATTTGCACCTTGGTGGAGTTATACTCCAATGGTACTGACAAAGATGTGAAATCCCCTCTTTGATGAACTCCTCCAGGATATCCGCCATTGGGAATTATGTGCTGTAGTTGCCCATCAACAATGATGTCATAAGGTCCATCCAGGAGTCCGTAAGGAAGCTCAACTATCAGCATGTCCCTGAAATACCATGTGGGTTCCAGCTCAAATATTATCTGTTTTTCATCCTTGTCAAAATACATGTTGTTTATCGCAACAGTTGATTCATCTGTAGATCTTACAAGCACCTGGTAATCTCTGTTGTTTTCATGTATGATGTATTCACTTTTCAACACTCCAAACTTTTCAGAATGTTCCTCGAATCCTTTGATGTCTGACTTTACCGTCACTGTGTGCATGCCGTCAATCTCAGTTACAAACGTATGTCGAACCATTCTCTCTTTCTTGTTTACAATTGTACCCTTGTCAATGATCTTGCCGTTAGGATCAAAGATTGTAAATTCAAAAGGGATGTTTGTATCATTTCCAAACTTGTAGTTTGTAGAAATTCCCATGTGAATAGGCTCATTAATCACAATTGGCTTGAGATGATCATTGTCATGACGATACATGTGTGCATGTATTTTAAATCGAGTCTCGTCGTGTAATGCAGACCCGTCATCTAGTTGCAGCAATAAGCCAGAATGTATGGCACCTTTGCTGGTATAGCTTGTGTACGTGACCTCATAGTTTCCGTTTTTTGCATCATTCGGAATAGGATACACGATCCTTGCGATTCCATCCTTGTCTGCAAAGATAGATTCGATGAATGCCAGTTCATACTTGGTATCAAACACTCTTGCAGTGAATTTCGTTTCAGGCTCTACCTGTACCTTGATTACAAAGTCAGATCCTTGGACTGATTTTTTGTAGTTCTTATCTTCTAGTAGACAGATTGGATAGTTGCAGTCAAGTTCAGATGTGGACTCTGGATTATCTTGAGTATCATCGGCAAAAGCAGTTACTGTAAATCCAATCAAAATAAGCAATAATGCAAAATATCTCACAATACCACAACAGGGCAATGAGACGTTCATAAATAATTCCAATATATCGTCCACTGAGAGAAATGACTTGCAACGGAATATGCCACAGGTACAAGGTGACAAAGGGAAAGAGGACTGACTCCTGGCACAGGTAGGTTGACGGGTTTAGAAGTTTTACAGGGGTGTTTTGAGACAAAAATGATACTCATTACATTGATAGCAATTCTTGTAAGTGGGAAATAAAATGATGAAAAATAGGTTTTTAATAATAATTATGATTGTGATTGGAATAATCATTTCAGGCGTTTCCGCATATCTTTTTGATCAGATGTATGATTGCATGCATCCTCCCATGTGGATGAAGACGCCTCGCTCGGGTTTTGATCATTGCTGGGATCTGTTTCTAAACGGGCATCTTCCAGATTGGTCTAATGCACGGGAAGACCATGCCAAAAAACAGGCCCACAGATCGGAATCAATTGAGCGCTACAAAGACAAGCCAGAAGTAGTTGCATTTTATATGAAATATGATGACGCTAACGTGTCTGTACGAGACGATCACATATCGTATTTTACAGAAAACGGCAATGATTTTCAGGTAAGAATGAACCTGTATTTTGACGACCGTTATGTTCCCACTCATATGAAATTCTGTTGCTGGATTGGAGATAAACTGCACCATGAGGTGGCACAAGAGGATGTTTTGAGTTATTTGGAAAACCGTGTTTGCATGTCACCATCTGAGGAAAAAAAATGAAATGCAAAGTCTGCGGCTCTGAAAAATTTGAGTTCGTCTCAGAGGAAAGAATAGAGGCACCCGGAGAATATACTTCGGATATTGGACATTACAAGTGCAGGAGATGTGGAACAAGGTGAGATCTAGATCTTCAATAATCATCGTTATCGCAATCGCAATTATGGCATTTTTTACAGCAAATTCTTTTATGAATTTGTATCATTATGGGGAATATCTCAGGATCGATGAGGGTCATGTCTGGCACTGCAGCTCTGAGGGTAAAAGATCATTTTGTGATAACACGTCAGTTAGGATGATGGAACTGTTTGGATTTCTGCAGGACAGAGAGTATTACCCTGATCAACTTGAAGAGATAGAAGGCTATGCAATCGATTATGACGGAGAGGTAAAGCACCTGCCCTTTGCCGATGTTTGCACTGATCCGATGAAGATGATCCTGCTGACCCATTCCAACATAGCATCACCTGATGAAGAATTTGTAATTGAATATGTGGAGTTACCTTTTGGAACGAATCCAGAGAATTTTGAAAGATGTGTTCTTGCAACATCGTTTACAAAAGAAAGATCCAACATGGTTCCCTGAGCGGGATTTGCAAAACCAATTCAAACATTCAACTCCAAAAAGGAGTTGAATCATCAGTCTGATGTCGTCATTTTTAATAAAATAAGATCGGTTTCACAGACTCATCAATCATTAGAACGCTTTATGACTGTAAGAAATGGGAAAATCAGCAGTCATGGAGAGAAAACTCAAAATTTCTTTAATCGTCAACGTTGTTTTAGCTGGAATTCTTTTGGGATTGGTGCTAAACTCCACATTGTTTGTCGAACCCATGTCTGTAGAGATCACTGCGAATCATGATGATCTACGGCCTTGGCTTTCAGACAACTGCGATTACAACGAATTGGTCTTCATAAGCAAAACATCTACCATTCTTGATGAGCCATGGAATGGTCAATACATGACAAATTTTCTGGGAGTGCCAGATGATTTGACGATAGAGGATGTGGAAAAGTGCATGGACGACATTACGGAGAAAAGAAAAAATGAAGGCTAGGAACCAACTCGTGTTAATTGCCTCAATTGTGATGATTTCAATTATGATCATACTATCATCATCCCTGCATTTCTACACAGACTGCCAGATCATTTGGGAATAATTTTGTACAATTGTGCCATGAGTTTTGAGCGAAATGGTCGTTTGATGTTGTACACCTATGATAATGGTACTCTTACTATTGATGAGAATTCATGTAAGTGGGTTAAAAACAGACTTGCATAACTTGAGTAATGTTATCTCTCAGAAACAAAGGGTTCGAAGTACTTATGAATCTCCTGACTCCATCCTGAACGATTGAAAGTTTTCTATACCCGGCATTTTGATGCGCCTACATGTGAAAAGTTCACAGAGTTTAGGGTTGAGACCCATAGAACATGGTGGTGCTGCAGGCAGCTAAAAGAGCATGACAAGCATTTCCATCTGTGGAACGTAAAGTGGGCAAAATTTCACTTTAAGGACATTAGCACGGATGGAAACATGGCATTTTTTCCAATGAGTTACTGCCCGTACTGCGGGGAGAAAATTGAATATGAGGAATTTGCAAAATGAAGACTAGCCTTTTGGTAATTATCGCAATTGCAATTGTTGCATCTTCTGCAGGTGCTTCTGTCACATGGATGGAATACGGAACCGTTTGCAACAAACCAGTTACAAACCACCTTCAAAAACATTCCAATCTGTTTGATGAGAATTTTGATGGAACATTTTCGATGGAGTGGATTAGTCTTCCTTTCGGAGTAAGTGAATCAAGCATACAGGAATGTGTGAATCACATTCTTGAGAAAAGAAAAACAGACAAAGCAACAGACAGGCTACTTTCATCAAAATCCACGGGCATGGATGATGTTGGCAGACTGCTCACTCAAAACCAGATCAATTACGACCCGAATACTCTAGTTGTGACTGGCGGTCCTGCATTTACAGGAGATCCCGGATGCGGTGCAGTGATTGATACTGATTTGCAAACCAGGTGGTTTGAAATAGACTCCCTCTCAGAGCCCAAAAAGATGACGATACACTCAGAAAATCCACATCCTTGCAAAGTAAACACAGCATCCTGCTTTTGCAATGCACAGACGGAGCTGACCCATCTAACGCTTGATGAGCTGTCTTATTTTACTCCTGAAGAGGAAGAAATGTATGCTACAATACTGTTGAAATACATCCAAAACAATGCAGGGATGAAAAACGTCGAGCCAAAGTTCAAGATTGGGAAGTTGAATCTGGACTTTACTGATCCTGACGCCATAGGATACTGCGGCGAAAGGCCAGGTGACAACAGAAATGACTTTTTCAGCGGCGCAATTGTCAATGGCCATGTCAAGGACTATGGCCTAGACGGCGAACTGCCTTTGTTGTGTGCAATTCCTGAGGATGCAAAATGGTGGGAAAATGAAGAATAGGATTTTGGTAATAGTCACCATGTTGATAATTGTGGGAATTTTTGCAGGACTTTATTTTGCAAACATGGCAAAAAACATTGAAAATGAAAAAGCAATGGAAGAGTGGCGTGAACTTAGATCGTTTGTAATGAGCGATCTTGACAAACAGAAAAAATGTGAAGAAATGGGGGGCTCATGGAATGCTGACCATTGTTTGCTTACTCAGGAAACATTTGATTCAAACAAATTAACATGTGAGCCTGGACCTGTTCTGGAAGATTCAACTTGTCAAAGCAACGGAATCAAGCTAGTTTTTGAACCTGTTGTTGAATCCAAAAAAACTAGCGGAACGTTTTACCCTAGAATTCACATATCAATTTTCCCAGATGCAGAATCTACACAATACGTTGATCCGGACTTTGTTACGACAGGTCCTGACAGTCAAGTTACTTGGTCTAACTATGATGATGTTCCAGTGTCGATAAACTCCGTTGATCCTGATAATGCATGGAGCACTACCGTCATTTCTCCAGATGGATATGATACTGTAACATTTGAAGAAATTGGAATCTATGAATACAAAGGAAACGAAGGAATACGTGGATTTATTATTGTGATGGATGATGATGACTCTACAAGGCATATTAGAGACGTTTATTTCAGTGAATGGTATGACTCGGATGAATTGTATGGTCTTGGATGTGACCAGCAAATACTGAGTCATCTTTCGATATATTCAAATCTACTTGATAAAGAATTTGACGGCAAATATTTCATGGAAGAGATAGGATTGTCTGACGGTGTATCTGTGGAGAAGTTTAACGAATGTGTGGATTTTATTTTTGAAAAAAGAACTTCTTTTGAGTTTGACAAAACATGGGCCGGTCCTGGAAACCGACATCCTGCATTCTTAGGGTGGGATATGCCTGATGTCTGTACAAGTGACATGGTGAAATTCCTGAAAAAACATTCCGACATCTTTGATAAAGATATGCCCTACATGAGTCCCTTGGATGGCGATGTGTTAGATCCCCGCATTAATCCTGATGACATGGTCCAGTGTGAAAGTGAGATTTTAAAAAATCGAGACAATGAACCCTCTTGGTCTGTATATGAAAACTAGTTTTTTACTAATCTTTATTCAACGTGGGTGTTAAAACAATACCCATAACTATATCCCCAGCACAACATGCTAGGGGACATAGTTAGAGGATTAAGAAACACGCCCACGTGGAAATTTTCAATATGAAGTAGTTTTCAAAATGAGAAAAATAAGAAATATTTTAGTAATTTTATATTTTCACTCTTTTTTCACAAAGCAAATCATGACATGGAAAAAAATTCTTATTTTCACCGTTATTGCCACGGTTACAACCGTCTGGTGGTTTTATAAGAATACCACCTCAGATTTTGTCATTGATGGAATAGCCATGTCCAGTGCTACTGTCACTTTGATTGCAGTGGTTGCAAGCACAGTTACGTGGTTACTGTTGTCATGGGCAAGCGTGGCAAACAAAGAGAACGTAAAAGTGATTACGTCTGATAATTTACTTGCCGGTGCATTATCTTGCTATGTTGGAATTTCTTTTTTTTCAGGATGGATGGGGCCTATGGCCGGCATAGTTTTTGGCATATTATCCGGGGCGTTTTGCTATGGTATGTTTTCAATTATAATAAAGATTTCAAGCCGCTGGTCAATACGCCCTCAAGTGAAATCTGGAAAAAACATTGATTTTCATGCAATGTGAGTTCATTTCATCGTAAAATCAGGCACGGCAGTTCAGAAACTGAACCGTTCTATGGGTAACCCGCATCAACAACTGAACAAAACAATCCAAAATAGTTAGGCCCCATCTAAGTACTACCAAGCCATTACACTATTTGATTACAATGAGTACATACAACATACAAGAAAACGTCTCCTCCGAGCAGACCAAAAGAAAACTCGGAGTAGTCGGACTGGTAGCCTTACCGGTAATAGCTGCAATGTACAGTTCAGGATCTGTGGCCTTGGAACAAGTTCCACAAATCCTTACAAGCGGAATATTCACAATCGGAATGACCGCACTGTCATGGGCAATAGCTGCAAAGTTGGCACTGGAATTGAGAAAATAGGAAAGCGATTCCTTTTTTTCAATATTTTTCTAATCTATTTTTATAATTACTTTTGTGCAATATGATGGATGGATTGTGAACACATCAAGTAATGATGATATCTCTTAATCTGATCAAGAAATACTTCTTTACTCATCATTACAAAAATTGAAAGTATGCTTTTACATGTGGCTTCCACATGTAGTACAAAACAAGTGCCCCAATTACTCCGAAGAGGAAAAACGGATGTCCAGAGGCAATGCTTTGAAAAGCAATCAAAGACGAGCAGCCATACAAAATTACCAGTGTTCTGGCAAGTTTTTTCTGAGAAAACAATGCATATGATGCAGACAGTGCCAATACTGCAGGTGTCAAATAGCCAATTATGTCCATGGTCAAATAGTTTGCCAGATTGGATGGGGTCACCCCATACCCTTCTGCGTTCTCTCCCAAGGCAGCGGCGATATAGCTAATGAAAATTGAAAGGTAAGATCCTCCAATGCTGATAAGCAGTACTGTTAGTCCCTGTATGCCCGCAGGAATTTCTCTTGAGCTCAGAATTGTCACGTTATTTCTAACCTTGTTCAACTATTAAATTTTGAATTGAATTTGTCCTGTGATTCCATTTCTGTTTAAATCACTTTGTAATCCACAGAAGAATTCTGGAATGAAAAAGAGGAAGATGATGAAGAAAGATAAACTATTGAAAAATAATAACCATGAATGAGACAAATTATTCTCAACATCGCATGCAGTCTTGACGGATACATAGCAAGAGAAGACAGAAGCATAGATTGGCTACCAACTGACGGTGAAGATTTTGGAATGAAAAAAATTCATGGATTCCATAGACGCGGTACTTCTAGGCAAAACAACCTACGAACAAATTTTTCCGAATTGATAATGATAGTTATCGAAATGATACCGAAAAGATATCTAAAATCAGCCAAAAAACTATGAAAAGAATTCAAATCAATAGAATTACTTATGACCATGACAAAATCAACGAGAAATATTGGATGCTAAAAGGAAAGTTATCACATTATCCGTTTTAGGAATTGTTGCAGTTTCTGCTGTGTTTGGTGGGCAGTATCTGTTTTCTGATGTACCATCAGAAATTCTTACAAAAGATAACCCTTCAAAAGTTGAATCAACTGGAGACAGGGATTTTGTCTTTGCGTTTTATTCAGAAATTGCAGAGAAAGACAAACACTCAAACTTGTTTTTCTCACCATTTAGCGTCTCCACCGCATTTTCCATGGCGTATGAAGGAGCTGCAGGTAACACCGCATCTGAAATGCAGAAAACGTTTGGATTCATTCCAGATAAGCAAGAACGCAAGGGATCAATTTCCAATACTCTTGAAAGACTCAACCACAAGGATGACTGGTACAACCTGCAGGTTGCAAACGCGTTATGGGTCAAGGACGGATATGAGATAAAACAAGATTATCTTGATACGGCACAGAAGCACTATTCCAGTACCGTTGAGGATGTGAACTTTGTAACTGATGACGGAATTGACAGGATAAACAATTGGGTTGTAGAAAAAACAAACGGCAAGGTACAGGACATACTTGCACCAGGCTCCACTGATGAGTTGACACGCATGGTAATCACAAATGCGGTATATTTCAAGGGAAAGTGGGGATTAGAGTTTAACCCAAGAAACACAAGTGACAAGCTGTTTTGGTCAGACAATGGAAATTCAGTAACAGTTAGGATGATGAAGGAAAATGCTGCAATGTACAACTATGCAAAAACTGGCAATCTTGAGGCACTGGAGCTAAACTATCTTGGAGGAGACATATCCATGATTGTACTGCTTCCAAAAGACAGGGATGGTCTTGAATTACTTGAGCAATCCATGAATATGGAAAAGCTTGATTCCATAAAAAATAGCATGACAAGGCAGCCACTTACAGTACAGATTCCAAAGTTTGAGTTTGAGACAGAATATGATTTGATAGAGCCATTACAGAATCTTGGATTACATGACGCATTTGATCCAGACAATGCAGACTTTCAGAGAATAACTGATGAGCAGATATACCTTGAGCAGGCAAAACACAAGGCGTTTGTCAACGTAAATGAGGAGGGAACGGAAGCTGCTGCAATCACCGCACTAGTTGCACGAGCAACAAGCGGTCCTCCAGAACCAGTATCTGAGTTTATAGCTGATCATCCATTCATGTTTATCATACAGGAAAAAGAGACAGGAGAAATCCTATTCCTTGGAAGGGTAATGGATCCTACAAAATAATTGATGTGTAAAAATGTGGTAGAATGAAAAATTTATTTTTGATCTTAGTTTTGTTTGCAATCCTGATTGCAGTTCCTGCTGCATCCTTTGCAGAAAATCCAACCAGTTGTACTTTTGGTGATGAATCCATCTCACTTGATGATATTTTTGAAAAAGATTTTGCAGTACGGGCATTCACCTAAAAGCATCCTAACGTTACACGAGCCATGCCAGCAGACGAATCAGGATCCCTGAAAAATCAACTTGTTCTTCAAGCACAAAATGAGAACATAAAAGAAAAACTGGAATTACTATTCCGTACAGATACAAACGGATGTTACATACCTGCAAGCTGTCACTATTCGTATGACGATGGAATAATTGATGTCACCGTAAGAAATTCCGTTGCCAACTTTACTGAGATAGTGAATCTGATAAAATCAGACGATTTGGATATTGAGGACTTTTATCCTGATGACTGTACCTTCGTTTATCTGGATGTCTCAATGTCTAATGGCAAGTCATACGGTGTCTGCAAGACAGGTAATGCTGTCACAATACTGATTGATGCTGAAGGTAATGGCTCACTTGAGATAGACATTCCAATAGAGATGGCGTATTCACTTCCAAGTTCTGACTGTGTCCCAACCGGGTATTTTTTTGTAATGTTGGATAGAGAAGAGACACGTTACGAAATCACTCCAACTGAAACTGGAAATCTTGTGACAGTGGAGTTTTCAGAGGGATTTCCCATAATAAGGATTGCAGGCTCTGTCATAATTCCAGACCCTTCTCCTGCACAGTACTACGGAATCGTTGAAGGATATATGGACAAAAAATATCTTGCACCGCTGGATCAGGCAGACCATGGCGTTGCACCCAAATCAATCAGGTGCAATGGTGATTTGGTTTTGGTTCAAAAATATGATAACACTCCTGCATGTGTAAAACCTGAGACAAAAGAAAAACTAGAACAACGTGGTTGGTTATACCACAAAGAAACATTGTTGATTCTAGATAACAATCAACAAGATGTTGGAATATATCTCAAGCAGGTGTCAATACTGGATGAAAGTGGCATAGATGCCACAGTATACTACCCTACAAACACAGCGCATCATAAGATGTTTCCAGATGAGTACCAATCGATTGTGAGTGACTGTACGGAGAATAACAATGGTGCCAATCTGTCATTGCTGTACCTTAGAGAAATAGACAGCATCCAAAATAAGATGACATTCAAAGTGGAAGACAAGGAATTTGACGGACTGCAATGCGATGACGCGTTGTGGCAGGAGCTGACACTGTCGGGGTATTGCGGCCCTCCAGATCATGTGATTCCGCATATTGATGTTGTAGTGCCTTCGGTTGCTGATGCGCAAAGAAAAGTAGGCTTTGTGTTTGATGTTCCCAAATACCTGCCAGGAGGAGTTTTTTAAATTTTTATCGTATTAGGCATGCCATAAAATGAACTACACCATGCCATTTTTTCATTTGTAATATATGAATGGATTATTTTATTCTTCGATGTAGTCTATGAACTGATTTTCTTTTGTAAGACAGAAAAGAATTTTTCCATCGTCATCAATTCCATATCACAATCACATTCTGAACACTTTTGCATTTGCATAATTTGATCTTATAGTAATCATATTTAGTGATTATTATATTCATTGCATTTTTTCCACTACGCACATGATCAAACGCTTTCTGAGATTCTAAGTAGGATACTTGGGAGGGATTAGTTGTTTTGTATCTATTTTAGAAAATTCCATTGACAAAGAATTTCTTTGGAATCATTATCAAAAATAACACAGCCTGTAATGAGGCCTTTTTCTTCACCAGCGTTGCATTTTTCGGTATTTTTATTCTAGTAAATCATACATTCAATTTTCGAGTTTTGTTTTGAATATCTCTAGAAATGTCACTCATGATTTTGGAAAATTTCTTTAAATCAATTAGCAGTCTACCTCCCAACCACATATCTAAGTTAGAATGGAGATACTGGCAATTCAATGTTCTTGTGTGGTGGGCCTCATCAGAACCTCATTGACATTGACATGTGGAGCAGAGTCTACTGCGTAAAGTATTGCGTCTGCAACACCTTCGCTAACCCCTATTCCGCCTGGCAAAAAAGACAGTATTCCATAACCTAGCGATATAAGGTAAATCTGAGACGTCAAAAGGTATCCCAGATCAATGTTTAGTGCCAGAAAAACCATGTAAACTGCCAAAGAATCCACGCTCCAACCCAAAATACTGAATGTCCACCCACTTGCCATGTTTCGGGGTTTTGTCAAAATGGAAATGGATTCGCTAGTTCCCATCTCTGGAAGATTTTTTGACATCAAGTTAATTTTTAAGAGCCTGGAGTATGCTGACATGAAAATTCTCTGACTTTTTATTAGTAGGTATATCGTTCCAAGCAGAACTGACGAAATGACAACTAATGATAGAGACATCCAACCAAAATGAATTGACAGGGTGACTAGAATTATGGTTGTTCCTGCAAGTAAATCATGATATTTTTCAAGAAAAATCACAGCAATTGATTTTTCAGTTGGTATGTCGAATATTTTTTTCAAATAAACGCTCTTGATGAGTCCCCATGCTTCCAGGTGTGGCTACTAGTGAAAGACCCAACATGTATGTGATCATGTTTTGGGTTGGCGTGATCTTTTCTACTAGTATTCCAAGCATGTCCTTCTGGCGAAAGCTTTTGATCACATGAGCTAGGAATCCGAGCCCAAATATCAAAAAAATGAACTCTGCTCTAATTTGTAGAAAAGACTCAGATATCTTACCTATGTCTGAAACTGCGATTAATAGAACATAGAATAACGCAGTCCCCAGAAGGATCCACAAAAATTTCTTTTTGACCAAATCTAATATCTTCATTTTATTTTAAAATCAATCTTCATCTGAATATCGCTAGATAAATAATTTGTATCAATTAGATGTTGAAGACACTATTGTGCCAACTAAATTGAAATTGAAATTTCTGAGATTTTAAAAAACACATAATTATTTTTGTAATACTTTTTTTGTTTTACGAATAGTTTTTGTACACATTTTGGCAGTCGTTAATTTCTTGACTATGGTCAACCTAAATTTGAAAAATTTGGATGTTGAAAATACTGAATGAAAGTTGTTAAATGTGGTTCTGAAACAGAGATTTCTGTTTTTAATGATCATTGATTATGTTCCTTGGACTTTTCTTACAAAATCATTAGCATTATATCAAAGAAATCTAGTTTTCTCCATCATGACAGTAAAACAATCGGATTTCATTCATTTTCAGGCACGAGCTAACTGCAAAGGAGTTGCGCAATAATGGTGGCTGCAGAGGAGATAGAGCGTGTCTCCAAGCTCATGAGAATAGACGTGGACGATCACAGGGAATACGTTGACAAGGTGCAGTCGATGATCGAATTCTTTGACGTGCTGGATTCTGCGGGAGTTGAATCTGAGGAAATATCCATGCAGGAGATTCCAATTTCCAATCTTAGAAACGACGAGCATGTTCCGTTTGACGGTAAACTAATCGAAAAGCTGAATCACTACAAGGGAACCTACGTCAGGGCCCCTAAGATGTCATCATGAATTTGAAGATTTCAGCACTTGAATACGTTCAAGAGGTGCAAAGCGGGAACATTTCAGTTGAGGATTACGTGTCAAAGACGATAGAACGAATCAGCAAAGTAGATGAAAAGATACATGCGTTTCTTTCAGTAAGTGAAAACGTACTTGATCAAGCCAGGATGATTGACAAAAAAGTGAGATCTGGGGAAAAGGTCGGAGCGTGCTATGGAATGCCGATATCTATCAAGGACAACATCTGCATCAAGGATGGCAAGACCACTTGCGCATCAAAGATGCTGGAGAACTTTGTAGCCCCGTACGATGCGACGGTTATACAAAAGCTAAAGCAGCAAGACGCCGTGTTCGTAGGAAAAGCAAACCTTGATGAGTTTGCGATGGGACTTACAACTGAGTTTAGCGCATACGGCGCAAGCGGCAATCCATGGAACACTGATTACGTGCCGGGAGGTTCATCCGGAGGAAGTGCGGCATCCGTAAGCGCTTTTGAATGCGTCGCATCACTGGGTTCTGATACTGGAGGTTCGGTAAGAAATCCCGCAAGCTTTTGTTCAGTTGTCGGATACAAGCCGACATACGGTCTTATCAGCAGGTTCGGACTGATTTCATATGCAAACAGCATAGAGCAGATCGGCCCACTTACCCGAACCGTGAAGGATTCCGCATTCATGCTGAACATTATTTCTGGACTAGATACAAATGACAATACCACGATTGATGGCAACGAGCAGGACTTCCTTTCTGGAATAGAATATGGCATCGAGGGCAAGAAAATAGGCATAATCAAGGAGATGGTCGGAGAAGGGACAGCTCCCGAAGTATTGGCTGCCACAAACGATGCTGTTTCTAAGCTTGAAGGACTGGGTGCAACATGCGAGGAGGTTTCTCTGGACATGGTAAAGTATTCGGTTGCAGCCTATTACACCATCACTGCCACAGAGGCCGGAAGCAATCTTGCAAGATATGACAATCTCAGATACGGATACGAGTTTCCAGTAGAGGGATACGAGTTTAACTCGTACATTGCCAAGGCCAGAAGAAGATTTGGTCCTGAAGTGACTCGGAGAATGATCATCGGAGGATTTGTTCCGTCTGCGGGTCAGGCCGGAAAGTATTTCCTAAAGGCGTTGAAGGTCAAAAGCAAGCTGACAAGGGAGGTTGGCGAGGTATTCGAAAGGTTTGATCTTCTCGTAGCCCCTACGGTTCCCGTACTTCCGTTCAAGAAGGGGGAGAAGATTGACGATCCCATAGCACTGTTTCAGGTGGACCTCAATACCGTAACTGCAAACCTTACTGGTAGGCCTGCGGTGTCAGTTCCGTTTGCTATATCAAACGGACTGCCAATCGGAATGCAGCTGATTGCAGATTCCAATCATGACAAGATGCTGCTGCAGGCAGCGTATGCGTTGGAGCAGACCGTAAATCTGCCGGAGGTTCCGATATGACTATGATCGGACTGGAAATTCACTGTCAGTTAACGAATCTTAACAGTAAGTTGTTTTGCTCGTGTAAGGCAAACTATAGGGAGTTTGAAATAAACCAAAACATATGTCCCGTATGCATGGGATTGCCGGGCAGTCTTCCAAGGCTTAATCAGGAAGCCGTGAAAAAGGCAATGACCATCGCCATGGCCCTGAACTGCAGTACTCCAGAAAAAATTGCGTTCTTTAGGAAAAATTACTTCTATCCGGATTCTCCGAAAAACTTTCAGATTACCCAGCTAAACATCTACGGGGATACAAGCGTCGGAGGAGCCGGCTCGATAATGGTGGGGGACAAGAAAATAAGGATCACTAGAATTCAGCTAGAAGAGGATCCGGGCAGGTTGATCTACGAGGGAAGCTCGTCGAAGAACCAGATTACGCTTGTGGACTATAACCGTGCAGGCACCCCTCTGGTGGAAATCGTCACCGAGCCCGACTTTGAGACCCCCAAGGAGGTAAGGGACTTTCTGAACATACTGTCAGACATCTTGTCCAACCTCGGCGTCGCTGACCCCAGTCTTGAAGGTGCCATGAGGGCCGATGCCAACGTGTCAATTCAAGGCGGAAAGAAGGTGGAGATAAAAAACATCGGCTCTTTTCATGACTTGGAAAAGGCAGCACATTTTGAGATTACACGACAGGAAAGCTTGCATTCAAGGGACATCGAGATAGTTCAAGAGACCCGTCACTGGGATGATCAGAGAAAGATTACTGTTTCATCGCGTTCAAAGGAAGAGGATCTCGATTACAGATATTTCCTTGAAGGAGACATCCCCTGGGTCAGCATTGATGCACAAACTCATGAGAACCTGCGGTCAGAGATGCCCGAAAGCATAAGCTCAAAGAAAGAAAGGTACGTCTCAAAGTATGGCATTCCAATACAGGTAGCTGACGTGTTGTCATCAGACAAGTTCTACTCTGATCTTTTTGAGAAAGCCCATACTGATTCAAACGCTAAGGAGGTTGCAAACATCATCACCACAGAACTAATGGGACTTATGGACACGCGGGAAAAACGAGAGTCCTCCAAGATCACATCAACGCACCTAAGGGAACTGGCAGATGCGATTCAGACAGGAAAGGTGTCAAGGAATTCCTCAAAGAACGCATTGCATGAGATACTGAAAACGGGAAAGAACCTGTCATCGGTGATTACGGAGCTTGAACTTGGAAACGTCTCAGACGAATCTGAGCTGCTGGAGATTGTCAAACAAGTGATCTCTGAGGAATCACAGGCAGTGGAGCAGGCAAAATCCAATCCGCAGACAATTAACTTCCTGGTGGGAAAGGTGATGCAGAAGACAAAGGGAAAGGCGGATCCTGCGCTGACTCTGGACCTGTTGAAAAAGCAGACGGGGATTTCATGAAGGGACTTTCTCTCGAGGACATTGAATTCATAAAAATTCTTGCCACATCCGATGCAACAATCCTTCAGGCAGGAATGAACGAGCCGACTCGAAGAAGACTGGATGATCAGGTGGGGACAATCTTGAGGGAATACTATCACGAGAATACAAGGGGTACCAACACCGGATGGACTGAAAAGTTGCTAAATGCAGGGATCGACGAAGATGCGGGAAAGACAGCTATAGCATGTGCACGACGCCTCGGAATAGACATTTCATAAATCAAAAAATCTTTTTACACTCTTCGAATCTAAAACATCTGGCAATGTCTGGTTTTGAATTTGTTCCTTCTGATAAGCAGGTTCGAGAATCAAACGTTTACAGATTCATGAAATCACACGGCATAGATTCGCTTGATGATCTGTCACAAAAGGCAAAGCAGGATCTCGAATGGTTTTGGAAATCAGTAGATGATGACATCGGAATTGTGTGGGACAAACGGTACTCGAAGATACTTGATACCTCAAGAGGAATTGAATGGTCTCAGTGGTTTGGGGATGGCAAAACAAACATCTACAAATCCACGGTGGGAAAATTCGTTAAGACGACACCGCAAAAAGTTGCGTATCACTTTGTATCCGAGGACGGACACAAGAAATCTCTCACGTATTTCGAGCTAGATTCCAAGGTTGCAAGACTTGCTAACGGTTTGAAGTCATTGGGCGTAAAAAAAGGAGACGTAGTTGCAATCTACATTCCCATGATAGAGGAGGCAATAGTTGCAATTCTTGCAGCATCCCGAATCGGTGCAGTTCAGACAGTAATTTTTTCTGGATACAGTTCAGAATCCCTGCACGTAAGATTGAAAGATTGTGGTGCCAAGATATTGATAATCTCAGACGGGTTTCACAGAAAAGGAAAGCAAGTATCCCAAAAGAAGGCTGCCGAAACCGCAGTCAAAGATACCGCAGTTGAAAAGACGATAGTTGTCCCGTACAAGGGAGTTGACAAATATTCTGATTCTGAAAAAATTGTATTTTATAATTCCCTGACAAGTTCACAAAGCGACAAGTGTGTTACAGAGACAATGGATTCTGAGGATCCGTTGTTCATCCTGTATACTTCTGGAACTACTGGAAAGCCAAAGGGTGTCGTACATGTACATGGAGGGTTTTCAGTGTTTGCAGGGCATCAGGCATCGTATCTGGTAGACATTACATGTGATGACACACTGTTTTGGCCCGCAGACATAGGATGGATTACGGGACTGGTGTGGAACGTATATGGTCTGCTCCTTATGGGTGCATCAGCTGTAATCTATGACGGCGCATTAGATTTTCCAACATCTGATCGTATCTGGAAAATGCTGGAAGACTACCAGGCTACAATATTTGGAATCTCGCCCACCGCAGTAAGACTGTTTAAGAAAAACGGCGTGGAGCCACTGAAGAATTTTGCACTGGATAAAATAAAAAACATACCCACAACGGGTGAACCTCTTGATGAGGATTCATGGTGGTGGCTGTTCGAAAAGGTAGGTGGCAAAAAGATACCCATCATGAATCTGTCTGGCGGCACGGAAATTGGTGGCGCTATGCTGTCGGTGTTTCCGGGGATGCGTATAAGGCCATCAACTGTAGGCATTCCGGTTCCTGGAATGAACCTGGACGTGGTAGACGATGATCAGAATCCAGTAAGGGGGGAAAACGGTTATCTCGTTATTAGATCACCTTGGCCTGCAATGACCAGGGGAATGCTCAACGACAACAAGAGGTACATCGACACATACTGGTCAAGATTTGACAACATTTGGTTTCACGGGGACTATGTGCATGTGGACCACGACGGTCTATGGTATATGCGGGGACGTACAGATGACGTGATCAACGTATCTGGACACAGGATGAGCACTGCAGAAATAGAACACACCGTGATATCCAACAAGAAGATTTCCGATGCAGCATCAGTTGCAATACCAGATGAGATAACAGGGGAGGCAATTGCGGTATTTATCGTAGCTTATGACAAGTCAGAAAAAATCCCAGAGTCTGAGATAACTGCATACATTTCAGAAAAAATTGGAAAGGTGGCAAAACCAAAATTTGTTTTTCAGCTCTCCGACCTGCCCAAAACAAGAACGGGAAAAATAATGCGCAGGCTGTTAAAATCGAAGATTCTAGGAAGGGATCTGGGAGATCTCTCGTCATTGGAGAATCCGCAAGTTCTTGATGAGATTTCCAGACTTGATTGAGTTGTGCGAATCATGAAATTTCTCATTAATGCAAAGTCTCGATATTTTGAGGTGAACGAATTCAGCAGAATCATTTCATACAAATGTTGAGCAAATGATTGTAAAAATCAGGCACGAATTCCTGAAAAATTGCCCCCTGTTAGATCTTTTCACATGTCTTTTCAATTAATCCAATACTGGAGAAAGCATTATCCTCATCCAGGAGTTTTAAGGAGGCAGGTTTGGACTGAGTTGTGCGAATCATAGAAAAACAGACCAGAATAATGCGAGACGAGTATCAGAAAATAGGGATCAACAAGAAAACAGATGAAGTAAGAGAATCCTTTGACCTTGATACCATGAGGTCGGTCATAGCATACATGCCAGTAAACGAAACACAGCATACACACAAACATTCCATCATCATCGAAGCGATACATGTTATTGCTGGACAGCTGGACGTATGGAACAACGGCACGTGGAAAACCATTCAGGAAAACAACATCGTAATGTTTGAGCACGGAGAGTATCACAACTTGCGAACGACAAAAAAGACCGAAGACATAACACTGCTTTCATCGAATTCGAGCATTGCAGCAATCACACTTGCGTATAAGTGGATTCCTCCCAACTTGGAAATATTTGATGACGAGATTGAGATGATTCTCGACAATGACTGGTTTCATCTTGACTACGTACATGGTACAAAGGACAATACCACCAGCCCATTGCTAAGGGCAGACAAAGATGTGCAGGAAAAGTTTTTTCAGATCATAAAGCGAAACAATCTCTCTTCATAGTTTTGATGTTTTCAAAAACATGACTGCTGCATCGTCAACAATGTATAGTTCCAGACACGCAAAATTTATTTTTGGTTCAGGATTTTTTCCTTGAACTCAAAACTTGATTCATTCTATCAGATATTACCCCAAACGAACCAGACCACGCATCGATTTGTTTCAGCATGGCTTCAATGTCTGATGATTCCAATCCGTTTTCGGGATTTATCTTGTCTTTGAACTTGGATGATTCCTCTACTATGTACTGCCCAGTTTTCAAATAAACTTCCACTGCATCCTTTATGTCATTGACATATTCGTCCATGGAAAATTTGATTTTTTTCCGGTTAAAAATCTGCGGATTCTGATTTCGTTTATCCCTCTTTCTTAACCTGTTAGGTTTTTCTTATTTTTTTGAGAAAAGGCCATCTGTTTTTTCTTTGATGAGTTAAACGACGTCATTGATAAAACAATGTCAAAACAAATTGAACATACGAATGAATGAAAAATATGAATTAATTATCAAATATACTGAAAAATAGTGAAATTATAAGTGGAAAAATAATAATTTGTAAATAAAATTAGCTCTTTGATGCCTACTTTTTTACATTTGATCTATAATGCCATTCCAAATAATAGACATCGATGAAGTTCATAGTTGATCAGCAAGTGGAAGATATCGAAATGCCAGAAAATCTCAAACTTAACACATTTTTGCAGGAATTTCATTCGGACTGTCCGCATCCTGAATGCATCTTTGGGTTCTATGGATTTGCTTTTGGCCAGTCCCCGTTTCCGGTTCCAAAGATGGTGCAAAATGCCCTGATAAGCAATGCAAACAAGGGTGCATATGCAGCAGTTCCAGGAATCCCGGAGCTTAGAAATGCCATATCAAAGTACAACAAGCACTATTTTGGAATGGACGTCGCTCCAGAAAGAATCTACGTAGGTCCTGGGACCAAGGAGCTTATCTTCAATCTTCTGGAAGTACTTCATGGAACGGTCATTTTGCCTACTCCCGCATGGCTAGGATACTTGCCGCAGATTAGATTCCTGCAGAAAAACTATCATATGCTGCCAACGCGTGCAAATAAAAAATTCTCTCCAAATGATCTCAGAAAACTTGCATTAAGACTGCAAGACCGACAGAAAATTCTCATCCTTAACAACCCTCACAATCCCACAGGGCTGCTATATGACAGGCTGGAGCTTGAGGAGATAGCAGATGTATGCAGAGAGCAAAACATCACTGTGATTTCAGATGAGATATACGCTCAGACAACATACGATTTCTCAAAGTTTGTAAGTATGGGAAAGATATATCCCGAAGGAACGTTTGTCACAAACGGGCTTTCCAAGTCCCATGCAGCCGGCGGATACAGGTTGGGATACGTGATATTCCCACAACATGCAACAGATTTGAAGAGGCAATTCAAAAAAATCCTGGCCACGGAGTACACGGCAGTTTCAACTCCCATTCAGCATGCCGCAGTAGCTGGATTCGAATTCAGCAACGAAATGGACGAATACTTCGAGGTTACAAGAGGAATACATCAAGTTATGGGAGAGTACACGTATCACAAGTTATCTGCAATAGAGGGAGTCAGGGCGACAAAGCCAAATGCCACTTTTTACCTGCTGGCAGACTTTAACGCGTTTGCCACAGATTTGCAGAAGATGGACATCATGACATCACAAAGACTTTCAGAATCACTGATTCAGCATCCGTATCATACAGCCATCGTCGGCGGAGACAGCCTCGTTTTGGAAAGGACAGACTTTAGCGCCAGAATTGCCTATGTGGATTATGACGGTGCAAAGGTCTATCAGAACTATCTTGAAAGCAGACCCAAGACAAGCTCTGAAAAAGTCGAGTTCGTAAAAAACAATGCACCTAAGGTGGTCGCGGGATTGGAAATGATAGAGAGGTTCTTCGAGAACCTGAAGAAGGACATTCCGCAAAAGTTTCAAGTTCAGAAAAATTTAGTGGCATAATTACATGTCCAAAAAAAATTCAATCCAGCTTGGATCTTAGTCGATCATACTCTTCAATTGAAATCTCTCCCTTGACCATCCTCATCTGAAGCATTTCCTTAGGATTCGAACCCCTTAGGGGATTGAGAATTTTTTGTCTTATGACGTTCTTATTGACCATGATCTGCTTTGTGTTGCTGTCCGCCTGTCTCTTAACTCCGTATACCGCACCAAACAGTATTCCAAGTGCCACAACGGCAAGAGTGATTTGCGCGATATCCGAATCCTCCGATGCGGCATCCGAAGTAATCATCGAGGCAGTTGATGAGGATGCCTGGACTACAGGAATGATTTCCACATCAAGGATTTCTTTGAAAGTTTGCTTTGCATCGCCAACATCCGGGTCTGCGTATCCTACAGCGTCTTCTATGGACAATCCGGGATAATTCCTGTCAAACCAGCTCTTGTAATACGGTTCAGAATAATACCTATCAACGTAATGTTGAGGCTCCTTTTCAGGATCAATGAACAAAGGACGACTAATCTCTGCGACGCCGTCTAGAGATTCCAAAGAAAGTGCAGATGGTGTAGCAGTCACAGCATCAAAAGGAATCCCCGTGTTGTCGGCATACTCTGAAGACAAATTTGCATCAATCTTGCCCGTTCCAGCAATTGGAAGTCCGTCCAAGGATACGTCAAAGTTTATGATTTCAGACTCGGACATATCCAGAATAAATCCTTTTGCAAAATATCTTCCACTCTCGTCAAATTGGTTCTCAACAATGATCTTTTTTTCAAAGGTGTTGTCATGATGTATCTTAGAATGTGTCAGCAGTACAAATTCGTCGTTTTGATCACGAATCACTATTGTGACGAAACCTGTCGAATCTTCTTCGACGGTTCCTGAAATCTTGATTTGATCTTCTTTGGAAAATAAATTCTTGTCTATGTGAATACTGGCCACTTCTGCAAATACAGGACTGGAAAAAAATCCTAAAAATAAAAACAGTCCAAGAGAATAAAACCAGGGCAGGTTCTTTTTCAACGATATGCCGTTACAATTTTTTTAATTTAAGAGAAACGTATGATTTGTTCAGACGGGTCATACGCAACTATTAAAAACCATTTTTGCATAGCTGTGGAAAACCATCTTTGAGTTTTTATCTTCTTCAAAAAATGACACGTGACACTAACCTACTTTTTGCTTCGCAGCTGCTCTGCCACCATTGGCAAAAATGCCCCGACATCAGATACTATTCCCATCGCCTGCCAAGTTCCACGATCCATAAGTTTTGTAACCGTAGGTTGGCTAATGTCAATTACGATGACCTTGACTTTTGCTGGCAGCATGTTGCCTGTTGCAATAGAGTGAAGCATGGTCGAGATCATTATGACCATATCTGCATCCTTTAGAATTTTTTTGTACTTGCTTTGTGCCTGAGTAACGTCGGTGATTACGTCAGGCAATGGTCCGTCATCCCTGATTGATCCTGCCAAGACGAATGGAACCTTGTTTTTCACGCATTCGTACATTATCCCCTTGGTCAATTTCTTGGATCTAACCATGTTTGCAATTGAACCTGCCTTGAATACGGCATTGATGGTATCCATATGGTTTCGATGTCCGTGAAATGCCAGTGTGGCGTCATGAACGTTCATCCCCAAAGACGTTCCCAGTGTGGCATATTCTATGTCATGTACTGCCAACGCGTTCCCTGCCAAGACTCCCCCAATGTATCCAAGCCTGATGAGTTCGGATACCGCATCATCAGCTCCCGTATGCACTATGGCAGGGCCTCCCACGATGACGATCTTTCCTCCGTTTTTCTTGGTATCGTAAATGTCATCTGCCACCTGCTTTGCTATATGCTGAGTTGGTCTCTCGCTGGAGCTTGAGCTTCCCATGAATTCAAAAACGTTGATGCCTTCCCTTGGACGCTCAGGAGGGGTGATTCTGATTCCCTTTTCTCCGACGATTATCTGGTCGCCTTTTTTTATTTCTCGGAAAGGAACACAGTACGCTTTGCTTCCCTTTATCACTATGCACTTATCCATCATCATGTTCTCCACTAAGATCCACGAACCTTTGTGGAACACGTGAGTCTGATTATTAGTCGTGCTGTAAAAATTATCAGGCATCACAAAGTCCTTTGGGGACTTCTTTAGCACAATCTCATTCTGGATTTTTGATACAGCTCCCAGTCTATAAACAGTCTTTAAAATGTCATCCAAATGCTTTTGGTCTTTTCCAACAACAGACAGTCTTGCAAAAGACTGATCGGTTTTCTTTTTTCCGATTCGGATTTCCTCCACCTGGAATTCTCCCTGAAGGTCCATAATCTTGTCAAAAATCTTCGTAAGGATTGAAGAGTCAATAATATGCCCACTTACCTCGATATCCTGAGAAAATTCACTCATTTTATTTTCATATGACTAATCTAACTAAAGCTTTACGATTTCTTCAAGGTCATACAGGCAAGATTACTTTGCCTTCAAACCTTTGAAGGTTGTCGCGTTCAAATGCCTTTTCAAGAATTTCTTTTTGGGATTTTGTAACTCCCTGAACTATTGTTTTTGATGAACCCGTCTTGTCCACAAGTGCTAGGATGTACCCACTCTTGTCGGTAAGGATGAAACCTGCCGACTCGTCTACAAAAGCATAGAGGTTCTCCTCACCTACAGGAATCCATGCATTGGCCTTGTTCTCTACCAATGCTAGTGCGGGCATTGCCTTTCCATCAGTAAGGGTATTGAGGTATTCTCTTGCAGATGCAACTCTCTTTTGACCTAGCTTTAACGCCTGAAAATACTGCATTATTCACAGAAAGTACAGTTATTATAAAAACAATGTCACTTCAGAAGATTGTTATAGAAATCCAAATTTAAAAAAAATTATGCCCTTAACAAACAACGTGATAATCAAGCTAAATGAAATCACCACCATGATAGAGGACAAAACCAAACTTTCAGAATTAGAAGTGGAAGAAATCAAGAAAATTTTCAGGAAACTCGTTGAAAACGATGAGAGATATGACCTGGATGAAATAGAATTTTGGTTTGAAAATGAAGGGAGTTGGATTTCCAGAACACCAATAATAAGAATAACCAATCTTGCAAATTACGTTCAAGACAAATATCAGCAGACAGCGCACCTGAGAATTCTGTCTGACGATGACTGCAGCTGCGGAAACTAGGTTTCCAACTGCTCAAGCAGCCTTCCCACAATCTTCGCATTCTCAGTTCTTTCTCCAATGATCTCATCAACGCGCGTGTTTCCGTCCTGACCCTTGGAAATTATTTGAAAGTATTCCTCATCCAAGTCATTGTTAGCCTGCAATCTTTTTATGACCTCAAACAGTATCCCGATCACCTGCTTTTGAGCATCAATCAATTCATCCTTGCTGCTTTCAGACTCGGACATTAGGCATTGTAAGGAATCTTTGTAAATAATTCTTTATTTGTTTAATATCGTGAGGTTTTTTGAATCTGTTTTTTAAATGACGCAAGACATCACCATGCTTAAAGCTGCCTTAATACTACAACAATATTACAGATTAAAGATATCGTAAATGTGGCAGGATAGAGGATAACAAATATGATGATATCAACAAAAAGATTTAGCATAAATTGAATCAAAAAAATAACAAAATACTTTTCAGAACGGCAGAAGTTGCAGACGTCCAGTCGGAGTCAAAACCTGACACGTATTATATCGTAAACTTTGTGGAGAGAACGTGCACATGTGAATGGGGAACCATGGACTATTCCAGGAAGAAGAAGAAGGGCATCGTGTGTAAGCACCTGAGAGACGTGTTAGATATGTTGGGAAGAACATAATTTTAAGATTTTTGAACTGCCATAAAAAACAAATTCCTACTTGCAATATGAAAATGATATGTGAAACAACGAGGCGGAATTACGCAAATCAAGTAGACTGCCAACATGAGTTTTTGATTCATACAAAATTCCACATCGAGTTATTTGCCAAACAATACATGATCTAACAACTCTTTTAATTTTGGATGGGTTATTTCCTTTCTAGCCGTTTCAATAAATGGATTCATTTCGTCTATTGAATGACCCTCTTTCACGTATTGTTTTGCTTGAAGCACCATCTCTAATTTGTCAATCTGATGCACTATTTTGGATTCTGGAGAATCATTTTGCTGATATTCATTCCAAATTTTCAAATACTGTGATTTGAGTTCAGCTGGCAAGTATTGCATTATTTCATCGAATGCATCATTTTCCAAAGTCATCTTTTTCTCTTGGGATATTTTGTCGGGTGTGATGTCTCCTGTTATCGATTCGGCCAGATCGTGAAGAAGGGTCATTCTGAGTGTTTTTTCGAAATCATAATCCTCCAAATCAGATATCACCATGCACATGATTGCCATAGAATACGAATGATCTGCTACAGACTCGGGTTCAGATATGGATAATTTATCAATCCATCCCTGCCTTGAAACATTCTTTAGATTTGCTGCCATAGTAAAAAAATCGTGTATCATAAGTGCATGTAATACAAAATATCTACTAATGAATTTTCATACTGTCCTTTTCGAACAACATAATAGTAATTTTAAAACAAACAATTCATGAAAATTTACACGAAAACAGGAGATGATGGAAATACTGGCCTACAAGGAAACTACAGGATAGCAAAATCACATCCAAGAATTATGGCATATGGCACAGTAGACGAGGCAAACGCTGCACTTGGAATTGTGCTCACCAATATTTTAGATGAGGATATCAATTCACTGCTCACGAAAATCCAAAACGACCTGTTTGTGGTCGGCGCCGATCTATCAAATCCCAACCTAAACGATGTGAAAAACAGGGTATCGCTGGATTCAGTAGAATTGCTGGAAAACAGCATAGATAAATTTGAATCTGAACTCCCACCACTAACACAGTTCATTTTGCCGGGAGGAGATATCGCGGCAGCACAACTGCACCATGTAAGAACAGTTGTCAGAAGAGCTGAAACTCAAACTGTGCAATTGAGCGAAAAGGACGAAATCAATTCAAACTGCATAAAATATCTAAACAGATTATCAGATTTATTTTTTGTAATGGGACGATTGATTAACAAACGAAAAAATAAAGACGATGTACCGTGGAAAAATTAAATTTTTCACTCGTTCCATACAGGAACTACAATACATCTAAAAAATTTGAGATTTTAAAAAATAATTGGATCGACTGTGTGAAAAGTGTTAAGCTGAATAAATCCAAATTTGATAAAATAATAAATTAGTTAATTTTGGCACTAGAAATAGAATCATTATGAAAATTTGTCTAATAGATGACAATCCCGAAATTTTAGAAGTCATAAAAAACATCTTGGAAGCAACTGACAACGAGGTGTTTACTTCAACCAAAGGAAGAGAAGGATTAGCAATGATTCTTGATTCTGAATTCAAGATGGTAATACTAGACATCACGATGCTGGAGTTTAGCGGAATAAACATTGTAAGGCATCTGGATAATGTTGGAAAACTAAAAGACAGCAATGTTCTGTTTCTAACTGCCGCTGCAATACCTGATTCGGAATTACAGGGATGGATTGTAAAAGGTGTAAAAGTATGCCTAAGAAAACCCGTGGAATTCAACGTACTGTTTGAACACGTGATGGAGGCCAAGATCGCATGACCAAAAACACCCATGATTTCAAACAGGATTTCAATTACCCCACAAAGCAGCATCAGGACAAAGAAAAATCACAAAGCAAAGCTTTGGAGTTTTTTGGAAAATCGCAAAACTGTGCAGTGTTTCTTGTAGATGTTGTAAATACTACAAAACTGACGACGAAGATTTCAGAATCCCAAAAAGATTTGTTTTATTCTACTTTACTTGAGCTCGTGTCTGATGTCGTGACAGAGTACAACGGAACGATTGTAAAAAGCATAGATGACGCGGTTTTGTTTTATTTTGACGAATCGGACAATGATTACATGAGAAATGCGTTAAGATGCGGAACAAAGTTGATTGAAAGAAGAGAACAGATCAACGAGATCTTAAATGCAGCAGAAATCTCATCAATCGATTACCGGGTGAGCGGAGATTTTGGAAAGGTCATGGTAGGATATTCTGCAGATTCTGCAGCTAAAGACATATTTGGACCCGTGGTAAACATGTGCTCAAAAATTAATTTACTTGCAAATTCAAATGAGATGGTCATAGGAGACGATTTTCACATGATCATCAAATCGTCACAGGACTTTCAATTTAGCAAGATAAGAAAAGACGGGAACTCAAGACAGACCATGAAATACTCTGTATATAGAGTAAGAAAAATGTGAGAATTGAAAACTGTGAACAATAACGATTACTAGTAATGGATTCAGATAGGATATTTTGCATGAATATTGATTTGAAGAAGTCTTAGTTTCATGTCATTTAAAACAGATCCTCAAGCATGTAGGATCAAAGACAAACTTTAATTCCTCTACTGAATTTATTTTCTTAAGTGCCGAGGTAGCTCAGCCTGGGAGAGCACTCGGCTGAAGACCGGGCTGTCGCTTGTTCAAATCATGCCCTCGGCACCATTGCTTGTTCATGTAATGAGATGCAAATTTGTTAAATTCCATCTTCAGAATTCTAATTTTTTTCAAGTTAGCAGTTTTGTTAAAAACAAAATGACGCATTTCGAGTCAGATTAATGAAAAACATCGCATTTGCTATTTTAGACGATATCCTCAATTAGCGAAATCACATGAAAGTACTGCATAATCTTTAAAAGCCACCTCATCTCAAGACATTCGATATTAATGGCTGAAAAAAAAGTTGCAAAGAAAAGTAACAAAAAAACATCTACAAAAAAATCTGCTACCAAAACAAAATCTAAAGCAAAAAGTAGGAAAATAAAGGATGAGCCAGTAGGAGACGGAATAGTCATAGTGGACGATGATATCGAAATCGATCAGGAAAAAATTAACGAAGAAAGACGTGCATATCTTGAAGAAGCACGTTCACAAGAAGCAATAGACTAGGAATCTTTATCCGATCCGGTTACGTAAGCAAATCATGCGTGCATTATGTCTGATTTTGGTTAAACCCGGCAAGGCAGATGCAGTGGTCAAAATTTTAAAGAAAAAACGCAAGATTGTAAAACAGGTGATGATCGTTGCTGGAAGAGCTGATGTCAGCGTTCTTTTGCAAGGAAATATCGACGAAATAAACGGAATGGTAATCGACTTTAAAAAAATCAAAGACATAGTCACCACTGAGACTCTGATTGAAGTGGAGGTTGACCTGGGATGGTAAGGGCAATAATTTTGGTCAAGTCTCCAAAAAAGTTGATTGCAGTAAAACTAAAAAAAATTCAGTCAGTAACAGATTCATTTCCCACAAGCGGGCAGTTTGATGCAGTAGTCATCGTTGATGTTGATGAGCTGGTAAAAATCAAAGAAATTGCAAATAAAATTCAAAAAATTGGCGGAGTCGAAAGAACCGAAACCATGGTCGAGGTTCAATAGAACTGATTTAAGTGACTTTAACGTAATGGGGTTGTGAACATCAAAAAAGTGGGAAATGTCATTCTTGCTGTTTCAGACATTGACAAATCCCTGCAATTCTACCATGAGATCATAGGTCTTCCCATAAGAAACCAGAGAAGATCTTGGGTCGATTTGGGAACATCTGGTGCTTTGTTGAGTTTGCATCCAGCATCACTGACTGCGCAGCATATTGGCAGTTCCATAGAAAATGGAATTACAATAGGCTTTCTTGTCGGCGATGTAAAATCTGCTGTTGACGAGCTGAAAGAAAAAGGCGTCACCATACATCGAGACATAGTCGAAAAAGATGCAGGAAAAAATGCAGTGATTTTGGATCCTGATGACTACCTAATCTCGTTGTTTGAACCAAGCTTCGAAGACAAAGAACAGCAGACTGGCGGATATCAAGGATTTACACCAGCCTAGATTATTTTCTTAATATGAGGAATAATCCCATCTATGCTTTTTTCTTTTCTGTTAAATGAAATATAATAAATCACATCTTTTTTCTGAAGAATCAGAATTGTCACCTTTTGGTGTTTCAATATTGCATGTTCCAGGTTACCAATTGAATCAACATTGTTTCTTCTTAAGGCAATTAACGTTGACAGAATAGAAAATTCATTTTTCATATTCCCTGACTTTAAAAGAGGTTTCAATCTGGGCTGAATGATCCCGGTCAATGTTCTCCCGTACTGATTGACTACCCCTGCATATCTAATGTTGTTGGATATCTCAAGAATGCTTTGACATTGTTTCCGGTACTTGTTCACAGTATCTTTCCATACGTCTGCAGGGGTTTTGACCATAACAAAGATTAACTTTTGAAATTAATAAGGATATTCAACAAACGTGAATTTTAGAACCAGTACATCGGTCATGGACTGGTTTCTTTTTCTAATTTTTTCTTCAACTCAAGATTTTCTTTTAGAAGCTTGTCATTTTCAGTTTGTAGAGTTTCAACAGAATTCTGTCTAGAATACAAAGGGTGACCGGGTGGAACTACACGGGAATTCATCGACAACAGCCCTGCAGCATATTGCTGATACATATGCTGAAACCCCTGCAACTTTTGGTTCATGGCATTTGCATCTCCCAAAAACTGCTCCCTCATAGGATTTTCATGAACTTTAAACATGGAGTTAGGCAGTCCTGGTGGAAGTCGTGGAAACTGAAATGCCATATGTGGTATGTTTGGATTCAAACCATAGAGGTCCTGAAGGTGTTTTATTGCTAATTTATCCACAATAATTCCCAGTATTTGCCATATTTGTGGCTTACTTTAGTCATTTGATAAACTCTTTAGCTAACTTTGAGGCGTTTTAGCTCAACTAGAGTTGATCGGAGATCCTTATAGATTCGTAATTTTGATCGCAGATACACATGGATGAAATGAAAAAATCATGTCTGAGGTGCAAAAAAGAGATTAAAGAAAAAGATCTTCATAAAATTGTAATATACGTGGTTCAGAAAAAATTTACTGAACATCATTATGAACATGTGGAATGTCCAGACAGGTTCACTGTTTGAGATACAGAAGTGTCTCCTCAACCCTTAAACTCGTAAACGGAATAAATTGCACCTGTCACCCTTGATCTGTATTTCCATTCATCCTTGTTCCAAACAATCTGGAGAAAATCTTTTTGGGTGGAAGGGTGAAGTCGTTGATACACATCATCACCAATTAGAATTTGATTTGGTTTTGCCATGTTTTGGATTTTTGATGCAATATTCATAGCAGGTCCCATTAAATCTACGTGAGAATTTTTTACGTCAGCACCATATCGCACTATGATGTTTTGTCCAAAATCAACTCCGATCTTGACCATCAAATCAGGGTAATCGTACTGGTTTAAGATCGGATTAATTCCTTTTTGAATGATCGAAATCATGGATTTTGCACAACTTACTGCATTGTCTGATGCCAGAAGCCCGTTATTTTCTCCTACAAAATACCCGATTACAGCGTCACCAACAAATTTTAAAACATATCCATTATGCTGTCTAATCACTGATGCCATCTCTTGTGAAAAGGAACTGATAATAATCGCGATTTTTTCTTCAGGCATTTCCAATGTCATAGTGGTGGAACCAACAAGATCCACATAAAGAACCACCATATCCAATTTTGAAAAAACGTTTTTTCTCAAAAACTGATCGGACTCATCAATGATGCCCGAGTACTCATATCCTTTTTTGAGAGCACCCCAAACGCGTTTTTGGGTTTCTAAAATCATGGTATCAGAATCTAATGTTTGCTGTTTATCTGTACTGAGAAGCATGTCTACAACATTGTTGTTTTTGACATCCGAATCTGGTTCAGATGCAACTTTTTCCTTACTGTCAGACATCAGAAATATGTCCCCCTCTAGAAAAAATCATGTCAAAACATAGGCGTTTAGCCTCAAAATAGTCACAAAGAACCCCAATCCCATACACATCTAAACCGCAGTGAAAAACGTAATTGGGCATAGTTGAAAAAACGGGTTTAACGTATTTAGATTTTGATGAAGGTTTAAGGAGAGCAATTATTTGAAATCATTTGTGCGATTAGACTCTCGATCTCCAAACGATTTCATCAAGGAATTAAATCAAAAAAATGAATCAGCTCAAAAATCATACCGTGCAAAGATGACTGATTTGATCAAGATGTCGGACATCAAAGTGATGATGGGGGACTCCACGGTTACAGAGCAAAAAACATTTGATCCAAAGCTTGTAACGGATTATTTTCAAAAAATAAACAATTCACTAAAAGAATGGTCATTACAGGACGTGACAATAACAAACAATCAGGACGTAAGAAGAATTTTTACAAAATTTGAAATAAAAGAAGAAAACTATTTGCTGTCAGGACATTTATCACTTCAATTTCATGTTTTGCTGTATTACAAACCAGACCAGCAGGTGATGGAAATACAAAAAGAATTATCAAGGATAGTAGACATGACAAAAAACAAACAAGAGGAATTATCTGACAATAGTGATCAACTAGTTTTAGACAAATTAAAAGAAATGGGATACAAAGACTTTGATCATCAAAATTTGTTCGAAGTGTTTTATGACAACGATGAATTCAGGGAGAAAGTCTTTGAAGAAATTCAAAAAGACTCTGGAACAAATTTTCAACAGCTTACGGAAAAAAAAGAAAAGCTTTTTGGAGAACTTGATGCGCTTCTGCTAGAAACATATCAGACATCAGCAGTACTGATTGATGATCCAAGACTAGTTGCAGGTGAAGAAGGATGCCTCCTTTCATTGGATTTGGAGTTTGTCAAAAACAACAATCGCGAAGGGTTATTTGATCCAAGAAAAATGTCAAGATCCGTAAAAGAGAACATCATCAGAAGACTTGAAGAGCTTGAATCAGTAATCAAATCATAAATTAAACAAGGAACCGGAAAATGAGACAAGTCTCAAAGGGGAGATCCGATCCCTTGATATGATTTTAAATAAAATGTGTAACTATTTATGGATTCCTTGCATGTTACGCACGAACCATCACAAGCATATCTTTCGAATAGAAGAAAACAAATACGCCAAACCGATAGCATGATTTCCAATGGACCCCAGTTTTAATGAAATAGTAAAGGCAAATTCATTACGAGGAAACGAGATAAAGAAAACACCGCTAATCCATTCCCCGGTATTTAGCAAAATGGTAGGTTCAGAGGTTTATTTGAAAGCTGAATTTCGACAAAAAACAGGTTCGTTTAAAATTCGTGGAGCATATTTTAAAATTAAATCACTAACAGATGAAGAAAAAAAATACGGCGTTGTAGCTGCGTCTGCAGGAAATCACGCTCAAGGAGTTGCGTTTGCATCATCATTAGAAAAAATTTCATGTACCATTGTCATGCCAAAAAACGCATCTCCTGCTAAAGTAGCTGCAACAAGGGGCTACGGTGCCAAGGTGATTTTGGAAGGAGTGAACTATGATGAATCATCTTCCAAGGCAAAAGAAATTGCAGATGAAACAGGTGCCACAATGATACACGCGTTTGATGATCCGCAAATAATTGCTGCCCAAGGAGTCATAGGCCTTGAGATATTGGAGGACTTGCCAGATGTGGATGAAATCTACGTTCCAATTGGCGGAGGAGGATTAACTGCGGGGATTCTAATTGCAGTCAAAGAGAAAAACCCAAACGTCAAAATTGTAGGTGTGCAATCAAAATCATTTCCGTCAATGCATGATTCTGTAAAAAAAGGCTCTCGAGTCACCACAGGAGGAGAAAGAACCATCGCAGATGGAATATCTGTAAAATCCCCCGGACAACTCACATATGCAGTAATCAAGGAAATGATTGATGAGATAGTGCTTGTGGACGATGTGCAGATTACAAAGGCCATGTTTTTGTTAATGGAGCGAATGAAATTTGTAGTAGAGCCTGCAGGTGCAGCGAGTCTGGCCTATTTGATTTCAAAAAAACAGATCAAAGATAAGAAGATCGTCGCAGTGTTGGCAGGAGGAAATGTAGACATGTATCTATTAGGACAAATTGTAGACAAAGGTCTTGCAGCGATGGGACGCCTGCTAAAACTTTCGATTTTACTTCCAGACAGACCGGGAGCCTTCAAAGAGATAGTAGACGAAATAACCCTTGCAAACGCCAACATAGTCGAGGTGGTGCATGATAGGTTAAGCTCCGAAATAAATGCAGGTTCAGCAGGCGTTACATTGAGCCTTGAAACACAGGGAAAAGATCAGGCGGAATCACTGATTAAGTCATTGAGGGCAAAAAAAATTCAGTTCACATTACTTACTTAAACTTCTTTTTCGCAAACTTCGACAAACCTTCTTTTTTCAATTGATCTGATTCTTTTACTACAGAATTGTGTTGATCTGACTTGTGTTGTTTAAGTTTCTTCTTAAGATCAGGAAATTCATTTGCAAGCATTTTCATTGCATATATTCCAGCATTTCCCGCCTTGTTAACACCTACAGCAACTACAGGTGAACCAGAAGGCATTTCAGTTATGGACAACAGGGAATCCAGCCCCCCAAACGCTGAAAATTTGGCAGCATCCAATTTTTTTGCGTGTTTGTCATTATACACCAAAATTGGCACTCCAATTACTGGAATCACCGTATGAGATGCAATCATCCCAGGTAAATGAGCGGCACCGCCGGCCCCAGCAATTATTAACTTAAATCCCATTTTTTCAGCATGTTTAGCATATTCTACCAATCTTGAGGGGGTTCTATGTGCAGATACAATTTGATCCTCGTGTTTGACTTCAAACTCATCCAATATTTCTGAAGCACCTTGCATTATCCTACTGTCAGAACTGGAACCCATAATGATCCCAATCAGAGGTTTCTTTGAAAATACCATGATAGTAAAAAAAACTAGAGAGTAATTAATAATTCTATTATACAAAATCAAAAAGCCATTAAAAACAGCATTAGATATTTTTAATCCAACGATATCATTTCTTGATATGGCTAAAATTCTCGGAATCATTGGCGGAGGTCAGTTAGGGATGATGATTGCAGAGGCTGCCAAAAAAATGCCTGACGAAGTATCAAAGATCATAGTACTGGATCCGACTGAAAACTGTCCAGCCGTCAAGGCAGGTACAGACCAGATCATTGCTGATTTTAAAGACAAAGATGCAATAATTCAACTTGCAGATAAGGCAGACATCATTACCTATGAGATTGAATCAGGAGACAGCGATGTCTTGAAATCAGTTGAAGATAAAACAGAAGTAAATCCATCTCCAGAAACGTTAAAAATCATTCAAGACAAATTTCTGCAGAAATCGTTTCTGTCAGAAAACAAGATCCGGGTTTCTGAATTCATACAGATTGAAGGAATAGAAGATGTCAAAGATGGATTGAAAAAATTTGGATTTCCAGCTTTACTCAAAGCCCGACGAGATGCCTATGACGGAAGGGGGAATTTTAAAATTGATTCCGAAGGGGACATTCAAGAAGCTTATGACTATTTCAAGGGACAGCCACTCCTACTAGAAAGATTTGTACCATTCACAATGGAAGTCTCAGTAATCGCCGCACGCAATACCCATGGTCAAATTAAGACATTTCCATTAGTTGAAAACATCCATGAGAAAAATATTCTTCGCGAAACAATCGCACCAGCAAGAGTTCCAGAGACAGTTGCAAAAAAAGCTGAAGAAGTTGCAAAAAAAACAATGTCAGTGTTCAGAGGTGCAGGGGTTTTTGGGATTGAAATGTTTGTAACTAAAGATGAAGAGTTAATAATTAATGAGATAGCTCCCAGAGTTCACAATTCGGGACATCATTCACTGCAATCCAGCACCACGTCCCAATTTGAACAGCATCTACGAGCAATTATGGGATTGGAGTTGGGAGAAACAGAATTGAAGCACAATACTGTCATGTACAATATCTTGGGAGAACCAGATTACACTGGAAAATACAGATTACCAGAAATTGCTGAAAATGGGGTCTATTTGAAAATGTATGGTAAAGAAGTGTCAAAGCCCTTACGAAAGCTAGGGCACGCAAATATTGTGGGGGAAAATGGCGAATCAATAGAGGACATTTTGAGCAGATTGCAGACCTTAAGGGAAAAGCTTTCCATCCAACCGTCTGATTAGATTTATTAATTGACGAATAAAAAAACAAGCATGGCATTAATTCCCGCATTAATCATTACGGGTATTGCCATAGTATTGTTGACAATCTATGGAATAGATGTTGCAGTAAGCTTTAGCAGTGACAATGGAGAAGGATTCATCCCACTAGATCATAAAACGAGAGGGATGGGATTAGGATTGCCTGCATTAATACTTCCAATAATTGCATTTTTCATTGCACGAAAAGACTCATCAAAAGGCCTAGGCATTATGATAATTGTCGCGGGCATATTGATCATCATCGGAGGCGTGGTAGTGATTGGCAATGCAGACCCAGAGGAGGCAAAAGAATCAGGTCGAAATGTATTGTCTGAAACTGTTCCATTGCTTGCCGCAGGACTTATCCAGATAGGGTTAGGCGCCATCAAAATTAAAAAATCCTAGAGGGACAAAAATGCCAACCTGCACAAAATGCGAAAACGATGTGAATAAAGTTTACGACTGCGACCATACCAATTTTGAAGAGTATTGCGTGGAATGCTATACGGAATTACATTACTATCTAACAGAAAGTGAATGATCAATGCTAAGTGACAAAGATATTGCAATTTACGCGCTAGGTAAAACAGAAGGAATCCATTCTATCGCAGAGACGTTGGGAAAAGGATTAGATGATGAAAAATATATCGAATCGTGGAACAAGACTATGAAGATACTCGGAATAGAAATGCCCTTAAAAGAGCTAGAAAAAATCTATAATGAATTTGCCAAGAAGATGGACAACCTAGCTGATGACGAGAAAGAAGATCTCAAAAAAAAATAATTGTCTAGAAATGAAATTAACCTATGGCAACATAGTCAACATGATTTACAGACATAAACGCAATCAGAATTATGCAAGATTGAAATCTAGTCTTTGTTTGAGGTACAGAGATAATGAGATTCAATGAAAATATCTGCAGGTTATGTGGAAAAGAATTTCATGATGCATCTGCACTACAGAAACACATATGGAGTATTCATAGATAAATAGAGAAATCTGTAAATCAACAAATTGTGGAACATGAGAGGAAAAAAGCCCCAAAGAAGCTGAAGAGATTTACTTTGAGGTGATTCTCATCAGTTTGCATCAAAACAGGAATTGGACATTCTGAATTAGATGATGGTTTTAAATCGGCAGTTTTTAGTTATTATATACTCTAGAACCCAAGTTGCACTAGTGAAAGCAATCATCCTGGCAGGAGGAAGAGGCAAAAGGTTAAGGCCCATCACCGACTATGTTCCAAAACCTCTCGTACCGATTAACAACGTACCGATAATAGAATGGCAAATAAAATATCTTAAAAAACACGGAATTACCGAAGTGATAGTTTGTACTGGATACAAGAAGGATATGATCGAAAACTATCTGAGTATGAAAGAACTGGGAATGAGGGTAAAATTCTCAGTTGAAAAATCCCCGTTGGGTACAGGCGGCGCAATCAAAAAAGCTGGAAAGATGATAAAAGATTCTTCATTTTTTGTCATAAACGGAGACATCATTACGGATATTGATCTTAAAAAAATTCAGACAAAACAGAATTCAATTGCATCAGTGGAATTGAGAACTAAGTATGGTATTTTGGAAACGGATGACGACAGAGTTACCAAATTCAAGGAGAAAAAAGAGATCCCAAACTTGTGGATGAACGCAGGCATCTATTTCCTTGATAAAAATATTCTAAAGAGTCTGCCCGACAAAGGAGATATAGAGAAAACGGTTTTTCCTCATTATGCAAAAAAAGGAGAACTTAGAATCGTCAAATTCAAAAACACAAAATGGTATTCCATCGACTCATTCAAAGACATTGAAGAGTGTTCATTGAAAATAAAAGAGATTATTAGGTAATTCTCCTACCTTATGCGCCTGTTCTATGCAAGGTGACCATCATGTAAGCAACTTCTTCTACAAATGGAACATCCTGACTAATTGAAGCATACTTTGTCGCAATGTTCCAAAATGTCGGCTCTTCAGAATCATTTTCAGGAATTGTTTGGGTATTCAATACCGTTGATTTATGAACAATCTGATAATACTCAGGCTCAACGAAAGTTAACCCACTACTAAAACAGAACACTAGAATATTCACGAAATATACAATCTTTATGAAAATTGCGTGTAGCCTGGGCTCATTACTATCAATTAACGAGGTGTTAAGATGCTCAGAGATCATCTCAAAAACAAAAACTGAAACATTGTGGGTACCTGAAACTTGGGGGATGGAGAATTTTTCAATGCTTAGTGCAATATCAAACAAAACATACAATCAAAAAATAGGCTCGTCAATCATCAACATCTATTCAAGAAGTCCATCAACCATAGCCATGGGTGCAGCTACAGTAGATACACTATCTGATGGAAGACTAATACTGGGTCTAGGTACCAGCAGTCCACCAATAGTTGAAACGTTTCATGGATACAAGTTTGAAAAACCACTTCAAAGGATGAAGGAGTATGTAGAAATAATTCGACTTGTTTTATCTGGAAAACAAATCACATACAACGGAGAGATTTTTGATTTAAAGAACTTTACATTGCTGATCAAACCAAAAAGAGAATCCATTCCGATATATCTTGCAGCGGTAAACAAGAAAATGGTGAAACTGGCGTGGGAGATTGGAGATGGCGTAATTTTTTATCTCAGGCCAATCAACGAAATGAAAGAGACCATTGCCCGAATGCAGTCAATCAAAAAGATCGACGTGGCATGCCAGATCATCACATGCGTGTCAGATGATGCCGAAATTGCAATTGAGCGAGCAAAGAAAACGGTGGCATTCTACATTTCAGTTGGAAAGGTATACAGAGAATTTTTGGAAAAAAATGGTTTCAATTCAGAAACGAAGAATATTTTTGAAGAGTTTAAAAAATCAGGATTCAAAATCAATCACTCACTTGTTAGTGATTCCATGCTCAAGTCTCTTGCAATATGTGGCACACCGGAAGAATGCAAAAAGCATGTGGGCAACTTCGAAAGCACAGGCATAACTCAACCTATTTTTCAGTTCAACCCTGTAGGAGATGTATCAGAATCATTCAAATTATTCAAAGAGACATTTCTGAACTGAATCATGAAAAAAGTTGGAATTGTAGGGCATGGAATCACACAGTTCTCCAGGTCAGATGAAAAAATAGAAACTGTTTTGTTGAAATCCGTAAAAAAACTCTTTGAAAATAATTCTGAACTGGACAAGGAGCACGTGGACTCGGTATTGGTTTCAACTAACAATGAGTCAAAATATCTTTCACCCATTCTTTCCGAATCAGCAGGAATCAAACCGAAAATTGCACATTCCATAGAAAGTCTTTGCAATTCAGGCACCAATTCAATCGTTTCAGCGTACTCGTATATTGCATCGGGTTTAGCTGATATGGTACTAGTGTCGGGAGCAGAAAGATATGACAGTCCGGGTCAGATATTGCAGTGGGACAATTCTAGGGGAGAGTTCAAACATCCCATTTTTTGGGCATCTATTTTTGCAAAATCTTACAAGCGCAAATATTTGATTTCAGATGAACAGCTTGCATCGGTCTCAGTAAAAAATCACAAGCATGCTAAAGAAAACCCCAACGCATTATCAAACAAAACGTATTCAATTCAGGAAGTCATGACATCTAAAAAACTGACAGATGATCTCAGATTATTAGATTGTTCAAGACCCTGCACGGGAGGGGCATCCATTATTTTGGCATCAGAAGAAATGACAAAAAAAATCACATCCAACCCCACATGGATAACAGGAATAGGGCAGATGACCACATCTGCAAGTTTTACAAAAAATTCTTCATTCAGTTCAATGGAATCTACCAAATTAGCAGGAAGAGCGGCATTAAAAATGGCGAACAAGGAAATACAAGACGTGGACGTAGCTGAAATTCACGATGCGTTTACTGTTTGTGAACCCATGGCGTTGGAATCACTGGGATTTTCTAATGCAGGAGAAGGAATGAAAACAATCAACGAAATGAACGGTACGGATGATTTTAAAATTAATCCCAGAGGAGGTCTTATCGGATGTGGACATCCACTAGGAGCCACAGGCATTGCACAAACCATAGAAATATCACAACAGCTTCAAACAGAGGCAGGTAGACGACAGGTAGATGGTGCAAGCGTCGGATTGGTTCACAACATGTCAGCTGCTGCCACTTCTTCCACAGTACTAATACTTGAAAAATGAATTTTGAAACAGAATTGTCAAATGGGAAATTCTGCATTCCCGAATGTGAGAAGTGCAAAAAAATTACCTGGCCACCAGCAGAATTTTGCAGCCATTGCTTTGGAACAATTTCTCTAAAACAGATCACAGGGGATGGAAAAATCATAGAATTCTCCAAGCAAGGAGAACATTATTTCTGCATGGTAGAATTTTTTGAGATAGTTAGGATTATTGCAAAAATCTCAAAGACTCCAAAAATAGGGCAGACGGTGAAAATTTCTAAGTGTGGGATAAAAAACGGAGATCATTTTTTTCAGATCATTTGAATTTCGTATAGATGTAGGGGGTTTCAGCCAATTGATCAAAAGTCCAAATTGTGGGTAATGACACAGTCTTCATCACATCCAGATGATGCCTCTCAATCAACGTGCCCCATCCCCCGTTTTCTAAATTTCCCGAAAGATTTCGCTTGGCATCAGTACCAGTGAACACCAGCCCAGTGTTGTTTTTTAGGTTTTGAATGGAATCTATTTTTTCTATTATTCCAGTAGCCAGAATGTCTCCCCCCATCTGTGCAAGGCCGCCGATAAAAAAAGCAGGGTGTTTTAGGTTCAGCGAAGAGTAATCATATTCCAAAGCATCAGTGCAGACGGGGTTAAAATTTTGATTTGTATTCGCAGATATTGTTTTTTGAAGATCTACCAACACTTCATCTATTTCAACGCTGTAGGATGCCAATCCCAAGATGTTTCCACAATACGCAATTCTCCCATCTCCTGAACCTATATCTATTAATTCCGCATATCCAAACTGTTTCGCAAAAAGCGCCATAATGAATGCAGACATTATCCAAGTAGGATAAAATGGTTGACAGCTTGAACCGTGTTTGATACTGTTTAGCCAATACTCATTGATATCGCCTTCATACACAATACACGAGACACCGAAAAATTCATCCTCATAGGAGTTAAAGTAAATGGGATTCTTCTGAGCAAAATCATGAAGTGATTTTAAGTGAACAGTGTCTATATCAAATTCATCAGAAACGTTGGTAGGTAGTACTTCCTGAATGTGTGCACTTCCAGTGTATTTTTTTGCAAAATCCTGTTTTACCCTGACCAGATTTTTCACCAGAGCATCAAACATATTTCCAGTAAATAGACGGGCCAGATAAACTCATTGAAGGTTATGTCAAATTTTGCGATGAGAGAAATGCAATTTCTTGCTCAATTTTTTTTAATTGTTCTATGGCATCAAGTTTTAGTTTTTTGATTTCGTCTACTTCCTTTTCAGTTGGTTCCAGTACCAATTCAAATTCAAGGTTTTTCAGCATGTTTAGATGCCAATCTCTTTTTTCCAGTAGCTTTTCAAGAATGATTTCGGTAGATACCATGTATGGGAAATTCCTATCAAGGGTGATTTTAAAATGTCTAAAGGAAGCGAAAAAAGTTATTGTATTATACCCTACTTTAGTATATTTGACAATAGGAATATCAGATTAATGAGTGGCAAAACGTCTACATTGACAACAACTAAAAGAAAAAAATCAAAAAAGAACAATCAAAAAGCTGCAAAGACCCGTAGGCAAAGAGGTTATCAATGGGAAGATACCCTAGTCAAAAGATTCAACAAGTCATCAAACTGGAAGGCATTCAGACTAGGCTCACCAAGCATTGCATTGCCCGACGTACTAGCAGTAAACAATGCTGAGAGTACAATTTACACAATTGAGGCTAAGTCCGGAACTAGTACATCACTTCCAGTACCTGCTGATCAGATAGAGAGATGCATGTCATGGATCAAAACATTTGACATCTACAAGGAAAAAAACGTTATATTGGCATTCAAGTTCCTGTCAAAAAAAAGAATAGGGATAGGAAAATATGAGAACAGGGAATTGCGAGAATTCTTTAAGATTTGGGATGATGCGTCGTACATCACAGATTGCGTTTGCAGGTATGATGGAAAAGTTTTTGTGAAAAGAGACGGAGTCAGAGAGGAACTGCATCTCAAAGAATGCGTCATGCCGTTTAAAACAAAACAGAGATCTAGTGCCAAATTGAAGTAGACTTTCAAATCGTTTTTAAGTATAAGGTGCATATTGGTGATATGGGAGAAGAAGATACAAAAACAGAATCCGTGAGTGATAATATTGAATCACTTCTTGAGACGGTTTCAGATGCAGAGGTAAATTCAAGGGTCAGTTTTGAGGAATTTACGGATGAAAGAGCACTAATCAGCCATGACGCATTTGGAAAGAAACAGATGAAGATCAAGGTGTTGGAAGTATCTGATGAGAACCCTGTTTTGAAATGGAAATTTGGAGACAGGGTAAAGGTTACAAAAATACTCGTTACAGTGAAGCATCTTACGACACAACAAGTCGAAGAGGCCGAATTCGACATTGAAGAAATTGAACGGGAGTTGGCTGAAAAAAGACATTATTCTTCGACCAACCGATGGATTCCTGCAGAGGACATAAAAAACGGATATGTTGTAGGTTCGAAGCATACTAGACTGATTAGCGATGCTTCTGCACTTGATTACATCATATTTTAACGATGAGTCAATACAGGTTCATAATTTTTATCTAAAAAACATTATAAACAAAAGAAATTGAATTCGAGTATGAGTTCAAAGGAGTTTGACGTAAACGGTACAGATTACAAAATAGTGATTACAGAACAAGTTATTGGCCATGTCAACAACCTAAAATCCCTGTATAATGCAGCATATGAAGATCCTGAAAGCTTCGAAGACGTGAGCTCTGAAATTTCTGATACGATTAAAGAAATTGCCAGTACGATAGAGCCAGAGGCAGAAGACAGTGATTTGGACGGCATAATTCAAGAAATTATCAAGGCCGTAGATGCCAAAGCTGATGAAATCAAGAAAGAGCTAGAGGCTAAGCCCGCAAAAAAATCAAAATCAAGGAAATAGCCAAATTTTGCATAAAACTGACGAGAATCAGGGGATAAATTATATTCTAAATGAATTAAAGTGATACATGTCAAACAGCTGTGAATGCGGCATATGCGGCCACCACGAAGAGGCCGAATGCAAGGAAAAAGAATGCAAGTGTTGCTTGAACTTTCACGAAAGATCGGGTTCTAAATTAAAATAGTTATTTTTCACAGATTATTTCTTATTTTCATAACAGCTGCATTTTTTCATCGCATGTCTAGAACAACCCAGCAATCTATGATCCTTGCAACCACACAAGACACATTTTTTTTCCTTGGTCATATCTTATCAATCAGATCCTCCAAGCTCTCCATGGTCCTATTGTACTCAAGTGCTTCAATGATTTTCAACCTCATGTTTTTTACCCGATGCATGTCGTTAGAATACAACGGAGCCATGGTTTCAATTTCTTTTTCAAAAAAGTAGTTCTCCAAATAATGTCCAAGCTTGATCTGCAAGGGTTTGAAATCAGATTGTGGGATCTTTATCTCATCTATATTGTTAACAACCACCTTGATGAATCCGTTGATTTTGAGCATTTCTTTATGAATTCGTTCTAGGTCACCAGGCTTATCCTGAATATCTCTAAGGATATGATACGAATCAAGTATCTGTGAAAGAATTTTTTTCAGATATTCATTATATGAAACCATGATCGTTTGCATCATACATCTAATCTAAAGGTTAAGAAATAATCACATGGAAAGGAAATTTCAGAACATTTCGTTTACAACTTACACTTTAAGATCATGTTTTCAAGATTTCTTGCCAGAAATTAACACATTTGCTTTAAATTATCACTGATTTCCAACAATTACTATGCTAGGTGACGCATATCTCAAATGCATCGGACCGCAATGTGGATTAGAATACCCGATTCAGAGTACCAACGTGCAATGTGAAAATGGTCACATGCTAGATGTGAAATACAAAAACAAGCCATCTACAAAACTGAAGGAAGTTTTCTACAAAAGAAGGAATTCCGAAGGGAGCATATTCAACGAAAGCGGGGTATGGAGATTTCGCGAATTATTAAATTTCTGTCAAATAGATACTGAAAATCTTGAAGAGTGTTCAAAGAACCTTGTTTCACTAGACGGTGCAGAAGGAAGACAATCAAAGCCATACCGAATGTCAAAGGCTGCAGAATTCATAAACACCTCGAATGAAAATTTATGGCTCCAACCGGAAGGCTACAACCCAAGCGGATCATTCAAAGACAACGGAATGGTAACGGCAGTGACACATGCGAAGATGATCGGAGCAAAAAAAATCGTTTGTGCGTCAACCGGAAACACATCTGCATCAGCTGGCATGTTTGCAGCCAATGAGGGAATTAATTGCGACGTTTACATTCCAGCAGGTCAAATAGCTCCAGGAAAATTGAGTCAGGCATATCAATTCGGAGCTCAAATCGTGGAAGTTGACGGAAATTTTGATGACGCGCTTAAGGAGTCGCTCGATGATGCGAAAAACCATGACGGATACACAGTCAATTCCATCAATCCGTTCAGAATAGAGGGACAAAAAACAATTCCGTTTAGAGCATTGGAGTATTTGAATTGGGAATCTCCAGATTGGATTGTCTATCCTGGAGGAGCGTTAGGAAACACGTCCAGCTGTGGCAAAGCGTTGATGGAGCTGTACGAATGGGGATGGATTAAAAAAATTCCAAGAATCGCAGTCATCAATTCTGAAGGCGCCAGCACTCTTTCTGATTTGTATAATGGGAAATTTGAAGGAGAAGAGCTAAGGTGGAACAAAGGGAATCCAAATACAGAATTGATTTCTAGGCATTATGACAGTTTAGACAGCAAAGGGTTAAAGCCAAAAACCAAGGCAACAGCGATTCAGATTGGCAGACCTGCAAATATTTTGAAAGGTCTGAGAGCATTGGAATATACAAAGGGAGTTGTAACTACCGTGACAGACTCGGAAATGCTTGATGGAATGTCCGTTGTGGGTCTCAACGGGTTTGATTGTGAAATGGCATCAGGTGCATCGGTGGTAGGAATTAGGAAGCTGATCAGTGAAGACATCATCAAAAAGGATGACGTCGTTATCGGAATTCTTACCGGCAGACAAAAGGATGCAATGCTCCCTGTGAATTATCACAACGACCCAAATAACAAATTTGCAATTCCTCCAAAAAGTTAACGTGGTTTTTTTGGTTGTTAGGCCTGCCATCTTATCTTAAGCCTTAAATCGATGTTTTGTTAATGAGTTTTAGCCAAAAGATGGTGCAAAATAACTAAATGAGCAAAAGATCAAGAATTGAAAAAATATCATGGAGCATATCATGGTAGACTTGTGGGTCGAAATAACAGCGCTGACTGTGCTGATTGGCCTATCTGGTTTTTTTAGTGGGTTGGAAGTAGCCCTCGTAGGAATTAGAAAATCCAAAGTGATTCAGCTGTTCAACGAAGGGAGAAAAGGCTCCAAGGCACTTTACAAGTTGAAGACCAATCCAAGCTGGATGATGTCCAGTGTGAACCTTGGAAACAATCTGGTAAACGTTGGGGCTTCAGCACTGGCCACAAGTTTGGCAATCAGACTATTTGGAAATGAAGGGTTGGGAATTGCAGTAGGAATCATGACATTTTTGATCCTGGTCTTTGGAGAAATCACACCAAAAACATACTGCAACGCAAACTCTACCAAGGTAGCTTTGAAATATGCACCGGTACTGCTTGCATTCAGCTACGTGTTTTATCCAGTCGTAAAATTTTTTGAGATTATTACAAAAGGAGTGGTGAAATTGACTGGAAGCAGCAACACGCCTCCCCCCATTACAGAAGAGGAGATCAAAGGAGTCATTGACCAGGGCCTGGAAGAAAAAGCAATTGAGAAGGACGAGATGGAACTAGTTCACGGCGCTCTCAAGTTCGATGACACGGTAATTCGTTCCGTAATGACTCCGAGAACGAAGATGTTTTCGTTAAATTCCAAGATGTTGCTTTTTGAAGCATTGCCACAAATCAATCAAAGTGGGCATTCAAGAATACCAATTTACGGAGATTCCAGTGATGACATTGTCGGATTTATTCACGTCAGAGATGTTCTCAAAGAACTGGAAATGGATAACAAAATGGTCAGTCTAGAACAAATAGCAAGAAATGCCGTTTTTGCATCACAGGAAAAAATGGTCAGTGCACTGTTAAAGGAAATGAAGGGGAGAAAGACGCACATGGCAATAGTCGTCGACGAGCATGGCGGGGTCGAAGGCCTTGTCACGCTGGAGGATCTGCTAGAAGAGATAGTGGGAGAAATTGAGGACGAAACAGACCTGACAAGACAGGCAGAATACGAAAGGGTTGATCATGATACAATCATCACAAACGGAGACATAGAAATCGACACGATTAATGAAATATTCGATGCAAAAGTTCCCGAAGGAGATGATTACGCATCACTCAACGGCTTACTGCATGAAAGACTGCAGGACATACCTCAAGAAGGGGACAAGGTGGAAATTGACAATTTGAGAATAGTGGTAGAAAAAGTATCAAAGAACATTCCGAAGAAAATCAGAATTGAGAAAGTAAACGGCTAATCTGTTTTTGCAAAATGGGCTTCTAACTTTTGCTTTTTCTCTCTCATGTTGAAGATAGACTCAGTATGATTGAATGCATCTTGGTAAGATTTTCCAAACAGCATTGCCTGCATCAACATATGGTTTTCAGGAATTACAATTCCAGTTTGATCATCAGAGTACATCATTTGGACAGTATCTCCGATTGAGACAGTCATGTTTGCGTGAATGTGTATCATGTTGGTGTCGGTGAAGTTGAAGCCCATGGTTTGAGCATAGTCTCTTACATCTTTTGTTCCCTTTGCAGTCCACAAGGTCGCAACACCGAATTCGTTTGTAAACAACTCATGAATTTCAGAGGGTTTTGGTGCAGTGCCTTTGAATCGTACATCCATTATATGTAAGTGCATTTGTCTTGTAGGAATCTTAATGGCACGAACGTACAGAGGCGCATCTTTTCCAAAATAGAGCTTTACATCATCACCGTGGTGTGGTTTCTCTGTCATTTCAATAGTATCAGATAACTTCTTTTCAGTCTGTTCTATGTCTGCCCATCTCCTTACAAGTGTAACATCAAATCTTATCAATTGGTCCCCAAATTTGTCTCTCAAAGGTTCAAGGATACGTCCCATGCCAGTAACATTGCAGCTACCTTGCATGACATGATGTTTTCCCAATGCCTGATCATAATTGGCCCTAGAGTTAAACAACAGGTCTGAAACAGCAGAGTCGCCTGTAGTGGATTCACCACCCTGATAGATTACGGGAATATTTTTTGGCTCATAGAGATTTTTCTTATTTTTATATCCATGACCTCCAGGCGCTGCATCAATAACCAAATCACATTCGTCTAATGCAGATTCAAGGGTTCCTGAAATTTTAAAATCTGAAAAGTCATCCATCTTTTTTTCAGGAACATATACTCCCAGGCCTTTTGAGATTGCTTCCTCAACCTTTGAATCAGGAGAATATTTCCCAACACCAATCACTTGAATTTCAGGATCATCTTTTAAAAAAGAGACAATTCTGCTACCAATTGAACCATAACCATTAACAAAAATCTTCTTCATAATTTTGCTATAATTGACCCATTTATTTAGTTTTTAAGGTATTCCTGACAAGTGAGCAGAAAATACGGAAGACAATTCCAATTTTTTCCACATCCGTCAAAACTAACAACAAGAATATTCAACAAAAAATCTTTAAACAAAACTAGAACATCAAGAAATACGATCAGAAAAAATCACATGTGCATGACAATAAAAAATCAAAAAATCATCAATTCTTTAAATTCAATAATTTTAAACTCAACATATGGGATTTTTGTCAAATTTTAAGAGGGATATTGAATCTGCCAAGAGAGAAAAGGCAGCACAGATGAATGGTAAACATATCAAAAAACTTTTAAAAAAATTCAAGGAGGAGCGAGATAGAATCGAGCGAGAGACGGGAAGCAGGCCTCAAATTGATCAGAGCACACAAATGTTTATGCAGAAAGTTCTAACTGTTTGGATTGATGAAGGAAGAGACATTGACGAGGAAAAATTCTGGAACGAAGTTGACTACAACAGACAATTTACACATCCCGTAGAATACTATGAAAAGTGAATACATCTATGTATGGACATACAGATAATCTTTTCTAAATATATGATAGCTCATTATGAACAATTTTTACTTCATATGCATTTTCAAATTAAAAAACAAAGTTGATGGGCAGTCCAAGAAAACATATTTCAAAAAACATTGCAGAGACAACCACAATTAATACACTGCATTCAAAAATACCGACAAATCACAAAGGACTAAATGTGTTAAAAAAAAATAAACGTCATTGATTCATGGACCTTCTCTGGCAATTGGTGCAGGGATTGCATCAGCGGCAATCATTATCGCATTTATTTCGTTTAATGGTATTTCAGAACCAGCAGAGCTTTCAATTGAAGATCCCCCAAGCGTTCAACAAACTGGACCCCCCAAAATCACAATGAATACCTTCCTGGCAAACGGTTCCCCAGTACTGGGAAATGCTGATGCGCCAATCACGCTTGTTGAGTTTGGGGACTATCAGTGTCACTTTTGCAATGTTTTTTTTAAGTCTACTGAGCACGACATTGTAGAAAAGTATGTAAAGACAGGAAAAGTGAAGATGATTTTCAAGGACTATAACATCATAGGTCCAGACTCAATCAATGCGTCACATGGTTCTCATTGTGCAAACGATCAGGGAATGTTCTGGGAATATCACGACATTCTATACTCCAACTGGAACGGCGAAAACAACGGCTGGGCATCATCTAGCAATCTGACCATGTTTGCACAGGAGATAGGGTTGGAAATGGATAGATGGTCCAAATGCATGTCAGATGGGCAGCATTCCAAAATAATACTTGCAAGCAACGAGGATGCAGGGAAATTGGGATTAACAGGCACTCCTGCATTTTTTGTGATCGGTCCAGATGGAAAGACTACCAAACTTTTCGGAGCTCAACCTCTGGAAGTGTTTGAGAGAATATTTGAAGAGGAACTCAAGAAATAATCCAACCGATCAGAAAAGTAGAGACTCATCCGTAGGAAAAACAAAAATTTCCTTCCCAGTCATCTAGAATTTACCCAATATCCTTATTAATGAATTTCCGGGAGCTAGCTTATGGCAGCAGGGATTGACGACATAGCGATATACATTCCACGATTGTATATTGATGCATCAGACTTTGCAGTTAACCGAGGATTGGATCCGGTAAAACTGCAAAAAGGTTTGGGTGTTTCTCAGATGGCAATAGTAGATGCAAATCAAGATCCTGCATGTCTAGCTGCAAACGCATGTTTACAAATCATGCAAAAGAACAAGCTCTCACCAGAAGACATAGGAAGATTATACATTTCAACTGAATCAGCTTTTGATGAATCAAAGGCAATGAACTCGTATGTCGTGGGAATGCTTGAGCAAGTTTATGGTCAAGGTGCATTTGAGCACTGTGGGGGAGTGGAGACAAAATTTGCATGCGTAAGCGGATCTTATGCACTTTATGATAATACCAACTGGATCAGAGCAGGCGAGGCAGAAGGAAAGTATGCACTGGTCGTGGTTTCAGATATTGCAAAATATGACATGGGCTCCAGCGGAGAAATGACGCAGGGTGCGGGTGCAGTGGTGATGCTCCTGAATGACAATCCAAGACTGTTGGCATTTGACCCCAAAGTCACATCCACGTCAATCAAAGACGAATATGACTTTTACAGACCATTCGGAAAAGAGACACCAATTGTACACGGACAATATTCTAATTTGCTTTACATGATTCAAGTCAGAAAGGCACTCGAAGCATACAAGAAGAAAGTGCTATCTACGGGTTTGATCAAAATGGGAGACGACGAGACCATATTGGATCACATGGACTACATCAACATGCACTTGCCTTACAGTAACATGGGAAAGAAGGCATTGGCATACCTAGTGAGACATGAGTGGAGACAGCTACCGAGATGGAAAAAAATACTGAGCGACATAGAGATGAACGAGCCAATACCAAAAGATCCACGCGGAACCATAGAGTCGGTTCTCGGAGATAACGAGTTCATGGCAAAGGATCATGAGTTTACCAAAATGTTTACCAAGACTCCAGAATATCAGGAGATCTACGAATCAAAGCTTTCTAGCTCTCTTATCGCATCTTCTATGATTGGCAACCTGTATACTGCATCACTGTATCTGGGATTCAGAAGCAGTCTAGAATTTGAACACAAAAAGGGAATAGACCTTGAGGGAAAAAGGATAGGATTTGGATCGTACGGAAGCGGAAGTAGCGCGATGGTGTTCAGCGGAATAGTTCAACCGAACTTCAAAGACATAGTGGGTCGGATGGATTTGGAGGCAGAGATTGGAAACCGAAGAAAACTCACATGGGAAGAGTACGAAGAATTGCATGAAAACAAACTATCTCCAGAAGAATCCATGGTGCACACGAACAAAGAATTTGTTTTGGTGGATGTTCAAACCGAAAAAGAGAACAGAGGAGAAAGGCGTTACGTGTTCAACGAATGATCAGGCATGAAAGCAAACACAATCAGAGTCATCTAGCAATTTTCATATGCAATCAAGAGAGTTTTCAACCTTGACATTTAGGACAGTACATAGCAAACAGATTTGCGCTAGGATCATATCGCACATTTGAGTCAGACTTGCCTGTGCAAATTCTGACTCCGTCTTTTACCACGTGAATCATGTTATCGGTCAAAATGAAATAAACCAAAGATTTTTTGTCCGCCATCAGTTACACACAGCCAAATTATTAGGATCTTTTGCTCCGGGCCTCAGCAAGACCCGCCATCTTTCCCTTGATGAAAGCCAGTTCATACGTTCTTAGTAACACTTCCTCGCCATCTTGCATGTTTGTTTGAAGGTGCCTTGCCATGTTTTTGAGAATTTCTTCTTTGGAGGGAATTTCTGCATTCTCGGCCATTTCATTTCTCAACGTGTCCCATACATTATAATCTAATCTGCAAACATCAAAACCATCACAATTTTTAGGATTGACTATCATCTAGAAGGTCTCTTGAACCCCTGCTGAATATTACAATTCGATGCCGAGGAATTTTCAAATTTTCGTTCAAGGTTTTTCTTTTTGGTCTTGTCAGCACCTACAGCATGCTCAATAACGAATAGTTTTTCTGAGAAAGGTTCTTCTTCTAATTCAGCATATATGATATTTGTCGCAGATGTGCTTTTTGACGTCTTGTGAGAATCTTTCTTTCTTGATTTTTTTTCTTCGGTAGGCGTTTTTTGTGACCACGTAATGTTTTTTGAATCAGATGACGATGATCTTTCAATGTTGAAATCCCCCAAAGATTTTGTCATACTTATTTTTTTACTCTACAGACTTAAGCGTATGGGTTGACGCATGTTGGCACATGTCAAACCTGACTTGTCAGACCTGAGGAACCGGGATGCAGATATTATTTCAAGTTGTAATTAAATCAAATTTTCTTGTTTTGCATTTCGTCTTTTCCATTCTTCAATGATCTCAGAAAAATTTGAATCGAATTTGCCAATCAGTTCTGTGAAGTCCTTCTGAGTAATGGAATTTCCGTTTCCATCTTCATCAATGAAAGATATCCCGTCATTTTTAAAATACCACGTACCACTTTGTGCTATCGCGTGCAATTGCAAGGGAAACAACACTTCAAATTCGGCCATTCCCAATTCCTGCGAAACTCCAAGAACCAACTGACGCAGAGGAGTATTTTGTGTCACCTTAATCCTTTTCTTGCCAATTTTTTTGGAGGGATTAACAAATTCTCTTAAAACACATGCACAAGTTTCAAGACGATTCAGTCCATGAAAAATAAAAAATTTGGACATCATTCTAGAAGTTGAAATTTCATCTATGTTGAATTTCTTTAAGACAAAGCCGGTCATGGTGATGAGTTTTTTAGGATCTTGGAAAACGTTGTTGAAGTCATCGAATGTTTGCGTTTCTTCCTTGCGATTTTTAATGATCTGTTTTGTAATCTCTGGAAATTTTGAAATGTCTTTGTACACTGAGGTTTTTTGCATCCGCTTTGTCAAAAAAATCCTTTATGATTTTTCGACTTTTATGAGTGGTCAGAAATAACCTACGATAATTGCGAACTTAAGAGTATGTAAATGATGAAATCAGTTCCGATTATGCAAATCCCTTTCTTTTGTATTGAATATAAGATCCGAATCACCCATTTCTTCCTTTGACTTTTCATATTCATCTTTTTGCTTGATCATTTTTTTCCTAAAATTCTCAAATATTTTTTCTTCAACTGTCATCTTGTCTTTATGATGTGATTTTTGATGCGCTACATAGTGGACAATCACATTCTCGTCATCAACAAACGTCTCATCGCAATGTTTGCATTTCAAATTCTATCAGTGACACCATCCTGCATCAGCAATTAACTTTTTGGCACATATATACGCCAGAATTTAAGAAATTAACAAGCAAATCACACGTATTGGAATTGAATGTCTGTCCCACGGGATTTTCATATAAATGTGGTTTTGAGAATGGAAAAATATGAGTCCTGACGAAGAAGCAAATCCGATCAAAGATTACTTGTTTGAACAAATTGAAAAATCAGAGACGATTCCATCACACATTGTCAAGAAGCAGTTTGACTTAATCATTGAAGATATCGTTAGCAGATGCTATGACAAAATTATTTTGATGGATGATGAAGAAGAGGCTGTTGGCATCCTAGCCACTGGACTGCTACATTATTTGCTAACCAACGCCCTCATCACAAGTCAAAGAAAAATAGAGCACGAAGGAATTGAAATTGACATAGTGATTCCAGACATCAAGACATTGGAGAAAGATCCAAAAAAGACATTGCTGATATGCATCCCAAAGTCCTCAGACATCGACATCATCAATGAAAAGATTGCAAAGTTGGAGAAAGTCCAGCCTGAAAAAGAGAACATATGGCTGGTGTTATCCAGAAGCATCCCCGTGGAAAAAAAATCATTTGTGCTTTCAAAAGAAGATAACACGTTTTCAAAAATCATCTTTGAGATTGCAAAGTTTAGCAACGTAGGTGGTTCAAATAAATTCAAAATTCTGCGAATCTAATCCATTACCGTAACAGTGATTTTAGATCAATGTTTTTCTTGAAAACTGAATGCAATGATGGATCACTAAGATCATCGATGAACGGAATCGATCCCAATACTGGAATGCCAAGTAAGTTTTTAAAATCACGTTTCAGCTCATCCAGATCATATCCTCCTGAATCAGAATCGTTGATGATTATACCCTTTATTGGAATTTCATATTCTCTACACATTTTCACGGTCATTATCGTATGATTAATTGTGCCCACTCTGCTTCTCGTCACTATGACTGCAGGAATGTTCATGTCTTTAATTAGGTCCGTGATAAAATAGTCCTTCAGAACAGGCGTCATTATTCCCCCCATTCCCTCTACGAGCACCATATCATGTATTTTTGACAGCTTTTTGAAGCCAGTGAGAATTGGAGAAATCCTGGGTTTTATTTTCAGGTTTTTCCATGCCGTATACGGCGATGCGGGAATCGGGAAAAATTGAGGATTAATCAAATCCTCAGGATCATCCACCTGAGATGCGTCAGACAGTATTTCTACATCCTCAGATTTGAAGCCTCTCTTTCGGGGGATTCCAGCAGCAAAAGGCTTCATCACTCCCACATCGACACCCATTTGTCTGAGTGCAATGGCAAGGCCAGCCGTTACGTATGTCTTTCCGATATCTGTATCAGTTCCAGTAATAAAGAACGACTTCAACGTATGGATTTTGAGAGTTCCGTAGATTAACTCATCGGTTTCCAGACATAAGCCTAGACGTCAATACCAGTAATAGTCCAGTCAAGTGCCCTAAGAACGCCCTGATAGTATTTCATGGCATCCATGGATTCGGTCTCAATCAGTCTTTTTTCAATGACCTTTCTATACTCGTCAATCTCTTTTTCAGTTTTCATGAATGCTCATGTTGAACAGTTGTCGTTTGATTAATCTTTAGAAACTGTAAAAAATCTCAAAGTCAATCGGTTAATTATTAAGATCTGAAACATTACCAAATCCGTTGAAAAGTTCCGTATGGCATCCAAATACGCAGATGAAAGAATGGGAATCTTTTGATAGAATTTCCAAGGGCAAGGGAGTGTGGTTGATTGATTCCAAGGGCGACAAGATGATGGATGCAGTCGCATCCATGTGGTGCAACGTATGGGGGCATTCAAACCCGCAGATTGTCAAAGCCATTGCAAAGCAGAGCAAGAAGATTCAACATTCTTCACTGTTTAACCTGACAAACGAACCAGTAGAAAAGCTTGCAGATACACTAGTGAAGATGTCGCCAAAAATGCACAAGGTGTTCTATTCTGACAATGGATCATCTGCAATGGAGATAGCAATCAAGATGGCTCTGCAGTACTGGAAAAACATAGGAGACAAGAAAAAGACAGAGATTGCAACGCTAGAAAACGGTTATCACGGGGACACGTTCGGGGCAATGTCTGTAGGATATGTTCCGGAATTTTTTGGCAAGTTCAAAAAGCAGCTGTTTACCACCGTGCAGTTTCCAGTCCCCAACGAATACAGAGTTCCAAAAGGCCATACTTTTTCAGACTATCAGGAACACTGTCTAGAAAAAATCGAAAGCAGGTTTTCTAAAAATGACAACATCGCGGCATTTGTCATGGAAAGTGGAGCACAGATGGCAGGAGGAGTGATGATTTATCCAAAAGGATTCCAGTCCAAGATAAGCAGACTGTGCAAAAAGCACGATGTGCTTTTTGTCCTGGATGAAATTGCAACAGGTTTTGGAAGACTTGGATCAATGGTGCAGTACGACGAACAAAAGAGTATTCCCGACATCGTAGCATATGGAAAGATGCTTACAGGAGGATACCTTACGATGGCCGCAACGCTGGCCAACAAGAAAATTTATGATTCGTTCTTAGGAGAATTTAACGACTGGGTACATCTGTTCCACGGTCACACGTATACTGGGAATCCCATGGCTGCAGCCGTGGCAAACGAAAACCTTGCCATGTATAAGAAAAATAACTTGATCAGGAAGATAGGAAAAACTGCAAGTGTTTTCGAGGAATTCTATGACGAGATATACAAAATTGACGTCGTAGGAAACATCAGACACAAAGGAATGCTCATGGGAATTGAATTGGTAAAAGACAGAAAGAGAAAAATTCCAATCCATCCGAAAAAATCGATCAACAAGATTTTCTTCGAAGAAGGCAAAAGACACGGAATCTACTTGCGAACCCTGGGAAACATAGTGATGCTCGTACCACCTTTGGCAATTACCGACAGGGAGCTCAGGCTGATGCTGCATAAGACAATCAAGACAATCAAATCTGCAAGATCAGAGATCATCTGACCGTTAACCCCCTGCCGCAAGAGAGGTTAACCAATTCATTATTTTTATAAATGGAATACCAGTCAATACATTCATGAACACTCTTGAATTCATCAAGGAATGCCAGGAGAAAGTATTTTCGGGGATAGGCATATCTTCAGATGACGCGAGAAATCTGCTGAACACGCCCGAAGAAAACCTAAAAGATCTAGCAAAATTTGCAAATGAAATAACCCGTGACTTTAACGGTAAGAAAGTAGACGTTGAGCAGCTAAACAACATAAAGAAAAATGCCTGCAGCGAGGATTGCACGTTTTGTGGTCAGTCGGCATTTTTTGACACAGGCATTGAGACATACCAATTACCATCACCTGAAGAAGTAGTAATCAAGGCGCAAAAAGCGAAAGACGAGGGAGCAGAATCATATTGTCTCGTTGCGGCTTGGAGAGAGCCATCGACAAAGGATTTTGAAAAAGTTTGCAACATCATAAATCAGATTAACGACAAGGTTGGAATAAGTGTAGAATGCAGCTTGGGATTTCTCACGCCAGAACAGGCAAAAAAGCTAAAGGAACTCAAAGTCAAAAGATACAACCATAATTTGGAAACTGCGAAGTCAAAGTTTCCAGAAATCTGCACCACTCACACTTATGAAGACAGGCTGAAGACTCTCGGCATAGCCAGAGATGCAGGTTTGGAGCTTTGCACAGGAGGCATAATAGGATTGGGTGAAACCAGAGACCAGAGACTGGAAATGGCAATTGAGCTCGGCAGACTGTATCCGGAAGAAGTAACCATCAACATCCTCGTGGCGATGCCCGGCACTCCATTAGAACTGCAAACGGACCTTCCAAATTCAGAGATAGTGAGGATCTTCTCGGTAATCAGATTCCTTTTGCCAGAATCGGTAATCAAGATTTCAGGAGGAAGAGAATCCAAACTTGACGATGCAGGAGAAGAGCTCTTGCAGAGCGGAGCAAATGGAATAATCACAGAAGGGTATCTGACAATGGGAGGTAACGAAGCCAGCAAGGATCAAGAGCTGATAGAGAAAATTGGCCTCCAAGCATAAACTAAGATTTATCGATTTAGAACTACAGAATCTAAAACAAAAAAACCTCTACAGGGAATTACGATACGGCACAGTCTCCGGTTCAATGATCACCATCAACAGCAAAGAACTCATCAACTTGTGCTCCAATGACTATCTGGGCATACCTACTGGAAAGTTCAGACTAAGACAACTGCAGTCAAGCTCAAGACTAGTTTCAGGCAATGATGAGTCGTATAGGAAGTTTGAGAGCAAGCTTGCAAAGCACAAGTCGCATCAGAACAGCCTCATATACCCCACAGGATACATGGCAAATCTTGGCTCCATTTCGGCAATCGCAAAAAAAGGAGACGTGATTCTTAGCGATGAGCTGAATCATGCCAGCATAATAGAGGCCTGCAGGCTATCGGATGCAAAGATCTCAATCTACAAGCACAACGATATGGAAGATCTGAAAAAGAAGCTCAAACAAACTGCAAAAAACAAGTTCGTAATCACAGAAGGAATTTTCAGCATGGACGGCGACATGTCATCGCTAAAACAGATTACGGAAATATCGGAAAAATCCGAGGCCATAACAATAGTAGATGATGCACATGGAGATTTTGTGAAAGGAAATGACGGGAAAGGAACCCCAAATCATCTCGGCGTTGCAAAAAAGATAGATCTGTACATCAGCAGCCTTAGCAAAGGACTAGGATCCTTTGGAGGATATGTCTCATCACAAAACAACGTAATTGACATGTGCGTGAACAAGTCAAAATCATTCATCTACACATCTGCACTTCCCTCTGTTTTGATAGAACATTCCATGAAGCGATTTGAATCAGACAGAGAAAAACAAAGAAAGAAGCTAGAAAGAAACGTCAACCACATTTCAAAGGAACTAAAACAAATCGGATTCGAGATAAGATCCAATACCCACATAATTCCCATCATCATAGGTGAATCGAAGTTGGCGATGACCGTTGGAAAGTTTTTGTTTGATAACGGAGTGTTTGCCCAGCCAATAAGATATCCTACGGTTCCAATCAACAAGGCCAGACTAAGACTTTCAATTACAGCATGGCTGTCAAACAGAGATATCGAAAGATCACTTGAGGTATTTGAGAAGGCATACAGAAAATTTGTGATTAACGCATAGCATCAAAACCGCCAAGAGCAGGTGAACCAATTATCACAGACATTATTACTACAATGCCCAAAACAACTCCGACCAAGATAAACCGCTTGTTCATATCAGGACAGATTACAACCCAGTTAAAAATTGATTGCGTGAGATTGGGTACAGATATGGAAGAATGTTTTAAAGGAAAAATTAGAAATTGATTTCATGGCAGACGTTACAATCCTCGTAGCACTTCTTGCAGGCCTCAGCTCGTTCATAGCTCCCTGCATACTGCCAATGATTCCTGCCTTTCTTGCATACATTTCCGGAACCACAGTTACAGAACTTGGCTCCAAAAAGAATGACAACGGGACAACCACTTCCAGTTCAGTTTTGCCAGTCAACAGACTCAACATTATTCTAAATACGGTATTTTTCGTTCTTGGCTTCTCAGTGATATTTTCGGTTTTGGGAGTTTTGATAAACAGCGTTTTGTCAAACGCGACGGGCGAGATCACAGACAGTCTCAACTTCGTGGGCGGAACAATCATCGTTGCGTTTGGAATATTTTTACTGCTGTCAACTAAGATTCGCTCACTAAATGTAGAGAAGAAATTCTTTCCAAAAAAGTCAAAGTCAAGCTATCCGATGTCGTTTGTATTCGGACTCGCGTTTGCAGTAGGTTGGACACCTTGCGTCGGACCCATACTCGGAACAATACTTACCCTGGCTGCAACAACACCCTCCGTATCATTTAGCCTGCTGCTTGCATACTCACTAGGACTCGGGATACCATTCGTATTGATGGGGGTGTTCTTCTCAAGGGCCACCAGAATCATTCGCTCGATGTCCAAACATCTGAAATACTATAACGTGATACTCGGAGGATTCATCATACTGCTGGGAATTCTGGTATTTACAAATCAGCTTGCTTATATTGCAAACTTTCCGCTTCTAAATGAATTGGTGCTGCTAGGGTGATTGCATGAAGTCAGAAATTAAAACAGGGTTAGTTTTTGGCATCGTGATTGCCATAGGGGTGGGAATTTTGGGAGCTGTGTTTGCATCCCTTGACGAGGTCAACCCGTCTGATTCGCTAACACAGTTTGATTCACTTTCAAAGATTGACAAGTCGGGTTTCAAAAAGGCACCTGATCTGGTAGGAATCGCACATCATCTGAACACCACGCCCGAAGAACTGGAAGTGGAGATCGAAGGCAAGGTGGTTCTGTACGACATATGGACATACAGCTGCATCAACTGCATCAGAACACTGCCATACATCACTGCATGGGATGACAAATACGCAGAACACGGACTACTCATCATAGGAATTCATTCTCCAGAATTCGAATTTGAAAAAGACATTGAAAACGTAAAGATGGCAGTCAGCAAGCACGGCATCAACTATCCGGTGGTCATGGACAACGACATGAAGACATGGAAGGCATTTGAAAACAACTACTGGCCAAGAAAATACATTGCAGACCACGAGGGACACATCAGATATGATCACATTGGCGAGGGAGACTATCAAAAAACAGAACAGGTGATTCAACAGCTACTAAAAGAAAGGGCAGAATCTGCAGGAATCGAAATGAAGTCAAACGTGTCTCTTGTAGACATTGAGGAGTTTGAGCATTCGATGTTCAGAACACCTGAGCTTTACTTTGGCTACAAGTTTGCACAGAACAGAAACCAGCTTGGAAGCGACGAGGGATTCCAGCCAGGAAAAACCATTTCGTATTCAGAGCCGGAAAAGATAGACCTTCACAAGTTCTACCTTACTGGAGACTGGAAAAACTACGAAGACAGCATGGAGCTTGTTTCTGAAACAGGAAGCATCAAGCTCCTGTACAACGCAAAGGAGGTAAACATAGTTACCGACAACGATGCCAACTTGGAGATACTGATTGACGGCAGTCCCCTGTCATCAGAATATTCCGGCACCGACATCGCTGCAGGAAACACATTGCAAGTGACCGAAGCAGGACTGTACAACATAGTCACCAACGAAAACAGCTCATCACACGTAATGGAAATCAACGTCGAAGGAAAGGGATTCCAGATATTCACTTTCACGTTCGGATAAAAGTGGGTGTAACCGCTGATCAGTGTAACCCCAGTTACAGTACCTACGGTGACAACTCTCTTTAAAACAAAAAAATCAAGTTACTATAGGAAATCAAAGCATGATTAGCAACTCTTGGAACAAAACAGAAGGAGAATCAATATCTCAAAAGGTAATGGGGAAGGTAAAGCCCGAGGAACCAATCAAGAACAAGATAGATTATGCTCAGAAAAAGTTACAATTCCAAATTTCAAAACTGGAAAATATCAACGAAAAATTACAAAAAAAGCATGACGCAATTTTTGAAAAGATTGTCAACGCTCAACGAAACAACAAGCCAAGCTATGCGCAGGCATACGCGGGGGAACTCACTCAGGTCAGAAAGATGAAGAACATGGTAGGTGGCGCAAAGCTTTCAATGGAACAGGTAAAGCTTCGTCTGGATACCGTATCAGAACTCGGAGACGTGGTAGTCACACTCAGCCCATGCATGTCCATTATCAAGGGACTGAGTCCGTCACTGAGCGGAATCATGCCAGAGGCAAACGCATCGATGCAGGACTTGTCAGAAATACTCGGAGACGTCATGGCCGGATCATCAGTAGGCGATGCGGACAACATGAATGTCAATACTGTCGCAAGCGCAGATACACTGGCAATCCTCGAGGAAGCCCACAGCGTCATTGCGGGTCAGACACAGACAGCAATCCCAGATGTGCCAGACAACCTAAAGCGTCAGATAGTACAAAGGGATTCAGACGTATTTATCTAGAACAAACTATGAATTTCACAAAATCAGCAACTCACGATACATCATAACGCCAAGCGAGATAACGAAAAAGGCATTTGTAATTACCATTACTGCAATTACTAAAACAAGCAAGATTTTGAATGAATGCCGAGTTTTTGTCATTCAGATTTCTTATACATTAACAATCAACATTTAGCAAATTTACACGATTATCTGACGATGATTTCCAAAACACTCATCTCTTCTTTACTGGATTGAACTTGTCACATGGACATCCACGACACTTGATGGTTTTAGGATTGTCAATCGTGGGCGGAGGAGACAAAAAATACCCCATCTCGGGAATTGCATTTGGCTCATAGAAGTTCTTGTTGAGGTTGACATGATCACTCTCAAAGTGTCCGCATTTGCATTTCTTACCATATGATTTTGGATTCATTTGGACTTCCCAGTTCTATTTTTTCTCGTCATCAGCCGATTAACCCCACATAGCCAGATACAAACAAGGCAGAGTAAACCGACATGAAGGTAGCTAGAGAGACCATCAATTTTTTACTCATTTTTCTCAATCCACATCCAACTCTTCCCCTTTACATAGAGAACCATTTTGTGCACGTACATACCATAATAGTCCATATTGCTCAATGTGAATCAGTTCATGAGTTTTGGAACCATGCAACGTAATCTCACGAAGTTCACCATGTTGTTCATTGTTTTTCATGAGGCAGTAATGGGATCTTGTTAAAGATAAACATGCCTGATTCCTTTCATGGGAGTCACCTGAGACGTCATTACACTTACACGATAAAATACAAAAATTTTAAATATATTTAGAAAATGCCAAAAAATATGGCAGAAGCAAGTATGGCCGCTTTCGGTGCAACTGCAGGTGTCGCAATTGCACTTGCAATAGTGTGTTTTGCACTCCGTGGAAAGGGACATCCTGAGACATTCGATTAGAATCCAACAGGACGACTGTTCATAATACTATTTTCTTTTCTCATTTTCTCCAAAAGTTGTTGCACATATAATCCCGTACAAACAAGCGGGCAACGAATCATTTTCACTTTCTCCTGAAAATATGGGAGAGCCAGAATGAATGGATTGCAAATGCAATACTGAATGTAATGACCAAATCCAAAAATACACTGAAATCTCCCCCTATTCAATCACGGTAACAAAGACTGTTTCCCCATAGGAATGTAGAACACCCCCGACCTCCAATGCACATGTTCGACATTACATACGTTGAGAGTGTTTCAACGAGAGCTTCGATATTCTCATCCGAGCAGGATGTCAGCACGACTGCAAATATGATATTCACCATGGCAAGTAACTAGCATACATGTAGTCTGTTCTTTTCCTTTTTTTGTTTACAGTATAATAACTCATCATGGATATTTTGTAGCCCTACAAAATTATAAAAAAAGATAAAGGGTGACGATTAATCGTTCACGCTTTTCACTTTTAGGTTGTTTGTAGCTGCTACGTCATTAATGCAAACGGCTTGAATGTTGCTTGCACTAGGAACAGGATCAATTGTAAATGATACTGCCGCACCTACATTTTCATCAGCCAAGAAATTGATGTTATCACCAGTCAGACTATGTGTGCCTGCAAAGTAATATGGAACATCCTCCATTATGGCTTTCTTATTCTCAACGTCTACATCTCCAGGTTCTTGGAATGTGATGTCGCGTACTTCTAGTCCTGGACATAATCCTGAACCGTCTGCTTGAGAGTCTTGAAGTGCGACATAGTGGTTGTGAAATACCGGATCGTTAACATCTGATTGTGCTTCACTGTCTAGTACACCAGAGTGGGTCGTAGTCACAGCAATGGCTTCCAATCCTGCTCCGGATATAATTCCAAATCCAAATGCACCTCCTGAACCATCAGTAGGTATTTTTGCCTTAGTTTTGAACTCTGCTTTTTCAAACTCTGAACTATCAGTACCTACTTTTGCCTTTTTCACGTCAAGAAAACTTCCCATTGCATCTGCTATTCCTAGTGGAAATGCGAATGCTGAAACGGTAAGAATTGCAGCAATTGTTATAGCTTGTATTGTTCTAGTCATTAACTGGTACAAACTATGAACGGAATTTATACTATTATCCCAACATGGTGATCGTATGATCATGCGTCATGAATGTCATTACAATTTTAAAAAACATTTTTTCGTAATCCTAAGGAAGATTATGAGAGAGTGATTTCCAAATCATCATGGAAATAACGTTTCTGTTCTTTTGTCATGTGTCCATATCATCCGAGTCAGGATTAATGTTTGGATCGTTTGTCAATGACGAATTGCCAGTTATCTCCTTGTTTAGATTTTCCAATTGTTCCATGGTTGTCATGTAATCATAGGCCATGTATGCAACACCTAACAAAACAACGATCATGACTGCGATTATGACAATCTTTTCAATCTTAGATCTCTGAATTTTTCCGGCGTTATCCATTTAACATTTCTACATAATTTGCAATCTTTATTTTTTGTCATTGTTCCATCAGTTACTTTCATGCTATCCTCTCCATGTTCCAAACCACACATTATAATCATCATCACATATCTTAGCCAACATGAATCAATGTCAATGATTTTACGTGAAGTAAATGCTATGGTGCATTGATCTTCTTAGATCTCGTTTAGAAGGTTGATGCAGTTTGTGAAAAATGCAATGGTGCCAATGAAGATTAGGTCGTATATCGACGAATTAATTTCCGTTCATGGTTATGGCCGATTAAAAGGTAAACAGGTATTGTTGTCGCACCATTGCATATCTATGTAATCTCATAATGAATATAACCAGCACTAATCATTTGTACATGCAAACCATCAGCATCTCCTAAATACAATTCTCACATATTCAAAGCAAGTGTCAGAACTGTCATAAGAATACTTGCCAGTTTCTGATCTTAAGAACTAACATGATCTTTTCTTCAACAATCATGAAGACCATAAAAATGCCATATTTCGTGGAATTGTTTGAAAATGGATACATTTCTGTAGACTCTGAAATTGCAGGCAAAATTGCTGTTGGTTTAATTTTTGGTTGGTTTAATATTTTTGAAATAACATACTTAGTTATTTTCATAATTACATTAACAATAATTTATGAAATAGGAATAAATCTGATTTTGTTTAGAGATGGTAAAATGGTAAAAATGCTGGCATTGCTTCCAATAATGACTTATTTTTATAGACCATATTTACAAATGATCAATTTTAGTGCATGTTTTTAGTGCAATTTTCACTAAGAAACAATCATGGTAGCTTATGTGATTATGGAAACACAGAATTTTTTAAAAGTCATATAAAATATGGAGAACCCATTATGACATTTCAATTATATTTGATTTGACATAACATCATAATATTCAAAACTATAGACAGTTTAAAATCTAGGCATAGATTAATCGTGGAAAAAGATCATCATAATTTTGAGAAATAGATCATACAATCATTCCCAGATTGTTGCGTAATCTATACCAGGATTACGTAGTTTTGATGGTTTTTGGTTTTTTGAACATAGATTGGGGCCTAACTTGGACAAATGCTTATTGTGATTTTTTTTGATTTCTTGGTTAATGAAAACAAAAAAGACAGGAATTTTTGCAATGACTGCGCTAATAGCGATGCTAGCGGTAGGGGTTGCGGGAATTCCAGAGTCTAATGCAGCAAAGCAGCAGATGTACGAGGTGACTGTGACCAACATCACTCCAGGCCAGCCAATTACTCCTCCGCTTCTGGTAACGCATTCAAAAGATGTCAGCCTGTTCACTGTCGGAGAGAAAGCCTCTGATGAGCTCCAACAACTAGCTGAGAATGGAAATGCCAGCCTCCTAATTGAGAAGCTAGAAGGCAAGTCGGGAGTCATGGACGTTGTCAAGGGTTCAGTTGGGCACTTGGTTCCGGCAAATGATCCAGGAGATACGGACTTGCAATATTCTGAGACCTTTACGGTTTCAGCTGATGCAAAAACTAGATACCTCTCCTTTGCAAGCATGCTGGTTTGTACAAACGACGGAATCGCCGGAATTGATTCAGTAAGGCTTCCATACTACAACGAAAAGACAGTCTATGCAAAAGCATTTGACGTTAGAACGGAGATGAATACCGAGGACCTTGCGGACTTGGTTCCCCCATGCGCTGCTGAGTCCGGAGTGAGTTCCAGTGACAAAGGAACAGGAGCCACCAATGCCGCAATTGCCGAAGACGGAGTAATCATTCCACATCCAGGAATCTTTGGCGATGACGATCTATCGCAGAGAGCTCACGGATGGGATGGTCCGGTAGTCAAAATAGACATTGTGCGAATGAGATAGTCTCCAACCACGGTTGGGACTTTTTTATTTTTTTTAATTTACGAAATTCTTGATTTTTCATATTTGGTTTTTTAACAAATAGAATACACATAGTTTTTTCACAACCCCAAGGAAGATCATGAAATATGATTAGAATTCTATCTTTACGTCTTTTTTGTCAGATTCGTCTACTTTGGCATGGTTTCTGGTTGAGTGCAACCCATCATTTTTGCAATAATGAAATCAGGAAATGAGAGCATTTGGATATCGTATTCATTAACACGGTCATTGTAGAATTCTCTTCCATCTGCAGGTTCATTCTCCAATCCACTATTTCGTTTTTCCAATTGTAAGAAACTGTCATTTGCTTTGAGAACATACACTAAGACACAATTGTGTCAAACCAGAGTGTTCAACTGTTTCAAGAATTTTAAATTTAATGTCCTTGTTCACATCCTTAAACAAAGAAATACCGCTGCCTATCGTAACTGGCACCATGGACAGGACAACCTCATCAATTAAACCCTCTTTTAGGAAAACGGAAATTATCTCTGCCCCACCCACCAGCCAGATGTCTTTTCCAGATGATTTGGCCATCTCTTTGGAAAAATCCACCAATTCTGAGATGAATTCTACGTTTTCTGTGTTTGTCAAGTTTGAATTTCTTGAAAACACATAGGTTTTCTTATCTGCATATGGATAATCGCAATCAAATGACAGGATTTGCTCGTATGTGGTCCTGCCCAACAGTACAGTATCCACAGATTCCATGAATTTCCCCATTCCGAAGTCATCGTCTCCAGTGGGCAGCCAATCAACACTTCCGTCTTTTCTTGCAATGTATCCATCAAGACTACACACTATGTTGAGAATGATCCTCCTCATTTGTGAGTAGTAATTTACAACGTCTTATCTTTCTTCTTCATTTAATCACCACGGAAAAACTATGGATGAACAGTCGCAGGCAGACATCACAATGACGTGGTGAGTTAGTTGTCATCTTTGCAGAATCACCTTGTGACATTTCACCTTCAGAAGGCTCCCACAATCTGCATACATTCCAATCATCACTGCGACGACAACTGCGACAAAAATCACCACTTGAATTTTGAAGCTGATTTTCATTTCCAATATGCTCTCAGAATTTACTTTTAAGCATTGTTTTCATAACGGCTCAAAAGAAAATAGGCAAGACCACACTAATACCAGATGTAAAAACAGAATTGCAAGCACTGTTCCAAATACACCGTTAGGGATTTTCATGAATCGTGAAACTTAACTATGGGAATAGGAAGTTCAGATCATGCATCTCGCACCACGACCCAAGGCAATCCTGATAATGGTGGCAGGTATCGCGTTTGTCGCGCTTGGACTGTATCAGGCGATTGTTCCCAATGCGTGGGGTGGTGGCGGTCATTGGGTGACGGATGCAGAGGGCAATTCAGAATTCGTCATAGGAGAACTTACACCAGAACAGGAGATCAACGTTCTCAGAGCAGAGAACGCAGAATTGCAGGAACGAAACAACGACCTGCAAAGGCAGCTCCAGATGATGATCTAGATAACGCTTGAGCAGTTGAAGGTGATACAGGATCTTGTCGCGCAGTTGACCAATGTTAGTGGCGAGACAGCCAAAGTCAGCTAGTTTGACATGAGTTCCGGAGATCTGAGACGAGCCAAGTTGCGAGATTGCCAGCGGACAGACTTGGATCTTAGCTGAACGTGAAGGTAAAGCATTTGAAGTATTTTAGAACTGGAATGTTCTGTAAATATTAACAAATGAGCACCTGAATCATACAACGATATGAAGCATTTCAACGAGTTTAGAGAAAACGTTCGCAAGACTAGATACGCTTTACAAGATATTCCTTTCTGACAAAACTCCGTTTTCCCCGTCAGGTCATTTGCAGAGCACGGAATTTTCCTAGCAACGGCATTCTCGGTGTTAGCACAGTTGTCTGAATCATTGATCATCTTTTATCGAACTGGTAATTTCAAAAACGAGATCTCATTAAACTCATGCAAGCAGACGAAAAACAAATTTCAAAAGCGTGTTCAGTTTTCGGACAATTAAAAAACAGGCGGCTTTGATTACAGGTTCTTCAGATACATGTCAAGGAAATCATCCTCAAACACAGGCTTTAGAAAGTCATTGTCTGAACCAAAAGCATCGGATGATTCTTTCAGGGAGGTGGGAAGCTTTTCAACTGAAAACTTTTTCATTTCGCGTGGCGAAAACTTGTAGGTGTTTACGTCCACAGGGTCGGGAGGCTGAATTTTCTTTTTGATTCCGTCAAGACCTGCAAGCAGCAGTGCAGATTCTACAAGGTAGACGTTGGACGTGGGATCGGGTGGCCTGTATTCTATTCTCTTGGTCTCAGGCCGGGCTTTGTTGTGTGCAGGGACTCTGACGCTGACGGTGCGATTCATCTTTCCCCATGCAATGTTTGTGGGTGCCTCGTATCCTGGAACCAGCCTCTTGTATGATTGTGAAGTTGGATTGGTAATTGCACAAAGTGCCCTTGCATGGGTCAGCAATCCACCTATGTAGTAGTGGGCAGTCTGGCTCAGTTCTGCATACTTGTCAGAAGCGTCATAGAACGCGTTGGATTCCTTTTCCTTGCTGCGTTTCCAAAGGCTCTGGTTGATGTGTACTGCAGAACCGTTGTCCTCAGGCATGGGCTTTGGATTGAAAACTGCATTTTTTCCCCTCCTTGATGCCACCTCGCGAATTGTCTTTACCCCGGTGACAAAGCTGTCAGCCATATCCACCAGACCGGCGTGAGACAGTACTATCTCGCTTTGTCCTGCCGTAGCAACCTCGTGATGATGTGCAATTGTTCTTATCTTAAAGTTCTCAAGCAAAATGTCGCATACCTCGTCTCGGAAATTTACCAGTGCGTCAGATGGGGAATCCCTGTAGTATCCCCTTTTGAAATCGATTCGATCCTCAGTATTGCATACCCAGGGAGCCTCTTTTGAAATTATATGTGCATTGTTGTTTTGATGTTGGAACGTTTTGTCAAATACAAAGAACTCCAGCTCTGCAGACCAATAGGTTCTGTCAAAACCACTTTTTTTTGCAAAGCCTTCTGCTTTTTTGGCTATGGACCTAGAGTCACGAGAGAATTCTTTTTGTTCGTAACCGTACCGTGCGGATGCAAACATACGGGCAGCCCTAGAGACATATGCCATCTCAGTGTCATCAGTGTCAAAAAAGTCGGGCAGAATCTCAAATGTATCTGAATCTGGAACCAGTATAATGTCGGATTTTTCGATGTCGGTAAATCCGGTAATTGAGCTTCCATCCAGAGGAAATCCATGCAGGAATGATTCTTTGGTGATTTCATGTGAAGCGATGCTAAGCTGGTGCATCAGTCCGAAAGGATTGCAAAACTGCAGCCTAATCCATTTTATTTTTGATTTTTTTATTTTGTCTAGAACTGTTTTGGCGGAAGTCATGTCTTTCACATGCTATTACATCAAGTTGAATATATCGTTTGAACATTCATTGGGAAATGATTCCCATATAATGTAGCAGATGTGAAGACGTCACCAATCCACAAAGATTGAAAAACAAACAAGGACGTTTTTCAACAGTTTGCGGCTAGCGAATCAAGTCAGAGCGCCACGCGATTCTTTTGAGGGATGCCAGGTTCATCATCAAGATGGTGCCATATGCATGAGATTTTAAAAAATATTTTTTGTCTTTGTGTAACTACTTAAATTCAAGAGACTTTGGTTAAAAGCAATGAGTGTCATTGTGACTGTCAGTCTTGATGTGAAAGAAGATTCCGCCGAGGAACTGAAGAAATACTTCAAAGAAATTCTTCCAGACACGCGATCTTTTGAGGGATGCCAGGGGGTTCAGCTGTATGAGAGCAAAGAATCGCCAACAAAGATGACCATCCATTCTAAATGGACTTCCGAAGAGGCGCAGAAAAAATACATGGAATGGAGAATAGAGAACGGTTCGTTGGAAAAACTCATGCCAATGCTATCAGAACATCCAAATCTACAAGTCTACAATATTGTAGATGAGTAAACTCCCATTTTTGTATATGAAAACTAACTAAAACAATCACCATGAATTTCTGCCAACGCGTATAATCCCACGTCACACAAGTGATCATGATCACGTCAAACGTGAAAGATTACAAGAAATAATTCTACATATAAAATACAGATCTCATGGACCAAACGAGTATGAATTTTACAGAACTGCCCAAGAATTTGCCACGTCCAGATGATAACGGGGAATGTGATCACCTTTCAGAAACAGAGATGCCAGCCATAATTCTTCCATCCACAAAAGGAAACATGGTCGATATCGGCAGGATTGAAGCAAATTTTGTAGTTCTGTATTTTTTTCCGATGATGGCCGTTTCAGAAGGAAGCATTTCTGAAGAATGGGACAAAATTCCAGGTGCACGTGGCTGCACTCCCCAAAACATCGCAATCAACGAACATCTAGATGAATTGTCAAGACATGGAGCCATTCCCATCGGGATTTCGACCCAGTCAATTCGTGATTTGTCGAAGATATCTTTGACAAGACATCTATCTCAACACGTTTTATCCGATAGCGATTTGAAACTGAAACAGGAACTGAACATTCCTGTGTTTCAAGTAGAGAACACAGTGATGTACAAGAGACTTACACTCATAATAAAAAATTCCAAGATAGTGAAGGTATTTTATCCGATATTTCCACCTGACAAACACATTTTTGAAATTTTAGACTGGCTACAAGTCAATGCTTGATCATGATATGCATCATACAGTACGACAAGGAATTGGAAAACAAATTCAGGATTCAGTGATTTTATTTGCAAGGATCAGAAGTAAACTGCAAAACAGACAACATGATTGTTGTCATCTACAGCCATCATACACACGCCATTACATCGAAAAGTGCGTATAGTTGATGTCAGAATGATTAAAACTCGTTGACGGTCTTGACTCAGTTCTACGTTTTGCAGGATGAGCTTTTTTTACGTGTCGGTCCAACCGCACACTATCGAAAAAAACCATGCTACAGTTGGGACATGACACATTGCTCATAATTCTAAATCATGATGAGTACTGAAACATACTATAAAAGAAAACAAAATTGATAACTGAAACAAAAAACAGATTTCAAATGCCAAGATACACGTCACCGAAAATCATGACGAAATGCAAATGGACTCAGATAATCAGAAATACTGATTTTTTTCTGACGGCACAGGCATGAAAGTCAGCCAATCCAATTCAGTGGGAGGCACGCACCATCACCAGAGAACATAATCTTAATTTTTATTATCACAACGTCACATGTCAGCAGATTGAAGATAATAATAGAGAAGGGAGATTCGATTAAGGTGTATCATGATTCAAGCGACGTGTCGGTCCTGCCAAAAAGCAAGATGGTCAGAACCTTCAACGAAGACGGCTCCCTCATAGAGGAATTCAAACTTCTTGACAAAAAAATTGCCCTGGATGATGATCTGAATAAAGACCAAACAGAGATTGTCGTTACGCTTCACGTAGAATAATTAGATTGGTGTTTTTGCAGATGCATTACATATTGTTTTTGTAACACATAGTTTTCTATCAAAATTTTTTGTAATGCAGAATGATGATGATTTAATTTTACAATGATAAGGAGACACAGCGTCAGACACAGTGAACGTCTTTCAACTCGCATTCGTGAAAGAAACCAGAGTTTAATTTTGTTTTACCCATCACGCTTGTTGTGCTTCACTTTTTTCAGCCAGAATTTTCTTTATTCGAGAAATTGTAGGATAGCTGTACCCTCGTCTTCTGTAGTTTGCAATCATCATCTTCCAGTTCTTTAATCTCCATTGGGCCTGCTCTACAGTTACAGAATGCACTTCTTTTTGGATGATACTCTTTCTGCCAACCTTCAGCGTTCCGGCATCCTTTGCAATCCACCTGCTCTTTGCAAATTTCAGTCCGGTAAGAATTTCTGAAACGGGCATTTCATCAAAGTATTTTTGGATTTGTAACAGTTCATCAGCCGTAGGTTTCTTTGGTACTGACAGTTCTATTCTGGACTTCACCATGACGTTCATCAAAAACAGTACCTTAAGAAAATCTTGCTGAATCATTATTAGCTAAACCATTACGATAAACTTCTCGCATTTCATCAAAACTAATCATGAAACTCATCTGCAGATCATCAGAACGCACATTGTCGGAATGTGTTTTTGGCTGTAAATCAGCTAGCATCCAAGAGGAACCATGGAGTTTTTGCACAAAGTAAGATACATGCCAGCTCCCAAAATCAGTGCTGCAAAAGCACTCAGAGGAATCAAGAGGAAAATTTTGGTTTTAAGACCCATGATCGACACCTGACACATGGGTATAAAATTGTCACATTGTCAGTCGACTGCAATTCTAAGAACACCTTTGGATTTTGGATTCTGCAGCAACGAAACCATTTTTCTAGGCAACAGATCAGATGCCTTGTCACATCTGACGATCAAGGTTCTAGGACATACAAAATCGCTCTTTCTAATCACAATGTCGTCCTCATGCGTAAGTGTCAGATCTGGATGACCACGTCCTTGCATGGAAAAAACATGAACGCCCACAGTAATCGTGACAGACACTTTGGCATCAGAATCTCTTAGCTTCTCTTTTAGTTCATCAGGTAGATCGTTGCAGCTAGAATTTGCATTTACTCCCACGATGCAATCACCCCGTGGCGTAAGATGAGATTCCTTTGTAATCTCAATCGTACTTTTATGATTTGATCTGATGTTTTCATGGCCTGAAAACTCTATTGCAAATTCCATGAATTCAAAATCGCCCAGTTTAAAATTAAGCTTGTTTCTCAGGCTCCGATCATCGAAGTGATCAGGCATGATTGTGTGTACAGTTTAAATTGTACATTCTTAGCAATTGAATCAAATGCTTCCTGCACAACAAGGCTATGATAGAGCAATTACAGTGTTTTCTCCAGATGGCAGACTATACCAAGTCGAATATGCCATTGAGACAGTTCGAAGAGGAACCATTGCTATCGGGGTAAAGTGCAAGGATGGAATCGTAATCGCAGTTGAAGAAAAACCAAGAAAGTTACAGATTTCAAATACGGCTCAAAAAATATTTCAGATTGACGATCATGTAGGAGTTGCAGCAGCAGGATACATTCCAGATGCAAGAAGCCAGGTAGACAATGCCAGATTCTTTTCTCAAAGCAACAAGATGATCTATGACGAACCTGTTGAAGTTGAAACAATTGCAAAGCATCTTGCAGATCAATGCCAACAGTACACCCAGTATGCCGGTGTGAGACCTTACGGTGTAGCACTTATTCTTGGTGGTGTGGTCAACAACAAGCCTGAATTGTACTTGACTGATCCAAGCGGAACCTACATTTCTTATGATGCAATTGCAATAGGTTCAGGTTCTGAGCAGGTTACAGACTTTTTAGAAAAGACTTACAAAAATGATCTTACATTAGATGATGCAGCAACATTGGCCACTGCAGGAATTTATCTTTCAAGTGAAGACAAGGAAGGAACAAGCCACATTAGAATGGCATGCATAAAGAAAGAGACAGGGTTATACGATATTGTTTCTGACGAGCAAATTACAAAATATGCAAGTTCTGCTAAAGAAAAATATCCACACGATCCAAAATAGATATTTCAGTGGATGAGAGATAAGTAACGTTGAAACTATCTGTTGCCATTCCCGAATCCGCATTATCTGATGAATCACTGAAGATAGACAAGACAAGAAAGATTTCCGTTCTGGCCAGAGCATGTGCAATTTTTAAAATCGATACCATCTACGTCTACCAAGAAGGGAAAAGCAGAAACGACGGGGCCCTCATGGTGATGATATTGAAATATCTTGAAACACCGCAGTTTTTGAGAAGAAGGCTATTTCCAAAAATGAATGATCTAAAGTTTGCAGGGGTTTTGCAGCCACTGAGAATTGCAAGTCATGTGACGCCGTCAAACTCAAAAAAGATCGTCAGAGGAGACATCAGAGAAGGGATAGTAGTCAGCGTGAAAGGGAAAAGGTTTGTAGACGTCGGAATTAACCAGCTCATTCAATACTACGGCAATACGCAGGTAGGAAAAAGAATTACAGTTCAATTCAAAGAAGGCCATCCAAGACTATCGGTAAAAGAAATCAACAAGAGTGAAGTCCAGGGATACTGGGGCTATTCGGTGAAAGAAAGAGCAAACCTGTATTCTGTACTGTCAGAGTGGAAAGGAAACATCATCATGACCTCAAGAAAAGGTAAGACGGCAACAGCAGAACATCTTTCCAAGTATACCAAAATAGACGAACCGGTACTGGTGGTGTTTGGATCTCCAGAAAAAGGAATACACGAGATCATCGGAGGAAAGATGAACAAGGTACAAAATGCAAAATCATTGAACTTTTTTCCAAATCAAGCAACAGAGACAGTACGTTTGGAGGAGGCAATGATCGGAACGCTGTCGATTCTCAACATGCAAGACACACAAAGAAATGGCTGAAAAAAAGAACTTCCACCTTATGGCAGTGGGTTTGGGCATAGTAGGGATCATCATCGGTGCAATAACAATATGGAATACAGCATCAGAGATACTGCAATCGTGAAAAACACAATAGATCGTTAACCACAAAAAATCAACAGGTTAACGATGTTACACATGGTTTAATAGAGGGAATTTGCGGATACGGTTTAACCATGGGAGCTCGAAAACGTCACTCGCCAAGAAGAGGAAGTCTAGCATACTCACGCAGAGTACGCGCAAAGACTATGGAGGCCAGAATCAGAGCATGGCCAAAGCTAGACGCAACAGCAGAGCCAAAAATTTTAGCACATTGCGGTTTCAAAGCAGGATGCGTTCAGATTGTCAGCATTGACGATAGAGACAAGGTACCAAACGCAGGAAAGCAGCTTGTGAGTCTCGGAACAGTGCTTGTAACACCGCCAGTTTTAGTTTTGGGCATCAGGGGATATTCAAAGGACAACTATGGGAGACATGCAGAATTTGATGTCTATGCAGAAGACATTCCAAAAAATATTGCAAAGGAAATTACAATAAAAAACATTGAGGGATCATTAGAAAATGCAGAAAAGAGACTAAAGAAGATCAAGGAGATTTTTGCAATTGTTGCGGTGTCTCCAAGAGCGGCAGGTCTGGAGCAAAAAAAGCCGTATATTTTTGAGGCATCTGTAAGTGGAGGAGACATTGCAAAACAATTTGCCCACGTAAAGGAGTCACTCGGTAAAGAGATTAAGATTGATCAGATTTTTGAAACGGGCGCATCAGTAGATGTTGCAGCTATTTCCAAAGGACACGGATGGCAAGGAGTGATGAAAAGATGGAATGTAAAAAAGAAACAGCACAAGTCTAGAAAAACAGTAAGAGAGGTCGGTTCATTAGGTCCAATCTCGCCCCAGAGTGTCATGTATACGGTTCCTAGAGCAGGACAGACAGGATTCCACCAGAGAGTAGAATATGACAAAAGAATTATGATAATGGGAAATACCGATGCAGATGAAATCAAAATAAATCCCGATGGAGGATACAAGCACTTTGGCTTAGTTAAAGGAGACTTCATTATTTTGAAAGGTTCAGTTCCTGGAACATACAAGAGATTGATCAAGCTAAGAAGTCAAATCAGAAACGCCCCGGTAAAAGTCACCAAACCCAACATCTTGGAGGTAGTGATATGACAAAAAGAGCAACATACTCAACTTCCGGAACAAAGGACGCAGAAATTGAACTTCCGCCAATATTCTCAACCCCATTTAGAAGAGAGTTAATTCACAAAGCTTTCACTAACCTTACATCACATAAATTCCAAAGGCAGGGAAGAAAACCAAATGCAGGAATGGATGTCGTAGCAGATTCCAATGATCCTCCAACAGGTCAAGGCGTTTCTCGTGTTGCAAGAATGCAAGGCGGCGGCGGAGGAAGGCAGGGTCAAGGAGCTGAAGTAGCATCCACCAGAGGCGGAAGACAAGCACATCCGCCAATTGTCGAAAGGGTAATCTACAAAAAACTAAACAAGAAGGAGAATAAGCTTGCTCTTTGCTCAGCAATTGCAGCTACCGCATCAAAAGAACTCGTGGAAGCAAGAGGTCACAAAATTGAAGGCATAGAATCTTTTCCAATCATAGTATCTGATGATATCGAATCAATTTCAAAAGCAGGTGAGATATCCAAAGTTCTAGAATCATTGAAACTTTCACAAGACATTGACAGACTCGAATCAAGAAGACCACGTTCCGGACAATCAAGACTCAGAGGAAGAACCAAGAAAGTTGGAAAGAGCGTTTTGTTCGTTACATCAAACTCATCCAACCTCTCGAAGGCAGTAGGAGCATTCCCGGGAGTCGAAGTTAGAAACGCAAAAGAACTTAGCGTGCTAGATTTGGCACCAGGTTCAGAACCAATCAGATTAACAGTATATTCCAAAGCGGCAATTGAAGAAATTGGAAAAATTAAATCAACACATCTAGAACTAATGGTGAATAGAAAATGAACGTAGATCAAGCAATGAAAGTAATTGTCAAACCTTACATTACCGAAAAGACGTTTGCAATGATCGAAAATGAAAGCAAGATCTGCTTCATCGTAGAGATATCTGCAAGCAAGCCACAGATTGCGGAAGCGATTAAAGCACTTTACAAAGAAGATGTAAAGAAAGTAAACACCGCAAGAACAATTTACGGTAAAAAGGCATTCGTTCAGTTTGAAAGTACAGAAAAAGCCAGGGATCTTGCAACGAAGATAGGAATGCTATAATATGGACCATAGAACTCGAAGTACACTAACAGAGGAGAATAGAGATGGTTAAAGAATTTTCATACAGAGGCATTCCAAAAGAAGAGCTTGATAAGTTGTCACTAGAAAAATTATTTTTGTTATTTAATTCCAGACAAAGAAGATCACTTACAAGAGGAATTACCGATGGGAAGAGGAAGCTAATCGAAGAGATTAAAGCTGCAAAAGCGGGCAAGCTAAAAAATCCCATCAAGACACATGTTAGAGACTTGATTATTCTGCCATACATGGTAGACGTTACAGTAAATATTTTCGCAGGAAAGGAATTCATCCCACGTACAATCACGACAGAGATGATTGGACATTATCTTGGAGAATATGCAATAACAAACAGAAAGGTTTCACACGGTGCTCCAGGTGTAGGCGCATCAAGATCCAGCCTTTACGTGCCATTGAAGTGATTATTATGGGTAGATTCGATTATGCTTTCCAAAATTATGATGCAACAAGACACGTACGTTCATCACTAAGAGAAAAAGACATATCACACAAGCATGCCCGCGAGGTCGCAGTATCAATCAAGGGACTTTCAATTGAAAAAGCCAGAGACTATTTGCAGGATGTGATTAACAAGAAAAGGGCAGTTGCATTTAGACGATACAAAAATCAAGTAGGACATCGACCGGATCCAGGAATGATGGCAGGACGATACCCTCAAAAAACAGCAAAAGAATTCATCAAGGTTTTGGACAATCTGGAATCAAATGCAGAATACAAAGGAATGGATTTGGACAGATTGAAAATTGTAAATGCGACAGTTCACAAAGGCGTACTTGTAAAAAGATTCACCCCAAGAGCGATGGGAAGAGCAACTCCCAAAAATAACGTTTTAACACATGTCGAGCTGGTGGCAAAGGAGATTTAGATATGTCAGCAGTGAAAAACGTAATCAAAGACAACTACAACATGATGCTACTCAAAGATTATCTCAGAGATGCAATCAAAGATGCAGGATTCTCACACGCAGAAATTTCCAAAACCCCCGTCGGAACCAGAGTTGCATTACACGTAACAAGACCAGGTATCGTCATAGGTAGAAAAGGTACAGGTATACGAGCACTAACAGAAAAACTTGCAACAGACTTCGGATTAAAAAACCCCCAGATCTCAGTAGTTGAGATTGAAAAGCCGGAATTGGCACCAAGTGTAATGTGCAACAGAATGGCATCACATCTCGAAAGAGGAACGGCGTTTAGAAGAGCAACAATGTGGACATTAAAGCAAATCATGGAAGGCGGAGCAATGGGAGTTCAAATTACAATATCAGGTAAACTAAGAGGTGATCGTTCAGCATTTGAAAAACACACACAGGGCATCTTACCAAGAGCAGGACATCACGCAGAGTTGATTGTAGCAGAAGACATTGCACATGTAAAGACCGCAATGGGATTAATTGGAATCAGAATAAGAATTGCCAAGAAAGAAAAACTTGTACCAGAATTTGAAATGAAGCAAGAAACCCAAAAGAAGGTCAAACAAAGCAAGAATGGGAAAGCAGACGAACCAAAGAAGGTCAAGGTTGAAGAGGTAGTAGTTGGTGATGAAAAAATAGAGGTCGTCAAAGTTGAAGGAAAGAAAGAAGAGGCCAAATCAGAATCAGAGGTCATAGCACTAGAAGAAAAGAAAATGGAAAAAATTGAGACACTAGAAGAAGAAGAGGCAGTGTTGAAATGACCAGATTAAGCATGAAGACAATCAGAAATCTTAACGAAAAAGATCTTCACAGTAAAATTCAAGAGACTAAAAGTGAGCTTGCAAAGCTCAAGGTAGATGGATCTAAAGGCACATTGAGGAAAGAAAGCGGCAAACTCAGACCGTTGCGTCATGACATTGCAAGAATGATGACACAGATGACGGAGATTAAGAAAAAGAAATGATCACCTCAGAGAACATAAGATCACATGAATTCATAGGATTGGAAACTAAGATCGTCAGATCAACCAATCCCCAAGTCATAGGATTAAATGGAAGAGTCATAAATGAAACAAAATCCATGTTTACGATCAACACAGAAAATGGAACAAGATCAGTTCCAAAGAATACAAGCGATTGGAAATTTTCAATTCAAAATAAAAACATCGTAATACATGGAAATGAAATTTCAAAAAGACCCTTCGACAGAATAGGAGGAAAAATTTGACACGAAATATAGGACTTGATGTAAAAGCACCTGCAAAAGAATGTGCAGGTAAACACTGTCCATTTTGTGGGAATTTATCAATTAGAGGTAAGCTTTTCGAGGGGAAAGTTACAGGAAACAAAGCCAAACAAACGATTACACTACAAAAGGATGCACCAATCTACTTTAGCAAGTTTAAGAGATATGCAAGAGGTACAAGTACAATTCATGCACACGTTCCCGATTGCATTGATGTAGAAATTGGAGATCGTGTGATAGCTGCGGAGTGCAGACCACTTTCAAAATCAGTCTCATACGTGGTAGTGGAGGTTAAAGAATAATGGCAAAACAAGCAGGTAAAGGAGTAGAGGAATTCAGACCATATGTAACCAAGGTATTGCCAGTTGGCGCAAACATAGTTTGTGCGGATAATTCAGGCGCCAAGATATTAGAGATAATCAACGTTCCAAGACATAAAACAAGAGCATCAAGACTTCCTTCAGCATCAGTAGGAGACTTCTGCAATGTCGTCGTAAAGAAAGGTCCAGCTGAACTAAGAAAACAGGTATACGGCGCAGTAATCGTCAGGCAAAAATACGCAGTTCGCAGACTAAACGGAGTTAGAGTATGTTTTGAAGATAATGCAGCAGTTTTGATTACCCCAGAAGGCGAAACAAAAGGTACAGACATCAAGGGACCAGTGGCTGTAGAAGCATCAGAAAAATGGCCAAGAGTCGCAAACTTGGCATCAACGGTGGTATGACAAAATGAAGCCAACAAAGATGCGTAACAAAATGATTTACCAAGCAACTTACCAAACAAAAAGTAAGCAACTTGGAAGTGCACTATCGAAAGATCTGCATAAAAAATATGGCAAGAGAAGCGTCAGAGTTGTTGAAGGTGACAGCGTTACAATTCTAAGGGGAGAATTCAAAGGCGTTGATGGCAAAGTTGCAAATGTCGACACGTCAAAGAACAGCGTTGCGATAGAAGGAGTCAAGAAAGAAAAGACAAAGGGAGACAAATTCGACGTTTACATTCACACATCAAATCTGCTAGTTACATCATTAAATACAGAAGACAAGTGGAGAATTAAAAAACTAGAGAGCAAACAGTCTCCTAAAGAAACAAAAGTAGCAGATAAAACCAAAGTAAAGGAAGATGAAAGTTAATGGTCAGTATTTCAGGTAGTAAAAAACTCAAACGTCAAATGGCACCTCAGTTCTGGGGAATAGCAAGAAAAGACAAGAGATTTGTGGTTACGGTCAGACCAGGACCACATAAAAAAAATCAAGCAATTCCTACAGCCGTATTTCTCAGAGATACGCTAAAAATCGTAACCAGTCTAAGGGAAGCAAAAACAGTAATCTATTCAGGAAAGGTGAAAATTGACGGCATGGTTAGAAAGTCATTGCATCACGGAATAGGATTAATGGATGTGATAGAGCTTGAAAACGTCAAAGACGTCTATCGCATGGTTCCCACAGAAGATAAAATGTTAAAGCCGATCAAAATTAATGAATCTGAAAAATCGAAAAAACTAGTTTCTGTAAAAAGTAAGACCACAGTTAACAAAGGAAAAATGCAAATAGGATTCAGTGATGGGCGTTCAATAATATCTGATACAAAAGTCAGTGTTGGAGATACATGCTTGATACAAATTCCAGAAGTCAAAATTATAGAAGTTATAAAATTAGAAGTCGGTTCTCAAGGACTAGTCACACGAGGAAATAACGTGGGACAGGTAGGCAGCATTGAGACAGTGGAAGAAGGCACATTCATTCTTCCAAAAAGAGTCATCCTTACACTAGAAGGTAGAAAAATCGAAATACCCGCAGACATCATCATGCCAGTTGGAAAAGGAGAACCAGTAATTCAATTAAAGTGATAATATGTCAGAAACAACAGAAGCTCCAATGAAAAAAATATCCTTAGAGAAGGTGGTTTTGAACATGGGTATTGGTAAGTCAGGAGACATCATCAATATTGCCAGAAAAGCACTAGATGAAATCTCAGGTAAAAAATCATCTTCCAGAAATGCAAAATCGCAGCAAAGAGATTGGGGAGTCAGAAAAGGTGAGCCAATAGGTGCAGCCGTCACAGTCAGAGGAAATGATGCAGTTGCATTGGTGAAGCGACTATTAGAATCGAAAGGCAACGTAATCAATGGTAAATCATTTGATAATTTTGGTAATTTTTCATTTGGAATCAGAGAACACATAGACATTCCAGGTGTCAAATATGATCCACAGATAGGAATTTTAGGATTGGGAGTTTCGATCACCCTAACTAGACCAGGATACGGAATCAGAACTAGAAGCAAGCACAAGGCAAGAGTGGGAAAAGATCACATAATCAAAAACCAAGAAGCAAAGGATTATTTTGTTAAAGAGTTTGGAGTCACTGTAACATAATGCCTAAAGACAGATCATATGAGACCACTGGAAGAAAGAAGCACGATTTTGGAAGAGGTTCAAAGTGGTGCAAGAGATGTGGTGATTATACAGCTGTCATTCAAAAGTATGACTTAATGCTATGCAGACGATGCTTTAGAGAAGTCGCAACATCTTTAGGGTTCAGGAAAAACAAGTGAGATACCATGCCAGCAACCAACATCTTAGCAAACCTATTCGTCACTCTTACCAACAATGAAACAAGAAGAAAAAGTGACTGCGTTATTCTTCCAACTTCTAAATTGGGAATAGAAGTTCTAAAGACACTTCAGAAAGACGGATACATAGGCGAATTTGAACACATTGACGACAAGAGGGGAGGCAAATTCAAAATCAAACTATTAGCAAAAATAACAAAGTGCGGAGCAATATCTCCAAGATTCAAAGTAAAGACTGACGAATACAACAGCTGGGAACAGCAATATCTACCGGCTTATGATAGAGGCATGCTTTTAGTAACAACAAATCAAGGAGTAATGTCACATCATGAGGCATTACAAAAAGGAATTGGGGGATTTTTAATAGGATATGTCTACTGAGCAGCTAAGCAAATTCGAAGATCAAGTCGACATCCCAGAAGGAGTCACAGTCACATTAAAAAAACACATGCTTTCATTTGTAGGGCCTCTGGGTAAAACTCACAAAAGCTTTAGAAGCATTCCAGTAAAAATTACAATTACAGACAACAAAGTCATGCTGAAAACAATATACACAAAAAAAAGAGATTATGCGATTTTACACACAGCAAGATCTATAATCAGAAATATCTGCGAAGGCTTAATCGTCGGGTATACTATCAAAATGAAAGTAGTTTATGCACACTTTCCAATCACAGTCAAAGTAGATGGTAAAAAAATTCTGATAGAAAATTTCCAAGGTGAACGTGCACCAAGATCCACACACATTGTAGGAAATACAAAAGTAGTACCCAAGGGCGAGGATGTAATTCTTACAGGTGAAGTTTGGACTGACATAACCCAGACAGCAGCAAACATTGAGTTAAGAACCAAAGTCAAAAACAAAGATCACAGAGTTTTCTTGGATGGAATATATGTATTCGAGAAGAAGAAAGGTCTAGAAAAGTAGATTCAGTTTTTCTCAATGACTCTCGATCCAGAATTTTCAAAGCAGACAACTGAATTGATAGTTCAGACTTTAGAACTCTATAAAAAATCAGGAGCTTCTCCACGAGTGGGAGAGATATGGAACTGCTCAAGCATTGGTGATTTTTTATGCGGTTTCTTTGTGGGCGAAATGGTAGGTTCAGCACTTAGTGCATTTCAAGTTGTTCATCAAAGAGAACCTTCTGCAGAAGAACATTTAGAAATCATAGAATTAGTTGAAAATCACTCCCAAGATATCAAAGATTTTTTTGCCAAGTTTAACTAAATGTTCAAAAGTTTCACGTTATCTTACCGTCGCAAAGATTAAATCACTTTTACCAAGGTACAAACTTGTGCCTCCCTAGCTCAGCGTGGTAGAGCATCCGACTGTTAATCGGATGGTCACCAGTTCAAGTCTGGTGGGAGGCGCTTAATTGTTACTCATATTTTAAAAAAATTCACATCATATAGAATAACACAGTTCAATATTTCTAAATTCGAATTTAGAAATACAAGAAGGTTAACAGTAATTAGTTTACTCTATTAGACAAAATAGATCTAATAGATGATCGCATATCTAGAATAATGCAGGAGGTTTACATTGGTCAGAACTAGAAGGGCCAACAGATATTGCGTAGATTGCGGAGCAAGGCTTGTGTATTATCCAAGATTATCAAATCCAAAAGCTCCAAACGAACACAGAGTACTCGTCTACGCATGTCCAGATTGTACAGAGGACTTTGAAAAACCAAAAATGTTCTCCATAAAACGTAACCAGGTAGAAGATCCGCTAGAAACAGTCGAAGTCGAGATTACACAGATTCATAAAAAAGCATTAGTTATCAAAAAGACGTAGGGAACATCAATGGCAAACATGGAAAAGACTAGAAGTAACGCGTGGTTTCTGTTACCGATATTTTTTGGAATTATAGGTGGAATAATTGCTTTCTTTGTGTTACGTCAGGATGATCCGGCCAAAGCTAGGAACTGCCTATATCTAGGGATTGTGTTCATGTTAATTGGAATCATTTTCAATATTGTAGTAGCGTCAACCATTCCAGATTTAGATTCAGGCTTCAATGTCAACATCTAGTCACATACAATATGAATTGACACATGAAAATACATTATTTCTAAATTCGAATTTAGAAATATCCTTAATTTAGTGCGTGTTGTTTGAATTTAGAATCATATAGAACTGATTCATTGTATGTGCAATGGGCATATCTAGAATGAGAGACAACGTTGAAAGATGGTTAATCCATGAAGGTCTTTCATTTGAAGAAGTAAAAAATCCAGATAATTCATTTCAGATCATGATAAAACATGCAGGACAGTATGGGATTCCTGTAGAGGTATTTGAGCCAAAAGGACAGCCAGGAATACTGGTAATCGGAGCCAAGGTGGTTATGAAAAATAGTCAGATTTCAAGATATCTAGGATTTAACCTCGTAGAAAAAGAGAAATTTGAGAAAAAAGTTGCAGATTTTTGCTATTCAATCCAAGCAATAAATAAAATCATCACAGAAGACGGAAAACAAAAAATTGGAGTTTACGTTGTTTTAGACGATAAAGAAAATATCAACCAGCAAACCATGCTAGATGCCATAGATAGTGTTTCAGAGAAATACGATCAAACATCCAGGTTTCTTCTAAAAACATTTTAAAAAAGCAGTTGAGCAAGAGAAGGATTTCTACCAGCAACCCAGAAGAATTTCACATAATGGAAAGGATACAGAACAGTACAAAGAAACACATGATTTTTTTTATTCATCATCCAAATTCCACTACAAAGATACTGAGTCATTAAAAGAGATTATTCAAATATCCAATCAAAAGATAGAAATTTTGAACTTAAAATTAACTTGTGGAAATTTAATATCACTGCAAATGAATTGGCCGCAATTGGGGGGTATTTTTACAACAATACATTAGACATGCACAAATCAGAGAATGTATAAAGTATAGAATGTTAGTCATTTTGTCCGAAAAATGTAGATTTTAAAAAAAGCAACGTCAACAGGATAAATAATAATTTCATGTTTTACGGAATTGTCCCAATTGGACTAGATGAGTAAACGACAATTACGAAAAAATCAAATTTTTAGAAAATTATTAAAATTTGTAATTTAACGAAATTGAGCCTAGGTGTTAAACCCCCCATGAAAAATAACAGGTTTAGGCATAATGCCATAATTTCAAAAATAGTCATTTTGAGGGGGGGTTGGACACTTGTGCCTACATGGAGAATCCAAGGACAATTTCACCAAGGTAGACCATCACAACATGATCATGGACTCAAAGCTAGGCACAAAAGCTAAACCCCCAACATTGGAAACAAAATTGGCAAAAATCCATGATTTTTGAATCAAAGATTAAAGAATTTCATATTGAAATGCCCTAAAACCATTGAAACTATTGATGTTCAATGTGTTTGGGTTTTTCTTTATCAGATAATCACAGATTCCAGAGAATTAATCCAAGGACAAGTGCAATTACTGGTATCAAGTACCTCTGAATACTATTGACTTTTTTAATCAACAATTCCTGTCCATTAACATGGAATCTCATTTGCAATGCCAGTGAGAGAATTGTATTTGCAAACAGTGCAAAATTAATGAACATTACCTTATCGTATATCGTAAGATAAGCTAATGGCGGTAAATCCTTCATGGCTCCCGTATGAAGATACACCAAAGCCAACAAAAGAGGTGCAGAAAGGTAGATTCTAGGCGTATAGTTTTCAGGTATCCAAAATACCATGACTGAAAGTGCAGTAATCATGAATACCGGGAATAAAATGTTCATGACTGAGGAAGTAAGGGGTCTTTCAATATCAAACTGGGCAACAAATCTGGCATATGTCAAGTCATATCCTTCATAGTAATGCTCCATGGCTTCAAAAGAGACATCACCTATATTCCATCCAGGAACGTAAGCTCTAGAATCCACACCACTGGTATCAGCATCATATTCAAAAACTATGGAATCAGTATAACATGGAGTATCAGGCTCTACCTCTATAGTTAATGGGATAGTCTCAAATGGGAACAAACTCAAGTCCATATTTGCAAAAAACATACCTATCATCCTCACTTCGTAATAGTGTTCTTCAATATACTCAGAAGATATTTGTTTTACAAATCCATTTGGGAATCCTACAGGAGGGAGTCCATCCTCTATAAAATTAACATCATCAGACCAGATCACATACCAAAAATCAGCCTCATATTCACCTGCTTTCATGTCTATTTTGCCAATATTGTTCAGTAAAATCCCAACATGGATTGTTTTCGGGGTTTCTAATCCATCAGGATGACACCATTCCCCAGTAAATACGTCAATTTTTTTTAATTCCATTTCCTGTGCAAATGCAACATTGTTTTGATTAGAAAAGATACCAGATACCATTGACATGGAAATTATTGCAAATAAGACAAAAATGGAAACAGAATGGAATTTTGCCACTAGGAATTGTTATTTTGGACATAATTAAGAATTTGTATAGATACTAGCTTAAAAAGAGAGATATAATCAAAAAAACGGAGTATTTTTCATTAAAAATGAAAGTTAGGTGTGTTTTTTCAAATCAATCGAGTCGTCTATATACTTGATTTTATAAAAATTAGCAAATTGGCAAACTTCGGCTTGGTCATAGTGATAGGAGGGATAATTGCATCAATGTCTGTAGCCATGTTCATGTATACACAATATCAAACCAATTACATCGAATCCGTAGCTGGGGAAACAGTTACTGTTGGACCAGTTGAATACGTCATCACATTTGAAGGAACAAGTGAAGGAAGTAAGGACGTGGTTCCAGAAAACACGTTTGTAAAAATAGGAATTGTTGCAAAAAATACAGGTGATGAAAAAACCCTGCTTTCGGGAGGTCAATTCTATTTTATTGATGAAAGAGATCAAAAACACAAGGCAGTATACGGTGAATTTTCATCCAAGGATTTGCTTCTTGCATGGCTCGAACCAAATGAACCTGTAGAGAAGTCTACACAGTTTGATGTTCTATTTGACGAGGAAAATCAATACAAAATTATCATTAGGCCACAAAAGGAGCAATCAACAGTGGATACTGCAGTTGTTTGCATTACAAATTGCCAGATTTCAGATTAAATTTAGATTATGAAGCATGGATAAATTTTGTCAGATGTCATTGAGAAAAAATATAGATTAATAATATTTCTAAATTCGAATTTAGAAATACCAAAAATTGTCAGTCATTCATCTTCAATTCAGGAAGAACAAATATCTTAACAGGTTTGATCTTTAGAATAATCCGCTTTTCATCATCACGCCTAAACGGATAATGATCCCGTCCCATATACTGTCGAGTCAGCGTGTCTGCATGCTCATAGCCATAGTCAGGAATCAACTCATCCACAATCCCACGAATAGTGGTCATGTCTAGAGGATTGTCTCTAGAAACAACGGAGACGGCAACACGAGGATCACGCAGAATATTTTTGTGCTTTATCCTGCCCTCCGCAGTATTTACCAAAATATACCCTCCATCATAGTTTGCCCATACAGGAGAAACTTGAGGTGCGCCGTCTTTCATAATTGTCGCAATGTAAACCAGGTTTCTTCCCGAAAACAGTTCAATGACTTTGTCATCCATCAATGTTCAACATACAAAGCAGTTGATAATGGTTTTGACATATAATGTGTTATTTCTTTGTGGATTTTTCGAGGACATTTGTCATCGCTCTGTTCATTATCTCCATTACAAGATACTGTGAATATTCTTCAGATTTTTTGCCTTTAGACTTGCTAGTCTTTGGAGCCAGATTTTTTAGAATTTTTTCAATTTTTGTAGACGTGTTTGTGATGATTTTGGAGTATGTGGAGTCAAAGTCGGCAGGAGTTTGAAAATCAAGTAACTTTGTAGATGTGCTATAAAATTTTGTAATTGAACCTCTAGATTCCTCAATTTTAACAATCTCAATCAGTCCGGATTGTTTTAGAATTTCCAGATGATGGCGAACAGTTGTAAGAGCTTTCTTGTAACCAGTTTTTTTCAGAGCAGAAGTAATCTGATCAGCTGACAGTGCCTGGTGATAGAGAATTTCTACAATTTTTGCACGTACAGGATCTTCTATCGCACGTGCCTGTACGATACTTGTCGTAACGGTACGACTAACTTTGATTTGCTTTTCTAACAGGGTTGACATACAAAATTACCTTTCAATCCGATCTAAAAGATCATCGTATCATATTTTTTTGTCTAATCGCATCAATTTTTCTTTACTATTATCAAAGTCAGGTAGGCACCATAATCACTTAATCAACACAAGTGTCATGATTTTGCATTCAATGGCATTGATACCGTTATGATGTAATTGGTAACGCATTCAATGGCATTGATACCGTTATGATGTAATTGGTAACGCATTCAATGGCATTGATACCGTTATGATGTAATTGGTAACGCATTCAATGGCATTGATACCGTTATGATGTAATTGGTAACGCATTCAATGGCATTGATACCGTTATGATGTAATTGGTAACGCATTCAATGGCATTGATACCGTTATGATGTAATTGGTAACTGTAAAAAAATACAAAAAAAAGCAAATTAGAAAAAGAATGTCCCAAAATGGCCATCATGCCAGCATTTTAAGACATCACAAAAATCAAAATCGAGTTGAGCGGATATCAACAAGCATTAAACAAAAAAATCCAGATAGAAAATATTCAAAATGATGATTCAAACTACGTGTCATTTACAAAACTCCACATACATGAGTACGTAAAAATTATCAGAGCTAAATCTTGTGTCCAGTGATATTTTCGTATGCGGCAACATATCTTTGAGTCATCTTTGAGATTATGTCTTCAGGAATTTGAGGTGCTATCGGTTCTTTTCCAGAATTTCGAGCATTATCAAATTGTTTTTGAAATCCATTTGCGACCAACCAGTCACGCAGCAATTGCTTATCATATGCATCCTGGATCTTGCCGACCTTGTAAGAGGACTTTGGCCATAGTCTGTATTCATCAGGTCCTATAGAATCTCCCAAAGTGATGACTCCGTCCAAAATACCAAATTCCAATTTTAAATCTGCAAGAATGAATCCTGCATCATCTGCAATCTTTGCCATTTTTTTATAGATTTCAATGGATGTTACTTCCAGCCAATCATACTGTTCCTCGCTAACCAAATTCATCTTCAACGCAGTAGATTTGTCAACGGGGACATCGTGTTCAGATTTTGTAGTAGGATCAAATACAGGAATTGGAAGCTTTGCAGCCATCGTAGTGTCAGTTCCATCTGGAAGAGTAACTTCGCCTTTCTTCCACCTTCCAATCATACTCCCATAGAAGAATCCCCTGACAACACATTCCATAGGTATCATGCTCATCTTTTTCACAATCATCTCGTTGTCAGACATACGTCTCACAAAATGATTAGTCACAGACAATTGGTTGAACCAAAACTCTGCAAACTTACACAATATCTCACCCTTTCGAGGAATATCTTGATGAAACTTCACATCAAAAGCAGACACACGATCGGAAAAATGGAATTTCAGATGTTCCTGATCCATATCGTAAAGATCCTTTACTTTCCCACTAGTAAGAAATTTCAAACAGTTGTATTTGAACATCATGGAATTTAACTGCTGGTAGCAGATTAACGAAGAAATGTTGAAAAGACCCAGATACATAGCATAGCAAATGAGCAACCTTGATGAGTCCATAGGCAGATTATTGATAGATCTCCAAAAAGACGACCCAGATTCATTTAAAGAGCTTATGAAGAAAGTCCAAAAAGAGCATCCTGAACTTTTTGATCAAGTGATATATGAAGAAAATGCAAAAATCGATGTGTATAACAAAGAGATTGAAGATTATAACAAAAAAATAGATGTAACTGATTAGTCGGCAGACAACGCAAAGCTGCATTAGGAATGAATTAAAAATTGCCAAAAATATCAACGAATTTTGTTTGTGCATTCATAATAGAAGGAACAAAAAAATGAATAAACAAGCACCCTATCTGAAGAATGTAGAATCTAATATGACCATAGACAAGAGATTGAAATTGCTGGATTTTTTTTTGGCAACAGTGTTTCCAGTAAAATTTGTCACATGTAAAATATTATCCAATGTGGAATGTAGTAAGGCACCGTCAGAGAGATGACACATAGACAAGGTGGTGTATGATGGGAAAGTACTGTGAATTTTGCATGGGAGAAAATACAGGATTGCCCAAAAAGTACCAACAAAAGGTCAAATTGGCGACCCATCGATGTCCTCATTGCTCTACCAGATTTTGCGATGAGCATTGGAAAGAATCTAACGAATGCTCGTGTGGAGGCAAGCAGCTAGAGAGAAAATGGGGCTACTGACAGATAAAAAATTCCCTGCATGAATCAATGTTAGACACACTACAAATATCGAACTATGAAAAACAGAGTGATTATTGACGAGTTCAGATATTTGAGAAATACATAATGAACCCACGATTAGAGCGAATGAATTTTATGATCAATGTTGATAAGCGGTATTGATAATTCACGATTCTTTTTCTTACTCCTAGATTTTGTTCTCAATACTGCCTTACAACAAATACATCGAGTTTCATCAAGTTTCAGGAACAGACCACAAAAAGTGCAGTGTTTTTGTCCAATCTCATATCTTATTTTGTTTGATACAGGCTCTGCCTTGTATCTCAGGCAAAGACCTTTACAAGTTCTTCCCATTATATCTCACCTCCCAGTTTTTGCCTAATCTCACCAGATCTATCACGAATAGTTACAGAACTGATACCCGAAATCCTGGAAATTTTTGTTTGTGAAATTTTCTCTTTATGCTTCAAAGATGAAAGGTAAAGGGCTGCTGCTGCCATTGCCATGGGATTTTTACTAGTTGTGAGGCCAATCTTTTCAGATTTGAGCAGAATACTAATTGCATATCGTCTTGTTTTTTCCGAAACATTTGACTCGTTAGAAATTCTTGTTACAAATTCAGTAGGACTGTAAGATTCAGGATATATTTCCAGTTCCTGCAAAAGAAATCTGTAGATGCTTTGAAGTTGTTTTCTTTTTATGTTACCAGCACTTGCCACATCCTGAATAGTTCTAGGAGTGTTAGTCATCCTGCATGCGATGTATGTGGTAGCACACAGCATTCCAACAGTAGATCTACCTGCAAGAATTTTTTTTATCGTAATCTTCCTGAAAAGATATGCCGTTTGCTCTACAACATTATCAGAAAGACCCAGTTTAGACTTCAAACCGTCTAACAAGGTAAATGCCCTCACATACGATTGACTGGTGTTTGCAAACCTGCTGTTTCTGTCCCACATTCTCAGACGATAAAACATCCTTCTATTCTCAGCAGACAGGGATCTTCCTGTAGAATCACGATCTTTGGATTCGATGACTGTTGAGAGTCCCATGTCTGCCATTTTCAGAGAGATTTTCTGACCTGTCCTGGAATTGCTCATGTATTCCTCGCCTGAAGCAAACGAAGAATCGGAACTTTCAGCTACAGATTTTTCTGAGACAACCGCGCCACAATGACTGCACGCAATTTCACCAGTAATAAGATCAGTGATTAGTGAAATTTTTTTACAATTTCTCAAATGTACAACATCATTCATTTTTTATTTTCGACTCCAAAACTGTAAGTTTCCATCATCTGTTTTGTGAAAGAAATCAACATCATGTGATTTTGCCAGATGTTTTTATTAAGAGGCCATAGTGGCATATAGTAAATTAGAAAATAAATTATTTAAAGCGGAATAAAAAAATATTCTAGTGGTAAATATTTCACAATCCAATTGTTTATAATCATAAGTGGCATGAAATATTTTTTTGTTGGCACTATCTAAATCAATTTTAATTTTTAATATACAGTTGTGGCGGGTATGAATATTGTGGTTTGCAAATTTTAAAATCTTGATCTATGATGATACATTTTAGACTTAAGAAAAAATCCAAGATAAAAAGAGACATACTTTTTTCCATTAGCATAGACATTGAAAATTTTTCCAAGATAATGCCAAAACATTTCAAAAGTTTGAAGATACAGAAAAGACTCAAAAATGAAATACTTGTTGATGAAAAAATATATTTTTTAAATGTCCAAGTCAAACACATAATATTGCGTCCAGACGTTCACGAAGTCCACATTCTTTCTGGAATGATGAGAGGAACGATGTTTGTTGAACATTACTTTGAAACAAATGGTGGAACCGACATAGCAATAGATGTTTCAATTAAACTAAACGGAATTGCAAAGATGTTTCTACCGTTTGGATTTATTCTTAAGCGTCACATGTCAAACGTTATGGAAGAGTTTCTTGCCTTGTCAGAAAAATTCATTGAAAATGCAGATAAATAGATAGTTAGCACTATGTAGAGAGTTAGCACGATGTTAAATACAAATTTGGGACAAAATCTTCATGAGAAACAGAATTCATGTCATCGGAGCAGGAGTTGGAGGACTAACCATTGGATCTCTACTTGCAAAAAACGGCCATCCAGTGGAAATTTTTGAAAAAATGGGGAAAGTAGGGGGAAGAACGGCCTCAACGACCTTCAAAAACCACATATTAGACAACGGATTCCACATCATGCCTTTTTACAAAAAATCTGCAATATTTGAAATTCTAAAGAAACTCAACATAGAGGCAAATCTCAATCTTGCCAAAGTGGACAACATAGCGTTTTATTCAGATTCAGGATTTCACAAATATCCAAAGGGCATATCGGACCTACTCCAACTAACGTTAATTCCATTTTCAAGTCGAGTCAAACTGCTCAGAATACTACTACCCATGGCATTTACATCAATGAAAAAAACCGAAGAATGGGACAATCTGTCATTGACAGAGATAACAAAAAAGCTGGATGTGAATACAAATGCATTCTTTGAAGCGGTTTGCATGCTAGCATTTGCGGATACAGCTGATCACATTTCATTGGGAGAATTTGCTCGAACTATGATACGTGCCAACCCATTCAAAGGAGGAACAAGTGAATTTGCATATCCCTCTGATGGTGGATACGATGCAATTTCCAGAATCTTACAGGGTTTTGTTGAAGACAATCGTGGAAAAATTCACCTTAATTCGCAAATTAAAAGAATCATCATAAAAGATTCCAAAGTTGAGGGCATAATAACACAGGATGGAACGTTTCATCATTCTAAATGCGTGGTGATATCACTTCCAGCATATCAAGCAATTAACAATCTGTTTGAGGACGATGTGTTTGATCAAGAATTTATTAAAAAAGTCAATTGCCTTGATAAAACAACAGCTGTTGTTGAAGTACATTTCGCCCTAAATAGAAAAATAGATTCCAAACAGATAGTTTTTCCAGTGGGAGATTTCACCACCAAGGGTTTTTTCTTCATTTCAAACATAACTCCCTCTGTATGTCCCCCTTGGGAACATCTCATGATTGCCGGAACGCCCGTTCTCCCTGAAGAAGCTGAAAATCAAAAAAAAATCAAACAGATTGTAGAAAATATGAAAAACGAGCTGAGTTCAATATACCCTGATTTTGAAAAATCATTGCTTTGGGAAAGGCCAATGGCCTGGAAATTGGTAGAATCGGTAGTTAAAGAGCCAGGCATGGTTTGGAAGTCAAAGATGCCCCATCAGATATCACATGTCGAGGGACTTTTCTTTGTAGGAGATTCTACCATCAGTTACGGAATAGGTACAGACTCTGCAGCGCATAGTTCAATTCTATGCCATCCAAAGATAGAAAAATTTTTACAAAATTCTAGCTGATTGCTGTTCGTATTATTTTTGGCAGTTCATTGAGTGCAAGATTAACAATGACTTTTGCGTCAAAATTGGGTATCTTTTCTTGTTCCAATGCAAATCCCCCTACAAGTATCGGAACGTCAAAACTATCTTTGATCTTTTTTATCAAGCGCTGACCAGTTTTCAGATTGTCATCTAACGTGATTGAAACCATTACGACATCGGGCTCATTGTGCTCTATGAAATACAATATCGAATCTGATGGGATGGATGTAGCCATGTTGAATACTTTGTAACCTTTGCCAGTAAGAAACGTCTCGATCACATCGCATCCAAGATGATGTTCTTCGCCAAGTGGTACACACAAAAGAACTTTCTTTTTGTTGGCATTAACGGTCTCTTTATCCATGATGATTTTGACCAGCGTTTGAGCAACATTGCTTGCAACGTGCTCTGTTGCTATGCTGATTTTATTATTAGCCCACTCGTCACCTATTCGGTACATCACTGGTTTCAAAATTTTATCAAAAAAATCTGTGGTATTGAAAATCTTTACGTATTCATCGTAAATCTTAACACAGATGTTAATGTCGCCATCTGTCAATTTTTTGTAAAGGAGTTTCCTGGATTTTTCAGACGCCTCCTCTCTTCTTTTGATGTCCTCAGGATTTTGGGCTGCCAGAACCGATAGAATTTTTGGATTATCCCTATACTCAACAGGAATATCATCCTTGACTACATCCGCTGCCTTTCCAAGATATTTTACTATCTCTTGTTTAGATGTCTTATTTTTTGGATCCCATACGCTCTTAACAAGATACAGGTACTGAACGCCCTTTACTTTCTTTGTACGTATGTATACCATGATTTTGATTAAGAAGTGAAATATTTAACTAATGCCTATTATCATTCATAGTGCCAAATGATGATTAGCGCAAAATTTTATTGTCAAAAACAGCAAAAAGAACTCCAGGTCGGGTGTCAGCATATAACAAGAAATAGGTCTGTCTAGCAAGATATGTGTCATTAAATCTGTAAATCAGCGGACCAATCTCAGACAGCGTTTTCCCAACAGTTATTTTTTCATTTTTGAACTGAGATAGCAATTGAAAATACAGATCTTTTTCTGCAGAAGTGAAATGCTTGGAAAAATATCCAAAAATATGCATCATGGCATTCAGATGAGTCTTGATTGTAGGGGGTTTGGAAAGGGCATTTTTCAGATGTGCATGGTATTGTTCTAAAATATCTTCAATTGGAATTGTTTTGTGGCTTGCAACTAGATTTCCAAGGATTTTCAATTGTTGTTGATTGTGAACCATCAGCATGTACTTGTTCATTGCCTGAAATTCTACAAGTTCAGCTATTTTTTTTGATTTTTTTATTTCTGAAAATCTGTTAATGACAAAGTGGACTATCTCTTTTTCATTTACAGTCACTTTTTCAGGTCCGCTATGAATGAAATTCTTTTTCACTATTTGAGAAATTAACCATCGGTTATAAACTCCATAAGAAAAAATTGATGTTGGCACTAGTAGATTTTGCATTAAATTGTATTTTTTACCACTAGATAAAAAATTAGAACTAGCTTATATGCAATGAGTGAAAAAAGCATCCTATGAAAGCAACAATAATTGCAATTTCCGCAATACTATTAGTTGGATCTGTCACCTCGTTTGCTTCAGCACAAGAAGAAATTCCGGACTGGATCAAGAGCAATGCAGGATGGTGGGCAGACGGAGCGATATCTGACGGAGAATTCGTCTCAGGCATACAGCACCTGATAAAGGAAGGAATTGTCACAATTCCTCCAACCACCGTTTCATCTCAGAGCTCTGGAGAGCCGATTCCGGACTGGATCAAGAGCAATGCAGGATGGTGGGCAGACGGAGCGATATCTGACGGAGAATTCGTCTCAGGCATACAGCACCTGATAAAAACTGGAATTGTGAGTATCCCAATATCAGAAAACTCGCCTGTCGAATCAAAAATTGAAACATCTGACAATTCAGAATTGTCTGAATTACAAGCAGAATTAAACAGATGTGAGGAAATAACTAAGGCCTACGAACGACTCAACTGTGAAAGAGATGCAGAGCATAACATTACTGCATACAACATGAAAATGGATTCAGAGCAATTTCAAGCTGGTCCAGTCACATTCTATTGGCCAGGACTAGGTACAGATGGAAACAGTTTTGAGATAACATCCGCAGGTCAAGCACTGCTGAATCTAAGAATACTGGTAGAGAATACGGGTTCGGATAAAAACGAATCATTGTTTTGTACAGGACCAGTAATCTGTAACTATGACGTAATAGGCGGAGATATGGAATACAAGTATTCAGGAATGGACTTTACAAACGGTCAAATAATCCTAAAACCTGGTGAACCAAAAATATTCAACATGTTCTTCGGGCCAAACATTGGCGGAGGAGGAACAAAATTTGAATATGATCCATCAAAAGAATACCATTTCCGAATAATGGAATCATTTGGAAGTCAATCAATCCCATTAAACTTGGGATGATTACTTTTTTTATTTTCATCATGTAATGCGAAACAGATCCTCACGTTTTCTCCCAAGGAATTATAATTTTTAGCACTAGTGCAAAATAATTTTTTTCTTAAATATCTTAATCGAATATGAGAGTCATTGAGAAAGATTAACCTAGTCATCCCACTTTTTTTCATGTTCACTCCCCTGGCATTTGCAGAATCAAATGATCTCGGAATTGTATATTGGAAGCAGGAAATAGTTTCTAGCAATTCCTTTGCACAGATATATGTGATTGATGATGACATGAACAAAAAGGAATATCCCAATTTTGCAGACAAATTTATGATTGAAGTGTGGTCAGATACATCTCCTAATGGATTAGAAATTGAGGTAATAGAGAATGGGGTGTTTAGTGGAATCTTCAAGGGATCAGTATACGTTGCCAATTCAGGCGAAACCTCAAAAAACAGACTGGCATCTAACGAAGGAGACATGCTTTATGCAAAATATATCGATAAAACAACCCCCAATGGTGACAATATAGAAATAATTTCTGCAGCTGTTGTGAAAATTCCAGGACATGACATGAATGAGATTTTAGAATCAATAGATCCAAGTTTTCGAAAAAATATACCATCACAAAACCACATTTCGGACTGGATCAAGAGCAATGCAGGATGGTGGGCAGACGGAGCGATATCTGACGGAGAATTCGTCTCAGGCATACAGCACCTGATAAAGGAAGGAATTGTCACAATTCCTCCAACCACCGTTTCATCTCAGAGCTCTGGAGAGCCGATTCCGGACTGGATCAAGAGCAATGCAGGATGGTGGGCAGACGGAGCGATATCTGACGGAGAATTCGTCTCAGGCATACAGCACCTGATAAAGGAAGGAATAATTTCACCATCTTTAGACAATGAATCAAATCCCACATCATCCGTTAATGTCAAAAACATAAAACCAGAATTAACAAAATTATACCAGGATCTAGAGAAATGCTCAGAGATTTCAACTGCATACAAAAAAATAGATTGTCAAAAACCGATAAAAAAATCCATCACCCTTTATGAATACAAAACAGAAGGAGAAAAATTCTCAGTAGGGCCAATCACTTACTATTGGAAAGGGTTCAACTCAGAAGGTAACGAATTCTCAACGACATCAACAGGACAAACAATACTGTCAATTCGCATACTTGCAGAAAATACAAGCTCAGAGATTGTCACGATAAACTGCACTAGTCCACAGATATGCGCATATGATGTATCAAACGGAGAAAAAGAATTCAAATATTCTGGAATGGACTTTACAAGTGGCCAAATTACAATGAATCCAAACGATTCCAGAGAGTTCAACATGTTATTTGGTCCAAACATAGGATATGGAGGAACAAAATTTGAATATGATTCATCAAAAGAGTATTTTTTTAGAATTAATGAAGACTTTGGAAATACATCAATTCCGTTGAATCTTCAAGAATAGCATGCCAAATATTTCAGTCATAGTCACAGTAGGCATTGTAATTACATCCATCATCACAATTGTAAGCGTTGCCAACTCCACTTTTGACGACTACGTTGGAGAACGTGATCAACGTAATCTTAAATACGCATTAGATGATTGCGGGTCACTATTTCATGAGGGATTAGAACTAGACAATTGTATCGAAAAATCAATTAGGGTGTTTGGTACAAACGAACAAAAACAGCAATTGATGCAGATTCACTATGATCCATAGATTGATAAGAATTGTTTCCAAACCATATCGGTAAAATAAAATTTTAGGAAAACAACGAGAAATTTATCATTTTTTAATAGTGACCAAAAAACTACATCGTGAAGAAATTGATTTTTGTGGTAAGTGCAGCGTTGTTTTTATCAATATACTTTTCATTGACCCTGTATATACTCCCCGAGCAATACATGTCAAATGAAAAACTGATTTCTGAACCTATGTTTGAAGTCACAATATCTGAAAAAGAAATTTCTCTTGGAGAATCATTCAATGTTGACATCATCACCAAAAACGGTGGGGACTATGGAGATATCCACATCCTTTCTACAGCATTTCCAAACGTTGTTGAAATAGACGAGACAGTACGGATAACAACGTATGACTTTACCCAGACTCCAGTGAAAGTGATTCCAGGAGATGAAATGATAGCAAGATACAGCGGAGGTCTTGAACACATAAAAGCAAAATACCCATCTATCGAGGCAACGAGCAGGCCAATTCATCCAGGATCCACATACAAGATGTCACAGATCGTCACGCCTGAGACAGTGGGTAATTTTTCAGTGTTGATAAAATCAGTCAACATACCCCATACAAGTGATCTTTCACATTATCCACAATCAGGTATTTTGGATCACCAAGGAGAGTTTGTTCAGGTTTATTCGGTTAATGTAAATCCCTAATGTTTTGTGTGGATGTGTAGAGGATAGAAAGAGAATGAAATCAAAATCCGTGAGCCTCCTGTGGAGCAATTATTCTGAACACGTTTTTCTCATCGGGTGTGTTTTGGTTAGCTTTGGAATTTTATTAGTAACTGTAGGAGGAAGCTGGGATATTACAAACCACTTGCTAAGCAAACCTGACACGTTTTTTTCACCTCCTCACGCAGTAATGTATCTGGGGGTTACAATTTCATTGGCAGGTACAGTGACGTCGTTTCTTAGCTGGAGAAAAATGCAAGAATTCAAAAGCACGTATTTTGTTTCTTTGAAAAGCAGTCTAATCGGAATAGGATTGCTTTCCAGTGCAGGTCCTTTTGATTATATTTGGCATTCAAATTTTGGATTGGACGGACTCTTAAGCCCACCACATTTGACATTGATTGCAGGAATGTTCTTTTGTGCCATAGGTGGAATGATAGGCATTTCAAAATTCTTGAAAATCATCAAGTCAAAGTACCATCAAAGTCTTCTCCTGCTTTTGGCAGTTATGCCAGTTTGGTTGTCCGGGTCAGGAATTATTTCATCACTCTCTTTGCCTTTTTCAAATACAAATTATTTTCAATTCAATCCAGAACCTACATTTGCGTTAATTTCTGCCACACTTGGATTTCCATTATTGATTTCAACATCATGTTTTCTCATATTCAGATTGTCGGGTTTCAGGTTTGGAATGATTAGTCTTCTAGGGGGATTATTTTTGTTGATCTACAGTTCAACCGCCATCATTCCAAATTTTGCGTTAATGGATTCAATGTCATTTTATTCACTAAATTTGATCCCATTTATCATAGCAGATCTTACAATGTTTTTTTTCAAAGGTAAAAAAGCATCAATGTTTGCAGGAGGGCTCCTAGGCTCGATATTTTACATGGCATACTATCCATATGTGATGTATACTTTCAATGAGGTATTACTCGGTAAACTGGTTTCACCTAGCCTGATTTATTTTGTTTATTTTGAAATGATCAATGACGTATTCATAATCACGCTCATACCTGCAACAATAATGGGAATGCTAGCTGTATTCATATCAGAAAAGACAGCAAAGAAGATTCTAGAAATCAGGCGTTGATTAAAAACTTTGCAGACGGAGATAATTTACAAATGAAATTTGCATGTCAGATAAACACGAAACGACACATATCAGATCATTTAGTCAAACTATAGCACATTGAGTTGTTCAAAATCATAATTTTTTGAATCATTGAATAATGAATCATAGTGAATAATGAATGAATGAAAATTCTACAAAACATGTTTAAAAATTTGATAAAACTAGTTTTTTGTCGTCAACACATGACAATGAGCCTTATGATGAATGGTGTTAATAATGTCATCAAAGTGGTTTGCCTCTATCATCGAAAGCTTTGGATAGTCCACAACCAAAAGTTCTACTTTGTGTTCCTTAGCATAGTCAATTACCCAATGAGCAATTGAGTCAGTCAATGTGAATTTCGTGTGAGTTTTTACACCTTCTTTCTCACCCAATTCCTTCCATTTTTTCAGCTCATCCTTGAGTTTTGAAATTTTGTCTCGTAAAATCTTCTTGTCAGAATCTGTTTCAAAGAAGTAGAATTTTGGAGGAGTCTTATAAACACATTCAATAACAGACAATTCAGCACCAAATTTTTTTGCCATTGCCAGACCCAGATCAAATGACTTTTTTGTGTGCGTGGGAGTAATTAAAGCGACAGTGATATTTTTGAACAATTCTACATCTGTCACACATTATTCAATATATGTACTATTGATATCGTATGTCAAAATTGAGTTTTACAAAATATGTGTGTTTAGAATAAATCAATTCTTGCTTTTTATGACTATGTTTTCTGAAAAAGATTTTCAAAGATACACAGTTTCGTGATAGCGCGTTAGACAGAAAAAATCTAAATTTAGCACTAGTTATTAGTTTGATCACTAGTTAAATATCACAAATCAGAATTTCAGACATGACACAAATAAAATGTTTAGACTATGGTTTTGAGTGCAAATATGAAATCGATGTTGAATCATCCAACTTACTTGAAAAATTCGGCAAGCACATGGAACAGATGCACGGAATAGAATACCAAAAAGAGTCTCTGATGGTATTGATATCAAACAAAATCAATGTAAAATAACAGTGATTCGGATGTTAGAGAAACAATATCAAGCCAAATCTACACAGACTCTAGAATGTTCAGCGCCAAAATACAAACCTTTCAGTATAATGGTAACTGGCGCCACAGGGTTTATCGGATCACGTTTAATTTCACATCTCACCAAAAGAGGCTATTCTGTAAAGGGAATGTCTAGGAAGAATATTCAAAATACGCACAATGTGAAATATGTCAAAGCAGACGTATTTGATGTCTCTCAATTGGAAAATGCATTGTCAGGAGTTGAAATTGCATATTATCTGCTTCATTCGATGGAAGGTAGCAAGAATCACTGGAAGGAGTTCGCATCACGTGAAAAAATTCAGGCACAAAACTTTGTTGCAGCTGCATCAAAGGCAGGAGTAAAGAGAATAATTTATCTCGGGGGACTGGTCAATGACAGTCTAAAGTTATCACCTCACATGAGAAGCAGGAAAGAGGTAGGAGAGATTCGGGCATCAGGGAAAATTCCAATAACAGAACTACGAGCGTCTTTGATTATTGGAGCACAGGGAGGATCATATGCGATGCTGCGATACCTTGTAGAAAGACTTCCCGTCATGGTTTGTCCTTCATGGGTGAAATCACTTGCACAACCCATAGCAGTGGATAACGTGATAGAATATCCATCAGGATGCATGACGCATCAGGAAACGACAGGGAAAATATACGAGATAGGAGGAAAAGACAAAATAACATACGAGCAGCTCATGAGAGTTTATTCTCAGTATCTGAACAAAAAACTATTCGTAATTGAAATTCCATTTCTAACTACACGTCTATCATCATACTGGGTTGACCTGATCACTCCTGTTAAAGCATCGTTGGCAAGGCCTTTGATTGACAGTTTGGTACATGATACAGTAGTAACCGATGATTCGATAGTCAAAGTGATTCCAATGAATCTCAAATCTGTAACGGAAGCCATAGATATTGCAACAAATGAGATTAGAAACAACCCTCCAACTACCCCATTAAGAGAAGAAAAAACGGGATTTAAAATTAATCAGAAACTTTTACTTGTATCCCTTATTGCAATGGCAGTAGTTGGAACCACATACTACTGGTTGGACGACAGAATCGAGCTCTTTGAACCAGCATGGGTGATAGCAGGAATACTTTGGTACATTACAATTATCACCGCAATAGTTTTTGTAAGAAGTAAAACAAGATTAGGATTTCTTATAGGAGGTCTGCTCTCATGGATTACTATGGCATTTTGGATGTTCGATAACTTTTACGTAGTCTTCCAAACATCTTTGATAATCGATAAACCAAATGAGATAATAACAATCAGAAATTTCATATGGGCTGCATTATCTACACTTGCGGTGATTGCTTCACACAACACATTCCATAAGATAACAGATTATCAGTTCAAAGGTAAACCGATATGAGTGATTTTTTTTACACCTTTCATACTTTTGGCTACAGAGACTTTTTCATAAATTGAAAATTTGAAATTGACGTAGGAATCAATGTTGACATAACATAACAATACAACAAACTGAAATATTGATACAGTGTGGTTCAAAATCATCAAAGAAGTTTATCAAATCAGAGGATTCATGGAGAAACAATGCAACACCAACTCACAGTAATTCCATATCATTAAAAATTTCCAATTTTATTTTTTAACTAAAAAAATTATTTTATGTCAATTCCATTCCAAAAAGCAACCATTCCTTTGATTTTAACAGCAGCATCATTGGGTTCTGCATAATACCATGCACAGTCCTTGTTGATCTTTCCATTAACGTCAACAGAATAATAGTTGGCCATCCCCTTCCATCCACAAACCGTGGTCAATTCAGTTTTTTTGAAATATTCCTGTTTAATGGATTCAAACGGAAAATAATGGTTCCCCTCAACGATAACTGTATCGTCGCTATCTGCAATTACAACATCATTCCATATGGCTTGCATTACACTAAATCCAATTCCACGTATTTAAAAAATATTCTATTCTCCTTTCATCTCTTCACGACTTCGAAATTCAGGCGTGATTCCAAGAGATTCGTAGTTTCCCGAAGAGCATGTAAAGCACATGGAGTCATGATGCATGCCAACTGCAGCTGCAAGATTCTCAGCATCATTGTATCCTAAGAAATCTGCCCCGATGCTTTTTCTTACCATCTCAGTTGTTTCCTCGGGATTCATCTCCTTCCCGTTTGAAAACGTTGCAAGCTCTTCTTGTGAAGGAAAATCAATTCCAGCATAGCAGGGGAATTTGATTGGAGGATACGTAATTACCATGCTTATTTTTCTGGCTCCAGCTCTCCGGAGAGCCTTGATGATGGCTTTAGAACTGGTACCTCTCACCAAACTGTCATCGATTACGACAACATGTTGATCTTTGATAATTTCTTTGATTGGTATTATCCATCGATTGATTTCTATTCTGTCAGACTGATGAGGTTCGATAAAGCTTCTCAAAGGCCCCTTCTTACTGTACCTGTCTTTGAGCAGACCCTCATCAAATGATACGCCAAGCTCTTGTGCATATCCCAATGCTGCAGGCCTTGCAGAATCAGGCACAGGTATGACTAAATCTGCATCCTTGATCGGGAATTTCTTTGCCAGGAATCTGCCAATGTTTTTCCTTGCAACATAGATGTTGGTTCCCTCCATGTTACTTGATGGATGAGCAAAGTAAGTGAATTCAAAAGAGCAATGAGCACGTGCGGGATCATCTGAGAACATTTCTGTTTCTAGGCCTTTTTTACTTAGCTTGATTAGCTCACCAGGATTTACGTTTCTTTGTAATTCTGCACCCACTGCAGAGATTGCAGATGATTCGGATGCTACAATGTACGTGTCGTCAGATTTTTTGTGTCCCAAGACCATAGGACGGAATCCTTTTGGATCACGTGCAGCATATACGGAATTATCATCAGAAATGAATGTGAAACAGTAGGAACCTATCATTTCATTTTTAAGAATTGAAAGAGCCTTTCCCATTTCTCCATTCTCAGAAATTAATGAGACAAGCCTTTGGGCAGCAACTAGGGTGTCACTTGCATTTTGGGGCGTGAAAGAGCAACCACCTACAAGGTTAGACAATTCTTGTACATTTGCAATGGTTCCGTTATGGGCAATGCAAAGATCCTTTACCTTGAGGGGCTGTGCATTTTCCAAAGTACTCTTACCCATGGTGGAATACCTAACGTGACCAATGACAGATGAAGATGAATATTCTTCGCTAATTTTTTTAAATTCAGATGATGCAGATGAAACCAATCCCAGTTTCTTTAGAGGAGGTTTGTTTGGAATAGCAAGACCCCAAGCTTCCTGACCCCTATGCTGAAGCGCTCTGAGGGCATCTATTACCATCGGAACAACATTGGTTCCAGTAAGACTGAAGATTCCAACAACGCCACAATTCTCCTTTACCAACTTAGATTTTCACTCCTACGATATTCATGAATACAAATTGCAAATGAGATACTGAAATTTCAGTAATCAACAAGATTTTACAATACTTTTCACAATAAAAACGCTAATCAATACAAGCGATCAAAAAACAATCGTTGATTTTAAGCTCAAATCTGCCTGGCAGTCATCAGATTAATTCTATTTTAATAGAATCAGCAGGTCAACGAACTAAATCAGTTAAACAGCATACGTGTCAAAGGTTTTAGTTTAATTTGGAATATCTCTAGCATTACCAAGAGCATCCAATCAGACAACAAAGTTTGCAATTATGTTATGCAAAAAATTCATTTGCTCATGAAACGGTTATAAAAATCTAAAATGAATCAATTTCAAATTGAAGAAGAAGAAATCAGTTATCATCATCATGATTGTACTGTTGACCATAGCAGCATCGTTATCGTTGACAAATAATTCTAAAGAAGAACAGGAGACGGCAGCAATCGAGACGGAGACGGCAGCAATCGAGACGGAGACGGCAGCAATCGAGACGGAGACGGCAGCAATCGAGACGGAACACATAGAAATCAAAATAGATTCATCAGATTTCAATAAAGAAAATATTGAATTTTTCAAATCCTCGATTTTTTTCAATCCTCGTACTGAACATTATAAAATGTGGATAAGTGATTTTGATGATCATTCCACAATTAGACTGTTTTCTATTTTTTCCTGGGCAGTTCATGAATCAAAAGACGTTAACTCGTTTACTCAGGAACTGCAAAAGAAAAAAGAGTATTTAGCATTCCTGACAAAGACACATGACAGATTTATTGTTCAGATAGACATCACACCAAGTTGGTTAAGCAGTTCAGACGACTTGAGTATGTTTGACGAACAGTGGTCATATTCATCTTATTACAGTCCAGGAGATTATAAAAAATGGAATGAGATAATCAAAGAATCAGTCTTATTCTTTAATCAGTTTGAGGACGTAGAAATTTACTATGAGATATGGAATGAGCCGGAATTCTATTGGCAAGAAGGAACGGATGAATTTCTCAAAATGTACGAAGAAACAGCACTCACAATCAAGGAAAATGATCCAGATGCAAATATAGGAGGTCCAGCAACCAACCAATGGAATACAAAACTCGACGAGGATCGAGAAAGCCTTATCGTTGAACTAATTAGACATGCATCATCAAATGACATTCCACTTGATTTTGTATCCTGGCATCATTTCTCAATTAATCCAGAAAGAATACTGGAAGCCAAGACAACGATTGAAAATGAATTGAAGCAGTCGAATTTCAATCCAATGCCGGAATTTTATGTTTCAGAATGGAACGCGCTTGAATCTGCACGCAACACGCCTTATGCCTCGGTCATCATGGCAGAGAATTTTATGGGGTTGTATCAGGCAGGCATCGACATTCAAACATTCTGTTGTTTAGAGGACTTTCATCCTGACGTGGAAGGATTTTCAGGATATGGCCTCATAACTCAAAAAGGAGAGATAAAGCCCACGTATTATGTCCACAAGATGTTTGACAAAATTGGAAACAGAGAGAGTGTTTTCATAGACAGAAATAATGGACAGACTTTGATAGTTGCTAAAGAACAAAGTAGTAATTGCTATGATGTGGCATTATGGAACATGATTCCAGACATTAAAAATGAGGCAATCAGATATGTTCTTTCACAAATTTCATCTGACGAAATATCTAGGGACTATGTGGACATCAATACTTTGAAAAAGCACATTTGGGAAGGCAGTTCAATAGATAACAAACGTGATCAAGTTTTCGCAATTGCAAACCTGATTCACAATGAACAATACAACAGATTATCTTTTGAGAACAAAGTGAATGAGCTAAACAAGGTTAATGAAATGGAGATTGAATTTTTAGGAATGAACAGCATAAGAGCAGATTCCACAGTATTTATAAAAAACGACATTACAAAAAAATCACTCATCATAGAAAATAACAAAATGATATTTGATTTAGAAAATAATGAAATATTCTACACCAATGCATGTGTTGAATGAAATATTAAACATAATAATTTGAACATTGTGCAAAGCTAAAAAATGATTTATTTTTGTGATGATTTTCACTATACAGACTTACAATCTTCTCATTCATCATTGCACCTCATATCATAAAATCAAAATGATTCGATTGTGGCAAATAGTAAAAAATGATTCATGTTTACTGTACAAACTGAAAGAAGAGCAAAGATGACATTGGTATAAAACTTCACAAAAACACCATTACAATGAGATTTAATGATCGTCAGAGTTTTCAGATTGAACACAAATAAGATGTGAATTGTTTTTGAATTTTATTAATTATTATGCATATAAAGTAATAAATTCTCACTCATATTCAGATTAGAAAAAACTAGTCGTTAAGAATTAACCCGACCTCTGTTACGCCATTGTTAAATACACTCTGAATTCCTTTGACTTTACTTTTGTAAAGAAATAGTCTTTTTCCATCCTCTGTGATTGTACCCGATGTTGCAAGCAACTTATTGTCATGAAGTGTTTGAATTCTACGATATACCGTACTCATGGGTATTTTTGTCTCCTCTGTAATTTCTATTACAGATTTTGGTTTATGAGTGATCGAACCAATAATGTCTCTGCAGTACTTGTCAGACAATATTTCAAGCAGGTTATCCTGTTTTTCTGTTTCTTCAATTCTAAAAGTTTGCTTTAACATTTGCATGAATATCACATGTTACAACTGAATTTAACTTCCAGTGACAATTTCCACGAAAAGCTTTCAGATGTGGAAATTAGCTTGAATAAATAGTAGAATGTTTTTGTAAATCCAAATCAGTTTATTTCTTCCACATTATGTAGAGATACAAATGTACACATACCACAATTTCTTTTTTACATATTCATCATATCAGATGAGTTCCAATAATCAGATGTGAAATTAGCCTTGAGGATTTAATTAATAAATTTACATATTGAAAATGTGAATTTTTTAATTCTATTTTCATTACTGATTTTTTTTATCTCAACGTCTACAATATATGCAGAAGAATACATAGTAGACATTCCGTTTGGAGCTACAATCCTGAATTAAATAATCCCGCAGAAGTATGGTATGATCCCTCTGTAATTACGATCATATCTGGCGACACCATCACATGGTATAATGATGATAGAGAAGATCACACCACAACAAGTGGAGACAGCCCAGGAAGATTCGGATGGATGGATAACAAGGATTTTGGAACTCATGATGGGGTTTTTGATAGCGGAAAATTCATGCCTGGTGAATCATGGTCATATACGTTTGAAAAACCTTGAACTTACTCTTATTTTTGCACAATTCATCCATGGATGGAGGGAATCGTGATAGTTGAAAAATAAATTCCGGACTACCCACATGATGCGACCGGCATAAAAATAGAATTTCCTTTGTTGCAGTATACCCCAGATCAAAATATTGAAGTTAATTTGGCATGGGATCCCCAAGTTATCAAAACTCACGAAAAAGTTCAATTCATATATCAGTTCTATAATCCACAAACAAATTCTAATCCTGCAGACATGAAATAGGGTATCGTGATATTTCAAAATGGACTAGAAGTGTTTCGAGATAATGGACAAAGTCAAATTGGTGGAGACTATAAAGATTATATTTTCACAGATTCTGGTTCAATCATAATTAGAATAGAGGGAATTCATTCACCCTCGATCTTAGCTGAAGAAAGCGTATCTGTGTTTGGAGATATTGAAAATGAACAACAAAGATAAGTAGACTTTACAGCGGCGGTTTATGACAATCCTGAAAAAACTACTCATGAGACTTATCACATAAAACCAGCCCAAAGAATGACGGTTTATTACGAATTGATGCTACTGTTTCTCATCGTTCCAGCTGTAATGTTATCATCATATTACTATGGATGATGAAAAAAACAGGCACATCACATAACAAGACAGGAGCCATTAAAATCTAAAATTAAAAAAGAGACATTATTGAAAATAAAACATGTCGAGGTTGTCATTTATTTTCTAACAAATTCACGACACACATTTCAAAACGTACAGCTATTTGGCCAGTCACGTAACTATCATGTTTCAAACAGAATTGAACATGAAAGTACCATACAGATTTTGTAATGACAAAATGCATATGAAATTCTCAAAGACACTAACATCAAATTTTTATTTTGGTCTTAACTATCGCATCTTGATCATGTTTTTACAAAAGATTTCTCAATAATTTTAAAAATTGCTTTAGATGATTCAGTTCTAAATGTGTGTTCAATTAAATTACTTAACAATTAATACAGGTTTCTTTGATTTGTGAATAACATAACTTGATGTACTTCCCAGGAATAACTCTTTTGCTGAACCCATACCTCTAGTTCCAATTACAATTAGATCAAAATTTTTTCTTTTGGCAATATCTACGATCCTTTTTCCGTCATCCCCATAAGATATTCTGTCAAGAAATAAAATCCCCTTTTGCGCTGCCCTGGATTTAGCTTTTTTCATGATGCTTTGCGCACGTTCTAAAAACATTTTCTCAAGTGGAGTTATCTGTTCATTCATTTGAGGTTTGACTATCCCCAACACATAAAGACCAGTAATCGTGGCATGTGATTCTCGTGCCATTTGAATTGCAGCATCTAATCCTCTAAACGAGTTAGGAGACCCATCTAAAGGAACAAGAATTTTTTTGATTTTAATAACCACAAGAAATAACAGATTTTTTTTTTAATTTAAACACAGTTTAGATTTCCTTATTTGATTTTCATCTCTGATATTCTGAATGAAGATAAAATATTAGTGAGGAGCATAACAAACGTAAGATGAAAAAGGCCAAAACAATGACAATTTCAGATGTTATGAACAAGTCAGTAGTTTCAGTGGATTCGGCAATGACAATAAATGAATCTGCAAAAATGATGGAAGATGCAAAGGTAGGTGCGTTGATCGTAATGGAAGACAACATACCCATGGGTATTGTCACGGATAGAGATTTTGCAGTAAAAGTTGCAGCTCATGCCTATCAAATAACTTCACAGGTAAAACAAATAATGTCCACCCCGTTATTTTCAATAAATTCAGACGAATCTGTAAGAACCGCATCGGATCTGATGCATGATCGTGGAATCATGAAATTGCCAGTCATTGAGGACCAAAAGGTAGTAGGAATCATCACAGCAAGGGACATTGTCAATTTGTTATCAGTGTGTGTAGAAGATGACGTGAGGGACATGTACTTTCATTCAGTAGTTAAAATTTTTTCAGATTACAGCCCATATAATTAAAAAAGACATGGCACTACCGATAATATTTCTGATAACAATACCGTTAGTTCTTGGAATTGCATATGTACAGCCATTTGATCAGGTCGAACAGCCACCTCAAGAGGATATTTCTGAGGAGCCTAACGAGAATATCAAATATGTTATTTTGACAAGTATTTGGATTTTCTTTTTATTGAGAATTTTGATTCAGATTAAAAAAAGGACATTTAAAGTTACACACAGGTACTAGAATGAATACAGCCCCATATTGGAACAGGAAGACATGTTCGGATTGCAAGAGAAGGAGATGTTCTAAAGGTTGTCTGTGTGATTGTCATCAATTACGCGATAGAATAGACTAACTTTCTTCATATGATTTAATGAATTTCCATTACTTGTTTTGCATTCTTAAAATAATTTGATCACAAATTCTGCGCATTTCCGAATCAGATCCCAGGCTAGAAATTCTTACAATATCAGTAGTCGTGTCTATTCCAACGATATTCTCATTTCTGGAAACAGGAAGTTTATGAATTCCTTTTTTTTCATTATTTCAGAGGCTTCCCAAACTGTTTCTTCAAAATCAATTGTGATCAATGGTGAGGACATCACTTCGTTGACATCGGTAAACAAAGGTATTCCGTCTGCGGCAATATCCACAAAATCCCTTTCAGTGATTATTCCCACAGGCTCATTGTTATCAGCAACAATCACACAGCCAATGTTTGAGTTTTTCATACTAGCTGCAGCTTGTTGCAGTGACGATGATTTGTCAACCGTTGCCACATTTTTATTCATCACATCATTCACAAATGTACTATTCATACGAAAGGTTCAATTTTCAATTATATTAGGTAAATTATGAATTTTCACTCTTGAAAATCAATCAAGAGAATCAAGGCAGCCCTTAAACTGCAAACACACACAACAGAAAATATGGCCATCAAAACTAAAAAAATACTAGTACCGCTAGACGGTTCAAAAAATTCGATTCGAGGACTGGACATGGCCATCCACATCGCACGACAATCTCATGGAACAATAACAGCATTATCGGTGAAGTCCGTGCCCGGAATTTATGCCATCCATCCGTTGGGATTCTTGGATTTTAACTCCATGACAGAGGTAAAAAAATTACTGGACAATGCAAAAGTCAGAGCTGCAAAGAAAGGGATTCATCTGACCGCAAAATCACTTGCGGGAGATCCTGGATACGACATAGCAAGATTTGCAAACAATGCAAGAAACGCCATTGATCTTGTAGTGATTGGCGCACGCGGAAGAGGCTCTGCAAAAGAGATGTTCTTGGGAAGTGTTTCAAACTACGTATTACATAAATCCAAGAAACCTGTATTGATCGTGAAATGAACAAAAAATACAGTTTTAAAAAAATTCTCGTTCCAGTTGACGGCTCAAGGTTTTCTGAAAAAGCATTACGGCGCGCATGTGAAATGGCAGAAGCATTGGATGCCAAAATTATTTTGCTGTATGTTGTAGAAAAATCCCCCACGTTGAACATTCTAGATCGTAACGAATACCTGGAACTGCTTCGTAAGTTTGGAACAAGCACGTTGAAAAAAGCCAATAAGATAGTTTTAGAAAAAAGTTTCGATGCAAAGACGGTACTAAAGGAAGGGAACATTGTTTCGGAGATTGAAAAAACAGTCAAGACAGAAAAATGTGATCTTATAGTTGTCGGAAGCAAAGGACTGGGAACAGTATCCAGAGTTATTCTGGGAAGTGTTTCAAACAAGCTTGCTCAGACTTCTGCTTGCTCATTGTTAATTGTCAAGTAGAATCATTCAGCAAGACTGTTTACAATATCGGATTTTGTTATGATGCCAACCAATTTGGAGTTTTTGAGCACTGGAAGTCCGCTAACATTATGTTTTATCATACTGGTAATGGCAACCTCTACATCATCATCTGCTTCAACGGTTATCAATTTGGTGGACATTATGTCCGTAGCATGAAACGGAAACAGATAACTCAGTTGATTTGAATGGTTTTCCTTCAATCCTTCTTTGAATTTGTATTCCTGAACATCCTTAGGATCAGCAGATTCCGCAATCCATTGAGGTATTTTGGCAGGCACAAAATCCCTGAAAGTTATCATACCTACAGGGATTCGATTCCGCTTTACGATGATTCTGGATATACCGTATTTTAAAAGCAGACTCTCCGCATACAGTATAGGATCACTTGGAGCAATTGTAATAAGTTTTTTTTTCATGAGTTTTGAAACTTTGACTGATGAGACATTCCCAATAAGAAAAGAAGATACCAGATTAGTTTTTGTTACAACTCCATCTAACGAATTATTCTTGTTTAGTATTATCACGGAGTTAATTCTATGTCTTCTCATGAGTTTTGCACATTCTTGAACAGAATTATCTCGAGTTAAAGTAAAGAGTATTTTTGGTTTGAAGTCTACAGCTTTGACGGATTTAATTGGTTTTGTGCCCAATTCATAAATTTTTTTTGCAATATCTTTTTCTGTAATTACTCCAATAGGTTTTGTTTTATCTACAACTATCACACGTTTTATTTTGTTTTTCAATATGATTTCTCTTGTCTTGATGAGAGTCATGTTTGGACCAACAGTGATAGGATTTGAAATCACTTCAGACAGTTTTCCATTTTTAATATTCACTAAGATCCTAGTTTATGATTTCTTAAATACGTCTTTAGCAATTTCATTATTGAAAATCATGTTTGATAATTGTTGTATTGATTTTTAATTTGATTTTATGGCAAACATACACGGCAGGTAAAATTCCATTATACATGATAGGTTTGCCAAAAGACGAACCTGCTAACGAGATGATTGCATCAAAAATCAGTAACGCATTGGAGAAATTACAGCGTGTATTGCCAGATATTACAGAGGCAAAAGTGGACATAAAATCCCAAAATGCCGATGGGGCAAGAACCCATTATGATTTTACATCCATTGTCACAACCCCAAAAAACCAATTAACTCATACAGAGTCAGGCTGGGATATTCTTAAAATTGTAGATGAGCTGTGTAGAAAGTTAGAAGGGGAATTGTCAAAACAAGACAACAAGCGTCAAAGAAAAAGTATTCACAAAAAGGAGATAGACTAAGATTGTTTCAAAATATACTAGTCCCTTTTGATTTGTCCAACAATTCTATAAAAGCATTCAAAGTAGCGTTAGACATTACAAAAAAATATCAATCAAAAATGACACTTCTTACCTGTCTAGAAGGTGATGCATGGCATCACAAAAATTATGATTCAAGGGCAGACAAGGAACTAATTAAAAAACAACGCGAGGCTACAAAAAAACACCTTGAAAAATTACAACTCATCGCCGAAAAAAATAGTGTATCTTTCAAATCTCAAATATTGATTCCACATTCAGTAATTAACGATATTGTGACTTTTGCAAAATCACGAAAGCACGATCTTGTTGTGATTGGCTCACATGGAAGGACAGGACTAGATAGGATGATTTTGGGAAGCGTTGCAAACGGTGTATCACAGAAAACCAAATATCCAGTATTAATTGCGAGGTAATCCCAACACAAAGTATTCAATGCTAGTTACAGGTAAAAAATAAGAGCAAATCGACAAGATTCAAAATACGTTTTGGCAAATACCATGAATTGCATTTCAAAAGACATGCAAGGTGTTTTAGACAGTATACAAACTATTGTATGAGAAAATTTAGTCCATATCCTATCAAGTATGCAACAGTTGCTGCAATTCCACCAATCATCAAGGTGAATAGACCTGACAAGATTTTTGATTTTTTAACGATTTTTCCCTTGATTGTTCCGACTATGAAAAACGCAATGCCAACCAATATCGTAGAATATGCAAATGCATCATGATGTGAAGTATTGTCAATTAGAAGGAACAACATAAAGGGAATTAACGGAATCAATCCAATCAGATTGAATCCAACAAATGTACTAACGGAACCAGCAAGAGGGCGTTTTTCATCATCTATCAGCCCCAGTTCCTCTTTCATCATCGTATCCACCCACACTTTTCGCCTAGATGTGATAATTCGGACAACTTCTTCCAACAGCTCATCTTTGAATCCTTTTTTACGATAAATATCTCTAATTTCGTCCTTTTCCTGTTCTTCAAAATTATCAATCTCCCATTCTTCTTGTTTTCTTTTCATTTCGATGTACTCGCTTCTAGCTTTTGATGCTTGAAAATTTGCAACTGCCATGGAAAAACCATCAGCAAACAAATTTGCAAATCCTAAAATTAAGATTATCGCAGGTGACAGTCCAGCACCCATTACTCCTGCAACAATTGCAAATGTTGTTACGGCTCCATCAATAGAACCGTAAATGAAATCATCAAAAATCCATCTCATTTTTAATTTGTTAACAATTTACATATTTCATTAATCAATATGAATAATTCCAATATTGAAAATCAAGGATGTTTTTTATATTACAATATTGATTGTGTTAAGTAATGACGAAGTTGAAAAAAATTCTTGTTCCACTTGATGGATCAGCAAATTCCATTAGAGGGCTAGACCAAGCAGTTGAAATTGCAAAAGGCAGCAATGCCATCATCACAGGATTATATGTATTTCATTTGCCATTAGCCGCAGGAATAAAGCTCACAAAGAAAATGGATGATGACGCAGAAAAGAAGGCAGTTAAAGCCATTGGTCCCGCACTAAATCGTGCTGAAAAAGCTGGTGTCACATTCAAATATGAAACAGGTGGAGGTCATACAGGTTCTGAAATTATCAAACATGCGAATAAAGGTAAATTCGACATGATTGTGATTGGTGCAAGAGGTCAGGGGGGAGTAAAAGAAGCATTTCTAGGAAGTACGTCAAACTATGTTATGCATAAATCAAAGATCCCAATACTGATAGTCAAGTAACCCATCATCATTTTTTTAATCATAATTTTCAGCAGTGAAAAACACGGGCACTTTCAAACTTGTAATATACAATTTTTTGGCATGTTACAATGTTCAAGTTTATCTAAAAAAATGCATTAAACTAACCACAGTAAACCTGAAAATCTACCCTTGATATTATAAATACGCATAAGGTTTGAAGGCATTTTGGACAGAACAAAAGAAAATAACAATTATTTTTAAGAATCAGGTATCAATTAAAATCAGAAATGAGAATTATACCCTTGATATAAAAAAACGTGGCACAAACATGTAACATGAAGAAAATTGAAGCCATTGTTAGAACTGAACTAAGAGACAACGTGGTGTCTGCAATTAAAAAGAATGGGGTAGGAGGAATAACTGTCCACTCTGTAAAAGGTCAGGGAACTGAAGATCCACCATTAGTTGGCCAGTACATTAATCGAGAAATGATTATCTGTATTGTGGATGGACCCAAAGTTGAAGAAGTTCTAGATTCAATTGCAAGTGTTGCATGTACCGGAACCAAAGGAGATGGAAAAGTCTTTGTTACTGGAATTGAGGATGCACTTGATTTGTGCACAAAAAAACGCGGCACTAGTTCCATCTAACTTGAATAAAATAAGGGATCACATACAATCTTGAACAAGGTCTAGATATCCAAGAGTGTTATGACTAGGTTGAACGGACGTTAATCGGACTGAAAATACAATGCGACAAAAAATGAACATTTTTGCAATAATCATCCTTTCTAATAATTAGATTATTAAAATATTGACTCAATTCAGTATTGCCATTGATTTGCCATGATACAAAAAAACATATTTTCAAACATGTAAATTTTGAAATAGTTAAATTGTGAATTTTACAGAAGTTGATTATGAGTTTAGAAGGAATGTACATGCTAAATTCTTCAGAATATACCGAAGAAAAAGTCCACAAAGCACTCGAAATACTGCATATAGACAGAGAAAATGAATTTCGTGAATTGTCAGAAATGTGTTTTGGAGGAAAAAATCTCAACGAAATACCAAACTGGAAAGAGTTTATTTTGAACTTTTGTCTGGATGTAGGAGATTCCTTTAAGACATGGACAGGTCAGAAACAACCTTCTCCAACATCACCACAAAAAGCATTGACACTTTTAAGGCAAATTGGAAATGACATGTCATCTATGAATAAACTAACACATGGACTAAACATTGCATATAACATTTCAATGGAGTTCAAAGAAATTTACAAACGTTTGAGCTGATTATTTTTATTTAAAGAACTGTACATCAAAGACTTCATTTTTTTGAATTTCAAAAGAAGAAATTCATTCAAGTTTAAAAATTGTGTATGCTTAGATTGAAAACAACATATTAGATCAAGTCACGCCAAATCCCCGTAAACTCGTCCCCGTGAACGACCGTTCTAACTTCGAGAAATCCCAGATGTTCAAAGTACTGTCTTTTGTCAAAATACTCGTAGACTCCCTCCTTTTCAGGATAAATGGTGAGGGTTTCCTGTTGTCCGGGTTCCAGAAGATCCGTCTGAACGTTCAATCCCTCAATGTACAGTCGGTGATGCGTGTCTCCGTTGTTAATCACGGTAAGGACATATGCAAAACTCGTTCTGGTGATAAGATGAGGGTTTGGCTCGCCGCCGATTCCGGAAATTCCCTGCAGTTGAACCTTGCCATCGACATCCTCAAATGCCACGGTCTGCTCAACACGTTCCTGCCAGAAAATGGGGACATGCCTCACGTTTCCCTGGCCGGTAAACGCAACAATTCCAGCCAATGCCACGACACCAACCATGATTGCAACAAGAATCAGAGTCTTGTCATTTGAAAACATGACTCAATTTAGAAGAAAGATTATTTTTAAACAGAACACGATTGTTAAAAGTGAAAATCATATGGATGTTTGTGGAATCACCATATTGTAAAAAATATTTCCATTGTGATAAAATGGATAGCAGGTGATTGGACATTATTTTAAAAATGCCACAGCCTTAACGATATCGGTTTTACTAATGATTCCCACAATACCTCCATGCTTAGATAAGACTGCAGCACCGTTGATGTTTTTCTCCAAGAGCACCTTGCAAGCTTTTGCCAAATCATCATCGTAATTTACGGATACAATATTTTTACTCATGATGGCATCTGCCTTTATAGATCCACCAAACCCAGATTCTGAAATGAATCCCTTTCGAGGAAATATTACCGATATTGCTGGATCAGTGTTATCAAGAACTTCATCATAATTTCCTTGTTTTAGTGCCAATTCAAACAAATCTCGAAATGTTATGATTCCTACAGGTACCTCATCACGATCTCGAAGTATTAGTCGAGATATCTTTTCGTCAATCATTTTCCGAACCACTTTGTATATCGGAGTATCAAAGTACAACCAAGCATAATATGGAGACATGTACTCTCCAACCATCTTTTCTTCAGAATAAGTTTTAGAAAAATAATTGACGAGATCAGTTTTTGTTAAAATTCCAGTAATTTCCTTTTTTGATTCTACTGCCAATGACCCAATTGATTTTGTTAGCATAGTTTCCGCACATTCATGCATGCTAGCAAACTCATCAACAGAAATTACTGTTTTAGTGATTACCGACAATGGAATTTCATCCAGTTTTCTTTTGGTGTCTTCAGATAGAAGAAGGAATCCCAAATCCTTTTCAGTCACAATACCAGTGATTTTGTCATTTTTTGTGACCAAAAATCTGCTCATTTTTTCGTCAATAATTTTTTTTAAAACATCAGCAATGCTGGATTCATACTTGATAGTAATTGGCTCATTTTTGTAATCCAAAACATGTTTCATGATATGAAAAATTTGAGAGATTATAAAAAAATAAAATACAATTATCATAAATGAAAATGAACCATCTAAAAATAAAAGATCACAATGATTGATATACATCATTTGAAGAAAACACAACTGAGCAATTAGAGAAAAATTGTTTTTTTAAAAATCATACTTGAAAATCATGTCTGATGATTATATTACAAATTATTATTACGAAAATAATGATCAAAATACATGTTTTGAATGTAATTACAATTTTCTGCAATTCAAATATATCTGAGGCAACATAGATGTCTTCAGAAAACAAAACAGAACAGCAGAAGTGTCAATCGATATTAGAATTACCAGAAATAAGATTTGCGGGGTTCCTAGACTATATGGGAAATCTGATTACAGGGAGCTTTAAACCAGGATTATCCCCCATGAAAGATGAATCGGAAAGAAAGAAAATGTTTGTGGAAGCAGTATTGCGGATTAGAACCAGACAAGACTTTGATGACAAACTAGGCCCAGTTGAATATGCGTCCGCCAGGAGAAAAAATGTCGTAACTATGACCATGCCTTTTAGTGATAAGATTCTCTTTGTATCTGCAGCACCCGATGCAGACATAGATGAAACTGCAAGAAAAATTCTGAGTTTGTTATAATACAAAATGCATTCTTGTAAATCAAAAGTGGATGTCAACATTGAGAATGTTCAAACACGTTATAATTTGCAGATAAGAATTAGAAATAGTTTGCAAAACCATCTACTGACATCCGCATTGATCTTGTCGATATTGATCATATTTCCTGCATCTGTCGTGAATGCCGAACATGTCTTTGAGAGCAACGATGCGTTTGCCCAACAACTCGACATCTCGCAGATATCTGCGGAGAAATTCGTCATGGAAGTAGACGGCGTCTCCTATGACATGTATTTCGGGTATTCTGGAAGCATAGACTCGATGGGATCTGACAAGCCGCATCCGATGCTCTCGTCCATGTCAATAAACCAGGAAAGAAAATCATTGGAGATTACCTTCAACGAGGTTCCTGAAGACAGCGTATTCTGGGTGAGGATGCCCAACGATGTGATTTCTGCAGACCAAGGCAGGTTCAAGGTGTTCGTAGACGGTGAAGACACGCGGTATGACCTGACCATACGCCCAGACAACGTGGCATTGGGAATAATAGTTCCAAAAGACGGACATCATGTGGAGATCATCGGAACAAGCGTAGTGCCTGAGTTTGGAGTCCTTGTGATTCTAACTCTCGGAGCTTCAATGTTGGGAACAGTCTACTTTGCGCGAAGTTCTTCGTTGGGCAAATCTTTTACCGGGACCAGATAACGAAATGCTTCTTAAATCAAAATCAGGATTATTTCACTACGGTTACAGGAGCCTTTGCCTTATGCAGGACAAAGTTTGACGTGGTTCCAAAGAATAACTCCTTTGGGAATCCCATACCCCTTGATCCTATGAAAACCTGATCAATCCTGTTTGCGGGATTGTTTGCAAACGTGGTCAGATCAGTTCCTGAAGAATGTCCTCCGATTACGACCCCCTCAAATTTGACTTTGTTTCTCTCCGCTTTTTTCTCTGCAACACTCATCAATCGCCTACCTCATTTGCCCACTTTTCCTCTGGAAGTAGCGGTGCACGTACTGCAGAAAACGCACTGAAGCTCGTATCGCTGTGAACTCCGATGATTGTGGAATCTGACTGTTTTGCAGACGAAATTGCAGCATCCAATCCTCGCAAGGAGTGCTTTGAACCGTCCAAGCAAACCATGATACTCTTCTTCACAAGCATTGAGAGAGATTTTCCCTATTTGTCATGTTCCATCACGATTCATTCTAAGAACAGGATGCATGAAAAATCTTAAGTTCGTAAAAATTTCTAGAGTATTATGGTAGAACAGGATTACCTTGCAACACTAAAAGATAAGGAATTCCTGATTCTGAAAAAACTATGCGATAATTCAATGTCTCAAAACGATAAAGAAAAATTTGAAAAAAAGCTAAAAGAAACTAGGCTAGAGATTAAAAAACTAGAATAATCTCACATTACGAATATTTGAAAAGTTATCACGATTTAATTTTCCTTTTATTGTACAAAAGATAAAAAATACAACCGGTACCAAGTATCCCCAATCCTGCCAAAATTATTTCCAACTCAAATTGCATTGCCATATAGACAGTCATAACAAACCCGAAAAGGGGCAAAATCGGGAATTTACCTACATTTAGCGGTACTTTGAATGGACGTTCCACATCAGGTCGCACATATCGTAGTAAAATTACAGACAGATTCACCATTGCAAATGTTATGACAATTGCAAAAACAACAATATTGGCAACAATTACAATATCTCCAATTAATGCAAATGCAACAGATGTGATAAAAATACCGATTGCCGCAATCCACGGCGTTCCAGTCTTGGAATGAATCCTTCCAAAAAGAGAGGGCAATGAACCGTCCTTTGCCATGCCGTAAAGTATTCTTGCCCCAGCTACCAGGGTAATCAGAACAGTGCTAGCAGTAGCAAATAGCGCAATTACTGACAGGATAATTCCCCCTTCCAATCCTAATCCTTTTGCAGCGACATCTGCCAATGGTGCAGCAGATTGACTCAACTCTTCCCAGTTCAGGATACGTACAGATGACAGAGATACAAGAATGTAGATTGTCACGGTGATCAGAACGGACAAGATTATTGCTCTGGGCAGTGTTTTTTTAGGTCGTTTTACTTCTTCTGCAACGTTTGCCATGTCCTCAAATCCTATAAATGCAAAAAAAATCAGAACGAACGCAAACATTAACCCAGTAATTCCATTTGGCATATCAAAATAGTCTACAGGCTCTACAGATTCAAACGTAAATCCCAAGAAAACTATTATTCCCAAACCTGCAATGGTAACAAATGCAAAAACAGTATTCATCCATGCAGAGTGCCTTATTCCAATAAAATTAACAAGTGATAAGGCAGCTAAAAGCAAAATTGCCGAAATGATAATCGGAATGTCAAGAAATTGTGCAAAATAGCCCCCAAATCCCAAGGCAACGGTGGCACCGACAATCATGGACGTGATAACAGTCAACCAGCCAACAAGAAAACCAACAAAACCACTTTTGAAGGCATTTTTTACAAAAACATATTCTGCTGCTGCCTTAGGAAACAACACAGCAAGTTCCGAATAGCTCAATCCTGCAAACATTGCCACAATCGCACCAAGACCAAAAGAGATCCACATAGAGTTTCCAGCAAAACCAGATGCCTCTCCAATCAAAACATAAATTCCAGCACCAAGGGTCAACCCCACTCCATACATTGTAAGCTGAAACAATCCCATGTGGCGTTTTAATTCAGACAACCAGTTTTTCTGTGAATCATCAATATTAGATAGGTTGTCATTATCGATGTTGGAAATAATACATTTTTGAAAATTTTTATGCAGTGTATAAAACGAATGCTTGCTACGGGCTCTATGAAACCACCATCAATTTTTAAATCATTTCTGGAACTATAGTAATGAACACGCCACAAGATTCACAGGGAGTTTTAAAAACAATCAAGTAAAAGATAGAAAATATTTCAGATATTATCCAAACAACTCATCTCTTTTTTTTTGATCATAGATATGATTGCAAGAAATACTTCTGCAACGCCAAGGAACATTGCAAATATTGCAAAGTCATATCCTGTTTCATAGTAATAATCATTAACTCCTGAACATGATTTGATATATGATACCTCTTTTTGCTAAATACAAGGTTACAAATGTAAATTGTCACCAGGATATGCCAATAATTTGTTAAAAATCAAATGTGTGATTATGGGAATTTAGTGACTTGATTTTTGTCAAGTACCTTATCCATCTCAATTGTCATATTAACAGGTGATCCGTGAATTGTACCGTGTACTTCTAATCCGTACTTTCCTGTAACAGTAGGAACAAACACCGCGGCATATCTTCCAGGTAGATTTTCATCTGCTACTACGGGCATAGTCAACTCGTTACTTCCAACGGACAAAGTGATCTTCATACTTCTATCCACTTGGCTTACTCCATTTTCAAGTAATTCTATTTGAGGAATCATCTTTTTTATCATCTGGAAATGTGGACACCCACCTTCATGGCCTTTCATTTCTTTGTAATCATGACCACTTTTTCCTTTCATTGAATTACCGTGATTTTCTTCATCATTACCGTGGCCTACTCCCCCACATTTGTTACTAGAATCGTGCTTGCCTTTGGCATCATGAGAGGACTCGCCGTGCTTGCCTTTGGCATTACCGTGATCTTTCATCCCTTTCATGGAATCTACATGACTACTTTTCTTTGTCATATCACTTACCAAAATCTCAATTCCATTGATCTCATTTACTGCAGGAAGATCCCTTATCCAGTCAACTGTTACTTTATACTTTCCAAACATTCTCTGGTTTTCAAGAAGAGTTGGTTGTGCATCAGATTTTGAGATGTGGTTGGACGAATTTCTTTCATAAGCATCGTTCTCGTCAAAAGAATATTCTGATTCAGATTCAGAAATAACGTCAGAGTCCTCACTTACCATCTCTACAGAATAATTTACAATAGTTACATTTCCAACCATCCAAGGATGGGCTGTGCAGTAATAGGGATAAGTACCAACATCAAATCCATTAAATGTAAATTCAAATTCGCTACGAGGCACGATTATTCCACTATCAAATAATCCATCATGACCTTCTCCGGGGACCCCACTGGTCACAGTATGTGCTGTAGAGTCTTCATTCATCCATTCTACTTCATTGCCTTCATTGATTATTATCTTGCTTGGAACATAACAAGAATCATCATTAGTACATGACGGAGATGCTGCTCCAGTTGGAATTCTCACTGTCTGTTCCTCAGCAAAAACTAAAGGCATTGAAAAAATTCCTGCAATACTTACTGTCAATAACAAAAACAACAGAACAGACGAAGAATTCACAATGTTAGTTAGACTTGTTTTACATTAAAAGAAATTGACAATTCCCATTCTTGAAAATCAATTATCGGTGAATTTTTAAAATTCATAAAAATATTCAATATAGGAAAAATGAAAAAGTCATTGATCAGGAATGGCACGAACAACTAGGGCACACACCATACAAAAATTTGAGATGTCTTTAGATAAAAAAATGAGGTCAATCATGATTTTGATTCATTTTATCAGAAGCATAAGTTGCAAACAAAGATGGAATCCAAGCATGTATGAACAATGCCACACTCATAGACATTGCTCTCCACCGATGCTCTCGGTAAGTCATATCATTCTCCTTAAGATATTTGATTTTGCCAATCTTTCTAATCGAAAAAATAAAAAAAGTCATTGATCAGGAATCTCCTGAACAACTAGGACGTATGGTTCACCTATCGGATAGGTATCTCCAAGATTCCAAAAGTAGACCACTTTTCCATACGTCTCATCTAAAACGGTTTGGATTTTTGCCAATTCTTCATCAATCAGTTCTGGGAAAGTTGCTAATGCTTTCGTAAATTCTGTCTTGTGATAGTGCCAGTATGCTTTTTCTTCTTCTGGCAATTCCTCATACTGATCAGACGTGATGACGTATTCGATTCCGTATGGCTTGTCTTGGTCAGTCATGCCTTTTGGAAAAAGCAAGCAGGTTGCAGTGTTGTCATCGTATACCTTGCAGTGATGATGAACTATAGTCTGCAGCAGATGATCCGCAATACCGTGAGACATTTACATCAAGATGTCTTATCGCATGTATGTGAAGATCGCTGAATCCCAGAGTATTTGGATAGTCGATTTGTCTTGGGTTTAGTGTTTCATTGTAGATTGGCTCTGATTGTGTTTTCATCATTTTTTTATCGTAGTGCTTTCCATCTTTTTGCATCAGGTTATCCATTGCAGAAATGTGCTGGGACATGTTCATGGACTCCATCTTGATGATTTTCTCACTCATTTTTGCAATCATTTCAACCTGTTTCTCGAATGACATCGACTGCCATTTCTGGATCATCTGATTCTGGTGATCATCATGAATCGAATCCATTCTGTCTAGCAATGAATTGAGTTCAGAGACAGGCATGAATCTGCAATTTGTTTTTGTGAGATATCTACACACAGTTGATCACCGCAAACCTTGTCCTTGGTAGCCGAACCAAATTTTTGGGTGTAGGTGCCTGAGATCTTGGCAGCTTCCGCATCTTGGAGATCTGTAATCGATACTGTGATTACAGACAGTGTTACTGCGATTAGAGTCATTGCCGTTAACGTGTTTCTATGCATTGAATCCGATGATTAAAATTCATGTTAATAAACAAAAGATATTTCCCATTAACAGTTTTTAAGTATGGAAATCGTATCAAAAAAATAGGACAGAATGTCATCGTCTGTCATCGTCGTATCTGTCATCATCTTCAAACTTGTCATCTTTATCACATTCTTCGTCTGTCTCATTTTCCGATTCATCGTATCTGTCATCGTCGTATCTGTCATCACTTCGTTCGTCAGAATCTGCAAATACAGATTCTGTACTTGACAAAGTTAGTACAAGTACAGCACTCAAAAACAGTGCCATGATTAGTTTTTGTTTCATGTATTAACTATGGAGGATTTGAAATTAAAAGAGACGGCACAGTTTTCGTTAATGGTTTTCATGGTTGGAAATCATCATCGGAAATTGTATATTTTTGTATTATACCGCAAAGGCAAACTATCATCATGAAAATGAAATTGGAAGATCCAAGATTTGTGAAAAATATAGAATTTTATGCAAGGATGACAAAAAGATGCATGATATGCGGCAGTCACAAAATAAACACTAATCAATTTGGGATTATCTGCGTATGTTGCGGTTCCCTGTGGAGCTTTGAATAAAAATGGTGGCAGAATGCAAAGGAATCTGTGTTTACTCACAAGGTCCTGTAATGAGCAATGGCAAAAGATATGACAAAGGTCAAAAGCGTTGCACCAATTGTGGCCTATTCATCGAGACATCCGAATCAAGATGTCCCTGCTGCAAGACGATCCTGAGAACCAGAGCAAGAAACAGAATATCAAAGCAAAGAAGAACTGAATCCAAATACTACCAATAGGCACTAGTGCCCATGCCATCGTTATCTACAATTTGCACGTCCAAGGATTCAAGACCAAACGTGACATATATTGACTTTATTCTGTTTTGATAAAGGTAGAATTTTTTTCCATCATCTGTGACTATTGCCCCGGTAACTTTGAGAATTTTGTTTTCTTCTAGTTCATGAATACGCCTGTATGCAGTAGTCATAGGTATGTCACATTCCTTTACAAGATCAACTACAGATTTTGATTTCTCAATTGTGGCATTCATTATGGTTCTAGAATAATTGTCAGATAGTGCCTTGAGAATGGCCTTTCTAAGAGGAGAATCATTTGCCAGGATTTTGAAGTCAGCCATGTACTACAAACATGAACTACATGATATAATATAATCTTGATTTAAAAGAAAAAAGAAAGAGTCAGAGAATTCACATTCTTGTATTTTCTAGGATTTGGAATTCCAAGAATTCATGCCGCCTTCAAGAATTCGAAAGTCAATCCCTTCCTGAGCAAGCATGTAAGATGCAATAGTTGCCCTATTGCCAGAACCGCAGATGACTACTACAGGTTTATCAGTAGGAATGCCATTCATGCCGTTAGGCTGAAATATCTCTGCAAGAGGAATGTTAACTGATCCGTCAATTTTGGATTTTAGTAACTCATCAGGCTGCCTTACATCAAGCAAGTACAGATCCTCACCAATGGTAAGTAGATCTGCCAATTCTTCGGAATCAATCATCGTTTGGGAACTATACACGATATTTTCAGAGACATCATTCATTCCACCCTTGAGATAGAATGCATGCATTCCCATATCAGTCATGTTTTGAGATACCTGCTTTGCCTTGGTTCCATCATCATCAATTAAGACAAAATTGTATGTGGAGGTCACCTCAGGCAATCTGCTCTGAATAGTTTTCACTCGCTTTTCAAGTGTTACAGAATCCAAGAGATCATGTGATGCACCGTATAGATGTCCCGATTGGTATTTTTCGGCAGTCCTAATGTCAACAGCTAAAACATGTTCTTTGTTTTGAAGCAACACATCAAGTGTATCTGGATTTACTGCATAGATGTCTGCATTATTTTGTACTGAACTTGTTGTTGCACCCATTATACCAACTACCGCACTTCCAATTACTATCAATGCAATAATTCCAATGTTTTTTGTTTGCATGAAATTCATGTTTCATATTTTACTATTATACCAAAACACATTTTCCATCAATAATTCCCAATGGTGGAAATCGTATTTCTGTAATATAGCATTCAGAAACGTAACATGTATGATGAGTTTTACCCACACAGTAAAAACCAAAAAAAATATCGATGATGCGATTGCGGCAATTACTGAAAACATCAAAGAGATCGGCTTTGGATTGCTGGAAACATTGGATTTTAAGAGAATACTGACCGCTAAAGGACTGAATTTTTCAAACGACTACAAGCTAATGGAGGTATGCCATCCCAATCTGGCAAAACAGGTGCTAGAGGCAAATCCAGATTTGGGATTGCTGCTGCCGTGCACCATAGCAGTATATAAAAAGGACGATGAGAATTTCATTAGCTTAGCAAGGCCGACATCCCTGCTTTCCATGGCTTCGGACAACAGTCTCAAATTTTCGGGAGAAGAAATCGAGAACAACCTAATCAGGATTATCGAGAATTCAAAGTAGCCTCATAATTAATTTTGATTAAAAAATCAAAAAAAAGGATGGAATCATGACTAAACCATTTCGACCCATCTTGGATTCGATTTTAGCATCCACTCAATTTCATCGAAGGGATGTAAAATATGACAAATACCACATGCTCCCGCAGACACCATTTCCCACATCGCCATTCGAAGCGGTTTCTTTTCTTTTTGTTTTTGTTCTAACATTTTTCCATCATTGAGAATAAATGAAAATGAGATATAGCATGATGAAGCAATTGTCACACACAGTTTCCACATGTGAAAGCTAGCAATGGAAAAGGTCTGCTCGCCTTATAACTAATTTGGACTAAAGTAAAGCATGTCTGCAATAAATAATCGCACTGACAAAAAGTCGGGTAAAAGCACCACTCTGATCATAGCAGGAGTAATCGCACTCGTGGCAGGTTTACTTTTTGCATATCTGATGTTCTATACTGCACCAGCAGAAACAACGGAACTAGTCAAGATCATAGCAGTGACAGATGAGGGATGTGTTGCTGAAACCAGGGATGGTTACGCGGTAAACATCGGCAATTGCAATGCACAGCCAGGTCAGTATGTCAACGCTTTGGTTGATCAAAAGACAAAGGAACGTGCAGCATTGATGAACCCAACAAACTAGTTTTTTCTTTTCTTTTTAATTTATTTTTTATGGTAATCAAACTCTTTTTTTAATTTCTCTTACAGTGAACTGTTTTGAATTTTGGATATGGATAGTGTTCTTCTATGTGCGAATTTTACCATCAATTATCAATTCTCGTAACGAGTTTAACCAAGCTTTTTTCGCCTTATCAACTCTCAGATCTATGACAGATTTTCCTTTATTTGAGAACTGAATGTTTTCACCGCCAAATTTGCCAATGCGCTTGAACGAAACATGGTTCTCTTTTAGAAAGTTCTCAGACGCCTTAAGATTTTTCTTTTCGACGGTCAAAATATACCTGGAATGGCTTTCAGAGAACAGAATGCGGTCATCTGCCAGGTTTTTGTTAGGAACTTTATCCAACGAAATATCACAGCCGATTTGATTTGTCATGCATAACTCGGATGCTGCTACTGCCAATCCCCCCTTTGAGCAATCATGAACAGACTTTACAAGGTCACCGTCTATCAGATTCAGAACTGAATCCATGTGCTTTTTAGAATCCTCAAAGTCAACCACAGGGCATTTGCCACCGACAAACTTGTGAACGTATTCAAAGAATTCCGAACCGCCCATCTCGTCTTTTGTGTCACCAACTATGATCAAATAGTCACCTTTGGAGGTCTTTTGAGGACGATGTAATTTTTTTTCAATCAGTCCCAGAACCCCAATCACCGGAGTTGGCTTTATTGGACCTACAGGAGTCTCATTGAATAGGCTAACCTTTCCTCCAACGCATGGGATCTCAAAGAACTTTGCAAAGTCCGTGAGACCCTTCAGGGATTCCAAAAAAGTCCAGAATATTTCCGGATCGTTTGGATTTCCAAACTGGAGATGATCAAGCATTCCTATTGGTCTTGCACCAGTACAAACAACGTTTCTACATGCCTCCTCAAAGCACCCAATAGCCCCTTCACGAGGATTGATGTAACACTGCTTGGGATTGCCATCGATTTTGGCGGAAAGATATTTTCCGTTGTCCAGTCGCAACACGGATGCGTCACTGCCAGGTTTTACCACGGTTCTAATCCCCACCTCGTGATCATATTGCTGATAGACCCAAATCTTGCTTGCAATGTTGGGCGATGCAACTAATTTCATTAGGGTTTTGGAACAATTTGAAATTGGTCGGAATTTCTTTTCAGTCTCAATTGTTTTCAGATACTCCGGCTCTCTAGAAGGCAAGTCAAGCAGCGTTGCATTTGCAACTACACCTGTTGGAAGATGAGCAACTGTTTTCTTGCCTTTTTTAACATGCATGTGACTATCAAATTTCACATGGCCAATTACAGAACACGCGATACTGAATTTCTTGCAAATTTTTTCCAGTTTTTTTAGCTTTGCAGGACTAGTGATAATCAGCATTCTTTCCTGAGATTCAGAAACCATAATTTCCTCAGGAACCATGTCGGACTCTCGCGCGTGTACCTTGTTGACGTCCATTTCTATCCCAATTTCAAGGGCATCTGCGGTTTCAGAAACTGCGCAAGAAAGTCCGCCACCTCCAAGATCCTTCATGGCATGTATCAGATTGCCATTCCGAGCCTCCAAGACTGCCTCTATAATCAATTTTTCAATAAATGGATCAGGTATTTGAACAGCGGAACGATTTTCAGATTCCAGTGAATCCGACGCAAATTGAGAGCCACCTATACCATCTCTTCCAGTAGAGCCGCCCATCAACACGACCAAATCTCCTTTTTTGGCATGGTTTTTGATCAGATTTTCTTTTTTACCGAATCCCAATGCAGCGACATCTACCAGAGCATAATTTTCATAACATTCGTCAAACTCAACCTCTCCCCCAATAGTTGGGATTCCCAAGCAGTTGCCATAATCTGCAACTCCGGTCACCGCATTCTTGAACAGCCATCTTGCTTGCAGATCTTTTTCAACGTCTCCAAATCTTAATCCGTCAAACAGTGCAATAGGTCTGGTTCCTGCAGACAGGATGTCTCTGATGACTCCTCCAACTCCGGTTGCAGCACCGCCGTAAGGTTCCACAGCTGACGGATGATTGTGACTTTCTATGTGGGCGGTGACAACATATCCGTCACCGACATCCAAAACCCCTGAGTCATATCCTTTTTCGTTAATTATGAGTGGGCCAGTCATCGGAAGCATTTTGAGATGCCTCTTTGAAGATTTGTATGAACAGTGTTCGGACCATTCTGCAGCTACGATGTTGAGCTCAGTGGAAGTTGGCTCCCGTCCTATTTTTGACTTGAGCTCGGATAGTTCCTGCTCGTCCAGACTCAATTACCTACCCCCATTTCAGTCAACAGAGATTCGAAGATAAGGGATGAAGGCTTGCTGTCTTTTGGATTTATTTCTGATTCAACTGCCCTTTCAGGATGAGGCATCATTCCAACTACGTTTCCATCCTCGTTGCATACGCCTGCAATTTGGTTTGATGAACCATTAACAGAATTACCGTATCTAAATACGATTTGATTATTCTTCTTGAGATGTTTTAGCGTGTCATCATCTGCAAAGTATCTTCCCTCGCCATTTGCAATTGGGATTGGGATTTTTTCATTTTTCTTAAACTGATTTGTAAAGGGGGTTTTGTTGTTTTCAACTACAAGGTCAGTCCACTCACACATGAAATTCAGAGACTCATTTTTGAGTAAAACTCCAGGAAGCAGTCCAGATTCCACAAGGATTTGAAACCCGTTGCACACACCCAAAACAGGGATTCCTTTTTCCGACATCTTTTGAACATCTTTAATTATGGGGCTGTGAGCTGCAATGACACCCGCTCGTAACCTGTCACCGTAGGAGAATCCCCCAGGAAGGATTACAGCATCAATGTTTTTGGGAAGTCCTTTTTCATGCCAAAAGTATTGGGCATCAAGATCAAACACATCAGTTAGAACATGATACATATCACGATCGCAATTACTACCAGGAAAAACTATAACAGCTACTTTCACAATTTATTCAATACCCAGAGATATTTAATCTGATTCAGACAGGAAAAATCCTTATTTCTAAAAGAAACTTGATCGCTAGACTTTGGTTCAGAGACATGAAAAAAATGTGATCATGATTTACACACATAGTGAAAGCTCATCAGATATGCGTTTGTATTAAATCATTCTTCAAAAACCTGAATCGTAACTTTACTAACCATGGGATTGTATATTCTCAGGTCATCACAGATGTCTTGAACTTTCGACTGGGCTGCATCCTTGTCTTTTTCACGAATTGTGAATTTCAACATTTTAGCGGCTTTTATTTTAGAAACTGTTTTGTGTGTTCCCTTTAGAACTAAATCGTTAAGAATGGTTTCTCCCTCAGGATCACTAATTCCAGGTTTGTTTTCGATGATCACATGGACATTAAAAGTTGCCATTCCAAATTGACAGACACACAAGAGGTTAATCTATCTTACGAATGATTTTGGAACATTAGAGAAAAAGATGAAGGGTGCAATTTTTGTTGCAGTAATTATTGAAACTTGGGTACAGGTAATCAAGTTACTGGGACTTCATTTTTTCTTTCACAAACTCCACGTGTTTTCTATAATATCCAGAACGGTATTCTGGGTTTGGCAAAATCAACGTCTCTTTTTTCAAATCTTCTTTTGACTGATACATGTTTTTTTCAAAGATTCTTTTTTCATCAAGAGTTTTGCAAATATCCTGCCATACAGATACTTCTACAGGATTTCGATTGGAAGTGGCATAATAGACGTAGAGTAATCTCAACTTATTGTATTCATCCAAATTCAGATTCCTACCCAGTACATAATCTCTCTTCAGATTATGAAAATAGATTAAACCTTGTGTAGACAATACATAGTCAAATAATTTCGGATAGTCATCAATGGGGATTGGAAATAGAGAGTTTTTTGATAGTTCCATTAAATTAAACATGAAAAAGGATCTTGAAAAATTTTTGTTTTAGATTACGAACCATTTTTTCATATAAGATAAAAAGAGATTGGAATTATTCACAAATTTAGAAATGGAAAAAAGAAGTTAAAACGCAATTAGGAGGTCATGTGTTATCTGGACACTAACAGTACCGTGTTTAGTCACAAATTATGTCAACTTACTATAAAAGAGAAGAGGATGACAGGTTACTTCCATGTATATGGAATTTATATCAGAATAATTATCAATAGAGCACATGGCTAAAGGAAGATCAAGGTATTGGAAAATTACATCAGACGAGATGGTCACATACTCATATGATGAGAGTAAATTACTAAACTGGGAAATCAAGTGTGTAAGAGAACCAGAAGATGAGGCTCACTTCATAGGAGTTTTCATGTATAGACACGGAACCGCTTATGACTACGAGTCAATTAACGGAATTTGCTATTTTCACAACAACATTGACAGAAAGGAGCTCCCCGCAATCACCAATTTTCTCCAGGGAAAATACGAGGGCAAGGACATGGAAAAAGGAGACAGAGTGATCCTCAAGGGCTCAAAAGAAATCTATTCTGCCAAAGATATCGGCACACTCGCACAGGAGATGGAATCAAAATTCAATGCAAAGGCAATCATTTCTTTGGAATTTGAGAATCTCACACAAGAACAGCTCAAAGATGCGGGTCTGCCCGAGGCAAAGTTGTTGCCAATTCCCACATAATTGATATAGTTTAAAACGCAAAGATATCAGATGTCCGAATTGGATGGTATCAACAAACATTTAGAAGAGCTAAGAAAGCGACTGCTCAGAATTGTGTTGGTCATCGGCGCAATCAGCGTGTTTCTTTTAACATTCCACGCAGAACCATTTCATATTGCTCAATTTACTTTGTATTATCCCACTCCAGAACCGCTGCACAACATCGCAGCACAGATTACAAGTCATATGAGATTCAACCTTGTTCCGGAAGGAGTACAGCTCATTCAGACTGCTCCGGGACAGGCGTTCTTTGCTCAAATGTATGTTGCAGCATTAGTTGGCGTGGTGGCAGGAATGCCCGTGATCATCAAAGAACTAGTAGGATTCATCAAACCAGCCCTAAAAGAAAATGAGATCAACGTAAGCAGGACGATTTCACTTCCAGCTCTTGGATTGTTTATTGCAGGCTGCGTGTTTTCGTACAACTTTGTCATCCCATACATGCTTGAATTTCTTTACAGGTATGGCGAAGGCGCAGGGTTAGTTACATTTCTAAACGTAATGGAATTTGTGACTTTTGTATTACAATTTTTACTGGCATTCGGTTTTTCATTTCAACTTCCACTTGTCATGTACGCGATATCAGCATCAGAAATGGTAGACAGTGATTTTTGGCGGAAAAACATCCGATACGCAATAGTGATCATCGTCATATTTGGCGCAATCATCACTCCAGATGGAACCGGCGTGACGATGATCTTTGTTGCCGGACCGATGATTGCACTTTATGCCGCAGGCATGCTTCTCATAGAGCGTAAAGAACGCAAGAAGTTGAACACTTAAATCTGAAATAAGCGAAGTACGAGTACAATGCTTGGAAGTACCGAAATCATAGTCTTAGTTGTGGTAATTGGCGTATTGATATTTGGCGCAAAGAAAATACCCGAGCTGGCAAAGACATTTGGAAAAGCCAAAGGGGAATTTGAAAAAGGAAAGATAGAGGCGGACAAGGATCTAAAGAACTTTCAAGAAGAGATAGACAGCGTCTCCAAAGATAAAGAAATGAAATAGTTCAGTTTTCAGCGATTTTTGCAAAATCACTCACTATCGCATCATAGTCTCGCATGACATCGTTTCTACCAAACATGTGAGAGATTTTCATTTTTCCCTTGAACTTGAAATCAACGTCAATGAGTACCTTTGTGTACCCATCCAATTCGATGAATTCATGCTTGATGTGACTTCCTTTTGCATCACCGCCAATGATAAAGACTTCATGTAAAACGGGTTTTTTTGAGACGTGCCTTGCCATGACAAGCATCTCAGTGGAGCCAAGATTGATGTGCTCCTCTACAACGGCCAAATCACCACGTACAGAACGAATTCTTACAGAAGGGAAATGCTGAGGAACTATATTTTGATAGTTCCCATAGTCTGAAAAAATATCATAAACACGATCTCGTTTGGCTTCAACTATGATTTCGGATGAAAATCTTGCCAAAGTCGTTTTAGCAGCTTCCCCACCTAGGGTATAAACTGTGCTCGATGTCAAACTGATCCAAGCATTTTCCAACAACGTGATTTACAATGTCATCTACAGATTTTGGATGAGTATAGAATTCAGTTACAGGTGGCAAGATCACAATTCCCAATCTGGAAAGTTTCAACATGTTCTCCAAATGAATTGCAGATAGTGGAGTCTCTCTAACCATTAGAATCAGTTTTCTGGATTCTTTGATTGTCACGCCTGCGGCTCTTGCGACAAGCGTGTCATCATATCCATTTGCAATTGCTGCCAACGTTTTCATGCTGCATGGAGCAACTACCATTCCATCAATCCTGTGTGTCCCACTTGAAACACTAGATGCCATGTTTTTTTCATCAGAAACATTATCAGCCAAGGATTTTACATAATCAACCGAATAGTCGGTTTCCATAGAAATGCATTTTTGTCCCCATTCAGACATAATCAAATGCGATTCAATTTTTAATTTTTTGAGAGTTTCAAGCACTCGGATACCGTAGATCACACCAGTACTGCCAGTGATTCCCACAACGAGTTTCATAACATACGATTTGAGACCAGGGTATTTTATCATGACTATGCACGAAAAATAGTGCCAACATTTCAAAAAAGGGCCACATATGATATCTTGAGAGGGAACATATGATTTTTGAATCAAACTGCGTCAGGACCCCTAAGGACAGATAATTGTAAAACCAATCCAATAGTTTGTCAAACTACCAAACTGATTCCTAGACATCTTTGGGATGCCATGTTTCGTCATCGTTAAGGGGACGATAACAATACCTGACATTGCAAAATTTGTATAAAAGCTTAATGTTTCAAATTTCTAAAAGACCAATACAAAAGATACCCACCACAACAAGTGCACAAAACAAAATCAGTTCAATAGTCTTAAATTCATTGTGCAGTTGAACAGCATATGGCATTTGGAATTCAAGGCATAACTGGTGTCGAATACAAAGAACTACGAAAAACCCGAAATCTTGCAGGTGCCGATTACGTTCTGAAAGGAGAAATTTCGATATCCACAATAAACATGGATGATAATGTAAAACAGAAATTGATCATTTACTACTCTGATGAGATTAAAGATACGATAAGCGTACCAGGTTTGTCATCTCACAGAACATTTCTGCAAGGTAGGCCATACTCAGAGATGAAGACAGATATGAAACTGATTGATCAGTTTAATTCCAAGAAAGGAACAATGCCCAAAGTGACATTCGGTGCAGACATATGTTCAATTGTTCATGTCTAGGAAACTTAGAAGGCATAGCATCGTTAAAAAAAGTAGAAAAATTGAACAAAAGATAGAGTATCCATTTCCATCATGTAAGAATAATGTCAGAACTAGTGATTTTTTGCATTGTCATTATCAACAAACGCGTCATTTGCAGCCTCCAATTCTTTTTGAATTTTTCTCCTCTTTATCCACAAAGAGATACCACCAGCGATCATCGCAATTGAAAAAATCACTCCCATCATTTGAAGCTCAAACGAGTACAGCACAACCAAGGTTGTCCTACAATCAAAAAAATCTTGTGCAAAATATGATGCGTATTTAAAAAATATCTATATTAGATCCCAACATCAAGGCATAATATGATAAAGACATCGGAAATCAAGAAGATCGTAAACGACTACTCAGACATCAAAATTGGCGTTCTAGGTAGTCATTCTGCACTAGAAGTGATGGACGGTGCAAAAGATGAGAATTTTCAAACCAGAGTCTTTTGTCAAAAGGGAAGAGAAGGACCATATCAGAGATTTGGAAGAATTGCCGATGAGATTACAGTAATAGACAAATTCAAGGACATGGCTTCTGCCAAAATTCAAAAAGAGCTGCGTGACTCCAGCACCATCATAGTGCCACATAGATCATTAACGGTATACCTAGGATACAAAGCAATTGAAAACTCGTTCAAAGTACCAATTTTTGGAAATAGAAAGCTGTTCCAAGCAGAGGAAAGAACAGCAAAAAAAGGGCAGTACTACCTGCTAGAAAAAGCAAGAATCAAGTATCCCAAGCTGTTCAAGGATCCTAAAAGAATCAACAAGCCATCCATAGTGAAGGTACAGGAAAAAAACAGACCGTTGGAAAGAGCATTCTTTACAGTTTCATCATACAAAGATTACAAGGAAAAATCAGAAGCCAAGATAAAACAAGGAGTCATAGCAAGAAAAGACCTAGAAAAAGCAAGCATCGAAGAACTGGCAATCGGCACATACATGAACTTTAATTTCTTCCACACACCAATTTCAGATCAGGTGGATTTCATAGGAATTGAGAGGAGATTGCAGACAAACATTCATGACTATAACGCATTACCAGCAAAGGACCAGATGGAGATGGATATTGATTTACAGAACATAGAGGTAGGCCACACTCCTGCAAGCATCAGAGAATCACTTCTTGAAAAAGTCTTCAAGATGGGAGACAAGTTTGTAAGGGCAGTCAAAAAAGAATATGCCCCAGGAATAATAGGTCCATTTTCACTTCAGAGTGTGATTACCAAAGACTTGGAATTGATTGTGTATGACGTTTCCCTTAGAGTTCCAGGAAACCCAATAGTTGCTACAACAAGTCCGTATACAAAATATCAGTATGGCCAGACATTTGGGGTGGGGAGGAGAATTGCCATGGAAATAAGACGGGCACAAGAAGAAGACAGGCTAGACGAAATCGTCACATAACGAAAACAGATTTTAATAAATCATGGATTAATCCTGAAAATTAAAAGGCGTAGACCCCTAAATTGCAGAACACTGAGAGATTTCCCCTCTTTGTCAGATCGTATTAACGTCTGATTGCCTTTTTCGTTCTGCGGGGCTACGCAACCTAATCGTTAAGTTTTGTAACTAACGACATCAATATCAATAAGATAAATTTGTATTTAAGATTTTATACTATTAATTTCATAAATTAATGTAAAATATTGTAAAATATATATTTATTAACAGATACAATTAATCCATTAAATCCTTGAACGTTAGAAGCAACCAATACAAGTTCAAAAAATTATCAAAAATTTGACGTCAGAGCAATTGAAAATTTACCAAACAAATTAACACAAACAGAATAAAAAAAGAGTCTAAAGAATGAAGCAATAATACAAAGGAATTGCAAAAACATATTTTCAAGAAAAACTGATGAGTTCTGTTAATTGGTTAGATTGGAAATATACTGAATACCATTCGTTCTAATTTTGAATGATTAAAGCGGTTTGACATTCAGAATGGATTGCTGATACCAATTAACAATACAAACTCTTTAGTTATCTTTTTTCAAACATGTGTCAATGGGAAAGATGATTTTCATTAAGGAAATAATCACGATTCTGAAAGAGCCCTTACTTTGTCCCACTTGTCAAAAATCGGACAGATTGGAAAAGGATATTGTGAGGGAGGAAAGATCAGGAGGAAGAACCATATCATGTTCCAGATGTGAAGCGCTAATCGTGATTACAAACCATAATCTCAAACAAGTCGAGTTGTCATCATTAAGAGATGACACAATAATGTTAAAAGAGCCACACCTAATCAGAAAAGTCGATTACTGATTTTCATGCTTTCCAAGTAATTCTTTGATAACATATCCTCTCACATTTGCAAACTCCCATTCCCTCAGATTTTCATTTCTACATTCCTCTTTGATAATCAATCCTGCCAAACCGTTACTCCAGATATGTCGCTTTGTATCATATACCTCAATGATTTTTCCATGCTTGGTAATTTTGATTGCGCCATGACATCTCGCAACCACTTGTCTAGCTACGCGTTGATAGATTTTTTCAAAATTAACCATGAGAAAGATACAAATCATCTTCTCAAAAAGGTTCTGATTTTTTTGTATCAGATTATAATATGCCGACATAGTATAGAAATTGTTGCTGATGATTAATCAACCTTCTAAGCTATACTGATAGATGATGAAATTGCCGAATTATGAAGCACGTTTTAAAAACAGAGACATGTTACGAATACACATATGGAAAAATTACCCAAGGGATTTCCAGAATATTCCATAATGTACAAAACGCTTTCAAAAAAAATCAAACATCTTGAACTACAAAGAGAAACAACAAACGAAAGTGAAATGGAAGAAATGGAATTAAAAATCCAAGAATACCGATTAGAGATTAAGAAGATTAAGAAAATGTTCCCAGAGGGTTTTTTCGAAGATGAATACTAGCTATTCATGAGCATGTTCATGACCACATCCACATTAATCAGCATTTCCATTTTGAGACATCAGTTTTTGAACCATTTCGTCACGAATCTTCAGCAAATCCCCCACCTGATCTTTTAACGAGGAAGACTCCCAGTTCTGATGCTGAAGCTCTCTAACCACGTCAATTATTTCAAGATCAACATTTAGTAAATTATTCATCAGTTCTTCTTGCGTACTCACATATATTCACAGGGTTGTCTGGAATAAAACCATTCCAAACATAGCCACAGACTGTTTGATCATGCCTCCATGCTTTCTTTAAGAAGATTTTTTCTGACAAGAATAGGAATATTGTAAAATGCCCCCAAAGCCATGGCATCAGATGCACGGTAATTTCTCAAAACAAGATCCTTCTTGCCAGTAAAGTACAGGTTTGCTCTCAGAACCTCGCCGCTCTCATAGATTTTCACCTTGACAAGTATCAGCTCATTTTGCTCGCAAATTTCCTCAATCATTTTATAAATAGACGGGGGTGCCTCTCCTTCAGCCTCTCCAAAGCTGGAAATATGTCGGGCTACCTCCCCAGAAAATGCCCGCATGTGAAACTCCTTTCCATTGTCTGCTTTTAGAACCACCATTCCTTCTACGGCGTATGGATCAACGAATCCAACATAGCCAATTTTTACAGAATCATAATCAGGATCTTGTACTTGATCAATTTCCATATTATTACGCATAAACTTCCCATCCAGTGCTTATAAAGATAGCAAGGTTCACGTCTCAGATTCCCTCACAGGAATTAAAGACAGAACTGCTTAACGATCAGACCATTCCAATAAACCCCAAATTATTTAAAATCAGAAACTAAGAGAAGCTTAATGTCGACAAACCCTGAACGTGCCGTATCATATGTCCTGAGTAAGTACGTTTCCGAATATATGGACAAGGATGTCCTCATACTCAGTTCAAAAACACAAACCAGGGAAGCTGCAAGAATGTTACGACATTATGAGACAGACGACATAATTGTCACCGACGAAAATAACCTTGCAGTTGGAATCGTCACCGACGAAGACATTTTGAGTAAAGTCAGTGATGTGACAGTTTACGCAGAAGCTACACATCTTAAAGACGTCATGAGCACGCCGCTTATTACAATCAATGAAAAATCAACATTGCAAGATGCATTACACAAGATGCGAGACAATAACATTAGGAAGCTGCCGGTCATATCAAAGAAAAATCAAGTCGTAGGAATGATCTTCCAAACAGTAATTGCAAACGTGATCAGAGATGCAACGGCCACAGCACCTCGCCTCCTTAGTCCTCCAGTAAAGGCAGTTTTAGGTAATCTGGGTTTTGTGTTACAATTTGCAGGAGTGCTTCTACTGGTACCTGCAATTCTTGCAACTGTATTAGAGGACACGTTAACTGCCACGGGAATTTATCTTACCACAGTGCTTTTACTGGTCACAGGATTCTTTCTGAACTCTTATGGCGAAAAATCCAGTCTTAACTTGCAACAAGCGTCGATACTGGTGTTTTCAAGCCTGTTTTTGCTCTCGCTATTTGGAACTGTGCCGTACCTGTATGTTTTTCCAAGCGATGAGACCCCCGTAGAAGTATTTAGTAACGCATTCTTTTCGAGTGCTGCAGGGTTTACAACAGGAGGCATATCGTTGTTTGATGAGCCCGAAGAGCTGTCTCAGAGCTTCACGTTCTTTCGAAGTTACACACAGCTTGTAGGAGGAATGAGTTTCATTTACCTGGTAATTACAGCATTTTATCCCGAATCAAAACTACAGTCAATGAGAGGTTTCATTTCAGGAAGAACTCTTCATATGAAAGAGCTATTCCTCACAATTACAGTAATCTTTACGATTTACATCATAATTGTTGCAACTCTACTGTACCTGTTTGGTGAGAGAAACATCATAGATAATTTCTCGCTGGCCATGAGCACTCTTGCCACGGGAGGATTTACTCCCACATCCACGATTCTTGTGGACCTGGTCTGGCAGGAGCACATAATCCTGATGGGAGCCATGATATTGGGCGCATTGCCATTTACATTCCATTATGCATTTGTAAGAAAAAAATTCCTTTCACCAAAACTTGGAAAGGAGGTTTTAGCATATTTTGCAATTTTGGGCAGTGCGACGATTTTGTTCCTTGCAATTAGTGGATTGGATCCCATGCAAAGTGCATTTTATTCGGTGTCAGCCAGTACTACTGCGGGACTTCAGATAGACAGCCTTGCAGGACTAAATGGAGGAGCTCATGCAATTTTGATAATTTTGATGTTCATAGGAGGGTGCGGATTCTCCACAGCAGGAGGTTTGAAAATATTCAGAATATTCCACTTGAGAGACGTAAGGGCATTATTTAACAAGGTAAAAAGAGCGGAACTGTCCAGCCAATCAAAAAAAGAAGTTACGTCCACATTGATCATTATTGCGCTATTTCCCACAATTTCAGCAATCACGGGGATGCACCTTGCAGAGATTGAAGATGTGCCATTCCAAGACGCATTCTTTGAAGCGGCAGGAGTAATTACCACAGGGGGCCTATCAGCTGGAGTGATTGACTTTGACACGGATCCTGCGACAAAAATCGTATTAGGATTTCTGATGATATTTGGAAGATTGGAAATCATCGCCATCATCTACATATTCGTCCCAAGACTCAGCTGAGAATTGAAACAATTATGTGAAGACATTACAGGACTGACCGGATTGATGTATTCTGATGCAGGTTTAGAGTTATGAAATTTCCAATTCTGCCAAGTATAGCATACGGTTAGGAACTAGGAGATGGCAACAATTCCATTTTCTATCAGGTATTTTATTCCTGAAACAAACGCATTGTCATCTATTTGTCCGTCAGCCCACCACCCAGCATTGTTCTTTATCCAGCTTGGAATGGCCAATTCAGGATCAGGTACAACGTCATGTCCGATATGATGAATCTGAAGTATTTTCTCGTTGATCAGGAACTGAATTCCTGAAACAAACGCATTGTCATCTATTTGTCCGTCAGCCCACCACCCAGCATTGTTCTTTATCCAGCTTGGAATGGCCAATTCAGGATCGACCTCAGAGTTCTCAAGCAACAGATTTTTTTCAACGGGTATTTCGACAATAGCATATCCCTCAAATTCCTCGTTTACATCATCTTCAGGACCCAGGCCGTGTACGAAAATTGCATATCTGATCAATCCTGATTCTTTAACGGGCAACACGTGTTCTACCTGACCAAATTCATTGAACAGCTTTTCTTTTCCAATAGATTCTGCATACGAATATTTTTTGTTATCATTTTCATCTACTATCCAAATATCATAATTCACTTGATCAAGAATTTCAATTTCATTGAATTTACTGTAAAAGTAGATCTTCCAATCCATGTCGCATCCGTTCACAGGAGATACCGGAGAATAATTGTACTGCACCATCATAGAGTACGAACTAGTTGAAACCCGGTCACTTACATAATCAAAGAAATCAGTATCGCATTGAAGCAGTTGTGATTGTTGTATTGTTTCGTCAATGCTTGAAAAAGGATCCATCACGATTCCCTCTTCAGAGTTAACAAGGTCAAACTCAAACATTACAGGCACACTGTCAGAGTTTATCCCTGCAAAAGTCAGAGCCTTTACTGGGAATGGGAATTCATCCACTATCCATATCTCGTTATCATTGTCATTGTACCATCCGAGAACTATCGCATCAACTGGTCCATTTGGAAGTATTACAGATTCTGTTCTGCTAGGAACTAGATGAGACTCCAGTCCCCCGCCAACAGGACCTAGGGAGCCCCACGAGATACTGCGAAAATCCTGAGGTCCATGAATTCTGTCATTCTCATTTGATGTAGCATATGATGAAAGCCATGCAATAGACGACTTGAACGCCACAGCATAATCAGCCAGATCATCATCGAAAGTGATTGGAGTTGGAACAATTTTTCCTAATCCCCAGGAACCTTTGATGGTCTTATCCCCATCAATTACCAATATCTGGGCATTCCATAACGTCTCACTGACATTTTGAATTTCCCCCTTTATCCAAATTTTCAACTCAATAGGCGAGCAGGCATTAAGATCGATTTCACATAACGTATACTCAAAATAGTCTCCATCCTTGAGTCCCTCGCCCAAATACCAACTACCATCCACATCTACTCCTGCAGAATTTTGGGCAAATGCCATGCCTGTAAATCCAATGAAAATCATCAAAACAGAAAGCATTAGGGCAGTTTTCATGACAAATTTTTGATCTAATGGATATTAAACGTAGGCTGAAGAGACACGGGGATCCACATTCAGCGATGGCAGATATTAAAACAACAACTCAACTATTCGCCAAATCTACACGAACTGAAAAAAGGATTTAATTCTACAGGTGAAAAATCCATACTAATGGGTTCAACGGCAAAAAGTTCCAACAGAGGAAAAAGACTAGTCGTGATAGGATTTGTGTCAATCGCAATTCTATTTTTAATCTACGGAAGATATCAAGATCCAGAACTTTTGACTCCCAGTGCAATGGATTCAATTCAACGAATCGCCCACTGGTTTTACGTGATTCTCATTGTCTCGTTTGGAGCCATTGCATTTGGAATGTATAGATATCACAAAGAGAAAGTGGAAATCAACGGCAGGGATCTCTCGACAATAATCGCAATCATCACATGGAATCCAAGATCTCGGAAAATCTTCGTGATTACGTTTATTGGGTACGGCATTTTCTTTTCACTAGTTTCCGGAACTCTCGTATACCAACCAGAAGTGGACTTTGCAATTCATTACGGTGCCACCATCCCGTCAGGGTTTATTGCACCGTGTTGCGACGGACCGGGATACATGCCAAAAATAATCGTCTATCTGACAGAGCACGTGGGACTCCAAATCATTCCGATTAATTTGGTGTTACAAGTAATTGTGTCATACTTGGTGGGACTGAATACAGCAATAGCTGTAAGTGCGTTTAGAATATCAAAAAAAGACAGAGGAATGAGCACAATTGGATCCATAGCTGGACTGTTCATTGCATGTCCCACATGTGCGGGTTCATTCATGTCAGTATTCATAGGAACTGCTAGCGGAATTGCACTGTCGATTGCACTGACCCAGATGCAGACATTATTCATCGCCGTATCAATCCCAGTGTTATTTATCACACCATACATCATGGCAAGAAAGTTGCAAAATACCGATGGCAGCTGTAAAATCAATCCAGGATAGGGAATTTTTTAACCTCGGGAATTTTATGGTTGCCAATATCATACCCATCGCGTCTCAAAAATTTCAGAGTCAACTTGTATACAATTTCATCATGTTCAACTTTTTCCAGAATATCATTCCACATGATTTTTCCTTTCTCTTGTATGTACTTTTTAAAATCAGGATTCATCGATTCGGCGATATCCCTACATTGATCAAACGTCTTGCCGTTTTTATAGGCACGGACTTTTACGTTACATCTGTCCATCCAGAAAGTAGGTGAAAATTGTAAATAAACCTAATTTTTAGGCCTTCAAACAAATACGGGGACAAGATTTCCCCAACATGGCAATAGCAACAGCCACAGAATACATAGACTTCTTCATAAACCTAAACATGGGAAAGGACGTCACTCTGATAAGTTTTGTAAACAATGAGAGAATGGTGCTCAAAGGGAAATTGGAGCACAAGGACATAGAAAAAGAACCAATAAAGATAGGGATAGAGATTTTGGAACACCTCATCACAGAGATTAATGAATTTGGAGAGAAGACAGTTTTGGAAAAATACATGGTGAGAAATGACAGATAGGAACTCCGACATAATTAAAACAGAAATCATCAGAGTGCTCAACGAAAACGGAAAAACCCGCGGAACTGAACTTGCCAAGAGGGTGATTTCCAAAGTAGGTAATGAAAAAATAGTTTACAGGGAAATCAGTGAGCTAGTGGAATCTGGAGAGATAGAAAAAAAAGTACACAGCAGGGCACATATAGAGTACGAATTGATCAATCTTTCAGAATCCGTAAACACTCAACTCAAAAATCTTCACAAAGAAATAGAAATGATACACGGTGAGATCATCAATTTTGAAATTGCGATGAAAGAGGAAAAATACACATTTCAGGAAAGGTTAAGATCTACAATCCATCAGATACACATAGTGCAGTCAACAGATGGAATTATGAAGTTGCTATCTTATTATCCTGCATTTAGAAAAGACAAAATGTATTCACAGATTGCAAGAAAGATTAGTGACTGTTGGGAGTCAATCATGAACGACATCATGCATCAACAAGAAGAAAATTTCCTAAATGAGGTTCTTGCAAATCTAAGAATTCACCAAACCGATTCTAAAAATGTCAACTAGTAATTCTTTAGCTTGTCAACTATTATTTTGAATATTTCGTTGTTATCTAATAGAATATAGGGCAAATCGTTTTCCTCGCATGCCTGACCACTCTCAGTATCGCGAGTGACTAAAATCATGTCATTTTCTTTAGCATAGTTGATTACAGAGTAATCAGTTCGCAGCTTATGGCCAGCCAATCTTAATTTCTTTACGCTATATGCGTCATAACCCAGTTCCTTGAGTCTCTCATCCCAGCCATCGTCCATTTCATCAATCAAAATTTTCATGTGTTTGGCTTATTCAATTCCAATATTAGTGTAAACCAAAATCATCCATAGTTGTCAATATCAATTGTATGTGTATCATGCTTGCATTAGCAAAAAATTCAGAGGGTCAAGTACTTATTTTCAAAATAATTACATATGTTAATGGACATTAAAGAAGAAGACACATCAGAAGAATCCAAACAGAAACATATTTTGTACTACAAGTCATTGACAAAAATTATCTCAGACATTCAAAAAGAGAAAAGTCAGGAGTTTGAACCAGCCATCAAGAGTCACCTGGACAGCAGAATAGAGGCCATGGAAAAAGATAGAGAGAGAATCAGGGACATGTTTCCAGACATTAAAACGGAGGAATGGAATGACAACGCAAAATGAGAAAAATCATAACAAACATCTAGATTTACTTCACGACTACAAAATTCACATGATCAAGTTTGTAGATGAGATGGAAAAGATGGATAAAAAATCAGACTTTGCAAAAGAATGGAACCAGACCACAATAAAGGAAAGGAAAAAAGAAATTCAAGTCATAGACAAAATTTTGAAAAACCTAATTAGGTTTTGATTGATGCAGACGCATTGTAAAATCATATAGACTGTTGCAAAAATCATCCAAGTGTTCAGAGGAAATGCCGTCAAACCACGAGAGTTCATCAGTTATGCTAAATCCTCCAAAGTCATACAGAGATTTTGAGTTAACATAATTTTCTTCGTTCTTAACGAGTTTTTTAATTTGTGCTTGACCTTGTTTTGACAATTTAAAATCACACGTCATCAAATCAATTTGAACAAAATAGTTTTTGTGCACGGGGCTGATTTTTGCTCTGATAAAAGGTTCGTTGCTTTGCTGACACTCCCTATAGTGTTTGTCATATTCAAACATCTTAGAATCTCCAAGATATTTGATATGCATGATAAATCTTAAGCGAATATGCCTTAAAGATCAGACGTTATTTTCTTAATCTTAGTTATCAATCGGATCTTCTTGTCAATGGCCAATTCAGGTTCCATTGTAAAGTACACGATATTCCTTTTTGTGTAAATTACCATCTGAGAAACCTTCTCACGCTCAACGTGAACGTATCGTACTTTGCCAAGAGATCTATCAAATTCCTTTCTCATAGAACGTCTTTGAGCGACCTGTTTGCAGAAATGTTCCTCTTCTTTTTGGTTTTTCAGATTGGTTTTCCCAGCACTCATTATTGCCTCACGGATCTTACCTTTTGGATCAATTATAGCTGCAAACCTCATTTTAGAATCCAACTTGAGAATTTTTTGAACTATGTCAAGTAGATCAATTTTTTTTGCTGCCATTTCACAATCAAAAATTCATTTACTAAATATAAGCTATCAATTTACTCTATAAAACAGAAATGTGAAAGTGGATCAAGTCTTAAATAAATGAGGCAGAATTTTGGTTTTTTGGTAAATGACAAATGAAAACAATGTAAAACAATTGAAAGATCTAATTTCAACATACAGAGATTCACATTCATGACTTTAGAAATTTATTAATCACAAAAATTTATCTTTAGCATGAAAATGGAAATCACAACAATAGTGGTTGGAATTTCCATGTTTGCGACAGGATTGGTAATGTTCTACTCTATTGAAATGGGCCAAACAGATTCACTGTTGAGATTTGTCAAAAATACAGGCACATTCATCGGCCTTGGCGGCATCGGAGTCACCCTAGCAGGAATTCTCCTATATCTAATCAACAGAAATGAATCTCCAGTTGCAGAGACATTTGATGTTTAACGTCAAATGGTTCATTTTTAGACTAAAGGTTCAAGAACAAATTCAGGTTGGTAGACAACTAAGTTATAATAATCTACAAAAAACACATTTTGTATTGACTGAAAAGATGTGGCTGGGTGAAATATATTTCAAAGATGAAGGAGGATATGAAATCGTTTTAAAATCATTGAATCATTACAAAAATAGACTAAAAACACTCAACAACAGTCCAGAGCTTAAAGAAGCTGGAGCCATGTTTGCACCAGTGTTAAACCAACAAGCAAGAAAAACAGTACCAAAAATAGATGAGACCGTGAAAAAAATTCAAGATAGTCTGGGAGATGTTGAATCTGTAAATAAACTCCAAGAGGACATTCCATTTTTACAAAAAGCACTCGAATGCTATGAATCAGACATACGTAAAGCTGAAAATACGGGATATGAATATTTTGTAAACCTAGTAGGAGATTTGACACAGGCCAAAAAGGATCTAGACATAATCAAAATAGCATTAACCAAAATTAATCAATTTGAATAAAACATCTATATCTTCAACCTAGAGATGTGTCGTTATTGTTAAAAATTAAAAAATCAAGAACTTCCCTGTAGTGTTTTCATACTTTTCACTGGCCCTGAAGATACCAATCAAAGTAAGGCATCAATGCCTTACAAAGCTTTTTTCTCTCTCCAACATCACCACATTCAGATATTTTTTGAATTTTACCCTGCAGATATTCAGAAATGAGAGAACTCTTGAAAAAAGGCTTTATCTGATTTAATACTTCAACGATTTGTTCTGGAGAGGCATGCTCAAAATCATCGGAAATTGATTTGATTTGATTTTCTAAAGACATCGTATTTATCACAAATTCCTATCACTATTTTTAGCTTCAGAAAGATCATCATCGTTCCACGTAAGGCGAAATTTTCCAGTAACTCTGAACATGTTAATTTTCCCACCTTGCTTAAAATTCAGCTTATATGACTTGTGAGAAGTATCCTCTATCTCCAATATTACATTCTTCTTCGATGCCTGAAAAACTATCGGATCATTAGAAATCTGATCCCATTCAGTACCATCAAAATCCATGTAAAATTTAGTGTATAACAGTCCCATTAACACAGAAAAGACATACCTGAATAAATAACTAGATGAGATTGTATTTAATGATCAAATTCATTCATTGGAAATTGACTTAGAAAATATCATTACAATGATTTCATAAAAGAATACATGTCATCAAAAACTCCGTCAAATTTACTTTTGGCACTTTGACACTCAGAACAATCGGAAAACTTTTGTTCTTGGAAAAAAGAAAAAATAATCATACTTAAGCATATCTATGGATTCACAGTATAAATGAAGAAATTTTAAGAATGATAGTTAGTTTTCATAGTGTTATCATTTATATCAAATATCCAAGGACAACATATCATTAAAGATAGTGAATCATACATTTCTTTCATAATTTAAAAGGTGAAACGTGCTAGAAACTTAGAGGGTAATTAGAATGATTTTGAACAATTAAAAAATCATTTTATTCAATACACACAGGATTTTGAAAATAAAGAACTAGATATACACCACATTATCATACATGCAAATATTCCCATACTTTCAATTTTTCATATCAATGAAATATCTTAAATAGAAATTGTGTGATAGTAATTACCTAACACACCATGAAATTTGATGAGAAATTGTCAAATTTCATGATTAATTTTTTATGAACAAAAAACAAGATACGAAAGTTTCTGCAAACAGCAAATTAGATGAAAGTGTAAACATGTTGAGGTATCAAAAAATATCTAAATGTTTGTTTCAGCATACGATCTCTAATAAAAAAAAGAAAAACTTCACACTAGTTTTTTTGTGTGAATGAATTCATCCAAGAATGAATTATGTTTTTGTTTAAATCAGCAAATGCATTTACATTTTCGTTGAATGTTTTGATGTTTTGTACAGTTGCATCAATGGTTGTTTTTACCAATTGATTGTTTATTGTACTTGCTTGAACAATTTGCTTGTTGGTATCCACAATTGTCGTTTTAACAATATCAGGAATATCAGTTCTTATTCCATATTTTTTTGCAAATTCCTGATGCAATGTAACTGTGGCAGTAATTGTTTTTTCGCATGTCTTCATACATTCATCTTGCAAGTGTGTTACAGATTGAAAATACTGAGGGGTTTGTTTTGTAACATTTTCAAAGTATTTTTGAACATTTTGCTTACACATGATGTATGCATCGCTAGATTGAGACTGTGTACTCATAAAATAGCGTAAATCAATCTGATATATATACTATTGGTAATAAATGGTAATCATAGGTAATAAAAGTCTCATAATGGATTTAAAATATTCTTTAATTAGAATGGCCGTATTTAAAAAGAGAACATGATTCATCCTAAGAACTTTGGGTAAGAAGAAAAATTCGGAGAGAGAATTTTCAAAATAAAATAGTATCAAAATCAAAAATGATTTAAGTTATTGCCAGAAGTTGTTTTTATATGAAATCATCATCAGTAGTGCTCAACCGTCAGGCTTACCACCAATTCTAAATTTATTTTACAAACAATCCAAACTAAGACCAAAAAATATCAAAGGGGTTGAATTATTTAAAAATAATATTTTTGAATATTTCTGTAATTCTCAAAAAATATTATTATGTCAGAGGTAAAAAGAGAACACAAAATCAATCAGGAACATCCATCTGAAAAAACTAAATTAAATCAGAGATTTATTTTCTGTGATTAATCATTGCGAAAACATTCAGAAAATGAGGAACATGTAGAAAATTGTTCAGATACTGCATCATCCTTACCAAACAGAACAGCGGGCATGAGATTAGATTAGAATCAGGCAATCAGTTGGAAGGATCACAAGTTTTACAAGATTGTTAGATTTACTCAATTTGTATTATGATTTACAAATACATCATTTGAACAAATAAGAACAAAAAACCCCAAATGAAATTACATATTATAAATTTAAAAAAGAATGCATCATAATCCAAATTTGATTTTGGCCAAATTTGAAACAACACAAAATCAAAATAATTCAAAATACGTATTTTACAAAATCAAGTGAACTGGTTTTAATAACAATATCATTTATTTTAAATGCCATTATGAATCTCAATAAATTTGAGTACAAACATGAAACCACTTGTATAGACTTAAGTTCACAATAATCCAATTAGAGTAATTGAAGATTAGCGAAATAGACATAGATGACAGTCAAACTGGATATTATTGGGTACAGATATTTGTAAAGAATCAGAGAGAGGCATTTTCTTTAAAAAAACAAATATTTCAAGATCAAGAAATAAGAGAAAGACTCCACAGTGAAATCAATCTATGTGAAAAAATAGTCAATAGTTCTTCAATTGAATTGGAAATTATCATAAACAACATAATGATAAAAAAACTAAATCACATACTTGAAGGCAAAAAAGAAAATTGACAGAAGAACTTTTTCAGAAATTACCTTAAACACATCAATTGGTTTTTGTGAGATGGAATTCGGAGGTTTTGAACAAATGAATGATCAAGCTTTGTCGATGAACTCATTAACACCTGGAGGTTCTGGTGCCAATCCTTTTCTCTTTCGTATATCAGCAACACCAGCAGCAAGTAAAGATTTGGGAACTTCTGTCCATTCTTTAAACGACGTATTCCAGGTAGCACGTCCGGCAGTTTGACCTCTCATTGCTTCAGACAAAGTGAACGTTTCTGAAGCTGGAATTTCGCCAACGACAATACTTGACGCTCCTTTTTGAGACATATCAAGAACCTTTCCGCGTTTTCCTGACAAAATAGTTGCAACATTACCTACCAAATCAGTTGGAACACGAACTTCAATTGCTAATGTAGGTTCCAAAACAGCTGTACCAGCAGTCAATAATGCACCCATACATGCACGACGAGAAGCAGGTCCCAATTGAGACAAACCTCGGTGTGCGGTATCTTCGTGAGGAACAAAATGCGTAAATATGAACTTGCAATCCCTCATCTGTTCCTTACAAAGAGGTCCTTCTCTCATTACCTCTTCAAAACCCGAATTAATTGAATCTGTGGATTCTTGAACAAACTGAACACCCTTAGTCCCGTTTATCAAAACGTTGCCACGAGAATCAAACTTCATGACTCTCTTAATTGTGTCAGTATCCCATCCTGCACCCTTGAGCAAATCAGACACCACTTTCTTATCTTTCAAGTCACTGATTTCTCCCGTCCTAAGCATGTGCGCAATTTCTGGCTCAAGGGGCTCTACTTTCATGAAAATTTTATTGTGTCGATTTGGAGATTTTGCCATAATTGGCTCACATGCAGCTTTCACAGTCTCCCTGTAGTTAATCAAAGGCTCTGATGTAACAATGTCACATTTCGCATCCTGAATTCTGTGTACGGCCACATCCAAGTGCAATACACCCATTCCAGCGACAATTGTTTCGCCACTTTCTTCATCTATTTTTACGACGAGGTTAGGATCCTCGATTGTAAGCTGCTTTAAAATTTCAACGAGTTTAGGTAAATCTTTAGGATGTTTTGGCTCTATAGCAATTTGAACTACGGGTTCTGAAACATACTTTACTCCTTCAAACATCGGAATGCCCTTGACAGAAGACAAAGTGTTACCGGCTCTGCATTCAGTTAACCCCAATAATGCAGGAATGTTTCCAGCTCCAAGTTCACCCACCTGTTCTCTTTGGTTGCCCATAAAGAAGTTGACAGACTGGACTCTTCCCTCTCTCTTTTCATCAATGATGTGTAATGTTTGTCCATCTTTGATGGTTCCAGAAAATAACCTTCCGATTGCGACAGGTCCTGCTGCAGGATCCAAGACCATATTTACAACCATCATGATAGTTGGACCGTCATCATCACCAGCAAGCAAAGCTTTTCCCACATCTGATTCCAAATCACCCTTCCAGATTTGTGGGATTCTGTATTTGATAGCCTCATGAGGGGCAGGATGATGTCTTACAACCATTCCAAGAACAGCATCAGCAAGAGGTGCTTTCTCTACGAGATCTGCAACTTTTTCGTCATTATATGCATCAATAACATCTTTGAATGTGATTCCTCTTTCTTTCATTAAATCAGTATTAATTGCCCATCTGTCCTTGGCTGAACCAAATGTGACACTGGCATCTTGAATGGATACCTTCCATTTGTCTTTGTATTCTTGTTCGGCATATGTTTCAACCAGCTGATTAAAGTTTGAAACCACTTCAGCCAATTGAGCTTGCATTTTTTCAGGAGTCAATCGCAGTTCTTTGATAAGCCTGTCCACTTTGTTAATGAACAGAACCGGTTTTACGCGTTCTTCAAGTGCCATTCGAGTCACGGTTTCAGTTTGAGTCATAATGCCTTCAACAGCATCACAAACAACCACAGCTCCATCAATAGCTCTAAGACTACGGATTACCCTTCCACTGAAATCAACGTGTCCGGGAGTATCAATCATGTTAATTACATACTCTTGATCTTTTTGAGAATAAAGCAAGGTTACATTTGCCTGATAAATTGTAATTCCTCGTTCTTGCTCTTCTTTGTCAAAGTCCATAGCAAGTGCCTTTCCTGCAGCTGAGGGAGCAATAATTCCTGAATAGGCCAACAGACTATCACTCATGGTGGTTTTTCCGTGATCAACGTGTGCGATAACTCCAAAGTTACGGATGTTGTCCTTATTTTTGATAATCTTCATTACTTCTGATGTTGACTTGAATTTTGCCATATTCGCAAAACTTTGTTTTCAGGTATTAAACCTTAGCCTTGTAAAAAATCAGTAGATCATGTGATTAGAGACATCACGGATCTTTTTTGCAACGACAAAATGACAATCAGTCCTCTTTCTCTTTTTGGCCTCGTATAGAGGAATCATCTGTGAGAGAAAAATACAGAAGAGGATCTGGGACAATTTCTCTGAAGGGATATCAGGATGAACCACGTTGATTCCTATTTTTTGAAGACTATTTCCAAGTTGACTTGAATGGATATTTTTGCCATCAAAGATTATTACGGTATCACCTTTTTTAGCAGAAAATAACTCCATGTGAGAAAATTGCTCCATTCGACAATAATGCACTTCATAGCCTAGAATTTCGTAGAATTTTGCGGCGCAATACATTGCCAAAGGAAAAGTATGAAGAGTCCCCAAAACAAAAATTCTTTTGGAAACAGTGATTTTTTTTGCAATCGAATCAGCCCTAGCAAACAATACATCTTTTGGAATACGGATGTTTTTTACCAACGACATACATGTCAGCGCACTTGCCAAAAAAGAGACAGAGCCAGCAGTAAAGATTCCGGTGTCTGAATAGATTAGAGGTATGACAACATCAGATGCATTGGCCAATCTGCTCAGAGTTTTAGAGGTGATGGCAGTGGATTTTTTTGCAATCTTTGCAACTCGAATATTAGCAATGGTATTTCCTGAAATTGAGACAAAATGGACGTGCTTGGATTTTACCATTTCTTTGTTACGATAAAGATCCAAGGGATCCACGGCCCTAACAAGTCCGCCAGAAAGAGATTCTGCAAGCAATGATGACACCAAAGAATCTCCACTTCCAGTAAATATGATATTTTTTTGCTGATTTCTAGACAGAGTTTTTTGTTTTTTGAAAGATTCTAAAAAGGACAATTGGGACTTCACGTCTTTTTCGTAAGCATCTATTGAATTCATAACGACAACTGATTTCTGACGTATATTAGAAAAACGATCAGTGCAGGTTTTGGTATTTATTACGATAATTCAGAAAACAAACGTGGAAATTTCTGTAGGTCATACTCCCGATTCGGATGACGCATTCATGTTTTATGGAATGTTTACAGACAAAGTTCCATCTCCAGATTTTAAGGTCAATCATGTTATTGAAGATATTGAAAAATTAAACCGAAAAGCTACGGATCCGGTGTTGGATGTCACCGCGGTTTCAGTTCATGCATGTGCGTTTATTCCAGGATACACAATTTTGAGAAGTGGAGGGAGTTTCGGAATCAACTACGGTCCAATTGTCACAGCAAAAAAGCAAATGACGATAGACGAGATAAAAAAATGTAAAATTGCCATTCCAGGAAAGATGACATCCGCATTTTTACTGCTTCAGCTCATGATTGGAAAGTTTGATTATGTGGAGATGAATTTCAGCGACATTCCAGAAGCTGTAAGGACAGGTAAAGTTGACGTAGGACTCGTTATTCATGAAACACAGCTGTCATATGAGCAAGAAGGTAACGTCAAGATTCTGGATGTAGGAGAATGGTGGAACAAGATTACAGATGGCCTACCAGTACCTTTAGGAATTAATGTGATGAGAACGGATTTGGGGATGGAAACCATCGTGAAATTTGACAAATATCTTCAGGCATCAATTGAATTTGGAATTGCAAATTTCGATGACGCTTTAGAATATGCAATGCAGTATTCCAGAGGAAAGGAAAGGAATTTGATAGAGAAATTTGTAAAAATGTACGTCAATCCAGTAACTGTAAACATGGGAGAACCAGGAGAAGAATCAATCAGAAGAATGTTCAAAATGGCAAAAGAAAAAGGATTGGTTCCAGACTTTGAAATCAGTATAGCCACCAAGTAATTATAGAACTGAAAAAAATTGCAGTTATGGGAGACGGAATTGGCGGCGCAGTTATTTCAATTTTGACTAACAATGCTTTTGAGCTATTGGTAAGCCATACCCGTAAAGACAATCAAGAAAGCTACGGAAAGGTGGAAAAGATAATCATGGGAAAGATTGACGATCCAAACGAGCCTCAGTATGAAGAAAAAACTAAAGAAGATCTTGAGAGGGCATTAAAAGGAAAGTTTGTCTCATGCAATGTTCAATATAGAGATGCAAAAACTGATGCGTTGGTTTGCAATGTCTTTGTTCAGAGGCCCCCAGAAGGATTCTAGTAAAGAGATATACAAAATACCTAATATACGGTGAAATGCAATTAGAGGCATAATGGTTCTCATAGACAAAAAAATTCTAGCTGGAGGAATCACGATGATTGTAGCAGGAATCATACTGACAATAGCAGTTTCTGAATCACCTGCAGGCCAACCAGGGATGACCGAGGAAGAAATTATTGATTTGATGGTTGCAGAGGATGAAAATCAAGCCCTTGAGTTGTTGTCGGGAATTTTAATTGGAATAGGATTCTTACTAGTTTTGATAAGTTTTGGTGCAAGAAGGAAAAAAGACAGTGCCAAAAGAAAGGAAAAGAAGACAGCTGAATAAACAGGCCTTAATCAGTATAAATCAAATTTCTTTTTGCAATTACCACAAAATCGCTGTTTAGTTTTTTTACTTTCTGTACCCAAATCGGAACCGCATCTATCACATTTTTTCTTTATCATTATCCGATTTCTATCATTGTTTTTACATCACGTTATTGAATGTTATCTTAACGCTCACACAAGGGATTTTGGAAATAGATCATTAAAGCCCTTCAAAGTAAGGAGGGGTAAAACTTCTTGACCGTATTTTCTGGTTTCAATCCAAACATCTTTTAGATTCACCAGTTTTTCTTTGAATATTTTCATCTGTACTTCTGTCAGATTAGGTTCATTTTCTACCTGAGAAATCAACTCATCAATTTTGGTTTCAAAGTTTTGTATGTCCATCTGCCCAATGCGAATTTGGCTAAAGGACTCGGTGTTTGTGGGTTTGATCTCTACAAAATTTGGGCGAGCTAAAAGTTCTCCTGCGGAAGTATTAGAATAACAAGTTTTTCCGTCGGATTTTTCATTATTTAACATAACCAATGGAGTGGATTCATTAATCAGTTTCCCAATTGTTTTAGAAACATCATCCAAATCACGGCCAAGAAGCCGAGTCAGATCTTCTATCGAATAATCATCCACATAGAGAAAATTCAAAATGCTATTTCGCAATTTGTTGTTCCAGAACAAATCATTGCCAGATTTTTTCATCATGTAGCCAGAACCAAATACAGCAGGTACAGACTCAATCAGACCTCCTTCAGCTAAATATCGAAGTTTTGCCTCAAGATCATCATTATGGGTCAATCTCACATTGTTTTTTCGAATATCGATTTCTTTCAGATAATGGGAATCGGTCTGTTTCAGGGTCCACAAGATTTCAGCATCTATCTCATCCATAATTTCAATCAATACTTATCCAATATGGGATTATCTAAAGACAAAATTTTCTTTCAGTTTTGAAATGATCTTTAATTCTTAGTTATTTTCTGCCAAATGGAGACAGGGCAATCAGACCCCCACCAACCATCAAAACAAACCCCAGAATTAAAATGCCACGATCATTCACATACTCATTTTCCAAAACAACGTTACCAGATTGATTTACAAAATAAGAAACCAAAATGATGCCAAACAATACAACCAAAATTCCAATCAGAGGTATTTTTCGCATACTTGAGATATGCAATTTATCAAATATGACCTAGACGTTTTTCATTTACAGAAATTGTAGGCATCAGGCATGATCTAATTATTAAAGAACAGAAACCAGCGTATGTTCACATTGATTCATGCTGTGACCAACACGAAATGATGCTAATTCCTGTTGCCTGATTATTCTTTGCTGAAACAATGTATGCACATCTTTGATTGAATATCAAACCACGAGAAGATGTACAAAACCAACACCTTTCAGATCCTACCCAAAGCCAGACAGACATCCCATGGACTAATCACCCTGTCAGCCTGCATTATGAGAGGCTGCGACATGCCATACATTATTCTTGAAATTTCCGTCAGATTCAGATCCTCAGAAACCACCTTGGCATTTTCAAGAGATGCCACACTTACGGGAACCTCGAGAAAACTGTCATTTCCAAGAAGATAGTCAAGCTTTTCTATGGTCTCGATGATGATTCTGTCGTTTATGAATTTCGTAGTTCCTTCAAGCATTATCTTTCGGGTCTTGTTTTCCAGCATCAGTCTTATGACGTCTCCAAATGTGTCATCCCGATCAAATGTTACGATTTTCTTTTTGGGAATCTCGGAGATATGCGATTCAACATTGTTGCCCATTCCAATCTCAAGTAGTTTCTTCACGGATATTACCGAATAATCGTCATTTCCCATGCCTATTACTGCAAATGCCCTACCCACGCTTTTCCAAAGAGTGACCAATTCCTCAAGCGTTATGTCTGGGGACACTATGTTGAGACGGCCATCCGTAATGTCTTCCACCCGCTTCATCTCAAAAAAATCGGATGAAGGATTCTTGTACACTCCCTGTATTATCTCCCTTCCACCTATCATACCAATGGGCTTTGTTCCGTCACGGACCACCACGGAATCAGTAAAGGTCTCAAGATATTGGACCAGCATTCCGGTAACCACCTTGACTTTTGCATTCTTTCGAACATTCACACAAGGGGTAGATGTAAGGGAGTCCTGCAAAAGCTCGATTAGCGGACGATTGGAAATAGTTGAAGCGTGTTCGGTCAATCAGTTGAACGGAGTGAATGTTCAGCATATTTGAAACAAAGTAGTCAGAATCAATGTTGAAAATCAGTACACTCTGTTAAAAAATCCGTCAACAAAAACAGTCATGCAAGAATCGCATACTGATGAGAATGCCCATCCGCTGAAAAACAAGATTCTTGAATTGCTGACATCTTCGGGAATAGAAAAGACGGAATGCTATCGCAGAATGCTGGATTACACCATTGAGATCTTCGAGAACCAGGGTTTGGGACAGGAGTATTACGGATATCATAACATCGACCACGAATTGGAGGTAACATACATCACACTGCTTGCAGCAACATGGGAGAAAAAACTGGGCAAACTGAATCAGAGCGACATCGAGTACCTGTACACTGCCGCTTTGTTTCATGACTTTGATCCCCAAAAATCAGTGGACCGGCCACATGAGGAAAGCGTGATACGTTTCATCTCCCTTGATAAGAATTTGAAAAAACTAATTGATGATGCAGGACTTGACATTGAAATAATCACGGCTTTGATTCTCAGAACATCCTATCCCTGGACGGGGGAATTCAAAGAAAAACCAGAGATTCAGATGAAGGAATGCTTTCAACGTTCCAAGACAACGAGAGACAATTCAGAAAAACAGGCACATTATGAGGAACTCGGATGGTTTCTCTCTGTTGCGGACAGAATTGGAGGATATGCGATTGGAGACTTTACGGTAGCCATGGAAAAGGCAAAGAAAAATGCCCATGCATTTGCATGGCATCAGTCAACCATAGTGAGAATGTCCGTGAATTTCTTTGAAACCTTGCTGAATAACGAATCCAAGATGTGCAGACGTGTCTTGCATGCGTTGCCAGAGGAGACAAGGAAAAACTTCATGAATACCGTACTGTCATTCATGAAACTCCGCCAGGATGAAATTCGAATTGAGTCAGAATTTGAGTATGAGAATCAGAAATTTCAGACCAAAGTGGATTCCCTGGAGGAGAGAGATTCTGACGAATTCATAGGCGCACTGACATCAATTTACAAGGAACTGCCCCAGCCACTGCAACTGCAAAAGTCAGGATTTGCTAAATCCATCCTGAGTCCAAATACGATTCTTACTACTCTCAGACTGAATGATGGCAATGACACCATAATCGGATATGCCAAGGGAGGGCCGCTTGAGGACTATCGGCTTTATGCGGGGATCAAGGATGAGAATTACGGGAAGCAAAATACGATATTTCTGGAACCAATCGCAATGAGGCTTGGATATTGGGGCCTTGGCGGGGGCACCAGACTCAGAAAGGTGTTTTCCCTTTTGGCAAACTCGAAAAGATACAGGTACCTGACAAGCTTCGCTTTACGTGACCTGATTCAGAAAAGGATGGGGTCTGAGAACGTGGAGTTTGTCGCAATGCTTGACCCCGAACATTGGGATTATTATCGAGTGGATCTTTTGGGAGGAATAGTTTGAATTATTATTTTATTTGCCAGATTTCACCCTAGACCATCAGCATGAATCATCAACTTGTCACAATTAGGACGCGGCATTGTTGGCCAGGAACTATTGCAATCAACTGCATGCTGCATTTCCCGCAGTTGGACTTTGATACTAATTGATTTGAGACTATGAATGGGCCTACTCTTCGGGCATGCAATGTATGCACATCTTTTTGACCTGAATCTCATACCACGAAAAACTGTGAACGTGTCATTTCACAATCAGTGCAGCATCCGAATCCTGACGGTACTGTCATCGTCTGAGATCTGTCTTGCGTGATTGATGCAGAACCTCATGATCTGCTTGCAATACGGCTTTGAGATCCCCGACTCAAAGTGATAGAACATGACTTGCGTAAAGGCTTCGCTATCGCAGTTCAGCATGTTGCAGATCATGAGATCCTAACGTTGGAGAATGCAGGTATAAAGCGCCGGGTTATTGTCCAGTAATCCTTTTGACTTGCGGATGCGAATATTACGGCATGCCTCAATGCGCAAACTGCGGCAGGGAACACTCTGATATATGCTGCAGCAATCCAGAAATCGAAGATTAGTTGACCCGGATCGAACCAAAATTCGATTGATCATTTGAAATGGACTTTGATGATGAAATGATTTCATGAAAGGAATGTGTTCAAAGTGCTACTCTTCTGGCGTATCATTGGTCTTTGAAGAAGACGGATTTCAGGCAGTATGCGACAAGTGCAGGCAGTAAAAATCAGTCCAACGTCTCGATTACATAATTGTGCAGACACTTCATGTTCTCGCCATACTGTCTGTTCCAATTCTGCCAGAAATCCAGGATATTGTCAATATCATCAGTGAAATGGGTGTGATCAATTTTGCATTTCCTGCAGGTCAAGCGGTATTGGACCATCTTAGATCCTCTGGACTCCATTTAGTTCCAACAATGATTGCTTTAGTCTGCTGTTTCTGGTCTTTGTTCTAAGTATCAGTCCGCAGCATGGACAGTGCGCACCATCCCATTTGATGAAGATGTCACACGGATTGCATCTTTTCTGACCTGTGCCATATCGCGTATCAGGCACATTGGGCTTGGTTGCCTTGTATGATTTGCATATTCCCCTGCAGGGCACGATAAAATGAATTGAAAAGCATGAGTTTATGAATCTTGGAGATGATGTTCAACCATATCTTTAGATTCCGGGTCGTGTGTTTGGAATACGGACGGTGAACATGTTTGTTTCCGTCACATTATTCAATCAAAGTGATTATTAGCGTGCAATCTGAATCGCACACGCTGTTGAGCAAACCATGTTGTTGAACATGTCTTCAAATTCCACGTTACAGCAAACACATTTTCTCAATGTCATGCCGTAATCTGGACCTGTTTTGATAATAAAAAATTGGTCTGCAGTGCAATACATGTTCATTCTAAGTTGTCCATCACATACTTCAGCGGTGCTCATCGAATTCTGATTTTAGAAATGGCATTATTTTCCAATAATGACAAACTCAAAAAGGAGTGCAGGTTTTTTCTAAAAATTGCCCTGCTTCAACGCCATATTCATGTGCCCTTCACTCTGTGTGTGCAATGACATCTGGAAACTTATCTGATTATCCGTACCGTTGAATTCTTTGTCGCAAATTTCACATTTCTTCGTAGTCATGGTTCTACGTAAAGATACCTGTTAAAATATCGAATGCACCAAATTCATTTTCTAAAACTCCCTTAACGGTGTTGTTCAATGTCCAAAATGATGTAATTGTGCAAACACTTCATGTTATCACTGGTTTTCTTACCATAAAGATTACATTCCAAATTTGTCCTTCAATGGTCATTGTGATATGTCTTTGTCATGCTCTAATCATCCATTCGCCTGGATACAACTGCAATCCAGATTGCTACAAGAAATCCCGACATTGCCAGTACTATAGAGACATGCAAGATCAATTCCTTGTCTTTGTTAAGTGTCATGTTGACAAAGGAAATTCCAACCAATACCGTGATGACAGCGAGTATTTTTTTATTTTTTATCATCTTTGCAGAATCACTTTGTGACAGTCATCTTCATTATGCTTCAACAATCCACGTAGAGAAAAAACATATTTTCTAAATTTCTAATCATTGGAAACCAAAGTGGTTTGGTTTTCTATATTACGCTGACAGTACCCTTCATCCAAGGGTGCAACGTGCAAAAGTAATCCCATTCGCCTGATTTCTCAAATGTGTATGACCAATCATTTCCAGCCTGAATGAATCCCGAATCAAACGAATATTCAGTGTCAGTCACAGTATGTGCCACAAAGTCATCATTGGTCCAGGCGACCGTAGTTCCCAAATTGACTTGTATCGCCAGAGGAACATAGGATTCCACGATGTCCGGATTCCACGAGTCCTTTACTATTGATACCTGATCAGTTGAGACTTTTACAGCATCGATAACTGCAGACACTCCCAAATTATCATAGGAGATCAATTGCGGTTGCTCCAAAGATTTTATCAAATCTTCTTGCCATTCAATCATGGAGTGACTTCCCTTGTTGTTGCTAGGGGTCTGAACATCTAACAATGATGAGTCATCCTCAAGTACCTCTATGATTGCCATTGAACCGCGTTCCTCCTGTATTCCATGTACGTGAAATAGGTATTTTCCAGGTTCGTCCCATGTTGCTTCAATTATTGCTGTGTCTCCATTTCCTATCAGATGGGTTTGTGCAAAGTATGGTTCGTTCCATAAAATTCCCGATGGCCACACCTTCATGATTGTACTGTGAACGTGAAACGGTGATTGTAATACTCCTCCGATACCTGCCACGTAGAATCTTGTAAGCTCACCCTTGACAACTTGAATTGGATTGTCCATGTACTGGTTGGCATATCCGTTTATCATGTAATATTCCGTAAAGTATTCCAGTGCATTGTTTGGATCAAACTCACTTAACGCAAAGAAGTATTCCCTTGCAGGTTCCATGGGACGTATTGCAGGATCTATAATCATCCCTCCAAACATCCCCATTCTGACGTGCTCTGAAGTCGGAAATGCATGACAATGATACATGAACAGTCCTGACTCTTTGGCAACAAAGTTGTACGTGTATTCCTCACCGGGCATTATCTGCGGAAATACCCCGTCATTTGCGGAATCATGGGTTCCGTGAAAATGGATAGTATGTGCATAGGGAGTTTCATTTACAAACTTGACTGTTACGTCATCACCTTCTGTGAATCGAAGTGTGGGTCCGGGCACTGTGCCGTTGTATGTCCATACCGTGGAGATCACGCCTGGAGCAACTTCAATTTCCGCATCCTGGGCAATCAACGTATAAGATACTGTCTGAGGATCCTGATTTCTGAATTTAGGATAAACGTCTTCTGATGAGGAAGAGGCCTCAGTAGTCTGAATATCGGGTGATTCCATCAGTGTAAAAACTGCAACGCTGAATCCGATTATCACGCCTATTGCAATGTAAAAGATACTGTTCTGCTTCATTAAGACACAATGGGCCTACAGTGACACGTAATAAATCAATAACAACATGACCATGATTGAAAATCAGGTGTAATTAGATTTGCATTCTGTTATTTTTCTGAGGTTTTTTTGCATTGTGAATAATTCTATTTTGGTCATTTTGCATGATCTTGAAGGGGTAATGAAAGATTATTGACGGCCTTCCTTATTCAAAATCAGACAAAGCGCTAAGGCGTGAGTTGAAACCCCATCTCTTGCAACTCTGCTCGTATCTCCTGTTTGATCTGATTGAGTTCTGTCTTTGGAATATCAAAACTTACCATTTTAACAATTTGATTGTATAGTACTCTGCCCTCCTGATCATCTGAAAACCACTGTCCTGATTCTTGAAACGTGTAAAATGCTTTCATTATTTCCAATCTTTGCATTCTGTCGTCATTGTCTGGATTGCTCATCCAATCATCCACCATTTCTCTCAAATCCTTTTGAGTGATTGCAGATGATGGCTCATTGCCATTGATTCCTTGATCAGTATTCAACAGAATCATGGCTGTAAAAACAGATGTTACTGCGACAACCGCCCCTATGTAATTGACGGTACGTTTGTTCATATCTGTCTACGAAATTAATACTAACGACTAAAAATATTCTCCTTCCATCTGTTTTCATAATCCATAGCGGTATGATAAAAAAGGAGTTAGTTTAGTCCCATCTGTCTAGCAACTTCCGCATCGTCCCAATTCATGCATTCTTCAACAATTTGCCCACCTTTCCATTTTGCAATAGTGACCATTGTGTATTTGAATTTCTTTCCTGTTGGTTCGATGGTTGTACTTTACGCATTGATTTGAGCAAGTTCCCATGTGAAGCGAGAGGAATGTCTGGTGTTTTCGGACTTAGATTTCTTGTAAATCCGGTCAAAGAAATCCTCCTTTGTGATCTTATCATCAATATAGGACATTGTTAACAACATTCAGGCGTGAAGTTATTAATAAGCATCAGGAATTAGCACGTAATCGAAATGATTCATGCTGAAATTAGCATATATCCCATGGCTACAAAAACCACCAGTGTCAGTTTTTACATTGCAAAAGCAATTGAATCAATTGAAAACATCGAAAATCTGAGACATCAAATAGGCCCAATGGGAACAGTTCTAGAGTCTGACAGCATGAATGTGATTAATTTAGCATCAAATAGAATGATGGAAGCTGTTCACAATCTCGGAATATCCAGAGTGGAAGTTGTAATCAAAATTGATTCAAGAAGAGACAAGCATGTCAAAATTGAGGAAAAATTAGAATCCATTAAAAAACAAATGAAATAATGTTTATTCACAAGACCATTTCTTCATACGGTAAATCTTGGATCACGAATTGGTAGTGTTTCACGAAAATATTAAATGAACAATTGTGTTATCAGCGACTATCTAAAAATTCTTCAAAATTCCAAAATGAGTATTCCGTTGAGCTGGAGTACGGCCGATTTCTTTAACCATTGTTGCCAATTCATCCACGGATGAAGAAGTCTCTTTTCCCGCAGCACGATAAATTTCTTCAGAAAACGCTGTACCAACCAAGTCGCTTCCACCATTTGATAACGCCACCTGTGCAAGTTTCTTTCCATATGCTACCCAATATACAGAAATATTGTTTAGAACATTTGCAAGCATCAATCTAGATAATGCGGTAATTCTCAAATCATATACAGATGAGCACTCGTGGTTTACCAAATGTTCTTTCTCTAATTCGGTATTATCCAAACTGAATTTCAAAGGAATCAACGTCAAGAAACCCTTTGTCTTCTTTTGCAACTCACGTATTTTTATCAAATGATCAATAATGTGTTCAGGCTTTTCTATATGTCCATACAACATAGTCACATTACTCTTGATATCCATGTTGTGTGCTTCTTCGATAACATCAAGCCACTGCTGTCCAGTGCATTTACCTCTTACAACCTTTCCCCTTACTTCAGGATGAAACAACTCAGCACCTCCACCCGGCATGGAATCAAGTCCAGCATCTTTGAGACGAGACAGAATTTCCTTGGTGGAATTCTTTGTAAGCTTTGACAAATAGTAAATCTCAGCGGCGGTTAATGCTTTGATGTTGAGTTGAGGGTGACTCTTTTTGATTGCCCTCATCATATCCTCGTAGTATTCCAATGGGAGTTTTGGATGAAATCCACCCACGATGTGAACCTCAGTTGCACCCATTTGTTTTGCAATTCCCACTCTTTGTTCTATTTCTTGAGGGGTTAGAGTATACGCATCATCAGCACCGTCTTTTCTATAAAATGCACACATCTGACAGCTGGCAGCACACACATTGGTGTAATTCATGTAATACGATGCGGCAAAAGTCACAGTGTCACCAACCAGATTTTTTCTTGAATTATCGGCAACCGATGCAAGTAAATGTAAATTATCATAATTCATCAATTCTACACCATCCTTGTAAGACAGCTCCTCACCAGCAATTGCACGATCCAAAGCTTGTGAATCTGCAACAAGATCTGATAACATGATGTTTCACCTTTCTATCAGGATATATTCCTTATAGTCCCAAGAGATAAGTAGCATGTAGAACTATCTGCAACGTGGTACTGCCCCTAGTAGACGAACACAAGCCAAAATGCTACTTATGCCATGACGGATTTGAAACCATAGAAGAACTCCGAACACATCAAAAGGCAACACATGCTGATTTTTTCGAAGAAAACGAAAAACAGGACAAGAGAGAACCAGTACCAGGCGATGTCACGGTGTTTTAGACTTGATTGTTTTCTTTGATCTTAGCAATCCCAGAGCCAGATCTTTGGAAACATTTGCCAACTCACAATATTCATCAATAGACAAAGCCTTTTTGAAGAATTTTACCGCATCTTCAAGATTGCCCATTTCGCCCAAGGAGAGTCCCTTGTATGCAAGAGCAAGAGGAGATTTTGAGTCAATGTGCAAAGCTAGATCATAGCAATCTATTGCTTCCAGATATTTTTGATCAGAATGAAGGGTTGCACCTTTGTTAAGCAACGCATCAAAATGTTCAGGTGAAATTTTTAGAGCCTTATCATAGCAAAGGACAGCTGATTTCAACCTACCCATGTTTTGTAATGTTGCTCCCTTGTCTACGAGCACACTGACATTATTGGGTTCTTTTTTAAGCACCGCATTATAAAGTTCCAAAGCGGCAGAATAATTTCCATCTTCTATTAGTTCAAAAGCATCTGACAATATTTTATCCACTGAAACATCCACAGACATTGAATGGTTGTTGTCAATAATAAACTGATTTTTTTTATCATTAACAACAGACAAACGACACATTTGTTGAAACGTCATAATAACAAAAAGAAGAATGCATAGTTAAACTATCGATCATTATACAATAACCAAACAAGAAAACAGGATAATTTTGGCAATCTAAGATGCGTGCTTGTCTCTAGGTTCAATTTGCAGAGACTTGTTAAAACATTCCATAGATTCCACGTATCTGCCAAGACTGCGTAATGCAACTCCCTTGTAATTCCATAAATCAGGATCATTTTGATTCAAAAGAAGAGCCTGCTCAAAGAAAGCCAAGGCGTCATCAAATTTTCCATCATCCATCAGAGATTTACCCTTTATTACTAGAGAATCCACACCCGTCATGAATTTAGATATACGACATTTGTATTAAACATGACATGGAAAAACAAACCATTGAGAAAATTATGAAAGAATGTATACGAACATCATGAAAATTTAAATGAATTATTACCCATAACATGATATGAATCTGGACGATACAGATGAAAGAATTCTCAAGCATCTTTTAGTAGATGCCAGGCAATCAGCAAGACAACTTGCCCTAAAACTTGGCATGTCCACAGTAACTGTTCTATCAAGGATAAAAAAGCTAGAGAAAGAGAAGGTAATTCAAGGGTATACTGCCATTATTGATCATGAGAAAATAGGATACTCTCTTACGGCCATTATTGAAATCATTGCCAAAAATGACAAGGTCATGGATATTGAAGAAGAGATATCAAAATTCGATAATGTGTGCGGGGTATACGATATCACAGGATCAACGGATACGATAATAATAGCTAAATTCAAAGAAAGAAACCAATTGAGTAAGTTTGTTAAAGGTTTAGCTGTTATTCCAAATGTGGAAAACACCATCACTCACGTAGTTTTAAACACCACAAAAGAAGATTTTAGACTATAGAGGACAATAAAGATGAACAAGTTATGGATTTTTGTTATTGTAGTTGCCATTATCGGAGGACTTCAATTTGCCAATGCTCAGAACAGTAACCTCGACATGGATCTAGAGGTAAGCGACGAGGAAAAGATAATTCTCTTTTCAGGATTTGCAATAGCTGTTATTGCCATCTTTATGTTTCTAGCAAGGGACATCATACTAAGGAAAAAAACATCATATGATAAAGAGAATCTGGAATCAAAAAAGGACAAGACATTTGAAAAGTATCACTCAGACTGGGGAGACGATTATGAAGATCTAGGTAAGAGACGCAATACAAAAGAAGAAAAAGAATTTCGCGATGCAGCAAACAGTGATGAACTTCCAAATTACTACGACATAATTGGGGTATCAAAGGATTCATCTCAAGACGAAATCAAGACGAAATTCAGGGAACTGGCAAAGAAAACACATCCAGATAAAACAAGGGAAGACTCTGAAAACGAGATGGCCGAGCTAAACAAAGCATATGAAGTTCTCTCAGACAAGGATCTTAGAGAGAAGTACGACAGATACCTAAACGTCGACTAGACTTGTTCGATTTTTACTACTATCATGCTCAGCTCAATTGATTTTGGGGTCTGGACACTGTTTGTAAGATTTGTGGAGATTTCCAAGTTGACATGATTTTCGTTGGATTCTATTTGAGTAGAGATTTTTAGTTCTCCAAATTCAGTATTAGGTCCAAGCATTTTACTGGTGAGTAGTGGGACAACAGACAGATCATCAATTTCTCCGGTCATCTTATAGGCAAATTTATCCGAAAAATATACACCTCCACGAGTAGTAGGCTCATTTACTGGAATCGAGGAATTTGTGATAACTGAATTGTTTACAGAATAAACTTTTTCATCAAGATGTAGAACGAACTCAGGGGATTTAGCCATGTTGTATTCTATCAGTTTCTCAAGCAAATCTTTGTTAAATGACATTTAAACAGAAAAAAACCATAATTCTATTGAGTGTTTCTAAACATAATCAGGACGAACCAATACGCATGAAAATAACATAGAACATATTTAAAAACAACAATTTTGATGTAGTATCATTGCAACAGTTTGCAAATACCCATTCAATGAGAAATGAAATTCTCAACATGATGGTAAAAAATGGAATTGAAGAAGACAGCTATGTAGAGATGCTGGATTATACAATAGAGTTATTTGAAAGTCAAGGACTTGGAACAGATTATTACGGATATCACAACATCAACCACGAGTTAGAAGTAACATACGTTTCACTGCTATCAGTAAATCAAAAAAAGATCAAATTTACAGAAGATGATATACGATATCTGTACGTTGCAGCGTTGTTTCACGATTTTGATCCTCAAAAAAGCGTAGACAAACCACACGAGGATAGTGTGTTAAAGTTTATCTCGATGGACAAAAAGCTCCTTCAATTAATCAATGCCGTAGGCATGGATTTGGAGATAATCAAGGTATTGATTTTAAGGACAACTTATCCGTGGAGCGGAGAACTGAAAAAAAATGCAGAGTCAGAAATTAAAAGATGCTTTGCAAATTCGGACATCACAAGAAACAACTTGGTATACCAGGAACACATTATGGAAATTGGTGCATACTTGTCAGTTGTGGATAGAATCAGCGGTTACGCATTGGGAGATTTTACAAAAGCAATGGAAATGGCAAAGATGAATGCACACGCGCTTGCATGGAGACCTTCGCTAATCATTAGAAGTGCAGTAGCGTATTTTGAAGAGCTCCTAAATAAGGAAACAGACATGGTAAAGGCTATTTTAAAGATCCTTCCAAAAGAAATGCGAAAAAACTTTTTTGATACCGTTTTGTCATTTATGCGAATACGTCAACAGGAAATAACGATACAAGCAGATTACGCGTATGAGAATCTAAAACTAGTTCCAACAATCGAATGCATGTCAACTAGAGATGATCCCAAATTCATCAGCACGCTCTATCACATATTTTTAGAATTACCCACCCCCCTGCAATTTGAAAAAGAAAATTTTGAAGAAACAATCAGAGATCCACAGATGATCATCAACACACTAAGGCTCAACGACAAAAACGGTGAAATCGTGGGATTTTCTAAAGGAGGACCTCTCGAGAAATACAAGCTACGCGAGGAAATAAGAGACGAGAATTATGGTTTGGGAAACACGGTGTTTCTGGAACCGTTGGCATTAAAAATGGGTTATTGGGGATTAAAAGGAGGCAGTGAGATGCGCCACATGTTCATCATGCAAGCACATTCCATGAAATACAAATTCATGACCAGTTTTGCCTTACGCGATGTAATAAGTAGTAGAATCGACAAAGAGCAAGCAGAGTTTGTCACGCTGTTTGATCCAGAAAGATGGGATTACTATAGGATCAAAATATAGATTCGCAATATGAACAAAACCATTTGCAAGAAACTCCAAAAGAGCATTGAGGGATCGGTATTAACAAAAAACGAATTCAGAGAATTTTATTCTGTGGATGCAAGTTATTACAAAATAATTCCAAGGATAATAGTAATTCCAAAAAATGAGAAAGATGTGATGAATACAATCAAAATTGCCAAGAAAATGAGAGAGTCTGTCACAGTACGGGGGGCAGGAACAGGCTTGGTTGGAAGTGCATTAAACGACGGAATAATCATTGACATGAAAAATTTCAACTCCATGAAAATCCACGAAGATCATATTATTGTGGGTCCAGGCATTTTAAAAGGTAATCTTGACAAGAAACTTGAAGAAGTGCAAAAATTTTTTCCTCCAAATCCATCAATAGGTTCATTTTGCTCAGTGGGAGGAATGCTAGGAAATAATTCCAGCGGAAGCAGGAGTCTAAAGTATGGAAGCGTGATCGATAACGTTGTAGAAGTCACGTTCATTGATGGAAATGGGAAAAAGATCATACTACCAAGAGACAAAAAAATTGTAAAAAAGATCACGGAATTTGCAAGTAAAATAGAAAAACAAAAGTTTCCCAAGGTATCCAAAAACTCATCAGGGTATAGAATAGATAAGATAGAAACAGAGAACAGTGCACACAAAATAATAGTTGGCTCGGAAGGAACACTAGGGATCATAACATCAGCAAAATTAAGAATTAGAAAAAAACCAAAAAAACGGATTCTTTTTGTGGTAGAATACAAAGCAATGAGAGATGCAGCGAGAAATTGCATCAAGATCAGGGATTCCCGTCCATCCGCAATTGAGTTTGTTGACAAGAACACGCTAAACAAAATCAAATTCAGCTTTGATGACAAAAGCAAGTGCCTACTTTTTGTAGAATATGATGAAAGGGTTGTTTCCAGTGAGAAGAAACTAAAATCGATGGTTACTGGAAAAATTGTCAAGAAACTTGACAGTGATGAAGAAATTCTTACATGGTGGAGATACAGAGATTCGTCGCTTCATTACAGCCTAAAAACAACGAAAAAAGAAACGACGATGCCTCATGTGATAGAAGATGCAGCAGTTCCACTAAACAATCTACCAAATGTTTTTTCGATGATCAGAGGGATCAATAAAAAATTTAACACTAAATCCATCATTTACGGGCATGCAGGAAATGGAAATGTTCACGTACGCTTAACTTCAAAAGAACAAAAATCCACAATAGTAAAAAAAATTGCAACAGAATACTTTCATGAAATCATAAAACTCAACGGGACCATTACTGCAGAGCACGGTGATGGACTAGCCCGCTCAGAATTTATTAAAATGCAATATGGCTCAAAAAACTATCAGATCTTCAAGGACATTAAGGCATTTTTCGATCCTGAGAACATCTTAAATCCTGGAAAGATCATTACTGAGAAGAGTACGGTAGTAAAAAATCTCAAATGATACAAAAATCCAATCATCACATCTTAAAAAATTTGCAGAAACGCTTTAGTAACGAAAAATTTTCCAAAAATTTGTGTCAGAAAAGGGCATCATCCTATTATCAATCATAATCATATCCATTAGTTTCAATCACGTATTTGCATTAAACGAGTTAGAAAGGACATCGATAGACAACCCCAGATTAGAGAATGCATTTGAGAAGTCCATCCTAGATAATCTAAATGTGAATCAGCAAATACAGATTTCATCAGATATAACAAATATGCAAGAAAAATCTCAAAATTTCGTATATCTTGTACAAATCAAGAATGATGCAAACATGGTTGTCTCATTGGGATGGATTAGTGGACAGCTCACCCCATTCCAAGAGCTCAGTCCTTCTTTATCATGGACACCAATAGATTCAGGAGAATACTCTGCCGAGATTTTTGTTTGGGAAGGATTGAAAAACCACAATGCTTTGTCATCTCAAACTAAATTGGAAATAAGTGTAAGTTAAAATTGTAAAATTTCGAAATGAATGTAAAAATTGATTGCCAATAAAGCATGAAAACTAATTTCAAATCAAAAATGAAAGGTCAATCAAACATAAGACAATACAAGAAAAGAAGATCGCATATTCGTCTAATAGTAAAAAAAAATCAACAAGTTCCTGCTAATATTAGATCATGCGTAATACAATCATGACAATAGGATATTGTGTAAAGTGTCGAGACAAACGAGAAATCGGCGGCCCAAAACCATATACAATGAAAAATGGCAAACCTGCAATCAAAGGCACATGCCCCGCATGCAGTACAACCATTTTCAGAATAGGCAGAGGATAGAATCCCCCACAAAATAAAATCAATACTGCCATTCGTCAGTAAGGCCATTCCATAGGTAACGCAATGAGGATGGATCTTTTTCTATTTCTTCCGTAATTCTATTTTTTAACACGAATGCAAAATTTTCAAGGGCATCAACGCCTCCATCTGCATACAGCTCATGTCCAATCTCAGTAATACGTTTGTGTTTTTCATTTACGTCCTTGGATTCAGGATTTTGAAGACAATACGTCATCAAATCTATCAATTCTTCCTCAAGCATGAAATCCATAGATAAAATGTACCCCATATTCACATTTTAACCTAGATCACTTGTCATGGCATCGTTTCTGATTAAAAACCAGGCGAAGAAAACGTTTGATGAAAATATTTCAATCAAGACACGCCAAAACATACTTGGAGGATATGGAATTAAATGATAATTAAAAAAAGAAAGGTTATTTCAAACGCTTATAGATCTCTTTGAACTCACATGATATGTTGTATGACATGTTTAGCAGATGAGCTAGCTGATTCATCGATGTCTTGTCATGACCAAGCTGTCTCAAAAGAGTCAATGCCTTTTGAGGAGACCCTATCACGAGCGGGCTCTGTCCGGACCAGGTCTTAAAGGCATCCTCAACATCCAGACAAAAATTTAAAACAAATTCTTTCCAGTTGGGCATCGATTTCAAGGCCTTTTCATTCAAAAGAACCTGAGACAACTCACGAAATTCATTTTTTCGATCGAGATACAACATTTCAAGAGTCTGACTTATTTTTTCAGAATCATATTCATCTGAATTTAACATGTACATTCCCGTAATACTCATACAGTAAATTCTCATAATCAAAGATAAGTTAAGCAGTTAATTTTCTGTAAATTTGTTAAGGAAAAACAGAGAAAACTAACAAATGTTAAAAAAAGAAAAAAGATCTTATTGGAACGGATCAATGAATGGACAGTTAACTATGTGATCACTATCCATAGGACGCGCAATACCAATATCGATCAATCCAGCTTCTTTGTATGCATTCACATCATCAATGGTTTCAAGAACTTGCGCGTTTTCAGGACTATCCCATCCGATCATAAAGATCCTCCACATTGGAGAATAGTTAGCATCTCCAGGGGCTCCCGCAGCTATTCCGGGCTGAAATCCCAACGGACCAGTTCCAGTTAAACCGTTTTTGAATTGATACAAATCTACTGCTGCTGAATTAGCAATCAAGCTTGCAGATGTAGGTGAGCTTACAACACCCATCATTCCAGCAGGACCACTGGGAGTAGCATCCGTTACAATGTAATAGATAGTTCTACCATCAGGTCCCCATCCACGATGAGCTATGAAAGTCACATTCATCTCTTCTGTATCGATATCAAGAACTTGACCTCCACCATATGGTGTCGTGTCAGTTAGCATGACATCCTTGATCATCATTTGGCCTTCTGGCCAGACGATTTGAGGCATGTTCAAAACCACTTCAAGCGAAGTCAAGGTAATTTCATTGTTCTCGGCAGCCTGCATAATCATTGCGTCAGAATTCAAAATTCTTGGTACGGCACCATCATTCCATGTGACATGGACGTGGGAAGTCAGTGCACTGTATACGTCTGCTTGTGCAGGAGTGCTTGTAAAGACTTCACCCTGATAACCATGTACACCACTGCCATCTACACCATTGGTGAAAAGATATGTTTTTGAAAGTGCTTCTTCAGGAGTATTCTTTAGCAAAGGGGCAAGCTCTACTTGCCAGCCTTGATTTTCAGTAATCATTTCTGCATGAGTGGGATCACTAGAATCGGTTATGATGAAATAAACATCCTCGCCGTTATAGTACCCCTGATGCATAGGGATCGTTGCCGGAACATTTGCTCTTGATAATCTAAGTACAGAACCCAAGTCATCTTCAGTCATTTCTTCCTCATGGGATTCATTCATCATAGAATGATCTTTTTCCATCATGGCTTCTTTAACTGGAGATACAGCTGAAGGCTTACCTTGTTCAGCCATCCAAGCGGCTTTACCGCCGGGAATTTCTGAACACAATTGCAGTCCACAGACATCGGTACTAGAGCCATACTTGGAAACTCCAGTTCCTTGGCTTTTGAGCGCCTCAGCGTCAGTGAAATAATCAGTCGTCAAACCTGCTGTAAACAAGGGTAAAATTGCAAGAATTGCAATGTATCTTAGACTCTTGTTCATAGGATGAAAAACAGTATTTTTGTTTAAAAGAATTTACCCAAATCAGCCATCAGCCTGCTAGTTCTGTAAACCTATTGCCAACATAATCCCAATTTACAATATTCCACCATGCATCCACATACTCAGATTTATTATTCTGATATTTCAAATAGTAAGAATGCTCCCACATATCAAGACCCAAGAGAGGATATTTTTGCAGAGTCCATGGACTGTCCTGGTTTTCAGTGGTGATCATCTCAATTCTATGAAACGTTGAATTAAACACCAACCAACACCATCCGCTTCCCTGAAGGGAAAGAGATTTTTCAGAAAAAGTTTTTTTAAAATTCTCAAAATTTTCAAAATACACGTCGATTGAGTCTTCCAATTGACCTCCAGGACTCCCATCACCACAGGGAGTCATTGTTTCCCAAAACAACCGATGGTTCTCGTAACCACCGCCAAAAAAGTTAATGGCATCTCGTCCTGATTCAGGAATGGATTTCAAGTCAGATAAAATAGACGATATATACTGAGGATGCGATTCGCCGCCAATGGATTCCAGAGATTTATTCAAACCATCCACATATGCCTGATGGTGTTTTTGGTGATGAATCTTCATTGTCTCAACATCAAAAAATGGTTCAAGTTCATCATACCCATAAGGTAATCTCGGAAGTTCATATCTAACCATGCAGAAAAAACGAATATTCCACATATATTCTTCAAGAAAATTGTTAAGAATGAAGGAAAGAAAAATAACACCTAGACAACGACAAACTACATGAGGAAACTAGGAACCACAGATTTGGAAATTTTACATTTAGCGATTAATGAAAAAGGAAGATTTGATGAAAACAATTTGGAAAATTCAAATTTGAAAAGATTTGGAGTTGGAAAAATTTTAGATTCTCTTGCATCGTTAAAAGACCGAAAGATGATTTCGTTGAATAAGGACGGATCATTTTCCATTACTGAACTATCAAAAGACATCCTATGGAACAAAGCAACTCCACCATGGGCAAGAATATTGAGGCTATTACAAATAAAATCATGCAGCATAGAGGAAATGTCAGACATTCTTAAAATTTCCAAGGAAGAATTAGATACCGAGATTGAAAAACTTCGAAAAAGTCAACTTGTACTGATGTCCCCACAAAGATTGAATGGTAAAATAGTAAAAATTTTTGAAATTCTTTCGGAAGGAATAGAAGTGATCGACAGAACAGAGATCGAGGGATTTGACAAAATAAGATTTGGAAAGAGCACTGCTGAAATAGATATTTTTGAATCAATTGACGAAATAATACAAAAGATTCAAGATGTTTCGTTTGATCAAAATAAGAAAGAGGATATCGTAGTGCAACTCACAGAATTGAAAAACAGATTGAAAATTTAGTTATTTCGACTTTATCTTATCTTGTATCTGAGCTAGTATAAGTTCCGCTTTGTCTTTGTTTTCATAATTTTCTTTTGATTCATCCATTATTTCATCAATTTCGTAGCTCTTGTCAACCAGAATATTTGCAACATGATCATCCAAAGTTCCATTTCCAATTAGATAATAAGCAAAAACAGTATTTTTCTGACCAATTCTGTGAAGTCGGTCTTCAGCCTGCCTGTGGATTGCAGGACTCCAATCAAGTTCTGCAAATATAACATACTTTGCACGAGTCAGATTTATTCCCACATTTCCAGCACGAATACCTGCAATCATAAGTTTTGATTCGCCCTTTTGGAACTTGTCAATTTGGTCTTGTCTGATCAAATCGGATTGTCCACCAATGATTGAAACAGGTGAAAATTCTTGCAGACTCTGATGTAGCAGTTTATGAATGACCTTGTGGTGACAAAACACCACAACACTCTCTTCAATTTCCATTATGTTTTTGACAAAGTTAATTACATGAGGAACTTTGGCAATTCCTGCAATTTGCCTTTCGCTTTGAATTGCCCTATGATACGAGGCAGATTTGGAGAACTCAGTTGCATCATCATTCTTTTGTTCGGCCTCAACCTTTGTCCAAATTTTGTCCAATTCTTCAAGATAGTAATCAGTATCAGCTGCAATAACTTCTTTGTAACGTACCTTATCCTTGAGTTCTTTTAGCACATCTGCCTTTTTTCTTCGAAGCATCACATGCTTTTGTAACTCGTTTCTGAGAGAAGCCCGTTTGTTTTCCAAAACAATGGCTTTGCCTTTATCATTGACATAGCAAAAGTATTCACAGAATTCCTTAAAGCTTCCCAGCAGACCGGGTTTAATTATATCAATGATGGGCCATATTTCAGAACCTCGATTGTAGATAGGAGTGCCAGACAGTCCAATACGATATCGGATAGACGACAAAGCTGCCAATTTTTTTACCGCCTTATACTTTTGAGTTGTTTTTGATCTAAGATTATGAACCTCATCACATACTATGGTTCTAATCCCAAGTTTAGAGATGTCATCTTGTCTCTTAAACAATAACTCGTAATTAATTATGTAGATATCGGTTTTTGGAAGTTCATGTGACTTTCCAGTTCTTATCAATGCCACGCTTGGAGATTCAGATTCTAAAATTCGCCCATTCTTACTTTTTTTCTTTAGGAATTTCTCTATTTCACGTTCCCAATTGTTTAGCGTTACCAGCGGTGCGACAACAAGAATTGGGAATGTTTGTTTTTCGGTAGCCGCATAAGAAAGCGTCTGTACAGTTTTTCCCAGACCCATCTCATCAGCAAGCAGTGCATTCCCAGAGGATTTCAGCAGAAAATCCAAGCCTTCTTTTTGAAAATTCAGCAGCTTCCCTCTGAATTGTTCCCCAGTTTTAGCACGTTTTAGTTTAAGTTTGATTGGAGGCAGAGCAGGTTTAGGTGCATATGTCTTGACAATTTTTCTCTGCCAAACGGATTTTGACAGAATTTCAAGAGGATATCTATCCATAATTAATTTAATCTGTTTCACGCTTTCGGTGCTATCAGGAATTATTACCTCATTGACATTTTCACCATACCATGCTTCCGGGACAAGTCTGGAAATCATGCTTACGGCTCGAGAACCTGTGACTTTCCAACTCCAGATTTTGGAGTATTTGTCAAGGACGTATTCTAATGTTCCAATATTTTCCATGGATGTTTCCATAATTTGTCGATAGAAAGTTTTTTTGACTTATGAATCTTGATATCTTTCTTCGATCTGGATAAAATAAAAAACATCACGCCAATGGTTAAAATATAACATTATTTTTTTTTTATAGATGAAAATATTCAACCATGTCAATTAACATAGTATCTAGGAACATGTGAGTCATCCATGCTATCTTTTCAAAACAAAAATAATCAACTGTGACAGTGGTTTTACTCAAACTCATAAAGGATTCTCCGTCAAGGGGCATTCTAGAGATAGAAATCCACAAAAGTATCCAATGTAAAAATATCAAATCTAAAAAACTGCCGTGATTTCCACATGCATGTCGGAAAGGGCATCAGTAAAACCGGGCATGAATAAATCCTTACGAAAAGAGAACAACATGACATACAACATACGTTTAAAATTCATTGAATTTCATATTAGTCATGGAATTTATTCAAGATGAGGAACCAGATGTTAAGAAACCAATCATTATTGCCGCAATGCAGGACATGGGAAATGTGGGCAGCATAGTAGTAAATTTCATTAACGATTCTCTCAAAACTAAAACTTTCAGGACTGCAAAACCGTTATTTCCAACATACGTAATTGATCAGGGAGGATTCATTGAACTGCCAGATGAGCGATGGGAATACAAGTATACAGATGATCTAATAATTTTTGGAGGAGGAAAGGGACAGCCCAAAAGTAATTCAGAACTTAACACCCTTTGTCAAGATGTAATAGATGTTTCAAAAAAATATTCTGCAAAATTCATCTACACTTTGGGAGGCTTTCATACAAACAGAAATTTTCACGGCAATCCCAAGACATTCATCACTGCCACGTCAGAAGAATTGATGAATCAGATGAGAGGCCTAAATATTGAAACCACGCCTCAGAAATCAGTCATTACCGGATTCAACGGCCTTATTCTCGGATTTGCAAAAAGAAATGCAATTCATGGGATCGGAATGTATGCAGAATTGAACGTGCCAGAAGTTCCCCAATACAGATCAGCAATAAGTGTGATCAAGACCATAGAGAAGTTGACATACAGAAAACTTGGAGACACCAGTCAATTAGAAGTGATGGCTCAAGAAATCGAAAGGAAATTCAAGAGATAAAATTAATGAGATTTTCCTACTTCATGGGGTTCAGTATTTTCATCATGGCAGTCACAACTACAAAGATGCGTTTCGTGGTTATTCATACAATCAATACACTGAAAATGTTTTCTAGTCTCACATGCTGCACAAATCATATCACTTTATCTAAATAATGGGAGAATTTGAATTTTTTCTCTAGTATGCATAGTATAACCACACATACAAAAAATCCCAAATCATTGTGTGTAAAGGGGTCTACAGAACAGGCATTCAAGACAATCTGAATATTAATCAAATACAATCAGAGTTACTCAATAAAATTTGAAAAATGGCAAAAAATTATTCATACTTTGTCTTAACTGCATTTATCAATATTGTCATACGTGCACAATAGCAGAAAGGCAGCCATAGGATTATTTTCATTTCTCATAATGATTTCATTGGTTCAAACTTCTCAGGCAGAACTTTGGGAATTCATAGTGGAGACAAACGTGGAAGAAAGCACAATACGTTCAGGGGATACCGTAGTAGTTACAGGCAAAGTTGTAGATCAATCATACAAGTCAACAAGAGGGGTAGAAATTCTCATCAGAACGGGCTCAGAGACCACAAAAGCATTCACAAGTCCAGATGGAACATTTCGTGGAGAATTTGAAGACTTTCAGAGAATACCAGGCACGTACGTTGTAAACGTGATAGCATCATGGTATGGCATGACAGGACTAGCCAGTACGGAATTTTTAGTCACAGGAGAAAGCACTGTTGGCGGAGCACTGATAGAAAAATTATCCACAGACGAAGCAAGAAAATATCTCAGTTCAGATAAAAGTGACTTTGAAAAAGATCCAATAGGTCAGACGCTATTCAAGTATTATCATGGACTGCATGATGAGCTAGTAAAGGAGAAGAAAGAAGCAAAAAAAGCCAGCAAGGAGCAAATTTTGCTAGACAAGCAAAGGACAATTGCAGAAAACCTGAAAAACAAGGCATTGGCTCAATTTGATCCCAAAGCAGGGATATATGACGGATACCAGTATGAAAAATACATCCGCAGCCTAAATCCAGAAGTCAGAGACATCGTCACTAGTCAATTGGACTTTACAAAGAACAATTTCGTTGAGGCTCAAAACGTTAGAAATGAGATCATCGAAAACGGTGGAACGTATGAAGAAGCCAGGCAAGCATATCTAGACATGATTTCAATTTCCAAAGAAGATCTGAATAAATTCAATGAGAAAGATGCAGAAGAACATACTGAAAAGCAACCTGACGAAGAAGAAAATTCAGCAGACTCCAAGGGTCAGTAACAGCCACACAACAATTTTTAAGAAAAACAAAATAAAGAAATCAGTTTGAAAGTATTCCACAAGTCCTCATGCATCACATGCAAAAAAACGATTACAGAGTTCGAACGGATGAAAACGGATATCGATAAAAGAGATTTTTTCAAAGAGCCGTTTTCCGAATCAGAATTAAGAAAAATAATAAAGATGTCAGGGAAAAAACCATCAGAACTTCTTAGAAAAAGAGACAAGGCATACAAAGAGATGGATTTTGAAAATACCAAGAGAACGGATGCTCAGATCATCAAGATCATGATAGAGCATCCAGGATTGATTTTGCGTCCCATAATAGTAACTGAAACTCAAGCATTCGTTGGCAAAGTAAAAGCAGAAGACATCAAATGAACTAAGACGTATCTTCTTTATTGAATATTCTGACAGCTTCCAAATGAGAGCAGTTTGCCTTCAGACCCTTTCCATGGTGGAACTTGTAGAAATTTTTGAACCCAGGGCATTCGCACGTATCAGAGGTAACAAAATAAGATTTCTCAGGATCAGATGATGATTTAATTTGAAATAGATCATCTTCGATTCTTACCACGCCTCCTCTTTCAACAAGCTTCTTGGCTTTTCTGATAGTGTTTGCACTCACACATTACAAGGGAAAAGACTGTTTTTTATTCTTTAATTTTTTCATCATTTTTCCCCATGATTCATCATCGTTGGAAAATGCGTTTTCATAGAGCAGTTCAAAAACCCATTTTAAAATCTCGTTCCAAATTGCCTTGAGCGAATCATCATCAGTCCAGACCACGCTAGTCTTTACAGCATTCATTGCCAGAAGAGGGGCAGCATTTATGTCAGGATCCTTTCCCCATTTTTCAAGTACACGATCACAAAATTGGAGAATTTCTTGCTTGGTCAAAGTTAAATCATCAGGATTGAAAGATTGTTTTTTCATCTAAAACATAATTGGCAATACTAAACTATAACAATTTAAATGAAAAAATTGCGCATTTGACTCAGGAATTCGTCCAGTAAAAGAAGAGATTGTTGATTTGACCGTGCGTCATATTTCATGTACAGTATTGCGTTGTGTTAGTCAATAGAAAATAAAGGAGTTTTGGAAATTACTCAAAACTGTTTTTTAATTTCGTCTGTGATTTGCAAAACAGTCTCTGCAATAAACAGGCCTGTCTTCCTTGGGCTTGAATGGCACTTGACAATCTGTTCCACAATCCGCACATGTTGCGTCACTCATTTCGCGTGGTCGATCGTCTCGTCTGCCAAATCTAGAGCCTCTGTCACCACCATAGCCTCCGGATCTTCCTCCAAATCTACCGCCTCCAGATCTTGGTGCAGGCTTGTGATTTGCAAAACAGTCTCTGCAATAAACAGGCCTGTCTTCCTTGGGCTTGAATGGCACTTGACAATCTGTTCCACAATCCCCACATGTTGCAGGGAACATTTCTCTTTCTCTATCAAAGGACATTTTTTCTATGTGTTGGTGTAATTCTTCAGTAATTAAACTGTGGGAAAAATGCCTATTGTTATTAATCAATTCAGTTTTTTCTAGTTGTTGGGCATGAAAAAATACATTGCCACAAGAATGGCAACGATGTTCGGGGTTCTGATGATTACGTTGCTGATCACTATTTCCCTGGTAGGATCCAACATGGATACCATCCTAAAGCAGGGAGTTGTTTTTCAGATAAGATCAGAGATCACAGAAAATCCAGCCATCGCCCAGAGCTTTTCTTCAGTTGCGGAATTTGAAGGATTCATTCAGACTCAAATTGAACATAGAATCAAGGAGATAGGACTTGATGAACCATGGTATTCGCCTCAGAGAGTAGGGATGACTATGTACAAGATCATGCTTCTAGATTTCGGAAACGCAACTTTTCTTACAAGTGATGAAGGGTCTTCGGATGTAAGGGACATACTGTTTGAGAAGCTTCCAAGAACAGTTTTACTGTTTACCACAGCCACAATAATCATTTCCATAATTGGTATATTTCTAGGGGCCCTGTCTAGCAACAGAGTAGGTTCAACGGTAGACAGAATCACATCGAGTTTTGCGATAATTAGTTCCAGTTTTCCAGTATGGTGGATTGGAATGCTGATGATATTCCTATTTGCATTCACGTATCAGATATTTCCCGCAAGAGCAACTCCGGATATTTCTGCATCAGATTCAGGATACATTGGATCATTGCTATATCACATGGCATTACCATTGATTACAATAGTGATGATTGGTTTTGGTTCATGGGCATACATGGTAAGGAATTTCATGGTAGGTACAATGCAAGAAGATTTCATCATGGCAAAAAAAACAATCGGAATAAAGCAGGGAAGAATCACATATGTCCACGCCCTAAAGAACGCAGCGCCTCCAATAGTGACAGTTTTGGCTCTCAGCTTATCTGGTTCGTTAGGAGGAGCCATCATCACAGAAGCTGTTTTTGATTGGCCAGGAATGGGAAGACTGTACTTCGAGGCAATTACCGTAATGGATCTTCCTGTGATCATCGGTGCAACATATCTTCTCACGGTTTTCTTTCTTGTCAGCATATTTATCGCAGACTTGCTTTACGGGTATTTTGATCCAAGGGTAAGGACAGAAAAATGAGCGGGGCTACTCCTCACGAGATCAAGGAAGAGTTTGTGAAAAGCAAAATGGGTATTGCAGGGATTTTAATTCTCGCAATTTTGCTTTTCATCTCCATTGTGGCAATAATTTTCATTCCAGTAGAAACATTCCAAGAATGGAACAATCCAGGAAATTGGATTTCTAATCCCAAGTCAGCCATGCCAACATGGGCGAATTTTTTCATGATTGAAAACATTCCCGAACATAAGATCTTAGAACATCCCAATATAGAAAGAACATCTAACGAGGAAATTTCACTTGTTTCACATCAATTTGGAGTGAATTACATCTATGATGACTTTCCAAATGACTTCATCTACGAATTTTCTGCAAGATATTCAGGAGCCCCATTACTGCAGATGTCAGTCATCAGGCCAGACGGTATGAAACTCGACATATTCAGCACGTCTCTTCCCCAGTCAGATTCAAGTTCAACACACAGCGAAAGGATTTTCTCAACGGATAGCCAGATAATAAAAAATCTGTCGTTTGATTCTAAGAAATTCGAGTTTGCCACATTTCGCCTATCTGCAGAAAACATCATATTTTCAAAAACCAACACCAACGAACCTCTAAAAGGGAATTATGTTTTCTCCATAGATTTGTACGGAATGAATTCCACGAATCAGATTCCAGAATCAAAATTGATCATCGGAGGTAAAGCTTTTGGAATTATGGGAACTGATGAACTAAGAAGGGATTTGGCCACAGGATTGCTATGGGGGACCCCTCTTGCGTTGTTTATCGGCCTGGCCGTATCCATAGCGTCGGTGGTAATGGGGCTGCTTTACGGAGTCTATGCAGGATACAAGGGCAAGAAAACAGATGAGGCGATGATGAGATTCAATGATGTCATCTATGCATTGCCGGCACTTCCATTTCTCATCATTCTTTCAGTGACAATCAGTAACAGCATATTTGTAATGGTCGGATTTTTGATGATTTTTGGATGGGTTGGAATTGCAAAGGTATCCAGAAGTATGTCACTACAGATTAAGACTAGAGGATACGTGGATGCGGCAAACATGATGGGTCAAAAAGACTCCAAGATCATTCTCAAGCACATAGTACCTCAGCTACTTCCATACGCATTTGCAAGTGTCGCAATATCAGTTCCGGCAGCAATTACTACAGAAGCTGGTCTGAGCTTTCTTGGATTAGGAGATCCCTCATTTCCAACGTGGGGACAGATATTGCACGATGCTAATACATTCGGAGCTGCAGCCAGAGGATTATGGTGGTGGATAATGCCTCCCGGAGTAATGATTGCAATTACAGGATTGGCATTTGTGTTCATTGGAAACGCCCTGGATGCAATAATCAATCCGAAACTGAAAAGATAATCTTATGCAGAATGACTGCGAATAATTTTCAACGCTGCATCATTGAGCTTTATCGTATAGGTTAACGAGTTTGGATCCTCTTTGGTTTCAGCCAGAATTTCAGTGAATTTTACCTTCTCATCTTCAGTTGCGCCAGCCTCATGCGCACATAGATTAAAGGCCTTGAGATTGAGATTGTTTTTCAGCAAGTGGGCAATGAATTTTTTATAGTCTTCAGGATTGGTCCAGATCACATCTCTTTCTGAACAAGCAGCGATCCACACATCCACAGAATTATGAAAAATCACCTTTTTGCGAATATCATCCAAAGACATACCGTATACCTAAAAGTCAGCCCTTTGCATTTTGGATCCACATCTCGGACACGAACCGCCCTTGTGCTTGTTGTTGCAAACAAGACAGACGTATCGTACACCTCCGCCGGAAGCACCCGGGGAACCCGCGCCAAAGAAACCTCCGCCTCCCTGTCCAGTTCCAGAACCGCCACCATAGCTGCCCATGCGACTCATTTGTCGTCTACGCATAATCATTGGCAACAAGATGAAAATCCCCATGACCAGACCAATGCTGATATACCACGGGACGCCCATGTATCCAAGAACAATCTGGATGCCTATGCTGAATACAAGCGACGCGCCAAGAAAAATATAATATTTTTTAAGCTGAGGATTCAATACAACTGGAATTCTTTAAAATTAGTTATAAAGTTTTGTCGATTTTCGAGACTTTGTTTTGGGGATTATTACAAACATCAGACAATGGATAGAGGAATAGCGTTTCCGTTGCTGTCCCAGGCAAAAACAGAGTCATCATCATAGGGAGACTTGACGATCATCGAAACCAGTCCAAAAAAGTTGTGCAGATCAGTTACAGAGGGTCTTGCAGAACCGCTTGGATGTGAATGGATGATGCCAACATAGCTCAAATCAAAGGGCAGAAAAGAATGCGGAAATCCAGCAAACGTGGGGCCAGTTTCACTAAACGGAGGAATTACCAGTCCGTTGACAATAATTTCTCCATTTTTAGATTTTCCCTTTAATATCAAAATTCCCTCATTAGGATGCTTCATTTGACAGAATGACAGAATACTGTCCAAAACATCTTTTTGGAGAGACACCTTTCGTTCAAATTTTTTCTTTTTGAAAAGCATGGAAAATCTTTGTCTTTGAACTAATTTAATTTTAAGAACTCAATAGCGTGTATTTAGTGTTTGAGAACTTTCTAAGTTTCCCCTCAATCCTGGAAATTAGGTTAGGGATCTGGGAATCTATGTCATCTATGTCATCATGATTTGTTTTAGATTTCGCCAGGGATTCGTCCCTAAGAGAAACTGTTTTGTTAAGATCGTCCTGAAACGGAATCAAGTCACCAGGCAAGCTGGAGTGCAATTCATTTTTCATCTGCTCATTCTTAATATGGAAATCTGAAACTCTGGTTACAAACACGTCAAGAGACTCCTCTATTTCGGTGATATGAGAGGACATTTTATCCACATCCTTCACAGAAATTGAACCTGTCGAAATTCCTTTTCGGACATTTTCCAGGATTGTAATCACTGAATCCTTATTAGCAGCAACCATGATGTCAAAAGGCTCTGCAACCAATTTAGACAAGATGCTTTTTTGATCTTTGTCCAGCGATGAGGCATACTCGTATCTGCTAAGAGGTCGAGAAATTTTTGTAAACTGTGTATTGATTTCGTTTTTAATTTTTGCTTTTTGGTTTCCAAATGCATCCAAAGTGTTTTTCAAATCAAGGTATTTTTTGTATTGTTCTGAAGAATGAATTTTCTCAATCGAATTCTCGAGATCAGATATTCTTTGATTTAATGAAGTCGTAACATCATCAATCTCCAGGATTTTTTGTGATTTTTCTTTTCGTGTTTTTGTCGATTGCTGTATTTCATTTAGCATGTCAGAAATTTCATCATGGATTAATTGAGTGGAGTCGTAATTTTTTAGCAGTCTAGAGATTTCGTCATGGTTATTGTTCATTACTTCGAGATTTTCTTTTAGCTGAGTCGCGTATTTTTTTGCAAATATGTGTATGACCCTTGTTTGTCTTCCCAGCACATCTCCCACTTTTTTTAGAATTGTGTTAAGTACGGCATTCAATTTTTTTGCATCATCAAAAGTGGAAATTTTAGGCAGCGATACAACACCTTTTTTTATCACGTCTATTACCTGTTGTTTTCCCCTTACCACAATTATTGCAAGATGCTTATCAATATCGTCAATCTTCAGACTGTCTTTTTCTAGCAAGTTACCAATTTTCATCAGGTCATCAATCAAAGGCTCAGTTTCATTTCTCAACCGATTTATCTCACTAAGATTTTGGGAGATCCTCAGGTCTCGTAGTTCTGAAATTATTGCAGGTACATCTGAAAGCGAGATTTCCTTACTCTGAGGAACTTCCTCAACAGGAGGAGGACTGTCTTGTTTCTTTTTACCCCATCCAAATACCATTTGATATCATTCTCCTTGGGGGATTAAAAATGGTTGTACAAATAAAATTTAAAATCACATGAATTTCATCAGTCAGTATGGCAAAAACTGGAAAAAAAGGACATCATACAGGTACAATCAAGAAAACAATAAGAGTTAATTCTCAAAAAGACAAGGTGTGGAGGAAGATCAGCAACGTTTCAGGATTGTCAGAATGGGTAGTGGATGTAAAAAGTACGGACATGCTATCAAAAAAGAAAAGAGACGTAGGAGCCGTCAGATTGATCACGTTTGAAGACGGAAATAAAATCGAAGAACACATAGTGGATTGGAGAAAGGGTGAGCAATTCACGTATGTTGCCACAGAAGGACTTCCGTTAAGGGCATATGTTGCGACGATCTCGTTAAAGGCCAAAACAAAAAACCAGACTGAATTGACATGGAAGTCATACCTCAACAGTGAAAAGATGTCTGAAAAACAATTCATTGAATTTATCGCGTTTATGGGTTCATTTTATGAGGCATCGCTAGAAAATCTCAAGGCACTTCTTGAAAAATAGCACTAGTGGTTGAAGAAATCAAAGTGTAAATACAACAAATCGTAAAAAAAGTCATGAGCGACATGCGATTCACAATAATTGGAATCGCACTGGTTTTTGCAGGATTTTTGATTCTAGGTGCATTTGGACACGAATATCATGCAGGGACCTTTGAATCAAATGAATTTGGAACTTGTTATGAATATTCTGATGACGCCCCTCCATCTCAAATCAACTGCTCGTTCAAGATATTTGATCAGGCCGTGTTCTTCGGAATTGTCATGGGGTTCATCGGAGCAGGAATCATTGCTTTGATAAAAGGAGTTAGAGGAGACTGGGACAACAAAGTAAAACCAGAAGACATGGCAGGTCCTAGCAGAAATCAAAATGAAAATACCGACGGAGTAGATAAGAGTTAACCATTATTCACCAGATTTTGCGAATAAAGTCTTCGAGATAAAATTCCAACCGTTTTTGAGACAATAGTTATCTTAGAAGAACTGTCATGGAATCTACATCGTAATTCACGTGATGTACTAATAAACCAGAATGAATCAAGAATTTCACACCCATATTTTCAAAAAGACTAACACGTGGAATCATTTTTAGAAAAATATATGTAAATTTTCGATTTTAAATTTCAATCAAAGGTGACATACACAACTCGTCAGTAACGCATCAGATAACTTCGGAAGCAGGATTTGTCAGTAACGCATCAGATAACTTCGGAAGCAGGATTTGTCAGAAATGTACAAGCATGCATTCAACTTTTTAACTCTTAGTGGTCTTCTTCCAGATTTGTATTTGCCCGCCATATACCTCGTCATCATAGACAAGTGCTGGGATTTGAGCATAGAATCCCTCTCTACCAGAACTAAAGATTTTCGCTGGAAGTGGAATTTCATGCTCTTTATCGTCAGGCATCCTTATAGTGACAAAAACAATTTTACCTTTTGGTTTTTCTGCCACGTCTTCACCCATGAATTTGATACTTCAAATGATCAATATAAAATCATGTAAATACAGCACACCGTTTCTCATCAGCACCCAACGTGAATTATCCAAGTTTCAAAAATATTACCTGTTTATTCCTATTTTAATTTGATACATTGCAGGATTATTAACATCAGAAACAGGGAAACTAATGATCACGGATAACCAATTACATATTAAATTAATTTACCACAAGAAACAAAATGTTTCCACAGTTGAATTTGACATTCAGCAATACATATCCAAAATCAGGATTTGGATTCCAGGATGGATTTCATGGAATTAAACATCTCGCCAATTTCAACCACCCTTTGGTCAAACTGTACATCAGTGAGCTCGTCGGGCTTGTTCAATGTAATCAACACCTCAGAATAATCGCCATTTGACACCACTTGCATCGGGACGTCCCACGAGGATACCTCGTCAACATATTGATGATCAAGTATGCCGTTGGATTTATCCTCATTGAACTTAAGCTTGGATTTTCCATAGGGTCCTGTAAAATGCCACCAGCCGGCATCGTTGATCTTCGCATCAGGCATCATTTTTGGAGGTATTTTCAAGATTGCGTCAAATGCATCCCCGGTCTTCTTTTTTACAGTTATGGAGATGGTTCTTGATCTGATCACAAAAGCAATGTCAGATAATGATTAAAAAGGATATGGCAGGAATGACAAGAGACAATTCACTCGAATTATTTGTTAAGGAATTCTTTGATTTTCTTCAAGTTTGCAACGTTGGATTCCTGAAACATTGTCACGGATTCAGACAGAGATTCAGGAAGAACCGTCTTCAGATTGGTCACAAACTCATCCCCACCTGTGATCATGTTATCGATAAGATTGTCAATCTCATTTTTTTCCCCAGTCATTTATTTTGGTAGGAATTAATCGTAATTAAGTGGGTCGAAAACAACAGATGATTTGGAATACAATATCAATCATAACGGATTGTTTGATCTAGACAACCTCTTCAAACTCATACTCGTGAACACACTTCATGTCTTCCCCATGTTCACGGTTCCAATTGGTCCAAAAATCGGCTGCAGAATCTAAAGAATATGCTTCATGGGTATGTCGCAACTGACATTTCTTGCACGTGAGGACGTACCTTATCATCAATTAGTTTGGAAAATACTTCGTTTATGAATCTGTATATAAAATTTGGAACGGACAATGAAATATTTTCAAAAATATCTAAAACTTTTCACACATTATTGACTAAATGGCATGCAAATCCATAGACATGCTTAAGTTTGACAACAACATATAGTTATCAGGAACAAGGTCCACCTCTACCCCATGAGTTCGAAGGACTCTAAAGGAAATCAACCGGGATTTTGCATGGGCCGTGGTTCCAGTTTTTTAAATTTTGCAAACACGTAATCCAATGTCAAACTAGAGACTTTCTTTGACCGCAAAGTCATTCAAGATTCTTGCCTCTTGCCAAGAAAACCACACAAAGTTCCATATGAGATCATCAATATCTTGACGCTGTTTGTCTGAAAGACTTCTGTCACGCAAATTATAAATTATTTTGCTTCGCATAGTTCCAAGTCTGACCCCCAACATCACACATTCTCGACGGTTATCAGGAAGTACTTTGGATCTAAAACTTTCAGGAATCTTATCAAAGGTCTCAAAATGTTCAGTACGCCAATCAAACTTGGATTTTCTAAAGACGTCCAAAACCAGCTGCACCGTATCATAGTCTAATTTCTTCTTGTTCAGTTTCTCTTTCATCAGATCCTCAGAGGCCTGTTTTCTCTCTCTAGAAAGCTTTTTCTTCAGTTCGTTTAACGCCTTTGAATCTACAACGGACATATCCACAAAGTCATTCAGAAAATAACGAATTTAAGCCCATGGATGTGTGTATCCGAGCGCCTAAGATTCTTTTTTAATCAGGGTAGAAGTTGAGCGAACTTTTTTTATTTGCTGTATATTTCTAGAAACAATTTCACGTACTTTTTCAAAATTTTCAGCCTGTAGTTTTACCAACATGTCATGCGTTCCAATTGTTTCAAAAACATCTACAACCTGTTCAATTTCCTTTAATTCCTCTATGATTGCAGCCTCAGCACCTAAATCACAGTTCAACATCACATATGCGTCATTCATGAACTAAACAACAATCTATGATTATTTAAAGATGGAGGATTTGCGGATCGGATCACCAAGTAACATGAACCAGATCTTTGAGATTTCGTCGGGGTTTTGGGAATTTTGTTTGTTTTGGATATCCTATGCAAAGAACGGATGAGGGTACAAGATCAGTCCCAATGACATCCATCACCTTTTGTTCATCAAACATGCCAATCCAGATCGAGCTCAACCCCAAAGCCTGAGCTGCCAATTGGGAATAACCTGCCGCGAGAGTCGCATCCTGAATGGCAAATTTTTTAAGAATATACTCAGGAAAGTCGAATTTAACCCTAGACGGATTCTTGCAAAACACGAAGACTACTGGTGCATCAACGTAAGGTTGCTTGTTGCAAGCCTCAACCAAGAGCTTTTTCTTTTCCACACCTTTCACATAAAATATTTCAAATCCCTGAAAGTTTCCGGCAGTGGGAGCAGTGTCAGCTGCTGCGATTATTTTGTCTATCTTGGTAGTTTCCACAGGCTTGTCTGAAAATTTTCTCGTAGAGCGCCTCTTGGACATTACCGTAAACAAGTCAGTGTCTACGAATTCGGTAGGTCCGGATTTTAGGATGAAGTCAAGTAGATGATTTCGAATGTCGTGATCATCAGATTCAGGAGTTTCCTGAGGCTCATACCCCAGAGGGTATATTTTGTCGCCCATTTTTTTCTCACTCATTATAGCCCTACAACAAATAGGGTATTAAACAATTGTAAAAAGTTCGAAATGAATCAATTTCATTCTGCAACAAACCCATCACACCCAGATGTGCATGGTTTGTTCATCACGCCTTCACATACGTTTAGTTCGTTATGCATAATTCGATGATGGCCACAAATTTTACATTTTTCTCTAAAATGCAGAATCAATTCAGATAGTAGAATTTTAGAATCGGTAATTTTTGATTCCGTTTCGCTTGTCATGCATATCGCAATAAATCAATTCACTTTAAACATTATGACCCATGCCGCATTACAAAAAGAAGACAAATTGAAAATCATCGATTTCAAAACTCAGAAAAAGGCATAGATGTGATTACGGACGTTCAAAAAAGATTATTCATGGGGTTTTCATGCATACGTTTTGCACGAATTAACTCCTCAAAGTCGACAAGAAGTCAAGTGTGCAGAATTGGCGCTGAGAAAGGGATTCGAACCCCTGCACGCTTGCGCGTAGCCGTTTTCGAGACGGCCGCCGTACCACTTGGCTATCTCAGCATCAATCCTAGAAATGCCTCCATAATAAAGCAAATCAGAATCAGGATTTTGGGAAATTATCAATGTCAAACAGCTCATCGTGAAATTTCTTTTTAATTTGAGCTTTGGTTTCATTCCATTCGTCATCGGTAACGGAATCAGTGAAAATCGTACGGAATTTATCAAAAGATTCTGAATCCAAAATTTGGGAAATTTCCTGCTTTTCATGCTCAGAAAAAGGAAAATACGAGATGATCTCAGAAACTTCATCTGCCGCGTATCTGATTTCAAAAATTTTGTCTTGCAAATGAATTGGAAAATCAGTTCGGGACATACTGACCGCTAAAAAATAAAGAGCATATTAAAATTGATTTTTAATTTCTTAAACTAGCCAGTTCAGAGGAAAAGGATAAACACAGAACTATTCAAATCTCAACAGCACGATGGGATTAAACCTCAAAGATCTGGTAATCAGGGAGAAAACTAACTTGGAAGCGTTTTCAACAAAAGTAATCGCCATTGATGCATACAATGCAATCTATCAATTCTTAGCAAGCATCAGGGGTCCAGACGGACTACAATTGACGGATTCAGAAGGCAGAATAACCAGTCATCTAAGCGGATTGCTTTACAGGAACATCAATTTTCTATCACTCGGAATAAAGCCAGTATACGTTTTTGACGGAAAACCACCATCCCTTAAAACTGCAGAGATCGAACGCAGAAAGCAGATCAAAAAGGACGCGACGGTGAAATATGAAAAAGCGATTGCCGACGGAAACATGGAGGACGCAAGAAAATTCGCGCAACAGACAACCAGCATGAAGGACGGCATGGTCAAAGATTCAAAGGAATTTCTTATGCTTTTCGGGATACCGTACATAGAGGCCCCATCCGAAGGCGAAGCTACTGCAGCACATCTTACCAACACAGGCATAGCATATGCATCTGCAAGCCAGGACTATGACTCGATTCTATGCGGCGCCAAAAGACTGGTAAGGAACTTCACAAGTAGCGGAAGGCGCAAAATTCCCAACAGAAACACGTACATCGACGTTCTACCCGAAGTCATAGAAACACAAAAAGTACTGGAGGCAATTGGTTTGACAAGAGAGGAGCTGGTTGACGTCGGAATCCTGATTGGGACAGATTTTAATCCAAACGGGTTTGAAAGGATCGGTCCTAAGACGGCGATGAAGATGATCAAGCAACATTCAAGATTGGAAGACATTCCACAGGTGCAAAAACAGCTCCAAGAGATTGACTTTCAACAGATACGGGAGATTTTCCTGAATCCAAAAGTTGCAAACGTGGAGAAAATTGAGTTCGGGAAAGTGGACTATGACGGAATTACAGACTATCTTGTAAGGGACAGAAGCTTTTCAGAGGACAGGGTACAATCCACTCTAAACAGACTGAAAAAAGCGCTGGAGAAAAAAAGCCAGAATTTGGATCAGTGGTTTTAAGAATTGCCGAATTATAAAAATTACAAATAGCAGGCAATAGAAGGAGGTTCGGAATGAACTTCGGGGACAAATCAAGAATAAAATCTAAAGAAAAGATAATTCAATTCCTACATTCTGAACGAGTTGGCAGAATTGCGACAACCGACGAAAACGGATTCCCATTCATATCTCCGATGAATTTTGTGTATTTTCAGGAAGCAATTTACATTCACGGCCTTGCCCGAGGAGAAAAATACACAAACCTACAAAAAAATTCAAAATGCGGTTTTGAGGTCGACAAAGAACTCACATTTTTACCATCATACTTCTCAGAGTCTCCAAACGATGCATCAAAAGCAAGTACAATGTATGTAAGCGTCGTCATCAAAGGACATGCGGAATTTGTAACTAATCTTGAAGAAAAAACAAACGCCCTAAACGCACTAATGGAAAAAAGTCAGACCGAAGGTAGATATGACAAACTGACTTCGGATATGGAGATAGTGAACAGGGTGGGATTGATAAAAATCGTTCCTGAAACATTGAATGGTAAGTACAAATTTGGAAAATCTTGGGACGATCAAAAAAGGTTGAGAGTTGCAACCAAACTTTTAGAGAGATCCGTCGAGTCCCCAAAACTGTCTGTGAGTCTGTTCAACATTGCAGGACTGGATAGTTTGGATGAGGAATCTTTGAAAAACATGGCATGGACTCATGCAAATGAGTTGGTCAAGATTCTAGGCTATGAAAATTCTTTAAAATATCCCAACATTTTGTTGTCCAAAGTGGAAGAAGTAGATTGGTAGTCACATATCCAGGCATCTAGACTAAATAATTACTTTGAATTAATTAAAAAAAGTCAAACTGCAAAAAAGATCAGTGTTTATTTGACCCAAACCAACGGATCATTAAATCACAAAGGCTGCAATTCATAGGACTATTCACTCAGTTCACCACATAAAACATGAGAGCTAAAAATGCAGATTATTAACCAGGTCAGAATCAAACATTATTTCACAATACATAATAACATTGCAGCAAAAATATAAACAGAGTTTATGAAAGCATCTGATCTTTTGGTATCTTGCTTAGAATCTGAAGGGGTTGAATTCATCTTCGGGATTCCGGGAGAGGAAAATGCAGATCTGATGATGTCATTATCAAAATCTAAAATAAAATTCATTCTGACACGTCATGAGCAGGGTGCAGCCTTCATGGCCGACGTTTACGGTAGATTGACAGGAAAAGTTGGAGTGTGCTTGGCCACACTGGGACCGGGAGCCACCAATCTGGTAACAGGTGTCGCAAATGCAAACATGGACAGATCAAGGCTGTTGGCAATCACTGGTCAAACGGATTCGCATCTTTTGCATAAAGAATCTCATCAGAACCTGGATGTTGTAAAAATGTTCGAGCCCATTACAAAATGGAGCTGGTCAATACGCAACGCAAAAAACATTCCAGAGATTGTAAGGCGAGCCTTTAAGATTGCTTTAACTGAAAAGCCAGGAGCTACGCACATTGAACTTCCTCAAGACATTGCAAAACTAGAGTCAGACATTCCCCCCATAGGATTTCAGGACATGTTCAGGCCAACTGCAAATCCAGATCAGATTAAGAAAGCTGCCAAGATGATCCTTCAGGCAAAAAAACCACTTTTGTTCGTAGGTAATGGATGTGCTCGAGAAGATGAAAGCAAACAGATACGAGAATTCGTCGAGAAAACAAAGATTTTTTCAATCAACACATTCATGGGAAAAGGAGTCATCCCGGATGATTACGAGACACACCTACAGACCATAGGAATCAAAGATGCAGATCACGCATTACAGGCGGTGTTGGATGCAGACGTCATCATCTCAGTAGGATATGATTTGGTAGAATATACTCCCAGAATGTGGAATTCGAATCTCGACAAAAAAATAATTCATGTAGATTTTACCCCTTCCGAAGTCTACACGTTTTATCGTCCGGATGTGGAAATCAATTCAGATATTGGCTATGCCATAGAATCCATCTTGAAAGAAATGAAGAAACTACAATTGCAAGATTCGTCACTGGATCCTTTTCCACGTAAAGAGATACCGGAAATATTTAAAAAAGTTCGTTCCGAGGTCATAGAAAGAATCGAGACATTCAAGGATGATGATTCATATCCAATCAAGCCCGAGAAGCTAATAGTAGACGTCAGAAATGCACTTGGGCATGACGACATAGTGATTTCGGATGTTGGAACTCACAAGCTGTGGATTTCTAAAATTTATCAGACGTTTGAACCCAACACGTGCATAATTCCAAATGGCTTTGCGTCTATGGGATTTGCATTGCAAGGGGCAATATCTGCCAAACTTGCATATCCAGAAAAGTCAATTGTTGCAATGACAGGTGACGGTGGATTTTTGATGAACGTACAAGAAATAGAAACAGCCGTACGCTTGAAGCTTCCAGTGATCATCGTTATTTGGGCAGACAATGACTTCAATTTGATTTCCACAAAGCAAAAGCATGAGTTCGGAACCAGCGTGTTTACAGAATTCGGGAATCCCAATTTTGTTCAAATTGCAGAAAGTTTTGGAGCAGTTGGATTTCATGCAAAAACCACATCGGAATTCTTTAATTTTCTGCAGAGGGCAAAAGAGACGTCTGACAGGCCAACAGTGATTGCTGTGGATGTGGACTATACCAGAAACGAAGTACTGCTTGACGATACTTTTCCACTCTATGTAGATTCTTTGAATCATAGGAAATAACTAACAAGTCCCGCTTTCATCCAGATTGCACAAAATCAAGTTTCACTAGAAGCGAAATAGTCGAAGGGTTTGAATTTCAAATGATCACAGTAAAAAAATTGTTTGTATGATTGAAACATAGTTAAAGTTTGAGAGTATCAATCATTTTTGTCAGAACCAAGTTAAACCGCGTATAGAGATTATCATCATGCAACCTTTTGAAAACATCATCATCATCATCATCATCATCATCATCATCATCATCATCATCATCATCATCATCATCATCATCATCATCATCATCATCATCATCATCATCATCATCATCATCATCATCATCATCATCATCATCATCATCATCATCATCATCATCATCATCATCATCATCATCATCATCATCATCATCATCATCATCATCATCATCATCATCATCATCATCATCATCATCATCATCATCATCATCATCATCATCATCATCATCATCATCATCATCATCATCATCATCATCATCATCATCATCATCATCATCATCATCATCATCATCATCATCATCATCATCATCATCATCATCATCATCATCATCATCATCATCATCATCATCATCATCATCATCATCATCATCATCATCATCATCATCATCATCATCATCATCATCATCATCATCATCATCATCATCATCATCATCATCATCATCATCATCATCATCATCATCATCATCATCATCATCATCATCATCATCATACCATTCCAAATATTTCAAAATGCCAGATCTGGACCTAATCCACTCCCAAAAACGTAATTTTTACTGATGAATCATCAGTGGGCATTATATCAAAAAATTTGATTCGACGTGTATGGCAACCATGCTAATTCTTGGAATAAGTATGGTTCTAGTATTTATCATGACCACAAGCCCAGTCTTTGCAGATTCAGCAGACATAAACAAGCAGACTATCATTTCAGACGACTTAGAGAACAATCCCGTAGCGCAAGACATCTTGGAAAAAATCGAGAAAAGCAAAAAATGGATTGCGCAGATGGAGCAGAGAAACTTTGAATCGCTTGAAAGACAAAAGGAGATGGAGCAAAAAAGGACAGAAACCCGGAGAATTCTAGAAGACAAGCTGGAGAAATGGGAGAAGGTATGGGAATTCTATACTTTTGACAAGATACTTGAAAGAGCACTTGAAAACAGCTCAGCAAGGGATACGGACAGCATATACGATCATCCGCTAAAGTTTACAGCGTCAAAGATCAACGCAGGACGAGACGCACTGCACAAGGTCCTACTTGACGGAGGAGGTCCAAAAGAGGCAAGGGACGCGTTTGTCAACGCGGCCAAGATCACAAGAGAGGAAATGTTTGCAGCAAACAGCATATTCAACGTGATGAAAGGCAACGCATACTACAATCAGCAGATTCTTTTCATCAGTCCAGATGGAATCTTCGAAGATACCATTTCTGGAGAGCAGCTAAGAAAGTACTATCAGGACTACAGAACAGATCCAGAATATCTTCTGGCCAATCCGTTTGACAATACATCATGGACGAACCTTTCCAAGAATAATCCAGATACAGAATGCAGGCAAGGCCTGGTGTTGGTCTACAGGACTCATGCAGATGACTATGTATGCACCACGTCTAGCACTGCAGAGATGTGGTCACGTCACAACATGGGAAACATCGTGACAGACACGCTCTTGGAGACAAGGGATCCAGCAGACGTGAAAAAATTCCAGCAAGACAGAGTACTTCAAAAGGTGGAAAGCCTAAACTCAAAGATTCAGTCGATGCAAAAGTATGACAAGATGAAGATATCAGAAACAAGGTCAAAATACGACAGGATGGTTGCAGACATGAAAACAAAGCAAGAAGAAGAGGAAAAAAGCGTGATCAGGACGTATGAAGAGTCGGATTCGATGACAAACATGGCACTCAGTCAGCAAATTACAGATATCAGAGAAAGATATGACCATCTGGAGAAAACAATGGATGAAGAAAAATCACGCATCATGAAGATACTCGAAGAGCAACATCTGGAGAACATGGATGATTTTGTCAGAAGTCACAATTCAGATTCTGAAATCAGGGCGATATGGAATTCGCACGAACCCACCTTTGTGGTAAACACGTCATCATAGCAAATGTCATAGGACACAATGCAGTCACAGACAATTTTGACTCGTGATGACTAGACTGTATGATGACATGTAACAAACGTAACGTATGAACAAAATCAGTTTTTAGAATACTTTATGAGTCCCGCATTGCAAAACGATTTGATTCAGATTGACATTACAAAGCAGAAAAAACATTACGTGGTATGCCATCACATCTACGATAATTATTTTGCTGATGATTGTCACCATAGTGATATACAGTGTAGAGGAGGAGAACATCAAAAACACAGTCATCAAGAACCAAGTCGAGATTCAGGAAATCATTACAAAGTCCATATCCAAAAACATCAATTCCGAACTGAATCTAATCATCTTCGAGCTGTCACTTCTCGCAGAGTCTGAACAGATACAAGAGGATATCGGCACAAAGGAATCTAACGAATTAATCAATCAGACATTTAATCGCATCAATTCCATCTCACCTGCAGCGCAGATTCTTGCCCTTGACGAAGACTTCAAGGTCCTTTCCCAGGCAAGCAAAAACCATGACTCGTTTGTCGGAGCAACAGTCAGAGGACTATCAGACCTGATCGAATCAGAACATGGCAAAACGATAACGGATCCAAGGATACTCACAATCAACACGTCCCTGTTTGACGAACCGGAAATCGCAATCACGTATCCCATATTCAACGAGGATACAGACGTCTCAAACGGCCTACTGCTTGTCACGTTTCCGTCTAGCGAATTCTTCAAGAGACACGGGAACATCTACGATGTGGAGTCACAGTTCCTCATGGTCATGGATGAAAACAGCGTGCTCCTCATTCACCCCAACATGGAAAACGTCGGAAAGGGCTTTTTTGACGACGAGATTCAGAAGGACATCAACCAAAATCAGATCCTAAACAAGCACATTCAGCATGTTTCGAAGGGAAATCTGGCCACTGTGATCTTTGCCCTGGATGACAACATAGGAGAGAGGATTAACTCCGCGGTACCAGTAAACATTGACGGTAAAAACGAATTCGTATTCGGAGTTGTCACTCCAACTCATTCAATCAACCAAGAGATTGACGAGATCATATTTTTCACAAAGATCCAGACCATCTTCCTGCTAATGTCCACCATAGCAGTGCTGCTTGTATTTTTGCTAAAGCGTTCGCAGAGCTTCAAAAAGGAAAAGCTTACGGTAATAGGACAGCTTTCATCCAACATAGCCCACGACATACGAAACCCACTTGGCACAATCAAGAACGCGGGGGTGATTATCGAAAAGGAAAACAATTCAGCCAACGAGATCATAACAAGGGAACTAAATCGAATCAACTTGTCTGTACGACGCATCTCACACCAGATTGAAGAGGTGCTAAATTATGTTAGAACAACACCGATGATCCTAAAGCCATGTTCACTCAACCAGATAGTTCAAGAAGCATCAGATGCCATAGACATTCCCCCAAACATCAAGTTCAACTTTCCACAAAACGACGTGACAGTCAGCATTGATCACGAGAAGATGCTGATTGTGTTTGTAAACATCATCCTAAATGCAGTGCAGTCAATCGGAAAAGACGAGGGACACGTAACAGTCAGCATTAACGAGACCCGTTCCAACATCAGCATCGAGATTGAAAACTCGGGTCCCAATATCCCGTCAAAGGATTTGAAACGAATTTTCGATACTCTGTTTACGACAAAGCTTGAAGGGACCGGACTAGGGCTATCCAGCTGCAAGAACATAGTTGAACAACACAAGGGGACAATAGACGTCGGAACAAACCCCGTCATGTTTTCAATAAAGATTCCAAAATGAGCATTATAATATCGAACAGCGCTTTGGGAGATACGTAAGAAAGATGTCAAATCCCACAATACTCCTAGTCGATGACGATACACAGTTTCTAGAGGCAACTGAATACATGCTAAAGTATGAGAATTACGAGGTCGTCACGGCCAAAAACGGAGAGGAGGCAGTCAAAAGATACAAGGAATCACGCCCAGACATCGTCCTGATGGACCTAAAAATGCCCGTGATGAACGGATATGACGCGTTTTTCAAGATAAAAAAGGACAACCCAAAGGCAAAAATCGTGTTTACGTCATCTTACACGATTAACAACGCGGAATTCGAAAAGGCAGAGACAGAAGGACTGTTTGGATTGCTTACAAAGCCCTTTGATCTCAGTGAGCTAAATAGCATGATCACCTCAAAGGACCGACATTTCATCTGACCTCAGATTTTCTCAGTATACTGTACCGCTCGTAAAAATATTTTTTTGACTCCTTGAAAAATACATGAAACCATTTTTTCAGCTCCGCATCACTGTCAAACAAAGGATTTAGGCCGTTGATTCCTGCAGTCCCCACGTCGTCTTTCCGAGCAGGTCGGTAGAGCAAGTTGATGTAAAACCAGTAGGACATTTGTTCTGCAAGTCTTTCTTCGGTCATGTGTTCAAAGTCTCTTTGATATTTTATATGCACGTACGACATCAGTTCATAAAAAGGAATTCCTCGTGCAACCTGAATCAACGGATTGTCCGCAAGCAATCCCCTAGCCAAAAACATTATCCCGTACACCCTGTCACCAATTTTTGACTTTACATAATTCCATTTTCCAAAAACCTTTGGCAGCACGTCGGAGTATTTTTCTGCAATCTTGTCAATCTCGTTTTTGTCAAGATCCAACACATCCATGCAGTACAGGATTCCGTACAACGAGAGCCTGTACTTGTCAGCTGCTCCCGTTTTGAAGCTCTTTCCATCCCTTACGACAAGTCCAAGATCCAAAATGCCATCCGAATGCTTTCCCCTGTCCTTTCTTCCCAACAGCAATCTTCTGTAGATTTTTTCACGCTCTCTTAATTTTGACATGTCATCAGGCAGCGATATCTTTGCAAGATCCCACGTTGTCATGGATTCGTTTTTGCTCATGACTTTCAGCAGGTTCTGTACGTTTTGCTGATGTTTCCCGAGAGACGACACTTTTTTGCCGGGCAGTCCATAGTGTGCATGGGCGTTTGGACGAAGATACAGCTTGTAGTTCATCAGGTTTCCAAATGCGGCATCATTTTCAAAAGGCATACCGTAATACGGTATCTCTTGTTATATATAACTCAGGCACAGTTTTCTCATGAAGCAGCAAATCATGCACAACTGGCAACACTCGCCTTCTGAAACTCAGGTTGCAAGCAATCCTGTAAAAGCAGTGCCAAAACCCTTGCAGCAGACAAAACAAGAGACATTCTCCATTGACGACCTGATGGGACTGTCCTGGATTTTGTTTGAGGAGAGAGACTGATATGTCAATACCATGTGCCTTCCCCAATGACCAGACTGTGCACCGCAGGATGATTTGCAATCTCAAAGAACTGCATAGCCAAACCAATACAGAGGAAATGATCAGATGATGTCTTTGGACAACGAATTTTTTTTCAGAGGCGGATTTTCATCCTCACGTTTTGACAACTCAGAAATTTCAAGTTTCACAGAAAGCGCAAACGAACTGTGCAGAAATGTCCGAATTCAAAACGATGGAATTACAAGTCAGTGCAAAACAAGAAGGGGTCACAATAGATCAAGATACGGAGTAACAACATGAACGCAGTTTTTGCATCAGAGATTTCAAGCAGGTTTAGCATGGAAAGCACAAAAGGCTTGGCAGCGTTGTGCTTTTTCGGAACAATGCTAACCGTGTCAATTTTCCTACTTGATGCGCCTGCTTTTGCAGAGCAATCCCACACTACAACTACAAGAATAGATGGCGATACAAGTCTGGAAAAGACAGTGACCATCATGAGCATACCTGAAGACAACACCTTGCCTTGGGGAACTGTAAAAGGCAAGATCAGCAACCCGGCCCAAGGACATCCGGTAATCATTCAGTTCTTCAAGTCAGCTGAGAATGATCCGGTACACGTTGCACAGATCAACACAAAGGGAGACGGCTCATATGAATACAGATTCAGGGTACTGTCAATAGATGAAGGTCTAACGACCCATTTCTTTGAGGGAGACTATGTAGTGAAGATCTTCAAGGTGGTAAACACACCAATAGAAAATCTAGAATCAGCCTAGATTTTCTTTTTCAATTTTTTATCTTGAATCCAATATGAAGTCAGAATCAAAATAGAGAAGAATTAACGACATACCACTATTCTGGATTATTCAAAACATCTTCCAGTATGCAAATTCATGGATTTAATCGTGGCATTTGACACATCAACCCCCAAATAATGCATCTGAGGGTATTTCAACTTAATAACTAGTCATAATAATTCCAAAAAATGTCCAAAACAGAATCAAGAAAGATTCTCAAGGACGCCCCCATAATGTGGAGGAGAATAAACTCAATTGGAATCATTCTGGACTGCAACTCAACTTATGCGGAAAACATGGGATATGCCAAGTCAGAGATACTGGGCAAGGCAATATTTGCACACGTTCCCAAAGAGTCATGGGAGGACATGAACAACTCCCTGAAGACATGGTTTGAAACTGGAAAGGTCACATCCCAAAAAATAACGTTTGTCAGACAGGACAGTAGCACTTTTCCCGTAATGCTGCAAGCTACTAGCCTTTATGATCAAAACAAGAATCTGATGGGAAGCAACACGGTGATTTTTGATCTGGACCAAATGACTGATGAGAAGATAATGGAATACGAGGAATTTTTTAGAAAATCAAACGAGAGATTAGATGAAATAAAGAGAACAGGATATGGCAACATGGACGAGGTCTCAAGATCAGAGTATAACGGCCTAAAGAAAATGTTCGAGATGCTCTCATCAGTAGACATGAAAAACCTAAGATGACAAAACAACAACTCGTCTATGCAGACTTTTTGCGAATTGACTTTTGTGTTTCATCAAACACCTTTTTGACATCAGTTACTGCAGCACCATCTTCCAACGTACTCGTATCACCAATCACGTCACCAGTTCCTATGGTCTTGAGTATCCTTCTCATTATTTTTCCGCTGCGCGTCTTTGGAAGCCTTGGCACAAAGTAAATTTGCTTGGGCGTTGCAATAGATCCGATGTCAGACCTAATCTTACCAGTGATCTCTTTTTGCAAGACATCAGAATCAAATTTCAGTCCGTTTCGCAAAACAACAAACGCTATTATCACCTCACCCTTCACATCGTCAGGAATTCCGCATACTGCGGATTCTGCGACGTTGTCATGTGACACTATGCAGCTCTCAAGCTCCGCAGTGCCAATCCTATGTCCTGCCACCTTGAGAACGTCATCTGCACGACCAAGAAGCCAGATGTACCCGTCATCATCCCTTCTAGCATAATCCCCGGAATAGTATCGATTCTCGTATTTTGACCAGTACACCTTTTGATATTTTTCATTCTCGCCCCACAAGGTCAGCAGCATTCCAGGCCAGGGGTTATTGACCACAAGGTAGCCCTTAATGTCAGATGGAACCGTATCACCATTTTCATCTACCACATCAAGGCTTACACCCGGAATCGGACGCGTTCCGGAACCAGGCTTTAGCGGAATCGTCTCAAGTCCAGGAAGAGGGGAAATCAACATGCCTCCCGTCTCAGTCTGCCACCAGGTATCTATTATGGGACATCTTTCCTTTCCAATCGTCATGAAATACCACTTCCAAACTTCAGGATTTATCGGTTCGCCGACGCTGCCAAGTAGTCGCAACGAAGAAAGATCAAACGAGTTTGGGATATCGTCTCCGAATTTCATAAACATTCGCAGTGCGGTAGGGGTGGTATAGAATATCGTAACCTTGTTTTTTTGCAGGATATCCCACATTCTAGACTCATCAGGAAAATCAGGAGCACCCTCATACATGACCTGAGTCGCACCATGAAGTAGAGGGGCATAAACGACATAGCTGTGACCAGTAACCCATCCAATGTCAGCAGTGCAGAAAAATACATCAGAGTCTTGGATGTCGAATGCCCACTTGAATGTGGAATGCAGATGGGTCAGGTATCCCCCGGTCCCGTGCAACACACCCTTTGGCTTGCCAGTAGTTCCAGAGGTATACAAGATGAAAAGAGGATGCGAGCTGTCAAGCTTTTCTGCATCGCACAAAACAGATGCAGAACTCATTAGTTCATCCCAGAGCTTATCTTTGTCAGACATGTGTATTTTGTTTTTTGCACGCTCAAGGACCACCACATGTTCAACAGAGTCAATTCCAGCAATTGCGTCATCGACGGTCTCCTTGAGATTTACAATTTTACCCCGTCGATATCCCCCATCCGCAGTGATGATGATTTTGGATTTTGAATCATTGACCCTGTCTCGTATTGATGCCGCACTGAAACCAGAAAATATCACGGTGTGTACCGCACCAATCCTTGCACATGCAAGCATAGAGATGGGCAGTTCCGGAACCATGGGAAGGTAAATCGTCACCCTGTCACCTTTTTGAACACCAAGAGATTTTAGAACATTGGCAAACTTTTGAACTTTAACAAACATGTCTGAATATGTGACGGTTCGAGATTCCCCGTTTTCGCCCTCCCAGATAATCGCAGGCTTGTCAGCCTTCGAATCCTGATGAACGTCAAGTGCGTTGAATGATGCGTTGATAGTACCCCCGATAAACCACTTGGCAAAAGGAGGCTTCCAATCCAATGCAGATGTCCAGGGAGAAAACCAGGAAAGATTCTTTGCCTGATCATCCCAGAATGAGACAAAGTCAGAATCGGCTTTTTTTCTCAGATTCTGCTCATCATGATTTCCAAGTCCAATGTTAAACGTCTCAGACATGAAAAAGCGTACGATGTTCAACTACATTACATTTTTGCCAGAAGAACGTATTGCCAAAGATTTCTTTATACAAATTTGCAATTCTTTCGGGCGTTTCATGCAATCCTTCACGAGCAGGATCTCTCCAACCTCAATAATTAATTCTCTAACGAGTTTCTGTACTCTATCTTTAGCCACGTTGTTAACAAGCAGATATTCTATTCAGACATTATGAAGAATTACAAGAATCTTTATAATATTTATCAATGAATTAAGATTTATTAATAATCAGTTTAAGCGATGTGACTATGGAAAACTTGATTGGAGAAATTTTAGACTTGGAAGGCTCATTATTATTTCCAACAATTGGATTATCTATGCAACAAAATATTACAAAGGCATCATCGTGTATTCAGAGAGAAATTTCTAACACGGACGATATAGTTTCGAGGTTATTTTTTTGACAATCCACATACCTAGATCTGAAGATTGGAAGATTCTTGGAATAATTAACAAACATCTAACATGGCTTGCAATCAAATCGCAATCCCAAGTGTTTGTATTTACACGTCAGCAACATCTTGAAACATATCAGTTTGAAAAAGAGGCAAGGATTTCAACAACAACAACAACAGATGAAAACGGACAAGAACGGCACGTGGAACCAGAAAAAGCACCGATAAAAAGGACCGCTGCTGCATAATGTATCATTCTAGAAATTACAATCAAGTGATTACATTGACGGATTTGTCGGTAAACAAGAAAGTCATAACAAAGCAGGAGCAGTCAAGTCATACGTTTCAATAATTTGTTTATTATGAACACAATGTCTAAATCAAAAAATACTGCAAAAGAGAAACATGCACAAGCCTATTCAGTGCACATTCCAAAAAATATTCAAATTGAATGGGGCAGATTATTTACAAAGCAATTGTATGGCATTGGCAAAGACATACTACATAAGGAGAATCTGTTATTGCAGTACGGTTTTACACGAAAGAGACCTTCAAATTCAAGTGAAGGAAGCAGCCAATATTCATTTGTCGATAAAACATATAAAATAATTTTGTGGGGTTTTGGAATGATGTGTGCCACAAAGAATGATGGGTTATTCTTGGGGCGCCATGCTTTTGAACCAAAATTACTCAAAGTGAATTCCCTCTCACCTAACATTTGGGAACCTGATCAGATTTCACATGGTATGCTGCCAAAAACCACAGAAGAAACACTGCTGATGCTACGACTACTCAAATCCATCAAGTTTCTTGAAAATTATGAGAATCGTGTATTGGAAATGTGTGGAGAGTCATACCGTACTGAATCATTACAGGGCATGCATTCGCATGGTGTACATCATATTCGCTTGGATAAAAAATGGTCTGAACTATCCGAAAAGTTTGAAAAAATTTCAAGTGAAATGATGAGTCACGTCAATTGTATGTCTTTGGATAATGGTGAAAAAATGTGACATATGTTCTCAAAACATTTGGAGGCAATCACTCATTATGACAGTTGAAGAAAGACTAAACGCGGTAATCCAGAATTTGGAAGCGTCTCAAGGGATAAAATACGACTCTTTCACAGCTTCAACTCTTTCATATCTTTATGACATTAGGGATGGAAATGTGCCCGAACACGTGTTAAGACAGCCTTTGCCTTTGACAGAAAAGACAAAAAGCATAATCGAACATAAGAAATTACTCTGTGGAAAGTGTGCTAAACCCCTGGCATTTGTTGATGAGGAGTTGACAATAAACAGCTATGCAGGACTCTGTAATGACTGTTTTAGGGAAAAGGTGAGACCGTAAGGACTTTGACAAACAAGGTTAACATAATCAGTGAAAACATCCTCTTACGCATGGATACTGTTGTCAGGGACATGGTTGTGTATGGAAGTCTGATTGTAGACCAATACGAAAATATCTTCAAAGCAAAGAGTCAGACACGTTTGCTGCTCGTTACAGATGAAGAACTATTCATCCTCTATTATTATGTGATCAAACGTGTCCTAATCCTGCTCAGTTTAAATTTTATAATTAAAAATTAAATCAATATCTAATATCTCATGTGCTCTTAGTATCTTTTTTGTACAATTGGGTAAAATAAACACCGATGTTAACGGCTAGAATAAATAAAACAGCTGCAATTACATGGGATGTTATTGATGCCAAAAATGGTTCTTCACCTATGCTCAAAAAATGGTAATGTAAGATCCATCTTGATGAAAAATATATGATTTCGGCCACCCCTACGGAAGTTACAATCTTGAGAAAATCTTTTCGAATCTTCTTTTTATCTACGATGCCTGTTTTTGTGATGTATTTTCCTTTGTTATCTTTATAGTAAAGAATCCCAAATGCCAAATAATACACGGCATAGCTTACAATGATAGTCAATGTGGCATTGATGTATTCAGTTTGTCCTTTGATGGCTTGTGAAAATAAAGCCGAGACAAACATTGCAGAAATAATCGATATGATTAAACTTCGATTTAATGTGACATAATCACCGTATCTTTCAATAATTGATTTTACACTAAACCACATTTTTTTCTAGATACCCTCTGTCTACCCAATTTCACTTTAAGCCTACCGATCTTACTGTAGATATGACTTCTACTAATTATAATCCAATTTAGAAAAATTTTTAGTTAAAAGTTTGCCACCAATTACACTGGCACATGTAAATTTTTTGTTCAAGAATTACAGTATCAGCAACAGCTCATCCAGATTATTGCTTGCTGCAACTGAGGTGTTGTTATCAAGAACTTGTTCAAGTGCTCTTTTGGACAGGTTAATTTTTGCCGCTCTAACCTAACTTCCAACACATGGTGCCATGTCTTGAGATAAAATGCTCACAGGGGATTCATCGTCAATCTTCAAAGTACTTTCAAGAATTTTGCCAAAGGTGTAAAAAATCACAAAACTGCATAAACAAAAGAACGTCAAACTAATTTTGAAATCAAGACTTCACATGCTAATAACTGCAGAAAGTGCACGTATTCTGACGGTCAAAGTTATAGGAATCGTATTTTAGCAATATTCGGTATTTCTTTCTGTTCCATCGACATTACTTGCGGGGGCATTCACTGGAATCATTCCACAAGCTTGCAAAATGGACAAGAAAAAGTTATGAGGTAAAGTACAGTGGGTGTTTTTCAGCTGTTATGTGTCGTCTGGGGTTGTTTCTTTATCTCTATTTTTGATATGAGCCCAGCAGATCTTGCGCCAAGTACTGCTATAAGAATTGCAACTGCAATCATAACTATCGTTCCCGATGGTGCAACATTGTAATAGTACGATAAAAGAATTCCACTTACCACAGATATTACGGAAATCGACATGGATATGCCTACTGTCTTTTTGAACCCTTTACCAAACGCCATCGCAGCGATGTTTGGTATGACGATGAGAGCAGATATCAACAGGATTCCAACCAGCCTCATTGATGTCACGACCGTTATAGATGCCAGTATCACAAATGCATAGTTTAGCAAGGTAACTGGCAGTCCCGCAATCTTTGCCTGCTCCTCATTGAATGTTAGGTGAAGAAATTGCTTTTGCATGACTGTCAGGGTGGCAATTATTCCTGCACTGATTGCAAGAATCATCAAGGTGTCTTCATTGCTAATTAGCAAGATGCTTCCAAACAAAAAGCTAAACAGATCCACTGAAAAACCTCCAGAGGAACTCACCAAAATCACACCTATGGCCAATCCTGAAACCAGCACTACAGCAACTGCGGAATCTCCAGATATCTGCGTGCTTTGTCTGAGCTTTTGCAATCCCAATCCTCCAAGAATTGATACGATGAATGCAGTCCAAAGTGGAAAGACGCCCAAAAACAAACCCACAGAAACTCCTCCAAATGCAACGTGTGCTATGCCATCACCAAACAAAGAGTATCTTCTCAATACAAGAAATGTGCCCATAAATGAACAGATCAGACCAACCGCGATTCCCGAAACCAGAGCTTTTTGCATAAATCCATACGAGAGAGCTTCAATGACCATGCCACATACCTCCCATCAGCCTAGTGCCCATCGTGGTTGTGCATATGCATCTGCATGGATGATTCCGTGTATGTCTTTAGCAGTTCCTCATCAGAGAAGAACTCTTCCTTCCCGCCATGAAAGAACAGCTTTCTGTTCATGCATGCAACCCTGTTAGCGTATTTTGATATAGCATCAAGGTCATGTGAGGACCAAATGATTGTAATGTTATTTTCTTCATTGATTTTTTTTATTACATTGTAAAACTTGGCTTGTGATTCAACATCCACACTTGTTACAGGTTCATCCAGTATCAACAGCAAAGGATCCTTTACAAGAGATTTTGCAATAAACACACGTTGGAGTTCCCCACCTGAAAGCTCACCTATCCTCCTGTTTCTAAGAGATTTTAATCCCACAGTCTTGAGAGCTTCAGTGATTTTATCATCATTGTTTCCAATTTTTTTATATATCCTATCCCAGCAGCAACCACACTGTTGAATCAGTTTGGCACCCTTGACCAATTTTTTATCAGATATCACCCCCATTGAGACAATGTCATATACGGTTGCAGGGAAATTCGGCTCAAATGCAACCTTTTGTGGCACATACCCAATCAAAGGCAAAAGCGAACGATACTTTGATCCCTCAAACCCAAACAGTTTGATTTTGCCAGAATACGGCTGTAATCCTAAGATTGCCCTAAACAACGTAGTTTTTCCAGCTCCGTTTGGCCCCACTATGCCAAGCAAATCGCCCTCTGCCACATCAAAACTAATTTTATCTACTGCCAAATGGCTATTGTAGCCTATACTAAGATCTTCTACCTCAAGAACACTTGTCATCGACACTCAAGGGCCACAGTAAGGGCATCTAAGTTTTTCTCCATCTTGTCGATGTAGGTAATGTTTGTCCCCACTTCATCCAAGCTCAATGCCTCAATTGGGCTAAACAACATTACTTCGGCCCCTGCCTCATCTGCAATGACTTCTGCCAATCTTGGATCAACCAACTCTTCGGCAAAGATTATCTTGATATCATTGTCTTTTACAAAGTCGACAAACTCCGCAATCTCTGCTGCAGATGCCTCAGAATCTGGAGCTAAGCCACTAAGAGACATTACCTTGACATCATATCTGTCTGCAAGATACGTGAATGCGTTGTGGAATGGGACAAAGGTATCCTTGTTACAGGTGGACAAAGAAGATTTGATTTTCATATCTAACGCATCAAGTTTCTCGTTGTATAGTTTGGCATTATCTTCATAGTGTTCTTTGTTTTGAGGGTCAGCCATTATCAATCCATCCTTAATGTTGTTTACCTGTTGTTTTACAAGAATTGGATCTAGCCATATATGAGGATCAAACTCGAAATCGTGGTCATGTCCATGTCCGTCATGTGCATCTTTTTCCATGCCATGATCTTCTCCTTCCATTTCTAGAACTATGTGATGTATCTCTTCAATTCCGTCTGCGGCATTTACGTGTCCATCCTCTATTTCATGCAATACAGATTCAATGCTTTCAATGACCTCACTTCCATGGTCGTGTCCGTCTCCCTCATGTTCATGTAAAATATCACCTATAATTTCAACTGTCTTGGACTCAGTGATGTGTCCATGCTCAAACTCCTCTATAGCTTCTTCAATCTCTTCAGCAAACTCCCCTGCATGTGTGTCGTCATGGATCACACCAGGTTTAACCAATTCAACGTTTTCCGATGCTTTAACAAATAGCAAATTATCAAATTCTCCAGAACTTAAAATATTTTCAACGTAAGGTTCCATGCCCAATCCGTTGTATACGAAAACATCTGCATCTTTCAAAGATTGGATTTCTTGGGCCCTAGGTTCCCAATCATGTGCTTCAATTCCAGATGGCTGGTATTGGGACACCATTGCAGCATCGCCAGCTACATTTCTTGTAAATTCATAGTAGGGATAAAATGAAGCTAGTACTTTGATCTTGGTATCTTGCAAATCAACATTACTTTCACTTATTTCATCAACTAAAATATCCACAGATTTTTGCTCGTTAGGCATTTCATTAATCGCGAATACTGCCATGGCTATTACTAGTGCAGCAGCTGCACCTCCCCCCATGACAGCAATTGAAATATTCTTATTCATATTAAATCACTTTTGTACTATATCTTATTAAAAATATAATATAAACTTAATAAATAAAGTCATGAGTTTCATCAATTCTAAAAATAAAATATGTCAGAACTAGTAGAAAATTATTAAAAAATAGTACTAAATTTAAATAATAATTAACAATCAGGAGAAGAATGACCATTGTTTCAATTTCTCTAAATGATGAAATACTAAAGGAGCTTGACAAGCTTCAAGGATCTTTGGGCTTCACAGGACGTTCAGAGATCATACGAGCTGGAATCAGAACATTCGTCCAAGAAGAAAAGCAAAAGACAGACCTCAAAGGAAAACAAAATGCCGTACTGATTGTGGTTCACGCCGATGAGTTTGACGATCAGGTTGCTAGAATAAAGCATGACTATGAGCATCTAATTAGAACTCACTTGCACAACAAGTTAGACGGTGACAGATGCATGGAGATGTTTTTCCTGGACGGGGATTCAAAAAAAATACAGGCCATAACCAAAGGCTTTCAGACTGACAGAAAAATGGATACCGTAAAGCTAGTTGCATTATAACATATTTTATTTACAACATAATGCCATGCCCTGGAGATGATCACCCATGTCAAAAACGACACATTTATGGTTGTAGCATGACATTACGATTTACAAAACAACATCAATTATTTAATTATTATTAAGAATAAACCAAAAATTAACAATGATTAACATGAATTACGCAAATAATTAATATAATAAAAATTAGCAGGTTATGGAAAAAATATGGACTGCGTATGACGAAGATGCAGGAAAATATGTAAGCATAGATGAGCCCGAACTTGTCACATTGGCGAATGGGCAAAAGGCCGTAATGGGAGAGAGTGCAGAAACGGGGAAATTACTATACAGAATGATCAGTTCAGAAGAAGCAACGACGTACTTTGGAAAGCAAAAGGCGTGAAATGATTTGGCGGGTTCATTTCTTTTACTAAATTGCAAAAATGATCATGAGAAGGATGTAATTGCACAACTACGTGTAATGACAGAAGTCAAGGACATACAGTGTGTTAGCGGACCATATGATATTCTTGTAAGGGCAGAAGCACCCACAATCAAGGAATTAAACGAGGCAATCACGTGGAAGATACGCAAGCTCAAAAATGTTAGATCCACATACATTCTCAAGATAAATGAAGAGGCAACAGACTGTAAAGATGACAATTGATGAAAGACTATTTGTAGGAACATCCTCTGAAGAACATGTTGAGATGTATCTAAAGGCAATGTGGCTGATCAGAGAGAATGGGGAACCGATCAGAATCAGCAGCATTGCCCACCTACTTAGGATCAGACAACCAAGTGTAGTTCAGATGATGAAAAGATTGGACAAAATGGGTCATGTAAAATACAAAAAATTTGACATCACTCTAACTGACAAAGGGGAAAAAATCGGTGCAAGTATTGTCAGAAAGAGCAGATTGTTAGAGGTTCTAATGGTCAACCATCTAAAGGTAAAATCAGATGAGAGAATTGTTTGTGGAATGGAACACCATATGAGCGATGATTTCACAGACTCCCTGTCTTTAATCCTTGGCAACCCCATCACGTCCCCTAATGGAAAGACAATACCATCTAATCCAGAATAGGTTTTACACTAAGGAAGACTATCAATTAAAGACACAAAACGTTTCACACTTAGCAGTCTAGTAAAATAAGGATCTTTGAGGATTTTTTCCTTTATTGACAGGTGCTCGTGCTCGTGCTCGTGCTCGTGCTCGTGCTCGTGCTCGTGCGAATGAACGTTTTGTCTTTTTACAATTTTACGAATTAGGGATATAGCCTGACCATCCATTCCAATTTGCACAAGGCTCCGGGACTTGTGATATGTAGCATCATAGTTGTGCTTGTCTATCCGTAACACCTTGTCAAAACAGGAAATAGAGTATCTGTATCTTTTCAAGGCAATGTATGCAATTCCTTTGTTTGTCAAGGCATCAGTATTGCAAGGATCTCTTTTTAGAACACGATTAAAGCAAAGTATTGCTTGTTTTGGCCTACATGTGTGACTATATGCAATTCCCAGTCTAAACTGGGCATCATAGTCTTTAGGGTTGATTTCGAGTGCAAATTCAAAGCATGTGGCTGATTCATTAAAATTTTCAAGCTCTGCGAGAGAATTTCCTTTGTTGCACAAAGTGTCTATGTCTAAAGAGTTTATTCTCAATGCATCATCAAAGCATTTTATTGCATCCTTATGTCTGGACATGCCTGCAAACACGATTCCCTTATTGTTTAACACAATAACGTCACCTGGGAAAACTTTCAATGCATTGTCATACATTGATAGTGCCTTGTCGTGTTTGCCAAGGGCCACAAGAGCATTGGCCTTATTGCATATTGCATCAACATTTTTGGGTCTCATCGCAATCACTTTGTCAAAAATTTGTATCGCCTCATCATACCTCTCCATGTCATACAACGTTGTTGCAAGATTAAACAAAACAGAATGGTCATCAGGTATTGACTGCAGTGCCCGACGGTAGAAAATTATTGATTTATCATAAAATCCAAGCTCCGCGAGAATGTTTGCCTTATTCGCATTTGCATCAAAATCATCCCTGTCCATTTTGAGAAGAACGTCACATATCCTTATTGCTTGCTTGAATCTTTTTTGCAGAATGAAATTATCAATTTTTTTGAGAAGCGAGTCATTCTTTTGTATCTTTGAACTAGTCATCAGTTTTAACATGAATGCTATTCATTTGTATCTTTGAACTAGTCATCAGTTTTGATAAAATAAAAAAAGATTATGTGCATGAGATGTTTTGCACAGAAAAGGCTTCATTCATGGTCAGGTATTCGTTGATTTTCTGTTCAACATCTTCTGGTGTGGTATCATCCATTCCAGAAAGACCGGCCTTAAACGAGATGGAGTTTCCAGTTGCCTTAATATCAGAAATCTCCATGTCAGCATAGACATTTACAATCTCATTTGCCCATTCCTCGCCTTGTTTTGGATCAATGCTTGCAGCATCAATATTCACGTTGATCATCTTTGTCATTTTATTCTGTATTTAGAATGCATAATGCCATATATAATAATTATTATGAATTAAAAAATTGATATTAGATCTTATTAAGATCCAAATATTTATTAATAATACGTATTTACAACAAGGTACCACATGCTTGATCGAACATTGGCAAGTAAAAAGGACAGCTTGTCAATGTTCAAGCAAACAGGAACAAAAAATGAAAAAAGACGATGAGAGCAATGTAAACGAAATCAAAATCGAAATAAATGATTCTTCATCAGGTCACAATAACAACTTTGCAATACAATTAAAGTCTAAGAACATAGATGTGGATGACTTGCTTCCAATGGCAAAAAAATGGGTCATAGAACACAAGCAAAAGACATGGCAGGGAATATGACATATACATGATCCATATAACGTGTTTTTCAAAAACAGGATGCAAGACGCATCATGATCAGAAATGAAAGATGGAAAATCCGTCTTTGAGTACAAAATGATAGAATCATTTGAACAAAACTAAGTATGAAACAATGTAATTTCATACTGAATATCATCCTTTGGATATGATCTGAGAGAATGTGACAGTTTAAAATTTTCACAAACGTGAATAAATCAATAGTTGTTCCCAAAAACCTTAGCCCAGAATCTTTTGTTGATATTAAAGGAGACGTATGCATCAGTTCTTCAAATTCATTAGCACTTGCAAGAAGTGTAGAATATTTCAGAATTCCAAGAAACATGATGACAATATGTTTGGGAAAATCAACTTATGCCCGATGTGGGAACATTGTCAATGTTAATTAGTTTAAGTCAGAGTGAGGAGAGCAGTCACGTTAAAGAGATCAAATACTGCACAATATCCAGCACAAATTTATGCAAACGAGGGACACTTGCAATGAACCAAATTGCAAAACATACAATCTGAGAGTTAGAACTAGTGCTAACTCGAATAATTCCTGTTTGAATTAAAATAAAAATTCCAAGTGTAGGAATTATGAAAAAAATAATGATTGCATTTTTTGTCTTAATAATTGTCGCCATAAGCCCAGCATACGGACACAAACTAATCAGTCATAATGATACGCATACAAACTTTGATTCATCATTAGAAATTCCAAATCACAAGATATCATGGGCGATTTATGAGAATCTAGGGACAAATGAGGCAAAATTTTATTCATTTGATGCAAAACAAGGGGATTCGTTTTATGCAAGTATCGTAATTCCCAAAATCAGCGGATTGGAAGAATATTCACCATCGCTTGTTTTTATGAATTCCGTAACCATTGAAAACGACTCTACCCCGTCAGAAGTTCAATCGTATAAAGAAAAATTTCTTTATGAAGGGAAATTTCCAGGAAATGAATTTTACGAACCGTTTGGACAGGTAACGTACTGGGAAAGACAGGAAATCAGAACTGAAATTCCCGCAGATGGAAAATATTTCATTATTGTGATGGATGAAAAAAATCAAAAAGGAAAATACAGTCTAGCAATTGGCACAATTGAAGACTTTTCAGGAGAAGATATTTTTACAACTTTGCCAAAAGCGTGGCTGGATACGAAATTATTTGTTAACGATTACCTTTCCATCGGGATTCTATTTTCAATGTTAATTGCAATACCATCCATTCTCATATCAATTACAATCAGAAAAAGAAAATTTTCAATGAGAGGTATTTCAACAATCAACTGACATTGGATTGGAGAGTAAACCACAAGCACAAGTGTCACATGCAATCATTCAAACAAGACAAAATCTTTTACTATACTATGATCATTCCATTACTTATCATGTACTGGATTCCTTTTACGAATTCATCATCAGATATCAGTCCACGGCTCCACCAGTCTACATTGTTACGAACCCATGATGGAATTTCCTCGGACAATCCAGAATTTGTTTTTGAGCTTTGAGGTGCATCAAGCACACCGTTTTGAATCAAATATGCAAGTCCTTTGACAAAATCATAGTCTGAAATTGTGGATGCCGCCCACCATTTTGCATTGTTACGAACCCAATCAGGAATGGATTTTGTTTCCGATGCAACAAAATCTGAACGTGCAGATTCGTTTAGTGTTTTGTCATCTTGTTGTGGATCTGATGTTTTTTCCAGTAACCATCTCTCATAATTGTAAATGAAAGGATACATGATGTTGTCAGAGTCATCGCTGTGTCCAAGACCTATCGCATGGCCTAACTCATGCACTGTGATCAACAAAGCGTATTCCCCGTCCACCAACTCAAATTTTTTGTTCAGTCCTTCTCCGGTCATAAAACCAAGAGTAATGGATACATACGGTTTGCCATACTCATTTTGCGTGTTGGAGGTATAGTATCCAAGTTTTTTGGTATTGGTTTTTTCATCTGTCTGATACTCACTCGCCCACTGAACTACAAAATCCGCATCATCCAAGCTTGAAACTTTATAGAATCTGTCACCAGGAAACTGCTCCTGCCAATATTGAGTGGCATGAAACAGCAGATTGCCAAATTTGGATTCCCAGTGTTTTGGCATATCTCCAACATACAAACGCCATTCTTTGGCATCTACAAAAGGAATCGGGACAAAAAGTATTCCGAAGAGGATGGTCATGAGAACAAGTTGTGTTTTTGGCATCAGTGTTTTTCAATATCTTTTTTTGGTCATATTATTTATCCAGTAGTCAACCCACACCAGAACTTTGACATATCACCTGTCAAAAAAAACCTACGTGATTCCTATTTTCACGAGCAGCCTACAAAATTGAATATAGTATATATCGCCAATAGGCATTGTTTTGACGTGAGTTCATGGACAAAATCGACGTAGAGATATTGTGGACTTTAAGGCAATCGTCTCCACACGCATTGAGAATGCAAGACGTGGTAAAAAAGAACAAGAGGATATCACCTGACGACAAACTACAAGACAAATTTCTCGCCTTAAAAAATGACGGAACCATCAAGTCTACAAATGGGACAAACGGCGATGCAGAATATGCGATTACACAAAGTGGAGCGGATTTGATCTGGAGCGGAGACACATGGAGCATGATCTTCAATTTGATCAAGATGACTGATCCTGAAAAATATACCAGTAATGACATACGTAGAATCACCGACAAATCTCTGATAGAGACCGTGAAGAGCATAGAATACTTGAGAAAGAACCTCAAGATAATCGACGTACAATCCAAGGGCTTCAAACTATACTTTGTCCTATCCGAGAAAGGAAGGTCATACGATGGGCAATCCGTTCTCTAAGTTTCCGTGACTCAAAATCACCAAATGGAATTGCAGATATGCAAATTCCTTACACAATTTCACCCCCTACACAACCCATGCAGACATCACGGATTTGAAATGCGTGAGACTGGGTTTTTTGAGATGTTAAAAAATAAATTAAAAAGGTTATTGAGCTTCCATTCTGGCCAGCCAATCGTTGTCGTTGTCATTATCATTTGAAGTTTCTGATGTCACCTGTTGGGGTGGTTGCGGGATGTCAAATGTTACCTCGGATTCAGCTGCTGCAGGTTCTGGTGTTGGCAGAGCCTCAGTTGCCACGGGTTCCGAAGATGTGACGATTGGTTCTGTTGGTGCCTCTGGAAGTATAGTCTGAACGACTTGTTCTCGCTCAGGAGTGTCCAGATATGTAACGGCAGATTCTTGAATGTCTGGAGGTGATGTTGCAGTTATCTCCTTGACTTCCAGCTCAAGATCAGCGATTCTGTTCTTCACGTTTGCAATTTCTGCGACCTCGTGAGTCACATGCTCGATTACCTCAGTCGTGCATGATTTCACTGTCTCAAATGTTGCATCCGGAATCTCGTTGCTCTTGTACTGTACCTTTGCATCAAAGGATAGCATTTTCGCAGACTTCATCTGTGCATCCAACTCTGTAAGTCTAACCTCAAGTATGGCCTTGATCTCGCTTTCTGTCTCGTCCAACGATACAAGCTTTGACTTGTATTTCTCATGAATGATTTCTGCATCTGCTTTCATGTCGTCGTTTTCCGAAACGATGTCAATCAGTGCCTTTAGACGGCGTAGAGTTAACTGCTTTTCACGAATTAATCTTTGGGAGTCAAGTCTCCATTTTGGAATAAATATAACAACCTCGCCTTGAACCACTAGCTGCTCAAACTGGATTTGCTGTAATCCCTGAGAGCCGCAGTCAATGCCGACGGATTGAATGCTACCGTCGATGTCAGTTATTGTACCTATGACTTTGCCCATGAATGTTCCGTACATGTCTTTGACGTTCTTACCGATGATTTCGGTATCGTCGTGAGTCATGTGTGTTGATTCAGGGATTTGTATAACCGACAAAGTGTAAGAAATGTTTTTAGTTTTAGTGAGATTTTTTTCACCAATATTTTGTGACCCAAATTTCAACAAAATTAAAATCGGGAGAGATATCAGCCAATTTATGATTCAAAAGGAAGAACTCGAACAAATCATGAATTTTGTCGCAAGTAGGTGGACAGAGGCAACAAGGGATCCAAACAACAAGTCCATGGAGACTCTGCCAGATGATTTCTGGATGAACTCGGTAGGCGGAAAGACTGCGAAAAACGGATACTGGATTACCACTTTGATGTATACCGAAAACGAAGCAGATGCCGCAGGTTTCAAGGAAGTTCTAATGAGATGGCAAGCAAAAGGCCAGGACAAAAACAAGGACAAGGGACCCGATCTAATTCAGATTGGAAAAAAGAAATAGACTATTAATAATTGGGAACCAACAAAGATTCATTGTCAAAGTTTTCAGCCAGTGAGAAAAAGAGTCTTTCAAATCATTTTTCAAATACCGAAGACAACGTCTTTGCAATTACAAGTCCCAGACAAGTTGATCGTGGCGCACTGATGTCAAGGTACAGTAGAACAGACAAAAGCATGAGACAGGTTTTTCTCGACGAATTTTTGAAAAACAAGAACAGAGGTGACGAGTTTTACGACAGGGTGCTTTTGGAGTATGGTGACGATTCCGTTGCAGAGCTTGGCGAAGCACAGATTGCAATCGAAGGACTCTCAAACATCGCGGTAAAAAAAATAGAAGACAGAAGGATCGGGTTGTCATACTTGGAAAAATCATCAAGGTATGTTGCATGGAACAAAAAGGAAAACGGCCGATACCGATTCTACAGGGATCCCGAAATTATGAAATCAAAGTACGCAGACATGTACGAGGAGAGCTGCAACTTTTCGTTTGACACTTATTCAAAAAACATAGAGTCGATGACAAAATACGTCAGAGAGAAATACCCAATAGAAAAATACAGATTCAAAGATTCTAGAGATGGAAAAGAAAAACTGTTTTCCAAATTAAAAGAAGATTCAGACATCAAGTCAGCGGGGATGGTTTACCGAGGATCTACCAAAGCTAAAGCTTTGGACATTCTCAGAGGACTGCTACCGGCATCGACGCTGACCAACGTCGGAATAACAGGAAACGGCAGGGCGTTTGAATATCTCTTGACGGTGCTAGGCTCATCAGAACTGCAAGAAGAAAGGGATTTAGCCTCGAAAATCAAGAAAGAGCTCGACACCACCATCAGATCTTTTGTCAGGAGGGCAGACGACAAGTACGGAAAGGCGTTTCAAAAGTATCTGAGGGACGTCAGAGGCAAGGCAAGGAAAGTCACAAAAAAAGAAATCAAGTCAAATCCAAATTTGGGCCCGTCTACAAAACTGGTACATTACGAATCAGAAAAAGATGCAATGGACAACATCATTGCAAGCTTGATGTACGAGCAGTCACCCAGTACGTCGTATCAGAATATTCTGCAGCACGTAAAGAAAATGCCAAAGGAGAACAAGATAAAAATCATCAACGAGTTTGCAAAGATCAGAACCAACAGACGTCACAGACCGTCAAGGGCTTTTGAAAATACGTTTTACACTTTTGACTTGTGCAACAACTTTGGAATGTTCAGGGACATGCACAGACATAGGGCACTGACTTTGGAAAGACAGCTGCTTACATCTGATCACGGATACAGCATGCCAGATGAAATCAAGGTTCTCGGAATCGAAAAGGACTACACAGACTGCATGCGCAAAACAAAAGAGACGTTTGATCAGATCAGAAAAGAATTTCCCGAGCAGGGACAGTACGTCGTAAACTTTGGATACAACTATCCGTACTTCATGAAGTTCAATCTCAGAGAAGCATGTCATCTTCTTGAGCTGAGAACCATACCTCAGGGACATGCAGATTACAGGAAAGTGTCCCAGGAAATGTTCAAGCAGATTAGCAAGGTGCATCCCAATCTCAGCAAGATAATGAAATATGTCGACATGAAGGAATACGATCTTGAGAGATTTGAATCGGAAAAGAGAACAGAATACAAGAGAAAGAACCTCATAAAATAGAACAATGTTATTATCTTTGCAAAAACAAAACAGGCCATGGCAGAAAAGATAGAAAAGTCATCAGAGGAATGGAAGAAGCAGCTGACTCCGGATCAGTACGAGATATGCATCAATCACGGAACAGAACCGCCATTTTCTGGAAAATACAATAGCACCAAGCTTGAGGGGAATTTCAAGTGCGTCTGCTGCGGCGAGGATCTGTTCTCATCCGACTCAAAGTTTGATTCAGGTTCGGGATGGCCAAGCTTTTGGCAGCCAGTTTCTGAGGAAAAGATAGAATACGTATCAGACTCCACATACGACATGGTTCGCACCGAAGTCAACTGCAACAAATGCGGAGCACACCTTGGTCACGTCTTTGATGACGGACCAAAGCCTACAAACCAGAGATACTGCATAAACTCGATTTCGCTTCATCACGAAAAGGATGACGAAAACGAATGAATGTGCAGTAATGAGCCAATATGTACAATCAGTCGGAGTTTCATTCAAAAATTATTAATAAAACACAACTTATGAAAAGAAATTCAAGGGCAATGATATGAGTTACAACATGAAGAAATGGAATGAAGGAATTTGAGAATTATATTATGCGGATTCGGTGTAGTAGGTCAAAGCTTGGTGAAGCTGTTTGCGTCTAGATCAGACGAGCTCTATTCAAAGTACGCAGTAAAGCCCAGAGTAGTCGGCGTATTTGACAGCAAAGGGAGTGCGGTTGATCAGTCAGGACTGAAACTTGACAAACTAATTAAAGTGAAAAAGAGGTTTGGAACCGTAAAAAATTATGCCGTTAAGAATAATTCAATGTCGGGAATAGAGATGCTTAAGAACTTGGAGGCAGACGTGCTCATAGAAACCACTGCAAGTAACTACAAGGATGCAGAGCCAGGAATGACTCACATTACGACGGCCATGAAAAACGGCATGCACGTAATTTCCGTCAACAAGGGCCCACTTGCACTGGCCTTTCCGTCACTGCTTGAGCTTGCAACGTACAACCAGGTGATGTTCAAGTTCAGCGGCACTGTTGGAGGAGGAACCCCCATTCTGGACTATGCAAAAAATAGCCTTAGCGGAGAGAGGATCACCTCGTTTGCAGGAATACTTAACGGCACTACGAATTACATCCTGACCAACATGGCTTCAGGATTGTCATTTGACAGCGCATTGAAAGATGCTCAGGACAAGGGATACGTCGAGGCAGATGAGTCGCTGGATTTGGACGGACTTGACGCTGCTGCAAAACTTGTGATTCTCGCAAACTGGATCATGGGAATGAAGGTGACACTACCAGACATCGACTGTACGGGAATACGTAAGGTTACATCAAAGGAAATTCGCAGTGCGTCAAAGAAGAATTGTGCCATAAAGTTAATCGCGTCATGTGACAAGAAACTTGTTGTAGGTCCAAAGGAAATTTCTAATGACGATCCGCTATGCGTCAACGGAACACTTAACGCGATTGCATTCACATCGGAACATTCAGGAACCCAGACAATCATAGGAAAGGGCGCAGGAGGCATGGAGACTGCAAGTTCTATTCTAAGAGATCTGCTCGACATCAGGCAAGAGATAGCAAGAGATTGAAGTCCAATCTCATCTCCAAAAGTGAAACAACTGCGCTTCTGAAAACAATTTCAGAGCGATGGGGAATAGATTTTCCAAAAATAAAAAACGTCAAGGTGCATCAGATATTTGATGACGCGCAGATCATCACAGCTAACGGAATGAAGATACTGAAGGTCGGAGATGACTACATGCCGTTCTTATCAGAGACAGAGACATTACAAAAGTTTCCTTCGGTTACTGTTGACGTCGGGGCCATTAAATTCATGTGCAAGGGTGCAAACCTGATGAGGCCGGGCATTTTAAAATTCTCTGAGTTTGAGAAAGACAAGATCGTATGCATCGTTGAAGAATCCCATCACAAGTTCATAGCCATTGGGAAATCCACAGTATCAAGCACAGAAGTGGAAGGTATGAAAAAAGGCGAAGTCGTAAAGAACATACACTATATTTCAGACAGATTCTGGGAAACGGGAAAAACGATTTACGACTAACCGCAGTTTGAGAAAAGACAGGAACTGCTATCTATTTTATGCTCTCAGTATATTCTTCGGTACCTTCTTTGGTAATCACAAGAACATCTAGGCCATCACCGCTTGCAGAATCCCTCAAGGCTGCAGACTTGACAGCACGCTTTGCCAGATCAACTGCCTCATCCTTGCTCATGTTTGGCTTGAACTGAGGATCCAACACTCCCAATGCCATTTCAGCCCCGGTTCCAACAGCAGCATAATCATCAGGTAAAACAGAACCCAAAGGATCAAGAGTATACATAATCGGCTTGTCAACGACTCCGCCAACGATCACCTGAGTCAACAAAGGGAAATATCTTCTCTCATACATCATGTTTGACATCATTTTTGCGACGGTGTTAGGAGGAACATCTCTCTTGATATCCATTTTTCTAATTTTTGCAAGAGCCGAAATTTGTAAAGACAGAATTTGCATATCAGCAACAAGGCCAGCACAAGTTGCACCAACCTTTGGCGTGATAGGGAATGTTTTTTTCGTAGTTTTGCTCACAAGGAAGTTTCCAAATGCGATCCTTTTCTCACTGGCAAGAACAATACCACCATCAAAAGTAATTCCAACAGCAGTTGCTCCAGGCATATACATTGACATAATTCAAATAATTTTGCCGCATAATAAAGGGCTTTCTACATTTGCCGTGCAGTCCATGGGAAAAATAGTTATACCGAAAATCTTTGGAGGTCATATTGACAGATGCGGGGATAAAGGAAAAGATCCTTAACGATACAGTCTTTATCGGTTTAAGATCAACAATCGGGATAATTTTCATCATTCACAGCATGTCCAAGTTCAACGAGGGGTTTGGAGGTTTCTTGTCAAGCGTTGGGATCCCTGCAGAAATGCAGATCCCCATTGCACTTGCAGAGTTGATTCCCGGAATCTTGTTGATCATTGGCATTCTCAGCAGGCTGTCTGCAGCAGTTCTAGTGATCGTTATGCTTGGCGCGATATTTGTGATCAAGGGGGCGCAAAGTCTGACAGGAGACGGAGGCGTGGAGTTTGATCTGATTCTTTTGGCATCAGCATTAGTAATCATGATAGCAGGTCCTGGAAGAATATCACTGGCGCAAGCTATCAAAAAGATACCAAGGTGCCTACACTAGGAATTTCCAAAATTATCCATTATCAAGCACATGCATTTGGTGGTTTTCTTAAGCAGGTCTACGCGGGCAAACTCGTTTGGGGAATGAATTCTTGAGAACATGTACGTGCTTCCGATTGAGATGCAGGGGGCGCCCAGGATTCCTGCAAACGGAAACATTGGTCCGGTTCCAGCATTTGAGACGTTCAGAATGGATTTTCCAAATGCACTGTCTGCGGCATCCTTTACCTGCACGACAAACGGATCAGATGAATCAGTTCTAGCTGCCGCCTCACCGTGAAATACCTTGATTTTGACATCGGAGAACCCCTTGGACTTGAGATGCTTTTTCAGTCTAGAGATCTGCTTGGACGGGACCATTTTTGGAATTAGTCTAAAGTCTATCTTCACCAATGCATCACCGGGAAGGACTGTTTTAGCTCCCTCCCCTGTATATCCAGAAACGAACCCTGCGATGTTGCAGGTGGCACCTCCAACAAGTGCCTTTTTTGCATCCATTCCCTTCTTGTTACCCACGAAGGACTTGATTCCGAATTCTTTTTTGAACGCACTTTCATCAAACGGCTCTTTACGAATTACATCCAGGTCATTTTTTGAAAAGGGTGCAACTTCATTGTACCAATCCTTGATCAGTATCTTCCCATCTGTATTCCTAAGGGTCTTTACTGCATCTATCAATCTCCACGCGGGGTTTTTGATCAGCGCCGCAAGACTCGAGTGAGCATCAATGTTAGATTCAGATACGGACAGTTCTACGAACAGCAGTCCCTTCATTCCAAGACCTATGATGGGTCTATTTTTTGCATCGACGTATCCGAATTCCCAGATTACGCCATCGCAGGAAAACTTCTTTTTGTATTTCTTCAGATAGTCTTCGATGTGCGCGCTACCAGTTTCCTCCTCTCCTTCAATTACGAATTTAATGTTGCATGGTACATCCCCCGTTGTCTTGAGACATGCCTCTACAGCCTTTATTCGGGTGATCATCTCACCCTTGTCATCAGTTGCGCCCCTTCCGAAAACCTTGTTTCCTTTTCTGGTGCCGCTAAATGGTGGATCATTCCACAGGTCAAATGGCTCTGCGGGTTGCACATCATAGTGGTTGTAAAACATCAGTGTCTTTGAAGGGTTTTGTTTTGACATGACTTCCCCAAATACAATTGGCGCAACACCTTTTCGTAGTCGGAGTATCTCGGATTTTATTCCAGAATTTTTTAGAATCTTTTGAACTAGATTGGCGCACTCTTCTATCCCCTCATTTTTTGCAGATACACTTGGCTGTCTAATCAACGTCTGGAGTTCAGATACGAGATCATCCATGTGTATGTCGACATATTTCAGAGGCAGCATTTCAATCACAGAATTCGGTCAAATGGCATCATCGCAAAAGGAATTTCATCCAAAAGATCCATAGAGGTCATGTGCAATCCCAGTTTCTTTTGAGATTCTGAACCGGCCAGTCCGTTGACAAACGAGGCTGCCGCTGCTGATTCCAACGCATTTCTATTGCGTGACAGAAGACCTGCAACCAGTCCGGAAAGAACGTCCCCGGTACCACCCACGGTCATGCACGGAGTCCTTTTCTCATTAAGGTAAGTCATGGATCCATCAGAGATGATATCTGTGGCACCCTTTAGTAAAACGGTAATTCCAAATTCTTTTGCCTTCATTTCTACAAGATCAATTCTTTCGCCTTCAGAATCAGGAGGAACTTCTCCGAAGAGTCGCTTGAATTCTCCAGCATGAGGAGTCACAACGACATTTTTATTTTCAAGCAAAGGAAGCACTTCAGGAATCAAAGCGCTTGCATCCAAAGACAATCGAACGTCACGATCTAGCAAGGACTTAACCAGACGCAACAGGGAATTTCTTTCCTGAATGGCAAGACCCATTCCAACGGTTGCAGAATGAAGATTACGAGGAAATGCTCCGATTAGTTTGTTTACAGCGCCCAATGTCAGCTTCTGATCAACCAATGGAATCACAATCAGATTGGGTGATATCGCACGCGTTGGGGCCACGTTGATTTTTGGAACACATGTATAAACAAGATCCGTACCGCATTTCAACGCGGCAATAGATGATAGAATGGGAGCTCCGTGATAGATGTAGCTTCCTCCTACAACCAACGTAATTCCGTTTTCGCCTTTGCGAGATTTTGAATTTCTTGCAGGAATGAATTTTTGAACAGTAGACACAGATAGTTTTTCAACGGTCATGCACTAACTTTACAGATGCATGAATAAACCTGTTTTGAAATTCACAGAGTTCTGGATGGTTTTTTGGTTGTCTTTTTCGAGGATTTGGCAGCAGCTTTCTTGGCAGCAGCTTTCTTGGCAGCAGCTTTCTTGGCAGCAGCTTTCTTGGCAGCAGCTTTCTTGGCAGCAGCTTTCTTGGCAGCAGCTTTCTTGGCAGCAGCTTTCTTGGCAGCAGCTTTCTTGGCAGCAGCTTTCTTGGCAGCAGCTTTCTTGGCAGCAATCTTTGAAGGAGATTTTTTTGTATCTCGAGTATCTTTTTCAAGTTTTTCAGCAGGTTTTTTTGAATCTCTTCCAAAAAACGCTTTTCTTGCAAAGCACAAATAGGTAGTATGTCCGATTCCCTGAAAAGAATGCCTAGTCTTTCCCTCCCTAGCCTCAATGGTTCTCAGGATATGTTCAGTTGACTCAATGTCGGTAAACTCATTTTCAACCAGTGCCATGGTAAGCTTTTCCAACTGATTCATCGTAGGACAGATGGCAAACACACATCCACTGCCCTTCAGCATTTGCCTTACCTGTGGAATCACGACCCACGGATCACCTAAATCAACTAATGCCACATCCATGTCATCCAGAGGCATGTCCTTTGCAGTCTTCAGGTCAAGGTTATGCTGAGTGACATACTTTTCGACTCCAGCCTTTTTGATGTTTTTTGCAGCTATCTTCATAAAATTTTCATCAACGTCAAAAGTGTAAACATGTCCCCTAGGCTTTACGATGCCCGCGACAAAGGAAGTAAGAGAGCCGCTGCCAGTTCCAATCTCCAGAATTTTCTGACCACTTCCAATTCCGGATCTTGCAATAATGTATCCAATGTCTTTTGGATACACGATCTGTGTGCCGTGTTGGATTTTCATAACATAGTCATACATATTGGGCTCCAAAAGATAGACGTACTTGTCCTTGTTTGTGATCAACCTAGAACCGTATTCCTTTCCTATAGCATCAGAATGCTTTATGACTCCGATGTGGGTGTGAAACGATTCTTTTTTGGATATTTTTGCAAGCCATTTTTTTGAATTGCTGTAAAAGAATAGCACGGGAGAATTGTTCTTGATCAAGGCCATGCAATTCGCCTCAGATTTTTAGATAAGAATCTACTGATCAAAATCAAAGTGTTATTTACTCTCGGAATTCAGGTATTATGCTGATGATTATATCAACGGGTTCTCTCTGATTTCCTCAAAAGTGAAGAAAGTTGCCGAATTATGAAGCTGTTTTTAATTCTGATGTCAGAACGCAAAATACGTCGATAAGGATAGGAACTCCAGAGGATGCTGAATCTTGCATGTAGCGTCTGAAAATTTCACAAAAAAGTAGGAATTTTTGTCCACACGTTTTAACAAAAACATGTGTATAGAGGCCTCAACGAGTCAGAGACATTTCACGGTGTTAGCTGGAAGAGCCTTATGCTCACGTAAACTAGTTAATGCATACAAGTCTCCCTGTGATGGAGACTAACTTTTTTTAAAAACATATAAGATGTGCCGTGGATACGGAACTAAAAATATAACCAGTGTTTCGGAGTGAAAATTGATGGAGTCATCAACTAGTTCAATTAAAGAAGAATGTCAGAAAGTTCTAGAACTGGACGATACAGTGAGATTCGTAGGCAGGATAAAAGATCGTCAGGTGATCGCGTTTGTGAGAAGAAATACTTCTGAACCACTGCTAGATGAGGAAATGGGGAATCTGGCACACTATCAGGCATCAGTCAAAGCAAACATGGAAGAAATGTTTGACGGAGAGATTGGAAAGACAAACTGGATGATTACATGCAAAGAATTTGTCAAGATGATCACTCTTTTCCTAGACGACGGATTACTAATTCTGTCCACAGAAAGCAAGGCAAACCATGATGAAATAATTAAAAAAATCCAGGGACTAAATACAAAGTTCTAATCAATGACATCTATTTCTTGGCAAATATTCAACAAGTCACAAGAGATCTTCGACCTTATCAAAAAAAATTAAAAGTACAAACTTGAGAAACCACTTACTCATAGGGCCATATTTTGAACTTTTTGTAAAACTTGATTTCTAAAAACGACAGGTCGGCAGAGGAACACTGCAACACATGAATGCTTCTGAAGAGCAAATACTTTGTGACATTATTTTCATTTCGTTTGTTAATAGAAACAAGATTGTCTTGATCTTTTAGAATTTCATGTGAATCATTTTATCGATGTGTGATTTCCAAATCGGAAGTTTGTTAGCAAATTAGAGGTTTTTGTTTTAAAATTTACTTCCCATTTGGACATATTTTGACAAAATTATTTCCGAGGAAAATATATCAAACTATGTGAATGTTACAGCATGAAAAACAATGAGGGGAACTACGCATGTCAAGAAGAAGTATCGCATACATAATGAGAATTTCAGATTACCAGCACACGCCGTCAAAACAAACCAGAACAGCAAGTGACAGTTTCTCCATCATAAATCTGAACATAACGTGCCCATCATACAATAAAACAAACATGAATCATCATCTGATAGACAAAACATTCGGAAAACATGGACATCATAGAATCAAATACAAACCAGGTCCAAGTCACTTAGGAGTTCACAGATGAACCAATCCACCAAGATACCCATACTCATTTTCTCAATTTTATCATTTTTCATATTCATAGATTCCTTTGCAGATGCCGACGCTTCAAAGAATTCGAGAAGCGTGAAGGCGGATTTCATAAAAACCCAACACAACGAATATTCCAATTATGTGCACTTCCAACCTGAATGGAATAGCTATCCCAGAAACCTGATAGTAGACGTATCCACCACATGGGAAAGAGAAGTAATTCATAGCGAAATCAAAAAGTCAGACATTACAAAACACGGTGCAAAACAGAGACAAAATACGCTTCAATACGTTAATGAAAAACCAGTTGTTTCGGTTCAATATGATTACAGAGACTGCGAATCACAGTGGTTTCACTATGCTAAAACAGGTTTGGATTTTATCGAAAACCAAATAGAATCGTTTGGTGAAAACAAACAAATCAAAAACAGATCATATTCTGATGAAGTGCAGGAACAGAAATTGCAAAAGGGTTTTGCACAATTCATCCCCATTTGCACTTCAAAGGAATCCACCAACTATGAATATACAATTTCTATAAACGATAAGTCCATAGGATTTGACTCATACTTTGTTGCTTCGCATTCTGAACAAGAAGATTATTTCTCATCTCCAGAAAACTTTGAGTATTACATACAAGAAGGATGCCATGTAACAAATCATCAGAAATTTTCAGGTACCTGTGAAGTGGACAAAGATGCAGGATTGCTAATAGTTATCCCAGATGAGCTTTCAAGGCCAATGACAGAAATTTCTGTCAAGTTAACAGAAACACATTCATCAGAAAACTATTGAACCAGACATATTAAAAATCACTTTGATAGACATAGGCACTGAAATCATTCAAAAGGCAAGGATTGAAAAATGAATGCAGATTTGTATGCAAATAGTATTTTAATGACAGATATTGAGCAGATATGAATTGACAGAACTCAAAGTACAAGGTTCAGGTGGGTACATTATCGCCGATTTGACTGATGAGCAAGCAAAGAAAGCAGATTTAGGAGTAGGCAAATTGTTTTTGGCCCCAATTGGGAAAATTGAGACCGAAAAGATGTTCAAATATTTCTGCAAGGAATGCGATACGGAATTCAACAATCCGCCCAAAATCCAATTGGAGGAGAACCCTAATGAGGAAGTTGCAGACAATTTGATTCTGGTTGAAAGAGGACAGTATACTTGTGAGAAATGCAGTGCAACAATTGGTGAGTACAGGGTCTTCAAAAAAACCGACGAATCAGGAGAAATCGGCAAAGCCAATCCCTCAGAATAATTTCAAAATCACAATAATTTTTCCAAATTGAGATCCAAGTTGTGTTTATTCAAATATTTTGTGACAACGTCAATGTTTGAAATCAAGGTATAATACTAGCAGAATATGCTTTTCATCATGGCAAATCAAAAATGTGTCTCTTGCGGAATAGGATTTTTCTCACCAACAGGTGCGAACAAATGTTCTAGATGTGCAGGAGCAGAATCACAAGGTGGAACGGGTCACGATTCCTGCGGTTGTGGAAGCTGCTAATATTTCCTTTTTTCACTTCATGGATATATGGGACAAATGATGACAGCGAACATGCCGAAGACCGCCAAGGAAATGAAAGTTCTCGTTGAAGAATTTATCAAAATAACGAACGTCAATTACGAGGATCAGACAGAAAAGATAAAGGAAAAAAGCAATGTTGTAGATTGGCAGTTTCACGTCGGAACAAATGTCATAGTTAGCAAAAACACAAACAGGACAGACAGAATACACGTCAATGTCAACATGAGGTTTCCACCTCAGGATTCAAAATTACTGGTTATGAAAAATCCTTCATTTTCCAAAGCAATCATGGAAATCAGCGAGATTTGCACCACATGCAAAGTTGGACATCAGTGGATTAAAAACGGAGAAGACGTTGTGGGTTTGGCAATATTTTCTCACGTTGACGAAGGTGATCTCAACAGAGTTGCATTTCATAGCGTGTGGGATAATGTTGCAAGGGTATCAGGACACGTTCAGAAGATACTCCGTTCAAATTTTAGTGGTTTTTCTGGCCAAAATAATTCGTCAGATCAGACAATAGACAAGTCAATGTACGGTTAGATGACAAAGTCACAAGGACAAACATTCACCGAAATGAACATACACTAGTAAAATACACTCAAAAACGAAATGATATCATTAGAACACAGAATTTTAAGCGAGTATAGAATAAAGATTGCCAAAATAGAAACGTTGGCTACATCAATACTGACGACCCAAAAACCCAAAAGCGAGCAGGTCAAAGGAGCCTCAGAATTCATGGACATTCTGATTGACGAAACGGACAGATTTTACGAAGCACACGGGGAGGTTTTATCAAACAACGGAAAAAGACCCCACAACCGTTCAAAACTGAAAGTTACCAAGAAATGGAGCGAAAACATGGAGTCCTTTTACGAAAGAAATCCGCGCAGAAGACCCAGAAAATAGACGAATTGTCACGCAAATTACAACTTAAGCCAAACAACACACCGTCAAAGCAAACAGTCGTACTAAAGACAAAGATGATGCCACAGGACATCATGGAAGTTTTAAACACAAAAAAAACATCGCTCTTCGGTTCTGCATTAAGACGACCAAAATCTGATGAGATAACAGTTGAAAGCCCACAGCTGTTCTTGGAACAAGTGATATATGTTTCTGGAAATTATGATGCGGATTTCAATCGCGATGTCTCGTATACAGTCAAAGTGGATGCAGATGTCAGGGAAGTCACCATAGGCAACAAACGATTTTCGATTGTGAACGAATCAGGAGTGTGGAAGAAGATGAAGCAGGGCGTAGGGATGACAAAGCAAGATTTGGAGATAACCGTGACAGAGAAGGCAGTAAAGAATACAACAGATTCACTGTACATAGACAATCATGGTCTGGAGACAACTTTCCCATATACCATGAATTCGGACATCATAGAAAATTTTGCCCAAAGAGTACTTGACGTAAACAAAGAGCACATTAGGAAAAACAAGATTAATGATGATGAAGTGTTTTCAATGCTAGGGCAAAAATTCAAAGACATCATGCCACCAGACATTGAAATCAATCAAGAAGACTTTACAGTGACAGATTTTATGGAGATATTCGTTCCAATTTACGAAACTGAATGTTATGACAAAAACAAAAAGGTAGCAATTGCCAGAATAGATGCCGTTACAGGTACGTTTCTCTGAAATCAAAAGAAACACTTACGAAAAACTTTAGTTCTCATCTGCCAAATTTGTAACATGCAAGCTTACATTCTGATTAATTGCAATACGGGCAGTGAAACAAAAATCATTTCAGAGTTAAAAGAGATATCCGAGATATCTGAGATTAATGGAATTTGGGGAAAATACGACATTTTTCTGAAAATCGTGACTGCAGATCCCAATGGCATAGAACAAATTGTCAAAAGATTGCGAAATCATCCGGACATTTCTGATACGTATACGATGAATGTGCTGTACGGTCAAGGTGGAAGCATAGATCAGGACAATTGAAGGCCATCAAATCATTAGAGCACAACTAAGATCAGGACAAAGTAGGAGTCAGATATTACAACGCAAGGATATCGTACACAAAGAAAGTAAAATGCTATTATTTTGATATCAGTGCGTTGTTAGGGTCCAAATCATTCCATATCACATCATATCCAAGCTCAGACAACATTTCAGCATGACACGAATCAGGAATCCCATGATCTGCCATCACTGTGCACGCTTCAACAAATTTCGAGATGTTTTTTACAACATCGTTAATGACAAGTATTTTTTCTTTTGAAATCAAAAATGAGCCCACTACAGCATATTGATTCGGATAACTCACATTGATGATTTCTACGGTTGCTTTCTCAGGAATTGCGTGTTGCTGAGCAGTTTTTTTTATCGAAACTATGTCTTGAGAATTCTTATCCAATGTTATTTTTGTGACCGCAACCTTCTCTTCATTGATTTCCTGATCAATTTTTCTAAGATGCTCCAAAACTGGTTTTATCGAAACCTCTTTTTTAAAAGTAAAAATTCTGTCCTTGGAAATTGTTTCTATCTGCGAGCATGCTAAATCAGAATTTACGGCAACTATCAAGTCCACGTTATCGGAACTTTTGCCATCACGATCATCATTGCCAAGTAATGCTTTGAGTTTGACAGCTTTTCTCTCAAGATACTCTTTTGTCCAAAATCCCACAATTTCGAAATAGACTTTTCGTCCAAATCTTTCAAACAAAAAATCAGCAATCATTGCTTTTCCATCAGCAATCAGAGGATCAGGCTCCCTTGACATCTTCCAACCAAACTCATCATCCTGATCAAAATGCTGGTAAAATCGCTTGGCGAATGAGGCCTCCACAGAGCTATCATAAACATAGCCGTCATTGACGCCAGAATGGGTCCTAGCCTCAATTCTTGAACGAAGGAATCCTTGAGTATTCTCGTTAGAGAATTCAAACGAATAGATTTTTTGGCCGCTGTCAGTCATTTTTGAGAGGGTTCCATTAATGTTCCATGTAGGGGTGCCTACGATGGAGGGAAGCAGTTTGGCCATGGATGTACCGTATCTATCAGTCATTTTGAATAGACTAAACGGACCATCCAAAACGCATCGGATTGAACCTCCATCATCTCCATCGTCAGAATCATGCTCCAGACCATACATCAGCCCGTATCTTTTGACATCACGTAGAACGTTTTTCCAGTATATGCCACCCTTCACATAAAATTCCAATCTGGAGCACTTGAAAAGAAGAGTTTGGAGAAGAGACATGTTGTACCACATTATCAGGTCTTTTGGATTGATCACATCAAACTGATTCAGCAGAAGGTTTTCATCCTTGTCACCCCACATCAGATTTTCAACATCCTCTGTAGACACGTGGATCTGATTTGCAATCTTTTGTATTATGGATTGTCTTTGAGAAACATTTAGAGCCAGACCTTGTCGCGATGATTCTTCAAATAATTTTTTTCGTACCGATGCAGGGGTCGCAATTGTGTTAGAGAATTCCTGGGATCCGAAGACGGAACGTCTCTCCAACAACGCAACAAATCCTCGCACTAGCTTGTAGTCATATTCGGATTCAAGCAAGCTAATTTTTTGCATTAGATCTCCCTTGCGTTGCTTGTTTTTTTTCGCATTTGTAAAAAACACTACCAACTTGTTGGCAAGCTCATAATCAGTACCGTTGCCAAAATCAGAAGTACAAAACAAAGGCACGACTTTTCCCCGACTAGTTTTGATTCGTAAAAGATCTGCAGAGAGCATCAGCAAGAATTCACCGTGATTTTTAAAGTATTTTTCAACATGACTCAGTTTCCATCGTATGACATATTGATGTCAGTTGAAGAGTTTTTCTTCAAAGCGGATATTCTCTTTGCACTGGTGCCAGTTTCTCGAGTGTGTTTTGACACTAATTCAACCAACCTTGCCTTTCTGCCATCATGCTTAGGTCTCAATATTCGCCCTAGCCTCTGAATCAGCTCTCTGCCACTTCCAGTTCCGCTCATGATGATTCCCAGTTCGGCATCAGGCACATCCACGCCCTCATCCAAGACTTTGGAGGTCACAACCGCACCATACCTGCCAGATTTGAACCCGTCTAACACGTCTCTTCTTTCTTCTTTCAGGGTCTTGTAAGTGATGTAAGGAATCAAAAATCGGTTTGACAGATCGTATACCATCTTGTTGTTTTGAGTAAAGATTATGATCTTTGAATTTGTGTTTTCACACAATATTTTTCCTAGTTCTTCTATTTTGGATTCGCTGTTTAGCGCAATTTCGTTTGCCTTATTTCTTGCAAGCATCGCATCCCTAGCAATCTTGTTTTTGTTTGACATCATGATCAGTCTTTTGAGGTTGTACATCGATGGAACTTTGAAGCCCAGTCTTCGAATGTTTGTAAGGAATTTTGTCTGGTTGAATTCGTATTCATGTTGCTCTTCGGGAGTAAGAGAAACCTGAATCCTGTCAACGGTATATTCTGCAAGATGTTTTCGTTCGGAAAGAACCTTTGAGCCAAGACGGAACACAACTCCTCCCGTAAGATACGGAATTAGCTCGTGGAGATCATCTTCACGTTCAATTGTCGCAGTCAGACCCAGCCTGCAGGGAGAAATGAATTGTTCTGCAATCAAACGGTACCCAGGAGCAGGCAGATGATGCACCTCGTCAAAAATAATCAATTTGAACTGATTTCCTATAGACGATGAGCGAATGTATGCAGAATCATAAGTGGCCACAGTGATAGGTTGAAGATCATCTTCACCGCCTCCCAACTTCCCAACATGAATACCTTTTTCATCATCAGAAAGATGAATCGAAAGATGTTTTGAGATGCTATTTGCCCATTGATCCATCAAGTCAATTGTCGGAACTATCACCAATGCTGAAGAATTGATTTGTTGAATGGCACTTATTCCCACGGCAGTTTTCCCAGCACCAGTTGGCAAAACAACGCATCCCTTCATCGAAGATTTTTCCCAGTTTTCCAAAGCTTGCTTCTGATAATCTCGCAATTCTAAATCTTTCATTTTGAGTGTGGGGGAAGAAATGAAATCAGGAACATCATCAATAAAATTCAGATTGCTTTTTTTCAAATATTCCACAATCTCAGAATAATGCAGGCCGTATGATCTCAAAGATTTTGTTCGATCATCAAATTTTGTGCCTGGGATTCGGATTAAGTCGCTATTTTCAATGCGAATTGTACCCTTATCATATATTAGATGAGGAACTTGCGGTGAGGGGGACAAAGATAATCTTTTTTTGCCAACGTCATTATAATCATTTTTTGATCATCAATTACTTCGTAGAGGTGAATAAGCATTACCCATTAAAAGTAGACAAGAAGAAGAACAAAAAACACATCAGATTCAGAGTATGTTTTAACATAATTTAGAAATTGAATCGTTTAGACTAACACAATCACAATCATGAAAATTAAAACGGTAAATGATTTGAAATCATTAATGCCTGATGTCCCCTATTTCCATAGTGGTAGAACAAAAGATCAATCTGGTATAGCCCTCCACCTTTAGAAAAATATCCATCAGTTTAGGATTTCTTGTACATGGCATGTAAAAATAATCAGGTTCGTCGGACACAATTTAAAATCTTTCAAACCACAATTTAACTTTCATGTTAAAATATCAATAGTTCCTCTCAAAATATCCGTGTTACAAAAACCAAATTAATGAAAAAACGTATTGTTGAAATTTTCCGTGAAAATCAATTATTTCACACATCTAAACAAAATACAAAATTCAGATGTTGAAGTTTGTAGACACAACTAACAGGAGTTGTTTCCACATTGGGAGTCATTTTCTGTATTTGCAACAATCAAATGAGCTAATTCCTCCATAGTAAATCCACCTTTTTTCATGGCACAGTTTAGACAGTATTTCTCATCAGGGAATTGAGGATTTTCAATGTAGTTATCCTCCCCTAAAACACAGACATGGCAGTCTACGCCAGAACAAGTGAACTGCTCAAAATGGCGTTTACAAACACAAGTCATCTACCATACAATTTTCGACAGGATTAAAAATTTTTGCGATCAAAATGTATGTTACAATACGGCAGACGCCAAAAGGCCAAATACGAAAAATCAACACTAATTGGTTTTTTTAATGTCAAAAGCGATATGTTTTTTTATATATGATTTGTGAATGAATTTGAAATACACGACTCCCAAAATAGGAGATTTAAGCAAAACCAGCAAAAGCAGATAGTCACCCACATCCAACATAGCATTACTTTGCATTTCTTTTAGATAAGACTTGATTTTTTTTCTAACTCACATTAAAAAATTGTCTAAATCACAATTGTTCAGATTTTTTTAATAGAACACATGTTCAAATCACAATCATGTGAATCTGCAATATCAATCAGGAAGAAAATGATAAAACGGATGAATGCCATATGAACACGTGGAAATCAAAAGAGTAGGCAACGTCATGATTGCCGTAAGGGACATGAAAAAATCTCTAGAATTCTATCACGAGATGATCGGACTACCGATAAAGGAGCAAAGAGAGAACTGGATTGATTTGGGCAGCGGAGACAATTCGTTGATCAGTCTTCATCCTGCTTCCAAAACCGAATTGCACAAAGGTAGTTCGATTGAAAACGGCATTACGGTAGGATTTCTTGTGGGAGACATACAGTCTGCGGTAGACGAGCTGAAATCAAAAGGAGTTCAAGTGTATAGAGACATCATAGAAAAGGATTCAGGAAAAAACGTAATCATGCTTGATCCTGATGAATATTTCGTGTCACTTTTCGAACCCACGTCGAACGACAAGGAGACACAGACCGGAGGTTATCACGGTTTTGCCCCGCAGTAGACACTAAGAGTCCATCCAATCGATCATGCACATCGATTTTTCTTATTTTTTGATTTAGAAAAATGTCACTAGACGTATACCAAAAACTGAAACACGCATCTAGACTCAAATTAAGAACAAATCTTAAATCAAAGTTTGACGTAATTCTATCTAGTCAGAAAACATCAATGGGATTTAACGATTGCCTCAAATCGGATTCAGTGATGGGATGGTTCACTTTCTATCATAGAGCAGGAATCATCAATCTGACTTTAAAAAAATATTTTTAATCTAATCGCAAGTTTGTGGGCAATCAAATTCAATTTAATTACATGTTGCACCAACTGTCAACATCCTAATCAGAATAAGAGTTCCACATCAATTCGCATACAGCGTGAATGCAAAAGAACCCCACATTGCAAATAATCATGTTGTCAGAATGTTATATACTATAACGAGGTAGCATGTGCGATGAAAAGATTAGCCGTACTGGTAAAGAATGAAAAGGTTGATTCAGTCATCTCTTCATTGAGAGAGTTGAATCTGGACGCAATCATATACGACGTGAAGAGCGCGGGGAAAGAAAGAGAGAAAACACATTCGGGCAGAGGAACAAGTACTACAAGCTCATACCTGCCACGAAAAATCATAGCCACAGTCGTAGAGCCTGACAAGGTTCAAACAGCGTCCGATGCGATAAGGAGTTCCATGGGTGGGGAAAGCAAAGGAGTCATCATTGTGACATCCGTAGACGATTTTATCCCCTTCTAATTATTTTTAGACACCGTAAGCAGTTTAAGAAATTTTTCACAGATACTCAGATGACACAATCTTGACACATTGTCATCATTACAAATCCAGTTCACACTACATGCTAATGAAATTGCAGGGTTCATCATTCAACTACCCTTTTGAGGATAGAAATGACGCCATCAGGAGTGAAAGTCGTTCGCAGGTGTTTGGTTTTACTTGGATACAAACACTCTAGTCCAAGTATTTTTTGGAAATCAAAAGGATGTAAATTAGTTTTTTGCTTCGATTTTACTTTTATTGAATTTGTTGTATCCGTCCTTGTCGTATCCATCCTTGTCGTATCCGAGGTGATCATATCCGTATTTATCATACCCGTCCTTGTCATGCCCATTGACATCATAACCGTCCAAATTATAACCTAATTCATCGTAACCATTTTCATCATACCTGTCCTTGTCGTATCCGTCCTTGTCGTATCCGTCTTTATCAAATCCATTTTTGTCGTATCCGTCCTTGTCGTATCCGTCTAGACCGTATCCGTCTTTATCAAATCCATTTTTGTTGTATCCGTCCTTGTCGTATCCGTCCTTGTCGTATCCCTTTTTGTTGTATCCGTCCTTGTCGTATCCCTTTTTGTTGTATCCTTCGCCATCAAAAGCTATTTTTGTAGCAATGTGAATACCAGCAAGAGAAAAACCACGATTATCATATCCGTCCTTGTCGTATCCCTTTTTGTCATACCCATTTTTGTTGTATCCGTCCTTGTCGTATCCTTTGAAATTGTATCCGTCTTCATCGTATCCATTTTTGTATCCCTTTTTGTCATATCCTTTCCGGTTGTAACCACTTTTATTGTAACCATTTTCATTGTATCCTTTTTTATCATATCCCTTGCCATTGTATCCGTCTTTGTCAAATCCATTTTTGTCGTATCCCTTTTTGTCATAGCCGTCTTTGTCATAGCCGTCCAAATCATATCCATATTTGTCAAATGTCTTAGTAAATTTGTCAAACAAACCCATAACAAAATACCATAAATTCAATTTAGATAAATATTTTCATGCCCATTCATTGCGCAACTGTTCTTTAAAATTACCATAGGATTTTTTCGGATTTTTGTAGCAATCACACTAATTTTTATAAATTAAAAAGATGAGATTTTAAAATCATAGGGACGTGAACTGTTCTTGGGAATTGGATTCAATACAGGTAGAAAATTGCAATTATGTTTTTAGAGTAAGAGTTCGGAGTCTAGTTGATGGAAGAAGGACAAATAATTGTTCCGTTACTGATAGTTCTTGCCGTAGGAATATTCGCAGGTTCCAGGATCTGGATAATGTTTAGAAGATAGAGTAGGTGCTGAATCCCATCAGCCTCAAATCAATATTATTGATAATTTATGATTTTAAAATCCAGTTCATCGAAGAGAACCAGTTTCACTCAAATCATTTGACAGTCATTGTTATTCGATAAAGGACTTCATTTGGCATTGTTTTCACGATAATTCAAATAAAGCAGTTATTTCATTTCCTGGACATTTTCTGGACGGTGTTTGCGGAAAAGATCGTCATCTTTTACTTCCTTGCCAAATGACACGTATAGTTTAGCAAGATATTTTGCAGATGAATAGATAGCCAGTCAATCAGATCATCATCTGATTTGTAGGAGGGGATTGACAGAATTTTCCAACCATGAAAAGACAGCCCTTCTTTTTTGTATCAGCAGGATGTGGTTCTGACAGCGTAATATTTTCTGCTAGTTCAGACATATTCTAAAACAAAGGTTTATGGCTTAAATGATTTCTCAAAAGCGTAATTGGTTTGCACGCCAAAATAGATTAACCGAATATTGGCCACGCATGAAATTATAATTTAGACAAAATAATCATACGCACGTATGTAGTTCATCACATTCAAAATTTATTCTCTCATCTGGATTTATCAAACTAGAGTAACTCGTAGTTTTCACCCCTAATTATTGTAATGAGTAGGTTAGCTTTTCGACATTATTTTTTTCTTTCAGGCGTAAATTAATCATCAAGTTCTAGAGGGTTTCTAGTGTTTATCCTCCCCAAAATCACTGATTTCAACTCCGTATTGTCCTTCACCAACGGATTGGTCATCAATGCATCAATTAGACTTTGCAATTCATGTCCATTAATTTTATCATTCAGTATCAGCAAATCATCCTAACTCATTTCGGGATCTGTCCTGTACCAGTACATCCTATCTAATCCCTTCAGCTTGAACAATTCCTCGGATGATATTCTGGTTCTGCGAAAGTTGCCATGCGTTATGATGATATTATTACGACACACTTGATCATTAACGTTTCACGCCTATTTTGGATGCCTTGTCCTGATTTTGTAAAATTCATGTTTTACAGTCTGCCACATACACCAAAAAACTGATTAGAGATCCTTGGTTGAAACAATCATTGGACTATGAAAAATTTTGCTCACAGGTACTAGAAATCAACCCCAATATTCGATTTGCCTCAGTATATGATGAATGGGCCAATAGGGTCGGAGGAGGGATGCGTGAAGGAATAGAAAGCCTGCTTTCAGAGCATGCGGAAAAAGAACTCGTAAGTCTTTCAATAATGGATTGGAAGTCCAGAAAAGAGACATCGAAATGGCTTGGGAAAACAAAGTACACACTTGCCGAGTACGATACGATTAAACGATTTTCATTTTATTTGGGTAATGACTATCTGCTCCTTGTATCCTGTCAAAAAGAAGAGGACACAAACATCGTGGTTGACGAGGTAATTCGTTTGTACTATGAAAATCAAAAATGACTTTCAAAGACTGAGAATGATATTTAGTCCTCATAGAAGTTTGCTGAAATAATTGTCGATTTGTACGCCAAGATAGATTAACCGAATATTGGCTTAACAAATTAAGATTTACTGCTTTTTTAAAACGCAGAAATAATTACTCAAAATCAGGCATAAAAATGCTTATCTCAATAACCAATGATAGTATCCTCCAAGCGTTGGTTTGTCTCCATCAAACTTTATCCTAGCTTTACTCTTTTTCATTTTTAGATAGTCTTGAACAATCTTTAGAATTACTTTTTCATTTTTTACTTTGGGATCATGTGTATGATTATGCTCTACGAGTTTTTTGATAAAACCAATCTTGACGTAAATTGTGTAAAAATACCACCCCATTGCAAATTCAGCCTTTGGACTGAATCTAAAACCATTCTTTTGATGAATCTGCTTTTCAAACATGGAAAAAACTGTTTTTAGTGATTTTACATCCCCATCAAAGTCTTGTGACGATACATAAAAAAGTGAAACCCAAGTCATAATTTTATTTGTAAAATATAGAATTTAAGGAAACTGTAAAAATACTCATTCCACCCTAATGTTGTTAGTCTTACAGAAAAAGATCTTTTTAAAAAAAATCATTGTAGACTTTTCATTACTTAGTCTTCACGCCAAGATAGATTTAGCGAATATTGTCCACGTATGAAAATTAATTTTTAGATTCAACTCGATAAAAAAATAGATCATTTATGAAATCAAATTAAGTTTCACATCCAATACCATCTTTATCACCATCAAATCGATGAGGGTCTGGTTGTAAAACTGTGAATCTCTTGTAAGGAATGTCTCCACAGTCTAAATCTGGAGGCGGAGAAGGAATGCAAAAGTCAGGATAAGAAGGATCACAGTCACTTTGTACTGGAGGGGCTTCTGCTGGAGGTTGATACGACTCACAACCTATTCCGTCATAATCTGCATCAAACCTATGAGGATCTGGCTGATACACCCTAAAATCAGCATATGGAATTTCATCACAATCTAAATCTGGAGAATCAGATGCAATGCAAAAGTCAGGATAAGAAGGATCACATCTTGGAGATTCTTCATAGACTGGTTCTGGAATATTATAGCAAAGATCATCAGACCAAACGTATGGATAGCCTCGTGGACAGCCATTGTCTAAGAATTCTGGCTCTTCATAACAGAAACCGTCTGTCCAAATATACGGATGACTTACAGGGCATTCATGTTCAGATATAGTGGAACACCCATGATTTTGTGCCCAATATTCATTTTCAAACTCACTATCCTTGCAAAAATCTGAAATTAGGTATCCGTGTCCTACATTCAAAAGATCTTCATTGAGATTAAATTCATTGCAGTAAATCACCCCAAGTACTCTACCATAACTTCCTTGAGTTTGTCCATCATCTTCATCAACTGTTGCAATAGAGCCAACTGAGCAAATTGTCTCAATAAACTCTCTAGCTTCAATTCCACCTGGTTCATTTAACTCAGGAGCTGATGCCAATGCAAATCTTATTGATTGGCCATCAACCTTGATCGTATCCCCGTCAATTACTTGAGTCACAATTCCAGTAAAGCATCTTGCATTTCCTGAACACAACCAACTCTCCTGTACGATCTCAACGGTGTCTTCACTTGGTCCAGCATTAATTTCCAATGAAGGAGATTCAATTTGTGACGGGATTGTTTGTGCAACTCGAATGATTCCACTGTTTGCCAAATATTCGATTCCTGCAACAAAATCAGAATCAGAAATTGTTCCATCTGCCCACCATTCTGCATTGGTTCTAACCCATGAAGGTATCTCATCAGTAGCACTGACTGATTTTTGTGTGATGGGAATATCGATGACTCCTTTTGAAATTAAATATTCAATTCCTGAAACAAATGCGCCATCATCAATTTCTCCTTCTGCCCACCATTTTACATTATTTTTAATCCAATCTGGAATTTCATATTGAGATTGTGCAAAAATTGATGTCACTGAAATGCTGACCATGAATACAAAAATAATAGAACAAAACAGTATTTCTTCATGTCCAATTATGACGATACTAGAAATTAAGAATACTCGTGATTTTCAAAAAATTGAGCCTAAAATCTTAGGTTTAAACACAGTTATGGTGCCGAATTAGAAGTGTGATGCTCTTTCATCCATAATTCTCTTGAGGAATATTGGAAGTTTAGTTCAAATCTCGAGAGGATTGCACGCCAAGTTATGTTGACCGTAGATTGGTTTTAGATTTTAAATTACATTTTACGTGTACTTCATGCTTGAAGTTAAATAATATGAGGGACTTCGCGTATTTTTGACGTATTTCTATTTGGGGGTCAGACAACATTTACCCATCATCATCATCAGTCAACCATAAAAAATACGAGATGTGGTTTGACTATTGGTTTTGATTTACAAAGTCAACTATCGACATGATTTTGCCCATCTCTACCAAGTGACCATAGCTCTGTCCCTTGCTCATTTTTAATGGCGTGTTGTCCAAGCTTATGAACAAGAGATTATTGTTGTCCAAAGGAATTGTGATTCGTTTGATTTTCTCATATGCGGCTATCACGTACATACCACGTCCAACCCTGTCTTCGATTTTGGAACGCTCCTGCCATGCACTTATAGCTCGTTTCAGAGTCTTTTTGGTATCCTCCAACGAAATCATGTTTCGCACATTGGTTCGTTTGCTGTGCCAATGTATGCTGCCATTTTGATCACAAACCGCAGCAAACCTGATGGAATCATTGAAATCCATCAGCATGTTGAGAAGTTTTTCGTATTTTTCCATACTTTGATTACGTGATTAAAATAATTAAGTAATCCCATATCTTCAATACGAACATATCGAGTTTGCTTCAGACGTAGTATTGGGTCCGCCGACCTTACAAGCTAAGCTGCTTGTCAAACTCCTTGCTCATTTTTACACGTAATGCAAGTCCCATGAAAAGCATTTCATCGTCTCGTTTTGATGATAGTGACGCTATCCCTTCCTTTATGCCCCCTGCAACCAGTATGCCCCCTTGGTTGTTCACCCCGACAAACCTAATCTTCGGTCCATCTATATTACTTTGTCACATAATTTGTCATAGCCACATATTTTTATCATTGGCACATCAACGCATCAAAAAAATGTAATGACATAAAAATAATTGTAAGCACCGACAGTTTTTGAATTTTTTAATTTCTCAGATTTGAATAAATCTTGATGGCTGTGACGTTCCCGTCAAAAGAGGTTTCCACTTTGCGAATCTTGCTCTTGTGTCTGAATCTCTTTACCTTATCAGTACTGCTTTCCCCTGACAGTATAAGCAGGTTCTTTTCCTTTAACTCGCGCAACCTTCTGTACGTCATGCTGATTGACAGTCCCGTCTCAGTGGAAACCTGTAGTGCCGTTTTTGGTTTGTCCCTTATGCACAAAATTATTTTCCTGTTTGAATCGTCAAGCAAGACACCGAGAATTTCATTTGCCCTATGCTGATCAATTCTATGCAGTGTCTCACCGTGATAGCAAACTACAGACAACTGTTTCACGCCTCCTGATCTTGAATCTTCATGCATATCATGTGTTGATCCGTATTTGTAATGTCTATTTTGACAGACAGGTGATGAGCCATGTTTTCATGGACTTGCGCCAAGAATCGTGAGAATTCGATACAGGAACCATGATGAATGCAGATACGGTGTTCCAGATTTTCCACATTATGCTTGACTGATCCGTATCTGGACGCGTTGACCACCAGCACGTGCATCAGATTATCAAATGACATCTCATCAAACTTTAGAAAGACTAGCTCTCTGTGAACAACGCCCCCAACGTCCTTTGCAATCTGTTTGATGGTATCATCCCCCATTCGCGAAAAAATCTGTATGATCGACCGCTTTGTGAGTGAAACCAGCTAGATATCGTTTGCAAATCGTTCCAAAGTGACGTATTTGCCAAGAATATTGTTGATGAGCGAATTTGTACTGATGTTCTTTGATTTTGCCTCCTTCTCAATTATCGTAAAAATATCCATGTAAATGCGACTGGAAAAGGTAACGGTATTCTGCTTTGAAACTTTGTCTTTTTTATTCAAAATTTGAAAATCTCAAAGAGGAGTAAGAACTCATCTTATTTAGGCATAGTTGAAATCAATGACTTGTAATTGACAAATAATTTATGAACACAAATGATTGCAAATTGACGCAATGTGCTTTTAAATTATCATACTTTACGTTTCTTGAGGATATTTCAAGCAGTAACAATGTCACACTCTAAAACAGTTTCCGTGTTGTCCCAATGCAATCTAAGCAGGCTTAAAAAAATAGGCTATGACAGATGCACAAAATGCCAGCACGATTTTAATCTGGATGACATAGTCGCAACATCCACATCCAAACGATACTGCTACGAATGCGCAATCAAGATAAATCTCGTTACAGGGATAATACTGAATGATCTGAGCAATGACAAATTTCTCCTATCTGTTACAAACCACATTAACTCAATTGGTAAAAAACTGGAAATTGCCAAACAGGTACGTAAACTGGCGATACTATTGGTCAGTACGGCAATTTTTAACAAACACTATGTTTCTAAAAACAAGATCGGTCTTGCATGTGCTGCAATTTTTCTTGCATGCCAAATAGAGGGCACATTCATTCTTGAGGGCGATATGCCCGTATCAAAAAAGAGCTTGCAGATGAATGCCAGCCTATTGCAAAAGAAACTGATAAACACGGACATTTTCACGCTATCCAAATCCATTCATGACATGGAGTGCAGAAATTGACTACGTCTCATTTTCCAGATAATTGCGGAGATCTTTTGTGACAATGGGCATCACATGCAACAACGTATGTCAAAGGTACAGGGCAAAAAAACCAAACAACATAGGACGATACCTATCGGGTCAGAAACGTTGCAATGCGTGTGACATCTATATCGAATGGGATGGTCTTTGGTGTCCATGCTGCAATTATCGGTTACGACTAACCCCCCGCAGCTCAAAATATAAGAAAAAATACGTGCAAGGCAAGTCTGACAGGAAGGAGGTTCTTACACGTGGGGTGTAAGGGAGTGTGTCACAGATACAGGGCAAAATGGACTACCCAAACACAGCGATATGCAAGCGGGCAAAAAAGATGCAACATCTGTGAAATTTTCGTTGAGTGGGATGGCATCTACTGTCCCTGTTGCAACATGCTGCTAAGATCAAGACCAAAATCAGTCAAAGGTAAAATGTTTGCAAGGATCAGAGGATGAAATATGACTGATGGCAAAGTTGAATTTTCTGAAATCTTAGAGGCATAGAGTTGGTGGCCACATACATTCTGATTGACTGTGATATTGGATTTGAAACACAGGTCATTGAAGAGATAAAGAAAAATGAATCAGTTAAAGAAGTTCAAGGAGTCTTCGGCATGTTTAACATATTGCTGAAAATTGAGCATCCCGAGGTCAAAAACTTGAACATGGTCATCATAAAGAAAATCCAAGAAATCAAACATGTGCAATCAATCCAATCATTGATCATATCTGAACAAATCTGATACTTACCTAAGATTAAGCAAAGCAAAAAATCACATCATGAAATCAGAGAAAGGTTTGCACACTAGACCTCTTCCATCATTGTTTTGCAGGTGGGACATAGTACTACCAGCATGTGTGAGGATTCAAACGTGATGTATTCACAGCAGATTCATTTCCAGACTGTCTACAGTCTTGGAGATACCATCATTGTAGATCATCTAGACGGTTGTGAAATAATACGATGATCAGGCAAAAGCAAAACAAACTTTCAGGTTTTTCTTCTTAATTGTATCGGATATTCATTCGTTCAGGGCATGGTTTTTGACTTTCCTAGCAATACGTATCCCATGTACAGCATGATAGCCGAACCCACAAATGCCAGGATCGTGTACATTAGTAGGTTTCCAAAACCGATGAAAGGATCAAGAAGATTTTCCATATATCCGACCCCGTACATTAGCAGGACAATTCCAAACATGATGCAGATAATTCCCTTTGCTTTTTGGTTCATGGCAATTACAGGTCTACACACTTATCACTTAATACACATTCAAAATTTTCTAACAACATACCCTTTTCATCTCCATATATGATGATAAAACAAATTTAAAAAAAAGAATTAGAGAAGTTTAATCTGTCTCCATTTCTTATCGGGTCTGCCTTGAATATTGGCGAATCATCCGTAAGATCCTCACCGTGATTTCTTCTGCATTCAAAATACAGGTCAAGATAATCCATTGCTTCCGGCATAAGAAATGACCAGTAAGAATCGCCATCTTGAACGTCATCCTGCTTGTCTCTGAGATCCTTTTCCTCTACGGATTCATCCTCATCAGCATAAAGTATGACAGTATAGCATGCATGCCCATGCCATTCCATCAGGATCAAATATTTTATCAATAAAGGATGATCATGTATTCCCACATATCCACCCGGGGATGTCTGGAAGTGTATCATTGTCTTGTTTTGGAGGTTACTGATGTTCTCAAGTATCACGCTAATCTGAGTCGTCGATCATGCATTGTGTCCAGAACGCTTGACAGATTTTGGAAACATAGATTCGATCGGATTCCATTTGATGTCGTTCTCCAGATAGTTGGAGTTGAGAATCCATCGTATTCCTCGAAACATCTTAGGAACTGTATTTGCTAATAAATCATCATCATTGACACGCTTTATCAAGTGTCTAACATAACTTACTAGAATTTTTTGTAATTCTACTGATGGACAATCAATTAGTTCATCATCAGATTTTATTGGTGAAAAACGATAGAACAACCCCAATCTAAAATCATAGTCTTTCTTTGTTGCAGCAGACAAATTTGATTTCTTGATTGTAATTTTATCAGTTAGTTCAGACAATTATGCAAAAGTAAGGTTTATTGGCTTAAAACTATTCGTTAAACAGTAATTGGTTTGCACGCCAACTAACCTAGAGGGGCGACGTTGTTGTTCCTCTAGGACATCACATTCTATCAGGGGTTTTAACCCCAAGTAGATCTAAAGCCTTTTTCAAAGTTATCTTGAAAGAATTGACAAGACATAGTCGAGAGTTTTCCAGACAAGCATCATCTAAGTTCAAGACCTTTGATTTTTCGTAAAACGAGTTGAATGATACAGCCAGTTCATGGCAGTATCGGGCAATCACTTTAGGAGATAAATTGTTGGCAGCATCACGTACCTGTAAGTTGAAAAGTCCGATATTCTTGATCAAGTCCAGTTCAGAATTCTCACATAGTAAAGAAAAATCAACGTCGATTGACGGAACCTTGCCAGATTTTTCCAAAATCCTAGAAGCCCTCGCATAAGAATACTGTATGTACGGAGCAGTATCACCCTCCAGGCTAAGGGATTTAGTCAAATCAAAGGTAATCATTTTGTCTAGATCTTGTTTTATCATCTCATATCTCAAGGTGCCAACAGATACATGGTGGGCAATTTTTTCAGTTTCAGCAACATCCATTTCAGGATGTCGTTTCACGGTTTCCTCCTTTGTCTTTTCTCTGAGCATGTCATATACGGAATCAGCGCTTACATACAGTCCTTTTCTACCAGACATCTGAGCTTGCTTTCCATCAGTGTCTAGACCCAGAGTTTTTGCAGTTTCGGAACTTAACGTGACTGACTCATAGCCAAGATGGACGTATGCGTCGGGAACGGATTTGAATCTCCCCATCAAGTAGGTGATGATTTTTTGGAGTCGGGCCTGTCGTGAGTCAATAACGGTGACCACCTTGTCACCGGTGAAATTCTTTGATGCAGTACATGCAGAATCCAAAGTAGTTTGCCAGAGATCCCTGTCTGAAGATTGAACTTCAGGATATCTTTCATAGCAGAATGGATCCTCAAGCATGCCCAATTTCCAGGCAGCGTACGGAATGTCTTTTGCAATGTATGTTGCAGTCCCATTGCTTCTTACAATTACCTTGTCTTCTTCTTTGCCATCACCACGTATGACCCAGCACCCGGCATTCTTCCCGTCGTTTTCAAATTCAAGCAGACCCATATCCTTAAGATTTGCAAAGATCTTATCCCACAAGCCCGAACGAATGATGTGAGATTCAAAGTTAAGACAATCATAAAAAACATCCAGATTCCAACATGTCTCAAGCTGTCCAGCCAAAACACGTCGAGTAATTTTATCTGCAAACATGGCAGTTTCGGAATTTCCATCCTCAAGATCCTTTAGAACGTTTTTCCTAATGGATTCCAGGCCAGCGTCTTTTTCGTATTTTTCAGTCGTCTTCACATAAACATCATCGCCACAATAATGATCAAACTTTTTCCCGTTTGGCGGTTCCTGATCATATCCAAAATGCTTGAAGCCCACTACAATGTCTGCAACCTGAAGTCCCGAATCATCGATGTAATTTAGAACATTGACATTGTAGTTTGCCTTTTTTAAAATTCTAGACACGGTATCCCCAATTATGATATTCCTAATGTGTCCGATATGAAGAGCCTTGTTTGGATTCACACTGGTATGCTCGACTACTATCGTAGTGCCCTTACCTAGATCAATGTCTCCAAACGTGTCAAGATACGACTCAGACAGAATGAGCTGAGACAGTTTTTTCCAATCTGCAAAAAAGTTAAGATATCCTGAAGCATGTGCCTCTGATTTCAACACAAGGGTGTTTGTGCAATGAGAAAACCGTTCCGATATAGATTTGGCTATGTCCTGAGGACTTTTTTTGAGTTGTTTTGCAAGCAAAAAGGAGACGTTTGAGCTAACATCTCCAAATCCTGGTTTTGCAGGCTCTACAGAAAACGATACATCGTCAATGGACATATCATTCAACACCTTCTTGAGATTGTTTTCAATTTCGTCTAGAATGGATTTGAACGTCATGTTATATCTCAGATAGGACAGGTGCTAATTTATCTAATGCCTCAAGAACCCCATCCCCCGCATTTGCAGAGACGGTCATAGTAGCCTGGGATCTCACTTTTTCAGATGCATTTCCAAGTGCAATACTTGTTTTTGCAACTTTGAACAATGGAACATCGGTAGCGCTGTCACCTATCGCAATCACATCGTCGCGAGAAAGAGACATCTTGTTCATGATTTTGGCAAAACCAGTGCCCTTATCAATTCCAGAAGAATTGATATGATAAGCATATTGGCTGTCGGATAATTCAACATCAAGGTCATGCTCAAGCACAATTTTTCTTGCAAGATCTAAATCAAACGTTCGTTCCAAAACCACCTCGGTCATTCTAGGAAATACATGCTTTTCTTCAACGTTGTCTATATTGTCCTTAATGATTCGTAATGCATTGTTGCAATATTCCAAACTTCCTAAAAGTTGATGCTCATCTGAATCCAAGCTGATACAGCCTCCATTTTCACCAACAGAGATTTTTGTCGTACCGCCATATACAGCAAGAAGGAACGCCTCAACCGATGATCTTCCAGTCACATAGATCACGTTATGTCCCATGTCAGTGAGACGTCGAAGTGCTTCAAGAGCATCAAGGTGGATTCTTCCCCCTCCATTTTCAGTAATCGTACCATCTATGTCAACTGCAAAAGTTTTCTTTTTCACAAAAACTGATTTTATAACCGAATAATATTTGCTACGAATGCAAAGTAATACGGTTTTATTTGAAAGAATGTCAAAAAAGATGAGTAGTATTGGGAATTCCTGAAAAGATCAAAGCCATACAAGATGAAATGGCAAAAACCCAGATTAACAAAGCTACTGAACACCATATCGGCCTACTAAAAGCAAAGATTGCAAAACTGAAGAGAGAGCAAGAATCAGATATTGCCAAAAAATCCGGCATGAAGCAAGATGGATTCGATGTTAGAAGAAGCGGGGATGCAACGGTGGTGTTCATAGGATTACCCAGTGTTGGGAAATCAACATTGCTAAACAAAATGACGGGAGCCAAGTCCACAGTTGGCGCATTTCAATTTACTACACTAACAGTTGTTCCGGGAATGATGGAGCACAGAGGTGCAAAAATCCAAGTCCTGGACCTTCCCGGAATCATCAAGGGGGCATCTTCAGGCAAGGGATTGGGAAAGAGAATTTTATCAGTTGCCAGAACAGCAGATCTTGTAATTCTCATGCTTGATGTGTTTCAGCCATTTCACGAAGACGTATTGGTTAACGAGCTTGGCAACATTGGAATAAGACTCAATCAGTTGCCACCAAACATCACAATTGAGAAAGCATCGATGGGAGGAATAGCAGTTGCACAGCAAGTCAAGATGACAAAGATTACCGAAAAGCACCTCAAAGACATTTTACACCTATACGGACTTGTAAGTGCAAGAGTTGTGATAAGAGAGGATCTCAGCTCAGAACAACTCTCAGATCACATTGCCGGAAACATAAGCTATTCAAAGGCACTCACAGTACTAAACAAAATTGATCTAGTGGACAAAGAATTTCTAAAAGACCTAAAGACAAAAATTAAATCAGATGTTGTGGAAGTATCTGCAAATGCAGACATCAATATCGAGTTACTCAAAGACAAAATATATGAAAAACTGAAATTCATCAGGATTTACTTACGACCAAAAGGAGGAGAAACGGACTTTAAAGAACCACTGGTTGCAAGAGAAGGAGACTCAGTTGAAGACATTTGTAACAAACTTCATCGTAGATTGAAAAGAGAATTCAGATATGGTCTAGTATGGGGGAAAAGTGTGAAGTTCGGAGGACAAAGAGTGGGATTAAACCATGTTTTGATTGATGAAGATGTGCTCACCATAATTAAAAGACGTGGAATGTAATGTTAAAAATTGATCATTAAAAACAGAATGAAGTAAAAGAGGTCTTAGTAAAAAATCAAAAAATTTTTGATTTTGAAAATGAGATAGAATGAAACACGTTAAGAATTCTTAAAAGAATTCAAAAAATGATGCAAAACGATTTTTTTTAAAAAATTGAAGAAATAGATCAAAACAAAGAAAAAAGTAAACAAAATTACTCGATAAATTGTAATCAATTTGTGTAAATTTTTTTAGCCTAACCACTGAAAAACAATGAGAATATCGGTTTTGTAATGGCTATAAAAAGAAAAGCTGCAACTAAACGTAGATCAACTTCATCATCTACAAAGAAAGCAGCTCCAAAGAGAAAAGCAGCAACACGCAAAGCAGCTCCAAAGAGAAAGACTTCTAGAACAACTGCAGTAAAGAAAGCAGCTCCAAAGAGAAAAGCAGCAACACGCAAAGCAGCTCCAAAGAGAAAGACTTCTAGAACAACTGCAGTAAAGAAAGCAGCTCCAAAGAGAAAAGCAGCAACACGCAAAGCAGCTCCAAAGAGAAAGACTTCTAGAACAACTGCAGTAAAGAAAGCAGCTCCAAAGAGAAAAGCAGCAACACGCAAAGCAGCTCCAAAGAGAAAAGCAGCAACACGCAAAGCATCTCCAAAGAGAAAAGCAGCAACACGCAAAGCATCTCCAAAGAGAAAAGCAGCAACACGCAAAGCAGCTCCAAAGAGAAAAGCAGCAACACGCAAAGCAGCTCCAAAGAGAAAAGCAGCAACACGCAAAGCAGCTCCAAAGAGACGATAACATCGTTTACAAACTAACAATCGTCTTATAGACGGCGAATTGTTTTCATTTTTCTAAATCGCAGAGTGTGAACTGTAAATTTTTTTTTCTTAAAATAATAATTAAACAAAAACTGAACACAGCCCTTATCAAAAAAAGTGCATTTGTTTTAGAAAATCAAAATGGAATCAATCATGTTTAAAACAATTATCAAAATTTGAATCTGAAAAATGAGAACAATCACAACGTCAAATAGATAAAAATATTTTTGATGACTTCAAATTAAAATCCTATTAATCCATAATTTTTTTGGAAATTTTTAGTAGAGATAACTCATCAGTTTGATCTGGTCTTCTGTAGAAATGATATTTTTGTTTGTCAGAATTTCCAAAAGATCTTTGAAGATAGCCTTTTGTTCTGAAGCCATTCCACCAGATGGACCTTTTTCACCGGGAGGACCTGGAGGGCCCTTTGGACCTGGAGGGCCAACTGGACCTTGTCCACCTACAGGACCTTGTTCACCTATGGAACCTATAGGACCGGTCGGACCACGTTCTCCTTGCTGGCCCTGAATTCCCTGCGGGCCTTGCGGGCCTTTGTCTCCGGGAGGTCCCGTAGTTCCACGTTCTCCTTGCAAGCCTTGTGACCCCTGCGGGCCTTTTTCACCCTGCGGGCCAGCAGATCCTGTAACACCTTTTTCACCCTGCGGGCCAAGGGGGCCTTTTTCGCCTTTTTCACCATGCGGGCCAGGAATTCCTGTAAGACCCTTGGAACCAGCAGGTCCCTGCGGGCCTTGCGGGCCTTTTTCACCCTGCAAACCTTCAGGACCTTTGTCTCCCTTGTCTCCAATTGAGCCTTGTGGGCCAAGGGGGCCTTTGTCTCCCTTGTCGCCTGGACCCCCGGTAGGGCCGGTTAGTCCCTTGGAGCCTACAGGACCCTGCGGGCCTTGCTGACCTTTTTCACCAGATGGACCCTCAACTCCTTTAATTCCTTTATCACCAATCGGACCTGCAGGGCCTTTGTCTCCCTTGTCGCCTGGACCCCCGGTAGGGCCGGTTAGCCCCTTGGAGCCTACAGGACCCTGCGGGCCTTGCTGACCTTGCTGACCCTTGTCTCCGGGGCTTCCGGTAGGGCCGGTTAGCCCCTTGGAGCCAGTCGCACCTTGCTGACCCTGCTGACCCTTGTCTCCGGGAGGGCCGGTAGGGCCGGTTAGCCCCTTGGAGCCAGTCGCACCTTGCTGACCCTGCTGACCCTTGTCTCCGGGAGGACCTGGAGGACCAGAAAGGCCCTTGTCGCCTTGAACACCAGTAAGGCCAGATGTACCTTTGTCTCCGGGAGGACCTGTGATACCGGTTAGCCCCTTGGAGCCTTTTTCGCCTACAGGGCCTTTGTCTCCCTTGTCTCCTGTAATTCCTCTTAATCCAGATATGCCCTTGTCTCCGGGAGGACCGGTAGGGCCTTTTTCGCCTTTTTCACCAAGCACGCCCTTGAGTCCAATCGGCCCCTTGTCTCCGGGAGGGCCGGGAGGGCCTTTGTCTCCCTTGTCTCCGGGAGGACCTGTTATTCCCTTGTCTCCCTTGTCTCCCTTGTCTCCCGTTAATCCTTTATCTCCAGTTAATCCTCTATTTCCAGAAATTCCCTTGTCTCCTGTTGCGCCCTTGTCTCCTGTTGCGCCCTTGTCTCCGGGAGGACCGGATTGACCGGCCTGACCCTTAATTCCGGGAGGACCCATAGGGCCGGGAGGGCCGGGAGGTCCCTTGTCTCCAGGTGCGCCTTTGTCTCCGGGAGGACCGGATTGACCGGCCTGACCTTTGTCTCCGGGAGGACCTGGATGACCTTTGTCTCCGGGAGGGCCGGATTGACCGGCCTGACCTTTGTCTCCGGGAGGACCAGCAACATTTGATTTCAGAGGACGTTTTGATTGTGATGTGCTAGATATTTTTTTTGGTTCAATTTTTGGTTCAGAACTTGTCAAAGGGACATCAAAAATAGAATGAAGTGAAGAAAATAGGTCTGTAACAACAATCCAAACTTTATCTAAATTTGCAATAGAGATTGGTAGGGGGTTAGACGGATTTCCAATGGTTTCAGAAAAAACGCCATCCTTAACCCTCAGGTGGAAATTGCCTCGCCACAGAAAGGAGAATTGTTTATTTCTAATATCATCATCAGAAGGTTTAGTGTCGGAAATTGCGATCTGAGCTTCATATACACCAGATTGCTTAAAAGGTGCCTTTCCTTGAATCTCTAATCTAGGTTGAGATGACACAATCGTTTGAGTGTATTTCAAGTATTTTTGTATTTAGATCGCTGGTTGAACAGCGTTTCAGAAGCGTCAACTAGGTAAATTTTCCATATCACTTGGTATTTATCTAGATAAAACCCCATCTGAGCTGTGAAGAAGCTTTTCGCCAAGAAATCAAAAGATAAGACAGAGGAAGTAAAAATTGAGAAGACAATTCCTAATGAAAGAAGCTTAGTAGATGTAGATTATAATCGTAAAAAATTATTTAAAAAAGGAATCAACCTTATGGCCGATGAAAAGCTTGAAGAAGCCATTGACGTTTTTGAACAGGCTTTAAGAATAGAGCCAGACAATGTTGAAACCCTGATGAAATTGGGATATGCAAGATTCCATCTAGAAGACTATAGTCAGGCCCTAAAAGTATATGATAAGATTTTGGACATAGATGTTACAAACCCAGAGGCATGGAATTTGAAGGCATTGGTGCATTATGAACAAAAGAACTATTCCAAGGCATTATCCGCAGTTCAGAAATCAATTGAATCAGATCCAACATACGGAATGGCATTGTACAATCAAGCATGCTTCCTTTCATTACTAAATCAAGTTCCAGAAGCACTAGAGGCACTGAAGCGTTCGATTGAGGTGGATGTCAAAAATGCAAGAAAATCAATCAGAGACAAAGACTTTGTCAACGTAAGGATAGAAGAGGGCTTCAAGAGAATTGAAGAAGTCGTAGTACTTGAGTCAATCAGACAGGGATACCACACATTGGGTGCAATTGTTTGGACGACATTTTTAGACAAGGTGGATGCGGAAACGGCACTTAGAAAACTATTGGAGAAAGGCCTCATCGTACAAAATGAAAAGAGGGACGGCTTGAGTAAAATTCCAATCTACGATCTAGCCGACAACATTGCAGAGAAAATGGGAAAAGAGAAAAAAGGATTGTTCGGAATCACCAGAAAAACTTTACCAAAACCAGTCAAAAATCTAAAAGAGTTGAGTCAAGCAATCCATTCTGTAAAGGAATCGATAGAGGAGGAGGATGTGGAAAAAACTCTGGAGCTCTTCGAAGTATTCATAGACCCAACAAAATCAGGTGAACAGATGATAGAAAACTTCTTTGACGAACACAGGGAAATCAGACTGTGGAAAATCAGAATCAAAGACAGGGGAGTGGATTACATAAAAGACAACAAAGAGAGCATGTTGGTTTTGTTTAACAACATAGAAGGCACTGTGACAAAAAAACTCAGAAGCGAAGTAGACTGATCATTCTGCGGATAAATCCCAATAGCTTGCATCCTCCTGTTTTTCAGTAGGTTTTGCAAGGTTTTTCCACTCTTTGAACGAGCGAACGTACAGCTTTGCGTTAGGAAGCCCAACAGATTTTAACGCATAATATGCGAGTCCAGACAGAGTCCCAACACTTCCACAGTACGTTATGATTTCTGAATCGCCAGCAACACCGCGATTGTCAAGTAATCTCTTCATGTCTTCTTTTGAACGTAAAATCTTATCCGAGGTTGCAAGAGTCCTATAAGGAAGACTGATTGCCCCAGGAATGTGCTGCTCAAGGAAATTCAACCTTTCACGATTATCTATCAATATTACGTCATCACGTGTTTTTGCGGTTTCCAAATAATCGGATGTTGCCAAAATATCAGATCGTAGTTTCATAGAATGCTGTTTTTTCTGTATTTCGGGAATTGCAGAATCACTTTCCAAACCTATCGACTTCCAATTACTGAAAGTGGTTTCCAGCAAGGTCACATCAGAATGTCCAAGGTACTCCAAGGTCCAAGCAACCCGAGATGCAAGAGCTCCAAAAGTGTCATCATATACAACTACAGAAGTCTCATCGTCGATTCCCAAAGAATTCACAATCTTCAGTACACGTTCAGGACTATCATCGGATAACAAATGGGCCAAAGGTAAATTCACGGCGTTTGGTATGTGATCCTGCTTGTAATCGTTCTCCCTCCTAACATCTATGACCCGTACACTTTTGTCTCGTATTTCAGAGCGTAAAGAGTCTACATCGGTAGTAATATCAACAGAGGCCGTCAAGCTGCACATTCACCCTTGCCTGTCTTTGTGTGATAACTAGCATCACTTCCATAATCCAGGTAAAAGTCAGGATCATCTTCAATCGTAGGTGGAACGATAAGGGGTTCAAGTATTTTTTTAATATCAACAACAGACTTTATTTCAGAATCTTCATTTCCACTTACAACCCTGTGAATCCAGGTTTTCAAAGTATCATCAGACTGCTTATTCTGTTTAAACAGTTCGATTATTTTTAGAATTACAGGAATCACCCTTTTTGCAGGAACACGAACACATGTCTGACCCAACATGGTGTCACCATCAGAACGTCCACCGATGGACATCTGATAGTTTGCATACATGTCTTTTCCCACGCGTCCACCGCCTCCAAAGAATCCAATGGTTGCAATTCCATGCTGGCCACAAGAATTCGGACAGCCACTAATCTTAATTGAAGAATCGCTTAGATCGTCGTCTTCGTCTAATTTAAGTTCCAGAAATTTCCTTTGAATTTCCTTTGCAAGCCTGTGTGAATTTGTCAGAGCCAAATTACAAGAAGTCGTTCCAGAACATCCAATAGGTGCGGTCATTGTAAGAGCACCAGATTTTGCAAGTCCAACTTCAAGCAATTTGGAGTACAAGCCAGGTAAATCATCCTCATGCACATACCTTAATGCAATGTTTTGCACAAATCCAGATCTGGCCTTTCCTTCTGACGAAAAATTTCGAATGATATCAGCTAATGCGTTGAGTTGGCTTGAAGTGATGTCGCCTGCCTCAAGTGTAAGAAACACAGACCTGTAATCATCTTGAGATTGTTTTACGGTATTTGTTTTCAACCATCTAGCATATCCGTCAGGAATTACAGAACCTCCATCCTCATTAGAGATTCGTATAGGTCGCTTGATTTCATTTGTAGAATGATCAACGTCTAATTGGGTAATTACTGACTGCGTCGCTCTAACTATTGCTCTTTCTTTGAAAACCAGGTTTTGGAATTTGTTCCAACCCATTTCATTTACAAGATAACGCATTCTGTTTCTTGCAAGATTTGTCCTATCACCAAGTCTATCAAATATTCTCATTACAGCAATTGAAGTGTAAAGTAAGTCGTCTTCAGGAGTAAATTCCTCCAGTTGATGACCAACAAAAGATTTGTTTCCCAACCCACCGCCAAGAAAAATCTTGAATCCTTTCTCAGCAGAACCTTCGACTTGACGTACTTGTGGAATCAACCCAACATCCACCATACGGACCATTCCATGTTTTTCGCAACAAGTAAAATTGAATTTGAATTTACGTGGGAGATTTTGAGCCATGGGATTTCTCAAAAAGAATCGCGCAGTTGCAAGTGCGTAAGGAGTAGAGTCAAACTCCTCATCTGGACATACACCAGATAACGGACTGCACATCACATTTCTAACAGAATTTCCACACGCTTCTCTTGATGTCAGTCCAACTTCAGCAAGACCACGGAAAATTTCCGACACATCTTCAAGAATCACCCAATGTAGCTGTATGTTTTCCCTAGTCGAAAAATGCGCACTTCCTATAGAATACTGCTCACTTAGTTGAGAAATTTTTTCAATCTGTTCTGGATAAATTTCCCCAGCTGGAATCTTAATGCGGACCATAGCGTAATCCCCAGTCATACGGGTTCCGTATGCCCCGTGTTGAAGTCTAAATCTCCTAAAACTATCTTCGTCATACTTGCCTTGACGGAACAGTTTCACAGTTTTAGCAAAATTGTCAGCTTCCTCCATCTTAGCCCAATTAATTTTAGATTTCACAGAATCAGGCGAAGATTGCTTAAGCTCAGACATGGTCAATACAACTTATTTTCCTCGGGGTTTGGTTATAAATTTTTGAGATACGGATGTTTTAGGATATGAATTTTCAAAATGGAGCATAATTTTCCTATTTCCAATCATACATACTCATGATGTCAAAGATTAGAAATATCAAATCTCAAATGTGGGAAAGTATTAATTGATTAGAAGTCCAAGCACCGACATGCAAGAAGCAACAGTAGCAGAACAATCAAATAAAATATTTACCGACGTACGTGAGGTAGAAATCACACGTGCAATTGCAAATGAGTTTCACGACGTACTAGTTGACAGAGCAGAATCAGACGTTATAATTATCGGTGCCGGACCAGCAGGATTAACAGCCAGCAGAGAGCTTTCAAACATGGGTTACAAAGTTTTGGTTATCGAGCAAAATAACTACCTTGGAGGAGGTTACTGGCTAGGCGGATACATGATGAACCCAGTTACAGTAAGAGAGCCATCACAGAAAATTTGGGATGAGCTAGGAGTTCCATACAAGAAAGTTGCAGAAGGACTATATCTCACACCAGGACCACATGCAGTTTCAAAGTTAATTGCGGGGGCATGTGATGCGGGAGTAAAGTTCCTACAACTAACAAAGTTCGATGATTTAGTAATGAAAAACGGCAGGGTTGCAGGAATCGTAGTTAATTGGATGCCAGTTTCAGCGTTGCCACGAAACATCACATGTGTTGATCCTGTTGCTTTTGAAGCAAAAATCATAATTGATGCTTCAGGTCACGATTCGGTTGCTGTCAAAAGACTAGTGGACAGAGGACTGGTCAAATGGAAGGGAATGAATCCAATGCATGTTAATGAAGGCGAAGAACACGTAGTCGACAAAACAGGGGAAGTCTATCCAGGACTAGTGGCAGCAGGAATGTCAGTTACGGAAACACACGGATTGGCAAGAATGGGCCCAACGTTTGGATCCATGTTGTTTTCGGGCAAGAAAGCAGCAGAGATTACAGCAGCAAAAATCAAAGAGCTAGAAAGATAAGCAATTGAAGCACAGTTTAGGCGTTGAAGCTTACCAAGATTATTCTGTATGAGGAGCCTACGGTTCAAGAAATTCAGATTTCAAAAATAAGTTCTTTCATTTCAGACATGTTTTCCATCGAGGTAGAGCACAGAAAGAATTTCTTGTCACATGCAGATGAGAGAATTTTTGAGAATATCTCAAACACGAGGATTTTGGATTTAAAAAATCAATTTAAAAAATATTTTCCTACAGAGGAAGACATTCAAATTGAGAAAGAAAATAGAGACACGTCAAACGAGAAAGAGATTGCTCTGTATGACGGATTCGAAATGCAGAAAACATTTGCAGAATTCATCCCCGTAGATGAAAAAACAGACAACATATTGCATGTTGTTTTTACGAACAAGACAACTTGCACGTTTGATCAGGACGATTACAGATATCATGCCAGGGCTTTGATCGCGTCAAATCCAGCAATAATTTCCACAACGGGGATGATAGAGGCTCCTGCAAAACCAAAACAATACTACCTAGATCTGATGACGTGTTTTTCGGAAAGCGAAGTTAAAGAGATTAATGAAAAATACAAAGGTCAGTTTTTGAAACAGCATGATTCACGATTGCATAAGATTGCCGAAGGCTATCTGATTCAGGGAATAATGTATTACGAAACAGGTGAGGCATTTTGCAAAGATAGAGAATGCAGACTATTCAATGCGCATTGGCAAAAAGATCTATTTTATTGTCAAATAGAAAAAAGAAGCTTTTGCAAAGAACATGCCAAGATTCTCGACGAACTAAACAATTAGATTCAAACATATTTCTCAGAACATACAGTTTTAAAAATATAGAATTTGTCAAACATGTCATCACCATAAATTGCAAAAATATTTTGAGTACAGCAAATCGTAAAAAAATTGTAATCATAGTAAGCAGCATTCATTTTTCAAATCCACTTATCAGCAAACAAATTATTCTAAAAATAATTACAGACGTTAAGGTATATTCACTTAAATTGTTGAAATTAGATGGAGAATCATCATGATGGCAGCAGATTCAGGTGCGGCGACGCTAAAAACCAACGATGATGGTCCAAAAATACCAGACAAGAGTAAAACAAAGTTTGATGTGATAATTATCGGAGCAGGTCCTTCAGGATATACAGCAGGCATCTATTGCTCCAGAGCTGGATACGATACGTTGATTTTATCAGGAATACTGCCAGGAGGACAGCTTGTCAACACAACAGAGGTGGAAAACTACCCGGGATTTGAAAACGGAATCATGGGACCGGATCTGATGATAGACATGAGAAAACAGTCTCAGAGGATGGGAACCACAATTGTTGACGACGAGGTTGTCAATGTAGATTTCAGACATAAACCGTTCAAAGTGCTAACTGCCTCAGAGGAATACGAGGGTCGTGCAGTCATTATCGCAACAGGGGCAAATCCCAGAAAGATGGGATTGGAAGGAGAGCAAACATTTGCAGGTAAAGGAGTGTCATATTGTGCAACATGTGATGGGCCATTTTTCAGAAATATGGAATTGGTAGTAGTAGGAGGAGGAGATTCAGCCATAGAAGAGGCCACGTTCCTAACAAAGTTTGCAACTACAGTTCACCTCGTACACAGACGCGATGAACTTCGAGCAAGCAAAGTAATGCAAGAAAGAGCACTAAGCAACGAGAAAATTAAATTTCACTGGAATTCCGAAGTTGTAGACATTAAAGGAGATCAAAAAATGCAACAAGCAGTTCTAAAAAACCTGAAGACAAACGAAGAATCTACAATAGACGTAGGAGGATTGTTCGTCGCAATTGGACACGAACCAAATACAAAATTATTCAAAAACCAGATAGATCTAGATGATGAAGGATACGTGTCATTAAAAAACAAAACACATACCAACATAGAAGGCATATTTGCAGCAGGAGACGTTCATGATAGAAACTACAGACAGGCAATCACAGCAGCGGCTTTTGGATGTATGGCGGCAATCGATGTGGACAAATACCTTACAGAAAATTCAGGCACCTAGTCATGAGAAGTGCCCAGTGCAGTCGATGTCTAAAAAAATTTCAGGAGAAGGAAATCTACACAATCCAGCAATTTCAATACAGAAAAGAACCCACATACAACTGGTCACTAGCGTTTTTTGAGGAATGCGAGATAGGAGAATGGGATTCATTTTGCGAGACTTGCATTATTATCCATGCCAACGAATCAGCGAAAGCGTGGAAGAAAATTAAAGTCTAAACTCTTTATTGTGATAAAAGGACCACATACGCATGAACCATAATCCAGAAAATCTGAAAAAGGCAGTCAAGGATCACAGTCAAAAACTGGCAGAATTAGGAATGGAATTAGGCAAAAACCAATTCAAATACAAATTCAAGGAAAAGGCAAGCAAGGAATACTGGGAATCAAGGATAGAGGATTTTGAAAAATACAACCAAAAAGGACTGGACTACTACAGTCAAGTGTACGCAGTGATGAACCTGATCAGCGCGGATGAAGCACAGATGTTTCTGCTGCGTACAAGCAGATTCCAGCAGATGGGCAAAACGATGATCGAAATCATGGAAAAGATTAGAGAGAATCCATCAATCATAGACCGTAAAGACAAACAGCAAAGCAAGTGGAGCAAAGAAATCAAGAGTCAGCTGACGGAGTACAGCGACAAATGTCTGAAATACGAGATTGAGACAAACACCATATTCAGGACATTCTATGACACACATCTAAAGAGTATTTTGGAATGATTGCTGTCAGTATGGCAGTTCAGACATGTGTTTTGCATCTTTGAGTGAAGCATCAAATTCTTCCCCAGTCATGACATTCTGCTTTGCATATACGCTTTTGAATTTTCTCCCATCATCGGCAAAAATCCCAACAACGCATGCATCATCATCTTCCATCGTGTATTTTTTCATGCATGCATACACAGCTGCAGATGAGGGACTAATCAAAAGCCGGTCTTTTGTGAGAACTTCTTTTACAACCGAGAAAGCCTCATCATTGTTTGCAGATACCCATTCGTCAACAACATCCTCTCGTTTCAAAAACAAGTCAGGTTTTGCAGACTCTTCAAAATTCCTCCAGCCCTGTATAAGATGATTTTGCTGTGGCTGACATCCTATAATTTTCACGTGAGGGTTTTTTTCTTTTAGAAAAGTACCTATCCCAGTAATTGTTCCGCCAGTTCCAACGCCAGTAAAGAAATGAGTCACCTTGCCTGCAGTCTGCTTCCAAATCTCAGGACCGGTTCCCTCATAGTGTCCCCTGAAATTTGCATCGTTCGCATACTGGTTTGGAGAGTAATACGTATCAGGCCTAGATGATGCGATGGACGTTGCAAGCGCAATGCTTTGATCAGTGCCGGCACCCACCTTTGGACACAAATCATCACTCGTTTCAAAAACCTTGGCTCCCAGACCTCTTATGATGTCCTTGGTCTCGTCGCTTACTTTGTCAGGAATGACGATTTCGACTTTGTAGCCCAGTAAATTCGCAATTCCGGTCAATGCGATTCCGGTATTTCCAGATGTGGGCTCAATTATTATGCTCTTGTTCTTTTTTAGAATTCCCCTCTCTTCACCGTCTTTAATCATCCAAAACGCAGCCCTGTCTTTAACGGAACCAAACGGATTATGTCCCTCTAATTTTGCACTGTATGTCAGACCATCATGAGAAAGAGAATCAAGTGCCACAAGAGGCGTATTTCCTACGCGATTGAGTATGTCGGCGTCATTTACAACAGTCATCGTTAGGGCTACTTCACCTTTTTAATTTTAAACGTAATTGTTTCGCCGTCTTTGGACAAATCCAACATCTCATGTCCATTTCTCGTAACCCATCTAGAAATATCATCTTCAGCCGCAGGATCATCCGCAGAGACAGTGATTGTTTCGCCAACCTGCATTCGCTCGATTTCAATTTTTGTTCTAAAAACGGGTTCAGGACAGAACAGTCCTGTTGCGTCTAATTTTTTTTCAGAAGACTCAGACATTGTAATCACATACAAAAACCGGTCCGTCATATTAAAATCTATTTGACTTGGCCTTTGAACATGGCAACTACAATGCCATTTTGAAAATGTTGTACAAGTCCCTATCCCTTATCAATTTAGGATCATGGTTTTGAAAATTAATTTTCTTTGAGATCCTCTTGATCACGAAAACAGAGATTTTGTAAAACAATGGCCACAAAGAGCTGTTTTGATTTGAATTGTAAATTCTAAGCAGCAATGAAAAAAGCCATCTTTCGTGTGGATAGTGTTCTGCAACGTAGTCAAGAACGTACTCTTTTGAATTGTTGATCTTGTATCTCAGATGATCCAGGGTCTCATCTTGCAGTGCATAGCCGGTTTGAGAGATTTCAATTTTGCCTTGCTTCATGGCACGTAGAACATCATCCAAGTTGCTTTCAGAGTCAATCACATTTACGCATCTTCCAAGTGTCGACAAGACGTGGGAATCGCTTCCAGCTACCTTAACCATTTCGTTGTCCAATGCAAACTGAGCTGCACGTGCGTTTGACATCACATCCACATTGTTACTGTTAAAAACCTCAATCATGTCGCATTTTTTTGCATCATCACGCAGGGCATTGATCAGGCCAAACGGATGGGGTGCAGATGAAACGGCACCTTGTTTTTCCATCTCATCCATTATCTCATCAAAGGAAATGCCGGCAGGAATTGCATCATGCACACCGTATGCCAACACATGCTCACCGTTTTCAGTAGTGATTTCCTCAGCAGGGAAAATGTCAATCCCCTTAAATTTTTCATGATTGCTTTTGTATTCCAGCATCTGATGATACCCTTCCAGTGTATTATGATTAGTGACAAATACTGCATCCAATCCCAGACTATGCGAGCGTTCAAGCTGATCCCTAATGGATATGTTGCAATCATACGGAGGCTCCTCAGCACCCACGTGAAAATTTGAAAACGAGTTGTGGCAGTGTAGTTCGGCATTTACAGGCATTAGCACAATAGATACGAATCTTTAGATAATAACCTTGTTGAAAAAAAATTATCTAAAAAGATCTTCACGTTCGGTTCGAAGCAGTCCAGTGATGGAAGAATCTTCAACATTAAAAGAATAGCCACGAACAATGGCTGCAGGACATTTTAAGGATTTTCCCATTACCATCTCAGAAGCAGATGAAATTTCATCAGCTATCGCAATGGCCGTAACGCGCAAGACCTTGTCAAAAGAATCTACAGTTCCGGCATAATCCAAGATGGGATTAAGTCCAGAAACCCCAATGGCGACATTGGTTTGACCCATCCTGAAAGGACGGCCAAACGTGTCAGAAATGATCACCGCCACTTTTTTGTCAGTTAGCACAAAGATTTCATCGCGTATTCTCTTTGCAGAGACATCAGAATCCACAGGCAGCAAGGTAGCATATCCATCCGGAACGTTGCTCTCATCAATCCCGGCGTTTGCACAGATAAAGCCGCTGTTTGTTTCAACAACAAGAATGCCATCATGCATTCGAATAATGCGTTTTGATTCCGACAATATCAATTCAACTAGCCTAGGATCTTTTTGATATTGTGAACCAATTCCCTCAGACAGAAGAGAGGGAGACACTGCATTCAATTTGACCATGCGGCCTTCCTGCTTTGAAATTACTTTCTGGGCAATCACCACAATGTCTCCATCATCAAGATTTTGAGAGTTAACAATCAGTTCAGATAGGTGAGCAGAAGAATTAATTTCATTTTTAATATGAACCGGTATTATTTGCAAACACAGCGAGTAATGTAACGGACTAAAAAATTGTTTACTTCAAAGTTGTGTCTAGATGCTTAGTTTGTAGTGTTTGTTAATGATATCGACTATTTTAGATAGATCTTTCTCTTCCAAAGTTGTGGTTGCCAAGTCTTTAACAAGATCTTGTGCTCGATATGCAATTCCCAACCCACAAACGTCAAACAGCTTAACATCATTTGCGCCATCAACAACACAAACAATATTCTCTTTAGATTCCCCCCATTCCTCGATTTTTATTTTCGCTGATGTGGATTTGTCGGAATCTACAGAAATGTTTACACCGTCTAACTTTCCATCTTTGAAAACCAATTCATTAGAAAATACATAGTCTAATCCCAATTCTTTTTGAAGCCTTCCCATCATCAAAGTAAAGCCACCGGATACTGCCATGAGTTTCCATCCCGCAGCTTTTAATGCAGCACATGCCTCTTTTGCACCAGTCATAATGGGTAATGCATCAGCTACTTCCTGACAAGTTTTTTCATCAAGGCCTTTTAATGCAGCAACTCTCGTTCTCAGACCTTCTTCCCAGTTAATTTTTCCTTGAATTCCCTGTTTGGTTATTGCCCAAATTTCATCTTCTTTGTTGAGCTTTTCAGCAAGGATGGGAAGGTATTCTTCATCATATAGTACTCCCTCGACATCAAAAATTACTAGCAATAGGTTTCTGAACTCAAAAAAAAATACTAATTATATTAAAGTTTAATTTTTTGAAAATCAAAAAAGCGCTAGTAATAAATCACCGAATGTATATTCTCTATGTATGGGAGAATTAGAACACAAGTTTGATGTAGAAATCAAAATGACTGAAGACAGACAAAAGCTCCCTGCAGAAGTCAAAGAAGAGTTGAAAGCATCAGGCATGATGGATGAAAAGGGAAAACTAAAGCTAAAGGGAGTCAGTCCCAAAATGCTTAAAAAAATGAAACAGGAATATGTGGAATGCCCAGTGATTAAAGAAAATATTCAGTTCATTCAGTGCTTTGTATGTCCCAATTTCCAAAGCAGAGTAATGGGAGAAGTTCTATGCAAAGGGGATCCATTAGAATAACATCAAAAGAAGTGTTTCCACGAAAGGCTCATTAGTAAAATTAATTTCTTCAAAAACAGATTGGGAAAAGAAAAAATCGGCATCACTGTTGAAAAGAATGATGATTTCAGTGAATGGTATACACAAGTTGTGCTAAAAGCCAAACTTGCAGATTATGCTCCCGTTAAAGGACTGATAGTACTCAGACCTGATGGGTATTCCATTTGGGAGTCACTAAGAAACACGTTTGATAAAAAATTTGCCAAGAATGGGATCAGAAATGGGTTTTTACCAATTTTGATTCCGGAATCATTACTCGGAAAAGAACAGAAGCATTTTGCAGGATTCAATCCCGAAGTATTTTGGGTAACCCACTCAGGAACCAACGAAGTAGGAGACAGACTTGCATTAAGACCCACATCTGAAACACTTGCATACACTCTCTATTCCAAATGGATTCAGAGTTGGAGGGACTTACCATTGAAAATAAATTTTTGGAATACAGCACTTAGAGCAGAGATTAAAGCGACCAAACCATTTCTCAGGACTTCAGAATTTTTGTGGCAAGAAGGACATACAGTACACATGACAAAAAAAGAAGCTGAAGACGAAGTGATCAAAATCCTAGATATTTACAAAAATACAGTAGAATCAGAATTGGCAATTCCTGTCACCACAGGAAAGAAAAGCGAGAAAGAGAAGTTCGTAGGTGCGGAATATACCACCACAATGGAATCAATTATGCCAGATGGAAAGGCATTACAGATGGGGACATCACATTTCTTGGGACAAAATTTTTCCAAACCATTTGAAGTGAAATTTGCGGACAAAGATAACGTGGAGCATTTTGCCTGGCAAACATCATGGGGCGTCTCTTGGAGATTGATCGGAGCAATGATCATGGTGCATGGGGATGACAAAGGTCTTGTTTTGCCACCAAAGGTAGCACCAATTCAAGTGGTAATTGTACCAATTTACAAAAATGACGAGGGTAGAGAAACGGTGTTCTCCAAAGTAAAAGAAATCGAGAAAAGTCTGGAATCCAAACAGATCAGAGTACACATTGACGACAGAGAAGGACTATCTCCAGGTTACAAATTCAATGACTGGGAGATGAAAGGAGTCCCATTACGAATCGAGATAGGGCCAAAAGATATCGAGAAACAGAGCATGGTCATGGCAAAAAGATACAATTTAGAAAAAATGAATTTGAATTTCACAGAAATTGAAAATATTCCTTCTTTGCTGGATAAAATACAAAACGAGATGCTAAACAAAGCACAGCAAGAAGCACGAGTAAACACAATAGATATTTCTGAATATTCAGATTTCAAAGTAAAGATCGAGAAAGGAGGTTTTTTCAATTCACCATGGTGTGGCAAATTAGAATGCGAAGATGCAATCAAAGAAGAAACAGGTGCAGAGATCAGAGTAGTTCCATTTGGAAGCGAGGACAAAACCCAAAAATGCATTTATTGTGGCGAGAAAAGCGTTTCCATACCAGTATTTGCCAGAGGATACTAGAAAAAAATTTCCACAAACATAATAAGACAAAAACATTGTTTTTCAATCATGACTGCAAGTCAAGAATTAGAAGCAAACAAAAAACTTGTTGAGCAGTTCAGAGAAACGAGAGATAGAACACTCGAGATTGTAAAGACGTTGGAAAAAGATGATTTTATTGTTCAAACTTCATTTTTCATGAGTCCTCCCAAATGGCACGTAGGTCATGTTAGTTGGATTTATGAGGTAATACTCAGCAAGATGGACAAAGATTACGAGTTTTATTCAAAAGAGTTTTCAGAATATCTAAATTCCTATTATCAGCAATTCGGAGTTCCTCATGACAAAGGATTGAGAGGAGTGGTATCGAGACCAACAATAGATCAGATCTTCCAATATTTTAACACCGTCAATCAGAGAGTTGAGAAAGTATTAGAATCTCGGATAATAGATGAAGAGACGTCAAAACTGATGACGATAGGCTTTCATCATGAATGCCAACATCAGGAACTTTTGGTATATGATTTGCAGCATCTACTTGCAGAACAATACAGACCGATAAGAAAAAAGCAAGTCCCCAACCCACAACACGTGGAAAAAGAATCAGTGAAAATCAAAGGAGGCATATTCACGATGGGGTACGGCGGAAAAGAATATTGTTATGACATAGAACTACCAGAACACAAGACGTATCTCAATGACTACAAAATGGACAAGTTCCCAATCACCAACCAACAGTTCATGGAATTCATGGATGACGGAGGTTACGAGACATACAAGTTTTGGCTGTCAGACGGATGGGAGAAGGTGAAAGCAAACAAGTGGAATGCCCCAATGTACTGGGAGAAGATAGATGACGAATGGAACGTAAGGGATTTTCAAGGAATTAGAAGAGTCAATCCCAATGAGCCCGTATGCCATGTCAGCTTCTATGAGGCAGATGCATACTGCAAATGGGCAGGCAAGAGACTGCCAACTGAGGCAGAATGGGAAAAGGCTGCCTGCTGGAATGAGGAAAAACAAGAAAAGACAATCTACCCGTGGGGAAACGAGATCCCTACAAACGACAAATGCAATTTGCTTGAATCATACCACTGGAGATGCACAGAAGCCGGAACGTTTCCCAACGGTGCCAGCAGTTATGGATGTCAACAAATGATAGGGGACGTTTGGGAATGGACAGCATCAGAATTTAACGGGTATCCGGGATTCAAATCAGATTTTGATGAATACAATGACAAATGGTTTACAAATCAAAAAGTTTTGAGAGGAGGTTCATTTGGAACTCCAAGAATGTCAATCAGGGGAAGCTATAGAAACTTCTTCAGGTTGGATGAGAGATGGCTGTTTTCGGGATTCAGATGTGCCGAGAAAGTCTAGAATTTGGATGCAAGCGTGAGAGAGAAATACTTTTGATCGTCAACCCATGTTCGATTGATTCTGAATCCGGTACCTTCAAGCAGTATACGGATTTGTTCCAGACTGTATTTGTGCGAGTATTCGGTATGGATTAATTCGTCTTTTTCTAGATCTAATCGAATGTTTGATTTGGAGATGATTACGGACTGACGCACAAGAGATTTCAAGTACATTTCAATTCTTCTATGTTCGTCATTGTAAACAGAATAGTGTGAAAAATTACTCAAGTCAAAATCAGCATCAAGTTCATCATTTATTCTAGAAAGCACGTTAAGATTGAATTGCGCAGTAACACCAATGGAGTCATCGTATGCGGATTCAAGAATTTGCTTGTCCTTGACCAAATCCAATCCAATCAAGAGCAAGTCTCCGGATTTCATGGTAGAGTTGACAGTTTTCAGGAAATCTTCACCATCAGAGGGAGAAAAATTTCCAAAACTAGAGCCCAAAAATACAATCAGGTTTTTTCTATCGTCATAATTTCTAAGAAATTTCAATCCACCTTCATAAGTGTCAATTATTCCAGTAATGCTAAGTCGGTCATAATCCCTCAGCAACATCTCAGAGCTTTCTGTGAGAATTTCGGATATGTCTATTGGAAAGTACTCAGTTGTTTTTTGCAAAGAGAAAAAAGCATCAAGAATTAGCCTGGTTTTAACAGATGCGCCACTTCCAAGTTCGACCAACCTAAAAGACTCATCCAGATAATCGTTCAATTCGCCGCACACAGTCTTCAATATTTGAATTTCAGTCATAGTAGGATAGTATTCAGGCAAGCCACATATTTTTTCAAACAATTCCGATCCTTTTTTGTCATAAAAAAATTTGGGAGCAATAAATTTCGGGTCATTACTCAACGTTGTGGAAATTTCTTCGGCGAATGTTTTCTCAATTTTGCTTGCATGCGGTTTAAAATATCGAAGCTTTGAATCTATCACGTACTTTTTGTAACTTAGATTTTTTTGAATTACATTATTCAAGTATTAAATCGATCTTTGTTTAACATAAATGCGTTATCCCAATTTTACATGCATGGCATTTCTTGATATACCTCCACATCCAATATCATCCAATGAGCGAAATACTTAGAGTCGAAAATTTGAAAAAATATTTCACGAAAAAAGGAATGTTCGGTTCAAAATCCAGCACCGTCAAAGCTGCAGACAACGTGTCATTTTCTTTAGAAAAAGGAGAAGTCATGGTATTAGCGGGAGAATCGGGTTCGGGAAAATCCACAATTGCGAAATTAATTTTAAAATCAGTTGAGGCAGATTCTGGAAGGATATTTTTTGACGGACATGAAATAGACAATCAAGAAAAAAGCCTGGAGAAAATCAGGATGAACTGCCAGATGATACACCAGGATCCATATGATTCCATCAATCCAAGAATGAAGATAGGAGATATCGTTTCTGAACCGCTGGAAATACACAAAATCGGAAACGGTGACGAACGATTCAAAAGAGTTATCGAAGTTCTGAAAGAAGTAAAGCTAGAACCGGCTGAAGATATTGCAAAGAGGTTTCCCCACATGCTATCTGGAGGACAACGACAAAGAGTAGTTTTGGCCAGAGCGTTGACACTAAAACCCAGAGTCATACTAGCAGATGAGCCGGTGTCCATGCTGGATGTATCAATTAGAGCAGAAATGCTGGAACTGATGCACGATTTGCGCAGAAAGTACAACATATCATTTATCTACATCACACATGATCTGGCGACAGCCAGGCATTTTGGTCAAAGAATAGCAATTTTGTACAGGGGAAAAATCGTAGAGATTGGCAGCATTGACAGAATTTTGACAAAGCCAAAGCATCCGTATACACAAGCTTTGCTTGACGCAATTTCAGAACCTGATCCAAACAATCTTCACAGAGACAAGAAGATAAGAATCAATGAACCGACGAATGAAGAATCAGAGCAAGGTTGCAAATTCAGAGCAAGATGCCCATACGCAATTGAAGAATGCAAGGAAGAGCCAAATTTAGAGACAATCGATGACAGTCATCACGTAGCATGTTTTGTGAAACTAGACTAGGAGCTTCTAACAGATGGCATTCGTTTGTCTTTGTAAGTCACAACATGGGACACGCCGTTTTTTGGAAACACACCATAGATCAGTTTTGCTTTTTGTATTACAGAATCTTTCAAAGACACCATGATGAATTGGCTTTCTTTTGATCTCTCTTCAAGAATTTTTGCAAGCCTTTCAGAGTTCGGAGCATCAAGGTGCGCATCAACTTCATCAAAGAGATAAAACGGAGATGGTTTGAGTTTTTGCAAAGCTAAGACAAACACAATAGCTGCTAATGTTTTTTCACCACCACTGATTGATGTAGATTCTCTTTTTGGTTTATTTGGGAACTGGATCAAGTAAGATATTCCAGAATTAAATATGTCGTCTTCATTTTGCAACTCTAACCAAGCATCACCATCAGTCATCTTATTGAAAATTAACCGAATCTCCTTGTCCACCTTGTCAAATGCATCCAAAAATGTTTGTCTCTTATCCTTTTCAACATCTTCAATAAACTTCACTATGGAATTTCGCTCCTCCTCAAGGGAATTTTTACGAACAGACATGGAACGATACCCATATGAAACCTCAAGATAGGTTTGGGGAGATTTGGCATTTAATGCATTTAATGTAGACAGTTCAGTTGACAATCCATGAACTATGGATTCCACGTCAAACACCTCCATATTCTTGTCAAATCCAAATGTTGAAAGAATTTGCTGCAATTTAGCCTCATTTTCAGACAAGTCACGCAGATCACGAGACAGTGAATCAGACTGACGTTCTAACGTGTTAATCTGCTTTGTAAAATTCCTGTCTTGTTCAGATAAAACCCTGAGATTGTCATCAAATTCTTTGAGATGTCCGATTGATGAACCAGAAGTTGAAATCAATTCCTGTTCCTTCTCTCTTAAAGATACAAGAAGAATGTTTTTGGATTCCTTTTGTTTTTCCAAGTTTTGAATTTTTATATCCAACTCACCTAATTCTAAATTTAGTGAATCTTCTTCATGAGTGAGACGATTCAACTGAGATTGCTCCCGATTATCCTGTGTTTGAAGGGTGGTTAATTGAGATGATTTGTCACGATACTCATTCATGATTGCGGAATACATTTTTTCAACATCGGACTTTTGAATATTGATCTTGGACAACTCGTTAGCAATACGATCTTGTTCCCCACTAGCATAATTTTCCTCAACTATTTCAATGCGTTCCTGTAAAGATGCAATGTGAGACTCAACAGTGCTTTCTTCAGAGCTTACAATGTCATGTCTAGAAGTTAAATCAGATATTCTTTTTGCCAATTGAACTCTCATCGTAAGTGCTGAGCTGATGCGAGATTGTAAACTCGAATAATTTTCGTTTGTAGACGTTAGTGAATTTTCAGACATTGAAAGTCGTTCGGCATAAGAGTGAATAGAATCTTCCAATTTTTTTAACGAATGTTTCTTTTTTTGCAAGTATTTTTTTATTATCCCTATTGATCTAAACAGTCCATCAATGTCACCACTCATGGAGATAAGCTTTGTTAATTTTGAAATTTTTGAGTTGATATCTATCACAACAGTCCCACCCTTTGCCTCAAAATATTCACCATCAAAAGTGACTGATTTGTATCCAAGTTGGGAGACATTATATGCCGATTCTCGGTTTTCAGTTAGTACAATATTACCGAATAGAAATGTTTTGAGTACGGAATACTCAGGTTTGCAATTCACATAGTTTGCCAAAATTCCCACAACTCCCGACACGTTAGGCAAAGTTAATTTAAATTTTGGAATGGCGTCTAAAGGAATAATCTTTAGCTTTGGAAGATTCTTACTTCTAGCGACCTCAGCGATGCCAAGCAACGTTGCAAAGTCTTTTACAACTATTGCCTTAATCCAGTCGGAACTCACTGCAAGAACTGAACGCTCATATTTTTTGTCCCAAGAAATCATTTCGTAGACCAATCCAGATATGCCAAGTTTTTCTGCATCTTCTTTTAATTTAGCAACAGTGTAATCCTCATGCATGAATCCTTTCACAGTTTTGATTTTTGATTCATATTGATTTGCAGCTTTGCTCGATTTTTCCAAGATCAAGCTAAGCTCATCCATGTCATTGTGTAACTTTGACTTTCTAGAATGCAACTTTGAAATCCTAGATTTTAACTCAATAATTGAGGCATCATGGTTCTTCTGCATTGATTCCAATTTGGAGTGATAATTGTTTAATTTGGATATAGCATCCTCCAATTCATCCAATTTTCTAGAGTTTGAATTAATTTTGATCATTGATTCTTCCTTCTCGTTATGCACTTTAGAGAGTTTTAACTTGGCATCATTTAGCTGGCCCGTAAGAGATTTTATCTTATTATCAATTTCAGATTTTTTAGATGCAGCTTCAGATTGAGCAGTCAATATCTTATTTCTTTGAGAATCAATTATTTCCACATCATCATTGATTTTATTTTTTTTAAGGTTAGTTTGACTAATTGATTCTTTAATCTTAGAGATTTGCCCACCTATGTCATCCCTTGCTTGTTCAATCCCAGAGATCTCATTTTTGATTTCAGGAATTCTCGAGGTGATTTGTTCCATTCTTTTCTTTGATGCAGAAATGGCACTGTTGTCAATCTCATATTGCTCCATTGCTGAGCTGATTTCAACGTCTAGCGAGGCTTTAGCCTGGCTATAATCATCAGCTTTGGCCATCATCTGTGTTTTCTCAGCATCCAGAGATGTGATTTCTTGCCTAAGGGTGCCTCTTTTTTCATTCAAGGCAGACATTTCTAATGAAATGGTACTCAGAGAAGACTCTTTTGTGATTTTTTTACCAGATAACGCCTTCATTTTATTGGCAGCGGATATTGCCCTGTATCTATTTAGTTCTCTTTCCAAAAGATCATGACGTAGTTTCTGATTTCGCTCCTCTTCGAGTTCATCTATCCGTTTTTTGATTTCTCCCATTTTTGCCAACGCAATCTCCAATCTTCGATCAGCCTCATCAAGTTGTTTAACAGATTCTTCTTTCTTATCATCAAAATACGACAGGCCGATTAAATCCTCGATTGTTTTTCTTTTTTCTTCAGATGTGAATTCAGAGATTCTTGTCACGGTACCTTGCTGAACTGCATTAAGTTGTCCCAAGCCAGCATTAGCCATATCTAACAAATCAAGAATATGACTTCGATTTGTTTTCTTTTTATTTAGATAGTACGTGTTTTCACCATTTGCGTCCAGCTCTCTTGTGATTTCCACAGTATCAGTATCAACTGGAATTTTTCTATCGGAGTTGTCAAAGTGAACACTAGATCTTGCCATCTTTGTCCCATGGCGATTTCCTTCAACGTCGTGGACCAAAGAGCGAAGTTTGTCAACCCGCATTACTTTTGGTTTGTTTTCACCCATTGCAAAAATAATCGCATCGAGAATGTTACTTTTTCCAGATCCGTTTGGTCCAGAGATGGACACCAAACCAGGTTCAAACTGCACCGTGGTATTTTTAAATCCAAATGATTTAAAACCAAAGATCTCAACTTTTTTGACATGAACCAATGACTATCATTTCCAAATACGTCGGATAATCGATGGTTAACAAGTTTTGTTGACAGAATTGCGTAATTTTTCTTGTTGTATTATCATTTTTTTCGTAGTGGATCAGCATCAAAAAAAAAGAACCTGTGATCGCTAGAAAATATCTACTTATTATTAATGAAAATAAAATTGTAGTTCATGGTAAAACTAGGATTAGTTCAAACTTCATCGCAAGGTCCAAATGAAAAGAGAATTTACGCTGCATCAGAAATTTTGAAAAAATTAGGCCAAAAGAATACAGAGATAGCATGCCTGCCAGAACAATGGCTCAAAAACAACGAGATCGTAAACTTTGACGAAGAATTATCAAGATTCAAGAAAATTGCAAAAGAATTCTCAATGACTATCATACCAGGGGCATTTTATGACGTTTCAAAAAAAAGAACATCGATCATAGCCCCAATCATAGGTCCAAAGGGAGAATTTATCGGAAAACAAGAAAAAATACATCCGTTTGACTATGAAAAGGACAGCGTAAAGCCAGGAAAAGAGGTCAAAGTGTTCAATACAGCATGCAAATTTGGAGTGGTAATTTGTTATGACATGGTGTTTCCAAATGTTGCAAATACATTTGCAAGAAAAGGAGCCCAAGTGCTATTTTCTCCCAGCAGGATAGTTCGTAGAGGAATTGAGCCATGGCAAATGTATGTCAAAGTCAGATCACTTGAAAACAGAATCCCAATTCTTGCTGCAAACGTAGAGAATCAGAGATTTGGAGGAAACAGCATGATCGTGGATTTATCTGAAAACAACAAAGTCATGACAACAAAAATTACAAGACTGAGAGGAGAGGAGGGGATTTCAAAAGAATTCAATCTTGACAAGTACGAGGAAAATAGAAAGAGAAGATTTCAGGATTCAAACAGATTTTACTGACTATTCGCCGGAAACGAATTTTTCACATGCAGCTTTAGCCAAGACGTCAGATGTTTGCTCAATGGGGTGTTTCATCAAATATGCACTGGCAGGCCTGATTGGGCCACCTATTTTCCTGTCAAGCGCAATCCTTGCCAATCTAATTGCATCTATCACAATACCTGCGGAATTGGCCTTATCGTCAACCTCCAAACGAACTTCCATATTGTAAGGAATGTTTGCCCACTGACGACCCTCAATTCTCATAAACATGAGTTTTGTATTTCCCAAGAAAGGAATGAAATCAGAGGGTCCAACATAGATTTGATCATCATCCAATCTTTCTTTAAGCTGGCTTTGAACACTTTCTGTTTTGGATATTCTCTTTGAAACGAGCCTGTCCTGCTCTTTCATGTTTAGAAAGTCGGTATTTCCTCCAACGTTGATTTGGTAAGTTTTTTCAATTTTTGTCCCCCGGTCACTGCATAGTTTTGCCAAGGTTCTGTGAACTATAGTAGCACCGACTTGTCCTTTAATATCATCACCAATACAAGGAATATTTTTGTCCTGAAATTTCTTGGCCCAAGTTTCATCAGAGGCGATAAAGGAAGGAATGCAGTTAACAAACGCGGTATTGGTATCAAGGCAGATCTGAGCCCAAAACTCAGTTACCTTATCAGACCCCACAGGCAGATACGATACAATGATTTCGGCCCCAGTGTCTTTGATAACTTGTTTAACTTCGGCAGTAATCTCCTCAGTTGTTTTAGTACTAGAAAGAGGTTTGATTTTGTTTTCAACCCATATTCCGACGCCGTCTAAAAGCGGACTCTCGTATACTTTGGCAGCGGTTTTTGGCATGCTATCATTTGGAATCCAGTTTACCATGTTGGGAGATTCGTAGATGGCATCGTTGAGAGGCTTGCCAACTTTGTTTTCACCCACATCAAAGCCGCACACAAAATCAATATCATGAATCCCATAACCTGCTAATTTATCATGAATGATTCCCGTGATTTCTTGGGAAGGGTTTTCTCGATAGTATTCTATTCCCTGTATCAATCCTGAAAAACAATTACCAATTCCCACTAATGCAACTTTAATTTTATCTGCCAATTAGAATCATTGATGTTGGACGGGTTTATACTTTTCTTAGTTCATGGAAAAAACCATTTCACTTAAGGCAGGATTTTATACTTGGCGAAGCAAGTGAGATCATGATAAACCCGGGTCGTCCAGTTAAGGATATTGAAATTGAACGAGACGCATCCATAGAGAAAATTTTCGAGGAGATGTCTAAATCAGGAGGATTTGAATCGGTAAACATGTCAAATGGATTGGACATCCTAACAGAAATGATATCGGACAAACAATGTTTAAGATTTGTTTCTTTTGTGGGCGCAGTTGTTTCCACAGGATTAAGAGGCATCATCAAGAACATGATTAAGAACAAGTGGTTTGATGTAGCAATTACAACTTGTGGTGCATTAGATCATGATATTGCCAGGCATTTTTCACATTACAAAGAAGGATCTTTTACGATGGACGACATGGAATTAGCAAATCAAGACATTCACAGGTTGGGCAACGTCCTTGTTCCTATGGACAGTTACGGCCCACTCATAGAAGAAAAGATGCAGGCATTCTTGGAAGAAGAATATCAAAAAGGGGTCAGAGAGATTACTACATCTGAGATTTGCAAGATGGTTGGCAAGCATCTCGGAGAAGATTCATTTCTTCATTGGGCATACAAAAATGACACTGACGTCATAGTGCCAGGAATAATGGACGGTGCAGTTGGAAGTCAGATTTGGCTTTTCACACAAAAGCACAGTGATTTTAAATTGAATATGACCGGTGATGCAAATCTTCTCTCAGGCTTGATTTTCAAAGCAGAGAGATCAGGAGCATTCATGATTGGAGGCGGAATATCAAAGCATCACACACTATGGTGGAATCAATACAGAGAAGGACTGGATTATGCAGTTTACGTCACCACTGCACAAGAATTTGACGGAAGCCTAAGCGGCGCATTGGTCAGAGAGGCCATATCATGGGGAAAAGTAACCCAGATTGCAAAACAAACAACTCTTCATGCGGAAGTGACAACAATTTTGCCATTTCTATATGCAGCACTTATTTCAAAATTGCACAAATGAACCAAGCAAAAGATATTATCAGATTACAACATTCTAAGTTCAATGCCACCAAAAATTCGCGTAAGAGAGATTAAACCACTTAATTTAGAGGGAGGCTATCTTATCGACGGGTTTCCCTCGGTAGGTTTCAGCAGTGCAATAGCAACTGAATCAATGATCCATACATCGCAGTTTGAATTAGCTGGAGTAATTGACTCGGAGAATTTTCCGCCGATTAGCATCGTCAAAGATGGAGAGCCAAATTTTCCCACAAGAATCTTCGTCAATGAAGATTTGAAGGTAGGGGTATTTTTGTCATTTCTCACACTTGATCAATCTTTGCACAGGGTTACTGCTAAAACAATGTTGAAATGGGCAAATGACCACAAAATAGGATTAATTGTAAGCAGTGTGGCAATCAAATCGCCAAAAGGAAACGAAGAGATGATGGGCGTTGGAAGTACTGATGCAGCTAGGAAAAAAATCAAAGACGCGGGATTAAAGATTTTGGAAAATGGAACAATCCCAGGAATCCCCGGAACTCTGTTGAATGAAGGAAGAATGTTTGATCAAGATGTTATCGTGATAGTATTTCATACTAACGGCGAAGGACCAGATTTTAAATCAAGTGCAGAATTATGCATGGCAATGTCCAAACTAATACCAGGAGCCACATGTGACATACCATCACTACAAAAAGAAGCTGAAAAAGCAGAAATAACAATTAAAGAAACCCAAGAAGAGTCCAAACATCTGAAGGATTCCATGTACAGATAGAATCACTTCAATCATGACAATTTCATAATCTAGATATCAAAAATGGTTTTGATAATGGAATTTGCCCTCATGGTCATTGCAATATCTGCAACAGGAGTCATGTCCCCAGGACCACTATTTGCAGCAAATGTGTCACACGGATTGCGTGACGGTACAAAATCAGGCATCAAAATAGCAATAGGCCATACCATTGTAGAATTTCCACTTGTTGTTTTATTAGGAATAGGCGCACTGTCATTAGAAATTTTTCCAGAGTTCAGGATATTGATTTCGGTTTTAGGAGCTGTTACACTTTTTGTTTTTGCATTTATGCAGATAAGAGCGGTTCTACAAGATGGAAAAAATAGCATCTCAAAACCCAAACAGCACCCCATAGTTACGGGAATCGCGTTTAGTGCACTTAATCCATTTTTCATCGTTTGGTGGTTAACGATAGGACTCAAGCTGATTACAGATGCAATGCTAATTTGGGCATTTGCAGGAATGTTAGTGGTGTTCATCATGCACATTTGGATGGATTTTGTATGGCTAGGGGGAGTTGCGTTTCTTGCGTCTAAAAGTAAACGAATTATTTCAAATAGAAACTACAAGATACTAATGATAGGACTTAATTGTACTTTGATTTATTTTGGAATAACATTTTTGTCAGATATTTCATTTTAGCCACAATCAAAGATCTCCAGATGAGACTCACAATTTTCATTAAACAGATAAATTCTTTCAACTAGAACTTCACAAAATTCAGAATCGTAAGATTGTTGATAAGAAAAAACATCACGAGCGATTAAAAAATACTCCACACCACAGGGATAAACAATTAAACCAACTAGTGCACCAAGAAACAAAATTCCAAGTATGATTAAAGATGAATTCTTAAAATTAATTCTTTGTAATGTCAATTTCCATAGTGGAGACATTACGTTGTTTTCCATCCTGAGAGGTTAAAGAATCTGAAGAAATTCTCACGTCAGATATCACATAACCAACAGAATCCATCCTCTTGGTAATCATTTGTGAAACATCTACAGCTTGGGTAATCCTTTTTCCCCTAGCCTTGATGGTGACGGTTGTTCTAGTTGAAAGCTGCGTCAAAGTTGCAGACACATAAGTCATGATAGGTTTTGTACCAACAAAAATCACATCACGTTCTTCTGAAATGGAGCTTGATGTAGATGACTGGTTAGAATTATTTCTTGGTTCTGGTTCTGGAGCGGGTTCTGGTTCTGGAGCGGGTTCTGGTTCTGGAGCGGGTTCTGGTTCTGGAGCGGGTTCTGGTTCTGGAGCGGGTTCTGGTTCTGGAGCGGGTTCTGGTTCTGGAGCGGGTTCTGGTTCTGGTTCTGGAGCGGGTTCTGGTTCTGGAGCGGGTTCTGGTTCTGGAGCGGGTTCTGGTTCTGGAGCGGGTTCTGGTTCTGGAGCGGGTTCTGGTTCTGGTTCTGGTTCTGGAGCGGGTTCTGGTTTAGACAGAGATTTAGAACGGGAATCAAATTCAGATAAAATATCTTCTGCATCTTTTGATTTTTTTGAGTCGCTCAATTTTAGATTCCTTTTATAAACAAATTCTATTTTCCTTTTATTTAATTTTTCAGGTGCTTTCCATTCAAATAGTCATCAAATAATTTTTCAAGATCATCATCATTGCAATTTTTGATCTGTTCAACCAAATCAGGCTCTTCAATCTCATAACAATTCATCACATCCTGAGAATCTTTGAACACCAACATGACTTTATTTTTGAATATGCAATGATAGAGTCTTTCTTTTTCCATTTTTTCAGGTTTGAAATTCACGCCATTTTCATCAACGGATACAGGATAATCCATGAAGATACTAAATCCTGCTCAGTATTTAGATGAATGCACAATACTGTAATAATCAGATATCTTTAGAGAAACATTGGAAACAAGAATAGTTTTCCACATTGATTTTGATTATTTTTATGCACAATGCGAAGAAACTCGTTCACCCGAACTTAAATCAAAACCTGTTTGTGTATGCGTCTTCTCAGACAGAGGAGGAGATAGTGGCGCCATAGCAACTGCAAACTATACAGCAAGGAAATACGGAGTAAAATCAGGCATTCCGATTGCGTTTGCAAAAAGAAAATTGGAAGAGAGAAAAGATGCAGTGTTTTTACCCGTAGATTTTGAATTTTATTCTGAAATGTCTGAAAAAGCAATGGGGATCATGAGGGATGCTGCAGATATTTTTGAATATGTAGGAAGAGATGAAGCATACCTAGATGTAACACATAGAGCAGGAATGGATTTTGGGAATGCAAGTCATTTAGCCCAGCAAATCAAAAACACCATCAGAGACAAAATAAAGCTAAGCTGTTCTATAGGAATTTCATCAAACAAACTAATTTCAAAAATAGCTTCAGACTTTCAAAAGCCAGATGGCCTCACGGTTGTCCCTCCAGATAAAAAAGAAGCATTCTTGGACCAGTTAAAAATCAGAAAAATTCCAGGCATCGGTAAGAAAACCGAAGAGATGTTTTTGGAGATGGGCATAGAAACAATTCAAGATCTTAAAAAATTAGATATCTTTACTTTAAACAAGGAATTTGGTAGAAAAAGTGGTACATTCATCTATAATTCGGCAAGAGGAATAGACGAGGAGCCAGTTAAGAAAAGAGAAGAAAGCATCCAGTATAGTAAAATTACAACATTAAAAAAAGACTCGAAAGACTATCAATTTTTATCTGAAAATATTTCTGAACTATGTCAAGAAGTCTACGAAGTAATCAAAAAGAACAACAAAATGTTCAAATCCATTGGGATACATTTTGTACAATCAGACATGTCAAACAAGTCAAAATCAAGAATGTTAAGAAATCCCACAAATAGCATCGATGATCTGCAAAAAAATGCAGGACAGTTACTAAAGGAAGCTCTCGAAAGTCAAACAATTACGATTAGAAGGGTGGGCGTGAAAGTTTCAGAGCTGTCAGAAATACAAGGACAAAGTGACATTACATCTTTTTTTTGAATTAGTCATGATTTGGCATCCAACTTCTTCAGACGTCTGGATTCGATAACTATCACCACAAGAATGAACGCAAAAAGCCAAGGCAAAAACATGATTTCTCCAGCTATCTTGTGATATTCTTCCCAAGCAACTGGATCAGTGGTTACTTTTAGTGCATACCACGACAGTGAAAAAATTCTGATGAGGTTTACGGTGATAGTTCCAAAAATTCCAATTATAAAATAAATGGCCTTTCTGTTTCGTGGAATATTTAGCTTTAACATGAATGCGCCAATCACTAATGAGAAGATGATTATGCTGTGAACTCCGGCTGATGGCCAGAATACCTGAAGAGCCATGGAACCGTGATCACCACGTAGGAACATCACATTGTCTCTAGCCACAGCAGTTCCCAGATCAAGTGCAGTGACTAACCACACATTTGCCTGAACGAAATACGGAACGATGTACTGCAATGGGCCAAGCGTATCATATGGGAAAAACGCATCCAGAGAAAGAATGATTGCAGTTCCAGTCAGAAAAATTGGTGCAGCAGGTGCGATTCTAATCCATCTTTTTCCAAAGAAAATAGTCAGAGCCGCAACGATGAATATGGCCATGATGACAAAGTCCCACATCCAGGTCCACGAATAGATCAATTGTACGTCAAATGATTTTGCAGATTCTATGATGTATTCCCTCAAACCAAATTCCAACGATATGAGATACGAGATGGTCAAGATTGCGATGGGCACTACAGACAACAGTCGTTTCTTAGAAATGACAATTTTCAAACCGACCAGTTCGGCAATTACAAAGATAAGGGCAAAGAGATATCCGCCCCGACCCTCATTCCAGCTCCACGATATGGAATCAGGGTATGCGGCCATTGCAAAAAGAATCGGACTAGCGATGAGGATGATTGCAAAAATCATGTTTAAACTCATCATCACGCTAAATCTAAAAAAGGCAAATAAATATCTCGACTTTAGTGAATTCAGAATCAGTAGAGAATTAAAAATCTAAAATTCAAATGAATGAATTCACTTCAAACGAATTCAAGGATTAATTCTGCATTCCATTTTTAGAGACTTTACGGTAGTGAAATAGGTCACAATTAAAATTCCAATGGCAACCATCCTAATTGGCGTCTCATAGTTTGTCAAGAATGCTGTGGCCGTAGCACCAACGGAGCCAAAAGTGGAGATTACCGCAAATCCGATTGGGCCACAGCTGCATGCGCCTGCAGCTGCACCTATAATAGAGCCAAAGATGCCACCTCCCATTTTTTGTTTTGACTTTTTTAGGATGTTGATGCGAAAAATATTCATCGGCAAAACCAATGCAGAAAACACAGAGATGATCACGATAAGAACAAAGGCAGTTTCGGTACCGGTTGGAAGATGACTAACCACATACGGCTCCAAGAAAATAAATTCCGACATGATCAGCAGTCCGACCAACATGCAGGTAAAAATCACAAATCCCAGTACAGCATACCTGGGATTAGAAAATACGATCTTGGTAGTGGATGTCATCTATGCCATAGTATCCAGGATTTGCTTGAATACTGAAAATGGCTGTGCGCCTGCGAGCTGCTGTTGGCCATCAGGACCAACTATGAAGAATCCGGGAGTCCCCCTGACGCCATGCTCCCTTGCTTCCTGAGTATTATACTGCACGCGTTTGGAATACTTTCCAGAATCAAGACAGCTTTCAAACAGTTCCATGTCAAGCCCGAGACTAAACGCAAATGCCTTTAGTCTTTCAGAGTCTGCCCATCCGCCGTCAATTTTGGATTCCTGAGAGGCGTAAAGAAGGCCATGATATTCCCAATACATCTCCTGATCCTCTGCACAGTATGAAGCCTGAGCTGCCCGTGGAGAATCATTTCCCAAAAATGCCATGTCGACAAAGACCAAGTTCGCCTTTCCGGTTTGGATGTACTGGCTTTCTATTGCAGGCTTTGTATTGTGAAACCAGTTGTAGCACTGATGGCACTGGTAATCTCCGAATTCGACAATCGTGACGGGTGCGGAAGGATCACCGAGGATTGGGGAACCCATAGCAGTTGAAATGGTCCCATGGGTTCTTTCCATGTCAAGATTTACAGATTCAGAATCGGATACGGAAATAGATGCCGCAATGCCGGCAATGATTGCAATGGAAACGATGCCTATCAACAGGCCCTTCTTATTCATATTCAAAACAGTGTAAGTTGGTTAAAAAAACTTATTCCAAATTGTCATGGGACTTTCTTCTAAAAAGATTCACGAATTTTGAAATGGCCGCGTCAATCGGACAGGTCTCGCATACAAACTGCGACATGTGACTGTCAAGGTGCTTTTCAAATCTCTGACGAGACTCAAACACAAGATCACATTTTTCACAGTAAACCTTTTCCACATGATTTTTAGAGGATCTTTCCACAGTTGATTTTTCTAATTATTGCTTATAAAGATCCTGTTGAGAATCAACACATGGAAAAAATCCTGGACAAACTGATCACAGGATTCTTCGTAGTGTCACTTGGAATCCTATGGTACTACAGTACAAGATATCACCAGGTAAAGCAAGAGCAATACAGGATAGCGATCCACGACGTCTACGGAAGGCAAGTAAGTATTGACGGTGTCAGAACAAGCTTTGGCACACACAGGGTCGCAACCAGCTACATTTCAGAATACCGAGACAGGTTCCCACACTATGACTTTTCGATGGCAACGGAGATTCCAGAAACCAATAGAAGAAACCCGTTACACAGAATTTTCAAAAAGAATCAGAGGTAATGGATTCTCATGTGGGTGGTCAGCTCCACCTCATACTGTGTGACAAACCCACAATGGGAACACGAGTACAGGTTGTTTTGAGATTCAGAAGCAGAAGGATCCGCTTCAAGAATCTTCCCGGTAATGGATCTTATCTCAATCATATCATTAATGGAGACTACAGCAAAGTTACCACCCTGATCAATGGAATTCAGGTATTCCCTGATTGCAGAGACCGCCTCAGCAGCATCAACAACGTCGTCGTCATCCAACGCAGATAAGGTGAACTGATCATGCTTTATCGTAGGAATCGCCGCCATCTGATCTGCAACGTAAACAAGCAACTCGTTTTTTATCAACGTCACATCTCTGCAGTCGACTGTGAGCATAAGATGTCACAGGCAAATCAATATTTTAGTTTAACAATTGTTTGAAAATGATTATTATTGAATCAAATCCAGAATGAAATCAGATGGGAGATTCAGAGACGTTCGGAGTAGAGAAAGGTCACGGGGAAGAAGTGATGGCATGGTTAAACGAAAAGGCCAAGTCCCAGTCCCTGAAGCTTGAAGCTAGGCTGTACGGGTATTCTGTATCCACCGCAAATTTCGGGGACTTTGAAATGTTTTCGTGGGTTGGAGACGTACAAAACGCCAGAAAGCTCGTCATCAAGGCAAGCAAGAGATTCAAAATAAAAATCATCGAGGGAGGATACAAGCCCAAGGAAAGAGTGATCAGGGTAAAAAGATTTGACTTTGCCAAGGTCAAGAAAGGCGACAAGACCATCGGGCAGATTGAGTTTACTTCCTCCAGATTCGGAAACAGCCATTGGGAGATTCAAAATGAGGAGAGGCATTAGATGAATAATTTCAAAGAAGGTACGAAGATCAAAAGGATTGGGATCATAGGCACAGGAATGCTCGGAAGTGCAGTGGCATTGCATTTGTCGGAATCAGGTTTTGAAGTTACGTCTTACAACAGAACAGCGGAAAAGATGCAGACACTAAAAGACAAAGGGATTAAGACAGCTGCATCGCCAAAGGAAGTTGCAAAAAATTCTGAACTGGTCATCATAATTATTAAAGATGCAGACGCAGTAAGACAGGTCTCATTTGAAGCGAACGGAATCATAGAAGGAAATCACGAAGGGCTAGCTGTTGCGGACATGAGCACAATAGATCCGCTAGAATCAAAAAAGATTACAAAAGAGTTCATGGAACATGGCATATCAAAGTTGGATATTCCCGTGATGGGCGGTCCAAACGTCGCAATAAACGGGGAGCTGGTGATGATGGCATCAGGAAATAAAGAAAGATTTGATTTATGTAAAGAAGTATTCAACACGATTGCAAACAAGGTATTTTTCCTCGGGGAAAGCGGAGTCGCACACTCTGTAAAGCTGGCCATGAATCTTCAGATTACCATGCTGGCATTAGCACTTTCAGAAGGCATCACGCTTGTAAAAGAATCAAACGTAGATCCAAAAATATTTCTTGAAATTCTAAACTCCACGTACTTCAAGACGGGAATGAGCGAGAGAAAGGCATACAAGATGATAGAAGGAAAATATGATACCACATTCACGCTTGCAAACCTAAAAAAAGACATTACCACCATGACAAGCACCGCAAGATCTTTGGGAATTCAGCTGCCGATGATCAGCAAGGCTGAAGAGGTATACGACAATGCCATCAAAGAGGGATTTGCCGAAACAGACTATACCGGAATAATAGAGTATATCAAAAAAATCAACAAGTGATACATCACTTCATGGTGCATGAGGTTTCCGAGCAATCATAAATGACAAACAAGGACAAACAACTAAGAAAACTGCAAGAGCAGTTGGAAACATCAAAGATTTTTCAAAATCAAAAATTGTCAGAGAGTTACAAAAACTGAATTCAGATCAAGATGACAAAACATGCATGTTTTTCTTCCGTAGATACGCACGATAGCTGAACCCTGTAACCAGTACGACGATTCCCGTCACAGTAGACCAGAGGGCAAAAGACAAAAGTTGTGATTCATCCATGATTAACCACTTTTCAACAAACATCTTAAGTTTATCATCGGAATGTAATTTACACACATCCTAAATTAACAATTATGCATTTTTCCAATTCATATCATAGATGACCCTACCAGCATTCACGACATGTTAAAATTTCAGCATATATCAAAAGGACTTCGTGTAAAATCAAGATTTAACATGCGGTTTTTCAAAATGATCTCATGCCAGAAAGATTCGATCATGAGGAATTCGGTAACAGGATTCATCAGAATTATGATGCGTATCAGACTAAGCTACAGCAAACAAGCAACAAAAAAGAGATTGCGTTGCTACATACAAACTACTTTCAAGGATGCCTAAGGGATTCAATGGAAGGTATTATGCAAAGCAAGGAAGCAAGAAGAATCCCGGTTAAGATAATCATAACCATATTGGAGGACAGAGGGATTTTTCCGCCCTCAAAAGCAAGGGATGCTGCGAAGATATGCGACATCAGGGACTGGTTTGCACATCGTGTAAACATAAAATCGATAGAGGAGGATGCCAGAGAATTAATTCGCACAATAGACATGCAACATACAAGAGAAGAAAACGCGACGAGTAAAAATGAGATTACAGACATTGCGATACACGCAGACGATGAAGAGAATATTTTTGAGCTGTATGAAAGATTGGACATGATCTGTTCAGATTTATCTACGATGGCAAGACATGAGGCCCTCCATCACGGCAACATGCCAGAACCAAATAATGACACATAGTGTTCACTTTATTCCCATTATTGTTTGACTCATTGCAAATTCATTATTTGACAAAACCAGAAAACCACATCGAAATCAAATCAAATATACTAAAAGTCTCAAATGGATGCAAAACATACGTTCAAGAATGTATCGCTACAGCATACTTGTCAAACACAAATGCCATGTTGTCTGAAACATCTAAATACATTTAACGCAATCAAAATTCATGCCTGAATTCGTGTGTCCCGAATGCGGAAAGCGACTTTTTCATGAGAATGAGACCACGCTGGAGATCGAGAAGACAATCCATTCCAAGTTCTGCAGAAAAGAAGATGGAGGAACTCACAGCTTCATGCACCGAGATCCCGCACACATGGAGACGTTTGATGCCGAAAGAGAAAATGATTCGACAGGCACCCCGGTATTAAAAAAATAAGTCATAAGACATCCTCAAAAATATATCCTAGGTAATTGTGATTCAAACCGATTGTCCGAAGAGCATCATTATGATCTGGTCGTAGTTGGCGGTGGACCGGCAGGTTCCTCAGCCGCATATGCGGCAGCAAAAAATGGAATCAGAGTAGCCCTGCTAGAAAAAGAAAAGTCGATTGCGGAGACTGTAAGGACAAGCGGAGTAACATGGATTCAAAACATCAAGGAATTTGGCATTCCAGATGACTGCTACAATCCAATCAAAAATTTCTCATTCTGTTCGCCCAACAACGAGGTTACCATCAGCGACTCGGTTGCGAGGGCGGCAGTATTAGATGTCAGAAAAACATACAGATGGCTAGCACGGGAAGCTGAACAATCAGGTGCAGATATTTTTGTCAAAATCAACATAGACCAAGTGATAAAAAACAAAAACGGAAACATTGTCGGAGTCAAGGGAAAAGGCCCCAAGGGAGAAGTTACATTTCATTGCAAAATGGTGATAGATGCCAGCGGATTTACATCCACAGTATGCAAAGCCATGGGATTTGCAGAACAGTGGAAAAGATTTGGCGCAGGGGCAGAATACGAGGTCGAGGTAGAAAATTCAGACCCTCACACGTGGTGGCTGATGGTAGGACAACAATACTCGCCTGCGGGATATGCATGGATATTCCCACTCGGAAACAACAAAGTTAGAATCGGCGTTGGCGTAGGAAAACCAGAATCAAACGTAGATCCTACCCAAAGATTAAAGGAAATAATGGAAACCAAGATGGGGCCAATCAAAGAGCTAGGAAAAATAACACCCATTGAATTCCACTACGGATTAATTCCCAATGACGGGCTATCAAGAAAAACAGTTTTCAATAATTTGATACTTGTCGGCGACTCAGCAGGGCAAGCAAACCCACTGGTCTTGGAAGGGATCAGATATGCAATCAAGTTCGGCAGAGTTGCAGGAAAGGTATCCGCGGATGCCATAAAATCAGACAACACATCCATGAGTGCTCTTGAAGAGTACGAAAAGAACTGGAAAAAAGATATCGAGTCAAAAATCAATTCAGCAGGCAAAGTTCAGGACAGATGGATAGGTCTAAGCGATGAGGAATGGGACATCGAGCTGGACATAATTAATGAGCTAAAGCCAGAAGAGTTTATTGATTTCATAAAGGCAGATTTCGGATTATCCAACATGATAAAACTGGCAACACATCATCCAAAGCTAGCAGTCAGACAGCTTTTCAATTTGATAAAAGGTAAAAAATGACTACCGCACACTAAAGAAATCAGTCACAATCACATCATGATACTGCAATTGGGCCACATACACTCCAGAATCAAATGAACGAGAGATTACTTCAGTGAACAATCCAGAAGAACTATCCTTGAGGGCAATTTCCTCGACAACATTACCCTTTTGATCAAACACATTTACAAATAGATCCTCTCTGAATGCAAGTGTCTTTTGAACAGCCCCGGACACTATCAGCTTATCAACATCATATACGGCCTCGATGACTGCAACCTTTGATCTTACCGGAAGATACCTCTCCACAAGGATCTTCAATTCGTCAAGGTTTTCATCCACCTGTTTCGCATCTTTATCAGCAAAGGCAAACGTTATCTCATTTATCACAGATGCAAATCCCGGATTTTCAGTAAAGACGTCACCGCCAAATTTCTGGGCAAACGATTTTAGTTCTTCAAATTCGCGTGCAAGCTCAACCATGTCCAGATCAGATTCACTGTATTTGTATGCAAACTCATGCTCAACGTTGACAATCTGCGAAGCCTTTGAATCCTTGTATTGAAGCATCACGACATAAAGCCCAGGATCAGTAGGGGCAATCCATTGAGTAAAGAAATTGCCTTGTCGGGTATCAGTGAATTCAAGACCACTATGAGAAGTTCCATCCATCCCATACACAGTGACATACAGATTTTCTCTTCGGTCAGAAACAGATTTCTCAACTGCACCGTTAATTATCCAAGTGTTTTTTGTGGAATCAAAGGAAATGTCATACACTATTCCAGAATTATGCAGTGTCAGATGTTCACTGAGATAGGTGCTGATTTCCAGAATCTTTGATTCTGCATCTACAAAGTTTGCAATCTGTATCAAATCATGTGCATCATTCATCTTTTTGTTGTATTCATCAACGTGTTCAGAAAATCCCGCAGTATAGAAAGTGGATACCATGTTTGAAAAGCTATCCAGTTTCTTTCTAAACTCAATACGTTTAAGCTCATCCAAGGTATAGCCATTTTCAGAACCGTTTGGATCATCAGCGTATGCTTGCGAGATGACAGTCCATTCATCAAACAAATCACGAACTAGGATATCAGCCTCGGCAAGATCATTTTTAATTACAAGGTCCCTTACGTTGTCAATTTTTTCGTTGAAAGTCTCGGTAAATTCTACATAGTTTGGCAAGAATCTGTTCTTTGTGAGACTAAGATCAACCAAGTTTTCAAGTGATTTGGCACGTTGCAAGATATCACTTGCACGAATCTTGTACACATCTTTGTTGTAAGAATCCAAATCGGCCTTAATTCCAGGGGATATTTCACTGACCCATGTGAGTAAAACTTCAATTCTGTCAATTCTCATTATGGAGGGATTTCCAGATTCCATTTGTCGGGCAGTATCTAATATTTTCAACGCATTGTCAATTAAAAATAAATTTTCATAGTCTGACTGGAGCTCTGCCTTTTCTTTCATACTCTCGTATTGGAATTCCAAAACCATCAACGGGTTACGTTTCTCTCTAAGTTCGTTCATTGATTTATCAAATTCTGACACGATTTCCAAGATGTCGTCAATGGAATCAGCATTGTCTACTCGTTCTAAAAGCAACTTCCAATCATCCGTCAGAGCAGAATTGACTCCACTTGCCTGTGAGATTTCAACGCTTTTGCTAATTCTGGATGATATGTCTATAATCTGAACCATTTGATTTATCTCAGATTCGGATTCCAAGATGTCGTCAACGCTGGTTGCCAGTTGCAGATCACGCTCAAGTGAGAGCCAGTTAGGCATGATCAGATTGGCAAGATCCCCGTTCTCTTCCATATCAGATGAAATGAATCGATCCACTGTGTCCAATTCTCGTAAAAGTATGGCTGCATGATGCAGTTCTGCGACTTGGGCAGATGAAGAAATCAGATCTGCAATGGATTCTTTACCGACCAATGATGATTTTAATGAAGACCAGTCATTTTGAACCATCTTGTAAAGATCACTTTGTTTTCTTGATACCACATCAAGATATCGGGATTTTGAAAGAATGTCAATTAATTCGGTAATGTCATCAGTATGGATTGGTGCAGTTCCCCGAGCAAAGATAAACCCAACTTCGTGCTTTATTGATTTGCTCATCACTGTATCAGATTTCTTCATCAAGTTTAGCAGCGTCTCCTCTAACTCATCAAAGGTTGGAGTTCTTGTCACAGACGCCTTATCAGGATTTACATTTCGTACGTCTACAAACGCGTCAGTTAGCAAATCAATGGCTTTTGCCTTATCGCCAATTTCGTAATAAAATACAGATGCAAAAATAATTTTATCTATGGACTTTGCAATTTCCAAAGAGATTTCATCCTCATTTTGAAGATGCTGCACGGAATCCAACGATGAGGACACAGCAGGCCTTATCAAAGGATTGATTTCAAATATCAAATCGTCGGCAAAATATTCCCCCAACATATTCACATAGACAGACTCCAGTTCAGACACACTCTCGGGCATTAGAATCGGGGCGGGGGAGAGGATGTCATGTATATTTGCAATAAAAGAAGCATGATCAGACACCAAATCTTTGGCCAAGACAATTGCTTGCTTGTTACTGGGTTCAGAAAAAGAATCAGAAGAGACGGTAAATGCAGTGGATTTTGAATAATCTCCATAGAACAACTTTATCTCATATTCACCAGGAATGCCGCAAATTCTGCCGTTTAGAGGAATCGCATCAGTGATGAAAGCGCCATCAGGCAAGGGCATAAGCTGCTGGATTTGACACAAATCACCCTGAGGATTAAAAATTTGCATTATCAAAAAGGAATCATCCAACATGCTTGCAATCTGTCCATAAACGAATATCGGCTCGCCTCTATCATGATGGCCAAAGTTTTCTAGCACGGTAATCCTGTCAGGAGTCTGTGCTGACGCATACACGGGCATCAATAGAATTACAAAAATGCCCAAAACGATAGGAATTCGCACCATAAGGATCCAAATCGATGCCCATGCTACTTAAGATTTGGGCAGCTATGATATCAAAAATAAGTAGATCTTGATCAAAGTACTTTCTGACGGTTGCAGACTTGCAGAATTTAAACTAATTAAAAATTAAAAATATGTGAAATTAATTTGCATCTTGATCAATCAAAAGAAGATTATAATGTAAACAAGAAAAACAAGAAAACATGGACGGGGTTAGAAAAACTTTTGATGAGTGGGCCCAAAACGGCAAAGCAGAATCAATGGAAACAGAGCACGGTAAGAACGTTTTAAAATTTTTAAAAACAGTATCATTTGACAATCCATTTACTTTCCTGGATGTGGGATGCGGAAACGGTTGGGTTATAAGAAAAATTGCAAAGGAAGAAAGTTGTAAAAAATCCATAGGCATTGACAAAAGCAAAAAAATGATCATGCAGTCACAGAAGAAGATAGAAAGTCAGAAAGAGGAATTTTTTCATACGGACATAGAGTCAATGGACTACAAAGGAAAGTTTGACTATATCTTTTCCATGGAATCCCTATATTATGCAGACTCTATAGAAGTTGCACTAAATAGGATATACAAACTGCTAAAACCAGGAGGGCAATTTTTTTGTGGAACTGATTTTTACTCAGATAACAAAGCAACCACAAGATGGAGAGACATCATGAAAATACAAATGCATCTTCATTCGAAGAAGGAATGGAAAGGATTTTTTCACAAGGCGGGATTTTACGTAAAAACAAAGCAAGTCAAAGACACCACGAATACTAAGAAATGGAAGAGAGAAATGGGAACTTTGTTCATAATAGGTACGAAACCTGAAAAGTAATACTCAAATCAAATGACAGGACAGATAACCATGTGAGCTGGAGAACGACACGCTGCTACGGCAGAGGAAACTCCTCCCTCCATGCAGGAAATGTGATCTGGAGATAGATAGTCAGAGATGGCTGGCAACGGAGCAGAAAATAATCCAATATGGAGTGTACAATGATGGCAAAACCTGAGGTTTCCATAAAAGGAATGAAAAAGACGACCCACATGGAGCAAAGCCAAACAGAACTCTAAGATCCTGCACCAGGTTCAGGTAGGCTGCAAAGCGAAATATCGTGAAAACAGAAGGAGGGTTACTCCCAGCACACATACTAAAATTTTAGAAGTGGATCATGATACATAGAATAAGGAGATCCTCGTATACGTCACACTACATCGACAGGGACTATGATATAGACTAAAGTCTTGGCATCATACAATCACATTCTGAAGTCAGTCATGCACATGTAGAATGTACACATGAATCTTCAACTGCAGCACTAATAGTTTGCAGAGAGGAAATTTTTAACAAATTAAAATTATTCGTCACATTTGTTAAATTAAAAAATATTTTAGTTACACGAAATACTTTGAACAATAAAGACCTCAGTCATTGTCAGGTATTCATCAATTTTCAATTTTATGTCATCAGGGGTCGTATCATCCATTCCAGAAAATCCGGCCTTAAACGAAATGGAATTGTTGGTTACATGAATGTCTGACACCACCATATCTGCATATATGTTCACAATTTCATTTGTCCATCCTTCACCTTCATTCACATCTATGTTTTCTACACTGATGTTCACATTGATCATCTTTGTCAAACCATCAGATGGTGGTGTTGGTTCTGGCTGAGTTTGTGTTGATGGAGGACTTTGTGGTTGAGTTTCTGCAGGAAGTGTTTGTGCATCATCATAGACACTACGTGTTTGCTGATAACTAGTATCATCTTTTAATTGAGCCTCACCTCTGTTGGTTTGATAGCCACCAGATGAAGCACTAGTCTGATAGCCTATCAGTCTATCAGGAGAAATACCTTGTTGTCCCTTCTTTTCATTTTTAATAGATCTGCTACTTACAAAGAAAAATGCAATTCCGGCAATGGCAGCCATTCCAGCCATTCCATAGACAATCATTATAGGGAAACCACCCGTTGATGTTGTGGCATAACCCTCTGGAGGAGTTGGAGTGACACCAATAATTTCAACACCATCCAAAACATCCAAAGCGCCAAATCCAATAGCAGATAAGTTAGCAGTGTCAGTTGATTGCACACTTCTTACAGAATAAGTCTGATCTGCTACCACTTCAGCCTCATAAACACGCTCTACCTGTCTTCCCTCTCGTATACTGCTTTCACCCATAGTCCAACTGGATATGACAAATCCCTGGATAGATTCATCCAAACCAAATGTACTGGCATCTGCATTGATTCCAGTTGGATCAAACAAAAAGTGCCAGTTGGTCAATGGTTGCTCTAAAATGAAATTTGCATCAATTAGAGGTCTACTAAGAACATCGTCAGCTTCGGTACCCTCTAAGAAAGCATAAGCCGCAGGTTCTTGATCTCGAATAATGCTAAGCGGTATATTGATTTCAACGTCGTCAATCATTACTTCACCATTTGCAGACATCCCCCTCCAACCCAAATCAACCAAGGTTTTCAAAGAATCTTTGGTAACAACATAATCAGATAAAGTTCCAACCAAAACAACCTGATAGTCAATAGAAGTATTGGTATTTCTTGCTTTTAGTTGAAATTCATAATTTACATTTAGATCAGTAATTTTTGTTGAAATTGCTTCAGTAGATATTTTTTGATTAATTCTATCCATCAAATCTTGTACACCAGGATTCGAAAGATCAGCAGAACCTGAAATGGTCCATTCTTTTCCTTGTAATTCTTTGAACAAGTCACCGCCATTTGGATATTCAATAAATATCGTTTTCAGATACTTCATTTCAAAAGGAGAAGTATCAGCATTAGGATTGATTCGTGCATCCATCTGTGCACCCCAAGCAGGTGCACTCGTACTAGCAACGATAAGCGTCGCAAGCATAACTGTCATAATTACAGTCCTAGACACATTTGGAACTCATAAAATTAAGCTAATAAACTTATCCTAATTATTGAGATCGCTAGTTTTTGAAAAAGTAATATGTAGTATACAAAATAACAATTCAGGTTCTAAAGGAGTATGATATGATTACAGTTTTAGCAGGAGGAACAGGTTCGGTCAAATTAGTTCGAGGCCTTGTTGCCCAAGAATCCAAGGTCAATGTAATTAGCAATGTAGGAGACAACTATTGGCTTTACGGACTATATGTATGTCCAGATATTGATACGATAATTTACGGATTAGCGGACTTGCTTGATCAGGAAAGAGGATGGGGCATGAAAAAAGACACTTTCAACTTTTTGCGTCAAATGGAAGTGTTTGGAGAAGAAACTTGGTTTAGAGTTGGAGACAGGGATGCAGCCACACATTTGATCAGAACCAATATGCTAAAAAACGGAAAGAACCTAAGCGACATTACAAAATGGATGTGTGAAAAATTTGCGGTTACTGCAAACATCATACCGGTTACTGACAACAGCATCGAAACTAGGATAACTACGGATAAAGGAGAATTACATTTGCAGGAGTACTGGGTGAAACACAGAGGAAAGGATCCAGTGGAGGGAATTCAATACATTGGTGCAGATAAGGCACGTCCGAATCCGGAAGCAATCAACACCATACATGATTCAGAGATGGTGATTCTTGCACCTGGAAATCCGCTGACATCAATTGGCCCAATGCTACAGATCAAAGGAATCAGAAAAGAACTATCCAAGATGAAAAAGAAAGTAGTGGCAATCAGCCCTCTTATTGGAGATGATGCGATTAGCGGACCTGCTGCAAAATACATGCAGGCTGCAGGAATCGAATCAAACGCCTACGGGTTGGCAAAAATGTATTCAGATGTTTGTTCCAATATCATCGTAGACACCAAAGACAAATCACTGGTCAAAAAAATCCAGAGTTTGGACATGAAGGTTTTTGAAACGAAAATCACCATGAAAAACAAAATAGCTGAGGAAGCGTTGGCAAATTTCATTTTAAAGCAAGTGCACGTATAATTTGAAAATAGCTGCAATCATCCCGGTTAAGACATTCACTAAAGCAAAAACACGTTTGGACTTATCTCCACAACAGGTAGAAGATTTGTGCATAGTGATGCTTGAAGAAATTCTTCATACAATTTCCATATCACCACAGATTGAAGAAACAATCATCGTTACAAAAGAGGAAAAGGCGATGGAGATAGGTGCAAGATTTAACGCAACCATAATCAAAGACGAAAAGGAAGAAAGCGTCAACAGTGCAATTGCACTTGCGGACAAGTATCTTTTGGAAAATAATTTCCACGCATCCATAGTGTTCCCTCAAGACATACCATTCATCAAAACACAGGATATTGATTTCATGTTAAACTACAAAATGCATCCAAATTTTGCGATAATTGTACCGTCAAGAAGATTTGACGGGACTAATGCGCTGGCAAGAATGCCAGTAGACTTGATGAAAACGCATTATGATGAAGACAGTTACAAAATACACATGAGTACGGCCAAAGAAAATACATTAAATGTTGCAATGGTTTTTGTGAAAAGGATCATGCTAGACATTGACAATACAGATGATCTAAAATTCGTCTTAGAACAAAATGAAAAACCAGAGATAAAAGACAAGATCAGAAACATCATCGGATCAAATTAGAAGACATCAAAAAGTAGAAAACTCAATTTTGTACGGAATCATCAACATACTTATATATAATGATGTAAAAAATTTAAATATTATCACAAAAGGCTTTGAAAAATAAAATGGTTAAAACAGATAACTCCAAAGATAAATGCCCAAGATGCGGAAAAGGTTCACTAGTCACGGATGCCAATACAGGTGAAAATTTTTGTGGAAAGTGCGGATTTGTAATCACCGACAAGACTGAAGAATCAGGTCCAGAGTGGAGATCATTTTCTAACGAGGGCGAGAACAAAAGCAGGGCAGGAGTTCCAACATCACTTGCAATGCACGACATGGGATTGTCAACCATTATCAATCCGCAAAACAGAGACGCGACCGGAAAGCCACTAACAGCTGCAATGAAAAGCACCATCGAAAGACTCAGGACGTGGGATAGCAGGAGCCAGGTTCACGAACCAGTAGATAGAAATTTTCGACAAGCGTTTAGCGAGTTGGACAGGTTAAAAGACAAACTTGCAGTTGGGGACTCGGTCATTGAAAAGGCAGCATACATCTACAGAAAGGCTCTTGAGAAAGGATTGGTCAGAGGGCGTTCCATCTCAGCATTAATTGCATCAGCATTATACGCGGCTTGTCGTGACACGGAAACCCCAAGAACACTAAAGGACATTGGGCAAGCAAGCAACATTAAACGAAAGGATATCGCAAGATGTTACAGACTGCTGCTGAGAGAACTGAATTTGAAGATGCCGGTGGTGAATCCTGTGAAATGTATTTCAAGAATTGCAAGCAAAGCGGGGCTGTCTGAAAAAACGAAGAGAAAAGCTACGAAGATTTTGCAGACTGCTGAAGAGAAAAAAATTTCTGCAGGAAAAGATCCCATGGGATTAGCTGCTGCTGCATTGTATGTTGCATGTGTAACAAATGGAGAGAATAAAACACAAAGAGATGTTGCAGAAGCCGCTGGAGTAACAGAAGTGACAATCAGGAACAGATACAAAGGTTTGAAAGTAGCTCTGAACCTCTAACACTGTTCATTGTGCTGATAAAATCTCTGAACGATCAGTACACAGATTGAAAAAAACCCTGCAAACAGAAATAGAAGTTCCAAAGAGGACATCAGCGGATGTGAAAATGCCTCATGAACAGAAATAGAATTGATCTGAGAGAGAAATCCAACAAATGAAAATACAAAGTAATTGGTTGCCCAATGTATCAAAAGTGAGGCAATGAACCCGTATCTAAGATAGACCCATCCCAAAATAATCCCGCCAGCTGTAGCCTGAGCAAATTTTCCCCCACTCCAAGAATCCTCAAAGGCAATATGTGAGAAACCAAATGTTATTCCTACAAAAACTATAACAACTATTGCTTTTTTTATCGAATACAACTCCAAGAGTGAAGGAGTCCACAGACATCTGAAGAAATATTTTGCAGATGATTTATTTGAATACAAAACAAACAAAGGAATGCCGATTAAGATAATGCGGAAAACAAACTCTTCCAATATAGGAGCAAGGCTGACATAGAAAAACTGAATCAGGTCATTTTCGGTTTCAGGCGGAATGATTTCGACACCAAATCCCTCCTGTACAAAATTGATTATTGCTGAAACCAGAATTAGAATTGAAAACCATTTTGTCACTCCGATCATGTAGTTTTGTTTAGAGTAGTACTTTCCAAAAGATATCATGGAGGAAAGTGTTTTCAGAAATCCAAATTTTGGACCCAGCGCGGCTACAACAAAAAGAACTAGATACAACATCCACAGAATGACAAAAACATCACCGATGCTAACATCCGCAGAGGATTCAAAGAATCCAGTACCATAAAAAATATCCAAGTGAGTCAGAGGAAATTCATAGTTGATGTCTCTTCCAACATCAGTTTCAAAAATAACGTATAGACCCATCGGAAAAGAAATGAGAAACAGGCCAAATAGCACAGAGAGTAATGCAGTAAACGGAATTCCAAGTAGTTGCAGTATTTTGTTTGAACTTTCCAATTTGGTCTAATGAAGCTCTATAGTGTCTGCAGCAAAGCCCAAATTGATCAAAGTGTCTTTGATTGTATCTCGATGATCACCCTGCAAAAAGATGTAACCTTCCTTTGCAGTTCCGCCGCACGCATACTTGTTTTTCAGTTCTTTTGCAACAGTTTCCAAATTATTCAGCTTAGGATCTAGCCCCTCAATCATGGTACCTTTTTTCTTAAATCGTCTAGTCTCTAATCGAATAATGATTTTCGTGCTGTCTTTGGCAAGTTCGCCACAAGCACACAGATCTTCTGGTAGTCCACAAGTATTACAAATTACTGCCATACGTTCGAACTAAATTCAATTATTCATACTATTAAGCCTTCTTTGAAATAAATAAAAAATCAAAAATAATTGGATTTTTTAGACATATAGTTAAGGAAAAACATGGAAAATGAACTTACAAAAAAAGCTGCGAAAATGCTGTTAAATGGTGCAACCCTACTCAGTGAGCCGTGCCCATACTGTAAAGGAGTCAGAGTGATGAAAGAAGGACACGCTTTGTGTATTAGCTGTGGAAAAGAACCTGAAAAAAAAGAAATCATAGAGAAAGTATCAGAGGATTTCACCACATCACCAATAAAACAAACCCTGCAAAAAAAAATAGAAAGTCTGACAAAAGATCTAGAAAGCGAAAAAGATCTAGAGAATCAGCAGAATATCCTAAAAACAATCAACTCATTACTTGAAACGATAGAGAAAATCAAAGACAAACAATAAAGTTTTTATGTTAAAATTTGCGACGACGTACTGTAATGGCAGATAAAAAATCAGCACCGCTTCCAGCATCAAGTGGAGGTCTGATGAGATTCTTTGAAGACGAAACAAAAGGATTCAGAATAGATCCAAAAATTGTAGTGACAATCCCAATTAGCTTAATTGTAGTTTCATGGGTAATTGACGTATTTCTAGCTCCGTGAAGGAATAATGGAAAAAGATCCAGACGATGTTTCAAAAATACACAATAGATTTTCGCTCACCCTAGTTAATCCATCATCACATTATTTTTCCTTAGTTGTATCGCTACTGGTATCTTCGGTGACGGTTCTTTCAATATATTTTGGCTACCTATCCGATTTGGGTTTTGTGGAAAATTGGTACAGACTCCCACTGGTTCTGTCGGTATTGTTTCTGACACAGCTGCTTGATTCAAGATTTTCAAAGAAAAAAGAATTCTCCAAGTCATTTCACTCATCCCTATTTGGAAACATGCTGTGGACCGTTACATTGCTAATGGGGATTCTTTCCAGCGTTGTTTTGTCAAAAGAATTAGATTTGTTCTTCGTGACATTTGGTTTGCTTCTTTTTGCGAGTTTCAGAATAGGAATTTACACGACAACTCTCGGCGCAAGCCTCAAAAAAGCATGGGCAATATGCTTCATTCAGCCTCTTGCAATGTTTTTTGTATTAATTCCACAAGACATGTGGTTTTCAATTCTCAGTGAACCGGTAGGATTAGGATATGGAATATCTTTTTTGATCATTGCAAGTGTCTGGTCAGTTCTAACAGACAGAGCAGGCAGACCCGAGATGGAGAGTACCCACAGAACTATTCAAGCATACCTGGCGTCGCAAGGTAATGATTTCGAGGATGCGGAAAAACTCATGGAGCAGCATTCAAGTGAAACAAAAGTATCCACCTCACAGATAAAATTCTCACCACATGACAACAAAAAAGAATTCAAAATGATTTTACCAGGCATACATCCAGGACCGTATCATCCCGTAGGAGGTAGCAACATACCGTATCTGATTTATAAAAACTCATCATCATCAGCGATGGTACTACACAGCATATCTGATCACGCTTTAAACCTCCCATCACGAAAAGAAGTCGACAAATATCTGAAAAACCTAGACAGCAGCAAAGTCAAAGAAGAAGGAATGCGGTGTACAGAGCCAGTCACAGTTCAAATAAACAAATCAAGAGTTACGGGATTACTTTTTGGAAATAATCCGTTGTTATTTTTGTCACTTTCTCCACACGGAATGGAAGACATTCCCAGCTACATGAGAACAGAGATTACTCAGTATGCAAAAAATCGTAATTATGGAAAAACGATGATCGTAGATTGTCACAATGCCATGGGAGAAGAAATATCCAAAGAGGATGGGCAAGATATGCTTAAAGCTGCAAAATCATGTTTGGATTCCCTGATTACAAGAGATAGTTTTCAGATAGAATTTGGCTACGCCAATACAGAAGACATGGACGTATGGACAGAGGATCTCGGAATGGGCGGTCTAGGAATTCTTTGTCTAAAAATCAATGAAAAAAAATACTTCCTGGGATGGGCCGATGCAAACAACATGGAAAACGGAGTAAGAGAAAAGATCGTAGATACGTTTGCAAAAAGAGACTATCATCTAATCGAAATTTGCACATCAGACACGCATTATGCGCCAGTTAAAGCAAGAAACAGAAACGGGTACTATCAGCTTGGATTGATTACAGGCGCAGACAAGCTTTCCAAATGGTTCTTCGAGATTGCAAGAAATGCAGAGGCACAAGTCAAGCCGACAAAATTTGAGATCCTAGAAAACGAGACCAAGGTGAAAGTGATGGGTCAGAGCATATACCAGGATTATTCGAAAGCACTGGATAATTCGTTGAAAATTACCAAGGGATTTGTGATTGGAGGAGTGATATTTTTTGCAACTAGTCTTTTTCTATAGTTTTCATTTGATCGATGTTACCATAAAATTCGTCAATGAATGAAGAAAACTGGAATATAGGAACAATAGGTACATTTCCAATAAAATCAATTTTGTCCTTATACAACGTCACAATCACAGGAATGGCCATAGCCCCGGGGGTTTTCTCCACATATTTTTTTGTCCTTTCAACCTGTTTTTTCACAGCAGCAGTTAACGATGAAGAACTGTATTGTTTCCAATGCTTACAATCAATTAAAATTGCTATCCCAAGTCTTATTCCCACCACATCTATCTCCATACGAGGTTTCGTGAGCATTAGATTTTTGATCACTGCAAAGTTTTTTGAGGATAGGATTTCAGCAGTCAATCCTTCAAAATCTCTCCAATTCAACGCAATTGAAATATCGTCTATAGGATAACCTTTTTCAAGTAACTTGACAGCGACTTTTAGTTTGTCACCATCCTCAAAAAAATATGAATTGTTTTCAGTTGTTCCTATTCCATCATAAATGAATTCATTCAGAATTGTTTTTGAAGTAGCGAAATCAAGTTGTGTGACAGCAGAAAAATCCTCAACAGAAACACCACCTGGAATAATCCCTTGTAAACCAGCCAACATCTTAGGATTCATTTTCAGTTGGAATTTGTGAATCATGGAAGAAATATAGGTTTTAGGAGATAATAGCATCAGGGTATTGTGATATAGATTTTATTATATCCCGTTCGAAATAGAATTATGAAAACAATGCTAGTTATCATACTAGCTCTGTCAATCATAATAGTAATGCAAAATGAATCGTTTGCAGAAAAAAGCACCTTTTTTGATTCGGTCAAATTCATTCAGTATCTTGATGAGAATACAGCGTTAGAAGAGGTGCGAAATGGAAATATTGACACGTATTACTATACGATTTCACCAGACAGATTAGAGGGCAACACAGATAAAAAAGGATTGCAGGTGTTTGATTCCACAGGAGGTTCATATAGCATTCTGATCAATCCTGCAAAATCAGAGCAATACAATCCATTTTCAAACAAAGATGTTAGATTTGCAATGAATTATCTAGTAGACAGGAAACTAATCGTAAATGAATTGATGGGAGGATTTGGTTCCCCCATTATCTCGTATTATGGTCCGTCTGACCCAGAATATCTTACAGTAATTGAACAGATTGAGACATTTAATTTTAAATATAATCCCGTACTGGCCAACGAGATAATATCCAAAGCTCTTATCGAACAGGGAGCAATCAAAAAAGAAGGCAAATGGCACATAGGAGGCAATCCAATAGAAATAGTCATCTTCATAAGAAGCGATGATCCGGTTAGAAAGTCAATAGGAGAAATATTATCTACAGAGTTAGAAGAAATAGGATTTACAGTTAGAAAAGATTTCGGAGATCTGAATAAAGCATTCGTGGTAGTTTATGGGTCAGACCCATCGGATATGGAATGGAGCTTGTATACAGAAGGATGGGGACGCTCAGCATTTGTAAAATATGATTCAGTGGGATTGGGCCAAATGTATTCGCCATGGTTTTCAAACATGCCAGGATTCAATGATCCAACATATTGGAATTATGAAAACAGAGAATTAGACAAGCTAACCCAGAAAATATACACGGGTAATTTTACCAGCGAAGAGCAAAGAGCAGGATTGATTCAAGAAGCAGTCACACAAGGAGTCAGCGAGTCGATTAGAATTTTTCTAGCTAGCAAGATTGATCAGTATGTGGTCAACGAAAGAGTTTCAGGAGTGGTTAACGATTTCGGGGCAGGAGTTCCAAGTAGATTTACACCAATCAATGCCAAAAGTGATCATAACGAGCTTGTAATCGGTGTTAAACAGATCTATCAAGGTGCATGGAATCCAGTAATGGGATTAACAGACAGCTACAGTAGGCACATCTGGGGAATCATCTCCGATCCTGCAACATTCAAACATCCGTTTACTGGAGAGACATTTCCAATAAGGGCAAATTGGACAGTGGAGACATCAGGACCTGAAGGAGAGATTGAAATCCCTAGTGAAGCAAAGATATGGAATGCCACATTGCAGAAATGGGAAAATATAGAGCACGACTCACATGCAACTAGCAAAGTGACATTTGATTTACAGTTTGGCAATTGGCATAACGGGGAAAAGATGAACATGGACGACATTTTGTATTCATTGTATTTTACAACAGAATGGGGAACACAAGTTGATCAAAACGATAAGACTTTTGACACAGAATTCACCCCAAGAGCAGCTCAAAGCATACAAACCATCAAGGGGATAAATCCGATAGACGAAGATACGGTGGAGGTTTATGTGGATTATTGGCATTTTGATGAAAAAGAGATAGCCGATTGGGCAGTATTATGGAATACTATGCCATGGGAGATCACAGCAGCGATGGAAAAAGCAGTCATTGACGGAAAAGCGTCATTTTCAAGGTCAGGGGCAACTAGCAAAAATGTGAACTGGATATCATTAATCATTCCAAACGATGCAAGCATCATCAAAGAAAACTTACAAGAATTTAAAGAAACACATCACATACCAAAAGCGTTGAAAGGAGAAAGGGGAAGCTCAGAGTATTTTCAAGGCCGATATGACTCATCAATCAAGTGGATTGAAACATACAACCATGCAGTAATTAGCAATGGGCCATATTATTTAGAATCATATTCTCCAGAATCAAGAACTATAAAGGTAAATGCGTTTGAAGATGACACATATCCATTTCAAAAAGGACAGTGGAGGGAATATGAGAAGGCAGAATTGCCATTGATTAATAAAATTGACATAAAGAACACAGTACAGCAAGGAGAAGATTTCATCATCACAATAGATACAAAAAATTCAGATTCCATCAGATATTTTTTGACAGACAGTGGAGGGAATACAATATCGTCAAACGACATTGATTTGGAATCAGATATTGTTTCTTTGGATATTAAAGGAGATGTTTTGAAAGTAGGTTTAAACAATATCAAAGTATTTGCAATTTCAAATTCGGTATCTAAACCAGACTTTTATGAATCAAACTTTTTCGTCACAGATACCCATACCATGTTACCTACAGCAACTTATGAAAATGTGGAATTTTCCGAAAGCAAGCAGGATTATTGGATTTGGATCATTCCAGCAATAATAATTGTAGGCATTTCAGCATATGTAAAAAACAGGAACTAGAGTAAACCGTAATCTTTCAAGACAAGTTCTATTTGAGATTCATTTTCAAGATTCGAGTATTCGTTTAGAAGGTTTTGATTTAGATCATAGAAAGTATGCCCCCACTTGAATTTGTTTAGCAGTCCCATGGACTGATCTTTAAATCCCAGAATAAATAACGATGCAGAAATGGCTTCCACGGTTGTCAACTTGTTTAGTTTTGAATAGTTTACAGGGTTACCAGCAAGAAGAGGAGGAAGCTTTCTTTTAATTCCATTAAATTTTTTAGAAAAAGCTTTGTCGGCTAGATTCCAAGAGCAATCAATGCCGATCACTGTATTAATTATCGATTTGTCTTTTGGAAGCAAAGTTTTTTCAGAGAATGGATCCAATACCATTCCCTTGGAACCTATTTTCTTGATACTTTGAGCAAGTCCAAATTTCACCATTTTTGCAGCAGTGCATTTCTTAGGATCATCCTGATAGAACATCAAAACTTGGACTTTCATTTCAATCAGAAATACCAATCATCGTATTTTGAATTTACTCCATGTTCTTGTATGTCACAGAGTAATAGAATCTAGACACCTGATCATCTTTGATCACTTCAATAGTCCAATCAACATCAGGCAAAAATACGAGGGATGATTCAGGGGAAATACTGAATTTCTCAAGGCGTACGTCAGGTCCACTGTATCTAACATTCATATTGATTCCATCAACATTCACAACCTCATAGATTTTACCAGGTTGTCTAGTGGAGTGCTGTACGGAACATTCATCATCAGTGCCAATGATGCACATGCCAGAGGCAGAGGTTATTCGGAGATTGACATTTCCTTCATCGCCTCTTGAAGGAGTGATCAAGGAGCCAGTGACAACACGAGGAGCAATATTTCCATCGGCGGTGATTTTTTCTTCAGTGGATATTGAAATCATTTTTTCTACAATTCTGGTTTCTTTTTCAATCACAGTAGCAGACATTGCAGAATCTTGCTTTTCAATCACGGTCTCGGGCAGTACTGAGTCTTGCTTTTCAATCACGTTAAATGAAATAGATTTTTTCTCAAAATCGGCATCAACAATTACATCATACATCCCTATTGAGGATACTGAATCAGGAATTGTGAATTGGTGTGTAAATGAGCCCGAAGGACTTGGTCTAATTGATGTTACAGGACCTGCATCTGTTCCGCAAATAAAAGATCCGCATGTGATTTCTGAATCTGATTTTTTAGTAACGCTCACATCGAATTTTTCAAGGTATATCAGCTTGTTTGGCTTTCCAGTCACCACAACCACATCACCTGGATTATATTCTGGTTTATCAGTTGACAGCAGCAGAGACACATCTTCGTCAAGGCCAAAAGTGAAGTCATTGGCTATGCTAAATGTGGCAGAATCAGAAACTTGGAAGAATGAGGCTTTCACAGTGTATGTTCCTTCAGCAAATATTGTCACAGGTAATTCAAATATGCTGGAAAATTCTCCACTCAAGTTAGGATATACTGTTGATTCATGAATCTGTTTGTATGGGAAATCACCGTCCAGGACTTTGATAGTTACGCGTTCAGGAACAACAAGACCCTCATTGCCTTGCTCACGTTGAATTACATTTCCAATTACCTTTAGTTTTTCACCAGCTTTGTACAGGGATTTTTCTGTGGAGACATATAGAGGAGAAGTAGTCAAGGAATCATTTTCAGGATCATCGGAGACTTTGAAGAATAACTCCTGGTTAACACTGTCCATAGAAACTTTCATCTTATACACTCCAAAATTAGAGGCGATAACACTTTTTTCAGTATCATCTATCTTTGAACTTTGGTATTTTTCAGATATTGGAGTGATCCAAGACCAAGAGAAACGCTGGTTATCGATTGTGGTGCCAGAGTTAATTACTGAACCATCAGGTTTTGTCAAAATTATCTCAACACCAGCATTTCCTGTAGGTGGAACTACTCCAGTGAGGAAAACAGTTTCCCCCAGACCGTAAATTTCTTTATCCAGAGATAGAGAAGCACCGTCAGCAAGATTAAGAGAATCAATGACGGTGAATTGTTTTGTGACCACATGACCACCGTATTGGGATTTGATCACATAGTTTCCTTCCTCAAAGATGAGTTTTGTAATGTCAAGCTGTACCAAATAACGTCCAGATGTTTCTGGAATGGCAGTAAACTCATATTCAAACTCAATGTTGTTGTTTTTCGACAACGTGGTTATTTCTAAAGGAGTTCCATCTTCATGAGAAATCGAAACAGCTACAGAAGAGCCAGAGTCATAACTTGAATTCGTATGAGGATCAGCAATGAATCCACTTATGGTGACTGTGTCTCCAAATTCGTAAACGTCTCTGTCAGACATCACAGTAAGTGGCTCATCGGAACCTACAAAATCATCAGGATTATCGACTGCATGGATAATTGTAGATACAGACCCAACGTCTTTGGACACAGTAATTCTGTAGTCGCCCAAACGATTTTGGCTGTCAGGAATTGTAAAAGTATACGTGAAAAAACCATCCCCATCAATTCTAACTCCATCTAATATTTTGAATCCAGCATCATCACCCACATCAGAAACCCCAAGAGAAGATTGTTTTGTCTGCACAATTTCCAAATCTAAAGTACTTATCCAGACATGGTTTAATCTACCAGTGATTTCAACTACATCTCCTATTCCATAAGCATCACTGTCAGTCCAGAGTGAAATTGGAACATCATCTTTCAGATCTTCAAGAACCTCAAAACTAGTGGATACGGACTTGTCAGAATATTCTGCAAACAAGTAATACGTTCCAAAAGAAGGATCAACGGTAGTAATGAAAACCTTTGTCAGAAATTCGCCATCAATAGGAAAAAGAGTCCCACTTGCAATCAATTCATCGTCAGAATCAACAATAGTAAATTTCATGCCTTCAAATGGAATTATTTCCGAGGAGAAACCAGAAATGGAAACAAACTCTCCGGGAATATACTGCGATTTATCTGAGGAGATTCCGATAATCTCTTCTTTCTCTACTTTTTCCACAAATTCCTCATAGCCTACGGAGAATTTTGCAGAGGACGTTTCTCCCGCATATGTTACTTCAACATCATAGATTCCCGGATTAATTCCAAGCACTTGATGCAAAGTAAGACTTGTCTCAAAATTCAGGAAAGTGTCAGGATACATGGTAAAGGTCTTCTCAAAATTAGGTCCCGTAATTGCAACAACGATTTGTTCAGGTTTAAAAACAGGTTTTAGAGCATAGACTTCCTCTGAAACACTTCCAGAGATTTTTGCAGTATCTCCAAACAGGTATACCTGTTTGTCAGATGAGATAGTGACAAAGAGTTCTTCAGATTCATGTGTTTCAATTATTTTTCCATTAGACAGCCCAGTGGTAGAGGATACAAATTTCCAATCATCAGAACTGTCAGTATCAAAACCGTCGTAGATTCTTTGCCACGAAGTAAAATCGTTTTCTAAGTCCGAAATAGACGGAGTCTTGTCAATTAAAGTGTCACGGGAATCTCTAATTTCCACGGATTCATTTACATCAGTAAACCAAATATTTTGATAAGAGAAGGTCAGAAACTCCCCAGACTCTATAATGGTGCCAGGAGAAAGGGTCATTGTTTTTTTAAGAACTGTGGTAGAAGCAATTTTCCAGCCGCTAATATCAATGTCATCATCTGTAGGATTGTAAAGCTCAATCCATTCAGTTATTGATGCAAAATCATCACCGGGGGGATTGATATCCACCTCATTGATTACAACATTTTCGAATGTCTGAGCATATGCAGGAGCCACAGCCCCAGCCAATAACAAAATAGAAAATAACAGAGGCACTCTACAATTCATCATGTTTCCTAGTTTGATTGGCAAATAGACTCATTTTAGAATGGGATTGAGGAAAAGTTGAGCTTGTTGTTAAAGTTGACCTAAATTCAAGGATTTTGTGAGACATTTTCATACACAAATTACATTTTTTAGCTATTTAGAGAGCACGTAGAAATCATCTGAAGACAACACACGAAATAGCAGTAGAACATACAGAAATGCCATGCAGAAGAGATAGGCATTAAAATGAAATTCTGAATACGAGCAAGGAGGAAAAGGATACGGTATGAAGCAAATTTTGCATCTTTGAGGCAAATAGTTCAAAGGAAAAACTTATGCAGAAATAATCTTGAAATACATCGTGCAGAAGAGCGAGCGCATAATATACAACGGAATCCTTGCAATCTCAATTATCCTCATGTCATTCGGAACTGTAAACATTGTCAGCAATGCTTTTGCTCAACCCAATGAAGAAATCACGATAAGCTGTTTTGATTCTGAATGAAATTCGACGTACTGTGCCAAACCGTTGGATATGTTTGTTCAGGACATTCTGGAACAGCTTTTGTCCACGATTGGACCCGTTGTTGCAGGTGCGGTGTCAATGGAGATTAGCTTTGCCAGAAAGAAAGGATTGCAGATAAGTGCAGATGCTGAAGAATATTTTGTCAATTCTGCAAAGTCATTTGTCGAAAATCAAGGAAGATACGTTTTCAAGCAGTTTGCAGACAATCCAGAATATCACGAACAACTTTCCCGGGGCAAAATGCCTCCAGAGCTAGGAAAAAAAGTGTTTGAAAACGTAGTCCCAGATCCTAACGGAATTAAAATCAGATGAACTAGCCAATACAGCACGTAGCATGCTAACAGAGAATCTGGATTCGCTGATCGAAAGAACACTGTCTGAAAGTAAGAAAGACTCTGCTCAGAAAGCAAGAAAGATGCTTGGAGAATTCGTACCTTTAGCCGTAGAATCTGCTCTGCTATACGTAAAAGAACAAGATGTAGATGACGAGCAAAAAGAAAAGATCGTGCAGGATGCAGTGGACAAGGTAGCCAAAAATTTCGATAACGAGTATACAATAATGTCTACAGAAAATGCAAAAATGTACATCGAAGCAGAACTCAATCGAAAGTTAAAACAGTAAACGCATATGAATTCCAACCACACTTAGAATTTCTTATCAAAATGTAATTGACCCAAAATAGTTCAAAAGAAGATTGATTTTTTTGGATTTATTCTTTAGGAGAATCGCAATTCGGGCATTTTTCATCAAAAATCTTTGAGCCACATTCCATACAGATTCCACCTCCTACGTCATTTAAGATGGATTGTTTTCTTTTTTCTACGTAAATTTTAATTCCAAAATACATCGCAATGACTATTATTATTGCCAGAATGGGACTGGTGAAGGGAATAAGACCGATCATGAACAGCAAGAGTCCCACAACTAAAACAATATCACGCTTCTCAAATTTCCACAGAGTCACGTTACAAAGAATTTGAAGAATTCATAAAAACATGCCGGCGCTCAGATCCAATCAGTTTACCTCATTTCAAAATCATTACTCTAACTCTTCTTCATTGCCCAGCAACTACTTTGTAATCCAATTTGATAATAAGATAATGATGGTGGGATCGGCGAAATTTGAATTCGCGACCTCTGCGTCCCAAACGCAGAATCATACCAAGCTAGACCACGATCCCAGAAGAACCATAGAATAGCCCAATTTAAGCTTCACAGATAATCATTTTAAAGGCAGTCAGGAAATCAAAATCGTGCAAACTGAGCAATACATCAAGGCAGGAAAAATTGCATCAGATGTTCGAGAAATGGTCAGAAACAAGGACTGGATTGGCAAATCAGTTTACGAGATATGTGAAGAGGTAGAAGGAGAGATCAAGAAAAGGGGTGCAAAATGTGCATTTCCAGTTAATGCCAGTATCAATGAAATTGCAGCTCATTACACAGCTGAACCAAACGATCCCATTACAATCAAAGATACAGATCTGGTCAAAATTGATCTTGGTGCACAGATAGACGGATACATCGCAGATACCGCAGTGACGGTTTGTTATGATGCCCAGTTTGACGGACTAGTTCAATCTGCCGAAGACGCGTTGGCAAATGCAATGTCAACCATCAAAGCAGGCGTAAAGGCTAGCGACATTGGGCGGACCATAGAGACCACGATTAAAAAAATGGGATTCAAGCCAATTGCAAATCTCAGCGGACATTCACTAGATCAATACACGATCCATGCTGGAAAGTCCATTCCCAACATTTGGTCAATCGGAGGATTTTCTCTTTCAGAGAATTCAGCTTACGCATGTGAGCCATTTGTTACAACTGGTGATGGAGGCGGATTCGTAAGGAATGGGCAAATAAAAAATATTTTTGCATTGAACTCCAGAAAGAAAACAAAGAATGCAGAGGCAGACAGGCTACTTGATTACATATGGACAAACTTCAACATGTTGCCATTTGCACTAAGGTGGATCGTAAAGGAATGGGAAGAAAAACAGGCAAAAGAACTTTTGAATATTCTGATAAAGAAAAAAGCAGTACAGGCATATCCAGTCCTAATCGAAGTAAATGAGCAGAGAGTTGCACAAGCAGAACACACATTCATTCCAAACGAGGATGGCGTCACAGTAACAACAAGGATCCAGTAATCAGAAAATAGGATGAATTGTATTGAGTGAGGAAATTGCACCATGTCCAAAATGCAGTGGTTTAATGTTCAAGGAACAAGGAGAAGGAGAATCATGGTTTTGCCCATCATGCAACGTTAAATACAGAACAGATTAATTTTTCAATCACAGTTCAGAGGATTCGCCAAAGATTTTTTCAATTTGAATCAACCCGTCACAAGATCCACATTTCATTATTTCTGCAAATAAAACGTCACCCTCGGTAAATTTTCTTTTTGTCAACATTTTACATTTTGTACATTGTTCTACGGTGTACGCAACAGTGATCTTTTTCTTAGAAAATATCATTGAGGCACTCCAACGGTATTGCCCACGCCAATTATTGCAACAGATTGACCCTTTACAGTATTTTCCAAAATCATCTCGTAAATTTGCAATCGAACGTCATCTGCCGTATCAGCAATGTCCTTGGTCATCAAGGTGATTGCCTCCTTCACAGACTGCTTGACAACAATTGAAAAGATCGGAATGTTGGAGTTTGATGCAACTGCCTCAATTTGGAATCTTTCAGTACCTATTCCCCCTATCGCTGCGCCGAATCCCTGGGCAATTGATGCAGAATCTTCACCCTCCATCTTCAATGCGGCATCAACCATGATTATCGCATCCAATTTGTTTTCAGATACAATACGCTCCAACGCATCAGCAGGCCTTCCTACTGTTGAGCCAGGGCCTTCAGCCTTTAGCAAGTACAAAGTTCTATCCTCATAGTTAGATTTTGCGCAAGTGGTTTGAAAGACCAACGTTTCTTTTTCAACATTCAACATCATTTTTCCAACAACCATGGGGCCAATTCCATCACCTACGGGCTGTCCTGCTTTAAAAGCGGGGATAGCATCCCTCATTGATTCTGCCTGCTCCATAATGAAAGGAAGAATCATCTGCAACGGCAAAATTAGTGGATAATTGTTTTGTTTTTTTGCGGTAAGAAACATGTGATTGATTATCTTGTGAATCATCTGCAACGATGATGCCAGTTCGAGTAAAGTTTGGACTTTTGTAAGCTCAAGTTCGCTCATCTCAGGAGACAGAGACCGGACATGCTCCCTGGTGAAATCTTCTCTAGACCTAACTGTATGGCGTACTTTTTCAACAATCCCGTTAGGATCCATATCTACAGGCATGATGGTAAAGTAATCCAAAAACTTGTCTATTTTTTTTACGGGATCATCCCTGGGATTCAGATTATTCTTGACGTAGTTAATTAGTTCGATTCTAGACTCGTCTCTAAAACTAGCAAGTTTTTTTATTCCTTTCTTGATTTCTGACGAGGTGACCCATAACTGAATGCGTTGTCCATAAAAAACAAAGAGAATGATAGGAAGAATCCAAACCAACATCATTATGGGATTAGTATCATCATTCATCGAAAACAGCTGATCAGCGTCAAAATTTGTAAAATTCACTAGAATCAATCCTTGTCAGAACCAAATTAAAGCATTCGTTCAATTTTACAGTCAATCAATTAATTAAATCTAAAAGAAAAAACTGATGGAAACCCAGGACAATTGCTTTAATTACAGCTAAAGTAGTGTTTTTGTACTTTAATCAAATTCTCAGGCTCAACCTAAAATAACCTTTGATTTCTCATCTTCATACTGCTCCTGTACGTGATAATATGATATCTGATAATGGCCTTGAGCTTCTCCTCCATTGAAAGATCGTCCTCGATGCAGACCGAAAGAAAGTCCAGATATTCCTTGTCCTTTATCTCGACGTTTATCTTTCTCATCATGAAAGCACCTGTATACTGACGTCGGTATCGTCTGCGGAAATTATCATCGCATGATTCTCGCAGTACCACATGATGTCCCTGGCAAATGGCCTTGAGTTCTTGCCGGGATGACGATAATGACGGATCACCTTGAAGAAGGCCTTAGTATCACAGTACATGACGTTGCAAATCAAGATCTTAGGATAAGAGAATCCGAGCCTAAAAGAGTAGGTTATTGTGAAATTCAAACGGATGCAATTTTGGTTGACCCGGATCGAATCAAAATTCGATTGATCATTTCAAATTGGCTTTTGAATTGACATGAGTCCATGAAAGGAATATGTTCGAAATGCTACTCATCTGGCGTATCATTGGTGTTTGAGGAAGACGGATTTCAGGTAGTCTGTGACAAGTGCAGGCAGTGAAAATCAATCCAGCATCTCAATGAAGTAATCATGCAGGCACTTCATGTTCTCACTGTACTGCCTAGATGAGCCTGGTTTTCTGGGAATTTTGAGCGGTCAAGATGATTCACGAATAAACTTTTTGTTTCGTTATCGTCATCTTTGAAGCATTACCTGATGGCATTCGGTCCTCAACAAGCTTCCACAGTCCACATAGGTCCATGCGATTACTGCAACGGCAACTGCAACGAAGATTCCAAATTGGATCTTGAAGCTGATTCTCATTGCAACATACACTGACAAAGTTTGCTTTTAACCGTGATATTCTCTGATTCTTTTGTTGTGTTCAAAAACCCCAATTTTTCTTGCCGGTATTGAATTTGACACATGGACATACTTTGCAAACACCACGTTCAAGGTTTGAGGCAGTTAAGGGAAGTACACCATACATGCTTTTTGCCTGAAGAACAGACGGCTCATCCAATTTTTTCATTTTTGCCACGTGCTCGCTTTCATGATGTCCGCATTGGCATTTTTTGCCATATGGTTTCGGATTCATTTCGAGTCACTTTCTTTATTTTCTGTCGACAACACTACTTGAAATCCTCAGGAGGTATTTCCTTGTCATTATTTTCAATATGATGTGCCAAATGTTCTTTGAGACAACGATCGCATTGAAGCCTTCCACAGAATCTACACATGATGCTATGCACAAAGACATGATGATCGCATTCTTTATTTTCAGTCATGCTTGTTTCTCTCCTTCTCCACCATCTTGAAATTATCGGCAAGTGCTTCTCGCATCATGGCAACCTTCGAATCCAGTTTCTGTCTTCTTTTTGGAGTAGGACTGGCATTTAGTTCCTGAAAATATTCTTCCAACTGGAGTTTCATTTTTTCCCTGATTGCTTTTAGATTCCCAAGCGTGCCATTGAGATTGCCGTCATTTTCTGCCATCTTCAGCATGCGCCCCTCATCATGTTGCCAATCAGACGTGCATCCGTGAATCTGCCTTCTTTTTGGTTCATCATGTCGTTCCAGGCCTTTTCACACCAGGCATCAAGAACAGCATGGTTTACTATTTCAGGTTTGGACGTATCGGATAGCAGAGGAACACTCACTGCAACTGCCATTAGAGTCAGAATTACCACAAGAGGTATGCGACGGTTTTTCTTTGCGGAATCACTCAAGACTGTCACACCCCATGACATGATCTTTCAACAGATACAAGGTTACAAGCAGACCGACGACAGAAGACCTGCTTGACGTTGCGATTGACCTGATTGCGGACACCACGGGCCATATTCTGGCAAGCATAGGCATTGGTTCTGACAACGAAGAGTAATTGTTTTCTTTCATGCGCCTTTCTCATTGACGTAAACATCAAGTCATAGACAAAGTTGTCTATTGAATCAAGCATTTTGATTTGGATGTGGGCAAGAATATTGGCATTGTAAACAGGCGTGAAGTGTGATGAAGATTTTAGAAACTAAAATCGACATGATTTCATTCTAAAACAACAAATCAATATTCTAATTGCCAGAGACTAAATCCAAGATCAGTTCAAAGAATTCCTTCATCATGACTGTTAATCACAAAAAAATAGTTTGATCCCAGATGATAAAATTCGTTGATCCTTGTATGTTCCGTATCCAATGCTGAGAGAAACAACTCAACGTAGTATTCCATGATTAAGTCACGGTATTTATTTACTTAAAGTACATTAACGCATTTTAAATTACAGTTTAAAAATAAAAAATCCAAACATGCCACAAACAAAACCGATGATTAGTGTGGAAAATGTCGTAGCATCAGCAGATGTCATGCAAAAAATGGATTTAGATGACATTACTAGAAAATTTCCTGATGTGGAATATCATCCAGATCAATTTCCAGGTTTGGTTTTTAGATTAAAAATTCCAAAAACATCCACGTTAATTTTCACATCAGGTAAGATGGTATGTACTGGATCAAAATCCGAAGCAATGGCAAAAAAGGCAGTTAAGACAGTAGTGCAAGATCTCCGCAAGGGAGGAATCAAAGTGAAAAAAAATGCTACAGTGACAGTTCAAAACATAGTAGCATCAATTAACCTGGGAGGAAAAATCCATTTGGAACAAGCGGCAAGAACCCTTCCCAGAAGTATGTACGAACCGGAGCAATTCCCAGGACTAATTCACAGAATGCTTGATCCCAAGACAGTGATTCTATTGTTTTCGTCTGGAAAGATAGTTTGCACAGGAGCTAAGCACGAAACAAGTGTGTATAGATCCGTAAACAATCTACATGCCATGCTTGAAGAAAAAGAACTAATGATTTATGATTAAAGTAAATCATCTCAAAAGACGCTAGCAAAAAAGAACAGTAAAAAATACTAGTTATTTTATCGGGCTTCCCAAGGGAACATCTTCCTTCACAGTCAACCAAAAAGGTTTGTCATCAACATCAGCAGCCAATAACATCGCATTAGACTCAACACCAGCCATTTTTTTTGGTTCAAGATTAGCAATTACCACTACAGTTTTTCCCACAAGATCCTCTGGCTCATAGTACTGTGCACCGCCAATTATTACATCACGTTGATCTTCATCTCCCAAATCTATCCTACCTCGAATAATCCTAGATTTGCCCTCAATTGGATCAGTCCCAATAATTTTTGCAACCCTAATGTCAAGCTTTGCAAAGTCATCATAAGATACAGTAGTCATGTGTAATGTTAATTTCTCCACTTAAAATGAATTTCGAATTTTACTGAAGTTCTTTTTTGGTGATGCCGCTAGTTTCAATCTCATATCGAAGTGCTGCAGGAATTTCCATGTACTGTTTGTTGACCAAAGAAATAATTTGATCATCTGGCACGTTGACTTTTTTCAACAATTTGCCACGCTGATGGGCATAAGCATTTTTCCAAAAACCCACAGCGTCGAAGGTTTCAATTTTTGGCATGAGATTTGTGTCTTCATTGGGTTTTTAAATTTTAAGTGACTGTGACGGAAGAATGGCAAACGCCATTGGAACTGGAGTTAATGTTCCGGATTTTAGGCATATTACCCATCACAGTCTATTTCAGATGAAGTTAGAATCTAATATATTGTATGTGAACAAAAATTTCGACATTAAAAACAAGCGTGAATTTACTTATTTTCTGTCAAACAGTGGACATAGATCTTCTTTTGTGCATCTCAAACTATGAAAAATAACGAGCAAATCCTTGCAGTCATTCAAAATACGTGATTCAGATGGAGAAGATTTGAGCCATGTGCAGCCAAACTCATCATGAATATGACACAGCATTATCTCAATCATCATTTTCATTGTCATGTCACATAATGTCTCTAATTTCAAAGATCCAGATAAAATGGGATTATTCTGGAGAGATGTTATGTGGAAAGGGTTAATCGAGAATTACCATTCCAATACACAATACAAAATATAATTATTCATAGATTTGATTCTAGCATTAAGCAAATGCCAATCCTTTATTGATTAGCTTGAAAGCAGTGTCAGAAGCTACGCAAATTGGGGAATTGTCTGAATACTTGAAAAGTAGCTCACTATCGTTTTTACAATAATCCTCATCAGAGACATCCCCATCTGAATTCACGTTGATTTCTATGTCTGCCGCCTGCAAAACAGAATTGATGTCGGTTCCGACGAAGACAGAGGCCTTGTATTCTCCTGCATCTTCTGGAATCCAGGACAAGCTCACGTTGAATGTCTGGACAGGGTTAAGTGTTCCTGTCGCCCACTTTGCTGGCTGAACGGGGTTGTTCTGGTCATCAGTTATCTCCACCACGTATGCGAAGTCCTGCTCATGCTTACTTGAATTAGTAATATCCGCAGCAATTTGCAAAACCTGTTCGGATTTTATCTCATCGAACCTATGGCCAAACGAATTGACCACGTTTATCTTATCCAGGATCACTTTATCATCCTTGTCTGATATTGTAATTATGACTGGTTGGTACACTGTCTCTTCTTCCTCACTTGAAACTTGTACGCTACTATCTGTTGAATTTAGATGATCCCAGTCAACATCAAGGTCTGGATTGTTGTCATGTCCTTTGATTACATCTAGCATGCGGTGTCTCTTTTCAGACTCTAGCATTGCAGCATCTTTGGCCTTTTCTTCCAATATTTGTATTCTTAGCGCATCACTTGTGTCCCTAATTTTTGAAATGTGTTTGTTGACTTCCTCTTTTGAGATGATTCCGACTTTGTAATCTTCGATATCCTCTAGCATTTTCTCCCTATTGGTTGATTCATGATTATCTATAATTTCATCGTATTTTGACTCTAATTGCCTGTTTTTGATGTCAAATTCCTCGTTAATCGCAAGTATTCTCTGATTGATATCGTAAACAATGTCCTCGTATGTCTTTTGCTCATCCTTTATTCCGATATAGTCGACAAGCGTATGACTTTCAGCAATGCTCTGTTCTAGCATGAATGTTGCATCATGTTCTGACACACATTGGTACTCTGCCTTTGCGATATGATAGATAACCTGGAATTCATCTCCACACTGCGTTGCAGGGTTTATCTCAATTTTGTTTTTATCTGGCAAATTGGCACCTGCAATGACAAGTCCTTTGATTCCAGACTTCATCCATTTTTCGGCAGTAGATTGCTCAACACATGATTGATGTCCGGTCGTGATTCGGGAAACCAAAACAAATCCTTCAACGCAGTTCAGATTTGAATCTGAGTCGAAGTTCAGATCCAGTGTATTCGCATCATCCATGTTTGCCAAGATGTAGCCAGGCTGAGTTTTATAGTCCGAATACAAGTCGGTCAACTTTGTATGAATTGCAGGGGATTGATGGACTTGTCCTGCTGAATTGAACAGTTTCTGTTCTATGGGGTCTGCAAGGTTGTGCTTTACGTTAAGCTGTGAGTTCATCTCGATTAATTCCACCCTTAACGTAGTAGCGGCCTCGTTGTATGCTTCTTTTGCGTCATGCATTGTGCCACCGTCTGTCAAGACCTTGTTCATTGCGATTCTTCCTGCATTTACCTTCTGTTCCTTGAATTCAAATTGGTCCCAGAATACTCCCTGTACGTATGACGGCTTTTTGTTTACAAATTTCTCAAAGGAGTTTCGCGAAGAGTGCTGCTCCCACATCCTCTCCCATTCTGCAAGATTCTGATTGAGCCGTTCCACTGAAATGTCCCGCATCTTTTTCAGGTTCTCCCGGGCCTGATTTTCCTCAAACTCTTTTTGTCTGAGTTCATCAATCATCTTTTTTGTCTGTTCTATCTTCTTGAGAATATCCTGTGCAATTGGGTCATTATGCAAATTCTCCGAGAGAGTGATTTGGGATTCTGAGACAGAAGATGTCTGGGCATGCGCTATCTGATTAAGAGATATCGAAATCACGCAGATCATAAATAGTAAGAATAAACTTGTTCCGTTTTTCGACAGTTTTTTTGATCCATTCATCAGAACAAGATTTGGAGCCACCATTTTTGACCACGGTGTTGTAAATAATAAAGGTTAGTATACTAATGATTATTTTACAAACTAATAGAATGATAATCGATACAACGCTAATTAATGGATTGAGAATCTAAGAGTAGGAGGGGAATCTGAAATTAAAACACTGGATCTAAAGGAAAGTATAGGATTAATGCTAAAAACATCTGCCAAGGCATGGGAAAAGGCGGCAGACATTGAATTACGAGAGCGTTTTGACCTCATTGGCTCGCAGTGGAAAATAATTGTGGTGCTTTCAATGAAGGAAGGGATTACGCAAAAGCACATCGCAGACATGGCATTCGTCGAGGCACCTACACTGGTACCCGTAATAGACAAGATGGAAAAGCAGGAATACCTTACAAGACAGCCCGATCCAGATGATCGTAGAAATAACTTGATCTTCATGACTGAAAAATCTAGGAACATTGTGGATCCAATAATTGAGTGCATATTGGAGATAAGAAATATGGGACTGAACAAAGTTTCAAAAAAAGACATGGAGATTGCAAGAAAGGTGTTAGAACAAATTTCCATCAATACCGAGGAATTCATCAAGCAAAAAGGTGAAAAGACCGATCCAGATCTTTGGAATGCACCACAAAACAAATCTCAGAAAACACTGGTAAAGTTATAGAGAATCGATATCAAAATATTTTAGATAATTTTACATGCTAAGTGCACATCTTATTAAAATTATTCTTAGAGTTTATGTTCCATAAATCTAAGGACAATCACGTCCCATCAGCATGGGTTCAATTGGTTGATGCTTTGGAGACGTATAATCCCTTAGCCTTGTACTAAACAATGACAGCAAGGATGCAACGGCAATCTACTATGGACAACTTGTGACAGATTTAGAAGAAATATCTCAGATATGCGCCTGATGCGTCAAAGAATGCTTTGACAAAAGACACAGACATTTTTTGAAAACAATCGGAATTAGAAATTCGAAATTAGAACATGTCTAAATTATATATTTAATACGAAGGAAACGACTGTAGAACATGGCCACAATAGAAGTCGAGGTTGAAATTAATGCCACAGTTGACAAGGTTTGGGACATTGTTTCAGACATTGACAACGAGCCAAAATTTTGGAAAGGTACAAAAAAAGTGAAAAATATTTCCAAGGAAGGAAACACAGTCAATAGGGAAATCATAATTGCGTTTAGAGATCAAAAATGCCTGCAAGAAGTCAAGATATTTCCCAAAGAAAGGATAGAGGCCAAATTCATCAAAGGGGTCCTAAATGGGAAAAAAACAATGATTCTGACCTCAAAAGAAGAAAAGACAATACTCAGGGCATTATGGGACATCAAACTAACCGGCGTTATGGGGATGTTCACAGGAATGATTAGAAAGCACATCAAAAGCGGGACAGAGCAAGCAATGCAGAGCATCAAAAGTGAAATCGAGCGATAGAGTTTATGGAAGTAGCTATAGATATTTTCAATTATTTGCTCACATCGATCATGATCGGGATTGTAGGAGCATGGATATTTCTCATCAAATCCATGATCAAATCTTTTAGGCTAACACCGTATCTTGACAGATTTGAAAATACATCTGAGACAAATCCCAAAGTATCAATTATTCTTCCAGCTAGAAACGAAGAAGAGTTCATTGCGAGATGTTTAGATTCGCTAACAAAACAAGACTATGAAAATTATGAGATCGTGGTGATTAACGACTCATCAGAAGACAACACAGGGAAAATAATTTCAGAGTATGCAAAAAAACATGCAAACGTCATACCGGTTTCTGCAAGAGCAAAACCAGAAGGATGGATGGGGAAGAATTGGGCATGCATGGAAGGATACAAGAAAGCGTCAGGAGAACTGCTATTGTTTACAGATGCAGACACAGTACATGCTAAAAACGTCATGTCAATGACAGTATCACATTTGAATTCATTTAGTCTAGATGCGCTGTCTGCAATTCCAAAAATGCGCACATTTGATTTTTGGACAAACATCACGTTGCCAATGATTTCAACGTTTCTCCATACAAGATTTTCTGCATTGAATGTAAACGACCCATCAAAGAAGACAGGGTATTTTTTCGGCAGTTTTTTCATCATTAAAAAGTCAACATACCATGAAGTGGGCACGCATGAGGGAGTAAAGCAGGAAATTATCGAAGACGGGGCCCTGGGGAAAAAGGTGAAGGAAAAGGGATACAAGATGAAAATGGTCAGAGGAGAACACCTGATCGAGGCAGTTTGGGCCAGAGACAAGGGAACTTTATGGAATGCCTTGAAAAGACTGATGGTCCCACTATACCTCCAAAATGAAAAAATAGCAATAGGAATATTTTTTGCAATAACATTTTTGTTATTTGTTCCATTCGCCATATTTACAACTTTGACGATTTTTCCCAGCGATGTTATGTCAGCGAAAATGCTTTGCATCGCATCAGCAATTGCCTCAATTTTGATTTACGTCGGATCAGTAATAGAAGTCAAAGTGGGATTGAAATTGAATTTAGCATATGCTTTGTTGGCACCATTAGGAAGCATGGTAGTTGTTTTAGGATTTTTATCAGGATTGCTTCAGGCCAAAAAATCATCATCCGTGTCATGGAGAGGTAGAAGCTATTCTGTGAAAGATCATACTCAAAGTTCAATCGGGTTATAGAAATCCTTTTAGATTGAAAATTACGAATAAAAAACTCATGGATAAATCAGGTATGTTTGTCGGGGGCATTATCGGAGCATTAGTCATAGCTGTTATCGGAGTATCAGTATTTTCACTACCTATAGAATCATCAAAACCAGACATTGCAATAAACGATGATGCGCCAGTCGCAGTAGCCCAAGAGTCATCGCTTTATTCGAAAGATCTTTCGTTGATCGGGATATTTGAAAAATCAGAATCAGGAGTTGTAAGAGTTAACGTACAAAAAAGTCAAGCGGATGATGTTGCAGGAGGAGTAGGCTCAGGTTTTGTTTTTGACAAAATGGGACACATCATAACAAATGCACATGTGATCAAAGACGCACAAAAAGTTGTAGTGACGTTTCTGGACGGTAGATCTTACAACGCAGAGATCGTAGGTTCAGACGAATTCACAGACATTGCAATCATCAAAGTTAATGCAGATCTAACTTTACTGCAACCACTGCCCATAGGAGATTCATCAAATCTCAAAGTAGGCGAACAGATAGCTGCAATTGGAAATCCGTTTGGATTATCCGGTTCCATGACTTCTGGAATTGTAAGCCAGCTAGGGAGACTACTTCCATCAGGTGCAGGATACTCAATTCCAGATGTAATTCAAACAGATGCTGCAATTAACCCAGGAAACTCCGGAGGACCATTACTTAACATGCGCGGTGAAATAGTAGGCATCAACACAGCAATACAATCAGCAACGGGGGAATTCACAGGAGTGGGATTTTCGGTTCCATCGCAAACGGTTGCCAAAATTGCTCCAATTTTGATAGAAGACGGAGAATATAGTCATCCATGGATAGGAATTTCTGGCAGAGATATAGATCCGGATATGGCTAGCGTGTTAAATCTAAAAGACGCTGTAGGGTTTTTGGTGATCACAGTAGTAGAAGACAGTCCGGCATTTGAAGCGGGACTGATTGGAACATCTAAAACCATAGAGGTCGAAGGAGTAAGCTATCCGATAGGAGGAGATGTCATACTGTCAGTGGATGAAATCGAAGTTAGAAAAATAGACGATATTTTAATTCACCTTCAAAGGGCCAAGACAGTAGGAGATGAAATGGTTCTAGAGATCCTCAGAGACGGAAGAACAACAGATGTCACAATCACACTACAAGAAAGACCTAACGGTAACTGATTCAATACAAGCATAAATACTTCCTAACAAGAAATCCCACTGTTGAACAAGCTTGTCTTTGATTCAGAGTGTTTAAACGGAATTTTAGAAGACAAACCCGTAGCACGTCATGACATTAATGGTATTTATCAGAAAGCCATAGAAAATCCTAATGAATTATTTTCAGCTGCTCAAAGTTTAAGAAAAAAATTCAAAGGCAATTCGGTGACATTTTCTAAAAAAGCATTTTTCAATATTGTCAATCTCTGCAAGGATACGTGTTCATACTGCACCTACAAGTCTGAACCTGGAGAAACAAAACTATCCATGATGTCAATAAAACAAATTTCAGAATTATTGACGCTTGCTAAAAAATACAAGTGTGTAGAGGCGCTATTTGTCACAGGAGAGCAACCAGAACAAAGATACCAAGAGGCGCGAGAATGGCTAAAAAATAACGGGTTCAAAACTACTGCAGAATATCTAATCCATGCTTCAGAAATGGCATTAGAGGCAGGATTGTTTCCACATACAAATGCAGGAAATCTTCACTACGAAGAGATGAAGGAACTAAAGAAAACAAATGTTTCGATGGGAATAATGCTTGAAAATGTCAGTGAACGACTAACTCAGAAAGGAATGCCACATCATCTTGCAGCAAGCAAAAGACCAAAAACCAGATTGGAAGTCTTAGAAAATTCAGGGAAACTTGAAATTCCAATGACTACAGGGATACTGGTAGGAATAGGAGAGACCATAGATGAGATCATAGATTCTTTATTTGCAATCAAGACACTCAATGACAAGCATGGGAACATACAAGAAGTCATCTTGCAGAACTTTCAACCAAAAACGGATACAAAGATGAGGGATGAGCCATCAGCTGATGAAAAATATTTCAAGATAATTGTTGCCTTGTCCAGAATCATCATGCCCCAGATGAACATACAAATTCCGCCAAATTTGTCACCAGGTTCATACCAAAGTTTCTTGGAGATTGGAATTAACGATTGGGGAGGCATATCCCCATTGACTCCAGACTTTGTAAATCCAGAATTCGCATGGCCCAAAATTGAGCAGGTGGATATTAATTCGAAAAAAGCTGGTTTTGATTTAAAATGCAGGTTTCCCACATATCCGGAATTTTTCACATCCATTAGCAAAGAGTTAAGAGACAATATAGCAGTCATTGAAAATGAGGAAGGATACGTAAAAGAGGAATATTGGAGATGACAGTTAACATGGATTCACTTTTTAGAAATGCAGACCCGGTAATATCAGATATTTTAAACTCTGCTCTGTCCGAAAAAGAGATTTCCGCCGATGATGGACTAACACTACTCAATGCCAAGGGAATGGATTTCCATTTGACAGGGATGGTTGCTAACGAATTAAGAAAAAGAAGGGTAGGAGATACTGTGTCATACGTAGTGAATAGAAACATCAATTTTACAAATGTCTGCATTAAACAGTGTGGTTTTTGTGCATTTAGCAGGGATTTTAGAGAGGAGGAAGGATATTTTTTGCCCACCGAAGAGATCGTACGCAGAGCAAAGGAAGCACATCAGTTGGGAGCAACTGAAGTTTGCATTCAGGCAGGACTCCCGCCAGATATGGAGGGAGACTTGTATGAGAACATTTGCAGAGAAATCAAAAAAGAAATACCCGATATCCACATACACGGATTTTCTCCTGAAGAGATCCTATATGGAGCGACACGCTCAAACTTATCAATTCAAGAATTTTTGAAGAGAATGAAAGATGCTGGCGTAAACACACTTCCAGGCACATCAGCCGAAATTTTAGATCAGAGATTAAGAGACAAAATATCCCCTGGAAGAATAAGCGTGGAGGACTGGGAAACAGTCATCAAAAGTGCGCACAAGATTGGAATTAACACCACATCAACCATGATGTTCGGGCATGTTGAAACTCTTGAAGACAGAGCAAAGCACATTGCAAGGCTAAGAGACATTCAAAAAGAAACCGGAGGGTTTACGGAGTTTGTCCCACTGAACTTTATCCACACAGAAGCGCCAATGTACAAACATGAACTACATGAAGGGATAAAAAAAGGAGGCAGTGGAAATGACGTGTTACTCACACATGCAGTTGCAAGAATAATGCTAAACAATTTCATCAACAACATCCAGATGTCATGGGTAAAGGAAGGACAGAAGATGTCCCAGTTGCTACTCATGTGGGGAGCAAATGATTTTGGCGGGACCCTGATCAATGAAAGTATCTCCACATCAGCAGGTTCAGAATACGGTCAACTACTTAAGCCCAAAGAGATCAGAAGGAGGGTAAAGGAAATCGGAAGAGTTCCAGCTGAGAGAAATACCTATTATAAAATTTTGAAGAAATTTGAAGGAGATGAAGAAGTGGAAGACAAGTTGGACAGTGCCACGAATTCACAATTTGGGTCATATGTGGAATTGATCAAAATAAACAAATTCAATTATAAGAATCCCAGGAAGCAATAATTTGTCTGCCTTTGAAAAGGCACTTCATCATTCAAAGAAAATTGGAATTGATGAATGTGAGATTGTAAAAGTCAAAAAAAATATCACGACAGTGAGAATTACAGACTCCAAGATTGTAGAAATCAAACAAAATTTTGGAGAGGATTATGGCATTAGACTCATAAAAGACAAGAAGATTGCATCGGTACACACAACTAACAAGAACGACGTAGAACGGGCAATAGACAGCGCCGTCAAAATATTTACCAGTCTCAGATCAAGAGAATTTTGGAGAGGGTTACCATACAAAGCAAAGAATCGTAAAATTGAGGGCACGTTTGACGAAAAATTGGAACGGATTTCAGGCTCAAAATGCGCGGATATCGCACAAAATATGATCAATTCATCATCCAACGCCAAGATCAATTCCATAACAGGATCATTGAATATTGTATCAGAGAATTTTGAACTGGAAAATTCAAACGGACTGGATTTTAATGACAGATCCACATACGTGTCAGGCATCATAAATGCAGAATCTGAATATGGAACTATACCGGTATCAGGAATTGGGCATGCTAGTGGAAGAACATTGAAAAAATTTTCCGCAGAACAGATTGGGCTAGATGCCAAAAAAATGTGCATAGAGTCCATAAATCCAAAGAAAATTGATTCAGGCACATACTCTGTGATTTTTGAGCCGTATTCAGTCGGAGAGCTGCTAGCATTCGTAGTTGCAGCCAATTTTAGTTTCAAGACATTTTCAGAAAAGAAAAGTTGCTTTTCAAACAGATTTGAAAAACAAATCGCAGTTAAACAGTTTAGTTTGGTGGATGACCCACATGTTTCTGACGGTATCGGAACAAAGACCATAGATGACGAAGGAACAGAGACCACCAAACAGAATCTGATTGAGAACGGTATTTTCAAAAATACGTATTCAAATCTTTTTGACAGCTACAAAGAAGGAAAACATTCAACAGGTAATGCAATACGTCCAGGTTCACCGCTGGGAAAAAGTGCGGAGCCCATACCGATTGCAGCACCGCATAATCTCATTGTGCTTTCAGGAGAGCAATCTCAAGAGGAAATGATCAAGGAAACCAAGCACGGATTACTTATCGGTAGATTATGGTATACATATGCGGTCAATCCAATTCGAGGGGATTTTTCATGTACTGCTAGAAGCGGGATAAGGATCATAGAAAATGGTGAAATCAAAGACTCGGGCAGATCAGTAAGAATTATCCACAACTTGCCAGTGATGCTAAAGAAAATTTCAGGAATTGGAAACAATCAAAGAAACGTCATTCAATGGGCATCGCTTCCTTCAATTACTCCGTCAATAAAGGCAGAAGACATATCCATCAATTCAATCTAACATTATTCAATATGTCTATGCATATTTTTGACGTTCTGGACACATTTGAAAATTAGATGTCAAGTTAAAAAAAATCCACAGTGATGAAAAAATTAGCTTGAACTGAAAGCAATGCGTCTCTAGTCTATTTAAAAAAGGTGATTGCAAGATATACAACATAGCCAATTGTAAGACACGTGCCCATCAGCCTACCAATGATTTTGGTTTTCAAGGCTAACAGCAGGGATAGACTGAATGTGATCATTATGGCATAATCAACATAAACATCAGATCCAACCATCACACCGCCAAGTGCGGCGCCAACTCCCATGATCATCAGGATGTTGTAGACATTGCTACCGATTATATTCCCAATTCCGATATCAGAATGTCCTTTTCTAATTGCGATGATAGAAGTGATTAGTTCTGGAAGGGAAGTCCCTATTGCGATAACAGTTAAACCGATTATTTTTTCAGACAACCCAAATTCTTGCGCCAAGACGACTGCATTATCAACTGTGAGTATCGCACCCACGTACAATAGGACCACGCCTATTCCGATTAATCCCACAGACTTTACATAGACATTGCCGGTTACAGGGCCAACTGTTTCTTTGTTTTCTGCTCTTTGCCTTAATGCATCTTTGAACGTATAATATCCAAACAGTCCCAATCCCACAAGTAGCAAAACACCATCATATTGTGAAATTTCGCCATCAACGGATACCAGAACCAGTAAAAAGGAAACTGCCAGCATGATAGGTATTTCTTTTCGCAGTACTGATTTGCGCACGGCCAGAGGAACGAGGATTGCAGATATTCCAATCACCATTCCGACGTTTGCAATGTTACTTCCAACTATGTTTCCAAGAATCAACGCACTGTGTTCTCCAGCTGCGGCAACACTTGCAGCAAGTTCAGGAGTAGAAGTCCCATATGCCACAATGGTCATCCCAATCACAAGATTACTTATACGAAATTTTTTGGCTATTGCAACGCCTCCACTGACTAACCAGTTACCTCCAAAACAGAGCATTACTAGTCCCACCACAGTCAGTATGGCGTTTATCGCAATTTCCATAATGACCCCTTAGGTATCAGAGGTTTAAAGGCGATGATCTACATTAATTTTACAAGGTAACCAATTCAAACTAATTTTAAAAAGATGTATTTCACAGTGCAAATAATGACTTGTTTTACTCCGTATCTTTATCAGAATTCAACAACGAATGAACGTAATCAATTATTTTCAAATAGTCAGCACGGGGTTCAGTGCTGATCAAAAATAGCTCATTGGAATTAATTGGAATGCTAATCATCGTGACCAGATCATATTCTGTGATAGATGATCTTTCACGACCAATCTTGTATTCCAAATTAGTATACAGATCTCGTTTTTGTAATGCATAATGAATTGACATGTTGACCTCATCACCGACCAATATTTTTTCAACATCATCTTTCTGTCCACCTGCCACCATCTCACCTTTACTGTTTGCTACACCCGCAAATCTCACTTGGGAATCTAATGCAAGAACCTGTTTTGCGAGTGCGTCATAATCAACAGTCATCATCAATCACAAACCTATTTTTTTTTGAACAAGATTTCATCATTATCTTTTAGTTCATCAGTATAATCATCCATATCCAACATGAACTCTTCTTCATCAGAATATGCAGACTCGGCGTGTTCGCTTATATCCAAACCAATGTCTTCGACTTCCGGAGAAACCCTAATTCCAATCAGATGCTTGATTATCTGCAGAAGTATCCAAGTTCCACCGAATCCCATTACAGCTGCAACTCCAATGCCCACGGCCTGGATCCACAGTTGATCAGGGTTTCCAAACAGTAACCCGTCAACGCCACCAGGATTAATCGCAGTGCTTGCAAATAGCCCTATTGCCAGCGCACCGACGATTCCTGCAACGCCGTGTACAGAACTTACATCAAGTGCATCATCAATTTTCAATTTTTCTTTGAACAAAACCACTCCTGAATAAGAGATCACTCCTATGGCTATGGCAATTACAAATGCATGCTCAACACTTACGAATCCAGATGCAGGCGTAATTCCAGCAAGTCCTGCTATCGCACCGTTAATGGTTGCCACTACGGAAGGTTTACCGGTTCTTATCCATGACAGACCAGCCCATATCAAAGCAGAAACGGACGACGCCATGTGTGTCACTATTACGGTATTTCCAGCAACACCGCCTGAAGCTGCAAGCGCGCTTCCTGCATTAAAACCAAACCACCCAAGCCATAAAAGAGAAGAACCAAGTACAGCCAGAGGAATGCTATGCGGAATCATGATAGCTGGACCGTAATTTCTTCTCTTGCCAAGCACTATTGCGGCAGCTAGCGCAGCCATACCAACACTCGTATGGATTACGATACCGCCGGCAAAGTCAACAACACCGAGTTGAGCTAACCAACCTCCTCCCCATACCCAGTGGACCAGAGGATAATAGATCAGCATCGACCATGCGGCAATAAATATTATAAATGAACTAAACTTCATCCTTTCAGCAATAGTTCCGGTAAGCAATAGAGGGGTAATTGCTGCAAACATTAATTGGAATTTCACAAATAACATACCAGGAATAGTTGGGGCATATTGTTCTAACGGAGCATCTGCAGGAACGCCTTTAAGGAATACCCAATCCATGCTACCGACCAACCCCATAGTAGATTCACCAAAAGATAGGCTGAATCCAAAAATGAACCACATTACACTCAGCATTGCCAAGCCAAAGAAGATCTGCATGAAAATTGAAGCTGCATTCTTTTTCCTCAGCAATCCAGATTCAAACAGACCCAGTGCGGGAATCATAAGAAGTACCAAACTTCCGGCCACAAGCATCCATGCTGTATCTCCAGAATCAAGTACCATGGAAAAAATTTGAAGTTTTAATTAATAACGATGTCTGAATTTGATATACAAATGATTATCATTTGATTAGCAAAATCAGAAATTATATTTGTGTAATTGAAGATACAGTAATCAAATGCTTAGAATAGAAATAATATTAGGAAAAAATGATGTCATGGCGATCAGTGAAGGCCTGAAAGAAATAGGCATCGGAGGCCTTTCAGTTTCCAAAGTCAGAGGAAGAGGGAAAAAACCGGGCCCTGAAATTCACGCGTCAAAAGGAAGCGAGATTTTTGTACCTCAATTTAACGATAAATACCACATCATAGCAATAATTCCAGATACAAAAGAGGATCAAGTGATAGACATCATCAAAAACAAGGCAAGAGTAGGCAAGATTTTTGTTTCACAGATTTTACGTGCCATAGATATCGCCACAGGTAATGAAGGAGAAGGAACGATCTAAAATCACATCATGAATTTTCGTAAAAATATTTTATTTCGCAGAGAAAAGATGCAGTCAGTTCAGGGCAGAGACTATTTCAAGGTGATCGCAATAGTGGGAATTATAGTTATACCCGTGATTTTTAGTCTATCCGTATGAAGATATCCAAGATTTTCATGGCAAAGTTGGCTCTTGCAGCAATCGGAATGACACTAGTTGGACTAGCTTTGTTTAATGGATACTATTAGGGATCAATAACCGCCAAAATTATTTTCGTAAACGATGGTGGGGTTCTTTAGCTGTTTTTCCAAGGTGGGTACAGATTTCATTATACAATAATTTACAAAATCACTGAAGGATTTTATACGGTAGTCGCTTCGAAGCGTTTCTTTGTTTTCCTCATACAATACCTGCAACTTGTGCAAAGTGAATTTCTGCAATGGTACAAACCTACTACGTTTTGGCAGAGGTGGATCTGAACTGAATTTTTCTTTTGAAGTCATTTCAAGATCTTGTTTTCCATCAAGGGTATCCATGTCAACAACTTCTTCCATTTCAGAAACAAAGATTTTACCGCCATGGGTTGAAGATAAACCAGAATTTTTTGAGATCATTTCAACAACTTTTCTCGCATCCATGTCAGAAACCACCATCTCAATTTTTGCAAGAGGTACAGATTTTAATCCGGTGGAACCCACACGAGAACCTTTTGATTCGTCGTAAATGTTGCTATCATCCAAATTTCGCTTATCTATGATGAACGTTCCAATGGTGTTCAAGGCAGTCTTAATGACAGGAAAATTTTTTCTTCTAACTATCGCCTCTATCTTTTTCACATATGATTTTCAAAAAAGGGCCTATTTATGATGAATGGTGATTATTGTAATTGAAAATAAATCACAATCACATCAAAAATTTCGATCAAGTGTAAAAAAATCAGCTAAAAAGATCAACAATACTCAAGTTAAAGAATAATAAGGTAATGTACCGTACTATACGGTATGATGCGAGCAAGACTAACATACGTGCCACTCGAAGTGGCAGATCAATTTGAGGATTTCATCATAAAGCGAGATGAACAAATTCTGGATGCAGTAAGAGCAAAAACAAAGGATTACAGCACATTATCACTACTGAAATTACTATATCAGCTCAGAGGGACTCCGATGACATTCTCCAATCTGTACTCAAAGTCAAAGATCAGAATGAAAAAGTCATTTCTGAATTACTTGCACCTGTGTGTGGACTATAACTTTATCAAAAAAGAATCAGTGGGAGTAAACGTGATCTATACCATAACAGACAAAGGACGAACCATGTTGGATCTGTTCATGAATAAAGGACATTAATGCACAAACGAATCACCATACAGAATACAACTAAAAAGCAATACGAATTGCGTCAATCTCATTTTCAGGATAAATGACGTTGATCCAGGTAGAATTTTCGTAAAAAAGGGAAATTTGGGCAAATATAGTAATTAAATGGGAGAGCGGGGATTAAATCGTGCAAAAAGAATTCCCGGAAGCAGAAGTGTTTGAAATCAAGCAAAGAGAATTAAAAAATCCAATAATTTTTGCAGGATTTGTCGGTGCAGGCCTTGTAGGACCTTTAGCAATCAACCACATAATTACAGAGTTGAAAATGGAAGAGATTGCTGTAATGAGATCAAAATACCTTCCACCATCAACAGTTTTCATGAGAGGCAGACTGCGCCATCCATTCAGATTCTATGCAAACGATGAAGGAACAGTTTGTGCCATAATATGTGAAATAACATTACGAATGGATGGCCTGTACACTTTGGTCTCAACCATTTTGGATTGGGCAGCACAAAAGGGATCAAAAGAAATAGTAATTCTAGATGGTGTTGCAAGCACGGAGCATGATGACAAAGCATATTGTGCAGCTGAAGAAGATCTGGTAAGAACGATGGCAGACAAAGACATCAGTATGATTCCTCAAGGATTCATCACGGGAATTCCAGGAGGAATACTAAATGAGTGTCTAGTAAGAGAGATACAGGGATTGACACTACTAGCAAAAGCGAACAAAGAAGCACCAGACTCGTCTGCAGCGGCAACTCTAATTGATGCATTAAACAGATTCTACGAGATGGAAATTAACACATCAGATCTTAAAGAAGATCAAGACAGAATTCATTCTGAATTCAGTGAACTATCTCAAAAATATTCAGAGCACAGAGAAGAAATATCCGGAATGTACATGTAGACAAAACAATAGGCAAATTCTTTTATTAATATCAAACACGCATCAAATCATGGCTTTAACTTACAAAAAAGCAGGAGTAGATATTTCTAAGATTAAACAAAGCCAAAGAGAAATTGGTAAACTAATTGCATCCACACACAATCTTCAGAAAAAGGCAAAAATGAAACACGGTTTCGGACACTATGCAGGAATCGTAGAGATTCCAGGCGGGAAGCTCTTGGCCACACATACAGATGGCGTAGGAACCAAAGTAGTCATTGCAAACATGATGAAAAAATATGACAGCATAGGAATAGACTGCATTGCGATGAACGTAAACGACATAATATGCATTGGCGCAACGCCGATATCATTTGTAGATTATATTGCAGCAAACAAAAATGATCAAAAAATATTCAAGCAGATCGTGAAGGGATTGGTGACAGGGGCAAAAAAATCCACGATGCCGATTGTCGGAGGAGAAACCGCAATAATGCCAGACGTGATCGAAGGAAAAGGATTCGCGTTTGATTTGGCAGGCATGGTGGTAGGACTTTTAGACAAAAAAGACATGATACTTGGAAATAAAATAAAAACAGGAGATGTGATTATCGGTGTCAACAGTTCAGGCATCCATTCAAATGGATACTCACTTGCAAGAAAAGCGCTATTAACAAAATATTCCGTGAAAGACAAAGTAAAAGGAGTAGGGATTATAGGAGATGCATTACTAAAACCAACTGAAATATACACAAATCCAGTACTAGAGATCATTCAAAAATGCGAGATCAAGGGTTTGGCCCACATCACAGGAGGCTCATTTACCAAATTATTAAGACTTAAAAAAATTGGCTTTGAGATAGATTCGCTACCAAAAATACCACCAATAATGGGACTAATAGAGGAGCAAGGAGTAAAATCAGAAGAAATGTACAAGACGTTCAACATGGGAGTAGGATTTTGCGTGATGGCATCAAAAGATCAGGCAGAACAAATCAAATTAATATTCAAAAAACACAAGATTTCAAGTCAGGAAATAGGACAGATCATTTCCAAGAAAGGGGTTTTTGTAAATTCCATAAAAATTACTTAATTTAGCAACAACGAAATGACAATCAACACAGCATCACCTTATATGACAGATTTTTTTAAATTCTAGTGAAAGACGATGGTGGCTGAAGGACAATTCATTGAAACAATTATCGGTGTAGGCATTCTTCTTTTTGCAGCTAAATTAATGGCAGAACTTTTCCTTAGATTAAAACTCCCAATAGTATTAGGGGAATTATTAGCAGGTATGATCGTAGGCCCATTTGCACTGGGCGGATTTTTAGTGATAGATGGAAAACAATTGCTTCAGATAAATGATGAAATTAAGATACTAGGTGAGATGGGCGCAATCGTGATTTTGTTTATGGCAGGATTAGAAATGACCCCAAAAGAATTCCTGAAAGGTGGAAAGGCATCATTTACAGTAGGAACACTAGGGGTAGTGGTTCCATTCTTTGCAGGTCTTGCAGTGTTCCAAATATTTGGCTTTGATGCTTTGCAATCAATGTTAATTGCAACAGCACTTACAGCTACTAGCATTGCAATTTCAATCCAAGTTCTAAATGAATTCGGCAAAATCAAGACGCCGGAAGCTAGGCTGATCATAGGGGCTGCCATAATTGACGATATTTTGGCAATAGCAGTATTGTCAGTAGTTTCATCAATTGCAGGATCAGAGGGAGGAGTAGATAATATAGACATTACAGAAGTAGTGATTACAATTTTACAGGTATTGGCATTCTTTGCAATAATGTTAATCGTTGCAATAGTAATTATTCCAAAAATCATCACACCAAGATTATGGAAAGCAAAAGGAAGTGTGGAAGGCATTGCAACGGCATCATTTTTTGGAGCTGCGGCACTAGCTGGATCCATAGGACTATCCCCGATCGTAGGGGCATTTGCAGTAGGAATGGCATTATCAACTACCAAGGTGTTTGAAAAAATAGAAAACTATGTTGGAAAGATAGGATTGATTTTTGCACCGTTGTTCTTTGCAATCATCGGTGCACAAGTAGACCTAAGAGCAGTTGATCTTAGTATTTTGATGTTAAGCGGCGTGGTAGTTGTAATTGCAGTTGTAACAAAATTATTTGGGTGTGGATTGCCTGCAATGTTATTCTTGAAAAGCAGGAGACAGGGAATGAGAGTGGGGATTGGAATGATTTCAAGAGGAGAAGTTGGTTTGATTGTAGCTGGTGTTGGTATTTCTTCAGGAGTTCTCACTTCGAATGTATATTCAACCATAGTAATCATGGTAATAGTGACTACTATTATCACTCCTCTTTGGTTGAAAATGGAATACAGAAGAGAGCAGACAGGTGGTAATGACACATCAAATGAAAAAATAGAAGAAAAATCAGAATAAAAATAATAATTCTAAAATCATTTAACGAATTTATGTCTAAATAATTACGAGCATTCATGAATAGTCTAGATCCTCGCATATCCAAAGCATGTCATGAGATCACTCAAAATCTTTTGAAGATTAAACAGCCTAGCAAGAAACAGGTGAAAGAAGAGATCATAAAAATTTGTACAAAGTATTCACTTGAAAGAATTCCTAGAAATTATGAAATCCTGTCAATGGCTAAAGATTCAGACTTTACAAAACTAAAAAAAGTTTTACTGAGAAAGCCAGCTAAAACGGCATCAGGCGTATCGGTGGTGGCGTTAATGCCAAAACCATATGCATGCCCACATGGTCGTTGCACATACTGTCCAGGAGGCATCGAATTCAATTCCCCCAACAGCTACACGGGAAAAGAACCCTCGTCACTAAATGCAATAGAGAACGAGTTTGATCCGAAACTGCAAATCACGTCAAAGATTAAAAAGCTGGTATCTTTTGGACATGACCCATCAAAGATGGAAATCGTCATTGTAGGAGGAACATTTCTCTTCATGCCAAAAGAATACCAAAGGGATTTCATCAAATCATGCTATGACGCATTAAACGGAACGGATTCAAAAAGCTTGGAAGAAGCAAAAACAAACAACGAGCATGCATCAATTAGAAATGTAGGATTCACCATAGAAACAAAACCAGATTATTGCAAGAAGAAACACGTAGATCTCATGCTAAGTTACGGGATCACAAGGGTGGAGATAGGAGTTCAATCTCTACAAGAGAGAGTCTACAAAATAATCAACAGAGGTCACGATTACAACGAGGTATTGGAATCATTTCAGATCTCAAAAGATGCAGGATACAAAATCGTCGCACATATGATGCCAGGCTTACCGACGATGACGCCGAAAGGAGACATTGCGGATTTTGAAAAATTGTTTTCGGATCCCCAGCTACGTCCAGATATGTTGAAAATTTACCCGTCACTTGTGATCGAGAATACACCACTCTACGAAGAATACCAGCAAGGAAAGTACACACCGTATTCTGATGAAGACATGATCAATGTACTCACAGAAGCCAAGAAAAAGGTTCCAAAATGGGTAAGAATAATGCGAGTACAGAGAGAGATATCACCAAAAGAGATCATCGCAGGTCCAAAATCAGGTAATTTGAGACAGATAGTTCATCAAAATCTTGCAAAACAAGGATTGTCATGCAAGTGCATAAGATGCAGGGAAGCAGGCTTATCAAACAAAAAATCCTACGGAGAAAACATAAGACTAGACAGAATTGATTACGATTCGTCTGGCGGGAAAGAAGTGTTCTTGTCATATGAAGACGAGGATGAATCAATTTACGGATTTTTAAGATTAAGAAAACCCAGTGCCAAAGCACACAGAGAGGAAATCAGCCAAGATACATGCATCGTAAGAGAAATTCACGTATATGGAAAATCTCTGAAACTAGGAGAAAAAGAAGACAGTCAGATACAGCACTCGGGATTAGGAAAGAATTTGATGCAGGAAGCTGAAAAAATATCAAAAGAAGAATTTGATGCAAAAAAGATTCTAGTGATTAGTGCAATCGGCACAAGGGAATATTATCAAAAATTAGGGTATTCGTTATATGGGCCATACATGGCCAAAGCGTTGAGATAACAGAAAATGTCGGATACCAAAATCATAGGTAAGGGAACATGGATAGACAAACTGGCATCGGAGCTCCTAGAACGTGAAAAAACACTTGGAAGGAGTACGGACATCTTAAGAGTTGAAAGCGGTCTTGGCGCATCAGGAATCCCACACATTGGAAGTTTGGGAGATGCAGTAAGAGCATACGGCATAAAATTGGCACTGGAGAACCTAGGATACAAATCAGAATTAATTGCGTATTCAGATGACCTGGACGGGTTAAGAAAAATTCCAGAAGGATTTCCAGATTCGCTGGAAGAGCACATTGCAAAACCAGTATCTTTGATTCCTGATCCTTATGGCTGTCATGACTCGTATGGAATGCACATGAGCAGCATCCTCTTAGATGGCCTAGACAGGGTAGGAATAAAATACGAGTTTAGAAGAGCGATAGATACCTACAAGCAAGGATTGCTAAAAGAGCAAATCCACACAATTTTACAAAACAGTGTAAAAATCGGAGAAAAGATTTCAGACATGGTGGGACAAGAAAAATATCAAAAATACTTGCCATATTTTCCAGTGTGTGCAAACTGCAATAGACTTTACACGGCAGAAGCTACAGAATACATTTCAGGCGAGAAGAAAGTGAAATACACCTGCCACGATACAGAAATCAGCTCAAAAAAAGTCAAAGGGTGTGGCTACGTTGGAGAGGCGGACATTTCAAAGGATCTTGGTAAATTAGCTTGGAAAGTAGAGTTTGCAGCAAGATGGACGGCGTTTGACATAAGATTTGAAGCCTACGGGAAGGACATAATGGATTCGGTTAAAGTAAACGATTGGGTGTCGGATGAGATTTTAGGATCCCCGCATCCTCACCATGTCAAATACGAAATGTTCCTAGATAAAGGAGGAAAAAAGATTTCCAAGTCATTAGGAAACGTCATAACTGCACAGAAATGGTTAGAGTTTGGAAGTCCAAAATCTATTTTGTTACTACTATACAAAAGAATTACAGGAGCCAGAGAATTAGGATTCGAAGACATCCCGTCATTGATGAACGAATACAACGAATTGGAAGACATCTATTTCGGACGGATCAAGGTAGACAATCAAGCAAAACTGATCAAATCCAAAGGGCTTTACGAATACGTAAATCTTCTCAACCCTCCAAAACAACCAAGTACGCATGTGAACTACAGACTTGCAGTCGAATTAGCAAAAATCTTCAAAGAAGACAGAGAACAGAGAGTGATGAAGAAACTGCTTGATTACGGTGCAATAAAAAAAGCTGAACCAGAGATAGAAAAACTCATAGAACTTGCAGGAAATTATTCAAACGAGTTTGATCAACAAGAAAAATCCCAAATCACGATAGACCATACCATCAAAAAAGCATTAAAAATTCTTGTCAACGCACTTGATGCAGAAGAAGAGCCAGAAGATATCCAAAATACGATATACCAGATTGCAAAATCAAACGACGTACAGCCAAAGGACTTTTTCAAGACCCTGTATCAAATCATACTTGGAACATCAAGAGGTCCAAAAATAGGCCCATTCATTTCAGATATAGGCAGAAAACAAGTGGCAAAAACACTTTCAGAGTACACATAATCATGGTTCACGGAGAACACAACAGTTCAAGAAATAGCGGAGGATTTGCGCTAATTATTTTAGGAGCTCTACTGCTGTTTCTCGCACCAAACATCTATCAAGACATGCGAGAATTAGGCACCATGTCGCTAGTGGGTGGAATCATAATAGGAAGTATTGGCTTTTACCTAAAATTTTTGAAAGGACGAGTAAGAAAAGGGTAAAGAAAGGTTCATTTTTTAGAAAAAAAGAAGAAGATCATGGGGTTTTTCGGTAAAAAGAAAACAGAAGAAGAAAAGGCTCCCGAAAGAAACGAAGAGTTAATCCTGAAAGAAGAGTTGGAAGGAGAGGTGGAAAAGATCCAAACTGAATTTAGAGATAAACACAAAGAGCTAGAAGACCTGACAAAAAAAATCTCAGAGGTCAAAAAAGAGTACGATGTAACAATCAGCAACATCATGTTGGTGAAAAAAGAATTTAATCAAAAAAAGATGGAATTGGATGTTGTCCAACGAGAATACAAGGAGACATTAGAGAGAAATAGAAAAGCAGAGTCAATCAAGAACTCCAAATCAACTGAAGAGTTCAACACGAATATAGAAAAACATTCAAAGATAAAACAAGAGCTAGAAGACCTGACAAAAAAACACGAGGATCTAAAAAAAGAGCACGAGGATCTAAAAAAAGAGCACGAAAAAGAAAGATCTTCACTACACAGCATCAGAAAACAACAAATCGAGGTAGAGAAAGAATTGGATGAAGCAAATTCCAGGCTGTACAATGCTAAAGAAGAATTAGAAAATAGAGATCATTTTGAAGATACAGGCATTTTGACTCCTACTGAAAAAGAATTCATTGCAGGCGAGAATGAAGACAAGAAAAATTCCGCAGGAATTATTGAAGCTGCCAGTGCAGTTGTTGGATCTTTAAAATCAAAGCTCAACATGACAGTGAAAGAATTAGAAACAGTCCAATCACTTCTAGAGAAAGAGAGAGAGGCACATGAAGAAACAAAAGGGCGTTTAGAAAAGTTAGAAACGTCAGCAAAACCTAAAGACAAATCATAAAGAAGCGAAATGCTTTTTCCACTTGGAGCTGATTTCCAGTTGAGAAACACCCAGGTCATACAGCGGAGATGTCACCTCAGATACAGATGAAAGGGTCACCAATACAATTGAATTGATAGGGCTTTTGATTCCAATTTTCCTATAATAATTCAAGATATCATCATACAGACTTCCACTCTCAAAAATTTTGGCCGTACCCCGAAACAAATATCCCTTCCGAATTATCGGATCGATAACATTGATTTCCACATATGGATTAACACGCAGATTTTTCATTGTGTCTGGTGAACGTATATCTGCAAATACCAAGCTATCAGGATCCCAACTGACAATGGTTCCCTTGGGAGAAATGTTAGGCTTGGCATCAGAAGAAACGGTCGCAACAAAGCCAAGCTTTTGTGAGTTCAAAAAAGCCTTAATTTCAGGAGTGATCATAAAGATAGCAGGTTTAGAATAGTATAAGATTTCATGTCTATCGCATCAGCTCGGCCATTTCAATTGAAAAGAAAAAAAATCCAACTACGCTTGCAGCAATGGCTATCCAAGATACAACTTGTTTGGGTTTAGACATATGAAAATAGTATTTCAAACTCATTATTGAATCTAATCAACTCCTTCAGACAGCTATAATTAGACAGATAACAATTCAGAACATTGGCAAGCATCAAGGACATAGGGAAATTCTTTTTATTCATAGTGGGCGGACTGGTAGCCATAATAGTCGGTTCTTTTATGATTCGAGGGACTATGCACATGTGGGATAAGCCAGGAACTAAAAAAACAGACAAAGAGAAAAGAACTAAAAAGTAAGATCTGACAATTTAAACTATATTGTTGCAAGATTCCACAATTAGAAAGTCACTTGATCAGTACATCCAGAGGAGAATACAAGAGATTCCAACGGAAATTAAGCAAACATTTCCATCAATCAAACAGATTTGGAAGTGTAAAACGGAGGAAGATTTTCTCTATGGATATTATGTGGGGAAAATTGAAGAAGGTGCATTGCATTATTTACTCAAGGCAACAAGGGCATCAGCTGGAGGATATGTAGACACGTTTGAGATTAGAGGCATCATAGAAACTCACAAAAAGGCATTACAAGATGTAATCAGGACATCGATCAATTAGAGAAGTAAAAATAGGACATCGAGAATTGATTATCAATGGTAGGGCCACAAGACGGAGGATTCGGATTTGACCAGTCAAAAAAATACACTAGTGTGGAAAACATTGAAGAGATTTGTGTTCAATGTCAAGCAGGACAACACAAGAAGTGCATGAAGAAATCAAAAGAAATAGAAATTTGTGAATGTGAGCACTGTTTGATATATGGCTAAATCAAAAAAAACTCTGAATGATACCCAGGTAACGTAGATGCAGTGCAATAATAAAAACACAGGATGTTATCACGACAACTCCATCCATGAAGAAGGGAATGGAAGGTGCATGGTACGTGGATGCAAGTGCAGTCAATTTAAAAACTAGAGTCCAGATAATTTATTTTCTAATTCTTTGATTTCTTTTTGATATGAATTTGAAACGTTTTGCGCAAATTCCTTGTGTGCCAAAATAATAGCAGACAGTGCCTCTTCGTACTTTGAATGGCCCTTCTTAATCACATCGCATGATTCCAGAGAGGTAATGTGACCAGTGACAGTCGCAATCGCGCCCTTTTGATTGAATTGAACGATCCCTCCAAAAGCTTCAATTTGCATATATGCAGATTCGGCCTTACACTTGTAAGTCACCCTACCAGTTTCTGTATTAAATAACTGCGTTATTCCTCCTGGTTTGCGAGTTACAGTTACGGTCATAAAATAACAGAAAATGAGGAGATATTAATTATTTTTTAAAGAAACTGTTCTAAATAGCTGGATCAACAGGAGCAGAAGCATCGGCTGCAAGTATTTTGTCAATCTCATTAATTGCAAGTTTATCTCTTCCAATCAGATCAAATTTCTGTAAAAGGGTTTCAAACTTTGTTTCTTCATGAACCTGCTCATTGACAAACCACTCCAGAAATACATACGTAGAATGATCTTTTTCTTTTTGTGCAATCTCCACCATGGCATGAATTGCCTTTGTAACAGACTGTTCGCTTTTCAAAGCAGTTTTAATTAGATCTTCAAGGGATTTGTAAGAATGCAGAGGAGCCTTAATTGCAGGAATATTTGCAACCTCGCCCAAATTGTTAAGGTAGTGGACAATTTTTAACATATGGGTCCTTTCCTCGTCGGATTGCATGTAGAAATAGTTTGCAGACCCCTGGTATCCAGTTACCTCACACCAACAAGCCATCGCAAGATAACTGTTTGATGCAGAGGCTTCAAGAACGATCTGATTATCAAGAGACTTTTTCATTTTGGCAGAAATTTTCACAACATAAGTAAAAATTTCACAAATTTAAAGGATTATGAAGAAAATTTCATCATTAAAAAGAACAAAGCAAAGCCACTCAAAAATACAATACCAGCAAAGCTCAATAGCTTGAGTAAAACGGAGGGCTGATGTTTTTTATCTAAGAATTTGCCAGTGACCAATCTAAAATTGAAGATTGCAACTACGGGGGCAATGACAAAAGACAACACTGTGGCAAAATCTACCAATTCTTTTAGATTATTTCCAAATTCAAAGATTACGGCCAGGGAGCCCCCACACAGTGCAAACAGGAAAATAAGGTAAAAGACACGAGGTTTTTTTTGCGTTTTATCATATTTTGAAACAAACATCAGATTCACCGTTCTTTGCAGCGATCTTGAATAACCATCAAGCACAGCGATGATGGTTCCAAACATCACAGAAAACGCAGAGGCGGCAATAATGACATAACTCCAATCCCCAATCGTGCCAGTGTATAATGTCACAACCTCATGTGCAAAAGAAGAATTGTCATTGGGAAGTTCCTCACCGGATCCATAAAAAATGAAAGAGCCCAGTGTTACAAACATTACAGCTAAAATTCCTGTAATCAAATATGACAGTCTAAATTCCATCAGAGTTTCTTTTAGTTTTGGTTTGTAGTTTGTCTGCTTCATTCTTTCTAAGGTCCACAGACTATTCCAACTCGAGAGATCAATCGCTGTTGGCATCCACCCCATCAATGCAAGCAAGAAAAATATTCCAGACACATCCCATAGATCTTTTGGCTCAAATCCAGGTGCTTGCACTACAGGGCCATTGTACACAGTAAGTAAGAATGCGGATGTCGTAGAAACCAGCAAAACAATAGCTATTATTTTTATCAAACTATCAAGGGCGCTGTACTTTCCAACTGCCAAGATTGCAACGCAAATTGCAAATAGAATTACCACAGTCCATTCTCCCAAAAAACCTATTCCGAAGAGATTTTCAAAGAATCCAGCAGTCACAAATCCGACAGCACCAGTTACAAAGAACATGGATGCGACGGTAAGTAGAAAATACAACCACAAAGCAGGTCTGCCAAGTTTTTTGTATCCATCAATGATACTTGTCTGAGTGGAATTTGCATATCTGGAACCGTATTCAAAAAAAGGATATTTCAGCAAGGTCACCAGAATTACAAATCCAAGAATCAACATTCCAAAGTCCGCTCCAGCTCGAGTGGACTGTACAAGATGAGATACGCCTATTGCAGTACATGCAAATAAAATTCCAGGCCCAGTAGTTTTAGAAAGTTGAGAAAACGTAACACCCATTTTTTAAACAGGATTGATATTCCATGATTCATCTACCCACACACCTACAACTTCAGCATCCAAACCCCATGAAGAAATGGATTCAACGTCTTTTTTGATTTGGGAGATATGGACATCTTTAGAAACAGGATTTCCGGCACAATCATGATGACCTGACACCACAATCAGTTTTGACTTGTGTGCGGTAAGTGAAATGCCTATTTTGTGTTTTATAGAGTCAATATCCAATCCTTCTACGACTTTCTTATCAACACCAGGTTCAGAAATCACATCAACAAAATCAATTGAATACGTTTCTTTAATCCACTTGGCCAGAGGAATCTGTATTCGTCCATCTATACAAGACAAAGAAGTGCCAAACTTTCCTTCAGACATGGTTTAACGAAAACAAACCCACTTAAAAATTATTTTTGATATAAAAAACACTCCGATGTATGATCGATAACCATTCCCGTTGCCTGCATCAGGGCATAACAAATTGTAGGCCCTACAAAACTAAATCCACGTTTTTTAAGATCTTTGCTTAATTTTTCCGAAATCGTGGTTGACACGGGTAAATCAGACGATTTTTTGAATTTGTTTCTGATGGACTTGTAATTCACAAATTCCCACAGATATGTGTCAAAAGAGCCAAATTCTTTTTGGATTTCAAGAAATCTGTTTGCGTTGTTCACAGCTGACTGAATCTTAAGCCTATTTCGGATAATGGAACCATCTGAGAGTAGCCTTTCCACATGTTTTTGGGAATATTTCGATATCTTTGTGACATCGAATTTAGAAAAGGCTTTCCTATACCCATCCCTACGTTTGAGAATAGTCACCCAGGACAAACCAGCTTGAGCACCTTCCAAGATCAGAAATTCGAACAGCTTTTGATCGTCATGCTGAGGTCGTCCCCATTCATCATCATGATATGCAATACTGAGTTCATCTTTGGCCCACAAACATCTCTTTTTCACAGTTTGGTTTATCATTAGATAGGGGATATTAGTTTTCAAGTAGAACCATGAAGTTAAACCCACAGCTTTTGCAAATCAACAGAAATTTTCTCATTTGTTTTGTGATTTCAGCATCTATTTCCGCAATTGCAGCACAGTTACTTGGAGAGCATGAAAATTATCTCAATACTACAGTTACAATAGTCATAGGTTACATCATCTACTTTGGTATTTTTTCAATGTTATTTTACATGGATAACAAAGATCGTTACAAATCAATGAAATCAAAGGTCATGAAAAAGGAATTGTTAGCTTTAATTTCATCATTTGGAATAGGGGAAATAATTTACTTGGGGATAAGATGGCCTTCACTGTACTATTTCCTCGAAATCGGCATCGAGCCATTTCTTGCATCGTTAATTTCAGAAGTCATTTCAACTGCATGTTACATGGTATCAGTTACACTATTTCTTAGAAAGACAAAAACATTCTAGTTATTTCGTTAGCTGGGTTACCAAGTCTGTAGAGGTGATCAATCCTACAATTTCCCCATTGTCTGTTACAGCAAGTTTTCGGATTTTTTTCTCGGTCATTCTTTTTGCTGCAGCAGATATAGGTTCATTGTGATTTATAGTGATGAGAGGGGAAGACATTATTTTTTGAGCAGCGGTATCAAAAGGTAAATCATTTGCAGTGACTTTTGTCGCAAAATCCCTATCAGTTACAATTCCAACAGGATGATCGTTTTCCTTTACAAGGATTGCGCCAATTCCACCTTGCTGCATCATCTTTGCAATTTGTAACGCCGTAGTAGAAAGATTGACGGTAATCAGTGCCCTGGCCATGATATCTTGGACCAAGATGGAAGAATATGAATCGAAATCTTCTCGGCTCATTACTTATCGAAGAAATCATAATATTTAAGATCTTCAGGAAAAATATTTGAAAAAATCACGAGTCAGGCTCAAACAAATTAAAATCTTAACCAAATACCAACATTAGAAAATTCACGAATTACACACAGATTAAGCATAGATTTACAATTAGACATAGATAGTTTTCAATTCAAATTATTTGTGGTCATAAGAGAAAAGAAAAATCAAGAGTTTGAAGTGAATCTTAAATTTTTGAAAGGATTTTCTTCTTTTTTTCTTGGAATTCTTTATTTGTGATAATTCCAGCCTTTTGTAGCTCAGAAAGCTTCTTCAACAAATCTAAATCCTTAGACGAAGACGTTTTTAGATTTTTTCCAACTTTAATCCCAGACTGTATTCCAGACTGGGTTTTCTTTTTCAGACGAGACCCCAAGATATTTCCCTTGAATACTATTTTCTCACTAATTTTGTAACCTTTTTTCTTTGCATGGTTTATCATTTCTTCAGATTTTTGTCTCGTAACATCATCAACAAGCTTATGTTTTTTAGCCATCACTCCCAATTCCTTTGTTTTTTTCTGAGCCAATCTGGTCTGGAGCTTTAGATCCTTGATAATCTCATCCTTTGTTTTTCGTTTAAACCTTCTAGTATATTCTTCAATCAGCAGGACAGGGAAAGGACTATACTCTACATCAAGGTAATACTTGATGATGGTATCATCAGGCAAAGTTTTCAAATACTCTATAATGGATTTCTCTGATTTTAATTCCATAATTGGAATTTAATGTCTACTCATAAAAAGATTCAAGTTTATTCTAATTCAGAAGAAAACCACTTAAAATGATTTCAGAAAAATGCACATACATCATATCTAGGATGATATCGACATTGCAAAACTATCAGCATATTGCAAATGCATACAGTAATCAGTTCTCAAGAATACAGATGAAAGCAAATTTTACACTATAGCATTACACAAATGATCTTCTAACAACCCACAAATCATGGCATCCACATTAAATGCTAGAATTTAAAATTTATTTTCAAAAACAACCTGATCAAGTGGCAATTGCCCTCCTCTAGGACCAGCAGGCTCGGAGGCTTTCCCAACAACTATCATCATGACTATCAGATGATCATCAGGCAGATTAATTATTTTTGCCAGATCGTCATATTCAAAACCCACCATAGGACAAGAATCCAGGCCCATATGCCTTGCAGACAGCATAATAGTTTGACCAGCAAATCCGCATGAGCGAATTGCCTCGTCACGTTGATTTTGAGGACTTTCAGCATATTTTGTATGCATTGCTTTTTTCACGTGTTCTTGTTTTTCTAAAGTAGAGTTTTTCCAGTATCGAAAAGGATCTTGTTGCCAAGCGTTCATGTTTCCACACAAAATAATTACAAGTGAGCCATCCGAAGGTTGAGCTTGATCACGTGCAGCTTTACTAATCTGTTCTTTTACCGATTGATCAGTAACGGTGATAAATCTCCAATTTTGCTGGTTGTAGCTTGTAGGCGAACGAATTGCCAATTCCATCAAAGAATCAACCTGTTGCTTAGTCATCTTATACGTACTGTCGAATTTTTTTATCGCACGTCTTGTGTTTATCGCTTCGGCGGTATCCATAATAACTAAACATTAGCAGAATTTTTTGTAATTTAATTGATTTGATTACAATAGAGACTGCCATATCAATTTGAAAATGGTCAATTTTCACATGTGCCAGAAAAATGAAAAATGCTAATAAGTGAAAATTAAAAAAATATCTAGAAAGTTTCGAGTGTTTGAATTATATTATTTTGAATTCTTTCTTCTTGTAACCCAACCTTTCTTTGCAGCTTCAGATTTAGACAGAGGCTTCCTCTTAGCTGCGGCCTTCTTCGCTGCAGGCTTCCTCTTAGCTGCGGCCTTCTTCGCTGCAGGCTTCCTCTTAGCTGCGGCCTTCTTCGCTGCAGGCTTCCTCTTAGCTGCGGCCTTCTTCGCTGCAGGCTTTTTGGTTGTTGCTTTTTTCTTTGTGATTTTCTTTTTTGTTGTTGCTTTTTTAGCTGTAGCCATTTTCATATCAAATGAAAAAGTAGGTAATATTAGGCAATGATGAAATTAGTTGTCAATATGAATAAAAGAAAGAAACCCAAATGCAGAAGATTTCACACGTATCAGAAACCATTCAACAAAATAAAAAATATCAATAAAGAATTTTACAATGAGAAAACCATTGTGATTTAGTACAACACATGCATTAGAAATAATTTCCACTAAGATCAGGATCCAAGATTAAGCAATACAGTAAACACAACATAGACAAATATTTTTTGAAACTAACCATTTCTAACGGTAACCTGGTTTCCAACAGAATGATTAATTCCAATTACAGCACCAGGGTTAGGAGTGATGATAATCAACGTTTCACAAGAAATACACAAAACAGATGGAACATAATCAGCGTTTTTTTGAGAAGGTCCCATAGTAGCCAAAACTGCATCAGATTTAAGATCCAAACCACCACAGACGATACATGTAGACGGTCTTACTGATGTATGTTTGATTTTATCAACATAATAATGAGCCAAGTTACAAGACATAGTATAATAGAGTTCTTAAACCAACTGACTTGATCAGATCAGTGCATCAATTAATGAATACTAAGACTACTTCCCAGTCATATACGAGATGTACAACAGGGATGACGCTATTACAGAAACCACCACAATGATCATCATTTCTTTTCTTGAAAATGTGGTAGAAGGTAGACTCACAAGTTTTGTGCGATGAAATAGGTATTTACTTATTTCTAAACATTCTCAAATGAATATTTAAAAATCAGTTTTGGGCCTCATTGCTCTCAGTATTCCCTCACGTTGTTTATTTTCAAATTGCAGATTACGATCTAGTCGTTTTAGTGTTTCCAATAAAAAATTGGGATCATTTTCAGGTTTAAGATTTTTTATATGTAGTTCTACAGATTTTTTGTGTTCCTCAAGTTTTCTAAGCCTATCATCATTGATCTTTAATTGTTTTTTTAATAATTTGGAATCTTCACTCATGTTTTCGACATCTGAAAGATCACAGTGATTATCGCTAATTTTATTTTATGTGTGATATTTTTCACTCAAAAACTGTCTTCAAACACAGCCATGAATTAATCGTCATGGCCTTATCAAATGACCTACAAAGGCGTTAGGAATAATACAATGATTTGCAACCATCAAGAAAGGAACCATGATTGAAACGTATTATCAACAGATTCAAGAAATTCTCAGCAATAACACATTTCAAGAATATGGAGTTCTAGGTCTGTTTCTTAATTCATTGCTATCTGCCACAGCAATTCCACTACCAACAGAAATTTTAACATCAGCACTACTGGTCGGAGGAGAAAATGAATTACTCATAGCCATGGTATTAATTGCAGGCTCATCAATAGGAGGACTGATAAACTATTTTATCGGTTTTGGAGGAAAAAAGCTGTTTTCAAAATACAAAAATGAAAAAAATCAAAAAAGCCTGAACGAGCAAAGAAAAGGCCATAAACTATTAAACAAATTTGGGTGGAGCGCCATATTTTTCTCATCATGGATTCCCGTAATAGGAGATCTGATTTTAATTTCAGCAGGAGTCAAAAAAATGGAATTTAAGAAATTTGTTTTGCTTATGATTGCAGGGAAGATCGTGAAATCCACAATAGTGGTTACCGGGCTAGGAGCCCTTTTCTAAGTGAAACTACAAAAAGAAACAATACTACGCGATGTTATTATCTGATTAAACACAACAAATGTCAACAACATGTTTTCAGATAAAAAGAAACTAAAATGTCCTTACTGTGGAATCTTTCGAAAATTTCAGGAATACGATTCCAGAGACATGCTTGAGAGGCATGCTTTGGCAGAACATGGTTTCAGACTACCAAAATAACAGGTCATCAAAGACGAGAACAGATTATTTCGAGGTAGCTAAACAGCCATTACATCTCAAGTGAATTTTTTTAAAAATATCAACAATTTTGCGCATGTCAAATTAGAAGTCGTGTTTTGCACACATAAAAAAACCAAAAATACAAAGCATAGCATTCCGAACAAACGACATATTTACTCAAAACATTTCATACCTAGAAATCATGAAGCCATCAACAGAATCAACATTTGTTTTAAAATAGATAATCATGAACGATTGATAAGTTCTACGTGCATTTCTTAAGCAAAAATCACATGATACAATCATGAATAAATCAAATACACAAACAAAAAAATCTAGACAAATATCCCTTACCGTAGACGGCATGTGGGGAATTGCAAAAAGCATCGGAAACAAAGTCAGGGAATCAAAGCTGACAGTAAGAATCGACTAAGACCAGTCTTAGTTTTTTCATTTCAAATAATTTCAAGGGCCAGATGTTTTTGGAAGTTGGGTTCACTTTCCCTTCTGTCATTACTTTTTCACATTAAGATATTTTGAACAACGCGATTTCAAATGAAGGAAAATACATAATTCTTGAATCAAAGAATCTAAAAAAATTAACTCGCAATTTGTAATACTTTTCAAGGAATTAAGGTCATGTCAGAAATTCAAGCATATGACATCAAAGCACGAAAAAAAGTGTCAATGATAAACCCACATCCATATCTCATGAAAAATGGAACGTGGGCACTAAAAGGAACTAGCTCTGAGACTGGAATAAGATTATTCAGAATTGTCGGGAGGACAAAACCCACCATTCGCCAGTCAAAGTTGGACACATTCAGAAAATTGTTTACAAGTAGGCAATGCGGATGTGGAAAAAACTGCTAGTCTATAATTTTTTCAATTAGTCACGTCAAAGATTTTTCAGACAGATCATCCACAGGCGTCTGTTATTGCAAATCATTGATCTCAACATGTCAAACATATCTCATTTGGTATTTTTAACAAAATGAAAGTTGAAAAAGTAAAGTATCATCATTCGTTTGAAAATGTGTATTTTTCACCACATTTGCTACACCTGTCATGAAGTCCTTCAGCAGGCTTTGTCAAACCACAGAGTCCACAGTGTCTCATCAAACCCTGTTCCACTAATTGCTTAGAGCATTCCAGCATTTTTTTGGGATCATGATCATTCTTAGGCTTGCCACAAACAGGACAAATCTCATCACCAGAAGTTGACTCTGGAGGCTCTGTCATCATAAAAGATAGTAAAGAATACAGATTTTTAGGTCTTTTGAAACCATCTGATCAGGCATCCAAACTACAAAAAAGTGATTTTTCAAAAGATTTCAACCAAGTATAAAAAATAGAAATTTTCACCTATCTTACAAAAAAACGAATCTAGATACAAGTACACATACAAAAATCATCCCACATGATGAATTAACGTGAAACAGATTAGATTGACAAAGTGACAGTAACAATTTCTGCAAGCCTTTAGACAAAGTTCAGCATAAAAACCCAAATAGATTGAAAAATGGTCGTCAACGCTTGACATAGTTAAGGATCACCTCATCCCAAAGGATTTCAAATAGGAACGTAAAACATGATTTTCATTTCCTATTATTCCATTTTTTAAGGATAAAAAATCCAACCACAACGCCCACAAAGATCAAACTAGCCAAAGCGTACAACAAGCTCAAACCTTCACCAGATTCTCTAAAATCAATAGGGCTCGGAGATTCTGAAACACAAACTCCATCTTTAACTGTCATGTGTTTTTCGCAAGGCAGAGAGCCATCCAGAGCATACATCACAAGTGTCACAACATAATCATCTGGTTTGTACGTGCTTACAGGATATGGACTCACATCAAGCAAGGCAATTTTGTATGGCCAAAAGAACGTGTATCCGTCACCGGGTACAAAATCGACCATTTCAGAGTGAGTTTGGTTTTTGATATTAATCATTGCAGTCACATACCCGCCCCAAACACAAGTGACATCTGAAGGACAACGTGAATCATTTACATCGTGAAGAATGAATGTAAGTCCATCTGCACTAATCTCCTGATCAAGATGTAACTTTACTCTCTTGTCTGCAAAAGACTCATCAGGAATTCCAGACAGAATCATCATAGAGAATAGGAACAGGAAAGCAGAATTAACGCTCACTTGCACTCACATCCAATATCATTTCTGAATACCAATAATACTGATACGGTGTTTTCGATTGGGCGTATTATGGCGTAATATCTGGAAGGGAGGTAAAAGCAGAATTGACCTTGCGAATAATCTCCTGATCATCCACATCTCTTTCTGCAGATATCAAGACCAGATACTCTTTTGTCGGAATACTGATCATGGTGATATTGCTTCTCCTGGATACAATATAATCAACAGTTCCTAATTTTGCATCAAAGTCTTTCCTCATCATGTATTCTAGCATCAATTGAACATACATCATTCGATTCTCTTTGTCAGGCAGCAAAGATTTCACGCCTTCTCGAAAGCCTCCAGCTATTTTATTTCCCATTTTGTCCAGCACACCAACAAACCTGATTTTTGGCAGGCACAACACGGTTTGACAAGAAATCTCTAAATTTTCAGTAGATGGCAATGTACTGAACATCTCATACTTGAATAAAAAAATATATTTCCAAACGCATTCAAGTGCGCCTAAGTAAAGAACTTGAAAATTACCGAAAAGGAGACATCATTTTAATCAAATTCCAAAGTCATGGCCAAAGATGTGTTCAATGACTTGAGGACACTTGCACGTAACGCCTTTCTCAGATGTAGCACAACATGTCATGTAGCAACATTGTCAGTACCTTCCACATTGATTGTTCCCAGGTATTTCATGATCTGAAGACTTTTTCCACCATCAGAACAATATGCGACAAACGTATCATATTTTTCTACAATTCGTTTAAAATCATATTTTTCAACAATATGCAATCTAGAGAGGAATTCATCAGAATATCGATCACTTATCAGAAAAAATAATGATTGCAGCACGATCTGAGATCGATACGATGTTACTTATTGTCCAGTATCTTTAAAATTATCTTAGAGTAATGTCGTTTTCAATTTTCATAACATAGTTTGTAAAAAGCAAATCAAAAACAAGGTTAGAAAATCATCAAGCGTTATTTAGAAAATAGAATCCAGAGTCGTCCAGCATCGTCTAGTCCAATTTAGAATCTTCATCATCCTTCATCAGACTGTCCATAATGTGTCCTCTAGATAGCTTTTGGAACACAAACACCGAATCGGCTATCAACAGTATTGCCACTGCAAGGCCTATTCCAGAAATGATAAATGGCAAAAAGGGCAAAAATTCAATGTCTCCAACATAGGGCTGAATTACAGCAATCAGTACCAGGATTAGCCCCACGAAGAAAATATTTCTAAGTAATCGATGAAGTGGTTTTTCTTCAAGCTTTTTCGTATCAGCTGGAATTAACTTTGTAGATAAAATATCAGACATGTTGGTGACAAGCTTTTCAATTTTTCCAAGCATTGCTATTATCGGATATATGATTAGCAGAATGCTGACAATGGTCAACAGTACTTCTGGCTCTATTGCCAACGGGATTCCAGACTGATTGATTATATCCACAATGTCATCATTGAGATAATCTATTATTGCCAAGGTTGCAATGACAATTGTCAAATTTACAAAGAATTTTGTCCCGTGTTCCTTGAGTAGCTTGTTGAAGTGATTGTTCTCATCAGTGGAATCCATTAGCTTGTTGAAGAATCTGCCAACGATGAATATGGGATTCAGCACGTCCATCGGTATGAGACTATCGCGGTTGGCAAGGGTAGGCAAAACTTTCAAAAGTAAAGGTATGCACAGCATTGTTGCAAGGGTTACAAGCATAGTGACAGGATACAACATGTCCCTGACAGAGCCGCCATCCACAGCCTGCTTTGCCATGATAAATGAAAACTCCCCTCTTGGAACCATCGCAGTGCCCACGGTAGATGCACCAGCAACATCATGACCTCCAATGGACGCTCCAAAGAACGCGCCCACAAACTTCCCCACAATTGCCAATATGATGATAGGTATAGAGATGAGTGCGACTTCGGGAATTGCCATTATGTTGACAAGCATTCCTATAGACACAAAGAAAATCACACCAAAGAAATCACGCAACGGGAGAATTTTTTCAGTAATTCGTTCAGAATGTTTGGATGATGCGATAATCATCCCCATTATGAAAGCGCCGATTGCTGAGCTCTGCCCTAGAAAATGGGCAAGAACTGCAAGCCCAAATCCCAGCGCCAATGCGGTTATGAAAGGACCTTCCGGTATGTCCAGACCGTGAATTTTTTCCAACAGCTTTGGAATTATTTTTATTCCCAATCCCAATGCTATGACAAAGAAAGTCAGGCTTTGCAATACCAAGATGCCTACTCCGGTGAAATCAAGCTCAGCACCCGCAGACGCATTGCCCAGAATTACCAGTAGCAGCACTGCGGCAAGATCTTCGACTATCAAAATAGTAATGACGGTGTTGAATTCTTTGGTTTTTACCAGATTCAGATCCCTCATCACTCGGAGAGAGATAGCAGTACTGCTGATTGACAGTATTCCAGCAAGATAGAGGGCTTCCAGGTGAGACCAGCCAAACGAAAAGGCTCCAACATATGCGAGGAAAAACATTATTGAAAGTTCGGACATTCCAACAAAGATAGGCTTTATTCCAGCTTTGCGTAACTTCTGCAAGCTAAACTCCAAGCCTACAACAAAAAGAAGAATAATGATTCCAAGTTCGGCCAAAAGGTTGATCAGATCTACATCGTCTACGATTCCCAGACCGTACGGTCCTGCAATCATTCCGATCAGTATGAACCCAATGATGGTGGGAAACTTTATTTTTTTCATAATTCCTGCACCGATCATGCCGCCTCCCAGCAGCAATGCCAGCAATGCCAGAAAGTCAGTTACCTCAACAGTCACAGTTCACAGACTCCAAATCATCGAACCCCCACAGCACAAGTCATTTGGGGATACATCATATTTTTGACAGATTGTGCACATATGAAATAAGTTTCGGGGCTCATTGTGACATTATTTAGCAAAATATGTAGTATAAACAAATGGAAATCTATTGCATGGATCATAGCAAAGTGCATCTCACAACATGATTGCACATTCACAGCCACGAGAATCCACAGCTAAAAGATCAAATCACACAAGAGCATCGGCATCAGGTATTGGCTAGGTCTTGATATTCCAAAATAAATTGCCAAAGACAAGAACCAGAATATTGTATCGTGAAAGGGTTCCAACTATGGATAAGTGAATTCGACATTAATTTTCCATGCCCGAATTAGTGAATGCTTTTCTAATTTTCCACATATTTCATAGGGGTTGCCTGTTATCGTGATTTTTCTTAGATTCTCTTCTTTTTCTCCAACGATAAAGTCCATACGTCATTCCCAATAATGGCACGGATACAATTAGCATGCCTATTTCCGTGACTCCTCGATCTACAGTCATCACCCATGGATTTTCACCGGTAAGACCCATCACAACAAACGCAATTGTGTTGTATAGTGAGTGAAATAAGATGGAAAACCATCCTTTTCCACTAGTCCATGTACGCAAGCTGTAAAAAAGAGAAACTATGGCAACTGCCAAATTTGGATACGACAGGTATTCAAAGGAAAAAGTGGCAATGTCTGTATTGAACACATGAAATATCGCCCACATTGTTCCTATTACAAGAACCGCATAGGGATTGTTTGTGAGGTAAAATGGTATGCCGAAAAATAGTGTTTCCTCAAACGGCCCCGCCAACAATAATGCGCCCAACGGAAATTCAGGCAATAGGACATGGTAGCCAAAACCGTATTCCTGTGTCGCACCAATAGCAGACGCAATTACTATTGCCAGCATGTGGTACAAAAATCCCATTTTGAACAGATACCCTATTGAAGTATTTTCAAAATTTGATAGCCACCGTCTGGGATGAAAATCTTCCATCAACGTAAGAGACTTGTTCAGAGCCAAGTGTCGAAATTATTGAAATGGATTATTTATTGTTGTGCGGGTTCCAACTGATCTTGCAGCATGCTGTGAAATGAGCACAGGTATCAGATCTTAAAACCAGAAACCATTCAGTGTTTTGGCGACAGTTCCAATACTCGCTTTGTTTGTCTCAAAATTGTATTTAGGGGATACTGATGATTCGCATGGACAAATTCTTCGTGCCGGTTATATTGCAAAATGACATTACAGATGCATGCAATGGTGCGACAACAATACATGTTTATCTTTTAACCGACCAGAACCATAAACGGAAATTAATGCGTCCATCTGTGACCTAGTCTTCATTGGCACCATTGCATTTGTTGATCATCTTACGTTTGAGGCATTATTTTTCTGCACTTCTTGCAAATTGGAACCTTTGCTGCTTCATCAAGCGTTTGAACTTTGTTTTTTACATCTACCAATTCCAAATTCACTCCTGATGCATAGCAGACATGACACATTCCACTTACGAATACCAAAATTCCATGCATTTTCGACATATCGAAATCACTGGGATTTCCGTGTCATTGTTTAGTACTTCAGTTGGGAATAGTTTTTCTTGACGGTTGTGGCATTTTTGACATAAATCTTTCATGGAAATCTAGCATGAATCAAAAGAAATTAGAACGATTTTATTGAAATTTGGTGCTATCAAGGTCAACAGTGTTGGCATCCATTGAAATTTCACAATAACCACATGTTTTATGCCTGAATAATCCCACCCTATGATCTAATCATGATCTGCAACATGCTAAACTGCGATACGGAAGCATACACGAGGGTAATGCTATATCACTACAGGGAGGGAACCAGAAAGCCGATTTGCAAGCAGATTGTGCAATTTTGCATCAACCATTCCAAGGAAATCTCTCAAGATGACAGCTTCGTCAGGGTGCAGGTAATGCATTGAGAAGAATTGAGATCGACGTCAAGGACAGGGACTATCTCAACTTTCTTTCAGTCTGCGTTGACGAGGAACTCTCAGTAGAGAAGAAGCTGCAGAACATCATAAAATACCACATCATCACGTACAGAAACCGAAAGAAGTTCAGAAATCAGAAATTGTTTTCGTAGACTTTGAACCATGCATGCATACCATAACGAGGATTAATTTCTAGAATCGCAAATTAGCAGAAAAAGCACAAGTTAAATTCAAACTCATATTCGTTTACTCCCCATCATGATTGCGTTGAATTGTGATCTTGTCCCCGATCCCAACTATTTTCTCAGCAAGAATAATTTTTGATTTGAATCGTGATTTTATTTCAAGTGATTTGATCTTGTTAGTATCAAAATGCAAGTTAATTCGAATGACTTTTCCGACAGACTTTCCATCAATATCTATAACTTTGTCACCAGGTTTTATCGGAATGGAATTTAATTGAAGAGACGTAGAGGTCACTTTTTTAAAATATGCGACAGACAAGAAATATTGCTGAGATGATCTTTTTTTGATCATAATTCCAGATAAGGCATATGTCTTCGGATCTATGCATAGAAATTTAATTTTGCCACAATCGTTTCCTTTGCTATCAAGAACGGACAACCCCACTAATTGTTTATCAGACACGTATTTTGCAGGGAATTCACTCGGATCACCCATATCTAAGACATTTGAGAAGTTCATAAAATATCTTGCAGTAATTGCATTCGACAAACGCTTTGAGAGGTTCGCATGATGAGATGAACCCAAACAAGACCCATGACGACAAAGTCCGAACATAGGAATTCAGGCTCAAATCCAAGAGATCAACAGCCCAGATAGATGACAAAAAAGGACATTTGAGAGGTTTGCGTATTTCTCATAAAGAAGATACCCACATGGAATTCAGGAATTATTTTTACGATTATGAAATTATTTGTACTAGTAGTTTTACAATCAGAATATGAAAGAGGATTCATTAGCAGAATGTGTAGATTGTGGAGCAGAGTCTACATATTCAAAACATCGTATGCAAACTCATACAGAATATTTGAAAAGACACAGATGTCGAAAATGTGGAAATTTTGCATTGAAACCCAAGGATTTGAAATGATCAAAGTTCAGATTGCAAAAATCTGACCAAGTTTCGACAATTAGTTTCAAAATAATTTCTGATTTCTTATGTTTTTACTATTTGCTCATGCCAACTGGATTCCATCCATCTCCAATTAATGCAACTTGCTTTAACACCTCATCAGATTGCCCACAATAGTATTGGAGACCAATATCAGGTGACGGAATTGACCGAAATGAACGGTCCCAAATCAGCAAATTCGAAGATGCTATGGAATTTACTTCCGTATGCTTTATCTAATCATAGTTTCAGAGCAGAAACATGACCACTGATGACGAATATCTAATGTCAAAAATAGCAAGCATGAAAGATGAGATCAGATTTGCGTCTGTTTGTGACAAGGATGGAAACATACTTTCCAGCCAGCACAGGCACTCCGAAGAAAATCTTCTGACGTTGGAAGAGACCCATGAGTCACTCAAGCATTCTTTGGAAAGGTGGGATGAACGAGACAGAATGAAGGGAAAAATAGGAACCGGCCGTTACGCAGTAGTGGCATATGAGAAAATAAAGCGCGTCACCATACCCTTGAAAAGCGGAAACCTGTTGTTTTTTAGCATCGAGGGAGATTCAGATAATAAATTCATAGAAGACGTCATGAAAATCATCTACGAATAAGGCCATGGTGTAAATCCATGCAACAGAATTCAAGCTAATCAACAGATACTTTTTGTACAAACCGCAGTTTTTCAGTGTAAAAATTTAACGTGTTTGCTGATCAGAAACCATCATCATGATTTCCCCCATTTCATGCATCAATGAGCAAAATCGAACATAGTCGCAGATAAAGAATTCGCAAAACGCATCAGATTTTCAGACATCAATAATTCCGATAACAGAATCAATGGTAATCTCATTCCTAAATCCTTTGAACCTTAATCCTGCGCCTGTTATTGCTGGGCCTGGTTTTCAGATCATAGTTGCAACAAGGACATCGGACACCTTCCCAGATTACAAACAATGCACAATGAGAGCAGTATTTTTGTCCAGACTCGTATCGAGGCGCACCATATTTTCTCTTTGCCTTGTACTTATGACATCTGTCTATGCAGGGCACGATGTAAGCATGAAATACATTTTTAATTTGAATTGTTGTTGCGTGAAAACATCTCGATCAGGGTGAACGTTTCTGTCGATCTGCACGGTCACCTTATCGCAGCAAAGCCGCCCAATAGAGAAGATCCGATATGAAGACGCATAGGAAATGTTTCGAGGTTCAGAGACAAAACATTCTTGGAATGTGGCTCACTAACTCAATTGTAACAGTATTTGCTTTACCACCATCACTTCGTCGTTATCATCATATGCAATAACGTAAAAAATCGCCTTGCCGTTTTCCAGGGAAGTGACATCGGATAACACGATTTCGTCATGACTGGTATTTTCAGAAAAATTTGGCATGCAGCTTACGCATCCAACCTCGTAATTTGATACGGCGTCATCATGATTCCAAACTAGTTGAACTGACGCGCCAGAATGCCCAGATTCCAGTAGAGTTGCATCCACGTAATCCAATGGCTGGGCATATACAACGTTAAGTGAGGAAACAAGAAAAATACCCGCAATCATAAACAATGTAATCTTGGAATACGCCATCAAATCTAGTCTTCTTTGATCCTCAGGTTTTATCTTTTAAACATGTCGTAAGATCGTCTAGGCGGATCCGACCGATTCGAGCCTCATTACCAATAGGATTCGCGTACAACCAGTCCCAAGCGACGGAATTTGCCAAAAAGTCGGGCCCTAAAACACACGCCCAGAGTGTTCGTTTATTTTCCATTGATTCTCTTTTTGATCTTCATTACAACGTATGCAAAAACAATGAATACAGACAGTACCAGTACAAGCCATCCGAACGTGTTTGGAGCATCGCCCATTGGCTTGCCGGTTATCAGGGACTGACGTGAATTCATTTCGTAAAACTCACCTTCATCGATGCACGAGCCATCCAGAAGTATGCTCCCAGATCCACACATGTCAATTTTCTTTACTGCACAATACCCGTTTTTTTCAAATGACGGTTCCAGACACGGGGGCAAGTCACCCGTAGAACACTGAATATGATCATTTGCATAAACCCCTTTGTTACAAGAAGGCGTTGCAAAGTAATCCTCGGAGAATGACTCAGTAACATGCGGCATTCCAAATGAGATTGACATCGTTATTAAGATGATAAAAAAGAGGATTCTCATTTCATTTCATACTGACAAACAATAAACACTAGAAAAAGATACTCATGAACTGTTCCTCATGTTTGAGCACAGGAAAGCATTCCTCAATTTCTCCGCCAACTTTTCTTTGCAATAAACCCCTTGCAGTCGCAGATATTACATCTGCTACGACATGATTCTCTTTCATGTTCAAAAACCCCAATTTTTCTTGCCGGTATTGAATTTGACACATGGACATACTTTGCAAACACCACGTTCAAGGTTTGAGGCAGTTAAGGGAAGTACACCATACATGCTTTTTGCCTGAAGAACAGACGGCTCATCCAATTTTTTCATTTTTGCCACGTGCTCGCTTTCATGATGTCCGCATTGGCATTTTTTGCCATATGGTTTCGGATTCATTTCGAGTCACTTTCTTTATTTTCTGTCGACAACACTACTTGAAATCCTCAGGAGGTATTTCCTTGTCATTATTTTCAATATGATGTGCCAAATGTTCTTTGAGACAACGATCGCATTGAAGCCTTCCACAGAATCTACACATGATGCTATGCACAAAGACATGATGATCGCATTCTTTATTTTCAGTCATGCTTGTTTCTCTCCTTCTCCACCATCTTGAAATTATCGGCAAGTGCTTCTCGCATCATGGCAACCTTCGAATCCAGTTTCTGTCTTCTTTTTGGAGTAGGACTGGCATTTAGTTCCTGAAAATATTCTTCCAACTGGAGTTTCATTTTTTCCCTGATTGCTTTTAGATTCCCAAGCGTGCCATTGAGATTGCCGTCATTTTCTGCCATCTTCAGCATGCGCCCCTCATCATGTTGCCAATCAGACGTGCATCCGTGAATCTGCCTTCTTTTTGGTTCATCATGTCGTTCCAGGCCTTTTCACACCAGGCATCAAGAACCACTTGATTCACTATTTTTGGCTGAGACGTATCAGATAGCAAGGGAATGCTCACCGTAACTGCTATCAGAACCAGGATTACTGTAACAAGTCTGCGACGGTTTTTCTTTGCGGAATCACTCAAAACTGCCACATCCCATTACATGATCTTTCAATAGATACAAGGAAACAAGCAGACCTATAACAGAAGACTTGCTTAATGTCAATAGATACACTATCGAGTCCAAAGTATATGAACCCGATAGGTAAACGGACCCGACCGGATTCGAACCGGCGACCTATTGCTCCGCAAGCAATCGCACTATCCAAGCTATGCAACGAGTCCAAATAATTTTTAAATTTACGCTTAATTTGGATTGCTATTTCTCAAATTGTGCAAAGATGTAGGGAGTATCATCAGATTCATGAAAAGTCCAAGCAGTAGGCAAAGAACATGTTTGAAGAATTTTCAGATTGCTTTTTTCAATTAATGTACCCCATCCGGCATGGTTTTTTGGGTCTGCCGCATATTTTTTAGACAGCGTTCCAGCAAATACAAAACCAGAGTTTTTTTGCAATCCGGAAATCAAGCTAATTTTTTCAATAACTCCAGATGCCAAAGAGATTCCGCCCATCTGAGCTAGACCTCCGATAAAAAATACGGGATGTTTCAGATTCAAAGAAGAATAATCAAACGCACACGCATCTGAGCAACGTGGATTAAAGTCCAACGAGGAGCACAGAGAATCTTGCAGATCAGTCAGCATGTCATCAATTTCTATGCTGTATGATTGCATGCCAACTACCCTTCCACAAAACGCAATTCTCCCATCTCCTGAACCTATGTCTACTACTTGTGCATATCCTAGATCTTGTGCGATTAAACTGCCAACATATGCAGACATCATCCATGTCGGAGAAAACGGTGCATGGCTTGAGCCATGCTGGATGCTATTGAGCCAATACTTGTTAATGTCACCCTCGTAGACAATGCAGGAAGTAGAACCAATAATTTTCTCATATGAATTATAATAAATCGGATTGTCTGTTGCAAACTGATGCAGCAACACTAGATGTTCAGCATGTACGGGAAACAGTTCAGAACTTGAGGCGGGAATCACTTCTTGAAATTGACTATTTCCGTCATAGGCAGATGCAAAATCCTTCTTTAAATTTGCAAGATTTTTTGCGAGTTCCTCAATCATGATGCAGGTTTTTTTCATATTGCTCTACGAATTCTCGGGTACTCATTTTTTGACGCAGTTCTTCAAACAGTTTTGCATCAGATTCAATTTCTTCTTTTGATTTTTTACCGGAATTTCCCGACTGGAGTTTTTTGGTATCTGCACGAATTGAATCAGACAGATTGTCCATTATCTGAGGATGTGTGATCGAGTCAAATTTTTCAACGATTAGTTTTTCAGTTTCACGGAGTTTTCTCAGCAAAGGTTCAGAATCAGATTGCCCTCTAAGCATTACAGACATTGACGAGACATTCATTACCTGATAGTATATTTCGACAATTTGATCAATTGTCAAATTAGACTTTGAATCAGCAATACCAATCAAGTTTTGAAGTTTTTGGCATTCGTCATCAAACATTTGAACTACACCATCCAAAGTAGTCATATACAAAGACAGAGTGGAAATTTTTAAAAATGTTAGGATTAAGCTTCTTGTTCTGCCTTATTGACATAAACATAGTTCATTATTAGACCGGCAATTATTCCACCCAGGATTGGTGCTGCCCAATAAAGCCAATGGAATTCCCAAAATCCAGAAATCAAGGCGGGTCCAAATGTTCTGGCAGGATTTACAGAAGCTCCTGTAAGAGGTACAGCGATTAAGTGAATAAGGAACACCATTCCGCCAATTGCAAATCCATGTAATCCTGGAGATGCCTTTTTGTGAACTGCGGTCATAAAGATCACAGTAACCAGGAAGAAGGTCAAAATTGCTTCTATAGCAAATCCAGATCCAATACTGTTATTGATTAAGTCGCTCGGACCACCTTGAGTTGCAAAATTTACTTTTGCTCCAAGTTCAGGCAGCATAACTGCAAGCGTGCCTGCTGCAGCCACGGCACCAATTAACTGTGAAATAATGTAACCAACGCCATCGACAATTCCTATTTTCCTTGTAATCATCATAGGAATCGTAACAGCAGGATTGATGTGGGCACCAGACACATGACCGAATGCATAAACCATTAACGCAATAGCACCACCGTGTCCAAGAGATATGAATAATACAGATTGAGTAGTTAATTCTTCACCGAAAGCAGAAACTGCCAAAATTACCGACAATGGACCAAAGAACACCAAACCAAAGGTCGCAATTGCCTCCGCAAGATATGCTCTTGGATTTACCATAATGCAAGAGCCGCGTCAGTATCCATATAAAAGATTCGACAGATCATTTTTCCCATATTCTTTCAAAAAGTAATTAATTATGGTTGAAGGTTAACGTACATATGATTTCCGAAGGAGACAAGGTTCCCAAATTTGAGGCAGATGATGCAAACGGAATCAGGGTAAAATCTACAAATTTCAAGGGCAAAAAACATGTAATTTACTTTTATCCAAAAGACTTCACCCCAGGATGTACCAAAGAGGCTGACGAATTTTCAAGAGACTATAAGAAATTTCAAGATGAAGGCATAGAGATCATAGGCATCAGTCCTGATGATGTAAATTCTCATAAAAAATTCTGCGATAAAATGGAAATCAAATTTCCATTGTTAGCTGATGTAGATAAGGACATATCAAATCTGTTTGGAGTATGGGGGAAAAAGAAATTCATGGGTAGAGAGTACATGGGAGTGATGAGAAGTACTTTTCTTGTAAATGAAAAAGGAAAGATTTTCAAAGTATATCCCAAAGTAAAACCTGCAGGACATTCAAAAGAAGTATTACAGGATTTTCTAAATCTAAAATAAATAAAAGAAATTAAAGGGATCAGAAGCCCTTTGGAAGTGTTCCTCGGGATGGCTTTGGAGGCTCTGGTTCAGACTTCGCTTCAAAGCCCTTTGGAAGTGTTCCTCGGGATGGCTTTGGAGGCTCTGGTTCAGACTTCGCTTCAAAGCCCTTTGGCAATGACCCACGTGTTTTTTCTGCCCTAGACTTTACCTCGGCTTCAAGAATTTCCTGATATGCCTTTTCATCATCTATTTTTTGTTGCTCAATTCTTTTCAGATAGTCATCTTCATAGTCTTTTAGCTTTTCAGCCTTTGACTTTGTATCAGATTCAGCGTATGTAGATGGTTGAGGAGGAGGAGGAGATTGTTGTGTTTGTGCCGTGTCTTTTGGCAGTGTGCCTTTTGGCTTTGGTGCTTCTGCGGGAGGAGCCTGTTGCTGTTGCGTTTGTGCTGTTGCCCCTTCAACGGTAAGATAGTTACCACTAAAGCTTCCAAATGTCTTATCAGCAGGATGGTATGCCAATCTCGTTCTTGTTGCAAAGTACTGATCTGATGCTGCGGTATAACCAGTGACAGATGCCTTTTGTTCATTCCAATTTCTAGTTGGAACTTTTCCTACAGGTGCGGTGAGTCTGACAAAGTATCTGTTAGGAGCTGGCGAATATCCCGTAACCTTTGCCCGGTAATCATGGAACGAAGTCATAGGAGCGGTATAGTATGCGTTCTCTAAAGCTTCTTGCACAGTTACTGGAGGCTGTGACTTAGTCTCAGCTGGCTTTGGCTTTGGCGCATCCTTCGGCTTTGCAGCCTCTGCTGGCTTGTCTCCAAATCCTTTTGGCAAAGTGCCCTTTGGTTTTGCAGCAGTCTCAGCTGGCTTTGCAGTTTCTGCTGGCTTTGCATCCTCAGTTGGTTCAGACACCAACTGGGTAGAAAGTTGATTTAATTTTGCTTCTAATTCGGCAATCTTGTTTTCAAGATCTTGCTTATCGTTAGATTTGCGTTTTGCTGCCATTCATTACAATAAATAACACATTGTTTATTTACATTTTGATTATTCAAAAAAATATTCTAATTAATAGATAAAATTCAACAATATATTGTAAAAATTCTGGCGTAATATAAGCGTCAAGAGGACTATTTTTTGAAATCATCATTTGAAACAGATTAGACGAGAAAAATACTCACTCAAGACAAGAAAGATTTCAGACAACAACATGAAATCAGATCGGAAAACCAAAATAATTTGTAAAAGTATCACGGATGCAATATTTCAATTATTATTCCACAATATTCATACATGTAAGTTTTAAACAATAAAAAAGCACTAGACGATAAAAAACAAAAATAGAAAATAAAAGATGTTATTTGTTGAATTAGAAACCCTTTGGCAGTGTGCCTTTTGGCTTTGGTGCTTCTGCGGGAGGAGCCTGTTGCTGTTGCGTTTGTGCTGTTGCCCCTTCAACGGTAAGATAGTTACCACTAAAGCTTCCAAATGTCTTATCAGCAGGATGGTATGCCAATCTCGTTCTTGTTGCAAAGTACTGATCTGATGCTGCGGTATAACCAGTGACAGATGCCTTTTGTTCATTCCAATTTCTAGTTGGAACTTTTCCTACAGGTGCGGTGAGTCTGACAAAGTATCTGTTAGGAGCTGGCGAATATCCCGTAACCTTTGCCCGGTAATCATGGAACGAAGTCATAGGAGCGGTATAGTATGCGTTCTCTAAAGCTTCTTGCACAGTTACTGGAGGCTGTGACTTAGTCTCAGCTGGCTTTGGCTTTGGCGCATCCTTCGGCTTTGCAGCCTCTGCTGGCTTGTCTCCAAATCCTTTTGGCAAAGTGCCCTTTGGTTTTGCAGCAGTCTCAGCTGGCTTTGCAGTCTCAGCTGGCTTTGCAGCCTCTGCTGGCTTGTCTCCAAATCCTTTTGGCAAAGTGCCCTTTGGTTTTGCAGCAGTCTCAGCTGGCTTTGGCTTTGGCGCATCCTTCGGCTTTGCAGCCTCTGCTGGCTTGTCTCCAAATCCTTTTGGCAAAGTGCCCTTTGGTTTTGCAGCAGTCTCAGCTGGCTTTGGCTTTGGCGCATCCTTCGGCTTTGCAGCCTCTGCTGGCTTGTCTCCAAATCCTTTTGGCAAAGTGCCCTTTGGTTTTGCAGCAGTCTCAGCTGGCTTTGCAGTCTCAGCTGGCTTTGCAGCCTCTGCTGGCTTGTCTCCAAATCCTTTTGGCAAAGTGCCCTTTGGTTTTGCAGCAGTCTCAGCTGGCTTTGGTGCATCCTCAGTTGGTTCAGACACCAACTGGGTAGAAAGTTGATTTAATTTTGCTTCTAATTCGGCAATCTTGTTTTCAAGTTCTTGCTTTGTATTCTTTTTACTAGCAGATGCCATAATTTTGATGGATAGTTCGGGGTTTATGTACATTTGGGTTAATTATCACAAGGGATCTTGATCAAGTTTTATATGTTAAAATTCAACACTAAGCATTATGGATGATTTTGAAAAGGAGTATCCAGATTTCGATTGGAAAAATATTCCAGCCTACAAACATCCCGGAGGCAAAAATTGTCCTTGTCCAAAACATGAATACATAAGAGAACAAATCAACTTTACAAAACAGGTTAACGAAAAAGGAAAAGAACCATCCAAAGTCACCCTAAAGTTTTGTCCCGATCATTACAAAGTATACATGAATGAAGTGATTCCAGCAATGCCATTAAAATACAGACTTCTTACAAAAATTGCCCTTAAACTGGGAGCTATTCATATAGAACAACTAAAGTATATGGAATCAGAACTGTGTTTTTACTGTAAATTTGGTTCTGGCGGTCATGACAAAAAAACAGAACTTCCGCCAATGTAGATCTGCGAATTCTCAATCACAGTTTGACAAAATTAACTAGTGACGTTAAGAAATTGCGAAAGATGTATCAGATTGAAAAAAAGACAATTCATTAAAGAGTTCATCAAAACTACAACCATCAATAATTTGATTTTCAATCAAACAGTTTTTGACCACGTAAAACAGAATTAAACATCAATTAGAAAAACAGGATTATTTGCGTTATGTGCCAAAATGAAATCCAGTTAAGCTTATACTTGATTTAGTCGTGTAAACGATGTGGCAATAGAAGACATACAGCATTTCATTACAGAACTTGAAAAACACGGAGAAATTAAAAGGGTAAAAACAGAAGTTGATTCAGATTTAGAAATTGCCGAAATAATGAGAAGAGGAATGTATTCCAACGGTCCGGCAATTCTTTTTGAAAATGTTAAAAATTACGACATGCCAGTTTTAGGAAATGCGTTTGGTTCCATGAAGAGATTGGAGATTGGACTGGAAATGACTGACTTTACCGAAATCGGTCAACGCATTACGGACATGACAAAGATGGACATGCCATCAGGATTACTAAATAAAATCAAGAAGCTTCCAGAGCTATCAAAAATGACAGCATCGTTTCCAAAAGCAGAAACAAGCGGACCAGTGACAGAGATTACATCAAAAGATGCATCATTTGACGATCTTCCAATTCTCAAATCATGGCCGGATGACGCAGGCAAATTCATCACACTTGGTTTGGTAGCTACCAAACATCCAGAGACGGGAGTAAGAAACCTAGGGGTTTACAGAATTCAGATAGTAGACAAGACTCATGCACTAATGCATTGGCAAAAACACAAAAGAGGTGCCAATCACGGCGACATTGCAAAAGAAAGAGGGGATAAAATTCCAACAGCCATAATCATTGGCGGAGAACCTGCAACCGTGTTTTCTTCCATAGCCCCGGTCCCAGAAGGATTAGACAAATACCTATTTGCAGGAATAACACGAAAGGAAGGAATCAAGACAGTAAAATGCAAGACAATAGACTTGGATGTGCCAGCAAATGCAGAAATTGTTTTAGAGGGCTATGTGGATCCTGCAGACATAAGAGATGAAGGTCCTTTTGGAGACCATACAGGATACTACACCCCAGTTGAGCCATATCCTACGTTTACGCTAACAGGAATCATGCGCAGAAAAAATCCGATATATGTAACAACTGTGGTCGGAAAACCCATTCTTGAAGATGCATACATTGGAAAAGTGATCGAACGCTCATTCTTGCCATTGATCCAAATGTTTCATCCCGAAGTAGCGGATTTCAGCATGCCAGCGGCAGGATGGTTTCAAGGATTTGCCATAATATCAATTAAAAAGAGATACCCAGGCCAAGCTAAAAAAGTAATGATGGGACTATGGGGAATGGGACAGCTTTCTCTGACAAAGATGTTCGTCGTAGTAGACGAGGATATCAATGTACACGATATCAACGATGTCATTTGGGCCATCACTACAAGAGCAGATGCAGCAAGAGACACGGTGATAATCAACAATGTACCTACAGACACACTTGATCCAGCATCACCACTGGTAAACCTAGGATCAAAGATGGGAATTGATGCGACACAAAAAACCAGAGAAGAGGGATATCAAAGAGAAATTCAGCAGATGGTAAAAGTTGACAAGGATACAAAAAATCTGGTAGATTCCAAATGGTCCAGTTACGGACTGTGAATAGCTACAGAGTTGTAAAAGTTATCTCTTTCTTCAACTTGGTAACCAATCTGATGAATTGCATCCATGATTATTTTATCAGTCAATTCCGTAGAACGTGCACCAGTGCATGAAACTACTTCTTCTCCAATCAGCGTACCTCCAAAATCATCAGCACCGTACTGCAAGGCAAGTTGAGCCATGCCAACACCATTAGTTAGCCACGAGGATTGAATGTGAGGAATTAATCCATCAAGAACAAGTCTGGAAATCGCAATCATTTTCAACAATTGTATTCCCCCAGTACCATACTCAACAATCCCCTCATCATGCATCAGGGTGTTATTTGGTTCAAAATTCCACGGAATGAAAGCCATGAAGCCTTTTGTCTTTTCTTGCAGATCCACAATCTTGGAAAAATGTTCTACAATGTCATTGTTGTTCTCCACATGTCCGTACATCATCGTAGCTGAACCAGGAATGCCAAGTGAATGGGCCTCATCCATTATTCTAATCCAATCATCGCTAGAGATTTTTTTAGGACTAATGATTTCTTTTACTGAATCAGTGAGTATTTCAGCACCAGCCCCGGGAATAGATTGGAGACCAGCATCCTTGAGTCTAGATAAAATTTCTTTTGTAGAGGACTTTTCAACTTTAGCTATCATATCAATTTCAGATGTAGATAACCCATGAACACCTACGGAAGGAAACTTTTTACGAATCATCCTGAATGCGTCCTCATAATATTCAATTTTCAAGTTAGGATTATGTCCGCCTTGAATCAAGACTTGACGAATTTTGAACATGTCATAGGAAGCTTTTACACGAGACTCAATTTGATCCAAGGTCAATGTGTAAGAATCTTCAGCTCCGGGAGAACGATAAAACGCACAAAATTTACAATCCGTAATACACACATTGGTATAATTCAAGATAATATTGTTAACAAAAGATGCCTTTTTGCCAAACTGTTTCCTTGCAAGTGAACCTGAAACAAGGCCCATAAGATGCACATCATCTGATTCCAAGAGCCTCAGACAGTCTTCAGGACCAGGTCTCTTGCCATTAAGAGAATTTTCCAGAATATCCCTGATGTCACTTTTTTGGATTTGCTCAGTGGTTTGACTCACAATTTTACGATGTCGGCAATTTCTATTTAATCCTTGATAGAAGCAATGAATGAAAAATCGACAACTAACCGATAAACGCACATGAAATTTGTAACAAATCAAGAACACACGTTCTCAAGAATTTTTAACAGATGTGTCAAGGATATCAAATTAATCAAAAAAAGGAAATCAATCAAATTAAGTTCATCAAGACATTCCAATAAGACAATGTCAGGGATACTTTTTTCGATTTGAGAACAATGCACAATTTTACAAGACCTGAAAAATAAAACTTCAAAATTAATCCAGAGATGAAAAGTTTGAACTTGATAGTGACTAGACCAAGAAATAAGCCCAAATGAAATAATTACAATTTTTCACAAATTTTTCTAAAGGATTTTGAATCCTTAGAGTACAAATCAATAGACATGCTTAAGTTTCAGAAAAGACTATAAATTCTAGAGCGAAGTTCACCTCTACCCCCTGAGTTCGAAGTACTCTAAAGGAAACCAACCGGGATTTTGCATGGGCTTAGTTCTTTTTTATTTTAAACAAAAACCCCCGCACATCAAAGAGTTTCATTTGAAAATAGAAGCAAAATGAGTACAAGACACCATATTGAATTCACATATTTCTCAAAACAATTTTAGATTAAGATTGTGAGTTTAAGAAAAGAAAAACAGCCATAGCCACGAATAAACCAAACCAAACCATGAATCTGACTTTATTCATTTCAACAAACTAAAAATTTAAGATATGATATAATTCTACTTGAAAACCAATATTTAGGGACATCATGAATCACACGTAAAATTTCACAAAAGTTAAAACATGTTTACACATGAGACACCATGCAAAGATTTCAGAATCAACGAACAAATACATAAACAGACGTGGTGAAATTTTAAAATTTGTAGGATACAGAATAAACTATACGAAAAAAATCATGCCAAAATCTTAAATTTTAACAATGTTATTTCAAGATTCAAAACACAGAGGAATAAGATGTCAATGTTAAGAATTTTTTGCGAATTAAAAATTAAAAAGATCAAAACAAAAAACGGATGATTTAGACATGATGGTTATCAAAAGAAAAAAACACATCCAAATCAAGGCATGCTAAAACCCATACAAAATCAGTTTGAATTCCCAGGGTCAGATCGAAGCACATTTTCACGAAAAATACCAATTACGGCATCAGGTTCCATAAATGCCCACATTAATTTTAAGTAGGGCACAAAATGGAAAACAAAACATGGTATCAGGTAATCAAATCAGACTAAACAGGATTCTCAGAAAGGGGAAAATGCTTTGCATTCCAATGGACCATGGAATTTCCAATGGCCCCATAGAAGGACTTGAAGATCCAATTTCTACGATTTACAAATGTGAAGGTCACGGATTAACTAGCGTAATCATCAACAAAGGAATCATCAAGGCCATGCCAAAACCATCCAAAGTTGGAATTTTGGTCCATTTTTCAAGCAGTACAGCGTTGTCGTTAACACCAAATCGGAAAATGCTCACAGGTACAGTCAAGGAAGCAGTGGCAATGGGAGCAGACGGTGTTTCATTGCACATTAACGTTGGCGGCAAAGAAGAACCAGAAATGCTAGAACAGCTTGGAATGACTGCGGACCAGTGTCACAAATGGGGAATGCCATTGCTAGCAATGATGTATCCCAGAGGCGAGAACGTCAAGAACCCTCATGATCCGGAAGTGGTAGCACATGTTGCAAGAATCGGAGCAGAATGCGGCGCGGATATAGTTAAAACATTATACACAGGAGACATTGATTCGTTTGCAAAAATTGTCAAAAGCACACCAGTTCCAATAGTCATTGCGGGGGGACCGAAGGCAAAGACAGATTTAGATATTCTTCAAATGACCGAAGATGCCATAAGTGCGGGGGCAAAAGGAGTAACATACGGCAGAAACATCTTTGCACACAAGACTCCTGAAAAAATGATAGAAGCTTTGGCTGAAATAATTTTTAGAAAAGGAACCGCAAAGGAAGCAATGAGAAAAATTGAGTAAAACAAGAGAGCTAATCATTTCACCCAGAGTGTCCCAAACACAACTATCAAGATTCCTACCTCAGCTAGAAGAAGAGGGAATCAAGATGATATACCTAGATCCAAAAAAAATGGGCAAAATGAGAACAAAACTTCAAACGGTTTCTCCTTCAACCGCTTCCAACTATGTTGTTGCTGACAAAGACGGAACAAAACCAAGAGGAAAGAAAATTGGACGAAAGTTCCAGGTATTGTCAAATTCAGACATTGAAAACATCCTAACAGTTGCAAAAAAAGGACTTGACTTTGTAATCATAGAAGTAAAAGACTGGAAGATAATTCCTTTAGAAAACATAATTGCAAAATTACACAAAATTCACACCAAAATTTTTGCCATTGCAAGAACTCCAGAAGAAGTAAGAAAAATGTTTTCAATTTTAGAAGTAGGAGTTGACGGCGTAATCTTTAGCACAGCATCGATCAACGAAGTAAGAGAAGTGATGGTATACCTAGGAACCAAGAGTTTTGGCATGAAACCAGCCAAGATTACTGAGATCAAAGAAGTGGGAGATGGAGAAAGGGTGTGCGTAGACACAGCTTCAATGTTGCATAAAGGGGAGGGAATGTTAATCGGGAGCAGATCAAATTTCTTATTTTTAGTACACAATGAATCTGTAGGTTCATCTTTTACATCACCGAGACCATTCAGAGTAAATGCGGGGGCAGTTCATTGCTACACCTTGTCACCGGATGGAACAACAAATTATCTCTCAGAGGTAGAAACAGGTTCCGAAGTACTAATTCTCAACTCAAAAGGAAATGCCAGGAGAGCTACAGTCGGAAGATCAAAAATTGAACGAAGGCCGATGCTGATGATCAAGGCCACAGCAGGCGGAGAAACGGGAGGAATAATTGCACAGGATGCAGAAACAATCCGTTTTGTAAAGTCCAACGGGCAATTAGTGTCAGTCACACATTTGAAAAAAGGAGACACTGTGATGGTACATGCAAAGCCTGCAACAGGAAGACATTTCGGAATGGAAGTATCTGACGAGTACATTTTAGAAAAATGAAATACAAAACGTGTGTCTCAATTGGTGAAAAAACCCCTGCGGCAATTAAGAAAACATTAAAAATTGCACTGAAAAAATCTGATTTCGTAGAAGTAAGGCTGGATTTTTTAAAAATCGAAAAAATTCCAGAGGCTTTAGAAATAATCAAAACAGATCTCAACAGAATTGTATGCACACTAAGACCAAAATCAGAAGGAGGAAAATTTCAGGGAAGTGAAAAGGAAAGAATAGCAATTCTAAAATTGATTGCAGAATACAATCCATTTCTATTAGACATAGAATTCAATACACTAAAAAAAAATTCACAAATGGTAAAATATCTAAAATCTACAAATACAGAATTGCTTGTTTCATGGCATGATTTCAAAAAAACCCCTAGTTCATCAGAACTGAGAAACAGAATAGTACAAATGGCAGAATTCTCATCCAATGTGAAGATCGTATGTACTGCAAGATCAACAGACGATTCAACCAGAATGCTAGAATTGTATAGGAAAAAAGGGAAAAACAATCTGATTTCATTTGCCATGGGAGATTTTGGAAAAATTTCCAGGATTTTGTGCCTGTATCTCGGTAGTCCGTACACATATGTGTCTCTAGGAAAAGCTATCGCCCCAGGACAGTTTAGTGTTGACGAGATCAAAAAAATCATCCATTTGAAAAACTAAGTAAAATTATTGTTGAGAGTTTAAATGATCTTATGACTCAAAAAAGGTAATGAGTAAATCGTTTGCCGTGATAGGCGATCCCATTGATCATTCACTTTCTCCCAACATACACAGTGCCGCATTCAGAGAAATGGATTTAGATTCATCATACATAGCATACAGAATTCCAAAAGGAGAACTGGAAGAAGGAATTGAAGGATTGAAAAAAATCAACATTCACGGGTTCAACATCACAATTCCACACAAGATAGCAATGATGAAGTTTCTGGATAAAATGGATGAGTCATGTAGCTTGATCGGAGCAGTCAACACGGTAACAAACAAAGACGGAATTTTGAAAGGATACAATACGGACATGGATGGATTTCTGGAACCATTCAAAAAAAGAAAACTGAACATTGCAAAGTGCAAAGTATTACTAATAGGAGCAGGAGGTGCCGCGAGAGCAATTGTTGCAGGATTTGCAAAAGAGAAAGCAAGCAGCATCACCATAGCAAACAGAACACCAGAGAAAGCAGACAGTCTTTCTGAATTTGCAAAGACCATAGGACTAAATTCAAATTCAATAGAAATTAAAGAGGTAAGGGAAACTGCAAAAAATTACGACATAATTGTCAATGCAACATCGGTGGGATTAAAAAATGAGCCAAGTGTGATTTCTTTGCAAGGCATAAATGAAAAAACAATCGTGTATGATATCGTATACATGCCAATGAATACAGATTTTATTAAAAAAGCAAAAGAAAGAAACGCAGTCATAGTTTACGGTTACGAAATGCTTCTAGGTCAAGCAGTTAGAGCATTTGAAATTTGGCACGATATGGAAGCACCTTATAATGCCATGAAAAAAGCACTGCTGGGAGGATTTTGATGACAAAAGCAAAGGCTACCGTGCACGGGGCAGTGTCTCTGGTAAATGCAATTGCAAATCAAAAGGGAGCGACATTAGGAATTTCACTGAAGGTAGAAGCCACAGTTGAAACAATTCCAGGAAAAGGAATTTCAATTAAATCTGAAAACAAAAGCCTGAGTTCTCGTTTAATTAATCAGACGATAGAAAAAGTAATTTCAAAAAAAGATTTGGAAAAAAATAAGATAATAGTCACACTGGATTCAGAAATTCCCACAGGATACGGACTCAAGAGCTCAAGTGCAATATCGTCAGCGGTTGCTTTAGCATGTGCAAAAATATTCAAACCAAAATACACAGATCAACAAATACTACTTGCAGGTGTTGAAGCGTCAATTAGTTCCAAAGTCAGCATTACAGGTGCATATGATGACGCGTGTTCTTGTTATTATGGAGGATTCAATGTAACAGACAATGCAAAAAAGAGAAGAGTTCAATTTGAAAAAGCACCCAGTAATCTTATTTCAGTAATTTTTATTCCAAAAGACAGAAAAAGAGGGAACTTGAAGAGATTGAAAATTCTTTCCAAGATGTTTGAAAATGCGTGGGAACTGGCAAAAAAAACAAACTATTGGGATGCCATGAACATCAACGGATTGGCGACAGCATCCATCCTAAATTCAAATTCCAAGATCATACCCGAGCTAATAGACAAGGGAGCACTGGGTGCATCGGTTTCAGGAAATGGGCCTTCCATATCAGCAGTGACAAAAAAAGATAATGAGGCTGCAATTAAAAAAATTTTTTCCTCTTTAGAAGGAAAAACAATAGTCTCAAAAATTAGCAATAAAAAGGCAGAAGTCCATGAAGTGTAAGGTAGAAAAGTCAATAATTTCGGGCCAAATAGTCTGTCCATCAAACAAGAGCTACACACATAGAGCAATTTTTCTTGCATCACTGGTAGGAAAAAATAGCATTGTTGAAAACGCATTGTTTTCAGCAGATACAAATTCCACGATAGAAACGTGCAGGAAATTTGGTGCCGAAATTGAAATTAGAGGCGATTCAATTATTGTAAAGAATCCAATAAGAACAGATTCCCCAATACCGGAAATTGATACAGGAAATTCAGGGACAACAATCAGGATTGGTTCAGGAATAGCAAGTTTGTTTTCTGAAGAGATCACTTTGACCGGAGACTCAAGTCTTCAAAAAAGACCAATGCAGGCACTGCTAGATGCACTATCAAGTATAGGAGCACAATGTAATTCAACGGATGGGAAACCACCTGTCAAAATCAAAGGAAAGATAACTGGAGGAAAAGTAAACATTCCAGGAGATCTATCCAGTCAATTTATTTCATCATTACTGATTTGTGGGCCGCTAACAGAGAAAGGAATAAGCTTAATCATAGAAGGGAACATGGTATCTAAGCCATATCTGGATGCAACCATCGCCACGATGAGAAAGTTTGGTGTGTCTGTCCAAACATTAATCCCATACAAAAGATACAACATCCCACCACAAATCTATAAAGAATCCACATTCACAGTGCCAATTGATTTTTCTAGTCTTGCTCTTCTGCTAGCATCGTCTGTCCTGAATGGAGAGGAAGTGGTCATAGAAGGAAGCTTGGGAGACTTGCCGCAAGGAGACGAAGTGTTCATAGATATTTTAGAGCAATTAGGGGTAAATGTCACAATAGATGAAAACAGGGTAAAAGTCACATCGCCTAAAAAACTAAACGGAGGAAAGTTTGATCTAAGTAATTCCCCAGATCTTCTCCCACCACTTGCAATTCTGGCACTTAATTCATCAGAACCAATTGAAATCTTCAATGTGAAACATGCAAGACTGAAAGAGACGGACAGAATTGCAATAATAACAAGAGAACTGACAAAAATGGGAATAGATGTTAAAGAAAAAGAAGACGGGATGATTCTAGAGCCTTCTGAAAAAATAATAGGAGCTGAATTAAATCCAGAGGAAGATCACAGATTGTTTATGGCATTTTGCATTGCAGGAATGTATGTCGGCAATTGTACTGTCGCAGATCCAGAATCAGTCAAAGTATCATATCCAAACTTTATCGAGGAGATGAATAAGATTGGAGCAAAAATTAAGATCATATAGAATATTTTCTAAAAAGATGATTTTGAAATCATATTACGTATGAAAGCAATTAAACATGATTTTCATTTACAGAAATTTTGATTTTGTAGAAAATTAAATGATCCATGAATTTTTAATCAATCAATCAAAAATCATATTTTTTAATATAAACAGTATAAAATTATATAAAATACAAAAAAATCAGCATTATTCATAAAAATTAACAAGTGAAGATTAACAAAAATGACTTGATCACGTGGCTAAAAATTTCATAATGAGGAATTATAAGCATCATTTAACTATGATAGAGCATTGTCAGGAAGTTCAATTGGTCAGCACCTTGTTCTAACAAGCTTTGGTGAAAGTCACGGAAAAGCAATCGGTGCAATTGTGGACGGTTGTCCTGCAGGACTAGAATTAGACGAAAAAGATATACAGACAATGTTAGATTTACGCAAACCAGGTCAAAACCTAATCTCAACTCAAAGGAAAGAAGGAGACGTAGTCGAAATAGTTTCAGGGGTCTTTAGAGGACATACAACAGGCGCTCCAATATCCATGATAATCAGAAATGCAGATCAGAAATCAAAAGATTATGAAAATCTGAAAACAAAATTACGTCCAGGTCATTCAGACTATCCTGCAATGATGAAATACAATCATCTAAATGATTACAGAGGAGGTGGAAGGTTCTCAGGAAGATTAACTGCTACCCATGTAATGGGGGGAGCAATTGCAAGAAAACTACTAAAAACAACATTAGGAATTGAGACAAACGCATTCACATCACAGATTGGAAAAATAAAGATGTCAAAGGAATTTAATATAAAAATGGCAAAATCAATTTATAAAAATGAAGTCAGATGTCCAGAAAATGAAACCGCAAAATCAATGAGAGAAAATATTTTAGATGCCCGAAAAAAAGGGGATTCCCTAGGAGGCATTATAGAATCAATTACAACTAATGTTCCCGTAGGCCTGGGCGAACCAATCTTTAATTCATTAGAATCAGATTTGAGTAAAGCAATCTTTTCAATTCCATCGGTAAAAGGAATCGAATTCGGGTCAGGATTCAGAGGTTCAGAATTGTACGGTTCTGAAAATAATGACTTGTATACCATCAAAAGAGGAAAAATCGTCACAGAGACAAACAGATCTGGAGGCATCTTAGGAGGAATATCCAACGGAATGCCAATAACCATCAGAATCGCATTCAAACCGGCATCATCGATTGCTCAAAAACAAAATACAATAGACATCAAAACAAAAAAAGAAACTATCCTACAAGTAAAAGGAAGACATGATCCATGTGTTGTGCCTAGAGCACCTCCAGTGGTAGATTCACTTGTGGCATTTACAATCGCAGATCACGCACTCCTTACAGGAATGATAAAACCGGTACTGTGAAAAAATGTCAGGAATAGAGGATCTTCGAAACAAGATGGACGAAGTCACATTGGACATGATACAATTACTTAAAAAAAGGACACAAATTGCAAGCGAAATAGGGAAAATAAAGAAGAACACAGGTAAAGGAATCACAGACGAATCAAGAGAAAATAATTTACGTGAAAAGGTGATTTCGCTATCTAAAGAGATCAAGATAGACGAAGCCATATCTACAAAATTTCTAAATTTTCTATTAAACGAATCAATCAAGGTTCAATCAACAGACAAACAAACTCATCTGTCAATTTTCTTAAAAGCAAAGTCATTGGAAATGCAAGGAAAAAGCATCATCCACATGGAAGTTGGAGAACCAGATTTCCAGCCACCAGATATCGTCAAAAAGTCTCTAGAAGAAGTATTCGATAAAGGATTTTTAAAATATGGCCAAGCAAAAGGCATGCCAATATTCAGAGAAGCATTAGCTAAATACGTGTCAAAGAGATTCAATACAAAAGTTACACAAAATAACATAATAGTAAGTCCCGGAGCAAGATTTTCAATTTTTTCCGCGATATCAACACTACTCAATCCTGGAGACGAGATGATCGTTATCGAGCCAGCATGGCCAGCATACAAGGACTGTGCATTAAATTCAGGAATCAAAGTCAGAACAATAAATACAACTATTGAACAAAAATGGGAACCGTCATTAGAACAGATCAAAAATATAATCAATTCAAATACAAAAATGATTGTACTTAACTATCCAAACAACCCAACAGGGAAAATTTTGGATGATAAATTACAAGATAGCATAATACAACTTGCCATTGACAACGACCTATACGTGTTAAGTGATGAGATTTATTCAGATTATTCAAAAAAGAAGTGGAAAAGTGTTCTAAGTTATAACTATGAAAAAAGCATTGTAACACAATCATTCTCCAAATCTCATGCCATGACAGGATTCAGGATTGGATACGGCATTACAAATTCAACAATAATTGAAAAAATGGCAAAATTAGAGGCGTTATGTCTTACAAACGTCTCAGAACCAATCCAATACGTAGCCATGAAAGCATTGGAAGCTGACACATCCGATAACTCTAATACAGTACAAAACAGACTAGACATGTTGTCACAAAAGGCTACTGAGATGGGATTGGATTTTGTCATTCCAGATGGAGCCATGTATATTTTTGCAAGAATCAACAAGGAAGGATTCAACGGAGTTCAATTTGCCAATAGTGCACTTGAAAAAGGTCTGGCAGTGGCACCAGGCGAAGGGTTTGGAGATTATAAAAATTTCATCAGGCTTTCTGCATGTCAAAACGAAGAAATACTGGAAGAAGGAATGAATATACTGAGTAAGATTATGAGTGAAGAGCAATGAAACAAATCACAATTATTGGCGCAGGCGGTCAAATGGGACAGTGGTTTGTAAAATATTTTTCCGGTCAAGGATTTCAAGTGACAGGGTATGATTCTGAAAACAAAATATCGGGCAAAGATGTAATAATTTCCGAATCACTGGTAGGAGGCATATTGAAGGCAGATTATGTAGTTTTATGCACACCCACCAGAAGAACACCGGAGATCATCAGACTAATTGCAAAAGAGATGAAAAGAGGCACATATCTGATTGAGATATCATCTGAAAAATCCAAGGTAGTCTCATCTTTGTCAAAAATGCCAACTAAAATCAATCCATTATGCATTCACCCCATGTTTGGTCCAGGAACTAAATCAATCAAAGGTCAAAATGTAATCTCCATTCCAATAAAAGATGCTAAAAAAGAATTAACGGTTACAAAAGAATTGTTTGCAGGAGCCAACTTTGTAACAATTGATGCCATTGAACATGACAAGAAAATTGCGGTGATTCTGGGCCTTACTCATCTGATGAATGTTGTTTTCGCCAACATTATTTCAAAAGATGAAAAGATGAATCTTACTGAAAAAATGTCAGGGACAACTTTTAGAATTCAAAAGACACTTTCTGAAAGCATAATGACAGAATCACCAGAACTCATAGAAACAATCATCACAAACCCCGAAATTCGCAGGGTAGCCGAAGAGTTTTGGAAAGACATAGGAAAACTACTCACAGCAATTCAAGAATCAAAAACTGAGGAAATATTGGACTATGTGAATGAGTGTCAAGAAAGATTATCCAAGCACACAGACACTAATGACTCTTACAAAAAGCTAACAAAAATGGCAAAAGCTATCGAGAAATAGCTATATGCGTTCAACAAAAATTGTCACATCTTTCCTAACATTTAATGACAAATTTTTGATTCTGAAAAGAAGTGACAAAGTTAAAACAATGAAAAACTTGTGGTCAGGCGTAAGTGGGATGATTGAAAATAACGAATCTCCCCTTACAAGAGCAAAAATTGAAATTTTTGAGGAAGTGGGCATTTTAGAAAATCAAATCAAACTTATCAGATCGGCTGAAGAGATTAGAGTAGATTCACCCCAATACAAAAATCACGAGTGGGAAATATTTCCATTTTTGTTTGAAACTGCAAGTTCAACAGTTATTCTGAACTGGGAAAATTCAGATTTCAAGTGGGTGTACGCGGAAGAATTGAATGGTTATGAAACTGTGCCTAGTCTTCAAAAAGTATTATTCAACTTGCTTTAAATTATCATTTTCTTTATCATATTTTTTTTGTTGTGGCAACATCATGTATACACAAGCACCACCACACATTGTGCAAGGCACATTATTTCCAGGATGCTGTCCAGTCCTACTATGGATTTTTGCAGCCTCCTCAGGATCAATTGACAACGCGAGCTGTTTCTCCCAATCCAGAGTACGTCGAGCTTCAGTCATTTCCATGTCCCATTTAATCACCTTGTCACGAATTTTTACAAGATCACCTGCATGGGCAGCAATTCTATATGCAATTAAACCCGCCTTTACTTCTTCAGCAGTAGGTAATGCCAAATGTTCAGAAGGAGTAAGATAGCACAGCAGATCCACTCCCTCACTTGCGGATACTGCAGCTCCAATAGCACTTGCGATGTGATCATGTCCAGAAGCAATGTCAGTTACCAATGGACCAAGTACATAATATGGAACATCTCCAATGAGAGATTTTGCCAACCTCACATTTGCGGCAACTTCATTTAATGGGACATGTCCAGGACCCTCAACCATAACCTGAACATCGTTTTCATGCGCACGCTTTGTCAGTTGAGAAATATTGATCATTTCTTGAACTTGCAATTCATCATGAGAATCCAAAATAGACCCAGGTCTGAGCGCATCACCAAGACTAAAAGTAACATCATATTTTTTTGCAATTTCCATCATGTAATCATAATGAGTCAAATAGGGATTTTCCTTATCATGCTTTAACATCCACGCAGCAGTGATTGTTCCCCCTTTACTTACAACACCACCATGTCTTTGAACTTTAAGAATTCTTTTCGCTATGTCTTTGGTAATTCCGCAATGAATTGTTGTATAGTCAACACCGTCCTTTGCATTGTTCTCAAATGCCTTCAAATAATCATCCTCAGTTAGATTAAGAGGGTTTTTGTGAACCTCCACGCCGTAGTTATACGCCTCATATATCGGAACAGTTCCAAAAGTGATAGGTGCGTAGTCCATCAGAGTTTGTCGGATTTTCTTAACATCTCCACCATCACTTAAATCCATGATTGTATCTGCATGATATTTTATTGCAACCTTGGCTTTTTCAATTTCTTCATCTATGTTCACATTTAGAGTTGATGTTCCAATATTGACATTAACTTTAGTCTTCAAACCTTTACCAATTCCAACATTGTGAATCTTTTGGGGCCGGACATTGTTATTTGGGATAATTATTGAACCACGTGCAATTTTTGGGACCAGCCATTCTAGTGAAACATCTTCATCTTTGGCAACTTGTTTCATTTCATCAGTTACAACACCACGTCTTGCAGAAGTCATTTGAGTCGCCATGACATTTTGTAACTTTTACCTGATTTAAACAATAGTGAAAATGAAAAAATCTCAAATTTCGGAAATCTTTTAACACTATATTAACAAATATCATCTTTCTTTTATGCTAAAAACACATAGGATACGTATGAGAACAAACAAGGAATGCAGACATTGTGGCAGAGAATTTAACAGCATTAAAGATGAATTTTGTTCTTTTGAATGTGTTATTCAAACATCAACCTAACACTTTGGAGGAGTTAGGTTTAACTCACATTCAAAAATCTGTTTTTCAGACTTAATCTTATCGAGCCTATCAGCAATTGGAATGATTATACGATTAGAGTCGTCAGGATTTGGAAAATTTTGTTTAATTTCTGTTATCCGTTGTTCCAATTGCAATTCAACAAAGACCAGTGAAATATAATTACGAAGTTTCAAATTTTCAAGCTTGAGAGATTCGATATCGGACAAGATAAATGATTATCTCGGAGGACTCCAAGTCTCTTCCATTGAATCATTCCCCATATTTTTGGATATATGATACTGCTTTCCACACTTAAAACACTGCCAGAGAAATTTTTCGTTTTTGACAGTTTGATATTGCATCGGTAACAGGCAATTTGTACACTGTAAAACTTTAGGCACTACGTCATTTACAATAGGTATTTTTGCCATTACAGGGAAAAAAACGCCCAAGTATAAAACAGATATCATAAAAAATCAACACGTAAAAAATTAAATTTAAAAGAAAAATAGATTAGTGCTGAAAATGACAGAAAATATGAACCTGCTATCCATAGGCGGATCTGATCCATCCTCAGGAGCAGGAATTCAAAGTGATGTTAAAACTTTCTCAGAATTCAACGCTTATGGATTAACAGTGATTACTGCAATTACCAGCCAGAGCACATCAGATTTTGGAATGGTTGAACCAGTATCACAGAAAATTTTAAAAGATCAATTAGAGTCAGTCATATCAGATTTTAAAATTGATGGAATAAAGATTGGAATGGTTTTCAATTCCCAATCCATAAAAACAATATACAGTAAATTAAAAAAAATTAAAGTTCCCATTGTCATAGACCCCGTTATCAAATCAACCACAGGAGGGATGTTAATTGAGAAATCAGCAATGTCTGATTTTCAAAAGTACATGATTCCTCTAGCTACTGTAATCACACCGAACAGATTTGAAGCCGAAATATTGTCAAAAATTAAAATCAATTCTAAAAACACCATGCAAAAAAGTGCAAAGACGATTCAACGGATGGGAGCAAAAAATGTGATAATTACAGGAATAGAAGATAAAGAAAACCACATATCAGATTTCATAATAGAAAAGAATTCGACATACAACATAACAGGAAAAAAAATCAAAAGTGTTAATCATGGCAGTGGATGCAATTATTCTGCTGCAATGATTTACTCAATGTCAGATGGAAAAACAATAAAGGAATCAGCGTTGTTTGCAAAAAAATTCACATACAATTCGGTTAAAAATGCAAGAAAAATAGGAAAAGGAATCATGATTACTGAAATTGCCAAACAAGACAATACCAAAAAAGAACTCTCTAACGCAATAAAGAAATTTGTCGATATGAAGGACATTTACAAAAACATCCCAGAATGCCAAAGTAATTTTGTATATTCCAAACCTAAACCAAAATCAATAAAAGATGTAATAGGGGTATCTGGAAGAATCGTCAAAGCTGGGAAAGAGGCAATTGTTGCAGGAAACCTTGAGTATGGAGGTTCAAAACACGTTGCTACTGCACTACTGACAATCAATAGAAAATTTCCAGAAATTAATTCTGCATTAAATCTAAAATATCAAGAGAAGACATTATCAAGAATTGAAAGGGCCCAAATGCAAATTTGTAGCTATGACAGGATGGATGAACCCAAAAATGTAAAAATCAAAGGGTCATCCATACAATGGGGCATTAACAAAGCAATAAAAGATATCGAACATTCACCCGACATAATTTTCCACAAGGGGGATTTTGGAAAAGAACCAATGATCTTGCTTTTTGGCAAAACCCCTAAAGAAATTTTAAACAAATTGTCAAGAATTTTATGAATTGCTCAAAGCACATAAGAAAATTTATCAATAACATGTCAGGACATTCAATGAGAACTGTAAATCAAAATGAACGAGCCAATAATAAGAGAATTAAAAATTGATGACATATGGAATGGGTTTCTGAAATCACTTGATTCGCTAACAATTGCCAGCAACATCGACAAAGACAAAGCCAAGGAGGTGTTTAAAAAAATAAATTCAAACCCAGATTATGTAATAGCAGTTGCAGAATTAGATGGAAAAATCGTAGGAACCACCACCCTGTTCATAGAATCTAAATTTATTCACGAAGGAGGTTTTGTGGGCCATATAGAAGATGTATCCGTAGACAAGGATTTTCATGGACATAAAATTGGACAAAAGATCATGGAATATCTACTTGAAGTATCAAAGAAAAGAGGATGCTACAAAACAATTTTGAATTGTACAGAAGATGTAAAACCATTTTATGAAAAGCTAGGCTTCAGACAAGTAGCTAATGAACTACGAATTGACAACGTTTAGAAGTATTCTTTTTTTGGACGTCTCTTTTTTTGTTTTGACAAATGGGCACCAACAACAATTACTACAGGGGATAGCGCCATAAACAAAATTGGTATGGATTTGACAGCATCCGTAAGGTAAATTTCATCAATTTTTTCAATCATAAAGTAGCAAACCAACATACCTACAAACAATATTACACCACCAATTATTATCAGACCGCCTATTTGTCTAGAACCATATTGTCTAGACATGATGAATGCCACAGCAGCCAAAATTCCAGCAGGTGCAACGCCAATTGAGATGAACTGGAGTATTTTAGCATCAGCGTCAAATGATCGTGCAAATCCAAAATCATCTTCAACATTAAGCATAAAGTTGTAAACAGAGATCAATTCCCCCGCAAACATTGCAAACAATGCCACACTAGTAACTGCAAGCCACTTCTCAATTGCCATGATTTTAGCAGAATTCAGTTGATAAATAAATCATTCAAAAAAATCACAAGATACCGACCAGATTTGCCAGTTCTTTCCTAGACGCAGCACCAAGTTTCTCGGCAGCCTGTTCAGGAGACACATCATTTAAGAAAATGCCATATCCACGTTCTAACCCTGACCAAGATTTGGTTACTGGATATACTTCTATATGCCAGTGGATTTGTCGACTATTTTTCTTTTCAGGAGAAAGGTGAAAAACCAAATTATATGAAACATTTTTGATGGTTTTTGACAAACCTCCCAATGTAGCCCTAAGGATTAAAGACAAGTCATTGATTTCTTTTTGAGTGATTTTAGAGAAACGAGTCACGTGCTTTTTGGGAGAAATCCAAAATTCATAAGGGTAAGAAGGGGCCCAAGGACAATACGCAATAAAACCTTCTGTTTGAAGAATCTGTCTAGGACCACCAACTTCTTCATTCACAGTTTGGCAAATGGGACAAACACCTTTTTCGTTTAAAATTTTATGAGAGGATTCAGCTTCGTTTTCAATTACGGGAGGAATAGTAGAAAAGGTCAAAAGATTAAGATGCGGATGAGGATTCGTATTTCCAGCTAATTCTCCATGATCAGCATATATTGAAACATATGTTACACCTTTTTGCGTATACAACCATCGCAGTCTATCCTGAACAACCACCAACACGTTTGACCACTGTTCAGTGTCTATGGTTGCAAAAGTATCTTTTTCATTAGGCGATGCAACAACAATGTAATGGTATCCATACGTGGGTTCACTGTAGAAAGGTTTGTCGCTGTAAGAATTTTCAGCATCTATGGAGACTATAGGATTTTTACTTTCAAAAACACGTATGGCCCAGTCTTTGACAAAGTCCTCACCCTCATTATCCTGAAGACGTTGTAACATTCCATCTTTAGCTACAAGTGAAAGTACAGAAGGATTGGTCATAGTTTCATTACCAGGTGCAAACGGAGATTTTTTAGGATCAACCACTTTATCGTCTTTTTTAGAGACAATCATAAAACGCTCAGAGACGTAATCTTTGCGCATATCACCCATAATGGTTAGTAGATGCAAATGTCTGTTAAAATGTTTACTAAAAACAACATAGAGGAAAATTGAAAAATATTTTAAAAAATTACAAAATAAATAAAAATGCACGTCATGAAAAAAACATTACAAATAATTTGTTAGAATTTCTTTTACTAAGTCCTCATCATTGTAAGACTTAAAACAGAGCATCTAACCTGGATTAAACAGGGATTATTTTGGATAATTCAAATATTCATGTCATCTATGTGCTTTTGGATGGTGTAGGAGACCTACCACATCCAGATTTGGATGGAAAGACACCACTAGAGGCTGCCAATACACCCACATTAGATAAAATTGCAAGTAATGGAGTAATTGGAGAGGTAATTTCTGTCGGAAAAGGAATAGCACCAGAATCAGATATTGCCGTTTTCAACATGTTAGGATACAAATTTGATCATGCAGACTACGCAGGCAGAGGAGTGATCGAAGCGATTGGAGTAGGAACGGATTTTAAAGACGGGGATTTGGCATTAAGAGGCAATTTTTCAACCCTAGATGAAAATGACTCTATAATAGATAGAAGGGCCGGTAGGCAAATTGCAAAAGAAGACGCAGACGGAATTGCCAGAGAAATTGAAACTAAAATAAAATTCTCAGATCCAGATACTTCTGTAGCAATTTCACCCACAATTGGCCACAGAGTCACAATTAGGATTAGGACAGAGTCTCAAAAACTATCATCAAAGATCACCAATACAGACCCGGCATATAGTAATGTGGGAGGAATGGGAGTTGCAAAGAATGTAGGCGAGGATTTGAAGATTGAAAAATGTTTGCCGATAGAAGATACCGATGACTCGAAGTTTACTGCAAATGTTGTAAATGAATTTTCAGAACAGTCTACAAAGATAATGAAAGATAGCCAAATCAATAAAAAACGTAAAGAACAAGACAAAAAAGAACTGAGCTGTATTTTGCTCAGAGATGCAGGAAACAAGTATCCAGACGTGCCCCCCATTAATGAAAAACACGCAATGCAATTTTCATGCATAGTTGACATGCCAGTAGAGCTTGGAATTTCAGATGTGCTCAAAATGAAAGCATTTGAGGCAGGCGGGTTGACAGATTATGAAGAAAAAGCAAGAGTGGCTGCAAAGGCAATGGATTCTCAAAATGCAATTTATGTTCATTTGAAAGGACCGGATGAATTCGGTCATGACGGCGATGCGATAGGCAAAATGAAGAACATCGAAGAGATTGATCAAAGATTTTTCAAAACTCTTGTAGAGAATATTGACTCAAGCAAAGTCGCAATAATGATATCAGCTGATCATTCGACACCATGCATCAATAAAGGACACAGCGATGATCCTGTACCAGTGGTGGTTTCAGCAGATTTTATTAAAAATGATGGAACCACAAGAATGACTGAAACGCAAGCAAAAAAAGGCAGTATCGGTTTAATTCAAGGCGCCGAAGTAGTTTCAAAATCCATTGAATTGATCAAATCTCAAATCTAGTGAGTTTTTTTTCTTGTTGCATCTCAACCGCCTTTGCCCTTATCCTATCAACATCAATTGAGTGATACATAGAAGGCGAAGTGCCTAATTTTTCCAATGCCCTTCTCAGCATCCCAACACCAATGCTTTCCTCATTTGCCTGCTGATGTGCAAAAGCTACAGCTACGAGAATTATCCCTTGAACAAGTTCTTTTTCCCGGCCATAGCATTGATTCCAAACACCTTCAAATGCCTCATGACACTCCCAGAACCTCTCGGCATTGTAGAAAAAGATACCATCGGCGATCCCTTTCTCTTTTTCAATATGTTCCTCAAAAACATGTCGAACGTTATCGACATCACCAATCGGAGACAGTTTTTCAAGTAATTTATCGAGATCCTCTTTTTCTGCAGCTACATCAAATTCTGTGAATTTAGTTGCCACCCTTGCAAGTCTAACAGATACATTCTTCATATCAAACACCAGATCTCTAGCCTTATGGGCAAGTTCCCTGCAGTTCTCTGGCAAATACCCCTCGTTTTTAAAATGTAGCAGATATCTTTCCATATAACAAATCAAATGGAATTTCTTAAATTTCTTCTGCATAAACAATCAAGATTTATATGAAATATCCAGAGATTTTTGATACATGTCCATCATAGAGACACTTGCAGACATCGATAACAGCTTTCTGTCAAGAAGAGAACTAACTTGTAATTTTGCAGGGCTGGGAGGCAAGCTAAAGAGTCTCGAAGCAGCAGACATGATTAAAAACGAATTCAAATTAGATAGTAAATTTGTGATTCCAATGAGATTAAAAACACATGTTGGAAAATCTCTAGTTACGGGCACATTTTACATTTATGACGATGAAGAATTGGCAAGAAAACATGTCAATCCAACGATCTTTTCAAGATTAGACAAGTCAAAAGCAAAAATTGCAGAGGCAAAAGATGCAGAAGAAGAAGCATCCAAAAATGAAGAGGGCGCAGAGGCACCCGTAGAAGAAAATAAGGAAGAGGAGAAAACAGAATAATGCCTGTAGAAAAGAAAGGCAAGAAAGGCTCCAGTCCAAATGTGTCATCATATTACAAGGTGGATGGGGATAAAGCATCAAGAACTAGAAAAGTATGTTCAAGATGTGGCAAGGGCACATTCATGGCAGAGCACAAAGATAGACACACTTGTGGCAGGTGCGGTTTAACAGAATTCATCCAATAGCATCAAACTATTCTCAAATTACATAGACAAGATTTAGATTTCTACTTTCTCCATACAGCATCAAATCATTAAAAAAAGATGTTTTTAGCAATTCATTTCAAAAACCAACCCGCAAATTATGAACATTACGAAAATGAACGACAAACAAGCAAAATTTAGAATACATGTTTCAATAAAGTCTTTTTTTATTAATTTTAGAACTTTTTTCTTCGAGATGTTTCATTTTGGAAACAAAAGCAGGATCAAGATTTATTTTGGAAATAGATTCTGCAGATAATTTCACATTGTTTGAATCTAAGGATATGTTTGATTTTGGGAGATTTCTGTCGGCCCAAAACTTCATGACTTTATCTTCAAGCTTAAAATCACGAAAACCCGCAGGGAATTTTTTTGTTATATGATTAATCAGAGTTCTGTCCTTGAACACGGCACGAGGTTCAAACAACCTAGTTTCATCACTGTAAACATTTTCAAACAAGTTTCCAGAAAGTTCATCAGACAACAACTCCATTTTAGAGATTTTTCTCATCAAATCTAAAAAATGTAAAAACTCATGAGCCAAAATTGCATGAATTGTACCTTTTAACCCATAAGCAACCAAAGGAGCAGAAATTTGAATCACCACTTGAAATGTTTCCTCAAATAGCACTGGGATAGTCCTAGCAAATAAAATTCCAAACTCGTATGAGTTTTGACTTGGAGACGTCAATACCAAGGAGGGCTCCACATAAGCTACGGGATATCTAATCCCCGAAGCCTTTTCGATTCTATTAATACCAGCAATAGTAATCGGAAAACGACTCGTTGTCAATTCAAAAACATCATCAGGAATGACACCTTTTGAATGTGCATCTTTGAAACGTACTAACGGATCCAACACTACCCTTCGACAATTCTTAATGTAAAAAGGTTGATTAGATCAGGAACGGGGTTTACCAGCTTTCTTCTTTCTGCGAGTATCAGCCCTTTGATCAGCATGTCTCATGTGTTTACCATTTTTTCTCATCGGCATAAGCAATTTCAGTATTTAGTGATAGTTAATTGTTATCATCTATATCAATACCTAAAAAGTCAAATTCTCTACAGGTGCACACATCATCAACAATCGTAGAAATTCCGGGCACCACATCATCACCGCTTACAAATTTCTTTACAGGTAAACCACCTTCAACTTTCATCATCAAAGTTAGCAAATTTTTAGAATTTCTCCTATATTTTATATCAAAAACTTTCTTCTCAGAACGTTTTCCAGAATTATCATAAACTACCACATGGTTATTTTTAAGATTTTTTAATTTTTTCAAATTCACTTTGTTGATTTCTGACGAGGTAGAAATTTTTACAGATATAGAAGAATTGAATTTGACGGGTTTTTTTGGAGATTCATCTACAAGATGAACATTATGCAATTTTAAAGAATTAAGATCAATTTTGGATGATCTTATATTTCGCTTATTAGGATTGTGTATTTTTACAAAAAAAGGCCTACCACTTCCAAGTACCAGACTAGATTTATCCTCACCTCCAATCCAAGTGAATTTAGCTACCGTTCCACCAATTTTTGAAAAAAAGAATTTAGAGATCATGCCTTCAACACTATCAAATTCCGAGATCCCATGAAAACTACAAGTTCGGCATCCCTTTCCAAAGCAATTCTGACAAGATTTCTGCTTTTGTGGAAATCCCCTTAAAGTTTTGACATATCTGCCCGAATAAGTCACTGACTTTGAACGTATATCACACAATTCATCTTTCAAGTTAATTGTGAATGTAATTTCAGAATCCAAATGGTCAATGATTTTATGGGTTTTTCTAGAAAATAACTTAGCCAATTCTTTCGTGACATCAGTCTTTATGCCATCAATACCCCTCAATTTGTATTTAGAACGAATTTGATCATCCCTATCAACAATAGAAGGTTTTATCATGGCGCCTACACTAAATGAAGAAAATTGGTAGTTAGATGAGGAGTTAATCATCAACTTCAAAAAACGCTTCAGATGAACGAACAGGTTTTTACAGATATAGCATTTGACAGACAAGTCTTGATTTTTATTTAATTTTTTTCCCAGAAGTTTATTTGATGACAGTCCCATTTGTTTTGAAAATAGCCTCCCCATGCAATGATCACACAGACCATATTTTTTCATTATTTCATTTGCAACAGGTACAATTTGCTCATAGTTAGACATAGTTGAAAATCGTATTGCTAAAACTATCCTAATCCCATTTTTCTAAGAGTACCCTGCATTTGACGTCCCTTAGACGCCTTCATCATATTCTTAGAGTTTTTGTAATTCTTTACAAGCTCTTTGACTTCACCTTCTGGCCACCCAGAACCACGAGATATTCTTTTAATTCTAGAAGAATTTAACAAGTCCGGATCTTCTTTCTCACCTTTAGTCATACTTTGAATTATATATCTCCATTTTGAGACCCTGCCTTCCATTTGATCAACTTGATCATTTTTTACCATTCCAGAAAGACCAGGCATACTGTCTAGAAGTCCCTGCAGAGATCCAACTTTTGTCATTTCCTCCAACTGATAAAAGAAATCATCCATGTTCATTTTTCCACTGGAAATCCTTTTCATTCGTACATCATCTCCCTCATTTTCTAATCTCTTAGCCAAATCCAATACAGCTTGAATATCACCCATTCCCAGTAATCGTCCAACAAATCTAGTAGGAGAGAATTTTTCTAAATCATCAATGCGTTCACCAGTACCAATGTACATGATTTGTGCACCAGTAGCTGCAGACGCGGCAAGAGCACCTCCACCCTTTGCAGAACTGTCTAATTTTGTAATAATCACGCCACCAACGGGAATTGTTTTGTGAAAAGCTTCTGCCTGGTTGAAACATTGTTGGCCGATCGTACCATCAATTACAAGTAGTGCCAAATCAGGTTCAGCAGTTTTGTTAATCCTTGCCATTTCCTCTAGCAAGTCTTGTTCTTCTTTATGTCGACCAGCAGTGTCTATCAAGATTACATCCAAAGGTTGGCCTGCAAAGTGTTTTAATCCATTTTTTACAATGTTTGGGGAATCTTTGTTATTTTCCTCACCATAAACTTCAACGTTGGATTTTTCACACATTGTCCTTAGCTGGACTAAGGCCCCAGGTCTGTAAGTGTCAGCACCAACAACACCCACTTTGTACCCTTGACGAGTCAAAAACTTGGCAAGTTTTGAGGCAACAGTTGTTTTTCCACTACCTTGGATTCCAAGCAGAATAATTTTATTTTGTTTTCCAGGTTTAAAGTCAAAATCAGATTCATTTCCAAGTAACTTTGAGAGCTCATCATACAAGATCTTAACAACGTGGTCCTTACGTGAAAGACCAGGAGGAGGAGTTTCATTTAATGCACGTTCTTCCAGATGTTTAGTAATTTCAAGAACCAATCTCACATTAACATCTGATTGTAACAATGCTCTTTGAACATTTTTAGACAGTTCTTTGATTAGTTCTTCATCCACACCAGAGGATTTGACAATCTTTTTTATTGCATCACCAAGACTAGTCTTAAGACCATCAAGCATTACAATTTAACTTCGCATCCACTATTTCAAACCTTCCTCTATAGCCATCCCAACTTTTGTCTGACTGAACAATTTGGATTGGCGTTGTAAAAAGCGGGCAATCAACTACAAATGTTTCAGCCTCTCCACCTTCAAAATTTAAATTGAATCCAAATTTCTGAGACAACTTATGTAAAACAGAAATATCAGACCTTGAGATCTGTTTTCCAAGCCAAGAATCATCCAATCCTGCAGAAGAAACAGTGGTCATGACAAATTCAAAATTGGAATCAATCAGATTTCTCATGTATGAGTGTGGATCAGCCCCCCAAAGAGGAGCAAAAGGGATCAGGTCAAAATTTGAACAGATTGTTTCAAATTTTTCTTTTTGAAAAACGCTTTGAATTCCACCGTGAACAATTCCCTCGAAAGAAAATTGTTTTTTTGCTTTCTTCAACAATTTTTCCAACACACACATCTCTACATCGACATCATCAGATTCAGAAAAAATAGACAATTGTGGAATATTCATCGACTCAGATTGAAGTTTGGTCCATTGCATGTTTGGATGATGTAGCAAATGACTATCATCTGATTTTGGAAATACACTCAAAAGACAGACAACTTCATGGCCTTTACTTTGTATATCATAGATAGAATAAGCACTATCTTTTCCCCCTGAAAAAAGTGATACAAGATTCATTTTCTTTACAATAAGTAATCTAACAGATTTTAATAAATAATCTAGATAATGATGCCTCAATACTCATAATCATCATCACAAATCAGATGGCTTTTCCGCTCATCATCATCAGCATCGGTGTTAGTTCTTAACACGCATGATTTTAGTTTTGTCCATTACAACCCAATACTCAACATTTTGTCCATTTTCCAACTTACCCTTTACCTCATCATCAATCATGTTAACATCTAAAGTTTCAAACGTTTCGGAATCCATGATTTGGACTACATCACCATTTATTGAAATGATTTGGCCAACTTTCTTGTTGATCATCGGGATGTGAATTTGCATACTGACCGGCCCCACATGAGGTCTCTTTTGACCATCAAAAATGCCTTCACCAACAATTCTTGCTTTGGCAGCACCGTGTTTTCCAGGCTTCGATGTATCATATTCTACAATTCTACAGGGCTCACCGCTAGGTTGATCAGAGTGAGGTAGCAAAATGTACGATCCTATTTTTAAAGAACCGAGATCAGATGGTTTACTCATAAAAAATCATTTTTGCTCGAATATTTAACGTTTACACACCGAGAATTCAGAAAATATTTTTGACGTAAAATGTTTTTTTCAAATAATTTCCATAAGAAAGATTAAAGATTTTTTCAAGCACGAAAATAATTAAAAAGAAGATCAAGATTTATCAAAATATCGAACATACTCACAAGGACGATGAACAATAAAATTTCAAAAAGACTTATTTTATTTGATCTAAAACAGATAAATTCATCAGATTGGTCATTACCAACCCTTTTCGATTAATATCACGTCTAGTTTGATCACAGTATTTTTTGAGACTTTGATAACTCTTCTGACTAGCAACCTCAATAACCACTATGTTAGCAGAATAAGGAAATGTGAATTTTGCAGGATTCAAACAGAAGGTATCCATGTTACCCATCCAAGCAATTTCAATTTTATCTCTTTTTAGCAAAAGATTTGCAATTTGTTGTAAATCTTCACCTTCGTCAACATCTTCTAAATAATACACGGAAACAAAATTTGTTTCACCCTGGACCTCTCGTTGAAAAAGATCATCATTTACATTAAACATAAAGGCAGTTTTGTCCTGATTAAAAGTAACTAGATCTTTTGACATTTGTGCATCATCCTTGAACTTTGCCAAAAGATAGTGGTTTGTAGAATCAGAAAAATATGGAATACTTTCATTGGAAAATGTCCCAGTAACAAAATACATCTTTTTTATGTTATCAGATTGGACAAGATATTCCCGGAGTTTTGCAGAATCATCATTATGCAAATATGGAACACAAACATATCCAGAATAAGACAAAGACAGTTCAGACAACAAGAATCAAGAATATTCAGACTATTTATGCATTAAAAATGGATTTCCAACAATACGATCATCTACGATGGTTTTTTAATAGCAAAAAACTGTGTTTTTTTGTCCCAAGCTAGCTCAGCCTGGTAGAGCTCCCGGCTGTAGTTGTTGGCTTTAGATGGCTGACGAAAAACAGCAAATCAGGCATACAGAAACCGGGTTGTCGATGGTTCAATTCCGTCGCTTGGGACCACAAAATTTTACTATAAATTACTTAAAAATAATAAAAAGATAGACTGGTTTAAGAAAACACAAATGAAATCTTAAATAAGAAATTAGTGCCTATGCTGATTTTTTAACTTTTTGAGCTGCTGGTCCTTTTTGACCTTCGCCTACTTCAAACTCGACTTTATCGCCTTCGTTGATGAATCCGTCAACGTCTGATTTATGAACAAACAGATCGTCTCCACCTTCTCTCTCGATAAAACCAAAGCCCTTGGTACGGTTAAACCATTTTACGGTGCCTTGTTCCATTTCAATTTCAAACTAACCACTCGCTATATTAACTAAAGCAATCAGTAAAATGAATTCCAGAAAACAATATTAGAAATCCCTAGTAATGTGGTTATTATCTTTTAACCATTGCACTTGAGGAAGTGTGAATCGCCAAACAATATCACCGCGTTCTTTATCGTTAAAGTCCCAAGGAGCAATAATTACGATGTCATTATCCCTAATCCAAACTCTTCTCTTCAGTTTTCCCCTTATTCTTCCTCGTCTAGTTACATTATCAGCACATTTAATCATCACATTCTCACCACCCATCATCTTCAAAACGCGGCCAAACAGCTCACCCTCCTCAGGCAATCGAATTTCTTTGAGAGCACTTTCATTTTTTACCTGACGCTTTCCCATAGCGCTTTTTGCAATAATGAGCATATAACTGGTAGGGTTTTTCAAAAACGGGACAAATAGGAAATCTCATACGTGAATGGTTTAGTATGAAAACATGGAAAAAAATATAGATTTTGAGTGCATAGAAGAGTGTTCCCAGTGCTGTATAGAAAGAGAGTACTATCCAAGTAAAGAATTTGGTAAAATAGGAGTGCTAATACTTCCAGAAGAAAAAGAAAGAATGGAAAAATTGGCAGAAAAAAAGGGATTAAAAATTAAAATTTTGCCACGAATTGGCACGTCAAAACTAAAAAATTCAAAGCCCGAAAAAATTTTGGCATATCAATTAATGGGAACTGAAAAGAATGGAAACACATGTCCATTTCTAGATACAAATGGAACAGATAAATCCCCACATGGTGGATTCCCATGCAAAATTTACAAGGAAAGACCATTAGCGTGCAGTGCTTATCCCCTCATTGAATCAAACCCCGTCACACTTGATCAAAAATGTAAATTCTGCAAAGAACACGGGAACACAGATCAGAATATAAATTCCGAAATGGAATCACTTCTAAAAATTAAAGAACAGATGATGCCGGATGAATCAAGCATTTGGAGGTTTGCCACAAATGTGGGAGAACCGGAAGATGAAAAGATTATGAAACATGGCTGGATTTTAGAAGATGTAAGTTGATCTTGAACTCACCTGCATAAAATAAAATATTTGTTTTTACGATATTCAGGTCAATTTTATTAAAAGCAGATGTTTTTCGTATTTTTAAAATTCAGATGATACGATGATCAAACATCTAATTTTTCTCACTATACATTAATAGAATGCCAAAAAAAGGAAACAGATCTCGAAGATGCAATTTTCAAACAAATGAACTTGAGATACGTATAATTTTTGCATTCATGAAAATAATTGATTTTGGTTTACTACTCAGAAAAAATTTTTAAAAAATAATAACCAGCAAATTCGACACATTTGTTTTGAAAATAATACTTAAGGATTGATTACGGCACGACCAATAATTTTACGCTCTTTAAGGTCTTCAAGTGCAGAATTCGCTTCATCAAGTGAATATCTTTTAGAAATTACAGGATTGATCACTCCCTTTCTAGCGAGATCAAGTAACTCAACCATATCATCATAATTCCCGGTGTATGCGCCTTGAATGACAATGGATTTTAACGGAACCGTTACAAGAGACAGTTCAAAAGAACCACCAAACAAACCGACAAGAACCAAATTTCCTCTCTTTCTAAGCACTGCAAAATCAAGTTTTGCTGTAGGAGGAGCATTAACAAAATCCACTACGCTATCAGCACCTTTATCATTACAGACAGACATGATTTTTTGGATTGTTTCAGGATCCCTGGAATTAATCGTATAATCAGCACCCATTTCCTTGGCAATTTCTAATTTTTTATCATCAAGATCAACACAGATTATCTTCGCGTCTGTGATAGCATGTGCAATTTGAACTCCCATCAATCCCAATCCACCAGCTCCAACAATCACAAGAAATTCAGGAGAATTTTGATTTGCCTTTTTGATAGCAGTATAAGCAGTAAGTCCAGAGCAAGCAAGAGAAGTTGCAACATCAGGATCAACACCGTCAAGTTTTGCCAAATACTTTGAATTAGGTATCAATGCATAATCAGAATATCCGCCGTCTTGAAAAACACCCATAGATCTAGGAGCATCACATAAATTTTCATTTTTTACTTTACATGCTGGACATTCTCCACATCCAATCCAGGGAAAAACCAAAACATCGTCACCTTTAGAAACATCAGTAGCTACATCTCCAATATTTTCAACAGTTCCGACAATTTCATGTCCAGGAGTTACAGGATACTTGACTCCCCTATCAGTGACTTTCATAAATTTCCCATCACCCAAGTCATATCCACCCTCCCACAGATGTAAATCACTGTGACAAACACCAACAGATTTCACTTTGACTAGAACCTGTGGGCCTTTAGGTACGGGGTTCTCAGATTCAGATACCTTAAGAGGTTCGTTTGGAGCTGTAATACGGGATGATTTCATAATCTAGTTTTTCAAATAAACAATATAAGAGTTGACTGGAAATGAGAAAAAAATAGAGCCATTAGATATTATTATACAGATAGAGAATCATGACGTGAGTGAAGCCGAAACTCCAGATAGTATTTCTCAAGAACCAGTCAACATCCTATTTAGCCCATCATCAGTAATCAAAAAAGATGTTTGGGATATTGACCTTATCCAGATTTTGAATTTGCTGATAAAAATTCTTGAAAAAACAGGAAAGAAAGATCTCAAAGTTGCAGGAATGGCAGCGTTGTCATCTTCATTAATCTACAGGATGAAAGTAGAGAGCATTTTTGCATTACAGAAAGCAGCTATGGAAAAAAAGCCATTGCGCCAAAAAACCAATGTCGACATAGAGGTCATAGATATTCCATACAGACATGAGTCAACATATCCAGTTTCTCTAGATGATTTGTTAGGATTATTACAAAACCTTATCGGTACAATTGCAAACCCTCAATCTAGACGAAATAAACAATTACAGATAGAACCAATTGAAGCACCAGATTTTCAAGAATTTTTTATTTCGCTAGAAAGTATTATTGGCAAATATGAAGATTTGATTATGAAAAAAATTGCAATTACAGGATTTGGACTATTGCAAGACATCATATCGGAACTTGATCAAGTGGATTCTATCAGATGTTTCTTTGCAGCGTTGTTTTTAGCTAGAGATCAAAAAGTGGACCTAGAACAAGTTGAAGAAGACATCAAAATAATATCAATGAGCCCAAAGATGTCAAATTGAACAAAAATGAGCAAAACTCTTCTTTATCAACAACACAGAGGAAATTGTACATTTGGCTAAAATAAACAATCCGGATGAGGCAACAGCAAGAATCGAGGCAGCACTGTACTCATCAGGCAGACCATTAAGAATAGAGAGCATAGTAAGGGCATCTGGAACTGAATCCAGGACAAAAACATTAGAACTGTTAGAAAAAATTATGAAAAAGACTAAAGGCACATTCAAGGCATTGGAAATTGTCAAACTTCCAGATGAGTCATACGTAATGCAATTGAAACCAGAATATAGCTCTACAATTAAACGATATGCATCAAAGCCAGTCCTTCCAAACGCCACTTTGAAAACATTGTCATACATCGCATACATGCAACCCATCTCATCTAAACAGCTTGTCGAAACAAGAGGCTCAGGAGTCTATTCACATCTAAAAGAATTGAGACAGCTAGACTATATCAGTCATCAAAATGTAGGAAGGATGAAAATATACACCACTACAGAAAAATTTCAAAAATATTTCGGCATACAAGGAGATGTAGAAGATCTAAAACAGAGATTATTCTCAAAAGTTAGAAAAACTGCCAGTGCCAAACAAACCACACAGCCCAGTAAAATATTACAGAACTAAATAACAAACGGATGCTTGCCTTGACTGTTTTCTGCGTTTTGTATAAATTAGAGTGTTTAGAAACAATTTTGTGAGAAAATCAGTAGAGAACTTAGCAACAAGTAAAATTACCGGAGGAAGAAGATCTCCGCTCAGAACCAGAAGAAAATACGAAAATGACAGATATCCAAATGAGCCAACAAACGGTTCTCAAATCACCATTACCAGAAGAGTTCGTGGAAATAATTTCAAAACTGCCCTAAAATCAATTGATTTTGTCAATTTGGCAACAGGTGAAAGTAAAGTCAAGAAATCAAAAATTATCAAAGTATTGGAAAATGCCACTAACAACGATTACAAAAGACGAGGCATCATCACCAAAGGGGCAATTCTAGAGACGCAAGAAGGCAAGTGCAAAGTTGTTTCAAAACCAGGGCAAAACGGAATAGTTAACGCGGTTTTACTTAAGGAATAAAATGAAGGATTACGAGCATATCGTAGTCTGGCTGGATTATTTTAACAAAAATCTAAAAAAATCTAAGGGTAGGAAATTAGGATTACAAAAAAGTGTTTTTGATCCATCATTAAAGGAATTAATCGAGGCTACAAAAACTGCGGGATTTGAAATTACAGAATCAGATGACAAGGTAAGATTTCCAAAAAGGCCATTTGTCAGATCTGGATACGTAATTGTTCCAAAAGGATCCCCCAAGACAAAAATTCTTAACAAAATTTCTGAAAAACTAGTGTTAAAAAGATCCAAGCAAACAAAATAAAATCAAATCTAGCTGATAGCTAAAGTAAAGTTGACAGGAGATAATGAAAAGAATGCTATCCATAGCATAATAATTGCAGGAGGTAGGCGAAATAATGCACCTAGCCGGTAGCGGAAGGGTAATCATTCAACTGTCAAAAGAATTGGTTGAAGGACAGATACTCTGTGACACTAAGGGAACTAGAGTTGCTAAAGTAAACGAAATGATAGGTCCAATAAACAGACCGTTTGCATCAGCAACGCCATTAACAAACAGCATTAAAAAATACATTGGCAAAAGTGTTTTCGCTTCAGAAGAAACCTCTAACAATAAACCAAAAAAATTTAGGAGAAAAAAACAATGAATGTACTAGAAAAACAAAACTGTCCTGAATGTAAATCCACACTGGTGGATGACATACAGAACGGTGAAATAATTTGCTCTGGTTGCGGCGTTGTCGTCGATGATCAGATTGCAAATTGTGGTCCAGAAACAGTAAGCTCAAATTTTGAAGACAAAATGAAGCTTGCAAGAGCAACCGGACAAACAACTTATTCACAACATGATTTGGGAATAACGACAGAGATTTCAATTAGTGCAAAAGACTTCAGTGGAAAAACAATCAATCACGAGGTCGCAAATCAGATGCACAATCTCAGAAAATGGCAACAAAGAGTACGAGTTTCATCACCAAGAGAAAGAAGACTAGCAAATGTTTTAACGAAAATGGGAGAAACATGTGATGGTCTCAGTCTTTCAAAGAACGTGTTAGAAACTGCTTCTATGATATATAGAAACTTGGACGAACATGTTGACGTAAAGGGAAAATCAGTTGTCAGCATTACAGCAGCCACAATTTACATGGCATGCAAACAATGTGATGTTGTAAGATCATTAGAAGAAATTTGTCGAGGAATTTGTCCGGCGAAAGATGTGAAAACAAAAACAAAGCTTGCAGCAAGATACTACAGAACCATGGTAATGGAAATGGGTCAAACACACGCACCCATCGTAACCATGGACAAATACATCTCGAAAATTGCAAATGTGACACAAACTGAGGTTAGAGTTGAAAGACTTGCCTTAGAAATTGCAGAAAAAACTAAAGACAGCAACATAGGTGACGGAAAAGCACCAAACGGCATTGCTGCAGCATATTTGTATGTGGCATCAGTGCTTCTCGGACAAAACGTACTCCAAAGAGATGTATCTAATGTAGCAGGAGTCACAGAAGTGACCATCAGAAACAGATGTAAAGAAATTCTAACATCATACAAGCTCAAAATTACTTTAAGACCATCTCTGGCCAACTAACAACCCCCCCCCCCTTCATTTTATTATTTTAAAATCTCGTTAGGATTAGCTAAATTTCGTCGGTATTATATAGAGAAACAAATCAATCGCATCATGGCGATATTAGAAATTAAAGATCTGCACGTGACAAGAGAAGGAAAAGAAATTCTCAAAGGCGTCAATTTGAAAACGGGTCCAGGAGAAGTGCATGCAATCATGGGACCGAACGGTTCTGGAAAAAGCACATTAGCCTACACTTTACTAGCACATCCGAAATACGAGGTTACGAAAGGAGACATTTTACTAGATGGTGAAAGCATATTAGATTTATCAGCCGATGAAAGAGCTAAAAAGGGATTATTTCTCGGATTTCAATATCCGACTGAAGTTTCAGGAGTAGGATTCTCACATTTTCTCAGAACAGCATATAATTCATTAAGTAAAGCATTGGAAGGAGACGACAGAGAGGTGTTCATCACAGTAAGAGAGTTTCAGAAATACCTCAAAGAAAACTTGGAAAAAGTAGGATTAAGAGAAGAATTTCTTTCAAGGTATCTCAACGAGGGATTTTCAGGAGGAGAGAAAAAACGTGCAGAAGTATTACAGATGGCAGTATTGAAGCCCAAAATTTCAATTTTAGATGAGCCAGATTCAGGATTAGATATTGATGCTGTTCAAGCAGTAGCACAAGCAATTAGCAAAGTATCAGGAAAAGATGCGACAGTCATCATCATCACCCATTATGCAAGAATTTTGAAATTCTTGGACAAATTAGATTTCGTTCACGTATTCGCTAAAGGTCAAGTATTAAAAACAGGCGATGCAAGTCTTGCAGATAAATTGGAAGCAGAAGGTTACGAGTGGGCTTTAGAACAATCAGCCTAATCGATTTTGAACAGAACCTTTTCCAAAAAAATCTTTAGCAATTTTGTATAGAATTTTAAGAAATTTGCAATGATGAAAGCAATGCGAGAAGAATAATCAAAGCCAAACAAAGGGAATCAAATAAAGAGATTATCAAAAAAGTTACAAAACATTTCTAAATATCAATCCCTTGGTTCAAAAAAAATCAGGACATATCTCATCAAGGGAAATTTTTGAGATTCCATAACAGCGAATCTAGTTTTTGTTTAAATAGGGTTTCAAGAAGAGAAATGGCATGTCTGAAGAAAATGATCAATATTATTTTAATTTCTCATTTTTCAAAGTAGATCCAAAATGGAGATGGATGGCAGATCTGGCTAAAGAAGAATCTGCAAAAGAAGTAGAGAACGTGGTTAATAATTCAGGAATTATGTTTAGATCGTATTCAAATTTAGGGTTAAGAGACGATACAGATTTTTTGTTTTGGTTCGCAGCAAAATCAGTTGAAGAAATACAAAAAGTGATTGAGAAAATATACAAAACAGTATTTGGAAAATACATAATTCCGTCAATGACGTACTTGTCATGTACAAGACCATCACTATACGTTCAAGAACAAAAGGCTCACGGATTTGTAACCGGAAATCATCCAAAAAAACACGTCATAGTGTATCCATTTACAAAAACAAGAGAATGGTATCTCCTTCCAAAAGAAAAACGTCAAGAGATAATGGATGAGCACATAGAAATTAGTAAAAAATACCCTCAAGTGGTACTCAATACCACATACTCATTCGGAATACATGACGAGGATTTCATGCTCGCATTTGAAGTAGATGATATCAGAGATTTTCAGAATTTAATCATGGATTTGAGAGAAACTCAAGTTTCAACATACGTCAAAAATGACATACCGATGATCGTATGTGTGAAAAAAGACATCATTCCAATGATTTCTAGTTTAGGATGAACCTTCAGATTATTTAAAAATCAAATATCAAAATTGCAAATCTCGGATAAACATAAATGATGAAATTTCAAATAAAAAATAGTTTTGAAATACAATAAACTGGGAAAAACAGATATCAAAATCTCAGAGATAGGATTTGGGGCATGGGCAATTGCTCTAGATTGGTGGGGCAAAAAAATTGAAGAAGATGAAGCAAAACGAATGCTCAAAAAAGCATATGACGTAGGGATTAATTTCTTTGAGACGGGGGATTTGTATGGAAAAGGATTAAGTGAAAAACTAATTGGTGAAGTTTTCAAAGATATGAGAGACGAGATTGTTATTTCTACAAAATATGGTTATGATTTTAGCGGAGTTGAACAGATTGGACATAAGGAACTTCCGCAAAGATTTGACGAAGATTATACTAGAATGGCATTAAGAAATAGTTTGGAACGATTACAAACAGATTATGTGGACATGTACGGGGTACATAATCCAAAATTAAAAGACGTAAGAAACAATTCTATTTTCAACGTATTAGATAGTTTCATCAAAGATGGTTCTATCAAAACATATCAAATTGCCCTAGGCCCTGCAATTGGATGGACTCAAGAAGGCATGGAAGCGATGGACAAACCAAACCTCAGTGCAGTTCAAACAGTTTACAACATTTTAGAACAAACACCAGGAAACGAATTAATGAAAAAAGCCGAAGAGAAAGAGGTAGGAATTCTAGTTAGAGTGCCAGAGGCATCAGGAATTTTAACAGGAAAGGTCAATGCAGATACAAAATTTGATGATAATGATCATAGATCAGTAAGAAAGAGAGAATGGCTCAAAGCATCATTAGAAAAAGTTGAGCAGTTTAAACCAATTGCAGATAGAAACGGATTGAACATCACAGAATTTGCAATGAAGTATATGATGACAAAAAAGGGATTTGCAACTGTGCTTCCCACAATGATCAGTGAAGAAGAAATTGTCAATTATGCCCAAATGTCTGATGGGAAATACATTTCAGATTCAGATATGAAAGAAGTCGAGGATTTGTACAATACTTGGCCTCCATACGAATTAAAAGTAACACCTCAAGCAAATTAATTTGTAAATGAGCAATCCAATAGATGTAGAAAAAACCTTAGAAGTTATTGAAAGAATGAAGATTGCCAAGATAGGCAAATACAAAAAATGGGAATACATGATAAAGAAAATTAAAAACTATCAAAAACTTAGTCCTGAAGAATTAGAATATTATTCAAACATTACTAGAATCTATAAAGAATCAGGAGTTACGTCTAGAAGCAAGGTATACCACACTAAACTTTCAGAACTAGATGAAAAACCACCATGTAAAGAATGCAGAGAAGACTCACAATACTATTGCAATATGAATGATCAGTATTTTTGTACAATTCATATCGTAGGACATGATGAAAATGAATTCTAAGATGCAGGAACAGATTCTTCTAAACTAAAAGAATTTTCCACGAAGTATTCCACACGAGTTTTTTTGAATTCTCTCGTACTAAAGAGAATTTTGTATTCATCAACATTAATTTGATCTTGAATAGTTCTTGCCATTTCATTTGCCTCCTCATGAGTTTTACAGTGAATCATTGAAAACACATTGTAAGGCCAATCAGCATATGTGGGTCTCTCATAACAATGACTTACTTGAGGAAACGAACCCAAAGTTTCTCCAACTTTGGCAATTCTATCTTCAGGTACCTTCCATACAATCATACCATTGGCGGTAAATCCAACTTGTCTGTGTCTTAAGATAGCTGCAAATCTTCGCATAACACCAATATCTTCATAATGTTTCATTTTTGCAAATAATTCATCTTCAGTAATTCCAAGATTTTTTGCGGCATTTACAAAGGGCTCATCAAGGATATCCATGTCTTTTTGTAACTCACGGATGAAATCTTTGTCTTCTTCAGTAGGAACAAACTTAACATTTTTAATTTCTTTTTTCTCTTCAGTTGGAGCTACATCGTGTTTCTTCTCATCGACCATGTCAAGTTTAACACCAATTTTGAATAATTGTAAAGTTGGAAGCATTCTAACTGTTTTAATTCCTTTTAGAACGTTGAATTTCTCAAGTTCTTCTTTCAAATCAGCACCAGGAGGAACAGCCAAGGTAAACCAGAGATTAAACTGATGATCTCGCTCATAGTTATGACTTACACCAGGATGTCGATTTATTTGGTTGGCTACGTTTTCAAGCTGATCAGATTTAATCTCCATAGCCACCAAAGAGCTAGTGTAGCCAAGTTTTCTAGTATCAAAAATTGCACTTAGTTGTCTCAAAACGCCTATCTTCTTTAATTCATTAAGCTGTTTCTTAATATTTTCAGGAGTGGTATCAAACTTTTTAGCAATGGCGTCAAAAGGTCTTGTCACCAATGGAAAAGTCCACTGAATTTCATTCAGCAATTCTTTATCAGATTCGCCCAAAGAAGACAATGAGTAAACATTCTGACATTCAATTAAAAATGTAGCTTACGTTCTCATCATTATTTTATAATACATAAATAGAAAACGAAGTGCTTTGGATCGATGATAGTCGATCTAAATATCAAAGGTAAAAAAATCATCGTCATCGGAGGAGGTAATGAGGCAGAAAAAAGAATCAATTCGGCATTAAATCAAGAATGCCATATCACAGTGATCAGTGAGTCAATAAATGCACAAATTAAAAAAATATCTAAAACAAAGAAAATTACATTAAAAGAACAGAAAATTACAAATACGAAATTTATTTCAGAGATGCAACCAGATCTTATCATCATATCAACAGATGATAAAAAAATGAATCAAAAAATATTGAATTTTGCCAAAAAGAAGAAAATCACAGCCTACAGTTCAGATGATCCTGAGAAGAGTGATTTTTCAAATCCTGCAATAATAAATATTGAGAACACAGTTCAAATAGCAATTTTTACAGGAGGAAAAAGCCCCGCAATGACAAAAAAGATCAAAGAAAAAGCATCATCAGCATTGAAAAAAATAATTACAAAAGAGGACATTATTCAAGTTAAAATTCAGGATATGGCTAGATCCATGGCAAAAGAATGCATTTCAGATCAGAAACAAAGAAAACAGTGTTTGCGCAGTATCATGAATGATAATCAGATTGATCAGTTAATTAAACACGGTCAAACAAAAAAAGCTGAAGAGAGAGCCACCACAATACTGAGGAATTGGAAATGAATCAAAAAATCATCAATGCACGTATTACATTTCGTAACTCACCAATTCACATTCTAGAGCAATTTACAATCAAAGATATGAATAATGCATATGACCAATTCAGAAAACACTCAGGACTAGATGAATGCGTGATTATACAAACTTGCAACAGGATAGAATTGTTTGGAAAATCTAAAATTTCCGATGCAAATAAAATTCAGAAAATATGGGCAGCGATTACAGGTATTGAAGAGGAAGAATTTAAAAAAAATATTGAATTTGTAGAAAATCAAGATGCTCTGCATCATTTACTAAAATTAACTTCTGGATTAGATTCCATGGTATTGGGAGAGGAGCAAATTCTCGGCCAAATTAAAAATTCAATCACGTCAGCCAGAGAAGTCAAAGCATCAGGTCAGCACCTCAATACTTTGTTTGATAAGGCCATAAGAATTGGAACCAGAATCAGGAATTCCAGCGGCATAGGGGCAGGGGGAATTTCAGTGGGATCAATGGCAGTTAAATTGGCTGAAGAAAACATAGATGATCTTAAAACAAAACAGGTTCTACTAATAGGAACAGGAGAAGTGTCAACTCTAGTTGCAAAATCATTACAAAGAAGAGGATATAGATTTGACGTTACAAGCAGAACCATCGGAAGATCAGAAACATTTTGTGAAGCAATGGGAGGCAGTGCTGTGAAATTCGAAGAGGTTCTTTCAGGATTTGACAACTATGATGTAATTTTTGTGGCAACAACCGCACCTTACTTTCTTGTTACCAATGAAAAAATTACTCAGGCCATGAGAAATAAAGATAAAGGCATGATGATTCTAGATTTATCCAACCCCAGAACAGTGGATGAAAAAGTTGCGACCATAGGAGGCGTGAAACTTATGAATCTTGATCAGATTGCAGAGATGGTGGAAAAGAACATGAATGCCAGATTAAACAAGGTGAAGATCGTTGAAAATATAATTAATGAGGAAGTTTCTGTATTAGAAGCCTCAATGAAAAGACTAGATGCAGAACCACTTGTAAAAGACGTCTTCAAAAATATAGAGAATCTTAGAGAAAAAGAGTTGCAAAAAGCACTTCAGATGCTCGATGAGAAAGATGAGAGAAAAATAAAGATTATCGACGCACTTACAAAAGCGGTAGTGGAAAGCATCGTGTCAACACCAATGAATAACATCAGAAAAGCGTCCGAGCAAGGTAACCCAGATGTCATAGATCTTGCTACCAAACTGTTTGACTATAAAAAACCAAAACAAACAGACTAGAATTATATTTTAGATTGAAGAGATTTTAACATGTCATTTCCGACTAGACGTCTTCGCAGACTAAGAATATCAGATAAAATGAGAGAATTGGTTCAAGAAACAACCCTTTCTCCAAAAGATTTCATTTGTCCCGTATTTGTACAGGAAGACATTGAAGACAGAATTCGGGTACAGTCAATGTCAGAAATAGAGAGATTGCCATTAAAAGACGTAAATGAAGAAGTTGGAAAAATCATAGATTTAGGAATTCCGGCTATAATGATTTTTGGCATACCATCTAAAAAAGATGAATCAGGCAGTTCGGCATTTGATGAAAACGGAATAGTTCAAAAAGCAATTTCCCAGATTAGAGAAAAATTTGGAGACAAAATAGTCATCATGGCAGATGTTTGTCTTTGTCAATTTACATCCACAGGGCATTGCGGAATTATTAATGGAAACAAAATTGATAACGATGTCAGTTTAGAAACACTGGCAAAAATTGCAGTTAGTCAAGCTAGAGCAGGAGTAGACACAGTATCACCATCAGCGATGATGGATGGCCAAGTCTTGGCAATAAGGGAAGCATTAGATGATGAAGGATTTACAGATGTTTCGATAATGTCGCATTCTGCAAAACATCGTTCAAATTTCTACTCACCATTTAGAGACGCTGCAGAATGTGCACCAAAATTTGGAGACAGAAAAACATACCAGGTTCCATATACCAATGCAAGAGAGGCAATGATGGAAGTAGAATCCGATATCGAAGAAGGTGTGGACATCGTGATGATAAAACCTGCACTATCGTATTTGGATTTGATTGCAGAAACCAGAAGAAAATTTAATGTCCCAGTTTCAGCATACAGCGTATCAGGGGAATATGCTTTAGTGAAAGCTGCATCTCAGCTTGGATATGTAAATGAGGAGGACATCACATTAGAAATATTACACTCTATCAAAAGAGCAGGTGCGGACATGATTGTGACGTATTTTGCAAAATCAGCTTCAAAGTTCTTACAGAAATCATGAGAAACGATGAACGTTTTGAAATACAAAGGGCCTTTGACCTATTGCCTCACGTCATAGGCGCAAGCTGGACAGCTGTTTGGTTTAGAATGAAGGGAATAAAAAAACCATCAAGAGAAGAATTCAGAGAAAAGACGATAGAGTACCTACAGCTTGCAGAACCAGTTTTTAATTCATATCCACAAGAAGAAGAATTTTCAGAAATCTGCAAATACATAGAATTTAGAAAAAAAGAAGAATATAGGAAAATCAAATCTGGAGAGAGCAAAGAAATCGAAGTTAGAATTGACAGATATCTAGATTATGGCTAAATACATTTGAAATCAGAAAAAACATTCAGATAAAGTAGAAATTCAGGCACTTTTTTCCCCATAGGCTTTGTTATTAAAACAGCACACACGTCTAACACCCTATATCAAAAAAACAAACACTAAATTTCGTTTTTCAAGTCATTTAGAAATTTCTTTAACACGTTGGTTCTCGCCTCTGCTTCAATTTTACCAGACTTTGTATTCATCTTAGATTCTAACCTGAGAAGTTTTTGAAAAAAATGGTCAACTGTCCAGATTTTATCATCCGGAACCCTATTTTTACAAAAAGGATCATCTGAGTCATAAAAAGGTCTACCCATCTGGCCTCCAGTAGCAAAGACCCTTGCGATTCCAATCGCACCAAGTGCATCAAGCCTATCAGCATCTTGAACAATTTTTCCCTCAATTGTCTTAGGAATTTTGCCTTGTGAAAAACTATGATCACGAATTGCATCTGAAATTATAGTTATTTCTTCTACAGAAAAAGCATGTTTTTTCAAAATCTGTTTAGATTTTTCCGAACTCTCATGTGAGGATAATTTTGAACGTTGATCAGACTTAGGATACGAAACAACATCATGCAATAACACCGCGGCAAGGACCAATTTTTCATGAACTTGCTCTTCTTTACAAATTATCCTTGCATTTTTGTATACTCTCATTATATGTTCAAAATCATGAGCAGGATCATTTTTCATTATGGAGAAAACTTCATTTTTTAACAGTTCAAGATTGCTCATTTAGAATCTCCAGATTTTTGGCCTAACAAACTTTAATTTTCGTTGGGTAATCAACATAGTCCAGTTTACAGATGCAAATAGAACAATCAATAAAATTCCAGCACCATCAATAAGTAAAATTCCGGTAAGACGATCTTCAAACATTTCTAAGAAAGGAGTCAAAACAGCATTGCCAAAATAAATCATCACTATGTAAGAAATTGTCCTGCCAAACCAAAATCCAACATAAATTCCAATACTTTTAGCACGCATCAACCCATACGTAATGAATAGCATGTTACTGGGAAGGGGTGTTGCACCAAACAGAAAAGAAGCAACGACATATCCGTATCGTTTTTGGTTTAGATAATCTCCAATTGTATCAAGATTAGATTTTTGTTCATCAGAAACAAATTTTCTAAACAGTCCACTGATTTTTTTGAGTGCAAATCGTCCAATCGTTGCACCTGTAGCTCCCACCATAGCCAGTAGCACCACATTCAAGCTTGGATCTAGCAAGTAAAATGAAGTCAAAACAATCCAGCTTGGAGGCATAAGTATTGGAGACGCATTTACTCCAATCAGTACAAGAAAGATTCCAAAATACGATAATTCTCCAAATATTTCAAATATGTCAAACATCTTTCAAAAACCATACCAGTTTTTTGCTTCTAAACCCTTGTATCTAATCCCAGTCAGGAAATTATGTAGATTAAAGTTGTAAAAATTGCAAAAATTGCAATTTTGTAAGAACAAAGATCATGTATTGTAAAAAATTGGAACGATCATGCAATATCTTTATAAGCAATTTCTGCCTATTATTGGAATGTCAGAAATTATTTGGAAATGTTTCAGATGTAATTTGTCATTTAAAGATCAGGAACTTGCTAAAATGCATACAGAGATTTCAGAACATTCCATAACCAAAATAAAATCTATTGTTGCATAACTAAAAAAATTTCAACGTCATTCATCATTTGAATTAGAATTTGGTGCAGAGGGTGGGATTCGAACCCACGAACTCCTGAGAGAAGGGATTTCCTATATTATGGATCTTGAGTCCCTCTCGGTTGACCGGGCTTCGATACCTCTGCATTAGAACGTCATATTCACCGATATTTCTCAATTACTATTGCAATAAACTGAAAATCAGATCCTTCGTTTCGTAAGTTTTGTTAACAAAGCTTATAATCGTGAAAACTACACACGTAGTCACATGTCAGAATTCATACCAATTTCAGACGCGAAAAAAATGCGCAGCGGTGTCAATGTTGAAGCCGAAGTGACGAGCAAAGGAGAGCCAAGAACGGTGAATCTCAAAAGCGGAGGAACCGTGGATGTATGTGATGCAGTCATTTCCAATGCTGACGGAACTGATGACAACCAAATGAAACTCACATTATGGGGTGATGATATCAAAGCAGTCAACGTAGGAGATAAAATCGTCATAACTAATGGGTATACAAACGAGTTCAAAGGAGAAGTGTCACTAACCAAAGGCAAATTTGGTAAAATGGATGTCAATCCTTAATATTTTTTAACTCGAATATTTTTCATATTTTCAACATTGAATATCACCAATGTCAAAATTGAATCTAAAAAAACCATTGAAAACAAAACATATCGAGTAGATCAAAAAAATGAAATTCAGAACTTCTAAGATTCAAAAAAGAATCAACACATAGCCCCATACAAAATAAAAAATTTAATCAGTTTTTCCTCTTAGCTGCGGCCTTCTTCGCTGCAGGCTTCCTCTTAGCTGCGGCCTTCTTCGCTGCAGGCTTCCTCTTAGCTGCGGCCTTCTTCGCTGCAGGCTTCCTCTTAGCTGCGGCCTTCTTCGCTGCAGGCTTCCTCTTAGCTGCGGCCTTCTTCGCTGCAGGCTTCCTCTTAGCTGCGGCCTTCTTCGCTGCAGGCTTCCTCTTAGCTGCGGCCTTCTTCGCTGCAGGCTTCCTCTTAGCTGCGGCCTTCTTCGCTGCAGGCTTCCTCTTAGCTGCGGCCTTCTTCGCTGCAGGCTTCCTCTTAGCTGCGGCCTTCTTCGCTGCAGGCTTCCTCTTAGAGATTTTTTTCAATCTTAAAAATACATCATCCAAAGATTTTTTTGCAAATTCCTCAGCTTTGGTTTGTTTTTCCAATTCTCCCAAAAGACTTTTTGCAGATCTACGACTGTCAATCATTGTATTTCTCAAGGAGGATTTGGATTGAATTTGTTTTTGAATTTGTAAGCTTAGTTTTGATTGAATCTTTGAATAGTTTTCCACATCGTCAAAAATCTTTTTTGCAGTTTTCTGTCTACTCTTGATTTCAGAAAGAAGTTCTTGAAGATGAGCGTTTAATGAACGTAATTTTTCCTCAGCAGACTCTTTTTCACTTGAACTTTCAGCGAATTCAATTTCTTGCTCGGTTTCATCTACCATCTCCTTTTCACGTTTCAATTTTTCTTCGGCCATAGCTATCAGTCTTTCAATACTTTCTAATTGAGATGTTTTCCTAGCAAGTACCTCAGAAATACCAGATGATTCTTCACGTTCAGATTGAATCTTTTTTTCAACCGAGCGAAGACCTGAAGATGAGCGTTTTTCCACAGAAAGAGACTCATTCATCTGAGTTTCAGCCTGTTTTTTGAGTTTTTTTGCTTCTTGTTTTTCTTTGTGTAATTTAACTATCAAGTTTTCTAGTGATGTCAATAGTCTAATCAGAGTAAAAGAATCGGTTAAGTAGTGAATATGATCATGAATTGACTTTCCAGTAAAGAAAATTAACTTAATTTGGAAGCAAAAAGGATTTTTAAAAAATATTAGTTAAGAGATTTCATAACAGATATGGAATTTCATCCGAAAGATTTGCCGATTCTTAAGACATATGATCTAAAAGATGAGAAAGCCGCAATAGAAGCAGTAGAGGACATGGTGAACATAGGATTTCAAGAAAACAAAGAAGGGTTCAAGGTACTAATGCCAAAAATAACAAGGACTGCAAAAAGAATAGGATACACCGTAACGACGGGAGTGACAGCAGGACTGAAACAAAAGAAGGAGAATAGAGATATCAAATATTGGACATATCACCATGATGATGAACATTATGCGATAGTTCTGATAAGCAACAGCGCACTAACCGAATTAGGTTTTTGAACGGTCAAACATCTTGTAAAGTTTAGTTCTCTTTGCCAGAACTCCTGCAAGCATCATTCCAATAATAGCACCTCCAATCACATCCATAGGATAATGCTGCATCACATAGATTCTACTCAAAGACATCATTACAGGATATAGCAGGACCAGGTAAGCACCACGCGGAAATCTATTAGATAGGGCATATCCAAATATTATCGCAAATATCATAGATCTTGCGGCATGACCTGATGGATATGATGCATTGTTTCCACCTTCACAGAATAATGCGTATGTATCCTGACTTATGGATAAAGGAAATGGAGTACCATCATATTCGAAATCCGGCCTGTCACGGTCAACACCACATTTTATGTATCCGGTAAGCAGTGTAGAAATCACAATCAATATCATCAGAGTAATTCCCATTCTTCGAGTTTTTGGAATTATTAAAATTAAAATTCCAAACATCAACATGGTAAACGCATCACCGGATTCATTGATGGATTGAACAATTACATCCAACGTGGGATTTCCCACATTTTCAGAGAAAAATACAACAACACTCTGATCAAAGCTTTCAGTCAGACCAGAAAAAACAATGGCCGTGAGGATTAGAAAAGAGATCGTAAGTAAAACAAAAGAACGTGATCTAAGATTAAAAATCCAATTTTGCAATTAATTGGAACTCAAGCATGTGTCTTTTAATTTTTGTCAATGGTCAGATTTACAAGCATAAAGAACAATTTGATACATAGATCATGGAATGTGAAAGTCTAAAAACAAACAATTGAAAGTCAACATATCTAAAAACCACGGAGTTTAATCACATTAAATTTTAAGAGTCTGGAATCAGACAGGAGATTTGCAAGAAGGATTAGGACAAATCTTTTCTTCAGAGATGCCAAGGTGAATATCGTTATCACACTTGTTGCAATGGAGTTTTTCCACAGGATCAAATAGCTTCATCCACATCGTGGTGAAATTCTGGGCGATGTTCCTGGCAAGCCCAGAGTCACAAAGGTCATTAAAATACGATTCAACGTCATCAATTATCCATGAGGGATCCATGTCCCCATTTTCTTTCATCAGTTCAAAAATGTCATCATTTGTGAATTTTCTATCAACATCGTTAAATTTGTCAAAAATTATTTTTCTTATTTGTAGGGAAATCGGAATCTTAGGAGAAAAATCACTCATGCTAGTACAGATTGGCTGCCTCTTCTTTTAGTTTGTCAAGATCTTCATTATCTTTTAGATGATTTCCCATGTATGTGTAAAGAGCAGATTTTAATACTTTTAGAGAAAGTAAAGCGCATTTGATTCTTACAGCCTGCAGATGTTCTAGACCCAGTTCTCCCAAAACATCATTTTTCTCAATTGCTCTTGCCTCATCGATACTCTTGCCTTTTGTAATTTCAGTCAAAACTGATGAGCACGCCATACAGATTGCACATCCTTTTCCATGAAATTTAATATCAGATACATGATTATCGTCAATTTTCATATCAATGTCAATACTGTCCCCGCAAAGCGGATTTGAATCGTGAAACGTAACATCATGATTCTCAATTTCCCCATAATTGACAGGATTCCTTGAATAATCAACTATCATCTCATGGTAAATGTCTGCGTTACTACTCATAATTTGAACACCTTTGCCACAGTATTAAGTGAATTTACCAGAATATCAATGTCGTGTTTGGTGTTATAGATATAAAAACTGGCCCGGGATGTTGCAGCTACATCCAGCCTTTCCATAAGAACTTGTGCACAATGATGACCAGAACGAACTGCAATTCCCTCTTCATCTATTATTTGAGCAACATCATGAGGATGAACATCTGCAAAATTAAAGGATATTACACCTCCACGTTTTGAAATATCCTTGGTGCCATAGATGTGAAGTCCCTTGACAGCAGACAGTTTTTCAATGGCGTATTTTGTTAGTTCTATCTCATGTTTTCTAATATTCTCCATTCCGATTTTGGAAAGATAGTCTATTGCGGAACCCAACCCTATCACATCCGCAATATTTGGGGTACCTGCTTCAAATTTGTAAGGCAAATCATTCCACGTAGTTTCATATTTGTGAACTTCTCGAATCATGTCACCACCGCCATGAAAAGGACTCATGGTCTGTAGAACAGATTTTCTAACCCATAAAACTCCAATTCCAGTAGGCCCCAGCATTTTATGTCCCGAGAATGCAAAAAAGTCACAGCCTAATTTTTCAATATCAACTTTCATGTGAGGAACCGCCTGAGCACCATCAATTAGCGTAAGAACACCAGCAGCTTTACATTTTTCAATGATTTTTTCAGCATTGGTGATTGTTCCAAGAACATTAGACATTAAACTAAAAGTGACAAGTTTGACTTTGCCAGTTGCAAGATACTTGTCAAGATCATCCAAAATCAATTCGCCATTATCATCCATTCCAATGTATTCCAATTTTGCACGCTTATCTTGAGTTACGAGTTGCCATGGCACAATGTTACTGTGATGTTCATACTCAGTTGTAACAACAATATCTCCCTCATCGATATGGGGTCTGCCCCATGCATACGCAATCAAATTGATTGCCTCAGTGGTACCCCGAACAAAGATAATCTCCTGTCGATTCTCTATGTTGACAAAATTTGCAATTTTATCCCGTGATGCCTCATAAGCCTCAGTAGATTCCTCAGCCAGTGCATAAACTGCCCTGTGAATATTTGCATTATGGTTTCTATAGTAATCAGTAATAGAATCAATAACCTGATTAGGTTTTTGGGTGGTAGAAGCATTGTCCAAATAGACGAGCGGCTTGTTATCCCTAACAGTTCTTTTTAGAATGGGAAAGTCATCACGTATGTTTTCAAATTGGGATTCTGTGCTTTGCAACTCCTATACCTCCACAAAAATTTCGTCAGCATCTATTTTAACATTGTATACGTTGAGTGGATCTTCAGCTGGAAGATTTTGAGGTTTACCATTTACCAGATTAAATACAGAAAGATGCAACGGGCATCTTACACCCTCTTCACTGAGAAATCCGGTGGACAAATCTGCATCAGCATGTGTACAGATCAAGTCAGTTGCGTGTATTTTCCCCTTGAGATTGGCTATCAAGAGTTTCTTATCATCATGTACGAATCCAAAAAGTTGACCTTCTTTTACCTGCTCCATACTGCAAGCCTTAATCCATTCAGACAAAATATCACCGATACTTGTAATGCTGCTCTATTTCAGAGTCTTCGTTATAACGAGTTTCCTCAATTTCGACAAACTTGGCCAGTTCTTCGTCAGTGTTAATTGTAAGTTCACGATTTTCCCATTTAGACTCTATAAGATAAGCAATCCATGCTCGGACTTGGATTGACATTTTTCTTGAAAGAGGTTCTAAGAATCCTTCAACTATTATTCTCTCAGCTTCCTCATGAGTAAGACATCTACTTTTCAAATAGAAAACTTGCTCCTCATCAATTTGTGCAACTGACGCAGAGTGAGTGGCCTTTACATCATTTGTAAAAATTTCTAATCCAGGTATAGCATCAGACTTAGCATCCTTATCCAATAAAATTGAACGGCCTGACAAAAATGAGTTTGACTTGGGAGCGTTTTCTTTAATTCTGATCATTCCCTTGAAAAGGGATTTTGACTTGTTTCGAAGAATAGATTTTTCGACAACCCTGCCTTCAGTTGCCGGACTTTCATGATTTACGTTAGTTTGAATGTCAAAGGACTGCTCATTGTTTCCAAAGATTACCTCAGAATCATTACATGAAGCACCCGTTCCGTTAAGGAAATATTCTATTTTGTATCTCGATAGCATGGAACCAAATAATCCAGAATACCAATTTACTTTAGCATCCTGAGCCAAGTCTGTTCTTTTTGTTGAAAAGGCTACCGCATGCTGATCAATCATTTGTAAAGTTGTAATATCCAACTGAGCATTTGCACCAGCACTAGTATTCATCAATTCCAAATACGCTTGTTGAGTTTGAATACTTGGTGAGTATAATTCTTGAACTATGCTAGCCTTGCTACTTTCGTCTGCAAAAATTATATTTCTTGAAATTGTAGAATGACCATCTTCAGATAAACAAGTCATGAAATAGATCGGTTTATCCACAATCAAATTACGTGGAATGTGAATGAATATGCCTGAATTAAAAGCAGCATTATTTAGTGCGGTGAATTTGTCTTCTTCAGATTTTGAAGCATCTAGAGCCTTTTTTACCAATTCAGAATTGTTTTTTATTGCATCAGAAATAGAAGAGATCACCAAACCTTTTGATTTTAGTTCATCAGGTAGATTGATTTTTAGAATATTGGTTCCTATTTGAATAACGCAGATTTCATTTTCCAGTTCACCCAATCGTTTTGTCAAAAAACCAGGAATTGTTTCTGCAGTAGATGTTGAAAGAGATACTTTTTCAGGATCCATCTTTTTTGCATCAGTATACTTGTTGTAAAGAGGAGAAAGTTCAAGGGGCAGACTGTCGTATACAGACAATGAATTTTTTCGGTAATCCTTTAGCCATTCAGGCTCATTCCTTGATGAGGAGATCTCGTCCACGAGGGTTGTGTTGAGTTTTGAAAGAGTTTCTTGAGACATGATTAATCAAAATTAAATGTGTTGGTGAGATTATCCCACCGAGTCATCCATTTCCAGTTTGATGAGCCTGTTTAGTTCAACGGCATACTCCATTGGCAATTCTTTTGTGAATGGCTCCATGAAACCATTTACGATTAGAGACAATGCCTCTTCCTCATCGAATCCCCTACTCATAAGATAGAAGATTTGATCATCGCCAATTTTTCCGACTGTGGCTTCGTGAGTAATTGTTGCATCTTCCTGATTAATTTCCATATATGGATATGTGTCAGTCTTGGATGTATCGTCTAAGAGTAGCGCATCACATCTTACGGTGGATTTTACACCAGTAGCACCTTTTGCCACATTCAGCATTCCTCTATACGTAGAACGTCCATCCATTCTGCTTACGGACTTTGACGTAACTTTGGAAGTGGTGTTTGGTGCAAGATGAACCATTTTGGCACCGGTATCCTGATGCTGCCCCTTTCCTGCAAACGCGATGGAAAGTGTCTCACCATAAGCTCTCTCCCCCATTAGATATACTCCAGGATACTTCATAGTCAGCTTGCTACCGATGTTTCCGTCAATCCATTCAACAGTTGCACCTTCATGTGCATAAGCACGCTTTGTTACAAGATTGTAAACGTCAGCACTCCAATTTTGAATTGTTGTGTATCTAAGTTTTGCATCTTTGAGAGCAACAAGCTCTACAACAGCAGAATGAAGAGATTCAGACGAATAGACAGGTGCCGTGCATCCTTCAATGTAATGCACTTCTGCACCTTCATCAACGATGATCAAAGTTCTTTCAAACTGACCAATGTTTTCTGCATTAATTCTGAAGTATGCTTGCAAGGGCATGTCAATATGGACACCTGGTGGGACATAGATGAAAGAACCACCACTCCAAACTGCACTGTTTAATGCAGCAAATTTGTTATCCTCTGGAGGGATAATCTTACCAAAGTATTTCTTGAATAATTCAGGATGCTCATGCAAAGCTGCATCAGTATCCAAAAACAAAACACCTTGTTTTGCCAAATCTTCCCTTAGACTGTGATATACCACTTCAGATTCGTACTGGGCACCCACACCGGCCAAGAATTTCTTTTCAGCTTCTGGAATTCCAAGTTTGTCAAAAGTATTTTTTACGTTATCAGGTACATCGTCCCAGTTTTTCTCCACCTTGTCAGATGCCTTTGCATAATAGTAGATATTCTGGAAATCAATTACGCTCAGATCTCCACCCCATGTTGGCATTGGTTTTTTCATGAAAATTTCGAAAGAACGTAATCTAAAATCAAGCATCCATTGAGGCTCATTCTTCATTTTACTAATGCTAATCACAGTTTCCTTAGACAGGCCTTTCTTGCTAAGGTGGACATACATCTCTGTAGAGTCCTTAAAATCATATTTTGAATAATCCATATCTAGATTTTCAGCAGTCATAGCTGGGATAACCCCGTTATATTATAAATACATGAGGAAAAATAGGCATAGCTAAATAGCTTTAGCTAAAGATCAGAATTAGAGCAAACAGAACGTTTTGAGATTTAAAAATACATCAAATTTTCATCAATAACAGAAAATAATTTGCCGAAGAGCAATAAGTCATCATACAGTTAATGAATTTTTCATTGCATCAAAAGATCCTGCAACAGTATGAACCTCTGCCACAGTATTCTTGACTTTGAATTTTTTCAGCTCGTCAGAGGTAAAAGGTCCAATCGATACCACGGATAATTTTTCAAGGTTGTCTAACAGCATTTTCATTTCATGATCTTTTGACATTATCTCAAAAAAGCCACGTACGGATGATGCGCTAGTAAATACAACGCCATCCACTTTGTTTTGAGAAAATAGCTCACGAAATTCATTCCACTGTGCTGTATCCCTAAATGCACAGACGTCATAAAGATGAATTTCCAATACGTCAATTCCAATCTTGTTCAACAGTTCTTTGAGAAACGGGGTTGATGCACCACTACGAGGAACAATTACTTTTTTCCCTACAGCGTGGATTTTTGTAAATTCTTCCCCCACACCTACAGAAGAATACGTGGTAGGCTGATGATTTACTTTAATTCCTTGAGATTCGAGTGCGATAGTGGTTTTCGGTCCTACGGACATTACAGTGGTGTTAGCAACTGCAAGCTGCAGTTTTTCCAATTTTCCAATTTTCTTTGCAGTGTCAAACAATAGTTTAACTGCTTTTGAGCTCATAAAAACGGAATAGTCGGGATCGTATTTTGCAACGGATTCCAAAAACTCATCTACAATTTTTTCTCCCTTGCTGACAAGCTCAATTGTGGGCAATGGGACAGGTATCGCATTACTTTCATTGGCTAACGATATAAACTCCGAAGCGTCATCTCTGGAGCGAGTTATTGCAATGGTTTTTCCGTCAAGCATTATTTCCACCCTATGGTTTCTGAAAGATTTACCACGTTGCCAATTATGATATTTGTCGGAGGGATGATTTTGTTTTCTTTGACTTTTTTTGCAATGTTTGTGACATTTCCCTTTATCATTATTTGTTTAGGAGTGGTTCCGTTTTGAATTACTGCGACAGGTGTTTTTTTATTCATACCTCCAGCAATCAATTGCTTGCATATGACATCTATGCGCGAAAGACCCATCATGATCACAATGGTGTCAACGGACTTGGCAAGATTTTTCCATTTTACAATCTCCTTTTTCTTTTCTGGATCCTCATGTCCCGTTACAAAGACTACAGAGGATGCATGCTTTCTATGAGTCAATGGAATTCCAGCATACGTTGCAGAGCCAATCCCAGAAGTAATTCCAGGAACAATCTCATATTTTACATTGTTTTCTTTTAGAAATTCTGCTTCTTCACCGCCACGTCCAAAGATTATTGGATCACCGCCCTTTAGCCTAACTACATTTTTTTTGGATTTTGCATATTGGACCATCAGATCATTCGTTGTATTTTGGTGAGTGGTGTCATCACCCACAGCACGACCAACGTAGACTTTTTCAGCCCTTTTTGGAATCATTGAAATTATTTTCTTGCTCACCAATCTATCATACAAAACGACATCGGCTTTTTCAAGTAATTCAATCGCGCGTAATGTGATTAGTTTACTGTCTCCAGGACCAGCACCAACAAGAAACACTTTTCCACTCATGTTTTATTCCATTCCTCTACTTTTTCCCTCCAATTTAATGCAAGATCATTTACGCCTTGTCTGCGCAATTCTTCGCCTACATCTTTTCCAAGATTCTTTGGATCCTGTTTTTTTCCTGTTTTGTGTACTTTTAGAGACTTTTTTCCATCTACAGAAAATGCAAAAACAGTCAAATCCATGTCAGAGTCGTCGGATTTGGCATATGCACCCAATGGGAATCTACATCCAGAATCCACATAATCTGAAAGTGAGCGCTCAGCTTCTATTTCCAGACGCGTATTTCTGTCTTCTATTTTTTTTAACATTGAGAGGGTTTCATCATCGTCAATCCTTGCAACAATTGCTATCGCACCCTGTCCAGGAGAAGGTGAAAAATCGTCAACGGATAACGGAGAATATTTTACGTCTACGTTCAATCTAGATATTCCGGCTTGGGCAAGAACGATGGCATCGTATTCATCACCAGAGATTTTTTTGATTCGGGTTTCAATATTCCCGCGAATAGGCTTCACAGTGATGTCAGGCCTTTTTCTCGATATCTGAACGGCACGCCGTAAGGAGCTAGTTCCAACTACAGAACCCTCTTTGATTTCATCCAGTGTAGACCCATCCGAAGAAATGAACACATCGTTAACAGCTTCACGTTTTGGAATAGATGCAAGCGTCAGTTTTGCATCCAATTCTGAAGGAACGTCTTTGAGACTGTGTACTGCAAAATCAACTTCTTTTTGAGCAACAGCCCGGTCAATCTCTTTTTCAAAGATTCCCTTTTGATCAATGGTGAACAGAGGTCGCGTGTCGGTATCCCCCTTTGTGGTGATAGGTTTAATTTCGTATTTACAGTCAGAGTTTGCCTGTTTTAATTCAGCAATTACCCATCTTGTCTGTGCGACTGATAGTTGACTTCCCCTAGCCCCTACAACATACTTCATTTTTTCACCGATTTTAAAGCAGAATGATACGCATCAAGTGTTCTATTTAGATCAGTTTTGGTATGGGCGTCAGATAAGAAGACTACTTCAAACTGAGACGGAGCGATGAAAACTCCATTTTTCAAGAGCGTTCTGAACAACTTTTGGAATTTCTTTGCATTTGCATTCTTGGATGTCTGATAATTTACAACGGGTTTGTCAGTAAAGAAAATCTGCAGCATTGATGCTGTGAAATTAATTTGATGTGGAATTCTCATATCAGTAGCCATGTCATCCAATGCGGTGGAAAGCAACAAGTTGTATCTTTCAAGTTTTGAATAGAGCTTATTTTTCATTTTGTTGATAGTTTTGATCGAACTTATGGCAGCGCTTACAGAAATAGGATTGCCCGCAAATGTACTTGCCTGATATACCTTGCCACCTGGAGATAGCAAATCCATTATTTGCTTTTTGCCACCAACTGCAGATATGGTGAATCCGTTACTGAGAGCCTTTGCCATTGTCGTAATATCGGGTTTGATTCCAAAATATTCCTGAGCTCCCCCAGGTGCAATCCTGAAACCCGTAACAACTTCATCAAAGATCAATGGAATATTGTTTTCTTTTGTGATTTTTCGTAGATCAGAAAGGAAATTCTTTTCAGGCAAAATCAGACCCATGTTAGCAAGTACAGGTTCCACGATTACACCTGCGATGTCTTTATTTTTTTGAATGGTTTTTTGTAAATCTTCTATGTCATTATATTCTACAACCAGCGTATTTTTTGAAACCTCATCTAATCCTCCATCAGACACGGAGATTCCATTATGTGCGGAACCTGATCCGGCCTTTACCAAAACAGAATCATGTGCACCATGATAGCATCCTTCGAATTTGATTATTTTCTTCTTTTTAGTGAATCCACGTGCCAAACGAATGGCAGTCATCGTAGCTTCGCCACCAGTGTTCATCAATCTGACTTTGTCCACAGATGGAAAATTTCCAATAATTAATTTTGAAAGCTCTATCTCGGATTCAGTAGGAGTGCAGTAAAGAGTTCCTTTGGAGAGTTGACTAGAAACAGACTTCAGAATCTCCTTTCGCCTATGCCCTAAGAGCAATGCCCCATAACCATTGCAAAAATCAATGTATCGGTTATCATCCACATCCCAAATATGCGACCCATTTGCTTTTTTCGTGAAGAAAGGATAAGGCTCAAAATATCGAACAGGACTATTTACGCCAGAGGGAATCACTTTTTTAGAGATATTGAATAGTTTTCCAGATTTAGACATAAACAGGGTTATTTTTAGTCATTATTATTCGTAATTTACTGTTCTTTGTGCTCGAAATTTCCCTCTAAACAGGATAGCGACAGCAGTTGTCCCAACAAATGGTGCAGTCCAATATAGCCAAAGATGATCAAAGGTTCCAGACAGCAATGCAGGAGCCAGTGCTCTAGCGGGATTCATGGACGCACCAGAAATAAAAGCCAAGAATAAAATATCCAAAGCAACCATACCTCCGATTGCAACTCCACTGAATCCTTTCAAACCTTTTGTGTATACGACATAGAAAATCACGCCCATTAACATTGCAGAAGCTAATACCTCGACAGGAAATATTACAAATATTGAAAAATCAGGATTGGGGGAATTTGCACCAAGGTTTACTTTGTCACCTATGAAAGTTAAAACAAAAAGAGAGCCCAGTAAAGCCCCAATTATTTCCGCAACAAAATAATACACAATCTGGATTTTTGATATGTGGCCGGTTATGTAATATCCCAGGGTCACTGCAGGGTTGAAATGGGCCAGGGATATCTTTCCAAAAGAATACACACCGATCAGCAATGCAATGAAAGGAGCCAGAGCTGCAAATGGAATACCCAATTGTCCATCAAAAAATTCAGCATCATACACAAGTGATCCTGTAGCAAAAATCACAAGGATGAAGGTCCCCACTAATTCAACCGTAAAAATATGCAAATTAGAATACGTCATCAATTATTTTCCTCAATGGAGCAAACAAGATCCATTACTTGTGATTTGATAGAATCTCGAATTTTTCGTATCTCGTCAACAGATTTTCCCTTTGGATCAGAGACGTTCCAATCTACAACGTCATCTACAAACAATGATGGGCATGATTCCTTATCCATGCACCCCATGTTGATTACTTTGACAGAATCACGGATCATGTAGTCAGATAAAATCTTAGGTATCTGCTTTGTCACATCAATCCCAACTTCATCCATAACTTGAACAACAAGCGGGTTTACTTGAGACGAAGGAGTGGTTCCAGCACTAATAGCACTAAAGGAGTCGGGAGCATACTTTCTGAAAAATGCCTCGGCCATTTGGCTCCTACCAGCGTTTTCTACGCACACAAACAAGACATTGTCAGACATCTCTTCACAATCACATAAATATTGGTTTATATAAATTTGAATTGATATGAATGGCATTAGTCTCCTAAAATGCATTTGCGATGAGACACGTTTTGGTATTTTGGAACTGTTACAGGAAAACAAGGAAATGTGTGTCAATGACATGGTGAAAGAGTTAGAAAAAGATCAACCTCTTGTATCACATCATCTTAAGACATTAAAAAAATGTGGAATTGTCAAGTCAAGAGTTCAGGGGAAAAAATCAATGTATGCCATTACAAACAGTCAACTGTCAGAATTAATATCAAGCGTTACAAAAACCAGTAAAAAGATTCCAGTTTTATGCAGTGAGGAAAAGTGCTGTTAGAATTTTTCTGTTCTTACTACCTCAACATCACTTACGTATAGAACAATTGCAAAATCTGCAAACATAGTTCTAGAAATCTCCTCTACAACAATTTGGAGCTTCTCCTCACGCATAATGATTTCAACTTTAACATTTTTTTCATTTTTTAATCCCTGTCCTCTAATTCCACGTGCACCGTTACCATCTACCTCATAGCTAGTGTATCCGGTGACATTATGCTTGTTTAGTATTTCAATGATGTTTTTTTGTGCAAGGATTTCACAAGTTACAGTAAGCAGTTTAACAGGATAAAGTTTCATATCCAGTTTCCGAGGACATAATTGAATAAGTCTATCGATCCTTCTCCGTCATGAAGAAGAGTGGAAATGGTAAACATGATTGGAAGTAAAACAATTATGTTGTAAGGAAAAGTTATCCCCAAAGCAGACGTGATATAAAGACTTGGTTTTGCCTGGGGAATGGCATAGCGCAATACAGCGGGTGCAGCAATAAACGAGGCACTAGCTAACAATAAGCCAAACATCACCGCCCCTCCCAAACTCAGATTCATAGCGGTAGCCACCAAAACTCCCACAATTCCGTTAAATGTTGGCATGATTATGGCAAAGGCTATCAAGAAAGGCCCAACTTTTTTGATGTCTTCTAATCTTTGGCCTGCAATTATTCCCATTTCGATCATAAAAATAACTATTGCGCCAGTAAACATCTCATCAAAAACAATTTGGATAGAACTGAACCCTTCCTTACCTATTATGTAACCAATCACAATACTGCCCAGAAGAATTACAATAGCCTTACCAGTAACGGATTCACGCAATACCTGAGAGAGATTAGTTTTAGTTTCTTGTAAACCAACATCGATTTCAGATGTATCATCTTTTGTAAACGACTGTTTTTTCTGGCGAATTTGTTTTGACACCGCCATATTGGTCAAAAATATTGCCAAGATGAAAGCCACAGGCTCTAAAACAGCCAAAACAGCGGCAAGATATCCTTCAGATGTGACCCCCTGATTTTTAAGAAATGACAGTCCAACTGAAAATGTTACTGCGCCAACAGCCCCATACGTGGATGCTAGAGCATATGAATCAAAGATGTTGAACTTTCCTAATCTACGCAAAATCTGATAGTGATTTAGCGTGAACAATAAAGACAGTCCAATAGCAACCAGCATAGGCATCAACATGTTTTCAAATCCGGTGTTTCTCATTTCTATTCCACCATGAAGTCCAATTGCCGCAAGTAGATAGATTGGTAAAAATTCAGAAACAGCCTCAGGAATTTTTAGATCAGACTTTATCCTAGCTGCAATTATTCCAAACAGAAAGAACAGAATTATAGGAGTAAGAAGATTCGACTGAATTAATTGCAATATATCCATTGATTATTACAAAACGAAATTTGCTGAAATAAAAATCAAGACATTACTGAGAGTTGAATGACTGATAAATCAGAAAAAAATTCAATCTACATACATCGTTAATCACAGACGCATAAGCACAAAAAGGAAATGCATCTAATCAATGCTCACACAGGACATCATAGAAAAATCCAATGACTAATGATTGTTGCAAAATCTAATCAAAGGACTGTTCTTCGCAGTTTAAGAGAGAATCATTTTCAGGATTTGAGAAATAGCACCTGTCAGTATTTTCTCCACCATCAATCACATCAGAACCAGAATTTGCATGAATCACATCGGTTCCAGATTCACCTCTAAGAATATCGTTTCCAGAATTACCTCTGATGGTGTCATCCCCATCATTTCCAGAAATGACATCATTGCCTTCGCCACCAAAGATACAATCATTGCCTTCGCCACCAGAAATGACATCATCGCCACCCAGACCAAATATCAAATCGTTTCCATGAGTTCCTTGAATTACATCATCGCCAATGGTTCCTTTGATCATGTGGTAATCAGAATAATTATTACCACATGTGTTAACAGTGATTCTTTGAGATGTGCTGGAGCTATGTCCGTTATTATCAAATGCTATCCAAACGATGTTGGTAATGCCAGGAAGGAACGCATCAGGGGAATTGTTAATGATGACTTTGATCCCGCTATCGTCAGTGGCAGTAGCACTACCGATGTCTGTGCGAGTTAGCAAGTCTTCGGCTTCAATTACCAGGGAAGATGGAGCCACAACCACAGGTTTGATTTGATCACGAGGAACGTGCACTAGAACTTTAGGAGCTACAAAGTATGAAGTTTCGGGTTCTTCATAAAATTCGGTTTTAAAGGATTGTATTTTGTGTGTTGGAGAGTCAACTACCAATAATTCACCGTTAATTCCCATCGCCAACCCAGCTACAGACTTGAATGAATTATGAAAGATTCCTGCTTGATCAGACTGACTGATCCTCAAATCCATATCCTGAGATAAGTGTAGGATTTTTCCATCATTTGAATTTACAACAAACATGCCACCCAATGGATCAACCGCTATAGATTCGGGGGCAAACACATAGCTTGGAAAATAAAACGGAAATGATTTTATGTATTGCCCATCAGATGCGAACTTTTCAATGGATTGATTTCCTTTGTCAGTGACATAGATATTTCCATCACTGTCAATATCAATTCCTGCGGGATTGAGGAATTGTCCAGGACCCAATCCGCTTGAACCAAACGATGAAACAAAGTCTCCATTAGGCGAAAATGTTTGAATTCTATTGTTTCCTGCATCTACCACGTATACTAGTCCATCGTGGGCGGATATAGCTGTTGGAAAGTAAAACTGGCCCTCGCTAACGCCTCTCTTTCCCCACGTTGTAATAAATTCTCCATCAACTGAAAACTTTTGAACTCTATTTCCATCACGATCCACAACATAAACAAAATTTCCATCCACTGCAATTCCTGACGGAGTGGAAAACTCACCAAGTGCTTTTCCGCCCTTGCCCCAATCCGTTACGTATTCACCAGTACTTGCAAATTTCTGAATGCGCTTATTTCCAAAATCATTGACATAAATGCTACCATCATCACCTACCACGATGGATCTAGGATATGCAAATTCACTTGAATCAATCACTCCAAAAGATCCCCACTGATAAAGCGGATCATAGTCTCCAGATGCAGAGGAACTTTGGGAAAGAGAGACAGACAATAGCAATACAGAAGCAACAAGGATAGGAAGAAGAAGTTTCAACAAGATATGATTATAAAATTTAAGAAAGATAACAAGAGTTAGCTAATGTTACGGTTATTGTCAACTTTATCTCAAAATGGCTTGTTGACTTCACGTGTAAACACGTAGCTAGCTAGTGCAACCATGGCAAATACAAATCCAACCAGTACAGCTAGGCTCAACAAGACAGGAATTCCACCTTCAGACACCCCGGTCATCAATTCTCTAACCAGCAAAACTGTGTACGTCACAGGATTAAGCTTTGCAATTACTGCAAGCCAATCGGGTAGTAGTTCTAACGGAAACAGTGCAGGACTCAGCATGAACAATGGCATGCCAAGAAAGTTTATCACGCCCCAAAAGGTTTCTTGAGACTTTGCAGTCGCAGCAACTATGACCGAGATTCCAGAAAATCCCAAAGAAAACAAGATGACGATTGCCATTATCGGGGCAATCATGACGGGGTTAGGGAAAGAGACTCCAATAGCCAAAGCAATGCCAATAATCAGACTTGCCTGCAGGGCAGCAATCAAGGAAATGGCAGCCATTTTTCCTAATGCTATAGATGAACGAGATACCGGAGAGGACAAAGCCTTGTTCATAAAACCATAGCGCCTATCCCATAACGTGTTGACACCACCAAATATGCTGGTAAAAATTGCTGTCAGGATGATCACGCCAGGAGCCATGAATTCAATGTATTCTCCCTCAAATCCCACCGATTGAATTAATGGCTGAGTACCCGAAAAGGTATTTCCGATTACAATAATCCAGATAGCAGGTTGGATTAGTCTTATCAGGACTCCGCTTCTAGATTTCTTGTATCTTTTCAGCTCTCGCCAAAAAATTGTATAAATGTCATTAAACAAAATATTCATGCACGCAACCTCTTCATTTTTGCGTGTTCACGTTTCCTGTTGAATCCAGAATCGTCAGATCGGATTTCATGTCCAGTATAAGATATGAAAACATCATCAAGAGTTGGTTGAGTTAAAGAAATTGATTTTACAACTATGCCAAGCTTTGATGAAATTTGAAATATTATTGGAATGATTTCTGCACCATTTGATGCAAAAAGGGTGATTTTAGAATCATTTTCGTTTATTTTTTTTACAAACTCAATTTCTCTAAGTTCAGACAGAAATGAGTTATGGTTAGAGTTTTCTTCAATTGAAATTGAAATTACTTCATTCCCCAATGCATTTTTCATATTTTGAGGAGTGTCAATTACCTGGATTTTTCCATCATCCATGATTCCGATTCGATCACACAGATTATCAGCCTCTTCCATGTAATGAGTAGTTAGAAAAATTGTCATGTCAAACTCGGCGTGAATTTTCCTGATATATTCCCAAATTTTTCTACGAGTCTGAATGTCCAATCCAACTGTCGGCTCATCAAGAAACAATACTTTTGGGCGATGCAGCAATCCGCCGGCTATATCCAGTCTTTTCCTCATACCTCCAGAATATGTTACAACTGCCTCATTCTGTTTGTCAACAAGCTCAATTAACTCCAAAATCTCATCAATTCTTGAACGAATTTCATTTTTTGGTATATGGTTAAGTTTGGCCTGCAACAAGAGATTTTCCCTTCCTGTAAGGTACTCGTCAACTGTGGATTCTTGTTGGACATATCCTATGTTCTCCCTAACATGTTTTGCATTTTTGCTGACATCAAACCCAGAGATCAAAGCTTGTCCAGAGGTAGGTTTTAACAAAGTAGTAAAGATCATCATAGTCGTACTTTTTCCTGCTCCATTAGGTCCCAAAAAACCAAAGATCTCTCCTTTTTCAACTGAAAAAGAAATATCGTTTACAGCAGTAACGTCACCGAAAGATTTTGTAAGGGAATTTGTTTCGATGGAATACAACACAATAAACGCATTTTGCAATTATAAATTGCTAAGTATTTCAAACTCGTTCCTCTAAAAAAATTTAAAGACCAAATAATGAAAATACACATGAAAGGATTATGTCAGAAATGTCACTCGTCTAATGTGGAAGTGACAGTTCAGGATGGGGCTCCTGTTTGTGTAAAATGTTCCAAGATGGTAAAATAGCACCGACGTTGTTTTGAAATTAGAAGATTATTCCAATTTCTTAAATTCTTCTTTAGTCATTCTCAAAATGACTTTTTCCCCTACTCCCCAAATCTCAGATTTGGACAAGATTTTTGAATGTAAGATGCCATCACTTATTTCAATGGATTCCAATTCGTTTGTTTCAGAATTTTTGTTTAATCTCTTCACCTTGCCAATTTTTCGACGATCTAAATCAATTACAGGAATACCAGATCTCACCGGCGGTCTGCTAAGAAGTAAAGTTTCCTTAGAGAATTTGTCAATAAAATCCTCTGCTAGAAAATAGTCCCTTCTGAACCCCTTATGGATTGTAACACCACATACGACAAGGGTGTCTTGGTTAATGTGAATATGTTTGACTTTGCCATATTCAATTCCCTCTCTATCAATTACTTTTTTTCCAGTAAATGAATCGGCGGTGGCCATATTTGCAGGCATTCCTTCTAGCTTTACAGACATAACATCAGGTGTACAGATTCACTTATCACAGCAAATATCAGAAATTTCCATCAATGGGGTTAAATTACTTGACAGAGTGGAATTACGCATGAGAATTAAGGAAGAGTTGTTTAGACCTATTCTCACCACAAAGGGTCGAATATCAGGCAATGAACACTCTGTCATGCTCAGAGCAGTCAACTATAATGGAAAAATCTATTTTTCAAGACACAGGCCAGATGGAGATTGGTTCAAAAACGCCATTGCGAATCCCGATGTAAAAATACAATACAATGAAGAAGTTTTCACAGGAAAAGCAGAACTAGTTGCCAATGAGGAACTTGACAAAAAAATTTCGATGCTAAAGTATCCAGGAGAAGACAGAGCAAAAGAAAAAAGAGTAACGATTCAAGTAACTATAGATTCAGATTAATTGACTAAGATTTTTTAAAAAACTTGTAGAAATAGTAAATTGTTATCCCTCCCAAGATCATAGAAATGATTGCAAAGATAACATGAAGATCATAAGAATTTTCAACTATGACACTAGGATCAATTGTAGAATCAACATCATCCAATACCCCATATTTCAAATCTTCAGAAAATGAATTTTCCATCACATGTTCAGATTCAGCAATACGCGCAGTTTCCGATTTTGACTGCACAGATTCGCCAGAAAAATATTCGGGTGAACCATACATCTCATCAGATTGTTCAGGTGACTTCAAATCTTCAGAGGATTTCACATCAATTTTGGGTTGATTGTCTTGAGGCATTTCAGACAACGAAAGCAACCCAGAGAGTCCAGTCGCCAGCCCGAGTCCCATAACTTTGTAAATATATTTAAAAGAACGAACAAGAGATTTGCTTTCTCTGGTTTTTTCAGACAGTGTGGGAGGTACGATTACAAGACTAAACTTTAGTGCAGTGTAAATTTTCATGTCTTGAGATTTAGAATTTTTCTCAATTTTTGAGATTTTGACAACATCAAGTGATTGTAATTTTGCAAGATGGTACTTTACAAGTTGAAGAGAAATTTTGCTTTTTTGGGCAATCTGTGTTGCAGATAATTCTTCATTGAACAATAGCTGAAGAATTTCACGACTGGAATCATTGGTGAATATCTCACCAAAAGATTTTATTTTTTCATCATCAGTGGAAAGAATTTTGAAATTTTCAGTCAAATCATCGATTGAAAGTCTAACAAGAAATATTAGAGTTTATGAAAAATTTCAAGTACAGATAAATTGATTGGTGAAAAATGAGTTTCACTAAACCTTTTATCTCAATCTAATGAATAACAAACATCAAGAAATTGAGATTTGATAAAAAAGAAAGGAGTAAAATAAATTAAAATGAATACAAAAATCACAATTCCACTCATAGTAATCATTTCGGTAATTGTTACTGCAGGGATTATGTACTCAGTAGATTTTAATCTGAATAAACAAGATGTGCAAGTTTCAGAACCAGAAATAATCTATGTCGAAAAACCATCAACGAATTATTTTGAAGGCACTAACGACATTAAACAAATTCAGTCTGATGAAGAACTAAAGGACATACTAAATGAATCAGGATCATCTGATGGGAATTTCTACGATGACCGAATGTTCCGCAATTCCATGGCAGTAGAAGAAGCAGTTATGTTTGACAGCATGGAATCATCTGATTCAACTATGCCCTCAGTTTCACCAATGCCATCAGCCACATCAAAAATAGAATCAGGAGGTTCAGACCATTCAACAACCAACGTACAAGTCGAGAATGTTGACGAGCCAGACTATCTCAAAAATGATTCAAAATACGTATACATTGTATCTCACAACACACTGACAATTATCGATGCCTATCCAGCCGATTCTGCCAAATTGATTCTAAAAGTTGCGTTGGACATTGAATCACAGTACATTCAGAACATGTTTCTAAATGATGATAGATTGGTGATATTTTACAACGGACAAAGCCACGACGAGGTAATCCCCCAGTATGACTTTATGCCACGACGATCTTACGACTCGGTTACCCATGCGTTGGTTGTAGATGTGTCAGACAAAGAAAAACCAGAAATTCTCAAAGACTATTCCATTGATGGAAACTTTAGAGATGCCAGGATGATTGAAGATTATGTATACTTTGTAACCAACAGCCATGTAAACTATCAGCACCCTAAACTTCCAGGAATCATGGAAGGTTCAACCAGGATCATGACTCCCGATGCGTTCTACTTTGACAACGTTGAGCAGTTCTCCAACTTCAACACGTTGACTGCGATTAACATTTTCGGTGACGAAATAAATTCTGAAACGTTTCTCATGGGATATTCGGGAACATTTTACGTCTCAAAAAATAATTTTTACTTGACATATCAACAAAACATGCCATTTGGATTTTATGAAAACTCGTCAAAGGATAGATTTTTTGACGCAATGGTCCCACTATTGCCAAACATTGTTCAAGAAGAAATCATGGAGATTCACGAAGACTTGTCAATAAATGCCTCTGCAAAGTGGTCAATGATATCAGACCTGATGCAAAAGTCATACAACTCCATGGACAAAGATGCCAAAGAGCAGTTATTTGACAAGATCAAAGAATCATTGAATGCATACGACATTAGAATACAAGAAGATTCCAGAAAGACGATAATTCATAAAATATCAATTGATGAAGACAAAATCGAGTATGTCGCAAAGGGCTCAGTCCCAGGAAGACTGCTAAACCAGTTTTCCATGGATGAAAACGGAGACAGATTCAGAGTTGCCACAACCACAGAAATCCATACACAATACGAAGGAACCATTCGCTCAAACGCAGTGTATGTCATGGATGAAAATATGAACACAGTTGGAGAATTGGAGGAAATTGCTCCTGAGGAGAGCATCTATTCGGCCAGATTCATGGGAGACAGACTGTATTTGGTAACTTTCCAGCAGATCGACCCATTCTTTGTGATTGATCTGACATCAGACAAGCCTAAAATCCTAGGAGAGTTAAAAATTCCAGGATTTTCCAATTATTTGCATCCATACGATAAGGAACACGTCATAGGAATCGGCAGAGATACAAAAGAAATGGAAAACGGAAGAGTGCAGCAATTAGGAATTAAGATTGCATTGTTTAACGTAGCAGATGTTGCCAACCCAAGAGTTGCAGACGAAACGATCATCGGAGACAGATCAACACAATCTGAAGCATTGTACAATCACAAGTCATTCTTCTTTGACAAAACTAGTGGAACATTATCAATTCCAATAAGTAGCGACATTGAAAGTCTCGAGTTCAATTCGAAAAAGTTTGCCCCAGAGTATTCGCGATGGGCAGGATTCTACGTGTTTGACGTTAGTGAATCCGAAGGATTTGAAAACAAAGGGATGATCGCTCATTCAGAAGGAGAATCGAGATACTATGGAATGAACAATGCAAGAACGTTCCATATTGAAGATGTACTCTACACTGTGTCTCAGGAATATTTGAAAATGAATTCACTCGAGAACATGGAAGAAATAAATTCACTGCAACTTGAAAATACAGGGAAATTTCTAAACTATCTAGAGGAAGACATCTTACGTTAGACTATACCAAATGGACAACTGTGGAAATACCTCGTTTATCGAATTCCACATCATTCTCCATCTCACATATTGTAACAGTAAAAGAGATTACATCACGAGGCTTGCCACTTTCAGCATGCAGTTTTAGATGGATGTCCAGCGTTTCGAATTCCTGAACAGGCAGATCATCTTCATCCAAATAAGCCTTACAAGTAGATTCTATTCTGAATCGGTCATCCTTGAAATGAAACCCAAGCTTCATTTTTCGACCCTTTCTCCCATGTCCTTTCACATTTACGTCGATAATGCCAGGACGGGTTTCTGTGTATCCGGACTTATGGTTTACAAAGACTCCTATTTCCAGAGGCTTTCCAGCTGTTGATTCGGCCATCTTTTGAATTCCATCGTTCATTACAACATCAACTGCCTTAATCGACTGAGCAACTTTTGCAATCCATTCATTTGTTCTTGTAATTGTAGCACGAATACCCGAACGCCTCCTTTTATCTTCATCTTCAGGCAATTTGTAATAATCAACCCAGGCCTCATAATCGTGAGAGATGTCCTCAATGAAATCAATGCAAGTTCGCTGATATTCGTTTACGTTGTCAGTTCTTTCGGATTCATCATCGGTTCTCATTCCGTCATAATCCATTGGCATTGCCATATTCGTAATCGATCAAAGGTCTAAAAAAACCAATCTTGGAAAAAATTAATGGTTATAATAGGAATTTTGCATAGATGCAGTATGATATTTTCAGAATTGGTTTGTGATTTACAGGATCAGCTAAAAAAAGACTTGGCACAGATCAGATTTCTCCTAAAGAAAAACCCAGGCGCAGGATATGCAAGGATTGTAGAGATTGGAAAAGAAGTCGGAAAAAGATACGATATCAAGTTAATCGTGAACTTTCCAAAAGCTGGAAGAATAGAGGATTTTGAAATGTACGGAAAAAGAGATCTCAGCCTCATAGTGGATTATGACAGAAAAAGATTCCCCATGGACAGAGAGATAATCAAAGAGAAGGCCAGAGAGATTCTCGGAGACATTAAAACAGAAGATGCATACATGTATGAGAACAAGGAAGGCGTCAGAGTATTTACAGACAATTGGAAGATAGACATACTACCACATTCTGTACATATTTGGACTGAATTTGATGAAAATGTTACAGCGTTTTGCAACTGGTTAATGGAAAATGCGTATCAGATGAAAAAGATAAAATGAACAGACGATCACATGCTTTCAAGATCTTCACGCAACTGTTTGGCTTCGATGTTTTTAGGCTCAAGTTCAGTTATTCGAATGCAGCAGTCTAGTGCTTCGTCTTTTTGCTGCAAAGCCAGATGCACATTTGTCTTCAAAGTTAACAGCTCCACATCATTTTTGTTTAGTTGAAAGGCTTTTTCAAAATACGGAAGTGCCCTTTCTGCATCATCTACAATAAAGTAAACGCTTCCCATAATGAACATAAAGTCTGCATCATCAGAATATTTGGATTCCCGACTCTTGCCGAATGCCACTGCCTCATTGTACTCACCATCTCGAAGCAACTTTTTCAGATGACGTTTTGGCTTTTTGAAAAGACCTACCATGTTCTCATCAGATATTCAATGCCATTCAACAATTTGAATGTTGGATATGAAGATTCATGTTATTGGTACCAGGCTTCAGGCTCTGCACCAGAGGAAGTTGAGCTTTTTGCAACTGCTTGTGGGACTTTCATGATTCCCTCCTTTATCAGAAACTGTATTCCCTGAACGAAAGACGCATCATCTATGGCACCATCGGCCCACCATCCGGCGTTGGTCTTAATCCAGTCGGGGATTCCATCAGCGGAATTACTGCTAGATCCCTGGGTGGTCTTGGGAATTTTCATGATTCCCTCCTTTATCAGAAACTGTATTCCCTGAACGAAAGACGCATCATCTATGGCACCATCGGCCCACCATCCGGCGTTGGTCTTAATCCAGTCGGGGATTTTTTCAACAGGAGTGGTTCCATTAGATGCATATATTGGAATTTCTACCTCCAAATAGTCAGAAGCACTGGAAGGCACTATTCCCTCAGGAGACAGGCCGTAAATCCAGATCACATATTTTGCTGTGCCAGGTTCTTCTTTGACAATTATATCAATTATGCTCTGCCCCGAAGGCGAATAGAGATAAGGTCTACCCTCTTCTTGCGCGATGGATCTGAGCGGAGTCAAATTATCATCCACAGTCAAAACATCAAACTGCACCTGATTTAGAAATTCAGTATCATCAAATTTGCTGATAAATTTTATAAGCCATTGCATTTCGCATCCTTCAACAGGATCTTCAGGACCGTAGAACACGTGAACCTGATAGTCATATCCGACCGTTGGTTTCTTTACACTAGCTTCTTTTTCAAAATTTGTATCACATCCAGCAGCTGCAAACTCATCATCAGTGGAAACAATATCAGAAAATGGACTCTCTTGGACATTTTCCTTATAGTCTAATAATTCAAAGGCGTATTCAGTGGGAGGAATTCCTTCTGAGACATGTGTGTAAGTGTGAGCTTTTATTGGAAATGGAAAATCATCAACAACCCAAACCCTATTTGTAGTTCCTCCAGTGTACCACCCGACCTGAACAGTTTCCCACGTACCTGCAGGAACGGTAACGGTTTCAGCAACCGTTGGAATTACTTGTTGGCCTCCAATATTTCCAATCTTACCCCAAGAGATACTTTTGAACTCTTTAGGACCTTTTCCGCCGGAGCTATCATCAGATGTCGCAAATGCAGCTAGCCAGGCAACAGAAGACTTGAATGCCCCACGATAGAGACCCAATTCTTCACTTCCGCCAGTGGGCTCTGCTGCAACTTTTCCCAACAGAAGTTCGCCAACAACACGCTTGTTGCCGTCATATACTACGACCTCAGTCACCCATTGACGTTCACTTCCAATCTGCCTGTCACCTTTAATCCACATATCCAATTCAAAGTTAGAGCACTCCTTGTAATCAACATGACACATGGAATAAGAAAAGAAGTCACCTTGTTTGAGGCCTTCACCAGAATACCAGGTACCTTCAACATCTACACCTCCAGATTGAAACTGAGCAGATGCTGACGAAATTAAGGATGAACCCAGAAATAAGACAGCGACAACGGGAAGAATTAGAAATATTTTATTCAAATCTAAGCAAAATTATCAAAACGGATAGTTAAACCTTATTCAGAATCCGAAAAACGGGCAAAATATGCAAAGATTGGACATCAAATAAGCAAATATAGAGGAAAATTCACACAAATTCCAGAATGTGCGAATGCTCAAAAGTTCACTTGTTTGAAGTGGAATTCAAGCTTGACGGCATGTCCGTAGTACCCACCCATAAAAACTGCGGATTTGCCCTTGACGAAAAACAATCCGACAAGTTTCAAAAGGAATTGGTAAAGTCATGGGGCTTTGAAGAAGAAGAAGAATAATTAAAAAATAAAAATAGGTTTAAGTTACTAGCAAGTCGATTTTATCGACCAGTAGCTTCTTTGCAAACAGCTGTTGAACACTGACAGTCTTCACTACAGATGCAATGACCTTGCATTGCACAATCGCATTCATAATCTGGATCGCCACTAGCGGCTTCGCATCCACATGCTTGATCTACCATGAATATTCATTGATACTACTTGTTTTAAAAGGTTAGTACATTTAGATAAAATATCATGAATTTGAAAGAATCCCAAGGATATCATTTGACGATTTTTTAATAGCATCCGATTGTTGTTCAAGAAGATTCAGATCAGATTCAACGTCAAAAGCAATTTTCAGAATATGAATAATGTCAGGATTCTGGTTTAGAACATCCTTCATTCTGAGAAAGTTATCTTTGTTCAAATAACCCAAATAGAAATAGCAATCAGAAAGCATGGAACTTTTAATGAAGAAATTATGCTTTTCTCGGATGATTGCAGAATGGTTATTTTTTTCTACAAAATCAGAAAAGCCGATTGTCGATTTTGTCATGCGTTCAAGCAAGGTAGGTGTAGCACGTTCAATTCCAACAGCACTTGTTACAACAGAGAGATGTTCGTTAATCTGACTCTTGTCCAGTTTTCGAAGGGAATCAAGCATGTGTGAGGGACTGGTTCTTTGATGATTTATTGAGGAAATGGCCTCAGCTAAATTATAGATAGCACATTTTTGCCAACAATGCGCAAAGATATCTGAATTTGAAATACATTCGGTCGTTTTTTGACAGCAGAACAGAGATTCTATCAAACAATTCTTTGCAAAATCAGAATACAATGCAGCTTGTTTTTTCTGGATTTTAGAAAGAAGCATTTGGAGATCCCAAGAATCGTCACGTATAATTTGTAAATTTGAATATTGAAGAAGTTTACGAGTCTGGTTTTCGTCAACAGAGGCGTGATGAAGTACGACAAAATCATTTTCAGATCGGATAATTTTTACGGGCTCTGACTTGCCGTCAAAGACAAAGACATCATAATCACAACAAACAAAATTCAGATCATCCGCCCTACACCCTCCTAGTCCTACCGGAAATTCGGACAGGTCATTATCCTCAATAAATTTTTCAATATCCATATCAACTAATACAGAGAATTTTCTATAAACAAATCAACTCATAAAATTTTACAAAACCATACAAAGTCAAAGCATTTCCTTTAAATTGAGATTTGTTTGGATTTTCAACAGGCTCCTATAGTGTAGTCCGGTTAAGCATTTTGGCTTCTCAAGCCAAAGACTCGGGTTCAAATCCCGATGGGAGCATTTTGACTCTAAATTTACACATCAATTGCAAATTTTTAAAATAAAAAAATAGACGAAGAATTAAACGTCAAATAGAAAAAGAGAGGAATTATTTCTTTAAATAACAAAATTTGGACCTAGTGCTATTGGGATTAAGGGATATCAAATTAAAAGAAGAATATCGCTCGGACAGGGATGACATTGTTGCTGAGTTTTTCTTTCCCTGTCTAAGTAACTGTACAGAATATAGCAGATGCGTGGATTTATTATCCATTCAGACATTGGCAACTATTTCCATGGCATTCGAAAATTTCTCAGAGGGAAAAGCAAAATTGAGAATGATCACAGGACACAGATTTAGAACCAGTGATCTCAATATTTTCACAAAGTTGTTTTCAGAAAAGAATGCCAATTCGTTTAGAGGCAATATGATAAAAGACTCAAAGATTCAACAGCTTCAGAGAATCGTAGACAATGGACAAGTAGAATTAAAAATTGCGATTCCAATTTCAGAGCAGGTTGCAGATTCATTCTCAGAGAGGATTGGAATATTTAGAGATGCACAAGATCAGAAAGTTGCATTCACAGGCACATCCAAAGAATCGTTTTCCACTCAAACTAGGGATTTTGAATCGGTAGATGTTTTCACATCATGGAATGACAAATCTAGAGTGGAAAGAAAGATCAAAGATTTTGAGGATCTGTGGGAAAACAAAACAAAATATGTTCGCGTGTATGATTTTATCAATGCAGAGCAAAATAGCCTTTTAAAATATTCGTCAGACTGGATATACTGAATCACAGGTTGAAAGTCGCATCAGATTCAGGTTTGTTTTCATAAAAATTCATTTTGTTAATTTTGTAATAGATCACTTCTCCCCGACGTTCAATTACCGCAATGATTGGCTCTTTTCCCATCTGAGTAATTTCGTCTATCTTTTTTTGGAGGGCTCCCATCTTTTCTTGTTGACCCTCATTTAGACCAAAAATGAGAAACTTGGCACCTTTTTCACCATAATGGCCTCTCTCATAAACTCTAAAATCAGAACCGAACCCAAAACCATCCTTAACAACATATCCTCTGTTTCTTAGGTCACGAAAAATCAGAAACTTTGTAAGAATTCCTGAATCAGTTTTTTGGCAAATGCCCATAAAAGAATTGAAATCCACTCGCTTCTTGCTCTTTGTTAACACTAGCCTGTTTACGTATAGCAGATACAGAGATTCAAACGATTTGAGAACCAATTTTTCATTTTCCATTTCTCCAAATCCTTTTTCAATGAGTTCATGAATCATACTCTTATCAGATATACAGGCTTGATCTGAAATCATTTCACCATTTACTATAGTAGCATCTTCCACGATAAAATGAAAATCAGATGATTTCCATATTTATGTTGACTAAGACAGATTGCTTTTCTTGTTCCCAATATCTAGATTCTAAAGAAAAATATACTCGACGTCTTCAAATTGCTAAATCACGACTATCTTTGTCAAATAGATAATTTTTATTCTCAATGCCATTCAACGTAAAAGATCTAAACAAGATGCTTTCGGGCACTTGTGAGATGATGCCAGGGGCAAAGGAACATGCTAAAGCTTGACATACACAAATGCGAGGGAATGAATGTTTCTGTAGGGATAAAGTCTATCTTGATCTTTTCAAAGATGAAAATATAGGCATATGATCTAATGGCCACATATAATTAGATTCAAAAAAAAAAAAAAAAAAAATAAAAATAAAAAAAACTATGGTGAGAAACCTATGCCGCTAACGCTTCGGTCCCATGCGTCCACCATTGGATTCTGTCTACTTTCAAGTTCTTCCAGGTATCCGTTTATTTCTCCGGAGGGAATGTAATAGGTTGCAGAAACAATGTCTCCTACATCTGCATCACAGTTTGGAACTACAACTGAACGTCCCATGCTTGATTCACCTACACAGCCATAGTCAGTCACCTGGATAACTGCGACATCTTCACTTATCTGCGTTGGAACTATGTTCCAAGGCGTTATTGTGAAAATTAACGCTACAGAAACTGCAGCAGCTATAATTATGGCAAATTTTAGCTGCGGTGTTTTTTTGTCTGTTGTTTGTTGCATTTCTCCTCAATACAAATTAGATTCTAAATTATATAACATAGAGATAATTTTTAGTAATAGTGCCAACAAATCAAAAACATCGTACGAGTTATTGATGTGCAATATTAGCACTAGTCCAATATGTTAACACTAGATTAAATACCATAAAGTCAACAAAAAACATATGAAAAATGGGCAAGATCAAATAAAGGAATCAAAATAAAAATGTCTCAAGAATCAACTACAGATATCCAGAAAAAAGATAAACCGTACAGCATCATGATTACAGGAGCAACTGGATTTATTGGGACACGTCTAATATCACATCTTTCCAAACTTGGTTATTCTGTAAAGGGAATGACGAGAAAAAATATTTCAGACACTAAAAATGTAAAGTATGTTCAAGCGGATGTCTTTGATGTAATTCAATTAGAGAAGGGATTGAAAGGAGTTGAGGTTGCATATTATCTGCTTCATTCTATGGAAGGCAGCAAGGATCATTGGAAGGAATTTGCATCGCGTGAAAAAATCCAAGCCCAAAATTTTCTCAAGGCAGCAACAGAGGCAGGAGTTAAGAGAATAATCTATCTCGGAGGATTGGTTAACGATAGCCTGAAATTATCTCCGCATATGAAAAGCAGAAAAGAAGTTGGAGAGATACTTGCATCTGGAGATATTCCGGTAACTGAACTACGTGCATCGCTAATCATTGGTGCTCAGGGTGGCTCTTATGCCATGTTGAGGTATCTGGTTGAAAGACTACCTGTCATGGTATGTCCTTCTTGGGTCAAATCCCTTGCACAGCCAATCGCAGTTGATGATGTGATAGATTATCTTGCTGGATGTATGGAAAATTCAGAAACTGCAGGAAATATCTATGAAATTGGAGGCAAAGACAAGATGACCTACGAGCAAATCATGAGAGTGTATGCCAAATATTTGAACAAGAATCTGTTTGTGATTCAGATACCCTTTCTCACTACGCGTCTTTCATCATACTGGGTGGATCTAATCACACCAGTAAAGGCGTCCTTGGCAAGACCACTCATAGACAGTCTCGTTCACGATACAATAGTCACTAACAGTGCCATTACAAAAATTATCCCGTTGCAGCTCAAATCAGTTAGAGATGCAATTGATATTGCAACAAAGGAAATTAGAGAAAATCCCCCAAATACCCCATTACGAGAAGAGCGTACAGGATTCAAGATTAACCAAAAACTGTTACTTGCATCACTGATTGCAATGGCCGTAGTTGGAACCACCTACTATTGGCTTGATGATAGAGCAGATCTGTTCCAGCCCATTTGGCTTTTAGCGGGCATATTTTGGTATATTGCAATAATAGCTGCAATAGTTTTTGTGAGAAGCAAAACTAGGTTGGGATTTCTAATTGGAGGAGTACTGTCATGGATTACTTTGGCATTTTGGCTCTTTGACAACTTTTATGTTGTATTCGACACTTCGCTGATTATCGACAAACCCAATGAGTTGATTACAATCAGAAATTTCATTTGGGCTGCATTATCCACACTGGCCGTAATTGCATCACACAATACGTTTCATAAAATAATAGATTATCAGTTCAAAGGGAAACCAATCTGATCTAGAATTTTATTAAATTTAATTCTGTTTATCAATTTTAACAAGTTTAATTCGCACATCGTTATTTCTCAATTTCTATGGATTTTACTGTGATTTTGTACAACTAGAGAATCAGGAAATGTTCCGTTCGGTAAACATTCAGAATACGTTCACGTGTCTGCATATCCTATGAAAGTAACAGAACAGAACATTTCAGAAAATCCTGAACCGTGGAATTTTCAGTTTTCTTATTGAACTGCCACATTCCAAAAAACTTGTTCAGCATTACTCCATATCGTTGACAAGTACGTTAAAAAATAATCTCAAAGTTGGCACTAGAAGATAATGATTATCTTGCTTAAAAGCAAATGTCAATTAATTCCAACATGAAAATATTGTTTGGAGCATAAAAATTTGAGAGGCATAGTTGAATCTCTAATTGTATTTGGAGTGATGACGGGACTACTTTTGCCAACACGACTTCTTTTTGTAGAATATATTTCAGATGATTGGTTTGGCTCATTGGGAATAATTTCGGCAGTTTCCTTATCTGTGATAATACTTGTCAAGAAAAAGAAATTAGGTTTCTTTGGTCCAATGTTTGAGCGACAAATGTCCAAATTCCAAAAGGGCAAGCAAGGATGGGCTATTTATGGCAAATCCATATTTGTTCTTTTAATACTAGGGGCGATGATTTTTGCTATAGATCAAGGGAATTTGATTAATTCTGATCTAAAATTACAAAACAGTCCAGATACTTCATCAAATTCTGCGGAAATGATTCTGGAATCCACAAATGACTTTGATTCTTCTGATTGGGTCATTGGATTTTTAATGGCTCCTGTGATGTTTATTACGGCATTTCCTCAAATGAGTGCAATAATTGCATCGATTGATCAAAGTCTTGACGGATGGTTAATGCATTTTTACACAGTGGGCTTTGTTGAATACTTAGAATTATTGGGTATTTTGATATTTTACAGAATCACTTTGAACAGAAAACAGATCTCACCAATTATTTCAAGAATTAATACAAAAGCAGCAATCTAGAACAACGAGAAGGGGAATAATCCACAAATGATAGTCTTCAGATTCACAAACCAGGACATTTTGCAGTTGCAACATTACTTTTTTCAATCCATGGCCGCGAAGCAAGGCACAAAACCTGAACAATAGATAAATCGAGTGTTCAGAGGGCCCGGAAAAAACAGAAAATTGAGATGAGTGAAATCAGGAGGAGGTCATTTTCAATATAAACATTGGAAAATATGAAGAAGGTATGACTAACCGTTAAAATATGGGCATTCTGGGTTTACTGTATCATGCATGGTGCGAATTATAGAGATGGAACAGGTCAAGTTTTCACTAGAAAGGAATACATCAAAGGAAAACCACAGATCAAAATTGCCAAGTTCCAAGGAGGTAAAAGAGGAACATATGAGTACTGTGTTCAATTATTGATAAATGAAAAAATTCAGATTAGACATATGGCTATCGAGTCAACAAGACTAGCGGCAAATAAGACACTGGAAAAGACTACCGGGGAATCTGGCTATTATTCAAGACTCAGAATATACCCACATAATCTCCTCAGAGAGAACAAACAGATTGCCACGGCAGGTGCAGACAGAGTTTCAGAAGGAATGAGAAGATCATGGGGTAAAGCAACCAGTCTAGGTGCAAGGGTCAAACAGGGTCAGTGCATCATGGAACTGTACGTAAATGGGGAGGTTCATCTTCAGGCTGCAAAAAAAGCACTTCATGGTTCGTGTGTGAAATTACCAGGAACCCCGTTGATCAAGGTTCTCGACTGGAATAAAGCATCACCATAAGTTTTCTAAACTAGATTTTTTGATTTTAACCAGTTCCAGAAACTCATTGAATTCACTTTCTGTTGGATTTCTATTCAGAATTCTTTTTGATTGATAGAAAAACGTGTTGTAAATTCTGCCCACAACCACACCCAAAGCAAAAGAAGAGGAATCATCAATATCAGAAAGTTTCTCAATCAATTGATGGATTTCATCTTTTCCAGAAACACTATCCAGGATTTTTTGTTCGATTTTTTTCAGAATAATCTCATCCATGGAATATTTTGAATGAAATAGTTAAAAACAGTTTAATATCCAAATTCAACTCTCAGGGTAGTTGCAGTTATAGTACAGTCTGGTTAGTACTCGTGCTTGCCAAGTACGTGACCCGGGTTCAAATCCCGGTAACTGCACCACTAATCTAAATTCTTCGGTATCAATGCACTTTTAATTATATCAAGAGCGTCTTGAGCTTTTTCTGGTCGGGGCAATTGAATCATAAACACATTGTCTTTTCCGTAATTGGATTTTGGGGAAGAAAGAGCAAGCATGGATGTTTTTGCAAGAGAATCAAAGAAATTAAGATTTGTTTTTGCATCAACCAAAAAATTTTCTTTAATGTTTCCTCGTGAAAATGTCAATTGGATTTCAACAAAAACATTTCCCAATCCGTCCTGTAAAATGTTCAGATCGGTGTTAATAGAAAAAGACTGTCCGGCTACCTTTGATAACATTTCATCATATTTTTTTTCATCAACTTCAATGCAAGGAGTCTCTTTCCCGTCAAAATTAAACGTGGTAATTCCATCATGTACCCTATCCAATAATCGCTTTAGCTCATCAGACATTTTCTTTTTCTTCCAAAGAAGGGATAATTTTGTCTCCTGCCTTTACCAAAAAGGGAGAAAGAAAAGCAGTAACAATTGAAATAATACCCACCAGAGGGAACATAAATGCGCTCACCGCACCTATATCAACACCGACTTTTACAATTACAATGGAGAATTCCCCCCTCGGTGCAGCCAATGTGAATGCAGAACGTAACGCCTTGCCTCGTTTCTGTCTAAAAATGATGTTTCCAATCATGTTTCCACCAAATTTCATCCCTGTTGCCACTGCAATCAAGGCGATTGCCACAAATATGTAATCTCCCAATTGTGAAACGTCCATCAATGCACCGACAGAAACAAAGAATATTGCCACGAACATGTCCTTGATAGGGCTTGAAAGCAGTTTTGCTACCTCGGCAGATTTTGATTCTGCCACAAGGACTCCGGCAAGAAATGCTCCGATTGCCACTGACAAACCAACGATATTTGCAAATAGAGAATAACCAAAACACAGTCCGAGTACACTAAGCAGTAAAATTTCTCGATGTTCTGCGGCTGCAACCCTGTCAATCAAAGGAGGAATAACACGAGTTCCGACGGTAAACGTTCCCACAATCAGGGCAGCTGCAACCAACACAATTACGATTACAGATTCTACAGATACGGTTCCAACTAATGCAATAGACTGCAAGGAAGAAATCAATATCACCGCAATCACATCCTCTACAATCAAGATGCCAAGAATCAGTATTGAGGATTCTTTTTTGATTCTACCCATTTCCTCCAATATTTTGACAATTATCGCAGTACTGGATACAGATAATGCAGCCGAGATAAACAGCGCATCCATAAATTCCAACCCCAAAGCACTAGCAGTATAAAACAAAACACCCAATGTTGAAAACAACCCCAGACTTCCTACTCCAACGGCTACACGTCCAATGCTTTTGATTTTTGCATAAGGGAATTCTATACCAATTACAAAAAGAAGTAATATCACACCTATTTCTGCAAAAAGATTCAATGCAGATATGTCCGAGAGTATCCCCACACCGTCCAAGACGTCAACAGATGGACCACCTTTTGGCAGAATCCAAGACCACAACGGGGAAAGAGGACCAATCAGCATGCCGGCAAAAAGATATCCGATGATCAAAGGCTGCTTAATTTTAAAAAATGCAAGTGTGATTACAGCGCCGATTATCATGATAAATGCCAAATCAGTGACAAAACTCGTGTGAGGCAATTCAGGAGTTACCTGTTCAATCAAACTTGATACAGTGCTGTTAAGAGAATTTTGAATTCCACTAGAATCCAATTGAAGAAATGCATTCTGCATGCTATCAGTAAACAAATTTGTTTAAAAATCATTCCTAATGAAAAAACTGTAAATGGTTTTTTGTTCACAATGAATGTACATTTAGGCTCAAAGAATTTCAGTTTAAGCTCTTTATTCCCAATAATCATAATCGTATTGCAGAATGATGATTAGGTCATCTGAACATAATGAGGAAAAATGACCTGGGGTATCTGACTGCACTATCGGTTACATCATTATCACCCGAGTATTAATAGTACGGTACCATACTGTACTATATGATTCAATGTGAATATTGTCCGAGAGGATTTGTAGATTCAGCAAACGGACTAGTTGCAAAAACATTTCATGAATTACTTCATGAACCTGAAGTCGTAAACAAGTAATCCTATTTTTTACCTGCTTGTTTTTGACTAAATGATTATTTTTCATAATTTTGAATTCTCTAATTTATTGAAAATGATTTGAGCATGAACCGTCAGCCTAAAGAAATATGCGAGGTCGAATGAAGTTCAGGGTAGAAGTGTTCACATTAATTTTTGTTCAAAAGCAAATTTGATTTAACAAATACAAGTGTTGTCTCCACATTGAATACATGACTAACCCAATTTTACAAAATAACAGCATTACTTTAGTGTCAAACAAGTAACTCTTTACATTTTTTATTTTAGACCCAACTTTTTTTATCTCAAATTTATCAATTCAATCTACATGGCTGTCAAAACTGTCAGTAAGAAAACAACAGAATCTTCAAAAAAAACGATTAAAAAAGAGCCCACTCCAGCAGCGATTCTCAAAAAGGTAGGACTAGTTTCAGATTCCAATAAGGCACTTCAAAAGGAGATAAAGGCCATGTCGAAGATATTTGTTGAAAATCAAAAAGTCCTTGTTTCGATGAAGGGAATGATCGATACGCTTGCATCAACACTTGAACACATACAAAGACAATCAAAACAAATTAACATAATAGAAGAAGATACTCAGAAATTATATGCAGGACTAAATCAAGTAAGAAAACAATCAAACATTATAGATAAAATCAACTCTCAAACCGAAAAATTGGAAAAAGAAGTCAGTAAAGTTTCAGAGTTTCAAGAAATATACAACCCACAAGAAACATCTCAACAATTAGAAGACAATGTGAATTCGATCAAGAACAATTCTCAAATGATCATCAAGATTGCACAAAGAATTGACGAAGTGCGAGAGGATCTTAGGAATATTTCCGGAAAAACAGACTCATTTTCAGACATCGGCACAGAGATAGATAATCTAAAAAACAGCATAGAAAAAGTTTCAGACAAAACCGCAAAGTTAGGAACAGGAACTCAAATTGTCGAAAGTCTCAAACAGGAATTTGAAAAGGTTACAGAAGATGCAACTCGTGTTTCAAACATCAACGTGGAATTAGACGCAATTAAAATCACAATTGATGCCATATCTACAAAGGCATCAAAAATTGATTCGTTGGGAGGAATCATCAATGGACTCAAACAACAATTCGACACAATATCATCAAGGGCAAACTCTGCTGATAGTACCAACAGAAAATCAATCTCCGAGATAGGAGGGAAAATCGACAAGATTGAATCTGAAATTGTGACTTTGGTACAGGAAACAAAATCCACAGAATTTGTCAAGGAAGAACTAGAATCAATGAAGGACGAGGTTTCAGATTTCAAGCAGGAAGTTGTTAACAAGACAACCAACATTGAAAAGAAGATCACCATTGTTTCAGATACTCTAAAAAAACAAGATGAGTCAGTGTCAGAATTTCAGAAAAAATCTGAAAAGATTTTTGAAGACATACAACAGGTCAAAAATTTTGCTAGCGAGTCATCAAACAATTCCGAAAAAGAAATGATGGCATTACTAAAGTTATCAGAATATCAGTCAAAAATTAGAATGAATTCAGAGTCAAAATATGGAGAATCCAAGGATTTAGAAAAAATGGCATCTCAGACCACAGAGATTGTTAAACTGTTTGATAAGATTTCGGATGAAGTAGGAGGAAAAATGCCTCTCCCACAGGAAGTAAGACAATGGGCAATAAGTAAAATTTTAGATTGTGCAGACAGATGGGAAATCAAATTTGGCGATGTTTATTCAATTTTGTCTAATACGCTTGGAAGAGACGTGCTAAAAGAATCAATTAGAATTCAACAGATTAGAGATATTTACGGCATTAGAGCCGTGGATGAAATTAGAAATGACCTAAGCATTTCCTAGATTATTCATCATCGGATTTACTAAGTTGATCTTTCTTTCTTTTTAGTGCAGCAAAGATTCCAATAATTGCAGCTATCCAAACTACACTAAACATCATATTTTCAGGACTGACATACATGTAGGGAGTTGCATCCATGATGTTGATCTTCAAAATCGATGCCCTACTGTTAATATCCAGCATCCCAGTGTGATATGCCGAATTATCCTTTGAGACAGACGAAATTTCTCCAACGTTACTAAACATAGTATCAATGTCGTTTTGAATTCTTATGAAATTTGTAGACTCTGTACCAAATATCCAAACAGGATTTCTCGAAATCACTTCTCCCTCAGAATTAACTGTATCAGGCAAATTTTCCATTACCACATCCAAATCTGTCTGAATTGCCACGAGATGGTTGTGAATTGCATCAGGATCAGAAGAAGATATAATCCCATCAAGATTTCCCCGTATCCTGTCAAGAGGATAAATGTCAGAATTGTAACCTGAGATTGCCATGTATCCTCCAAAAATGATGATTGCGAGTATTCCAAACATGGAAAGTTTGTAAATAGTATTTGCCATTTTTTCCTTCTTGGTCCTCATTCCAGTTTTACTTGATTTATTTCTTTTAAACCGAGTATGAGCTAGACTCAAGTATGCGATGTAGAAAAATCCAATTGCCTGAAGCAAAATGATTGGAACGAAGACAGGGTTGTTTGAAAATATTGCAATGAAGATTCCGACAATTCCATAAACTCCAAAAAAGATTTCCAGAAGAGTGGTTTGTGTAAATGGCAAGTTATAGGCTTTATCCCTCCAGTCATCCTGCTTTGTTACGATTCCATATTTCGGAGTTCTATGAAATTCATTTTTCTTTCCGAGGATAGCATCAAAAACAGCAACGGTGTTGTTTACGGACATACCTGCATTGTATACAAGTAATGCAGGAAGTAGTTTTGCCTTTGATTTCCATGACTTTTCATACATACCGTGAATAACAATAAGATACGCCCCAGGACCCATGGCAAGGTATGTTGCGATAGTCAATGCAGGAAGGACACTTACGACATAGAGATTGATCTCAGCTGCAAGCAAAATAGGCAAAGTCAAAAATTGAATCAACACTAACGGATAAACTATGTGTCGAGTAAGCTGAATAAACGCTTGAATTTTTGCTTCAATTCCAACATTTCGCTTTAAACCAATTCCAGACAATAATTTTATGGCACATTGGATCGAGCCCTTGGCCCAACGAAATTGTTGTCTCTTAGCACCGTTGATTTGAGCGGGAAGTTCTGCATCAACTACTATGTTAGGTAAAAATAGGCATTTCCAGCCCTTCATTTGTGCCCTGTAGCTAAGATCAAGATCTTCAACAAGTGTTGCAGTATGCCATCCTCCAGCATCCTCTATGCATTCACGTCTCCAAATGCCAGCAGTGCCATTAAAATTCATGAAAAGATGAGAATTGCTTTTTGCTTTTTGCTCTACAAGAAAATGAAAGTCTATGCTAAGTGCCTGAACCTGAGTGATAGTAGAATAATTTTCATTTACATGCCCCCATCTGCATTGTACCAATCCTATGTTTGACTTTGCAAAGTGAGGAATTGCCTTTTTGAGAAACCACACCGGAGGAATAAAATCAGCATCAAATATTGCAACGAGATCAGTATCAGTCGTTCGCATTGCATGTTTCAACGCACCAGCCTTGTACCCCTTTCTTGTTCCGCGTCTGACATGCTCAATTTTCAATCCTTGTTTTTTATAATCATCAACAACGTCTCGTAGCAGTTCAACTGTGTCATCATCAGAATCATCACAGACCATGATCCTTAGTTTGTCTTTCGGATAATCCATATTACATACAGCGTCCACAAGTCTTTTTGCAACATACTTTTCATTGTAGATTGGAAGCTGGATAGTTACACTTGGAGTCCCCCAATCAACAGTAGAGGGAGATTCTTTTCTTGTTCTAGAAATGAATGCGAGATAATAGAAATTGACAGTATATGCTGTAATGATTATAGCTGAGACGATAAATAAATCAAATACAAGCTGAGTGAAAGGATTAACTGCCATATCCCTAGTCTGAAAGAATCGCGAATCGCTATTTATAGTTGCAAGAAATAGGGATTATTTTTGCTCGTAGATCTTAATCGCCTGCGGAGGACAAACACCTTCACATGCAAGACAGAAAATACAATCAGGCTCTTTAGACATCAATGGCTTTCTATCAGAACCAGGATTTCCAGGAGAATCAAACCATTCGTAAACTCCTACAGGACAAGCTTCAAGACATCCACCATCAGCAATACAAATATCATAATCTACTGAAACAAACTCTCCCCACACACCCATGATTCCATTGTTCTGACCTCTTCTACCCCAAGTTTTGATAGTGTGTTCTGCTGCGGCATATGACGAAGAGGGTTTTAGTTTTGATTTGTATTCAACATCAATTGGTCCAGGTTTTGCACCATCGGGAATTTCAATGGCAGAGTCATCCTCTTCAACGTCATCTTCAGCAGCCTCAACGGGTTTGGGTTTTGCACCAAGAACAATTTTGGCCAAAGGTGTAAGTTCTTCTAGCTTTTGAATAGCGGCAATCTCAGATATCTTTTCAGTTTTAGCATAATACGAGATCATTTTATCAGCTAAAATGGTATTTCGCAATATTGTATCAATGACCATTTTTGCAAAATGATCTGCCTTCTTTCTATAATCTTTAACCCAGTTAGGATCCCCAAACTTTTCTATCGGGAAAATCTGATAAATGATATCTACAACCTCTCCAGTGACAATTTCCACCGTAACGGACAACTCTACTTCTTCGTAACCTTTCTCATCAGGATCATCCATGTTTTGTTCTTTCCAACGATATGTCGCAAAAATTCTGTCAGCATACTTGTCCATTTCAAATGCCTTCTTGAGACCGTCATGTACAGATTGTAATTCAACTGGATCCTCCAGTACAATAGGCAATCTGTAAAGTCCCAGCTTGAAACCATGCAAAGGATACACGCCACGCTTTGCTGTAGGCGCTTCCATAGACCAAACTCGATCTTTTAGCAGTAAAGACATCTAGTTTTCGTAACTCGATTTTATTTAAAAAGGTTATCAGTCATCATCAGGGCATGTCAGTTCACGAAGTTCTGTGTATTTTTTTTCCATTGCATCAGCATGGACCGATACATCCGCAAGATCATAGGAATCCTTTGAAAAATACCACCTAATCGGAACCCAATGCCCGATCCCATCCATGTCATGTATCATTCCCTTATCGGCCTTTACGTTGATTTTTTCATCGACAGATGTCTCTTTAATCTCAAGACCACGTTTGGTCTTATCCTCCATTATGATATCGACATCCCCATCCTTGATAAAATAAAATGAGCCCTTTTTCAAAATAGGAAGATCTAGAAGCAACTTATTTTTCCACGGGGTTTCCTATCATGTTTCCCCATTCGGTCCAAGAACCATCATAGTTTCGAACCTTCGGATAACCTAACAGGTATTTGAGTACGAACCAGCTGTGTGAAGAGCGCTCACCTATTCTGCAATAACAAATCACATCTTTGTCAGGTGTGACGCCTTTTGGCTCATAGTTTTGCTTTAATTCTTCAACAGTTTTGAATGTACCATCAGCATCGTTGACTGCAGTTGCCCATGGAATATTATTCGCATCGGGAATATGCCCACCTCTTTGTGCATGCTCCATAGGATATTCAGGAGGAGCAGTAATTTGACCTGTAAACTCTGCAGGAGATCTTACATCAACCATTACAGAATCTTCTTTGCCCAAAGCTCTACTAACGTCAAACAGATATGCACGCAGTCCCTCATCAGGTGGCTGCGCAACATAGCTTGTTGGTGCAATCTGAGGCTCATCAGTAGTATAATCCTTATTTTCCAATTCCCATTTTTTTCGTCCTCCGTTCATTACCTTTAGATTTTTGTGACCATAGATCTTAAAAACCCAGAAAACAAATGCAGCAAACCAGTTGTTAAAGTCACCGTACAGAATCACTTCAGTGTCTTCAGATATTCCGTTTTTGGACATCAACAATTCAAATTGTTTTTTACTAATGATGTCTCTAGTGACAGGATCATTGATATCCCGTTTCCACCAGATCAAACTGGCACCGTTTACATGGCCTTTTTGATATCCATTAACAGGATCATAATCAACTTCTACTAATTTTCGATTTTCATTGGGAGGATTTTTTGATACCCATTCGGTATCAACTAAAACCTCAGGATGTGCATAACTCATAATTGATACAATTTTGTTTTCATACTTAATTGTTTTTCTAAATGTCAAAAAATATGATTTTTATGTAAATGCGATTAAGAAGAGCTGATTGAAATTACAAAAAGTGGCCATAGTAAGCAAGGTTGGATCTAAAGATTCTGAACAGGCTGCAAGAGATGTTGCAAGAAAATTTTTGGCAAATAAATCAAAAGTGTTTACAATTTCACCAATCAGGGTAGAGGGAGCGAAGCAGAGTGAAACGCTTGAAGAATTAAAAAAGGAAAATCTAGACTTGGTTGTTACCCTGGGAGGAGACGGGACAACCCTCAGAGTTTTCAGGAGCTTGGAAAACGAGGTACCAATTTTGACAATCAATGTAGGAGGAAACAGAGGAATCTTGGCAGAAATTAAAATCGAGGAGATAGATGAGGCAATCAATCAAATCCAAAAAGGGAATTTCTTTTTGGATAAAAGAACTCGAGTGGTGGCATCATGTGACGGAAAAGAATTCCCCCCAGCGTTAAATGAAATTTACATTTCCAGAACAAATTTGACTAAAACTGCAGAAATTAAAATCAAATTTCAAAATGACATAGTGAAACAAAAGATGGACGGTTTGATTATTGCCACTCCAAGTGGATCAACGGGACATTCGTTTTCATTAGGAGGTCCAATATTGCATGAAAGCTTGGATATCCTTATCATCACACCTGTTGCACCGGTATACAGACTTGCGTCATTGATAGTTCCAGATGAGAAAATTGAAATTGTGTGTTCTCATGATTGCAACATTGCAATGGATGCGCAGGTTGTAAAGTCAGTAGGATACGAGGAAACAATCACGATTAAAAAATACAAAAAACCTGCAGTATTTGTAAGATTAAAGAAACGCGGGTTGAGACAAATGAGTAAGCTTGGATTCTAAGATTTTAGATGCCAGTGCGTTTTACGCAGGAGTTCCATTTAGATCATCAGATGATCACTACACTACATCTTCAGTGTATGATGAAATTAAACACATAAAGAAAAATCATGATGCCCTAGGAACGTTGATTGAAACAAACAGATTAAGAATTAGAGAACCAGATATCAAATTTTTGGAATCCGCAATTAGAAAATCCAAGGATACAGGGGATTTTCCACAATTATCCAAACAAGACATTTCGATTATTGCACTAGGCATTGAAATGAACTGCGAGATAATCAGCGATGATTTTGCAATTTCGAATGTTGCCAAAAACCTAGACCTTAAAGTATCTCCAATAATGACAAAGGGAATCAAAACCATTGGAAAATGGATTCATTATTGTCCAGGATGTAAAACTAATCACAGCAAAGGCAAGGAATGTCCAGGATGCGGAACCCCCCTAAAAAGAAAACTAATCAAAGGAAAATAAACCCCAGATGCATTCAACAATGAATTATTACCAGATTTTTCACAGAAATCATCAAATTTTATCATAAGATGACTTGTATCATATGAACATCACATACAATAAATTCTACACGTTACAATCCAACTAGAATTAAAAACCCGTATCAGAAACGTTTTGTTATCAATTTGGCACCATTATACAACGATCCATAATTTGTAATTCAGCAATGTTACAAATCATGTAAGGTTTTTTGATTTGCAGTGTTAAGAAATTTGCTTTTAGAATCCATGGTCTTTTTAATTTTTTTTGCTCTCGCATCACCTAAACCTTCAACTTTTGCCAATTCCGATGTAGTCGCATTAAAAACTTTAGAAGGAGTTCCAAATTTGGTAAGCATTCTAATTGCAAATTTTTCTCCAATTCCAGGTAAACTGCAAAGCACAGAAAGCTGCTGCTTTTCCAGATCAGAAGATTTTTTAATTTTTTTCAAATATGGGCCCTTTGGAACATCTTTTCTAGAACACATGGATACCAACAATTTTGCAGTATGAGCAGCGCTAGGAGTTGGAATTACAGGAATTTTAAAATCTAAAACCACTCGTGAAATTGCACCGTAAAACATCATAGGATTCTCAGTTATTTCTTCAATCTCATCAACATTTCCCTCTACAAGAACAATTGGATTTTCAAAATGTTCCTTTAGCCTTGAACACTGATCAAACAATCGTCCATCAAAAACCGAGGCCATAAGATCCCGAATGCTCTTTCTTTCCACAACGGTTTCGGGTGCAACAATATAGTCCCCAATTGGAAGCGTTTTCATTTCCACGTTTAGACCAACCGATTTGAGAAGATTTGGAATACCACTTTTTTGCTCTCTCTCGTCAACGATGATTCGAAGATTTTCTAGTTTCACGTATCAAGTGCTTGTAGTGAATTGTTAATATCTCATATGAAAATGATTTAAAAGATTATTTTCTAGGATTGTCTTCTGCAGGAGGAGGAGTTCCGGCAGTACCACCTTTCATCATCTCGGTAATTTTTGCTTCTTGTTCCTTGAGAGTCTCTTTTAGACGTGTTTCCTGTTTTTCAAGAACAGTTGAGCGTGTTTTGGCCATCTCAATTCTCTCATCCAATTCGTCAACAAGTTCTTGTTTTTTAGATTTTATCAGAATTGTTCCAGCCTGTTTGAAGACAGTTTCATCATCAGTTATTTTTTTCAATTCCTCTAGAGCCTTTTGAGTCTCAGCCTTTTCAATCTCAAGATGTTGTTTTTGAGTCATTAACGATTGAAGGTTTTGTTGAGATTGCTGCATTTTCATTAGTTGTTCCTGAAGCCACGGAGGCATTTGAGGAGATGACATGTCATGTTAAAAAAATTGTTTCATTATATCTTTACCGATATGTAAATTTTGAATTGGATTACGAGTAAATTTTTCAGTCTACCAAATCTTCAAGCATTACCATGCCCTTTCCACAATTTGGACATGTCATGGTACTGCTAGGATCCATGGTTGTGACAGGCATATCACACTTCTTACAATTCCATCTAGACAATGTTTTTGATCGACATCATTTCAATATGAATTGTCTTTTTCAATTCATGCCTAAAAATATATTCAGCAAGAAGATTCTCAAAACCTTATTGATTTATTGAATCATAGCTGGCCTGAATCAATCTTAGAGTAGAATTCAAATTTGCCCTAAGATGAGCTAAATGCTCAGATTCAACAGATATGACTATCTTTTCATCAAATTCTATTAGTGTTTTAACCGGATTTTCAGGATAGAACTCATTATCGGTGTTGACTGAATCATGAATCGCCTTTGACTTGTCTTTTGCATCAATAGTGATTTTTGCACTAAAGTTTAATGTCATATGCAGTTCCAGCTACTTTATAGCTGCATTTTTTACAGGACCAAATTCCAACCGCATCTCTACCAAACGTTTGCGAACCGCATTCAGGACATGTTCGTTTTTCCTTAAGTTGGAGATGAACTTTCGTATACTGTTTTCTAAGTTTGATTCCGTATCTAGCACCCAAGCCCTTTAGAGATTTTTTTGCCTTTGCCATTTTATTGACTATCCTTTTGTACTTCTTTTAATTTTTCTCTGATTTTTGCACCGACCTTAACAGAAATCTCACCACACTGATTAATTTCATCCTGAGTAAATCCATCACTGCCTCCTTTTTGTAAAGCGCAGATATTACCATCTGAATCAGTAGTGATCGTAATACGTGAATCCATGCTGGCCCACTCATCGCCATTTGGATCTACTACTATGTGATTTCCAATTTTGGCCATGGTTACAGATACGGGAATAGTACTAACAGGTAACGCAGATTCACCACCTTCTACAAGAGTAGGTTTGTCATCAACCCAATTCCATTTTGGAGTTTTTGATGTAAGTAACGCTGCCGTAGAAGCATAGGAGCATGCATCAAACAGATTTCCATCATAATCAACAACCACATTATCAGCAAATACGCCAATGACTGACTTGTCTTTCTCAATAACCAATTGAGAAACATCCACCATGTGACTTTCTCTAATTCCCCTATCAACAACTCGGGCCAACTCAACTACATGAGGTTGAGGAGGTCCAGTTTCAACAGTTGGGTGTGAAAGAGGTAAAAGCTCAGCAGTACAAATGAAAAGACCTTTGTCTCCAGTATCAGGAAAAGGCCTATCAGGCTGTATTTTTACCCCGCAAACAACCTCAGTATCACCAAGAAAAACTCTTGCCGAACCGTTTGCTTTTGGAATTGCGTTAGTCTCAATAGAAATTTCGCGTGGTTCATCAAGAGCGCGGCCATCAACTCGCTTACCTTGTTCTAAGAGTTCTAGGATTTGAGTTCTTTTCAATTCATCAATAACAGAAATCGTAGCCAATTCTAATCATCCCCTTTTCCAAAATACTTGTCTTTAAGTGCCTTCTTTTGAATATCATACACAATTTTACAACCATGAACCCCAACATCCACACATTTCTTATATTCTTCAGGAGTTAACACGCCATCTAATTGTAATAGTGTGATTTTTTCTAAACTTGGCATATATCCTATCGGCATATCTGCTTGCCCTGCCTGATCTTCCTCATTATTAACATCAAGAACAATTGTATCAGCCACCTTACCTGAAGCACAAGCTGCAACCATATCTCTCATAGGAATTCCGGCATCAGCTAATGCAACAGAAGCTGCTGAAAGAGCAGCGCATCTTGTTCCACCATCAGCTTGCAATACTTCTATGAAAACATCAACAGCTGTTCTTGGGAATTTTTCCAACATAACTGCAGGCTCTAATGCTTCTTTGATTACTTTAGAAATTTCAACCTCTCTTCTAGAAGGAGCAGGGTTTTTTCGCTCACCAACAGAAAAAGGTTCCATGTGATATCTTACTCGTAAAATTCCTGTATCAGTATTGGACATGTGTTTTGGATGAACGTCTCTAGGACCAAAAACTCCAACCAATATTTTGTTATCACCAAATTCTATGTAAGCAGAACCATCAGCATTTTTCAGACCACCTGCTTTTATCATTATTCTTCGTGGTTCGTCGACCTTACGGCCATCACAACGAATACCATTCTCGTCCAATAGGACCATTGTTGCGTCTCTTCCGCCCATTATGATTCATCCTTTTTGTCTAACATTTCTTTAATTTGATCAGTTAAATTAACAACATGTGCTTTTTCATTAACCATTTCTATGGCTTTTTTAGCCTTTAATAATCCCTCGGAAGTCTCACAGGAAACCACAACCCAACCGTTTTGTCCTATGGTGACTGCAGCATTGGTGGCCATTTCAATCATCTGGATCATGCTTCCTCTTTTCCCAATTAAACGAGGAACTTTACTTGGAGAAATTTTGACCAAGTCACCAGAATCAATCTTGCCCAAATCCCTATCAGAAATCGTTACCAGAGGATCTCTGGTTCTATCAAAATTTGCAATTCTAGCAGCAACGAGATCTCCTGTTTTTAATTTGGATGACAACTCATCAGCATGTGCCGAGAAATCACGTCCAAAGACATCTTGGGCAGGTAAGAATCCCACATAACATGAATTGATATCCAATTCCCACGACAATGACGTATGCGAATTAACTTTTCCTATGACAAGATCATCGATTTTGGGAATATACTTCCCAGTCAAAGTTATTACTTTAACAGAATCATCATAAATTTCAGAAATCCCAATGGTTGTTGAAATTATCTTATCGCCTTCAAGGATCACATTCTGTTCGGGTCTAAAAGGTCCAGTAGTCACTAAATCGCCAGGAATGACATATTTTCTTTTATTATCCATTATTGAACTACCTCAACTGTAGCAGAACCCTTGGTTATAGAACCTAATCTGTCTATCACAGTGGGTCTTGCTGCAGCGGGTATTTCAAGTATTGCTTTTAATGAACCATTATTCTGCCATTCTTCTTTTTTTAGAGAGCCGACAGATTTCAAAACAGAATAAGACTGAGATGCAAATTGGGCAGGAATGACAATTTCCAATTGGAGATTCTCAGATTTCAGAGCTATGATAGCACGAAGCTTATCTACAATGTCCTTCACCTGTTCATCGATATTTTTTTGTGGATCGATTGATACTCTACCATCCTTCATGGCCTGCTCTATTCTCAACGGAGGATGTGGAAGGTGAGTCTTAGGATCCACATACGTCTTAGCAATAAAATGAACGATTTGTTTCCTTTTTTCTTCGATCATTTTCCGTCTTTGATCAGTTGTCAGATTGAGATCTCCTTTTTGCATTATTATTTCGGCAATTACGGTTTGATCCTCAGTATCGAATGCATTTTTCAGTTTCTCAGCAGAAGGCCTAGTACCTTTTCCCGAATCAGTGTAGATCTCATCAGAGATCAAAACTGCAGAAATATCCTTTTTCTTTCCAAGCTTGTAATCTAGTGCAGGATCAGGTTTTACCATGATTTCGAATTTTTCTCCTTCAAAGGAATATTTTACTAACGTTACATCTGCCATTACTGAAACAGATACGAATGATTGCTATTTATCTATACATAAAACCAGCTAGATTTTTATGTGGACTTTGAAGATTTTGTTCAAGATTTGTCATCCTTAGAGGTAATTAGCAAAGATAATCAAAAAATAGCTGTAAAGCTCAAGGGTATACCATTGCAATATGCTAACGCATTAAGACGAGTTTGTCTTAACGGAGTCCCAGTCTTTGCAATTGATACGGTGGACATAATTGAGAATTCATCAGTATTACAAGACGAAGGTTTAGCGCACAGATTAGGGTTGATTCCCTTAACAACTGACTTGTCCAGATTTAATGAGCCATCAAAATGTGAATGTCAGAGTGAAACGGGTTGTTCAAATTGTAAAATTATGTTAGTTTTAGACTCTGGTGATTCAGACGTAACAAGAACCGTAGTTTCCAGCGAGTTATCCTCCGAAGACGATTCGATTAAGCCGACATCAGAACATATTCCCATTGTACAGCTTGCACCAGGTCAAAGAATTAAGATCGAATGCTATGCAAGACTTGGACGCGGAACAGAGCATTCAAAATGGAATTCCGCAAATATTTCAACACTTACAGACACTGACAAGGACGATGTCAAAGTACTAACAGTAGAATCAACAGGAGCACTCAATCCTGAACAGATAATCATTTCTGGAGTAGACGAAGTAGGACACAGAATTAGTCAATTCAAAGAAATGATTGATCAAGTGGAAGCATAGACATTATATTTGGGTTTCAAAGCGTATTATTCACATGACTAATCAAGTGGTTGTACGCATGGCCAAAGATCTAAAAAAAGCATCTGTCAAAAATAATGCCCCAATTTGGGCCAAATTGGCAGAGTACGCGTCCAAACCATCAATCGCAAGAAGAGATCTTAACTTGAATAGAATAGGTCAACTAACAAAAGAAAATGATACCGTCGTATTTCCTGGAAAGGTTCTCGGAACAGGCAATATACCTCATAAAATAACATTGTTTTCATTTTCAATTTCTAGTTCTGCAGCTGATAAAATTATTAAAAATGGAGGCAAGTTAGTTAGCCACACAGATCTAATTGAACAAAATCCAACCGGAAAAGGAGTGGTATTACTTGGCTAACGGAAGAATAAACAAATCAAAGACAAGTATCAAACAAGAGACAGTGATTAGAACAGATAGGCCAATTGTTGTAGATGCTACGGATCATATTGCAGGAAGATTGGCATCTAATGTAGCAAAATTACTCATTAAAGGAAATAGAGTATCTGTTGTAAATTGCGAAAAAATCATGATGAGCGGTACACGAAGTAATCACATTCAAGAATATAGAGAGTTTTTAGAAATTAACAGCATCATCAATTACAAACACGGACCAAAACACTATAGAAGACCAGATACAGTAATGGCAAAAATGATTCGCCAAATGCTTCCATTTGATAGAAAGCCATCAGGCAAAGAATCATTTCAAAGATTGAGAACATACATAGGATCTCCTAAAGAAATTAAAGCTATAGAAAAAATTCAATTTGAAAAAGCTAAAATCAGAAAAACCGCATCAAACTATACACAATTAGGTGAGTTATGCAGGGTAATAGGGTGGACTGAATGACGACTCCAAAAACAGAAATCTATTTTGCAACAAGAAAAACAGCTAGTGCGCATGTTTACATCACCAAAGGTAAAGGAAAAATTAGAATCAACAATATTCCGGTAGAAATGATTCCTCAAGAAACTGCTCGAGAAGTCATTTTAGCGCCTCTGGAAATTACAGGAGAACTAAGAGACAAGATAGATATTTCCGTAAGAGTTAGAGGAGGAGGCTTCATGGGACAAGCTAGCGCAGTCGCAACAGGAATTTCCCGAGCACTTACAGGATGGACAAAATCCAAAAAAGAACCAAAAGAACATCCATTTCCAAAATCCACCAGAGATGATCTTAGAAAAAGAATTACTGATTTTGACAAATATCTAGTAAGTGGAGATGCCAGAAGAAAGGAACCCAAGAAGTTTGGCGGTCCGGGTGCAAGAAGAAGAAAGCAAAAATCATATCGTTAGACGTTGAAGGCGGTAATTCTTGCAGGAGGCAAGGGAACCAGAGGAAGACCATATACAGAATATTTTCCCAAAGCAATGACCCCAATCAACGGGAAACCACTGATCGATTATATCGTAAAATATCTAAAATCATTTGACACAGTAAATGAAGTGATAATAATTTCAGACTTTACAGGATTGGGAGGTCAGATAAAAAACTATTTTGGAAGTCAACAAGACATCGTCTTTGTTCAGGATTCACAAAGTGGTACAGGAGGAGACTTGCTACACATCACAAATAGGCTCAAAAATGAGTCGGAATTTGTATTATGGTTTGTAGACAATTTGTGTGCAATCGATATTGACAAAATGAGGAATTTGTTCAGGGAGAAAAACAGTTCTGCATGTATTGCCACCAGAACCAGGAGAAAAGAGGAAACAGGATTTGCAACTGTAGAAAATGGAATCATCAAAGAATTCAAAGAAAAGCCAATCATAAATCTTCAGATGTCAGAGTGCTTAGGAGTTTACATGCTTGGAAAAGACATCATTAAGAGAATTAAATCCAAACAAAAGCAAAAGGAGATAAACTTGTCATATGATATTTTGCAGCCTCTTTCAAAGGAAGAGAAAATAAGTGCATTCGATATCGGTCAAAAAGAATGGATAGATGCAGAATCGCCAATGATTCTAGAGAGAAATGAAAAAACAGTTAAAAAAATCATAAAACAGATGGGACTGTAGATAATTTCTCAAACTCAGAAATGCGTTCCTCGTATTGAAAAGTCTGGTCAATGTCATCCAACCCTTCCAAGAGGATTTTTTTCTTGTAAGAATCAATCTCAAAAAGAATTTCATCTTTGGGCATCCTAATCAATTGATTTTCCAGATCCACTTCAACAATACCAGTTTCTTGTTGTAATCTTTCCACATCTTTTTCATTCAAAGAAATAGGCAAAACGCCATTCTTGAAACAATTACTAAAGAAAATGTCTGCGAATGAAGGAGCAATTATAACAGAAAAACCATAATCAAGCAAAGCCCAGACAGCATGTTCACGACTAGATCCGCAACCAAAATTATCTCCTGCCACAAGGATTTTTGAGTTTTTGAGTTTCGGATCATTCAATACAAAGTCAGACTTTTCATTCTCATTCTCATCATACCTCCAATTAAAAAACAGGTACTTTCCAAATCCAGATTTTTGAACAAGTTTCAAAAACTGTTTTGGAACCAACTGATCTGTATCCACATTTACCTTATCAAGAGGGACAACAATGCTGATTACGTTTCTAAAAGGCTCCATTTTAATTCAAATCCATTTTTCGAACATCAACAAAATGTCCATAGATTGCTGCTGCAGCAGCCATCACAGGACTTACCAAATGGGTTCTACCACCAGTTCCCTGTCTGCCTTCAAAATTACGATTTGAAGTACTGGCACAACGTTCACCAGGCGACAAAATATCAGGATTCATGCCAAGACACATGCTGCAACCTGCTTCTCGCCACTCAAAATTAGCATCCATGAAAATTTTATCCAACCCCAATTCTTCAGCTTGTTTTTTTACCAATTGAGAGCCTGGAACAACCATTGCTTTGACGTTAGAAGATATCTTTTGTCCTTTAATGACTTTAGATGCTGCAACAAGATCTTCAAGCCGGGCATTGGTGCATGAACCGATAAACACTCGATCAATTTTGATGTCTTCCATGAAAGTGCCAGGCTTCAGATCCATATAGTCAAGAGCCTTCTCAGCACCTTTCTTTTGATTGGAATCACCTTTTGAAAATTCGTCAGGAGACGGAATCGTTTCTGTGACATCGCAAGTCATTCCAGGATTTGTACCCCAGCTAACCTGAGGAACTATATCATCAATATTCAAAACAAACTGTTTTTCAAATTTTGCATCATTATCAGATTTCAGACGATCTCTCCAAGTGTCAACCAAAGATTCAAAGTTTTTCGGAGTGTATTTTCTGCCTCTGAGATAATCAAATGTTTTTTCATCAGGTGCAACCAAACCTGCACGAGCACCCGCCTCAATGGACATATTACAAATTGTCATTCTTTGTTCCATAGAAAGATCAGATATGCCTTCACCACGGTACTCGATGACAGTTCCAGTACCCCCTCCAGTTCCAATATTTTTGATGATAGACAAAACTATGTCTTTGGCAGTAACGGCATGAGGATTTTTTCGTTTACCCTCAACTCGTATTTCAAACGGCACAGGTTTTTCTAACCACATTGTTTGAGATGCCAAGACATGTTCAACATCACTCGTACCAATCCCCAACGCTAGTGCGCCAAACGCCCCGTGTGTGGATGTATGACTATCGCCACAAACAATCGTGGCTCCAGGCAGAGTAATTCCCAACTCGGGACCAATCACATGCACAATACCCTGATTCGGACTAGCAATGTCAAACAATTTAATCCCAAAATCTTTGCAATTTTTTTCCAGGGTCTGTATTTGTACAGAGGATGTTTGATCTAAAATCGGCAAGGAGTGATCGGTCGTAGGAACATTGTGATCCATGGTGGCAATTGTAAGATCAGGTCGCCTGACTTTTCTATTATTTATTCGCAATCCATCAAAAGCTTGAGGTGAAGTAACCTCATGAACAAGATGTCGGTCAATATAGATTAGCGAAGGATTATTTTGTTTTTCAACAACCAAATGGGAATCCCATATTTTTTCAAAAAGAGTTCGTCCCATTTTTAATCCTGATCTGGTTTATACTTGAACAATCCACCAGCAGCAATTATCTTTCCGATGATTTCAGAAAAGGGTTTCATATGGTACGTTTGATTTTTTGTAATGTTTTTAATCTCATTAGTAGAGACATCTATGGTAATTTCGTCACCTTCAGAAATGCCATCATATGCATCCTTGTCAATTTCAATAGGTAACAAAAATGCACCATCTACGGCATTTCGATAAAAGATTCTTGCAAAAGATAATGCCAAGACAGCTTTGATTCCAGAATGAGACAATGCGATTGGAGCGTGCTCACGTGAAGAACCGCAACCAAAATTTTTCCCAGACAAGATAAAATCTCCATCTTTTACCTTTGAATGGAAGTCAGGATCCAGTCCCTCCATTGCATGAGTTGCAAGTTCGGCATAATCATGTACCTTAAGATACTGACCAGGAATGATTACGTCAGTATCGATATTATCTCGATCGTATTTAATCACATTTCCTTTCATTACAAATCCCTCGGATCAGTGATTTTTCCAGTAACAGCAGATGCTGCTGCAACCAATGGAGATGAAAGATATGTTTCAGATTCAACATGACCCATTCTTCCAGGAAAATTCCTGTTTGTGGTACTGATACATACTTCATCTTTTGCTAAAACACCCATATGTGCTCCGCAACAAGCTCCACATGTTGGAGGTCCAACAGTAACTCCAGCATCTAAGAAAATTTTCAATAGTCCATTTTCCATTGCACGCTGATAAATCGAGATTGCCGCAGGCAAGATTTCTGTTCGAATTTTTACTTTCCTACCCTTGAGTATTCTTGCTGCTGCCTCCAAATCCTCATACTTTGCACCAGTACAGGAACCAATGTAGGATTTGTCCAATTCTACAGAAGGAGCTTCTCTAACAACACAAGTATTTTCAGGAGTGAAAGGTTTTGCAATAATTGGTTCCATTTCAGAACTTTCAAACTCAAAAATCTTTGAATATTCAGCATCATCATCGCCTTTGATCAGATTGATGTCAGTTGCACCTCGCTGAGACAAGTAATCCACCACCTTTTGATCTGGCTCAACAATTCCATTCTTTGCCCCGGCTTCGGTAGTCATGTTACATAGAGTCAATCTGCTTTCTACGGACATCTCGTCAATACCACTGCCTCCAAATTGCATTGTCTGATAAGCGCCACCATCCGTTCCAATTTCTCCCACAATCTTTAGAATCAGATCCTTTGCCATCACATGATCAGGTAACTTTCCATTTAGCTTAAAGTAAAAAGTTTCTGGAACCTTAAACCAAATTTCTCCATTTAGCAAGACATATGCAATATCAGTATGTCCAAGACCACATGCAAAGGCCCCCAAGGCCCCAGTAGTATTAGTGTGAGAGTCACCTCCGACATATACGTCACCGGGCATAACCATTGCCTCTTCATGTGAGATGGTATGACAAATTCCATACTGGCCCATGCCATACTTGAAATGCTTTTCTATTCCATAATTTTTTGTAAAGTTAGACAATTTTACGATGTTTTCAGCAGACATTTTTTCGGCTGAAGGAACAAAGTGATCCTCAGCAACCCAGACCTTGGTAGGATCCCATATCTTGTCAACAGAGATTCCTTGTTTCTTTAGTTTATCAAACACCTTAATCACTCCAGGTCCAGAGACATCATGCATCATCACCTTATCCACCTTGGCAAAAACCACGTCATCTGGAGAAACTGAAGATTTGCCAGCACCACGGGCAAGAATCTTCTCCACAATGTTCATGATCAAAAAAGTTGTTGAAGCAGATTAAAAGCTTTTCAGAATCCATTTTTGCCTATATTTATCAATGTAATACATAGCAGGAAGATGCTCAGGCTTCAACAATTCAAATCACCTATTAATTCATCTCAATTGTCACCCATGCATGATGTAAAATTTGAATGCATCAAATTTGAAAATATCATTTCAGAACAGTAAAAAAGCAAAAAAAGACTTGCAATATTGTGCAATTAACCGTTTTACCCCTCTTGGCTAAAAGAATGGATAGTCGATTCGATGTTTTCGAGGAGTTACAAAGAACCTTGGAAAAAAATGAGTCTCAACTAAAAGAAGGAGACGTATTGGTCATCTCAACAAAATATGTCTCAAACTCACAAGGAAGACTCATAGATCTTGAAAACATCAAAGCCTCGAAAAAAGGCATGGAAGTTTCAAGAAAATTCAGGCTAAAACCAGAAATTGCAGAGATCATCATCAGAGAGTCTGACAAAATTTTTGGAGGCATTGGAGGATTCGTCATCACGTCATCAAACAACATCATGGCACCAAATGCCGGAATCGACAAATCAAATGCAAAGAACGGCAAGGCAATATTATATCCCACATCACCACATATCATGGCAGAAGAAATCCGAAGGAAGATTTTCTTAAAGTTTCTCATTCACGTAGGAATAATTTTGGTAGACAGTAGACTGATGCCAGCAAGAATTGGCACGTCAGGTATAGCAATATCATGTGCAGGTATCGAGCCGGTCTTGGACATGAGATCAAAGGAGGATCTGGACGGCAATCCACTGAAGGTTACGTTTCAGGCTGTTGTTGACAATCTTGCAACCATAGCAAATCACAAAATGGGAGAAGGCGCAGAATCAAAGCCGTTTGCAATAGTTAGAAACTCAGACGCAAAGCTTACAGACAGAAAAATTAGTCCCTCAGAGATGGCCATATCACCCGATCAGTGCGTATACGTCAGGGGATTATCGAATTCCACAAAAGCATCAGGCTGACCGGTTCTGCTTTAAATAGAGGAATTTTATGAAAAAAATATGGAGTATCTTACCACGTATCCAAAAACTGTCTCATTCTTTGATGGAATAAAGCACAAGATTAACATCGACAGTAAAGACGGAGTAGAGCAACTTCACATCGTGGTAAAAAAGAACTTTGATGAGCTGACAAAAATTTTCGCAGCAGAGGGATTCACCAAAGTGAAGCTCGAACACAAGCAACCTGATCAGATTGGAAGTGGACTGAACCTGAAGCTAAAAAAGCCGTGGGAAATGCACGTCAGGATGGTTGATCTGAAAAAAGGGTTAATAGGCATTCATGCAGAAGTGGAAGTTTCGAGGGACTACCTGCAGCACTTGTTTTCGCAAAGGACACCCGTTGTATACGAGGTGGAAGAGATTTTGAAAAAATATCAGGTAGATTACAACATTTGGCATGACAAAGTTAAGAAAAATGTCAAGGCAATTGCCGATAACTACAAGGTCAAGCTTGCAACCCCTAGCATCCCGGTATTCGCATGGAAACCTATGCTTTTTGTGATTGGAACCATCGCTGCATTTTATGGTTGGAAATACTTCAATACAATCTGGTAGTCTCATACACCAAGGGTTTCAGCCTTGCTCAATTCTAAAAAGACCTTGTCGCCCACTGAAAGACCCATTTCCTTGTACTCATGCATCTCGAGCTTTAATTGAGTGATTCCAGATTGCATTCCCATTCCGCCACCCATTCCAGACATCATTTTGTTAAGATCCTTCATCATGTCATTCATGTTTGAAAATCCCATTACCTTTGGACTTCCAAATGGTGCAGGAGGATTCTGATTGCCTTCCTTTAGATCCTTGATCGACGATAGTGATACTACGACATATGGCGCGCCATCTGGAGCTGAATCAATGCTTTTGACTACAAATTCTTTTTTCATGTCTAAAATACAGTAAATCTACATGTAATTTTAATTTTAAGGCAGATTTGGGCAAGTGTTGCAGGATTTGAAGATTTAATTACAATTTTTGAGTCCTTATAGCAATGTCTGAAAGTGTGAAAACAACGTTACAGTATTACGGAATCTCACCATGGGAAATCGAAGTGATCTACGGATTTCTAAATTCTCATTTCACCATCATTCAGGACGAGATAGAACCAAATGATGAAAGGTTTGTGAGTTTCCTGGACATAGACATTCCGCTTCAGTTTAACGAAGCGTTTTTCCAGTGGTTTGGATTCAAGCGTTGGGAAAAAATCAAGGCAGTCTTCAAAGAAATGAAACGGAGAAGGGGAAGCGGAAATGCATTAAAAATCAAAATCAATTTCTCAGGCAATCCAAAAATTGTTTTTGTCATAGACATCGAAGACAAGCAGTGGTTCGATAACGCGCTGGAAAAGATTGATTTTGTTTTGGAATTATTGCCATACCACATGGATCCCAAAAAAATTCCATCCGACATTTCTGAAATAACATATCAATTCGATCCGAATTCAATAAGATGGCGTCTGAATACGGCTTCGTCAAAAAGTAAGAGATTCACATTTTTAGGAGACGTTTGGAAAGAAATTATCTAGTCCCATATTGAAGGTTAAAACAACAACACGTTACAAGGGATCTTTGTTTAAATGTACCTGCAAGTCAGTCGGTCATTCATGTATGCAGAAAAGGGATTTGTAGGAATTGTGAAAACTTGCCCTAATCAGTGACGAACGTTTTGAGGCAACAGAGCATCTAAAGACAGCAAGTGTTTTACACGTAAACAAAAACATTTGTAAATAAATTAATTCAAACATTCAGTCTTCACAGACGTTGAAACTTAATGAGTGAGCTATACTTCCAGAGAATCCAACATCTTTGAGATGTTAGTGTTGGACACACCGTTCTTTGAGATGTTTTGTTTTGCAGGAGGATTTTCCAGATAGTTTGGAATCTTATCTTTCAGCCTTTCAGTATACGGAGAGATCAGCCCGTTCTTGTAAAATACACCAGTAGGTATCTTGTTACCCCATTCAAGGGATTTGATCAGAGCCTGAGACAGCTTCTCGTTGACTTCAACTTCCGAATTGTAATGCACCACGGGTTCAAAGCCCTGATCTTCTAGCTTGTATATTCTGGAATGGCGTTTTTGTGCCTCGTCTACTAGATCGGTTCCGGCATACCAGTCCCTCGTATTGAGATCATTGTAAGTCGGACAAGGCTGCAAGACATCAAGAAATGACAGACCCTTGTGCTTGACGGCCTGAATAATCAGATCTTTGAGATGTCTAACGTCATAGGAGTATCCGCGGGCAACAAACGTGAATCCGCTTGCAATGGCCAATCCGATAGGATTTACGTTGGAATTGGTATTTGGCGTGGGCAAGGACTTGGTCTTCTCCCCAAGCTTTAGGGTAGGGGAAGCCTGTCCCTTTGTCAAACCGTATACTCCATTATCAAAAATTATGTATGTCATATCCACATTTCGTCTCCCGGCTGCAACAAAATGACCTGCACCGATTCCCAATCCGTCGCCATCCCCGCCAACGGCGACCACAGTCAGATCAGGATTTGCGATCTTTGCGCCCTGCGCAAACGTCAGGACCCGTCCATGCAACGTATGCACGCCGAACGTGTTGATATAATGGGAAGTCTTTCCAGAACACCCAATACCCGAAAACATTGCGGCCTTGTCTCTCTGTATTCCCATCTCAGCCAATGCCATCTGAATCGCATTAACTATTCCAAAATCTCCGCATCCGGGACACCAGTCGTTGTGGACGTCTGTCTTGTAGTCAGCAAGCTTAAGCGCCATGCATCAAAACCTCCCTTTTGTCTGCCTTTTTCTGAACAATTTTCTTAAGAGAATCATAAACCTCGGTACAGGTCATCGCCCGTCCACTGTATTTTAAGATGAAGTAATCTATATCTCGTCCCACGTTTTGCTTGAACATCTTTCCCATCTGTCCCGAATGGTTTGCCTCAATGTCAATGATGATCTTAGCGTCCTTTAGAAGCGAAGAGACGTGTTCGCTAGGGAATGGATGCATAAGTTTCAGCTGAACCAGTCCTATCGAGATTCCCTCTTTTTTCAGGAGATCTATCGCATCGATTACCGGACCTATCGTAGATCCCCATGAGATTACGGAATATTCCTCAACTCCAAAAGAAACGGCCTGTTCCACATCTGGAATGCTCTCCAGGATCAGATCCAGTCGAGACATTCTCTTGTCCATCATCTTAACGCGCAAGATAGGGTCCTCAGTGATATGACCAGTTTCATCAGACTCATCACCGGTATTCCAAAAGATTCCGTTGTCCATACCCAGCCTGGATCTTGGAGATACACCATCATCGGTAAACTCAAATCGCTTGTAATCACCATCTACCTTTTCCAAGAGCTTTCCCCTGTTGATGGATATTTTTTGAGGATCAAATCTCTTGCACGTGATGACGGAGCTAGCATGAAACTTGTCCATCATGTGTATTACGGGAACCTGAAAGACATCCGCATAGTTAAAGCAGTTGCCAGTATCATAGAAGCTCTCCTCAATTTCTCCTGAGGCATAGACGATTTTTGGAAAGTCTCCATGACCAGCATGGACAGAAAAAAGCAGATCGTCTTGACCGTGTCTGGTCGGAAGACCCGTAGAGGGTCCGCTTCGCTGATAGTTGGTGATGACGACAGGCACCTCGTTCATTCCGGCCCATCCAAGCATCTCAGTCATCAATGCAAATCCAGGACCAGAGGTACACGTAGAAGAACGAGTTCCAGTCAATGCGCCTCCGATGGTCATCCCCATTGCAGAGATTTCGTCTTCGGTCTGAATCACAGCAACGGAACCGGGACGTTCATCAGTGACTTCAAGGAGTTCGTTTGTTTCAAGAAAAACAGATTCGTCAGATGCAGGAGTGATAGGGTAATAGGGCTGAAATCTACATCCACATGCGATTTTTCCCAAGGCGGTTCCTTGAAATCCCTGCACCAGAAGGGTTTTGGATTCTTTTTCTGTTCGAGGCAGTGAATGATCAAAAGCCTCAAATTTTGCAGTCGCATAGTTATACGCGTAGTTGGCCGTTTGCTGGTTGATTTTTGCCACCTCAGGCTTTTTTGAAAATATGGTTCCTATCGTTTTTTGCAATGTGTCGGGAGGCATCTGAACCAGTCCCAAGGACAAGGACACGCCAATCACATTAAACATCCTAACAAGGCCTTTTAGACGAGGATTCTCAGTTTCCTCTGAAAGGATCTCAAGAATGGACTTGAACGATACGGGGAACAGACTGACACCATTCTCTCTTGCGACATCCAATACCCCGGCAATCGTAAGCGGCTTGTTTTTTGATTCTAACTCATCATGCAGTCTTTTCTTGAACGGGGCATCAAGAGTACGAACAGAGTCAGTTTTCACATCCTCCAAATCAGAATCATAGATTATTCCCCCTCCAGACATGACCTCATCATAGTGACGAAATAGGGTTTCAGCATCAAATGACGTCATCAGTGTAACGTCGTTAACGTTTGAATGGATCTTCTTGTTTGCGACTCTGACGGTAAAGTAGCTGTGCTCCCCCTTGATGTTAGAATAGAATTCCCTCTTGCCAAATACCTGATAGCCCATTTCCGCACAGACTTTTGAGAAAATGTTGGCACCGGACTCCACTCCGCTTCCTTGAGGGCCTCCTATAAGCCAAGTAAAATCTATAGAACTCATATGAAATCACAAACTTTCTTTATCTTAATAGTATGATGGTACATTTCTACTACTGCCAAATCCTAACCACCCGTTGCCGCATCAAACAAGGCACATTCACACTTGTCACGCTCACCGCAATACGGACACACGCATCCACATTTTTCAATGGAATTTCCGCATTCCACGCAGATGGCAAATTCTTCTTCGTCTAGAGTTTCTGCAGACATGAAGAATTTACAAAGAAATCGTATAAATGGTTTAAGACAAGTCGTAAGGGTGATGGCGATGAAGAAGAAGGTGTTTCTAACAAGAACTCTGCACGCCTTTGCACTAGAACATCTTAAGAAAAAGTATCAAGTGGAAGTTCATTCTGGAAAAATTCCTATTCCCCAAACTAAATTGAAAGATAAGATCAAGGAAGTGGACGGACTCATATGCTTCCCATATGACAAAATCAACAAGGAAACGATTGAGTTTGCAGAAAACCTCAAAGTGATAAGCACCTATAGTGTAGGCTTTGATCACATAGATACCGAATTTTCCAGGAGAAAGAAAATTCGCGTGGGATACACTCCAGAAGTGCTGACAGAAGCCACAGCCAACATGGCATTCTCCTTACTCCTTGACATCTCAAGGAGAGTAACTGAAGGAGACAGGATAATTCGAGATGGAAAGTGGAAAGAGATCTATGGTGCGTTCGATTATGTAGGAGTTGACCTCAAGGACAAGACAATCGGGATTTTAGGGCTTGGAAGAATAGGAGAAATGCTTGCCAGAAGAGCAAAGGCATTTGACATGAAGATCACATATCACAGCAGAAGACGAGTCTCCAAAACCAAAGAGAAGATACTGAAAGCAACATATGTGTCATTTGAAGAATTGATTTCTCAAAGCGACTTCATCTCTGTTCACGTGCCTCATACTCAAGAGACAGACAAGATGTTTGACATGGATGTTTTTAGAAAGATGAAAAGTTCAGCGTATCTGATCAACACCTCAAGAGGAAAAGTAATCGACGAAGAGGATCTGATAAGGGCCCTAAAGAAAAAAACGATCTCAGGTGCAGGGTTGGATGTGTTTGAGATAGAGCCGATTAAGAAAAATCATCCCCTAATCAAGCTGCCAAACGTGGTACTTGCGCCGCACATAGGAAGCTCCACGGAGGAGACAAGGAAGAAAATGGCAGAAATTGCGGTAAAAAATTTGGACCTTGGCATAAATGGCAGAAAACCGGTCTATTCGGTTGGATACTGAACCCCACACATAGCATACAAACGTGGAAAATGCGCAGTTTTTATATCTAAATAGCAAACTAAAGTCACTATGAAAAAGTTCAAACACACTAACGAAGAATTAGAATTAGCTAAACTACAATCTGAAAAAGAGAAGAAAGAGAAAGAGTCCAAAGAATAATATTTTTCTCCTTGTCTTTTTCAGATAGGGTTTTTTTATAATTTAATTTTAGAACCATATTTTTGGTTCAGTTCATCATAGATCATTTTTCTTGAAGAAATTAATTTTTTGTCAGCGTCATACATTTTTGTAAAAAATGCAGCAAGGACACGTTGAACATATTCATCATAGAACCTAACGCTGAAGCTTATACGTTCAGGTTTCTGTTCTTGGACAAACTCTGCAGATCTGATTAATTCCGAATTGATATGCATATGTGCCGGACCGTCATTGTCACCGATCGTGATCCATTTTTCTTTTTGCCTGATGCTCATGGAATCACTTCTGATCTCACTGATTGCACTCCCGTTTTTTACAATTAGCAACAAGTCATCAATCTTGACCAGATCTGACAATATTTCAAGAAGCAACAAGAATAGTTAAATTCAAAAATATTTCAATTTTTTGGATGAGTCATGTCTATTTGTACAAAGTCATCAGCATCGCCATGTATACAATCAGTTCCAACTGCTTTTACAGGTGAGAAACTAACTTTTCCATCATGCATCTTGCCCTCATTTTGCAAAATTCCAATTTTTCCAGATACGATATGTTTGTGTTTTTGACACGTCAATCCAACCATGTATTCATCATTGCCTGAAACAATAGATACAATGAATTGAGGAGGATTTACACACGGCTTACCTTCTTCAGCCACTGAACACTTGTCAGGTAACATGTTTAGAAAAGAAATTTTATCAGATATTAACCTTGATTGTGACAGATGTGATTTATTATCAACTAAGAACAGTGAAGAGTGAAATCAACTGGCACATAAGTTTGACATTGTGATAATCGGAGGAGGGATTCTTGGAACTTCGATCTCGTATTTTCTTTCATGTCTAAACAAGTCAAGAAAAATAGCAGTCATAGAACAAGCTAGCAGAGTTGCATTTCACACGAGCGGAAGAAATACAGGGAAAGTTCATGCCCCATACCTGTACAATCCAGATAAGAAAAAGTTGTTTGCAAAGGCTGCATTTCACGGTTACGACATGTGGGAAGAGTATGCGAAATTAAGAAACCTGCCATTTAAAAAAGACGGAGTGATCGAAGTTGCATTAGATGAAAAAGGCATCAAAGTTCTCGAAAAATATCTAAAATGGGGAAAACGAAACGGTCTAGATGACAGCGACATCAAGATGGTAAGTCATGAAGAACTAGAAAAGACAGAACCTGAAATAAGATGTCAAGCAGCCCTGCAGGTTTACAAGGATGGCTCAACGGATTATTCCTTGCTTACTCGTTCCGTCATGAAAGACAGTAAAGAGAACGGAACAAATTTTCTGTTAAACTCCAGAGTGATCGAAATTAAAAAAGAAAACAACTCATGGGTCATCAAGTTAGACGATGGGCGCATAATTCTTGCAAAATACATGATCAACGCAGGAGGAGGTGAATCGATGGACATTGCTCACGAGGTGGGAATCGCAAAGAACCTCACAGACGTGCATTTCAGAGGAGAGTATTGGAAAATTCCAAAAAAATACAAGTCCCTTACAAAGACAAGCGTATACTCGGTACCAGAATTCCCAGACTATCCTTTCTTAGATCCTCATTGGATAATCAGAGTTGACGGAAGTTGCGAGGTGGGACCAAATGCCGTTCCGGTGTTTAGCCCATACGGATACAACAAATCAGAAAACATCAAGGAATTTGTGCCAAAGATGCTAGAGATGTTAAGTTCGGGGGCAAGAAAGGCCATCATGGACAGACAGTTTCAAGAGCTGGTGATTAACGAAATCCAGTCATCCATTTCAAAATCAAAAATGATCAACAGGGTGAAGAGGTTCCTGCCAAGCATAGATGCAGACAGCATTGTCAAAAGAGGAACGGCGGGAATCAGATCATCAGTGATAAACGAGAATGGAAAATTTGTACCAGACGTGATTTTAGAAAACGATGAGGCGTCATTTCACATTTTAAATTATAATTCACCAGGAGCCACCGGCGCATTGCCTTTTTCCGCACACATCATAGATCAACTAAGCAAGAAAGGACTGCTAGTCAACGGAGTACAGGATGCGCAGTGCGGGCCATGGAGATTTGCAAGCATATTAGAGAAGATGCAGCAATAGTTCATCCACATATAATCTCAAGACGAGTGCAAATTCAAAATCAATTTTTCAAAATAGTTCCCACATGAGCTCAAATAGAAAAATTATTTTATTTTGTATCGAAGCAAAGCCATCACGGAATTATTAATTTTCAATCTTTCGAGTATTTTTGGAGAAGATGCAAACTCAATTTTGCACGAAGTGTTTTCTGCAATCTCAAGCATCTTTACAATGTTTTTGAACCTCGAATTTGCGTGATAATTTGCAGAGACAATTAGCGTGTCAACGGCTCCAATTTCCAATGCCTTGTAGATCACATTGTTTCTTTTGGCAGTAAGTCCAGTCTTGAACAGTTGATCATACCTCTCAATCAATTCAGCAACGTATTTTCTCCTATACAGATACAAATGACGAATTATTTTTTCGTGAATATCTTGCATCGAAGTTGAGAACGACAGATCCTCTACAAATCTGCATTTCTTCATCAATTCCGAGTTAAGTTCACCATAGAATTCAGTTTTTGCATGACCGTTCCCGCCCAAAAGAATCACCTCAGACCCCGAATCCATGGTCCTTACCTTGTTGGCAATTTTTTTGAAGAAAACGTGAATTTTCGTCTGTCTTGCACGCAGGAATCTTCCCTGACTCTGTCCCCCCTTCTTGTGTCTCCCCTGTAAATCAATTCTAAGTCTGGACTCTTGCGTAATCTGATTGCCATGAAACTTCTGTATCCTCGCAGACTTTTGATCAAGCGTGATCAGCAACACGTCATAGTTGATTTTCAGTATATCACGAAACGGTTTGACGTATGGTCTTTTACTGATCATGTAAAGATAGGGTAATTTTTTTGAAGTTCCAATTTCTTTGATTTTCACCTTGCCGTTTTCCATCCAGCCAAAAATGCAAAGAGTCTTACTGAATTTACCAGCAGATGGAGGATTATCTTTGATCTCGATTATTCTCTTTTCAATTTTTGATTCAATTTTTTCAAAAGATTCACTTCTTTTACTTTCACGTAGCAAAGAGATCATGTCCTTACCTTTACCATACGGGTAATAGACGGATACACAAGGGGAATCAATCTGCTTCATCTTTAAGAAAAACTGATTCAGAGACAGCCATTCAGAAGGACTGATTTCGGACAACTCCAAATTATCTTTCATGTTCCTGGTCTTTTTCTTTCGTAAAAAAACTAATGTATTTAGGCAAACAGCTAGAAATCAAAAATTGGATTTGTTTGAATTAAAAAAGCGCCGGGAGGGAGATTTGAACTCCCGTTCCCTTGCGAGAACGCGCTTTATGGTTAATAATTTCCAGGCGCGCGCCCTACCAGGCTAGGCGACCCCGGCACAAGTCTCACGACAAAATTACACAGTAAAATGTGATTATATATTGTGTTATTTTACAACGCGTAAACTATTTCCAAATTGTCACAGTGATAGAATGTTCTACGTTATTTTCCAATTCATCTATACCTTTAACAGATATCTTATAGAGGCCTTCCAACGCTTCATCTCCATCATTCTTAATTTGATCCCATGTAAAACTAATTTCATCGCCAGGTTCTAAACTGGATGCAACATCAGAGACAACCGGAGCATACATCAAGATTCCAGACAGTCCAGTTATCCTTAGACCGTAAGACGTATCAGAAAAAGTCAAAGAGGTAGTACCAGAATTAATAATTCTAATAGATATATCTTCATTTTTTTTAAAATCTGACTTTTCAGTTACTATAGATACAGAAGAGCCCTCGACATAAACAAGCTGACTGTTACTTTTTACATCAATTAGATAGATGCCAAATGCCAGACCGGCAACCACGCCAAATCCAATGAACAGCACCAAACTTTTTGCTAACAACTATTTTGAGATTATTTCTTGATTCTTTAATTCTTTGGAGGCGATGGACTCGATCTCCACTTTTTTGGATAAGTGTCAGGAGCCATTATCAACCTCTTCGTTTCAAAAGCATATCCCTTGACAGCATCACGAATTTCTTCTTCGGACATTGTTGACTCGGCTAATGCTACAACCTCTCCTTTTTGAGTGTAAACTCCAACAATGTCACCCTTTTTGAGATTGGGCGAAATTTTCAATATTCCAGGAATTGCTAGCTGTGCACCGTGACATAAAGCATCAACCGCAGAATCACGAATTATTACGGATTTGAGTTCACTGAAAGCGAATTCCACGGGTTTGATTATTTTCATCAGTTTACTATCATCTTTTTTCTCATCCCACAATGCAAACGCATCAGCAAGTTCGTGTAATGTGACCAATCCGTCTTTTTCATAGAACTGATCCACCCTTGTTCGTCTTAGCTCAATCATGGTCGCCCCAGGTCCAAGAACCTCACCGACATCATAATATAATTTTCTAACATAAGTTCCAGATTCACAGAGAATCCGGGTCAACAGCAACCTTTCTTTTTGCTCCAGAACTTCAAATTCATAGATGGTTCGTGTTCTAGTTTGTCTGACAACTGCCGAACGTTGAGGAGGTTTTTGGAAAATTTCACCTCTGAACATTTCGATGATTTCATCGAGTTTTTCTTTGGACGGAAGCGAATGAACTCTTCCCAATGCATGATATTCTTTTGGACCATAAAGTAAAACGCCCAAAGCCTTTGTTGCCTCACCCAATCCCAAAGGCAAGACACCGGAAACTTGAGGATCCAGGGTTCCACTGTGACCTATTTTTGGAAGTTTCAACAGACGTTTTGTCCAAGCCACGGTTTCATGACTTGTAGGACCAGGAGGTTTGTCCAATAGAATTATCCCATAATTCAGTAATTGTTCGATGGTTCTCTTGTTGTAATACGTTCCATACGCATCATCAGTGATGTCCTGATCAATCTCAATCAAATTTTCAAGCTGTTTTAGAGTCATAGCATATTTCTCACAGTCTCTTTTGTCACTTCAATTACTTGTTTTGCTGAAAGATCATCAGTGTTAATCATCAAGTCAAAAATAGATTCATCATATCCGAAATCAAAATCATAGAGATTTTTGTATAGTGCTTTGTTCTTATCAAATCGTTCTTGGGTTATCTTAAATGCATCTTCAGAACTCATGTGATCACGATTTTGCATTCTGTTAGTACTACTTTCATGAGAACCCTCCAGCCAAATTCGAATACCATCTTTGATTAGCCATGGCAATGTGTAACTAGTGATCACCATTCCTCCTTCATCAAACAACGCAGATAGTTTTTTGTCAAGTTTCCTGTCAAACTCAGGATTTTGTTCACGTTGATTTAAAAATTTCATGCCATCTGCAGTGTCCCACCAATCGTCACCCTTAGAATTAAATCCCTGTTCGCTGGCCATTTCTTTTAACACATCACCGCCACTCAGATACTGTAATTGAAACTCTTCAGCCAATCCTTTGGCCACAGTTGTTTTGCCCACTGCAGGAGGACCAGAGATAACAATTGATTTTGTCAACCTAGATCCATGGATGTTTTGGTAAGTCTCATAATAATTCCACTAAACGCAATGGATGAAAGGAAATACCAGGCCCAAAGAAACAATGCGTTTTCTTGACCAAAGCATTCGTGACCTTCTTCTAAAGCCTGTTCTGCAGAACATGTAAGTTGGAACATTTCTCCAGGAATTACATTTAGCGGGATTGGCGATATTGCTACCGTATAGGTAAACAATTGTGGTAGGACAAGATAAAATATCAATATCAGTGGTACAAAAGTGATCATCATAGGTCGCATATTCATCTGCATCATTTCCATAGACATTTTGTTCATGTACGAGGATTTTTTACTTAATTCAGCAATTTTGGCCTGATCCTTAGCTCTCATAGCGGCCATTCTTTCTTTTTGCCATCCCCTAGTCTCTTTCATTATTCGTTTTAGCTTGACTTGATCAACCATCTTCTTTCTAACCGCAGAATTGAAAATATTCAAAAGAATTCCAAATCCAGATACAGCAAACATTGAAAGAATCAGTCCCTTTACTATAGGGTCATCAGAACCCAGCCTCATTCGCTCCCCACTAAGAAATTCAAATTGCAGCGGGATGGAGTCAATAAATAATAAAATAAAGTTAAAATCCATTTTTTACAGTCCTATTGCACTAATGATTTTGGCAGCTGCTTCATCAACCTTTCCCTCATGATTCAGAACATGTCGTACAGGTGCACCGGTAATCACGGCACATGAAGAAATCATGCCTGATTGAACGTCTAATTCTTTTTTAATGTTGGCAAGAGTGATTTTGTCTCTATTTCGAGTATCATCCTTCATTCTTCGATTATAGATTTCTTCAGGCTTTGCTGAAACTGAAACAAAGTTGGTAGGTTTGATTATTTTTAGAACATGCTCAGGCAATCCGGGATAATATCCCTCAGGAGAATTGATAAATGCGTGGGTGTCAATTATTATGATTTCTTCATCATGAGCAGTGATTTTTTCAGCGGCAATTTTTTGAAAATGCTGTTGTTTAGAAACGGGTAGCTTCCTCAATTGATCTCTATCGGTTATGCCGTTTTCTTTTGCAACCTCAAACATCAATGTCCCATAGCTAATCATACACACATTCCTTTCATGATTCTTTAGAATTTCAACCATTTCGGACAAGAGAGTGGTTTTTCCAACGCCGGGAATTCCCACCATTACGATTTTCTTACTTTCTGCCAAGCATAGCACCCAAACGCGGCATGACGACTTCTACTTGTTCTCTAACCAATTGCGTATAGTAATTAATCAGTATGTCAACCATAAGCAAAACTCCAATTCCGGAACCAAAGACTCCAAGAACATCAGATACTCCTGCAAGAAGACCTAAGATCATTGAACCGATAATTGTGACAGAAGGAATGTACTTGTTTAGTAATGCCTCAACGGGTTTATTTGATCTTCTAAATCCAGGAATCTGTACATCTGCATCAAGCAAATTCTGTGCTGCACTCTTTGGGGATAAACCGCCAAGTTCCACCCACAGTCTTCCAAATACAACCACAATTCCAATCATGAACAAGACATATCCAACAGCACGCATAGGATCTAAAGCCACAACGTCTAGACCTCTAGGAGGAGTGATGTAATAGATGAGACCGCCAATAGGGGTTGAAGGACTGGTTGGATCAAATTGAGCAACGAAATTCATGAAGAAATTGTTGTTACGCGGGTTCATGTTTGCCCACAGCATTTGGAAAATGAAAACGGCATTTGCAGTTAAAGCAGAAGCCAATATGACAGGAATATTTGAGACATACATCAATTTTATGGGATAAACTGCAGAAAAGCCTCTGTATTTTGTCGAGACGATTGGAATTTCAATTTTCATGCCTTGTGTGAATACCAATATGAGCAGTATACCCGCAGTAAGACACAATCCAAAGATACTCGGTAGCGAATTCGAACGGAACAGAATTTGCGAGACATCACCTGCCATAAATGATTGAACGATATATGGAATGATTCCAATAGTCCCCCCGTCCCCTGCTGGCAGAGGACTGAACATGCTCCAAAGAATTTGTTGAGCAACACCTGCCATAATGAACAAACTGATTCCACTGCCAAGGCCCCATCCCTTTTGTATCAGCTCATCCAAAAACATGATAATTATTGACGCTGCCATGAGCTGGCCAATCAACACATACAAGACATAGGGTTCAGTTACACCTGGACCATAAACTGCAATCGCATATACAATAGATTCTGCAACAATTACAACATATGTTACCAGCTTGGTTGCCGTTTGGAAAATTCCTCGTTCTTCAGGTTTCTTAAAATCAAACTTAAGAATATCAGAACCTCTCAGCAATTGCATCAAGAGTCCAGCAGTGACTATGGGCCCTATCCCCAATTCTACCAAAGTACCCTGTTGTGATGCAAAAATTACTCTAGCAAATGCAAGAAAGTCGAACGCGGGTGCACTGGCTCCAAACAAAGGGGTTTGGCCCATGATCATGTAGATAAGTAATGCTATTCCACACCAAAGCAATCTAATTTGAAGAGGAATTTTCTTTTTGGGTTTTGGTACCTGAGGAAGATACGGTTCAGCCTTGAAAACAATCTTTCGAATAATAGTAGTAACGCTACCTTCAGCCATTATCAGATAACACCTCTCCCCCAACAGCTTTGAGTTTCTCTTCTGCAGAGGCTGTAAATTGTGGGACTTTAACGGAATATGTGTTAGTCACTTTTCCGCCGCCAAGGAGTTTTTCATATCCAGCACTTTCAAGATCAACAATCTTTTTCCCTCCTTCTTCTTTACCAAACTTAGTAAACAAGTCGTCTAGATCACGTACACTAGTCCATTTTTTTGTAACATTTGGGTGAGGTGGTTTAGTAGAATCATGACCATAGTGATCTGGCTCATATTTTAAAGTAGAACTCCAATGATGTTTCATCATACCCGTAATTCCTAAACCACCCTTATGACCACTGGCACGATGTTGACCTACTTGCCCCCATCCCATGTGTCTTCCACCTCTAAGTCGTCGGGTTTTTCGCAATCTAGATGCCATTTTATATCATTCTCCTTACTATAGTATCAAGTTCTTTATTCTGTCCGAGTATGCCTTTTTGACCATATAATTTCTTTGTACTACGTTTGAATCCATGTATTGGAGGTGCTAAAGCAAACCAAGGTTTTAGAGGCTTTAGTTTTGATAGAGTCGCCTTGCCTTCAGCCAATGCAGAACCCAATTCCTCAGCATTGGCAAATCCAAGTTGTTTAAGATCATCTGCGGTAACTTTTTGATAGCCACCTTTTCTTGCCTTCTTATCTACCAATTCAGTTGCCAAAGAAGCATCTATTTCAATCCATGAAACGTAGTGCTGGACCTTTTTCAACATTCCTAATGTATTATCCTTGGCAGGCAAGATTGTTGCACGATATTTTTTATCTAATTTTAACAGAGTCATCGTGGTTGTTGCCCAATACGGACAATCAGCCTGACCCTTAATTCTAACAACAAGGTATGCATTAGCCATGTTTTATCAACCCTGACTGAATGTCTGCCTGAGACAATCCAATATTGCTTTTGAAGTCGAATTCATTGTAGGAGTAGAACCTTTTGCGGTGGTCCATGCGTCTTTAAGACCAGCCAATTCCAATAATCGTTTAATTTTACCGCCTGCAACAAGACCCAATCCACGAGGGCCAGGGATAATTTCAATTGTAACACTTCCACCCTTGCCCTTAACCTTGAATGGAACAGAATGTTTTTGTGTACATCTGCATTCCCAGCTTCCACAACCCATTTTGATTGGATTCACATTAAGAAATGCCTGACTGGTTGCCTTTTCAATGGCAATTCTCATTTGTTTTGATTTACCCTGACCAATTCCCAAATATCCATTCTCATTTCCGGCTGCAACTATCGCCTTAAACCGGGTAGACTGACCATTTGAGGTCATTTTTTGAATTATACCTACATCAACAACCTCACTCTTCAAATCGGGCAATAGTTTCTTAATGATTCCGGATTCCTGAATTCTTAATCCAGATTCAATAATTTCCTCAAGAGACGAAATTTCGCCCGATGCGACCTTTTGTCCTAAAATGGTTTTCGGAACCCATACTTCTTCTTCAGGCTCTCGCCTAGGACGTTTTGGGCGTGCATTAGCCACTGCCCCAGGCGGGCCACGACCATATACAGGTGCCCCTCTACCACGTCCACCTTGTCCGGGTTTAGATTGTGATGCCTGACTCATATCTATTTGACCTCACTATCAATCGAAGACTTGACTTTAGAAATTTCATTTTTAACAGTAAGATGTTCGCCGTTTATCCTTTCTTCAGCAGGGAAAGTTTTTTCGTCAGCTGGCACTTCAACACCTGCATCAATAATTCCTTTTAGAGCAGCTGCCATTCTTTGAGTGTATCTCCTTGTACCAGTATACATGATGGCATCTTTAGCGCCTTTTCCAAGAGCCTTCTTTCCAGCCAAATATCCCGTAAGATATGCTGCAGGTACGCTTTTTCTTGAACCTTTCCATCCTTTTTCGAGTAAATATCTAGAATGAGCAGACGCAACAACTTTGTCTCCGGTCATTCCAGGCGTAAGGATTTGGACTTGAGTATTCTGATTAGTGATATTTACAGTGATAAAGTCACGCTTGCCAGTTAACATGGTTCCCCGTTTTTTGTAATTGGTTTTTTCTTCCCTTAATCTTCGCAATATTTTTGAATAAGCCATCTATAGAAACCGAGTTTGAATCTGCTCTTATATACGTTAACGGCAGGTTTTGTCTAAGTTAATAAAAACATGACTTGATTTATGATATGATCGCTGCAAGTAAAGCCTTTTGAGCATGCAGTCGATTTTCTGCCTCATCCCAAACTACAGATTGAAAGCCGTCAATAACAGATGAGGTGACCTCCTGATCCCTTTTAGCTGGAAGACAATGCATAAAGATCGCATTTTTCTTGGCAGTATTCATCAGTTTTGAATTAACCTGATATTTTGGAAGGAATTTTTTTATTCTTTTTGGATCATCGTTATGGATTGAGGAATAAGTGTCTGTGACAACTATATCTGCATTTTTTGTTGCGACATATGGATCAGTAGTAAGTTCAACATTGATCTTTTTCCTAGACTCATTGACAACGGTGTTTTCTGGTTCAAATCCTTTGGGAGTTGCAACAGACATGTCAACACCAGACAATGCAGCACCGTAGATCATTGAATTACAAACATTATTTCCGTCCCCAATCCAAGCTATCTTGATTCCTTTGAATTTCTTTTTCTTTTCTTTAATTGTCATAAAATCAGCTAAGATTTGACAGGGATGAAAAGAATCTGAGAGTCCATTGATTACAGGAACACTTGCATATTCAGATAATTTTTCCAATAAATGATGATCATAAACACGCGCCATAATACAATCAGAGTATCGCGAAAGAGTTTTTGCCGTGTCTTCAATAGATTCACCACGAGATAATTGTGTGTCATTAGAAGATAAATTGATGGCGTGTCCGCCTAACTGGAGCATTCCAATTTCAAAGCTTACACGAGTTCTAGTGGAGGGTTTTTGGAAAATCATTGTCAATGTTTTGTTTTTCAAAATGGGTTTGTTTTTATTTTTTTTTAATTCTCTCTTTAGCTTAATTGAAGAATCGATTAATCCCAAAAATTCTTTTGAAGACAGTTCCCCTAAAGTAAGCACATCCTTGGTTTTGAGTTTCATTTTCTTAAGAATCCAAATAGCCCTCGTTTCTTTTTAGGTTTTTCTTCTTTATTTTGCTTTGGTACATCATACAAATCAGGTTTGCCATCATCGTCGTCATTGGCTGTGGATACAGATTTGTCATCATCATTGTAGTCGTCATCCTCATCATCATTGTAGTCGTCATCCTCATCATCATTGTAGTCGTCATGTTTTTCTTTGGAAGTAATTTTAGATTTTGACCTTCCACTTGTAATCCAACTACGAATCTTGTTTCCAAGTTTGATTGCATCATCATCATTTTCAGGGGGAGGAACATCAAACAAATCCGAATATGTTGCAATATCATCATCACTAATTCCTTCAAAAGGATCATCTGAAGAAGAGACGGGTTCCTGTACCAGCTCCGGTTTGGGCTCTGGCTCTGGCTCCGGTTTGGGCTCTGGCTCCGGTTTGGGCTCTGGCTCTGGCTCCGGTTTGGGCTCTGGCTCTGGCTCCGGTTTGGGCTCTGGCTCTGGCTCCGGTTTGGGCTCTGGCTCTGGCTCCGGTTTGGGCTCTGGCTCTGGCTCCGGTTTGGGCTCTGGCTCTGGCTCCGGTTTGGGCTCTGAAGTTACAAGTTTCTTAAGTTCAACATCATCCAATGAACCAAAAACAGTTTCCAAGAAAATATTTTTGTCAAAAGGAATTAGATCAGGATATTCCTGTCCCACTCCTACAAAAAGCACAGGAGTGGATGTAACATTTACAATAGATAAAGCCGCACCTCCCCGTGCATCTGCATCACTTTTTGTTAAAATTGAACCATTAAATTTTACATGTTCATAGAATTCACGAGCCTGATTCACAGTGTCATTACCAGATAGTGAATCACCAACAAAAATTTTCATGTCAGGATTTACAACTTTGGTAATTTTGCCAATTTGCTCCATTAAGTTTTTACTTGTTTGCATTCTTCCAGCGGTGTCTATTAACACACAATCAGTCTTGTGAGACTTTGCATACAAGACAGCATCTCTTGCAACAGCAGCTGGATCTGACTCATAGTTTTGAGCAACAAGTTTTAGGTTGAGTCGATTTGCATGTTCACGCAACTGCTCAATTGCACCAGCTCTAAAAGTATCAGCAGCAGCAATCACTACAGAACATTTTGCCTGCTGTAACATGTATGCAACTTTTGCCAGAGAGGTAGTTTTTCCAGTACCATTAATTCCAACAAACAATATGAGAAATGGCAGGCCCTGTTTCTTTTTTTCATTTATCTTTTCTAAAAGATCAACATTTCCCACACTATCAAACATTGTAGAGATATTCGAAATCAAGCTATCCTTAACAAATTTTTCAACCTCATTTTTGTCAACTTTAGAACCAATCAATTTTTCTTTCAAATCAGATTTTATTGAGTCGATAACTTCAGTTGCAACATCAGATTCTAAAAGAGCAATTTCCAATTCGAAAAGAATGTCCTCCATATATTTTTCATTGAGTTCTTTTTCACCGAGACTTTTCGCTGCATTTGAAAATGCTTTACGAAGTTTATCAAACATGAACTATCACGGATTTGGAGGAGATGCAGATTGCATTAGTTGATTTATTTGCGCTTTTCCTTGTTCTAGTCTTCCTGCAGCATCCTGCTTTTTAGAAGCAGTATCTTGTAAAGCAACCTCAACTTCTTTGATCCTTGCTTCAAGGTAATTTATTGCAGATGGAAAATCTTTCTCAACTGCAACTCCAGCACCAATATTGATTACTATCTTTGAATTGGCAGAAATTTTTGTTGGGATGTATGTCCCCATGCCAATTGGAACAAGAGTTTGAGATTCAGATTTCTGGCCAAGTGCCTTAATCGATTCGATTGAAGCAGTTGCCTCCCTCAAAATATTTAAAAAAGTCGCCTCTCTTTGGGATAAATCAGAAAAATATGTTTCAAGCATCTGCATTTGCTGCATTAATTGCTCAGCTTGGGCCTCACTCATTTACAACAAATATTTTTCGGATGGTTATAAATTCATTCATGGAATTAGAAAACGTAACATAATACGAGTAAAAAAAAATAAAAATGAAAAATTTATTTTGCCTTAGAGAATCTTGATTCTACTTCATCCCAGTTTACTACATTCCACCATGCCTCTATGTAGACAGGTCTTTTATTCTGGTAGTTGAGATAGTATGCATGTTCCCATACATCACAGCCCATCAAAGGTACTAGTCCTTCAGTTCTAGGACTGGTCTGGTTTGGCATTGATTTGTATTCAATCTTTCCAGAGGAAGGATTGTATACTAACCATCCCCAACCACTTCCTTGAATTACAGCTGTAGTGGATGAAAATTTCTCTTTAAAGTCAGAAAAGCTTCCAAAGGAATCATTGATTGCATCTGCAATTGATCCTCCAGGTTCTCCGCCTCCATTTGGTTTCATGTTGTTCCAAAATAGCCTATGGTTATCATAACCACCACCATTGAAATTAATTGCACCTCTTTTGTCGTCTGGTACTGATTTAATATCAGACAAGATGTCAACGATATCTTTTTCTTGAATATCTGATGAGCACGTCTCTAGTGCTGCATTCAATTTGTCCGTGTATGTTTGATGATGTTTGGTATGATGAATCTCCATCGTTTTTGCATCAATGTGAGGTTCCAATGCATCATAAGCATATGGCATTTCAGGAAGAGTGTATTTTCCCATGAGTCATATTGAAGATTTATTCAATTTATTGCTTTAGTAAGCAATTCATTTTTACTTGTTAGAGAAGAGAAAAAATTTGTGAAAATAGCAATAATTTTCTCAATATCTGTAATGATTTTTGGAATTTTTGTTATTTCCCTATTTGCACAATATGAAAGTCAAATTCATACCTATTTACAAAGAAGTGTCCCATACATTGGAACAGACATTCCCAGAATAGAAGGGGTCAATGGGAACGGTATCAGAGTCGCAATAATAGATACGGGAGTTGATTTCAATCATCCAGATTTATTTGGATGGGGCAATGACGGGAAAGTAGTAGGAGGATACAACTTCATTCACGAAGGCCAGCCGCCAATGGATACAAATGGTCACGGCACTCAAGTTGCAGGTGTAATTGCAGCCGATGGAGAGATAGTCGGAATAGCTCCTAAAGCAAAAATTCTCGCATACAAAGTTTCAGAAGATGGAGAAGGTGTATCTTCAGAATTAATCATCAGAGCAATTGAAAAAGCGATTGGGGATAAAGCAGACATCATTAACATAAGTTTGGGAGTTAACAAGACAAATTCAAAAATAGATTATGCCGTTAATCGGGCATTAGAAGAAGAAATTTTTGTTGTAACTGCATCCGGAAACGATGGCCCAGAAATGAAAACTATCGGAAGTCCAGGTAGAAATTTTGGTTCGGTGACAGTAGGTGCAACATACAACAATCTAACCTCAAGCATTGTGGCAACATTAGATATTGATGAAAAACCATACACCGTGATACCAATGGTAGGCTCATCAAAATTGGAAGAACCGATTTCTGGAAACATAGTTTTTGGTGGATATGGAAAAATGGACGAACTTAAGAAAATAGACGCAGAAGATGCCATTCTAATCGTTGAGAGAGGTAGCGATATCGAAGGAGAACTACTATATTTTTCAGTGAAGGAAAAAAATGCAGCAAATGCAGGGGCAAAGGCACTAATCGTCTACAATAACATGCAGGGAATGTTCCTAGGAGAATTGGTTCACGAGTTCATGGAAATAGGATACGCTCCACAAATTCCGGTAGTATCAATGGATAGAGAGGAAGGACTAGAAATTAAAGAATCAATAAAAGAAGATTCACAAGGTAACTTGCATCTATTTTACAATCCAGACTTTGTCACCCATTTTAGCTCACGAGGACCAGTATCTCCATTCTACATCAAACCAGACATTGTTGCACCAGGAGCATACATCAATACCACGCAAAATAATGCAGGATACAACTTTACAAGCGGAACAAGCTTTGCAGCTCCGCATGTTAGTGGAGCAGCGGCACTATTACTGCAAAAAAATCCAGAACTTCACAATCATGAGATTAAATCGCTATTACTCACCACAGCAGAACCTGTTTCCGATGCATATGGACAGGAATTTTCAGTACATGAATCAGGCACGGGCAGACTTGACATAGAGAATGCATACAATGCAAGACTGATCATCTCTCCACCAAATTGGGTTGCTAACTTTTCGTCAGAACATCGGATTGCAGAAAAACAGTTTGAATTAAAAACAATCAACACAACGTTAGATAGTTTGGATGTGAAATTTGAAGGCTCTGAATCAATAAAATTTTCACATGTTGTTGAGAAAGATGCGTTGAAAATTGCAATTAACGTCAGTGATGAAGAATTTGGAACCCATGAAGGGAAAATTATTGTCAATCATAAAGATACACGATACATAGTTCCAATTCTCATGCACTACACTCCAGGTTCCATCTTAGTAGGACAGCAAGATCAAGAACTACTGTTTGAAATCAACCACCCAGAAGAATGGAGTTTTGCAAAAATTTCAATCATCAATAGCAATGATGGAAAAGAGAAAACAGTTACAACAACGCCAAACAAAAAAGCATCTTTTGAAATTCATGAAAATTCAGAATATTGGATAGATGCAAAAATTCGAACTGACGGAAATACATCAAGTGCATACAATGTAATTGAAATAAACTCAATACCAGAAAACCACGTTAAAGAAAATATCATATCGGTTCCTGATAAACAAATAATTCTCATCACAGTAATATTAATCGGAATAGCAATTTTTGGTCTAATAAAAAAACGACAGACTAACTAGAAATCTTAGGACCGGCTTCAACAATATCAGATGAAACGTTCTCGAATTTTTTAAAGTTCTCAACAAACATTTGTGCCAGCTTTTTTGCTGAGATGTCGTACGAGTCTTTGTCGTTCCACGTGTGTTTTGGATCTAAAATCTCAGAAGGCACACCTTCTAATTCAGTGGGGATATCCAAATTTAGCAAATCATCATGTCTATATTTCACAATGTCAAGTGCACCAGAAATAGCAGCTGTAACCATTGCTCTACTGTACTTTATCTTGATTCGTGTTCCAACTCCATACGGACCGCCGGACCATCCAGTGTTTACAAGATAAACTACAGTGTTGTGCTCATTGATTTTGTCTCCTAGAAGTTTTGCATAAACCGAAGCAGGTCTTGGCATGAATGGGGCTCCAAAACACTGGGAAAATACGGATTTTGGCTCTTTAATTCCCCTTTCCGTACCTGCTAATTTACTAGTATATCCAGACATGAAATGATACATGGCTGCTTCTTTTGTAAGTCTAGAAACAGGTGGCAAGATACCCATTGCATCCGCAGTCAAAAATATAATCACCTTAGGATTTCCACCAACACTTGGAATTACGGCACCTGGAATGAAGTCCAATGGATAGCCAACACGAGTGTTTTCAGTTAATGAGTTATCATCATAATCTGGAACATTGTCATTTAACACAACATTTTCCAACAGTGCACCAGGCTTGATTGCATTCCAAATTTCGGGCTCAGCTTCCTGACTAAGGTTAATACATTTTGCATAACATCCGCCTTCAAAGTTGAATGTTCCCTCATCGGACCAACCATGCTCATCATCACCGATTAGTTTTCTATTAGGATCTGCTGAAAGAGTAGTTTTTCCGGTCCCAGATAATCCAAAAAACAGTGCGGTATCACCCTTTTCACCGATATTTGCAGAACAATGCATTGGGAAAATATTACGATCAGGTAACAAGAAATTCATTATGCCAAACATTGATTTTTTCATCTCTCCGGCATATTCAGTTCCGCCAATCAAAACAATTTTTCTTGTCAGATCAATTAGAATAAAGACGTCAGTTCGCGTTCCATCAATTTCTGGAACTGCCGTAAAATCATTGATACACATAATTGTAAATTCAGGATCATGATTTTTCAATTCCTCATCAGTTGGTCGGATAAATAAATTGCTAGAAAACATACTTTGCCAAACATGATCGTTTATCACCCTAATAGGTAAACGAGTTTTAGGATCAGCACCTACAAAGCCATCAAATACAAAAAGTTCTTTGTTATCGACAAAATTTTTCATTTTTTCAAACAGTTTTTCAAACTTGCCAGTTGGGAACTGATGGTTGATCTTTCCCCAATCAATTGTATCATGCGTTTTATCATCATATACGATGAATCGGTCATCAGGAGATCTTCCAGTGTATTTTCCAGTATCAACAGAAAGAGAACCTGTAGAGTTTACTACGCCTTCCTTTCTTTCAACTGCCAGGGATACCATTTCATCTACTCCCAAATTTCGATGGACTTTGGAAGGTTTAATTCCAAATGAATTTAATTGTGTTAAAAACTGCTCAGTGGCAATATTTCCCAATAGCTCAGTCATGACAGGTCACTCCAAAACATACAGCAGTAAGTAATTTCACAAATTTTTGATTTGAGTTTCCTTATTATATTTTCTGATCCAAGAACTTGTTTTGTCTAGGAACGTATTTATTCCAAAATTTGAGTGTCAAATTGATGCCAATTAACAAAGAAAAGATTGCCAAGAGGCAAGAGGTAAAGGAACACAATCCAGAGTTCATCAGACCAGAAAGTTGGCGTTATGTTAGGCTGCAAACGAATTGGAGAAAACCAAAAGGTATAGATCATCATCAAAGAAAGCAGAAGAGCAGAGGACGTCCAGGTCTAGTCAAAGTAGGTTATGGCGGACCAAAAGAGGCAAGAGGATTACACCCATCAGGATATACAGATAATCTAGTTTACAATTTGAAAGACTTGGAGAAATTGGATCCAAAAAAAGACGGAGTCAGATTTGGACATGGTGTCGGTACGAGAAAGAGAAAAGATATCATTGTCAAAGCAATTGAGGGTAAATTCAAAATTTTCAATGCAAGAGTGAGTGCAAATGGTAGTTAATCTTAAGGCAAAGAAAAGGCTTGCAGCCAGAGTTACAGGCGTTGGAGTTCACAGAATAAAGTTCGACACTGATCATCTGGATGATGTTGCTGATGCAATCACCAGGGAAAATATCAGAAGCCTCATCACAGCAAATACAATTAAAATCAAATCATTTACAGGAACATCTAGAGGAAGAGCGCATGAAAAGAAAGCTCAGAAAAATAAGAGAGGTACGACACAGGGATCAAAACAAGGAAGAAAGGGTGCAAGAGTAGGCAAGAAAACAGTATACGTAAACAAAGTCCGTGCACTAAGAAGACTACTAAAGATTGCCAAAGACAGAAAAGATTTGACTAATCCAGAATTTTGGATTCTCTACAAAAAGGTAGGAGGGAATACGGTTAGAAACAAGGCTCACCTCAGAACTTTGATGGATGACATCAGAGAGAAGAGAGAAGATTAAAATCTGTACATTACGTTTTCCAGGTCTACAATCTTTCCATTTTTGACTATGATACCTTCATCGTTAAGCATCTTAATTTTCACATGTTCCCCATATGCATAACCACCAATTTTTCCTGTAGACATTACAACTCGATGACACGGGATGATTGCAGGATACGGATTCTTATTCATGATTTTACCAACGGCTCTCTGTCCATTTTTCAGACCAACAGATTTTGCCAATTCACCATAAGTAGTGATTTGGCCCTTTGGAACTTCCAATAATTTCTTAAAGATCTTTTGTTGAACATTCAAAGTTTAACCACTTCAAGATCTGTAGACTTTAGGAGTTTCAATACCTTCTCTTTGTAAGGTCCCATCCCCTTCCAATCCAAAAGGGCAGTTTTTGCCATTGAGTTTTGTGTCAGAATATGAGAAAACAAATCTTCATCTAGAAGAACCAGAGCATGTTTGGGCACCACAGTGCCAAGAGAATGTTTTCCCTCCAATAACTCGTCAGTGAATTTTGACGGATAATGAGTCCCTCCAAAACAGATAGCAACAGGATGTTCCTTGATTGGCTGAGACATCACCTGATGAACCAAAGTCGCCACAGAATTACACAGAGATACGTCATTCCATTGTTTTTCGGTAGTTCCAATTTCGATAAATATTGACGGCTTGGATAGGGCAGTAGGTCCATGATGTGTCGCCTCTATTGTTATTTGAAATTCGGAAAATTGTGACTGATTTCTCTTTAGAGTTTGAAGATAGGCTTTTTGTAGATCGGGTTTTGGAATTGCAACCTGCCTATTGTTTCCACCAAACTTTGCATCAGAAAAATTTCCCGTACTATGACAAGTCAAAGCTAAAACACCAGATTCAGCCGCATGTTTTGAAAGAAAAACAAACCCGTTATAGTCATATTTTTCCTCCAGCCAATCAGCGGCAATGGCGGGAGTGGGTATAATAACAAGATCATAGTATTTGCCGCGAAAGACATCACCATCCAAAGTCATTTCTTTTGAAAGAAACTTTGCCATATTATGACCTGCAGGATCATCCTGATACGCAATTAGCAGCTCCATGCGATAAGAGATATAAGGACACCTTATTAATTTCCAGCAATGAATCCTAGGCAGACTTTGAAAAATATGGCCAACACAATGAAAATGGCCAAAAAGCCAGACAAGGACGAATATCAACAGCATCTCAGACTTGTATTATTAGGAATAGCTGGAGTAGGAGCTATCGGTTTTACTATTCAGTTTGTCTTCTCGGTAATCACATTTGGTAGATAAAAATGTCAGAAGAAATCAAGTCACACTTATTTGCAATTAGAACCACAGGAGGCCAAGAGAAGGTCGTAATGCGACTGCTAGAAGCAAAGGCCAATGCAAATCAAATCAACATTCAGTCAGTCTTGTTGGTGGACAATCTCAAGGGATACGTAGTAATCGAAGCAATCAATCCCAGTGATGCATACATGGCAGTAGAAGGAGTCAGACACATACGTGGACAACTCAGAGGAGAATTGGAATTCAAAGACATCGAGGGTTACCTCATCAAGAAATCAACAGTATCACAATTAACAGTAGATAACGTGGTAGAAATCACAGGCGGTCCATTCAAGGGAATGAAAGCAACGATAACTAGAATTGACGTGGACAAAGAAGAAGCAACAGTAGTTTTGCTTGACGCGTCTTACCAATTACCAGTAACAGTTGACGCAAACTACCTAAAGATCTCAAGCGAGGCTTAGGAAGGATTAAATTTTCATACAGATTTGATTTAACATGGGAGAACAAAAAGTATCATCACTTGTAACTGGGGGAGGAGCATCAGCAGGTCCACCATTGGGTCCTGCACTAGGTCCTTTGGGCGTTAACATTATGGAAGTCATTAAGGCGATTAATGACAAGACACAGGATTTCGAAGGAATGAAAGTTCCAGTAACCGTTGTAGTAGACACGGATACAAAAAAATATGAAATTGAAATAGGAATCCCTTCAGCCGCTGCACTCATCATGAAAGAAGCAGGAATTCAGAAAGGTTCCGGCGCATCAGGAACTGAATGGGCAGGAGACGTTACGATGGACTCCATTGTAAAGGTGGCAAATACCAAACTTGAGAAATCTTATGCTTCTTCATTAAAATCAGTTGCAAAGACAATCATCGGCACATGCGTTGCATTGGGAGTCAAAGTAGAAGGAAAGACACCAAAAGAGATCACTGCCGAAGTCAACGATGGCAAGTGGGACGAGAAGTTCCAATAATTACTGAATCAAATACACAGGATTTTTATCAGTTTTTTGTAGTTCTACAAAGGTTTCCGTGTTTTGAATGCCTTCAACTTTTCCAATTTTTTCAATTACTACAGAATGAAGAGCCTCAAGGTTTTTTGCATAAACTTGGATCATTATGTCAAACCTTCCAGTAATTTCAGATATAGAAACAACCTCAGGGGTTTCCATAAATTCCTTATGAATAGAATCCTTAAACTTTGGATCTCGGTTAATTCCAACTGAGGCCTTTACGCCAATTCCCAACAAGGAATCGTCAATCTCGATGGTGAATTTTTTTATGAGCTTTTTCTTCATCAGTCTCTTGATTCTACTATACAGTACAGAGGCATTAATTCCAAGTTTTTTAGACAACGTAGGGACAGAAATAGATCCATCAGCGGTTAATTCATAAAGCAACTTCATATCTAGTTCATCAAATCGGTGCAACGTATTAGAAAAATATGCTTATCATTTAATATATGTAAGTTTTGAGCAAAATTCTATTTAGAATTACAAGTATTTTGATAAAAAATGTAATTTTTTTAAAATAAGAGATTATTAAAAACATCAATCTCTAAACGATTTTAAGTAGGCTTTCTTCAAAATGGTTGTAATGATTACAGATGCACAGCTTACTGAATTAATTAAGCAAGTTAAGACTGCAACAAAGGAAAGAAAATTCAAACAATCAATAGAACTAATCATTAATTTCAAAGACATAGATGTGAAGAAAGGATTTGCACTCAACGAAATTGTCCAATTGCCAAAGACAAGTTCTCCATCAACAGTTTGCGTAATAGCTACCGGAGACATGAGTCAGAAAGCAAAAGAGGCAAAAGCAGATTCCGTAATAGGAACAGAAGAACTAGATAAGTTTGCAACAAACAAGAGGGAATCCAGAAAATTCATCAACAAGTATGACTTTTTCTTGGCAGATACCAAGGTAATGCCGCTAGTGGGAAAAACTTTAGGACAATTGCTAGGTCCGAGAGGAAAAATGCCAACCCCAGTGCCATTTGATGCACCTATCGAATCATTTTTGGCAAGATTCAGAACCTCAATCAAAGTCAGAACTAGAGCATCTCTATCAATATCATGTAAGATAGGAGATGAATCCATGGAAGATTCAGATTTGGCAATTAACGCGCACACAGTACTCAGTGCAATCGAGAAGAAACTGCCAAACGGTGAAAAAAATATCAAAAAAATCATGATCAAATCCACAATGAGCAAGGCAATAAAACAAGTTCAGGAGATCAAGAAGAAATATGCATGAGGATAGGACAACTTACCCTAAAAGAAAAGCTGAAATGTATCAGCAGCTGCAAGAGCTTCCAAAAAAATACAAGGTTTTAGCAGTTATCAAAATGAACAAGGTTCGTTCCACGCAAATCCTACCCCTAAGAAAAGCATTGAAAGGAGATGTGGAATTTTTCAGCATGAAAGACAAGGTTGCAAAAAGAGCATTTGACAATCTTGACGTACCAGGAGTCAAGGCAATTGCAGACAAACTGACAGGACAATGTATGTTCCTGTTTACCAACATGTCACCATTCAAGCTTAACGTCCTTCTTGCAAAAAATAAAGTCATGATGGCTGCAAGAGGAGGAGATATCGCTAGCATGGATGTCACAGTTCCAGAAAAAAACACAGGAATTGCACCGGGTCCAATGCTTACAGAATTCAAAGAGGCAGGAATTCCAACCAAGATAGATCAGGGAACAATATGGATAGCAAAAGACACAACCCCAGTTCTAAAAGGAGAACCAATTAACGAAAAATTAGCTTCAATTTTAGGTAAATTAGACATCAAGCCAGTAGAGGCAGGAATTTCACTATACTCAGCATTGGAAGACGGTTCCGTCTATGCTGAAGAGGAAATGGTCATTGACGTAGAGAAAATCAGAGACCAATTTGGTCAGGCACACCAAGAAGCAGTGTCATTGTCTATCGAAGCAGCATATGTTACTGCAGATAATATTTCACAAATTCTCAGCAAGGCAGCACAATCTGCGCGTTCCGTATCTGTTGAATCAGGATACATGACAGATGATACAAAAGAACAGATATTACAAAAAGCAGATGCCCAAGCAAAGGCAGTAGCCAGCCTAGCAAAAGATTACAAAGCAGCGTAAATTTTTCTTCATTCATCACACATGAACAATTTTTTTTCTTTCAACACAACATACCGCATGGTTACAATGCCAACAACATCTTAAGCAATAGCCATACAAATCAAAAAAGAACAGAACATGTACAAAGCCAAATCAACTTAACATCTTTGAAATCAATATTTAGAGAAAATTTGTAACTTACTATACAAAAATCTCTCATAAGACACATTCAGAGAACGAGTAATGATGAATTTAGAGAAAATCCAAATTAGAAATAATCATCACAGACAAAGATCAGCAGAACTGAGAGGATTAACAAAAATAAGAATCAAAAATAGATTGAAAAAAATTTCTAACCAAATAGTGAAGACAGTCCTTCCATGGCTGCTTCTTCATTTTTAGGTTCTTCTTTCTTTTCCTCTTTCTTTTCTTCGCCACCGGCTGCTGCATCTGCTGGTGCGGCTGCGGCTGCTGCAACTGCTACAGGTGCGGCTTTAACTGCCTCGTCGATATTAACATCGGCCAAGGCTGCAACTAGAGATTTAACTTGGGCTTCGTTAACTTCAGCACCAGATGCCTTAACAACTGAACTGAGGTTAGCCTCGTTAACTTCTTTGTCTAGCTTGTGAAGAAGTAAAGCAGCGTAAACATATTCCATTATGTCGAGATTTTCTTAGGGCATAATATAAAACTATGGAGAAGTCAAGTACTAAAAATCAGTTCAGGATTTTGAGACTTCTGCAAACAGCATACAGTGTTCGTTTCAAAGTTGGATCAGTCAATGTATCCATTCTATTTTTCAAGACTCGCTTTGCCTCATCCCTTTCAGAACCAGGAGGCAATGATAGAACCGTATTGATGAATTCTGGCAAGGATTCCCGAATCCAACCATCAAGCATTGCATAAATTTTTGGAGGAAGAATATCACACTTGTCAACATCAAGATCCAGAACTTCGGCAAAATTCTCGTGCTCAACCCTATACACCAAGGCCAACACGACATTGTCAGGAGTAGGATGATCAAGTATTTCCTGTGAACGCTCCCCGGTCTTTCCTTGGGCAATCTTGTTTTTCAGACCAACAGGATTGACAATTACCCCGTTAACTCCGACTTTTCTTCCATCCACACCAGTAACGATACCAAAAATAAAGTCATTAGATTCGCCATTCTTTTTGATGGAGAAGACAGGAGTTCCTTCTTTCAACTTTGGTTTTTGCCCAAACATGAATAGACTGCATAATGGATTGTATTTAATGTATCATTTCTTGCCACATTCAAGACAATATCAAAGATATCACTTTGAAATCATCTTTGAATACAATCAACGTTCATTATTGTTGCTAATTTTTTCAGAATCAAAAAATTAAGAAAAAAATGCCACGTAAACTGAGACAGATAATCGACAATTCTTAATATCGGACTAGAGCAGCCCCATCGTTGAATAAAAAAGAGATCCTGAGAGAATTTTCATCAGATCCCGACAAGTACTACAATGTCAAACTCTTCCAAGAACAGGGATTTATCAGAAAAGCCTGTACAAAATGTGGAAGGTTCTTTTGGACTCTGAATGCAGCAAGAAACCTATGTCCAGATGACGGAGACGACACTTACTCGTTCATAGGAGAGCCGCCAACAACTAAGAGATTTGACTATACGCAAGCATGGAAGCAAGTGGAGGAATTTTTTGTAAAAAATAATCACAAGTCAGTAAGCAGATATCCCGTAGTATGCAGATGGCGAGACGACCTATACTTTACAATCGCATCAATTGTCGACTTTCAAAGAGTAATGGGATCCAAGGTGGTGTTTGAATTTCCCGCCAACCCTCTCGTAGTTCCACAGACATGTTTGCGTTTTAAGGATTTAGAAAACGTTGGAGTTACAGGCAGACATTTTTCAAGCTTCTGCATGATAGGACAGCACAGCGTTCCCGACCTGGGAGGCTACTGGAAAGATGAATGTGTGGATTTGGATTTCAGACTGCTAACGAATCAATTTGGAATCAAAAAAGAGGAAGTGGTATTCGTGGAAGATGTCTGGGCTGGAGGAGGCTCTTTTGGTCCATCACTAGAATATTTCGTAAGGGGACTGGAGCTTGGAAATGCGGTATTTACAGAATTTCAAGGAGAACTTGGACAGCATACTACACTTGATCAGCGAGTAATAGACATGGGTGCAGGACTGGAGAGATTCGCATGGGTTACGACAGGAACTCCAACTGCATACGATTGCTGTTTTGGTCCGGTCAATCAAATATTATTTGAAAAAATTGGCATTGATTCTGATTCAACCATTTTAAGAAAATACTTTACAGAGATTGCAAAAGAGATTGATCATTTCGATGACCTAAACGAGGTAAGACGCTTTGCGATAAAGAATGCAGGAATTACAGATGATCAGCTAAACAAAATGATTACTCCGCTTGAAGGAATGTATCTAATTGCTGATCACCTCAGGACGCTGATCTTTGCAATAACCGACGGAGCACTACCAAGCAATGTTGGAGGAGGATACAATCTCAGAATGATGCTGCGAAGAATCAGCGGTACAATGAATCGCCTGAATCTAAAATTGGACGTTGACGAGCTGATTGATTCTCATATTGACTATCTCAAAGAGACGTATCCTGAACTAGATGAGAAAAGAGAGGACGTAAAGAAAATCCTAAGACTTGAATCAGCAAGATACGAGGAATCCAAAGTTCACATGAAGAAAAAAGCGGAAAAGATTCGCGAGAAGGGAGTTCCAAGCGTGGACGAACTGATTACGCTGTACGAATCAGACGGCATCACGCCAGAATATCTCAGGGAAGTGGATGCGATTTCTGAAATCCCGTCATCATTTTATTCAAAGCTGTCAGATCTGCACCAATCCGAAAAGAAAAAGGTGATAGCAAATCTTCCTCTAGAAGAACTTTCTGAAACTGAGACCCTATTTTACAAAGAGGATCCTATGGAATTTGAGGCTAGGGTGATCAAGGTGTTTGATGACCAGGTGGTATTGAACAGGACCTCGTTTTATGCCAGAGGAGGAGGACAGGAACCGGACTTGGGGACGATAGCAGGATTCAACGTGATCAACGTAGACAAGCATGCTAACATCATCGTTCATCAGCTGGAAGGAGGAGTGCCAAAGGAAGGAGATACAGTATCGTGCAAGGTGGATGAGACACGCCGTGCTAACATTACCAAAAACCATACCAGTACCCACATCATTAACGCATCATCAAGAGGGGTACTGGGTTCATGGGTGTGGCAACATTCCGCATTCAAAGACGATGATCATGCCAGACTGGACATTACACATCATTCATCATTGAACGACGAGCAAGTAAGACAGATTGAAGATGCGGCAAATGACATGATAAAGAAAGATCTTCAGGTAAACATCGATTACTATGACAGGGGAACTGCGGAACAAAAGTACGGATTCAGAATTTACCAGGGGGGAGTGGTCCCGGTAAAGTCAGTCAGAATTGTATCAATTGAGAACCAGGACGTTGAAGCATGCGGAGGAACACACGTCAAGAAAACAGGAGACATCGAACTAATCAAGATCACAAAGACCAAAAGAATTCAAGACGGGGTTATTCGCATAGAGTTTGTCTCAGGCCCCACTGCATTTCAATACATCAAAGATCAAGAAGAAGAATCAAAGAAACAGGAACGAGACAACATCGCAAAACAAGCATTGGAAAAGCAACGAGAAGAAAATAAGCTTAAAGCAAAAGAAATGATCCCCATACTGCTTGAAAGGATACTCGGAGGAGAATCAGGCAAGCTGGATGAGATTACAGTTGACAAGAAAATCTGCTTTTCTTCAAGTAAAAATTACGATGACTATTTCCATCAGAACTTTGGCAAGAAACTCGTTGGAAAGGATCCAAAAGCTGCCTTTTGTGGGATATTTGAATCAGGACCCACCGTAAGAATAATGGTGCACGCAGGAGGAGAATCAGGCGTGAATTCAGGCGAGGTAGCCAGGGAAATTGCCTCAATACTCGGAGGTTCGGGAGGAGGAGATGCAAAATTTGCCCAGGGAGGAGGAAAAGACACATCTAAAAAAGACGAGGCAATAGCCAAGGCAAAATCAATGATTTTTGGATGATGATGATGACATTATGACGATTAACTGGAACGAGATTGAAAGTAAGTGGCGAAACAGGTGGAACGAGTCAAATGACTTTGAGACGAATCCAAACGAGAAGCCAAAAAAATTCATCACCGTTGCATATCCGTATCCAAACTCCCCGCAGCATATAGGACATGGCAGGACATACACGCTGGCTGACGTGCATTCAAGGTTTTACAGAATGAGGGGATACAACGTGTTGTTTCCAATGGGATTTCACTATACGGGTACACCGGTGCTTGGCATGGCAAGGAGAATTCAAGCGGGAGAAAAGGAAATCCTGGATGGACTGAGAAACGTCTATCACGTTTCAGAAGAAGACATCAAGACATTTGTCGAGCCAATAAAGATTGCAGACTATTTCCACGAGGAAATAAAGTCAGGAATGATAGAGATGGGATACTCCATAGACTGGAGAAGAGAGTTTACAACGATAGTTCCAGGCTATCAAAAGTTTATCGAGTGGCAGATTACGACACTGAAAGAAAATGGAAGAATCATCCAAGGGAGTCATCCCGTGGGATGGTGTCCTGCTGATCAGAATCCAGTATCACAGCACGATACAATGGGAGACGTTGAACCAAAAATTGATGACAAGAATTTCCTGGTCAAGTTTTCGTTTGATGAACTTATTTTTCCAGTTACAACGCTAAGACCCGAGACAATTTTTGGAGTTACAAACCTGTGGGTCAATCCAAATACAATTTACAAAAAGGTGGCAGTTAACAATGAAACGTGGATAGTGTCCGAAGAATGCACAAGGAAGATAGAGTTCTTTGAAAAGAAAGTCAAAATTGTCGGAGACATTTCAGGAAGTGAAATCATTGGAAAATATGCCAAAAATTTCAACGGGCAAGAAATCCCGATATTACCTGCAGAATTTGTAGAGCCTGGAATGGGCACGGGCCTTGTAATGTCAGTACCTGCTCACGCGCCAAAGGATTACCAGGCATTAATGGACTTGAAGGCGAAAAATCATGCATTGGCAATCAAAATTGAGCCTGTTCCAATAATTATCACCGAAGGGTATGGTGAATTTCCTGCAAGAGAAATTTGTGAGAAGTTGGGAGTATCTAATCAATCAGATGAGAAATTAGAAGAGGCCACAAAAGAACTGTATCTAAAAGAATTCAATGACGGAAAGCTAAATGAGAAGTGTGACATATTCGATAATGAAAAGGTCCAGTTTGGACGAGACAAGGTAAGAGCATGGTTAGAAGAGAACAATCATCTGGAAAAATTCCCAGTACTTGAAAATGCTCCAGTACATTGTCGTTGCGGGGCAGAATGTGTTGTTAAAGTATTGAATAATCAGTGGTTTTTGAATTACGGAGATGAAGAATGGAAAGATCTAGCTCGTAACTGTTTTGACGAGATGAATGTTTTGCCGAACAACATCAGAACGGAATTCAAAGAGGTGATTGACTGGCTGCATGAACGAGCTTGCGCAAGACAGCAAGGACTCGGAACCAAGCTTCCGTGGGACAAGGACTGGATTGTGGAGAGCCTGTCGGATTCCGTGATATACATGGCATACTATACAATTTCCAGATTCGTTAACGACGGAACGGTCTTGCCCGAAAACCTCACACGAGAATTCTTTGATTACGTTTTGCTTGACAAGGGAGACATTGCACTAGCTGCAAGTACGTCAAAGCTTTCAGAGGATATGATTGACACGATGAAAAAGGAATTCAAATACTTCTATCCGGTTGACTCAAGACATTCTGGCAGAGACCTGGTTCAGAACCACCTGTCATTTTTTGTGCTAAACCACGTTGGCATATTTGACAAAAAGTTATGGCCGCAAGAAATTGTAGTCAACGGTTCGGTAATGATGGACGGAGCCAAGATGAGCAAGAGCATGGGAAACATCATCCCACTGAGAACCGCAATCAGAGAGCACGGTGCAGACCCAATCAGATTGGCAATAATTTCATCAGCTGAACTTCTACAGGATGCAGATTTTAACATGGAGTCAGTATACGGCATTCAAAACAAGCTAGAATCCCTTTTGAAAGAGTGCTCCATGCTCAAAAACAATGACATTTCAGAATTGCAGGCTGAAGACAGATGGATTCTATCCAAAACCCAGAACAAGATTGCACAGATCACAGAGGCAGTTGAGAAAATGAGATTGCGCGAAGCGCTACATGATATTTTATTCACGTTTGAATCTGACTTGAGCTGGTATACTAAAAGAGTACAAGCTAAGAACAGAAAAGATGTTTCAGGAATACTCCACCAAATTAATTCAGTTCGTGTTGCAATGTTATCACCATTTGCACCACACATAGCTGAGGAAATGTGGAAAAATCTAGGAAATGATAACCTAGTATCAAAATCTGCATGGCCCAAACATTCCAAAGACAAAGTTGATGCGACTGCAATCCAATCCGAAGAATTGCTAAAATCAACAATGGATGACATCACAAATATTCTCAAAGTTACAAAAATCACTCCACAGAAAATTGTAATCTATGTTAATTCGGACAGTATGAAATCAAAAGTTTATCGCAAGGTGTTGAGCATAATGGTAGGCGGTCAGAATAACATGGGAGTTGTAATGAAAGAATTGATTGCAGATCCAGAAACTACAGATGCCAAAAAGATGCCCAACTACATACAAAAAATAATCAAAGATTTGCATTCAGAGTCTGAGGAAATCAAGTCTATGAAGCTAGGATCCGATTCATTTGATGAGAAAGAATTCCTCAGATCAGAGTTGGCAAGTATTGGAAAGAAAGAGTTTGGTGTTGATGTTACAATATATTCAGAAAATGATTCAGATATTTATGATCCTAAAGGAAAGGCTAGACATGCAAGACCATTCAAGCCAGCAATCTTGATCGAATAGAGAGTTTTATCTGAACCAATTAGATTTTTCAGACTTGATCATAATCTAGAATGACCCATCTTGACTTATGCCAACAATTCCAACATGTAATCTACACATCAAAATACATTTTCACATGAGGTATTCCCACCTTATAGTAGACATCACCGAACTCAATGAATCCAAATTTTGCATAAAAATTTCTCACATCATAAATGGAATCAAGTATGATTTTAGATTTATTTACCATCTTGGAATGTGATTTAATTTCATCCAAAGATAATTTCCCAAATCCCTTAGATCGATATTTTGATAAAATCCCCATCCTCTCAATCTTAAAAGAGTTACCCACATCTCTCAGCCTAAAAGAACCTATACTGATACCATCATAGATAATCAAAAACTGATCTAACTTCTTGTCATCATCATCAAATATGTCACTGTTTGACAATCCCAATTCTTCATTGAAAATTTTAATTCGAATATCTCTAATGATCATGTGATCAGATACTTTTCGAATTAATAGCATGCAAATTTGTTAACATGTTTTATGCTTTAAGACTTGATTAAAAATATGGATTATAAATTAAGTTTTAAAATTTAACCAGATGTAAAATTAAGGAAAACAGAAAGGACAGAGTTTAAGATCAATCCCCGGAGGACTGATGACATCTCTTTCGCTTAAGATCAGAAATGGTTATTTCTTGATGACAGCGAGGGTCTTAAGGCCTGAAACGATTGCATTCATACGACAAACCACCTTTCTATCTAAACTACACGATTTTGATATTTAAGGGGCACTACTTTTTCCTACTAGAAGAACTCACCATAGAATTTGTCACCAGTACTATTTCCAGACAGTATTTTTATTAGGCATAACGAAATCCCAGTCATCTTGAAGATTGCAGTGATGGGAATGGGCGTAGCAGGATCTTATCTCATGGCCAGACTGAAGAACACAGAACATGAGGCCGTGGGATACGAAAGAATGACTGAAGACAGACATGACTCAATCTGTGCTTGGGGAACTATAAAATCAGTACTAGACGGATTCTGCAAAAAGACAGGCAGAAACTTTGACGACTTTTTGATTCATGACGGTAAGAACATGCATGTCAAGATGAATGATGATGTAAAATTTGATATTGGTCTGAAAGGATTATGTACATACAACAAACTTGGACTAATCAAAGATTTCATTAAAGATTGTAAAATAATTTACGGACCACCTCCAAGCATAGAAGAGTTAGAAAAAGAATACGACATGATTGTGGACTGTACAGGATTTCATAGAGTGTATCTACCAAAAATGAAAGAGGACTTCTTTTTACCAACGTACGAATACAAGGTGGAATATGAGAATGGCGTGCCATATGATGACTTCTACATAGAACCATTTCCCGGAATGTCAGGCTACTTTTGGTATTTCCCGCTAGGGGACAACTTTGCACATATTGGTGCGGGTGATTATAACAAGAATCACATAAAGGCAACTGATGCATTTTTGGAAAAACATGGCGGAAAAATTGTTGCCACCAAGGGACGACCAATTAGATTAGCAACTCCCGACAGATGCAAACCATACTATTCAGGTAAAGTGGTAGGGGTAGGAGAATCGATTGGGACAGTATATGCTTTGCTGGGCGAAGGGATTATTCCATCCATGCAATGTGTGGAGATTTTCCTGGAAAACATGCATGACTTTAAGGCATATGAAAAGGCCATAGAAAAACATTACAAGGTTTACGCAAAGGTGTTTAATTTCGTCAGAGCAAAAATTCACAAGGATTTCAGCTTCTTGAAAGCACTACCGGACTTTATGTCAATTTTCCTGTACATGAAAAAACACGAGGATCGATTTGGAATGAACATCAAGATTGCAGACTTGCTTAAAGTGGCAAAAGCCTAGTTGGACTAATTGAAACTTACAGAGCTGTAAGATTCCCGATTCGTACGGTTTGATGCCATATTGTAATCATAGATGGTGGTGGAATACGCCTTGAGCTCATCCTTCATCTGATCTAGGTTATCTGCAAGGTAAAATCCAGGACAATCCCCAGTGAACTGATAAGTTGCATGGACTCGTGCAATACCCTTTTCGTTTTCAAGCCAGCTTGCAAACGGATACAGGTAACACACGCCGGGCCTGTCAGGATGCATACTGCATCCACCCTCATCGTCTAGGAACCTACATGAGATGTGGGTTCCATCTTCGGCTTCGGTTTCATCTACTTTTCTCTTAAGATTGATGGTTGTCATTGTAGTCATCTGTCCCGATGGACCGGGTTCCTCATAGGTCACAGTAAGCGTTTCTTTTTTGATAAAGTCCGAGGTGCTTTTGTATTTCAGACCCTTTCCAATTGTAATCAAATCATCGGAGGTGAGCGGAAGCCTGCCTTGCCTGTCACAACAATTGTGACAGTCAGGCCAGAAACATTTCCACAAGATGAATTTTTTTTCAGAATTGAGATAGGGTACGTGAAAAACCACATCCTTTACCTTGATTGCAAAGTCAGACACGTCGGTAATTTTTCCCAGTACAAATTTTTTTAATATCGGATCAAAGTCCCAATCTTTTTCCAACAAATCCAACGATTCTTGAATTTCTTTTTGAGACAACTCTTAAGTTATAACATCTTTTGCAGATGTTATTAATGTTGAGCGGTAAGGGGAAGTATGCATCAGCAACAGAGAACAGAAGATTCGTATGGAGCGAGATCATTTGGCCTTTGATATTGGAGATTAACGACGTAGCATTTTCATTAAAGCAGTTTCAAGAAAAACGAGAGCAGGTATGCAGGGAGAAAAATGTGACGATAACGGTTCCGTCCAGAGGGCTGGTTTCACTCATGCAAAAAGGAATTATACTGAAAGAAAAGAACATCTATTCGATTCATTTCAAGCTTATTCCATATATGAGATTAAAAGCGGTGTGTGATTACGCAACTGCAATTCACGAGGTCAGAATCAGATGACAACGGCAAATGAATATATTCCAAAACACACAGACTCAATTCGGTAGCCCGATAGTCTAGCGGTCAAATAATTCAAATTTAGATCAAGGATTCTGCCCTCTGGATCTCAAGAGTGGATAGGCGGAGACGGCAGTTCGAATCTGCCTCGGGCTACTTGTTAAATAAATTATCTATCTATCTTGACGCTTGCGCTATGCGTTCCAATTCGTGTTTTTTCTTGACAGATGGAGCACTAGAATCATTTGATGCTGCAAGCATGAGTTGTTCGGCCATGTGTTCTTCAATTGGCTTGGGATTAGAAAATGTAGCTTCTTTGATTGCATCAGAGATAAACTTCAAAGCCAGATCAACTCTACGTATAGGAGCAACATCAACTGAGACGTGATATACAGTGCCACCATAAACAATTCTAGTTGTATCCTCATTTGGAGCAGAGAATTCAATTGCCCTAACCAAGACTTCAACAGGATTCTGACCAGTTTTTAACGCAATAATATCAAAAGCGGTTTTTACGGTGTTGAGCAATTTAGTTTTCTTACCAGTCATTCTACCAGTGTTCTTTGCATATTTTTTTCCAAAATGCATTGTTTTGTTGATTAGTCTCTCAACAATATTCACATCAGCCTTATTGAATCGTTTTAAAGCTGAACGTCCATAAGTGTAAGGTAAAATTTGTTTTCTTAAAGAAATAGCAGTCTTTAGACCAGGATCTTTTACTTCAATATCAGATAAATCCCATTTTCTAAAGAGCAAAAGATTCTTTGTCTGAGCCATTTCACTATCTCCTTGGTTTCTCCTTCTTTCCAATAACCAATTCATGTAATGCAGTGCCATTTACTTTGAAAACCTTGAATCGAACTCCTGGAATATCACCCATTGCACCTCCTTGAGTTGCACCCATACCTTGAATGTGAACCTCGTCGTGTTCATCAATAAAGTTCATGGCACCGTCTCTAGGCAAAAACGCAGTAACTGTTTTTCCATTTTTAATCAATTGCACTCTCACACATTTTCTAATAGCAGAGTTTGGTTGTTTTGCAGCAATACCGACCTTTTCTAACACAATACCACGTGCCTGTGGAGCACCACCTAAAGGATCAGATTTTTTATCAATACCCAATTTTCGTCTTTTAAATGTCGAGATCGCCCATCTTTGTTTCTTCTTCTTGTTTGTAAGAACTCGGCCAGCAAATAATCCAAGAGGTGACTTTCTCATATCTCACAGCTCCAAAGTTGCACGTTCAGGACTATTTATCAACACACTACCAATATCAAAATATCGTTTCGCGAGCAATCTAGCTTTCTCAGCATTTCTACCTTCACGACCAACAACAATTCCTTTCTTTCTTGGATCTACCATAATGATTGCCTGCTTTGTACCGTCTGCTCGTTTATTTATTTTTACTTCAGAAATAAGTTTAGAATTTAGTAAATTAGTCAAAAATTTTGCAGGATCATCATCAAACTCTACCAATTCCACATTTCTCTTAACAATATTCTGGAGAGATTTTATATGAACACCACCCTTACCTATTGCAAGTCCCATTTTACCAGTATTGACCACAAAAATTACTCTATCTTGTTTCTCATCTTCAACACAATCACGAGCAGTTGCACCAGTCACATTCTGAAACAAAGACATCATACGCATTTGATCAGTTGTAAGTTTGATAGATTGTGCCATTAGAATTCCTATTTATCTCCGACAAAAAATGTCTCATTTAAACTTTCATTAAACAAATAACCATCAATCATTTTTTTTCTCAACCTCAGTATCTTTCAAAATTGATTTGATGCTTGCATCATCAATGGATGTAAATGAAATAGTTGAAATTCTAAATTGTAAGCCGCATAATCTACCTAACGCGACTGAGGTTCCTTGAAAGTTTACCAATGGTATTTTTTCTTTTTTTGCGTCGAATTCAATTTTCTCAAACATCTCTTTTTTGATAGATTGAGACAAGATAATCAGCTTGGAATTCTTTACAGAGATTAAAACTTGTTTAGCACCCATAGTAAGATTATCCTCTTTGCGGGCATCTTTTAATGATTTTTCAAGTATCTTGCTCATGTGTTTACCTTAAGTCGATCGTCTTGACAGGGCCTTATAGGTTTATTGAAAAAGATGATTTATAGCAATAACAAACTAGTTTAGAAAATTGAATAACGATCCCAAAGTTGAAAATACCACAGACACTTCATCAAGAAAATTACTTGGTTTCTGTTTTTCAAAATTATCAATCATGATCTCGTCAGATACAAGTTTGCTTGTATCAGTGGCAATTGAAGAAGAGGGTTTAGAATAAATTTCATCCATTAGCGATTGTGCAATTACAAAGTTTGTTTGAACGGTTTTGTTATCAGGCTCCTGCATTAAAATTTCATCATATAACAAAATAGCAGAATCAAGATCTCTTAAAGTTGCAAGAACATTAGCTTTATTATTTTTAGCAGGTAAAAAATTTGGATCTATAGCAATCGCATAATCATAATAAACTAGAGCCTCATAAAAATAACCTAATTTTCCCAATGTTGAACCTTTGTTAACAAGTGTTTTGATATCATCAGGGTTATCAACCAATATTTCATCAAAGAAATTCAGCGCACTATCAAACTCACATAGACGATACAAAGCTGGACCCATCCCATCAGAATAGGAAACAATATCAGTGAAAAGTCCTGAATCACATTTCAGATTGATTTGATTTAGAGATTTTCCAAATTCCAAATCTTCAATAGACAAATTATCCAATTTTGGATTTTCGTTATTTGTTGGTTTGACAACATCGTCCTTGACAACATCGTCCTTGACAACATCGTCCTTGACAACATCGTCCTTGACAACATCGTCCTTGACAACATCGTCCTTGACAACATCGTCCTTGACAACATCGTCCTTGACAACATCGTCCTTGACAACATCGTCCTTGACAACATCGTCCTTGACAACATCGTCCTTGACAACATCGTCCTTGACAACATCGTCCTTGACAACATCGTCCTTGACAACATCGTCCTTGACAACATCGTCCTTGACAACATCGTCCTTGACAACATCGTCCTTGACAACATCGTCCTTGACAACATCGTCCTTGACAACATCGTCCTTGACAACATCGTCCTTGACAACATCGTCCTTGACAACATCGTCCTTGACAACATCGTCCTTGACAACATCGTCCTTGACAACATCGTCCTTGACAACATCGTCCTTGACAACATCGTCCTTGACAACATCGTCCTTGACAACATCGTCCTTGACAACATCGTCCTTGACAACATCGTCCTTGACAACATCGTCCTTGACAACATCGTCCTTGACAACATCGTCCTTGACAACATCGTCCTTGACAACATCGTCCTTGACAACATCGTCCTTGACAACATCGTCCTTGACAACATCGTCCTTGACAACATCGTCCTTGACAACATCGTCCTTGACAACATCGTCCTTGACAACATCGTCCTTGACAACATCGTCCTTGACAACATCGTCCTTGACAACATCGTCCTTGACAACATCGTCCTTGACAACATCGTCCTTGACAACATCGTCCTTGACAACATCGTCCTTGACAACATCGTCCTTGACAACATCGTCCTTGACAACATCGTCCTTGACAACATCGTCCTTGACAACATCGTCCTTGACAACAATGTTTGAAACTTTAGAATAATCAAAGAAGGATATTATTTCATACTCTGCATAATGAGCTTTTACAGAGTATGTTCCATCTACTCTAAAATTTACGCCATCTTTTACAAGAAAACTTGTGCTAAATGTCAAATCAGTTTCAATCATACCAAAATAAAATCCAACTGGCATTCCAAAAGGATCATAGATTCCAATCAAAACAGAGGGAGAATCTAATTCTGAAACTATACCATGGACTTCAATAATTTCATTATCAGAATAATGTCTTTTATCAGTATCAATTTGAAGAATTGAGGGTTTATCAGCAAATTCATCAATTATTTCAGATTCAACAAGTTTGTCACCTATAACAAAACTGTAGTTTTTAGAAATCTGTCCATATTCTAGTTTTACATCATAATCCCCAACTTTTTCATAAATTGAAGAATCAAGGACAATAGTCTTTGAGAATGTTTGTTGAGGAGAAATTTCCAAGTTATTTGCAGACATTATTTTTCCATCAGGGTCATAGATGCTCATTGCTATTACAGGCATACTTACATCCAGAATTTCACCCGAGATGGTAAGAGAATCACCAACATCAAAAAGTTGTTCCTCAAAATGTACAACGAATGAATCAGCAAAAGCATCTGTAAAATATATTGGAACGAATACAGATAACACTAAGGTAAAGCCTAGCACATATCCTAACACACAAGCGATAACATAATTTTCTATTTAACGGCCACTAACAAATTATACTTTTCATTCAACTGACACCACAACAGATGTCCAATCTGATAATGCATTAGGATCTTCAATTGAATTCCAAACAAATGTTTCAACAATATATTTTCCAGGTAATTTTGGAATCCAAGAACGAGATACATCCAACTCCTGATAACTTAAAAGATCACCTTGAATCCACGAAATGGATTCAACATAATTATCATGGGTTTTCACTTGAAACAGATAGACAAATTTTTGTTTCAGCTCGTGATTGTTTTTGACAGACCCAACAATTTGAATTTGGGAATCAGATGATATCAATTCCAAACCATCCCCAACACCATCAGAAAAAGTAGGTTGTAAGATTGACAGTCTTTCGACATATGGAATTGACGAATCTACCTTTGCCAAAGAATTAATTTCCAAGTGATCATTATGTGAGAACGGTTTTGGCAATGTATGATCTTCATACTTGACAAATATTTCATCACCAGGAAGCACATACAATCTATTTCCGCTAGAAGGTGATTTTTGAGATGTGGAAATTGTGGCGATAAAGGAACCAGAACTTTCAGAGGTTTCAACAGCATTGACTTCAATTCCTGCAATATCAGAGTTTGAAAAAAGATGTATTGGAATTACATCCAACATTTCAGGATTCAGATTCATATCAAAATCAATTACTCGAACAACTACAGATTCATCTAAAAAGAACACATCTTTAGAGAAACTAATCGTTCCCAAATTCCAACTTACAGGAACTGATTCCGTCAATACGAGTCCATCTGCAAATTCAAATGAGATGGTTACTGCGGAATCTCGTTCAGATTCTAAAAATCCATTGGTAGGACCGTGGCCAGTTGTTTTAGGAATTGTGTCTACATCCCCATCCCCATCAGCATCATGAGCGAAACCTGTCAGAATTACTTCGCCTGTGAAAATGCCCGAATTTACATCAGTTTCAGTAAGCTTGTATGATTTTAACGAATGCTCGGATGTTGATACTTTGATTGGATGACTATCCAGATTTCCTATCGAATCAATAGAAAATTTATCGGCATTCCAACTAGGAGAAACTATTGTAATCTTGATTTTGTCCGTCCATGAATAAACAGACTTATCAGTGAAAATCGGAGAGTACGGTGCATCATAAACTGGAGCAGATTCCCCATATGCTGAAAATAGCAACAAAGGTAAAAAAAATGAAAGATAAAACATACTTAAAATGAGTAGAGATTTAATTTAATGTTTAACGAATAACTTCTAGTCATCCTCATCAGGTAGAGAAACAGATAATACATTATCTCCACGTAACAAGATTTTTCCAAGTTTTACAGATTTTTCATCAGAGATGTCTTCTGCGTCATCCAAGGTCAAATTCATATGAATGTCAAAGTCTTTCAGAATCCCTTGAACGGTTTTGGTGTTCCTCAACCTAAGTAGAACGATTTTGTTTTTGCTATTGTTCATCAATGTAGAAATTTCATCAGCCATATCAAACACCTAATTCTAATTTACTCCTTTTTTTTCTTGCTGACTTGCATATACAAATCAACTGTACCACTTCCAATTGGAATGTTACTACCGACAATCACATTTTCAGTAATACCCTTGAGCTGTTCAACATCACCAGCCAGTGCAGCGTGTGCAATTGTGGGCACCGTAATTTCAAATGCAGCCCTTGCAAGAACACTGTCTTTGGTACCTGCAATACCATGTCTACCAATCTGCTGCATGTAACCTCTAGAACACATTAAATCAGAAACTAACATAATATATCTATCATCAACTTCCAGGCCTTGGTCACCTAAAGTGTGGTTGAGCTCATTAATCAATGCATTTCTTGCAGCCTCAATACCCAAAGTTCCTGCAATTTCAAACACATTATTTGTCCTAACATTTCTTTTGTCAATACCCTTGACTTCAAGCAATTTTGCTATGTTAGAACCAGTTGTTTGAATTACCCATTCATCTTCCTTTTGAACCAACGTTACACGCTCAATGTCTGGAACTCCTTTAACAGTAGTATTAAGAACCTTGTTTCGGATTGCAATCGCAGTTGCGGTATCAGCCTCATCAACCAAGTTCAAAGTAATTAATTCTCCAGTGATTTCCATCTTGAATTTCTTGTTTGATGAAAGTGCGGCTTCTACTTCAGCAATAGAACATCCTCTTTCTCTAAGCCTATTAGAACTAAGAATTAGTTTGATGTTTGTAGAATAATCTGTTTCAGTATCAGCAACCAATGCACTTACTTTAGTTTGCAGCACATTTCTTGCAACTTCAATTGCCTTCTCTCTAGACTTCTTTGATTCTTCATCAAGATAGATATCCATAGTAGGCGTTACGGGTTTTTTTCTTGCATCTACCAATTCAATCAATCTTGGCAACCCCAAAGTGACGTTTCTTTCCTTAATTCCTGCAAAGTGGAATGTCCTTAAGGTCATCTGAGTTCCAGGTTCTCCAATAGACTGGGCAGTAATTATCCCCACTGCTTGTCCAGGTTCCACTTTTGCTTTGTTGTAAAGTAAAAGTCCCTTCTTACATACTGACTCCACACCGGCCTTACTCAGACCAGACTTTTGCAACGCTTCAGATACTAAAGTTGTAAGCCTTGGATTGAATGTCTTTGTATACTTCTTTGTCAAAGTATCAATCTCATCTTTGGTAGCCTTCTTTCCAGAATCAACCATTGTTTGGGACTCTGCCAACCTTATACTGTTAAATGCTTCACCGTGATCGCTTTTTTGCACATCGATTCCATCTTCACCATACAAAAATTGGACAATATGCCCATGCGGATCTCTTACAGTTCCATCATATTCTAATCGGATATGTTCTAATGCGTTAATCAATCTACGTTGCATGTAACCACTCTGTTGTGTTCTTACCGCAGTATCTACGAGTCCTTCACGGCCACCCATAGCGTGGAAGAAAAATTCAAGAGTGGTAAGACCAGTTCTATAATTAGACTTTACAAAACCATGTGCATCAGGATTGCTATCATGTTCTCTATAATGCGTTAATGCACGATTACTATATCCGTCATTCATCCTATTACCCCTTCTTGACTGTTGGCCTAATGCACCGGCCATTTGTCCTACGTTAAGTGCTGAACCTCTGGCACCAGTAGTAGCCATGATTTTTCCAGCATTGCCATCATCAAGGGATTCATTGGCAGTAGATCCTGCCTTTTCTCTTGCCTTACCTAATTCGTTTACAATATATGCCTCAAGAGCTTCCTCAGCCTTCATACCTCTTGTAAGTTTCAAAGTACCTTTTTCATATTGATTTGTTAGATCTGAGACAACATCATAAGTTTCTTGAATGTCATCCAAAATCTGCTGTACATTCTTTTCAGGCACAACAAGGTCACCATAACCATAGCTAAATCCATAATGAGTGATAAACTGCTTGACCATGATCAAAATAGAGTTTAGGAAATTTTTCCCTATTGTATTCCCATAATCCTTTGTAATCCGGTGTAAAACACTCTCAGGCTCTTCTGCACCAATCGATGTCTTGTCAATTACGCCACTGATCAATTCTCCATTTTTAATTACCACGTCTTTTTGTGGACCATTTGTTCCTTTAGACCACTTTGATGTAAGAACGTAATTGAAATCTTTTGGAAGGAAAAGAGAAAACAATTGTTTTCCAGTATAAGCAGGACCATCTTTTGTTTTAGTGCCAGGTTTTGGAAGCACATCAGCATATCCTCCAAGCATTGCATAATTTGAAAATTCTTGAATAGACAAAACAGTGTCATCTTTAGTCAAAAGATATGCTCCAGTTACAAAGTCTCTCAGTGCTCCAATTATTGGACCTCCATATCTTGGTGAAATCAGCTGATCTTGAACCCTCATTAAGAGAATTGCTTCGGCTCGGGCTTCCTCACTTTGAGGAACATGAAGATTCATTTCATCACCATCAAAGTCAGCATTGTAAGGAGGACATACAGAAGGATGTAATCTGAATGTTTTACCAGGAAGTACACGCACATAATGAGCCATGATAGACATCTGGTGAAGAGAAGGTTGTCTATTGAACATCACTATATCACCATCTGCAAGATGCCTCTCAATCAAATATCCAATTTCAAGAGATTCAGCAATAATCGAACGATCTTCTACAAAATCTAATCTAATCTTTACACCATCAGGTCTAACGATATAATTAACGCCAGGGAATTTTTCAGGTCCATTGATTACAAGTTTTCTCATTCGAGCAATGTTCCATTCAGTGACAATTTCAGGAATGGTTAATTTCATTGCAATTTGTTCAGGTACACCTACTTCAGACAAATCCAAATTTGGATCAGGTGAAATGACAGTTCTACTTGAAAAATCAACTCTTTTTCCAGATAATGACCCTCTAAATCTCCCTTCTTTTCCTTTTAATCTTTGAGTCAAAGTTTTGAGAGGACGTCCAGAACGATGATGTGCCTGTGGAATTCCAGAAACCTCGTTATCAAAATAGGTTGTTGAGTGATACTGCAGTAAATCAACCAAATCTTGAACAATCAATGGTGGAGTTCCAGCTTCTTTACTCTCCTTTAGTCTTTGATTAACCCTGATGATATCGACCATTTTATGAGTTAGATCATCTTCAGATCTAATTCCAGTTTCAAGAATAATTGAAGGCCTGACTGTAACAGGAGGGACGGGCAACGCCTGCAGAATAAACCATTCAGGTCTAGCAGTTGCAGGATCATACGACAATAGTCTTAGATCGTCATCTAGAATTTGTGAAAATCTTTCCCTAATTGTAATTGGCAATAATCTATGTTCTCCAATTTCAGTTTTCTCAACAAAAATTGTAGGTTTTGTAAAAACTAATTCGTACTGTGTTTTTCCACAATGAGGACATTCTTTAGCTTTCTTGGCTTTTTCTATGATTTGCTCAGGAATCCTTTTTTGAGAAATTGCAGTATATGCAGCATGCTTGTCTTTGATTTTTTGGAATGAATTTAGATCATCCTGTGGAACCTTGAGTCTTGCACAAGAACGACATGTTGATTGCAATAGCTTGTAAATATTATCAATAAATGCAATGTGCAGAATTGGTTCTGCAAGTTCAATATGACCGAAATGTCCAGGACACCTCGCCGCAGTATTTCCACAGGTTAGACATTTTTGACCAGGTTCAAGCGTCCCCAGTCTACCATCCATTAAACCTCCCTGAACAGGCATTCCATCTTCATCATATGTTTCAGGAGCAGTGATTTCTGCTACAGAGTATTTTCTAATTTCTGTAGGAGACCATATAGAAAATTGAATCCCATCAATTGCTTTGATTGCTTGAACAGACATTAGATCTTCTCCTTGATCAGTAAACGAGGAGCAACATTAAGACTTTGCATTTCCTGCAAAAGTAATTTGAACGCATAAGCAACAGATACAGATGACACCTTGGATTTGTCACCGCAAACTCTACATACATATTTTCTCTGTTTAACATCATGATAAGCCACTAATCCACATCTTTCACATACGAATATGTCAGACTTATCAGATTCGTCCAACAACCTATCTTTTAGAATCATAGAAGCTCCATATGCAATCAAGCAATCTCTCTCCATTTCACCAAACCTTAATCCACCTCCTCGAGCTCTTCCTTCGGTTGGCTGTTTAGTTAACATCTGAACTTGTCCACGAGCTCTTGCATGGATTTTATCTGCGACCATATGATGAAGTTTCTGATAATATACAACTCCAATAAAGACGTCAACAGGGAAAGATTTTCCAGTACGTCCATCATACATAATTTCTTTACCAGAATATTTGAAATTGTGTGCATCCATTACTTCTTTAACTTCATCCATTTTTTCTCCGACAAACGCTGAACCGTCAAATCGTTTTCCACGAAATGCTGCAGCTTTCCCACACACAGACTCCATCATCATTCCAACTGTCATTCTTGATGGAAATGCATGGGGATTGATCAATACATCAGGAGACATTCCTTCTGCAGTATATGGCAAATCTTCGGCTTTAGCTAAAATTCCAAGTACACCTTTTTGTCCGTGTCGTGATGCAAACTTATCACCAATTTCAGGAACTCTCATGTCTCTTGCTCTAATTTTATACATTTTCCCACCTTCATTTGATTGAGTCATAACTACAGTATCAATAACACCTGCTTCAGAAGGTCTAACACCAATAGATGTATCTCTTCTATATGGTCCAGATGATTCGAATTCCCTATACTCTTCCATAAATCTTGGAGGACTAGTTTTTCCAATCAAAATATCACCACCTTTAACAGGTGACTCAGATGCAACAACTCCATCATCCTCAAGTAATCTATACGCGCGCTCCCCCTTGTAACCTCTTATGTTGTCTTCAGCATTTGGAATCTCAAAACTGTCACGCATTCCACCAGGATATTGTTTTGCCTCAGCATCATAAATTCTAAAGAAGAATGTTCTACCCAACCCTCTGTCAACAGACGCTTTACTAAGAACAATCGCATCCTCAATATTGTAACCATCAAATGGCAATACAGCAACAATACAATTTTGTCCGGCAGGCCTATCTTCCAACCCCAAAAGATTCATTGCTTTCGTATTTACTATTGGGACTTGAGGATAAAGCATCAGATGTTGTCTCACATATGTACTGGTATTCATCATAGGTGTTGAAAATCCTAAACTTTGCTTTGCCATTGCAGACTCGTATGTATTTCTAGGAGATTGATTATGTTCAGGATATGGAATTATAGAAGCTCCTGCGCCTAAAATTGCAGGTGGGAATACTTCCAAGTGAGTATGTTTCTTTGTATCTTTTTCATCCAAAGTGACATAGCAATTTTCTTCTTCATTGGCATCAATTACTTCCAATATCCCCATTCTCAAAAGATCAGTCCAGGAAAGTAATTTCTTAGAAATTTTATCCAATAATTCAGAAGTTAACAACGACTTGTTATCTTTAATTATAATCAATGGACGCAATACTCTACCTGCATTACAATTAACATACAACCTTGTTGTAGAGCCCTCAATATCGGATTTATGGAATGAAACTCCAACATGAGGATGAATTTTTGAATTTCTTCTAAGATCCCTAACAGACTCAGCTAGTTCAGCACCATCTTTATAATATCCAATAAGACGTCCATCTACAAATATTCGTGTACCGTCTTTTTTCAAGTCTTCCTTAGCATCAAAGAAATGAACTGTACCAAGATCATAAAGCTTTTCTATAATTTCTTCAGATGCAACATTTACAGAAATGATTCCAGAGAGAGCTAAATTCTTTACCAAGCCACAGTTAGAACCTTCAGGAGTTTCACTTGGACAAATTCTTCCAAAGTGAGTAGCATGTAAGTCTCTGGCCTCGAAATTGGGTTGAGTCCTACTAAGAGGCGATTGAATTCTTCTCAGATGACTAATTGTAGAAAGATAATTAGTTCGGTCAAGTAATTGAGTTACCCCAACTCTTCCTCTTCCCCAGTTACCAGTTGCAATAGCATTGTTTAACTTATCAGTAATAATTCCAGGACGAATTGCTGCAGCAACTGCATTGATTCCACGTTTTTGGCCAGATCTTTCTAATTGGTATTTCATATCTCTCACCAAGTTTCTAAATGCAGTTCTGAATAGATCTGCCAGCATTTGTCCTGCAAATTTGATCACTTTGTTTCCATAATGATCCTTGTCATCTGGAGAAATCCAGGCAAGTTTTAACTCCAATAACTTGCAAGCTGCCTCACCCAAAAATTGTGCCTTTTCTTTTCTATTTTCAGGATGTTTGCCTAAATGAGGCAACAAACCCCAATCAAGTAAAGTTTCAGCACGTTTAATCTGGAATTCCTCTAACATTCCAGGAGCAATTCTTTTACTGATATAGATGATAGCGTCTTTAGATGTTGGGACATCACCAGCTTTTTCAAATGAGCCCTCAAGCTCATCTTGAATATCATCTACTAATGAAACCACAGAAGCAATTTCTCTGTCAGATTCCAATCCCAGAGCTCTCATTAATGTAACAGCAGGTATATCTACAGGAGAACCAGGAATTCTAGCAACAATCAATCCATCATTTTTCATTACAAGCTCTAATTTTGCACGATACCCAACTATTGACGAATAGACTTTTGCTTTAAAAACAATATTTCCACCTACAGTCTCCCTATCAACAATAATTTTGTTGTACGAAAGATCTTCCAATCCCACAATTACTCGTTCTGAACCATTAATTATGAAATAACCTCCGGGATCACTTGGGTCTTCACCATGTTCAATTAATTTTTGAGTAGAGAAATTATTTAATATACAAGCATTTGATTTTGCCATAACTGGAACATCTCCAATATGTACAAACCTGGATTCTAGTATTTTCCCGTCTTCAATAACACTGGCCTCCATCATCACAGGTGCAGAGTAAGAAACATTTCTCAATCTTGCCTCTGCAGGAGTAATATGGGTGATAGAGCCATCTAGCTCCATCATTCGTGGTTGTTGAAGCTTGACTTTACCTAATTGAATTTTATAAGGATATTCTGCATTTTCAATTTCAATCTGACCAACTTCATTGATTATACTTTGAAGTCCACGCTCCAAAAACTCATCAAAGGAATTGAGATGCTGACGCGCAATTCCTTCACGTTTTAAAATATCTTGAACAACTGGCCAACGCTTAATTGAAGGATGTACCATTTAGATTTCCACCACGTATCTATAATAGAGACTTTCACCTGCAGTTGAGCTTTTTCGAGTGATCTTTATCATGTCACCTGGTTTCACTCCAAGTCCCAGAATTGCAGGATCATTTACAAAGATTAATGGTAACTCAGTAGGTTTACAATTATACTTTTTTAAAACATCTTCAGCCTCTTGTTTAGGAATTATTTCATGTTTTGGAACATAAACATGATCAGGTACAAGAACCTGATTCTTCTTAGTTGCCATCTACAGATCCCCGACACTCAACATTAGATGTAAAAGAAAATAATACACACAAACTGTCAAAAATTTACTTTCTGGTTAATATATATCTAATCTGAAATCAGTTAAAAACCAGTCTTTTTTCTATTTTGTCAACAAATTTTTTCTCAACCTTAAATAGGATAAATTTGGGCGTAAAACTCATGAAAGCTCATCTATTGGTGTTCACCCTATCTGTGATGTTTATTGCGAGTATAGGCATGACACCAGCATTTGGACAAGTACAAGGCTCGATTGTTGTCACTACAGACAAGTCATCATATTCAGAAGGTGAGATAATTCTAGTGACTGGCGAAGTAAGAGATCTGTATTCACAAACCCCAGTAAGTGTAATTGTTAAAGCTCCTAACGGAAATTTAGTATCAATAGCACAAATTACAGTTGGTTCTGACAAAAAATTCAGTACTGAAGTAACAGCTGGCGGTGCCCTTATGAAAACAGAAGGATCGTATACAATTACCGTTCAGTATGGAACAGAAAATCGTTCAGCAATCACCGCATTTGAATTTGACACATCGGTAGACAACAATAACAATACTACACCAACAAAACCTGTAGAAACATCAAAGATTACAGGCACTACAGTCTCTATTCAAGGTTCCAGTGATTTGATAGGATACGAGATTACGGGTGGAAAAATAGTAGGTGTCATTCCCGATGTTGACGCAAATTCGCTCATCATATCAATTGATGCATCTAGCGATGGTTCAATTACACTCACAGTTCCCAGATCTGTATTGGACGCAACAAATAATGGTGAAGATGAAGACTTTTTCGTCTTGATAGATGGAGAAGAAGTATCCTTTGATGAAATGATATCATCAACAGACAGAAAAATCACCATATCGTTCCCAGCAGGCGCTGAAACAATTGAAATAATTGGTACCTATGTGATTCCGGAGTTTGGTACAATCGCAGCCATGATTCTAGCAGTAGCAATTATCTCAATAATTGCAGTATCTGCAAAATCAAGACTTAGCATTATTCCAAGATACTAAGTTCACAACTTTTTTCTATTTTTAAATATACATAAATAGCAATAATACTGGATGAAACTAGTATGAATTTTAAACGTTCTACAACATCAATGGCGATAGCATTTATGGCATTGTCATTAATTTCAATGACCTCAATTCAACAAGATGCTTTTGCACAACAAAATCAAGGAATGATGATCACAGCAGCAGCCGACAAGGGATCAGACACAATTACCGTTACAGGTAAGACAATTTCAAACATCACTGATGTTACATTCAGAGTAACATCCCCAAGCGGCAATAACGTAGTGGCTGTAGGTCAAATATCACCAGACGGTGAAGGAAATTTTGTAAAAGAATTCAAAGTAGGACCAACATGGACTGAAAATGGATTTTATGAGATTACTTCAATGCAAGGTGTAGGAAAAAATTCTTTGTACACACTGAGTGTTCTTGTTGAAGTGACAAATAGTATGACTGAAAGAACTTCTGTAAGCGAATCAAACATGGAAGGGATTTTCAAGACTAATGAGAACACCGTCACAGTGGATGCAGGACTAATGCTCGATGCAATAATTGTCGAAAATGGTTCTACAATGTTTGAGGTAACAGGAATGACGGATAGAGTAAATCAAGACATCACATTAACGGTGAGTGCACCAAATGGAAATGTGATGACAGTTGATCAAATATCACCAAATCTTGATGGAGAATTTGCTGCCGAGATTATGGTAGGAGGATCATTGTGGAAACAAGATGGTCTGTATACCGTAACTGTACAACAATATGACGATTCAAAATATACTGCTTCAACAGAGGTAGATATCAAAGATGGTGTCGTAGTTCCGGAGTTTGGTACAATCGCAGCCATGATTCTAGCAGTAGCAATTATCTCAATAATTGCAGTATCTGCAAAATCAAGACTTAGCATTATTCCAAGATACTAAGTTCACAACTTTTTTCTATTTTTAAATATACATAAATAGAGACAGATGCAAATCGCAACAAGATGAACAGCCGTACGTCGTTCGCACTACTAGCCTTTTTGACTGCAGTCAGTACATTAACCATGACATCAGCATATGCTGAAGAAACATCTACTTCACCAGCATGTGTAGGTTGCACCATGGAAGATGCCAAAATGATGGCATCAGAAGCACTGATGAATGCAATCCCAGTATCTGTTTGGACAGAAAAAACAGAATATGGTCACAATGACATGATCATTGTAGAAGGACAAGTAGCAAATGTAGCTTCTGGATTTCCAGTTACAATGACTGTTGTGAGTCCATTGAACTCCATCGTCACAGTTGATCAAATCACCGTGGCTCAAGATGGCAGCTTTATGACAACACTAAACACAGCAGGTGCAATGTGGAAATACGACGGTACCTACACCATTAAAGTAAACTATGGCAGTGCTGAAAAAAGCAACAAGGCCTTAGTTGAACTAACTGGTGGAGTTGGATATACACCAAGTTACTCAACACCTACACCAACTAAACAATGTGGTGAAAATGATCTATCTGCAAATGATCAATGCATACCATTTAGTATTTCAGGTGGAATGGTAACTGATGCAACTCTCAACACTAATGATAATTCTATTGTCATTAGTATCAACGCTGAAGATGATGGAACACTAACAGTTACCCCATCAAAGACAACCCAAGAAGGTATCTTCATGGTACTGGTTGACGGAGAAGAATGGGATGATGTAGAAATTGTTGCAAACAAAGTAACAGTAATGTTCCCAGCAGGCGCTGAAACAATTGAAATAATTGGTACCTATGTGATTCCGGAGTTTGGTACAATCGCAGCCATGATTCTAGCAGTAGCAATTATCTCAATAATTGCAGTATCTGCAAAATCAAGACTTAGCATTATTCCAAGATACTAAAATCACACAACTTTTTCATTTTTTCATTTTTGATAGTAAAGGAGATATACAAATATGCACAAAGAAATTTGTGAGTACAAGAATAGTTTACAGTCTTGCAGTACTATTAATAATTTCAACAGGAACAGCATTTGCCCAGGAATCCTTGATTTCAGTTCAGACAGATGATAAAATATACGATGAAGGAGACACCATTGTAATTTCAGGACACGTAACCACCATTGTAGGCAGTACACCAGCAACATTACAGCTGTTTTCAGAGGGCAATCTTATAGATATTGCACAAATCACCATTGCACAAGACGGAAGCTATTCCCACACGGTTATTGCAGAAGGTCCATTATGGCAAACCCAAGGGAACTACACAATCAGGGTATCATATGGAGAAGGAAACATTGCAGAATCAGAATTTGCTTATTCTCCCAAAACGGCAACAATAGAAAAAACTACCAACTTCGAGGTGGATGCAGGAGATCACGGAACATTTGATGTAAAATACACCATAAAGGGGGCAACGATTAAAGACATGGAAGTGAATTCAGACATCTTTGGGTTAACAGTACTTATCGAGTCTGCTGATGAAGGAATAATCACATTAGAGTTACCAAGAGAATTCATAGGTGCAGAAAAACAAGATGGAAAAGATGATACTTTCATTATCCTGATAGACGGTATCGAGGTGGATTATACAGAAAAAGCGATACACTCAGAGTCCAGAATAATAACAATGAATTTTGAACAGGGAGACTCCAAAATAGAAATCATTGGGACGTACGTCGTTCCAGAATTTGGAACGATCACTTTGATGATCTTAATTGCAGGCATTACAAGTATTGTCATACTAACTAGAAACAGATTTCAAATCAGCGCTAGTGTTTAACGCCGAAAGAGTATTTTTCCTTGAAAGGAGAAAACGATCTCAGTTCTTTGACTATGATTTTTAAGGAATCAACTGTTTTTTCAATCTCATCCACAGTATTAAAAACTCCCAGTGTCAACCTCAAAGAACCAGTTATTTGTTCATGTGAGAAACCCATCGCTTGTAAAACATGAGAGGCTTTCTGTGTATTTACAGAACAAGCTGAACCAGTGGAAGCTGCAATACCATACTCATCAAGTTTGATAATTAGATCTTCCCCATTGATTCCAAGAAATGTGAAGTGTGCATTGTGAGGTAATCGGGATCGAGGATCACCGTTCAAAGTGACTTCAGGAATTTCACGCAATATTTTTTCAATCAAAAGATCTCGAAGATTCTCTACATAAGACATATTTTCAATCAAATTAGTTTGTGCGATTTCACACGCCTTGCCAAATCCAACTATATTAGCAACATTTTCAGTTCCAGAACGCATACCACGTTCCTGACCACCACCTAACATCACAGGATCTAGATTAGAACCATTTTTGATGTATAGTGCGCCTATCCCCTTTGGACCATGAAGCTTGTGAGAGGAAATGGACAGAAAATCCACATTCAATGCCTTCACATCGATCTTAACTTTGCCAACTGCTTGAACAGCATCAGTATGAAAAGGAATGTTTTTTGCATTACAGATTTTAGCAAATTCAGAAATTTTTTGAATTGTACCAACTTCATTATTTCCAAACATTATGGAAACAAGGAGAGTGCCATCAGACAAATGACTTCTCAGATCAGATGCACTTATCAGACCAAAACGATCAACAGAAAGATAATCTACAATAAGACCATCTCGAGTTAATCGCTTACAAGGCTCCAAAACGGCATCATGTTCTATTAGAGACGTAATTATTTTGTCACCATTACTTGTTCCTGATAGTCCTTCCATCACAGTGTTGTTAGATTCCGTACCCCCCGAAGTGATTAAGATTTCAGAAGGATCTGCATTAATCAAGGCAGCAATTTGTTTCCTGGCTTTCTCAATTGCTTTACGGGCCATTCTGCCATATCTATGGATTGATGACGGATTACCATACTGTTGCTTCAGATAAGGCAACATTGAATTGAGAACGTCTTCATGAATTTGTGTAGAAGCTGCATTATCCAGGTAAATCAATCTACAATCACATTAATTTTTCCAGGTTTATATCCTTCTTGATCAAGATAAACAGCAGTAAAACCAATCATCTTTAATTTCTCAGTTACTTGTTTCAAAAGAGAATCATCAAATGTAGAAATCATTTTTTTGTCCACTTCAATTTTAGCGGATCCGTCAATGTCACGAACCCGGACGTTTCTGATTTTTGAAAGCTGCTTGACTATAGTTTCACCAAGTTCTATTCGGGTTAGCTTTTCTGCAGTCACTCTTTGTCCCCAAGGAATTCGGGAAGCCAAACATGAGTTTGAAGGTCTGTCAAAAACTGATAAACCCACAGATTGTGCAGTTTCTCTGATTTTAGATTTTGAAAAATTCGTATCCAAAAGAGGACTACGTATACCATAGCATCTTAACGCCTCAATTCCAGGTCGATATTCACCCAAGTCATCAACATTTGTACCGTCAACAATTACCTGAACGTTGTATTCTTTGGCCAATTTTATTAGATGATCTCCCAATTCAACTCTACAATGAAAGCATCGATTTGAGTCATTTTTTACAAACTCTTCATTTGCAAGTTCATCATAATCTAACAGAAGTTGTTGAATTCCAATCTCAGAGCAAACCTGCTTTGCAGTACTAAGTTCTTCTTCAGATAAAGTTTTGTAATCAGCAGTGACCGCAATAGCAGAATCCCCCAATTTTTGAAATGCCGCATACGCAACAAGAGCACTGTCAACACCTCCAGAAAGCGCTATCATCACACTATTCTTATCATCAAACCAATTTACAAGATCACTAAAATTTGTCATGATTATAACTCCTCAATTGTTCAATTTCTTTTCTCAACAAAGCATCAGTTTCCTTAATAGATTTATCCAAAGAATTAGATATTTTCTTCAAGTCATCAAACTCGATCTTAAAACTAGCTTTATCTTTAAAAGAAAATTCTTTATAATTTACTTGAAAGGGTGAGCCTTGTATAGTGAGTTCAACAGAATGTGTGGTCCTTGGAACAATGAACCGATTTGAGTCAAAAATTCGAATTCCCAGGGTCCCAGTTTCCAATACTAAAGTATCAAGAATATCATTCATGCTAGTGTGAGAACAAATAACAGATATACAATTTGTTGGCCTACCCTTCTTTGTTATACCAGGACATATAGAAATATCCAATGCATTCTTTTCCATTATTTTCTCAATTAGATTTCCCAACACCTCACCAGAAATATCATCCACATTAGTTTCAAGTACTTTAACAGAATCAGTTTCAAAGTCACTAGCAACACCTCTAACAATTTTTAAAACATTAGAAAAATGTTCAAAGTCTTTTTGACCTGCCCCGTACCCAACAGAGCCAATTGATATCAAAGGATAAAATTTTACAGACTCATGTACCAAATTTACTAAAATACATGCCCCAGTAGGAGTAGTAAGCTCCTCATTAGCATTATTTCCTCTAATTATCAAATTTGAGTTTTTAAAAATCTCAAGAATCGCTCCCGCAGGATTGGACATCGTACCATGTGAAAATGTAACTGATCCACCTCCAACAGAAACAGGCAAGCAAAATACCATCTCATCAAATAATTTCAAGTCATCCAGTGCAATGGATATCCCAACTATATCCACGAGTGTGTCAATTCCAGAAGCTTCATGAAAATGAACAGATTCGTCAGAAATCCCATGTATGGCAGACTCTGAAGAAATCAACGTATCTATACAAGATTCGGCAAAAGTTTTTGCCTTTTGGGACAATCCAATCTCAGTGACAGAATTAAAAATAGCCTTTTTGATTTCGGAACCTTTTCTTTCATGAACACCCTCTTCAACCTCCAGAATCAATTGAAAAGACCTAATCCCATGTTTTGTGATTTGTTCAAAATCAATTTTTTCAATGGTTGAATTTGAAAGGAATTTTGCAGATTTAGAAATACCTGTCAACACCTTATTTTTGTCAGCACCCAGGTCGATTAACGAACTAAGAAGCATATCTCCAGAGATGCCAGCAATTTGAGGATCAATGATCAGAACCATGATTAAAAATCATAAAAAATGCTTATAAATTCGACTAATACATCACGATTTCCATTAGATTTAATTATCTAAAATAAGTGCAAGTTTTCATGATAACTATCATTGGTTCAGGAAAAGTAGGCGGAGACGCAGCGTTATTTTCTGCGTTAAAACGATTGGATGATCAAATTTTGTTGCTGGATGTAGCTAAAGGACTCCCACAAGGAGAAGCAATGGACATCAATCACATGTTATCAGAACAAGGAATTGACGTAGAAGTGAAGGGTTCCAACGATTTTGCAGATATGAAGGGTTCCAACGTTGTGGTGGTAGTTGCAGGTTCTGGACGAAAACCAGGAATGACAAGAATGGATCTTTTGAAAATTAATGCATCAATTGTAAAAAGCGTAGTTGAAAATGTTAAAAAATATGCAGATGATTCTATGATTATTCCAGTTACTAATCCACTAGATCCAATGGCATACATCACGTACAAAGTGTCTGGATTTGACAGAAGCAGAGTGTTCGGTATGGGAGGAATGTTAGATCTATCCAGATTTAGACAATTTATCCACGAGGCAACAGGGCATTCACGAGATTCTATTAGATCACTCGTCATTGGAGAACATGGAGAAAACATGTTACCATTGCCAAGATTTTCATCGGTTTCAGGAATTCCACTATCATCATTTCTTCCAAAGGAAAAATTAGATGAGTTAGTTCAAAATACAAAACAAGTTGCAGCCAAAGTAATTGAGCTAAAAGGTGCCACAGTTCATGCGCCAGGAAATGCAATTTCTGCAATAGTTGAATCAGTCGTGAGAGATAGAAAACAAGTGATTCCAGTTGCAACATATCTTGATGGAGAATATGGTCATTCTGACGTTACTATAGGGGTTCCTGCAATCATTGGAAAGAAAGGAGTGGAAAAAATAATTGAATTAGATCTAAACGGTGAAGAGAAACAATCATTTGACAAAGGAGTCGAGAATGTGAAAAGTGCCATATCAGGAATTGAAATCTAAGCCTTTTTTTAGACAATAACATAAAATCCAATATTGGAAATTCACGAAATATTAGAATCAGTCAAAAAAGGAAACACTTCCGTCAACAGTGCTAAAAAGCTTTTGTCACTGTATTCAATTGAGGAAGTAGAAGATTTTGTCAAAATTGACATCAACAGGAGGAAAAGAAGGGGAATTCCCGAAGTAGTTTTTGCAGAAACCAAGGAGTTAAGTGAAATAAAGAAAATTACAAAAAAAACTCTAGAAAAAACAAATTCAATCATTATTTCACGAATTAAAAAAGAGGATTATCCTAAAATCATCACATATGCAAAAAGATTGAAGGTCAAAATCAAGACAGGTAAAAATTCATCATCATTGTTGCTGTTCAAAAAACCAATTAAATTTCAAGGAGGAAAAATCGGGATCATTACAGGAGGTACATCAGACATAGGAGTTGCAGAAGAATCCAGACTCATGTGTGAATCAATGAATTGCAAATGCATCACAAGATACGACGTAGGAGTTGCAGGCATACAGAGAATTTTTCCAGTTTTGAAAGAAATGATTAATCATGATGTAGACTGTATAATCGTGGTAGCTGGAATGGAAGGTGCATTAGCCACATTGGTTTCCACATTGGTAGATATTCCGATCATAGGAGTACCGACATCAATAGGGTACGGTTACGGAGAAAAAGGTATTGCGGCACTAGCATCAATGCTTCAGAGTTGTTCGTTGGGACTATCAGTTGTGAATATTGATAACGGGATTGCGGCTGGGGGAATTGCTTCAAATATAGCCAACAGAGCAATTAAAAAAAATTATTCCAAGTAGGATTACAACATATACAATCTCGTAAATCATATATAACATGTCTAAACGTTGTTTGGTAATTGGCTGGCAAACGCATTGTACTTACTGCTGATCGTAGTTTAATGACAAATTACAGAGGAAATTTTCTTTACGGATTTATCGCCTGTGGACCATATGAAGTGCTTCCAGAATGGGTTTTTGATAAGGTCTTCTGTCCTTCAGTGGAAACGGATCCAATCACAGGAGAAGTTAAAGTTGCTCAAATAGGATTAAGAAGAATCGAGAGTTCATTAATTCAAGGAGGATACAAAAAAGAGGATGTGTTCATGGCACATCCTGAAATGCTTGAAAAATCAATTGGGCCAGATACTAAGGTTGTGGGAATTAATGTTATGGATCCACTCGGCATGGCACCGGTAACAACAACAATGTCTCCAGAAAAATTGTCATATGTGGCAATGAAATTCAAAAGGATGTGTGCAAGCATCATTCAGCTAAAAAAGAAACATGATTTCAAGGTGGTCGTAGGAGGCAATGGGGCATGGGAACTTGCAAAATCAGACAGAATGAAGATACATGGTATTGATACTGTGGTCGTAGGTGAAGCTGATGAACTTGCAGTCGACTTGTTCCAAGATTTAGAAAAAAACGATGCTCCAGAACTAATGCATTGTTTTGTAAGAAATCTTGAAAATATCCCGGTAATAGAAGGGCCTACAATTAATTCACTAATTGAAGCAATGCGTGGATGTGGAAGAGGTTGTGACTTTTGTGATGTCAATAAAAGATCAAAGAAAGATTTGCCGTTAGACAGATTACAGCATGAGGCAAAAACAAATCTAGACTACGGATTTGATTCTATTTGGCTGCATTCGGATGAAATGCTACTATATGGTTGTGATAATAGAGACTTTATTCCAAACAGAGATGCCATAGTAGACTTGTGGAAAGGTCTCAAGGGACTAGGGGCAAACTTCATTGGAACGACACATATGACATTTTCTGCCGTTGCTGCAGACCCGATTCTAATGCAGCAAATATCACACATAAATGAACAAGACAGAACAGGCAGATGGCTCGCTACGAATTTGGGAATTGAGACGGTCGCACCAGACATGGTTAAAAAACATCTGGGTGTAAAGACCAAGCCTTTTTCCTCAGAAGAATGGGGCAGTGTGGTAAGAGAAGGTGCAAAAATTCTCAATGACAACCATTGGTTCCCAGCTGCTACAATCATCATAGGCTGGCCAGATGAAACACCAGATGATATTCAATTCACCATAGACATGATGAGTGACTTTAGAAAAATGGATTTCAGAGGACTAGTCGCGCCTTTGTTGTATCAAGATTTCAGTGAAAAGAATTCAATGCACTTTGGAAACTTGAATGAGGCACAATTCACACTATTTTGGAAATGTTGGGAAAATAATTTACGAGTGATTAATGACATCATACCAATAATTCTTAGAAATAAAACATACGGTCCACCAATGAAAGTGTTCATGTATGGAATTCTAAAAGCAGGTACTTGGGCAATTATGAGATACCTCAGAGGATTGTGCAAGGATTTGTTTAATGGTAGAACCCCAGATGAAATTATTGACAAATATGCAAGGAGTAGATCAGTGTCTGCACCTAAGATCCAAACTAAAAAATTATAGTTAACATTAATGTGATTTCATTGTATAATTTTGCGGAAAGTTTGATCTAAACCATTATGTTTCACAATTATCATATTTAATATAATATGAAGACAACGAATACATCTTGAAAAAATTATCGACAGAAATGATAAGCAAATTCAACAAATTGGATTCAAAAATAGGTCTTACAGTTTTTCAATAGCAGCATCAGCAATGGTGTTACGTTTAGGCGAAATTGATATGAAGTATATTTTATCTGCCCTCTCCACACTTTCAACTTTCTTAAAAGACTTGGACGCAACATCGAATTCATAGATTCCAGAATCTAGAGATCCCTTCGCATAAAGCATAAGGTATGTCTCTCCAGTTGCAGGACTGAGTGGAATAAATGACATAACATATCCTTTGTAAGAGTTAATAGGCATAGTGTTTTTCATAGGTGGTGCAGCAGACGCCATATACATTAGAAAGTCTTCTATCGATTCAAATTCCTCGTACTCAACATTCATAACGTTTCACCATGCGTTTGAGTATAATAACCTACTAGAAAAGTAACTGTTTATTTTCTAGATTGGAGGTGTTTGTTGATTTTAAACCCGATTAGTGCAGGGGCAGCAATATACATTCCCAAGTTCAATGCAATTACTGAAATTCCAAGTCCAAGGACTTCTGCCTCTGAACCGGTATCAGCCAATGTCATTATTGACAGAGTGGAAACCATAGGAGTGATGAATGCTCGAACTGCCTGCTGGAACATGGGATTTTCTCGTTCCATATCTGCAATTGTTGGTGAGAACGAATAGTACAATTGGTTAAACCCAGTCATAAATGCTGTACCAGAAGATGTACTCATTACTGTATTATCCCTGATTTCTCTGAGGAACTGGACCTGTGGTGCAAGTTCAGTACCATATGCGGCAGTTGCAATTAGACAGCCACCACCACCATTGTCTGCTGGTTCATTATTCTTAATGACCTGACAAATTCCATCAACTAATTCAGTTCCAGCTCCACATGTTGGTTCTGGCGTTGGTTCTGGCTCAGGTGTGGGTTCTGGTTCTGGCTCAGGTTCTGGCTCAGGTGTGGGTTCTGGTTCTGGTTCTGGCTCAGGTGTGGGTTCTGGTTCTGGCTCAGGTGTGGGTTCTGAAACCACATCACCAGCAGTATACGAAATGGTCACTTCTGATGAATCAGCACCATAGTGAAATTCAACTTTATAATCTCCATTTAATTTCCACAAAGGACCACCAGCAACAAAGCTCTTGACAAATGAACCATCAGATTTTGGAACTAACTGATCAATCCCCACAATATTGTTGTCAGGAGATACAATAACAACAGTAAGCCCTTTTCCAGATGAAGAATCATAATCAGGTATGGTGCCAGAGACTTTTACCAGTGCACCACTAGAATAATTCTCTAATTCAGAAGATATGGGCAAAGCAGGATTAGGATCACTTGTAGCAAAAGCGGAGCCACTAATTCCATAAGACATAATCGACACAGATAACAATGCAAAAGCCAAAAATCCCATTACTTTCATTTTCATTGTTTTCATGAACTAAGAGTATTTATATTTTCAATCAATTTCTACTTCAGAAATCAGATTCTGACAATATTCTTTTTAATCAAGTATTGAAGTGATTTAACAAAATCTTCATCAGAAATATCATCATTTGACCACCATTTTGCATTGTTTTTAATCCAATCAGGAATTATCTGTTCAGAGAAAGAAAAAGGCGTGTTAGATCTGATTAGCAACCCCTCATCAATCATATAATTAATTCCATCAATAAATTCAGAGTCTGATGATTTATCATCATCATAAGACCAGTTTTTGACATTGTTTTTAATCCAATCAGGAATTTCAGGGTTGGAAACTTGGAATGTGATCACACTTTCATGTGAATTGTGATGAGTCAGCTCAATATGATATATTCCAATCAAAGAATCCTCATTGATTGAAATTATAGATTTGTAATTTCCGTTATTGGCAATAACAGCTCCAAAACTCTGAGAATTGCCATCAGGAGCGGTTATGGTCACAGACAATGGCACGCCTCTTTTATGGTTATCAACACTTCCAGAAAGTATAATTTCTTTAGTTTTTCCCAAATTTGGCTTGATGACATCATAAGAAGTTAGTTTCGGAGCATTGTCAAAAGTTGAGACAGATTTGTTTTTCAATAAGCTGTAAATGTTAGAATTGCCAGAACTATCTCGCGAATCATAGTATCGGACATCAAGGCTTCCACCAGCAGGAGAAATCAGTTCAGTTCCAAACTTGTTGCAAATTTTTGAAGGCATTTTGAACACACCCTCAAAGATTCCAGTACCAGGCCCAGTTTCAACAAGAGTGAATCCTGTCGCACCTAATCCACCATGTTCAACGCCGTCAATTGTGCAACGTTTGTATCGAATGTCCTTCAGTTTGATTTCCAACAGAATTTGTCCGTCTTTTCCTATAGTGTCAAGATTAGAGGAATTGGAATCTTGGATGATCGAGTATATCTCAACAACATCGCTTTTCAAATTAAGATCAGGATCATTTAGAGTAACAGTTACAGGTTGACCAAATCGATAGGTCGGAGAAGAAGTTGACACTGTTCCGGAATTTGTAGCAATGTCGGATTTTGTAGAGGTGATTGTTGGCACGCCTACACCATCAAGATCTGAGTAAGATATGGATACGCCGTCATCATCAATTAGCCTATTTGTGACTATGATCTTTACCTCATCGTCAATGGCTCGAAGTGTTTGAATGAAATCTGGATCAAGTATGTTTAATTGATTGGCAATTGCATATTCAAAAGTGCCTTTAAAAGCAGAAGAATCATCACGAGTCTCTTCAAGCTCAAAACGATAAATAGCATTTTGTATACTTTGATCATTTTTTAATCCAAAAGAAAAGATGTCAAAGACAACGGGCTGAGTATATTGTTCATTCGCAACAGTTAGCATTCCGACATCATCATCAGAAGAATCAAAATCAATTGCAAGAAATACATAATCACTTTCTACCAAGATATCCATCACGTCAGAATCGTCAATTTGGACTAATCCTTTGGAGGATGAGATATCTCCGGACTCAATTATTGTTATTGGAGATACCCCCAGAGAACCAAAAGAAAGAACAAAAGAAGTGTCACTGAAATCAAAAATTCCGTAATCATTTTCAAATGAACTCAAATCATAATTTATCCAGTTTGTTCCACGAGTATCGGATTCAGACACATCCAACAAAATTGAAGATAAAGAGGATGCAGAGACTCCCAAGTCGACTGAAACCATTTCAAATGATCCATTCTGTACAGTAGACGTGTCGATAATCAATCGATCTGAATTAGAATTAGGTACAGATGAATTTGCTGCAACTCCAAGTCCATCCGAAGAGGTTGTATGAAATGAGACATTACGGGCATCCTCCAAAGTCAGAGGATTTCCTATAGAAATTGAAGGGATAATGGCAGTAGTGCGAAAAACATCTAGGTGATCACGTGCACCTGTGTTTAAATTTTGATCAGGATCTATCAACAGTACGGGATACTCGGTTCCAGGACGCAACAACTCGTTATTTCCAATTGTTATAGAGGCCATGTTATTTAGAGAAACTGAAGCTGTTGATGAACCGGTTAAGACAGAAACAGATTTTTTATTGTAGGTAATTTGTCCAGTTTGACCTCTTGGGGCATCATTCAGTATTCCAATAACAGATTCGTCATTGGAATCATGACTTTCAAAAAGTCCAGAATTTGGCCCTCGTTCCACTAGAGTCACAATTTCTGAGTAGGAGTTTGAGGCCATGTTATTTGAAACTGAAGAAGCAGGCTGATCACGGTTTGTTTTTAACTCCAATACATTACCTAGATCTAACGAAAGTTTACCATTTTTTTCAAAACCAAGATTTGAAAGATGTGGAATTAAATTTACCAGTCCCATATTTCCATTTGCAGCATTATTTCCAGAATTGTCAAATGCTTGATAAAATGTTGATGGTGTTGAACCAATACCAAAAGTCCATGAATCCTCATCGGTAGGATCCTGATTTAGTTGAATGTCATTCAAAGTTAGAAATACTTCAGAATTGTTTGGATATACATCTCGGTCAAGACCAAAAGAGATGTTTTGAATTTCGTCATACTTCAGAAAAACTTGTTGTGGTTGACCGCCAGGATTGTATTGGATTACAACATCATCAAATGAATAGAGTTGGATCAATGGCCAAGCTGCAGGATTTAGTCCAATTTGCCCAGAAGGTACGTTAGGATTACTGTTAATCGATTTTGCATTTCTAACAACATTGTTAATTATTGGTCCAGAAGGAGAATTAGTACACTGAGTAAAAGAAGAATTTCCATCGGTTGAGCCAGAGATACTCCGAGGCACAGCAAACCCGTCAGTCTCAGAAAGATCAATTCCAATTACGGATGAGTCCGTCTCCCTACTGCAGAACACTCCAAAATCTAATCCATTACCAGGTAAACCCACTGTAGAATCAGCCTGCTTAGCAAAATTGACGTTGGCAAAATAGGCATACCAGTTGCCATCATTGGCTTGAACCATTCGTAACAATTCTCCATTAATTGTTACATCAGGTTCACCCTTTCCTTCATCAGTATCACGCAAATTTTGATCAGTTATCACCACCTCAATTACCATAGAGCCAGAAAAATGATTGCTAAATTGTGAATTTTCAGCAGATACAAACAAGTCTGGATTGTCAGAGGCATCAATGTCAATAATTGAATGAATTGTAACAAATGAGGAAACTACTAGTAAAACAAGATATTTTGAATACATCATGTTCGTTAAATCGATTTATCTAACAAATAATGTTGTCGCATAATTGTTTCTTGGAAAACGGTAATACGTGATTCATGTCATCAAAAAGAAGGAAAATGTTTGTTCAGAGAACCAGAGTTTTACAGATATCACTCTTAGCTATTTTTTCAGCATTTTTGGTGGAACTGATTTTTGGTCTAGTTTCAAACAGCCTAGCTCTCATCACAGACAGCATCCATGCTTTGTTGGACAGTGTGGTCACTCTCATTCTGATATTGGCTGCAAGATTGGCAATCAAGCCACCTGATGCAGAGCATACCTATGGACATGGTAAAATTGAATCTCTGGGAGGATTGTTCGGAGGCATTGCAATTTTCATTATTGCGTGTTTTTTCATCTATGAATCCATCAATAGGTTGCAGAGTCCCCCACCAAATGTTTTACCAGGATTGTTTGCAATTATCGGAGGGCTCTATACAATCGGAGTGGATTTTTTCAGAATAATAATTTTGAGAAGATCTATTAAAAAAATTGGAGGTTCTACCCTAAAAGCAGATTTCTATCATGCATTTATGGATCTTGGTTCTACGATGGTTGCAATAGTAGGAATCATGCTGGTCTCATATGGAGTATATTTCGGAGATTTTGTTGCGGCGTTGATTTTAGGTGGACTGTTAGCAATACTGAGCATAAAACTAGTTTACAAAACAGCGTTAGACCTGACAGATGTAATATCTCCAGAGACTGTAAAAAACGTAAGAGAAATTTCTAAATCAACAGAAGGAGTAATTGATGCAGGCCCAATTCTCATGAGAAGATCTGGAGATACAATCTTTGCAGATATCACCATTTCGTTAAGGGGAGATACAAGTTTTGAAAAGGCTCATGAAATTAGTGCAAATGTTGAGAAAAATATTAAAAATCACATGTCTAATGCGGCCACAACCATTCATTTTGAACCAAATTGGAAAGACATTCCACCGGATGCAAAAATCTCAGAAATCGCAAAGAGTGTTGACGGAGTAAAAGGAGTACACAATGTGATTACTCATAAAACAAAAGGTAAGACATATTGTAATTTGCACGTTATGGTTGATAGAGAGATCAATCTTCTATCAGCCCATAAAATATCAGAAATAATTGAAGAAAAGATTAAAGAGCAATTGCCAGACATAACACATGCAACAATTCATCTAGAACCTTTTGTCACAGTTCCTGAGAACTTCAACATCGAAGACGTTGAAACCGAAGAAAAGATTAAAAAAATTCTGGAAAAATACTCAGAAATTAAGAAGATCGGTCGCATCCTATCCCTAAAGTTTGAAAATATTTTGAAAATAGACATTGATTGTTCGTTTAACAAGGAGCTGTCAATTGAAAAAGTTCACGATTTGACTTCAGAAATTGAACACGTGATTAGACTTGAAATTAAAAATTCTGTAATTACCATACATCCAGAACCAAATTAGAGCAAGATACTTGTCAAATATATCACCAACACTCCCGTCGCAAAGCCAAAAATACGGTGAAACTAGGAATGTTATTTTTATTGTCATCTTGAATCAATTTCATCATTACCATAATCACCTGAAAAATAAACAACTGGTTTCAATAAAACTAAAAAATGTAAATTTCTATTTTAAATTTAATTGGAGCTAACTTTTTTGGTCCAATCTAATTTTCTTCTTCTACAGATTATCTAAAAAATTAGGTTTAAACTAAAGACTATTAGTAATAATCTGTGCAGAAATTAGGTTCAGTAGTAATTGTTTTTGGATTATTGATTGTCTCAGGACTGGTGGTATCAATTGTTGGAAACCAGTTTACGTTAGACGGAATAATCCAAGGAAATGGGGAAGTCAGCTCTTCACAGACGGTTACAATTTCAGCAGATTTGGATAAGGATGAAACACCGATAGGAATTTTTGCGGTTCAAGTAATGGATTTGAAAGAAAATACGATACGTATGAAATTACTAGACCCTTCAGGTATAGAAATTACATCTCGATATGTAAATGATGATACTGTTGAAGAAAAGTTTGATGTGTTAGAAGCAGGAATTCACGAACTGATCATTCACGGTTCTAATGATGAGGGAATTTACGTAACAGGTGCGATAGGTCCACTTCCTGACGCAAGTAAAAAATTCATCATTTCCATCGTTTCCACGTCAACTCTAGTTATCGGCATGATAGGACTACTTGTGGTGGGAGCATACGAGATCAAAAATAGAAAAAGATCAGTTTAGATAACTATCCATTTTTTCCAATTCGCTAATGGCTGCATCAAAATTATCACTGTCTTCAATTATACTTGTAAGCTTGTCAGAATTTGCTACAAGTAAACATTCTCCATCTATAAAACTCTTCGATACAAAATCATGTAAGATCAAATATGAGAGTCTTTCAAGAACTTCGGATTCTGAAATAGATACTTGTTTTGCTAAAAACGAGCACTGTTTTTCTCCATATTCCAATTCGGCCAAAATTGAAGATGTGACAGGATCAAACATGCAATCTACAATTTTTTCTCTATCAAAAGCTTCACTCATTTCAATAAAATTAAAAATATAGAAAGTTATAACTTTTAGCAGATCGCTACAATAAGATAATTAAGAATCAAATATTTAAAAAAAAGCATGCAGAAGCTTTGCAGTCAAGATCCTACAGGCAAAGGAGTACATTGTTTCTGTGTGAACATAGATATTCAACGTGGAATCAAAAAATGCTGTAAATGCAATCAATGGAATGTTCAGGGCAATGACTGGACTAGTGATGAGGACTTTAGATGAATGAATTCAACGAAATTTGAGCATAAGAATTGAAACAATTGGGAATTTGAAAATCAAGAATTTTGATGCCTAGTATGGTTTTTATCTGGGATTCCTCGAATTTTCAAATACTTGAGCACTCAAGAATATAGACACATTGTAAGAATTGTTGGAAACGACATTCTAGGCGAGAAAAAAATGGTCGTAGGACTAACTCAAATCAAAGGAATAGGACATAGTTTCGCTACAGCAATCCTAGATACTCTCAAAATAAACATAAATTCCAACATAGGCAATCTTACTGAAGAGAATGTACAGGCAATTGAAAAATTAATTTTAGATCCAATTAGTGCCAAGTTTCCAACATGGTTTCTCAACAGAAGAAAAGACATTGAAACTGGAGCAGATTTGCATTTACTAACATCAGACATCCCATTTACATTAAGAAATGATATTGAAAGAGAAAGAGTTGCCGCAAGTTGGAGAGGTTATAGACATATGAGCGGACTCAAGGTTAGAGGACAGCGAACAAGAACTTCTGGCAGAAAAGGTGGAGCAGTAGGAGTCGCCAAAGGAGGACTAGCAGCACCAGTTAAGAAAGGAAGTGCGGGAGCACCTCCAGCAGCAGCAGAATCAGCAGAATCAGCAGAATCAGCAGCAGCAGCAGCAGCAGCAGAGGAGAAAAAATAGGTGTTCTGAATGGGAGATCCAAAATATCCACGTAGAGTTTGGAAAAAGCCGAAGAGACCTCTTAATTATGAATTAAAGATGGATGAGTTAAAGACACTAGGAACATTTGGATTAAGAACAAAGAGAGAATTATGGAAAGCACACACTGAATTATCAAGGGTTAGACATCAAGCCAGATCCCTACTGGCATTAAGACAAGAAATCAGAGAGGAAAAAGAACCAATTTTGATGAAATCTCTTGCAAGAATTGGTTTAGTTAATTCTGAAGCAACATTAGACGATGTACTTAATCTGAATGCGGATGATTTGCTCTCACGAAGACTTCAAAGCATTGTTACAAAAAAATTAGGATTCAAAACACCATATCAAGCAAGGCAGGCTGTTATTCATGGCCACATCATGATAGGAGATAGAAAAATAAACATTCCATCATATACAGTAAAAGTTGAAGAAGAAGAGAATATCCATTTTACACCAGAGTCAAAAATTCCAGAATTATTAGAAAAAAGTAAAGAAAAGGACGTAATTGTAGAAGCACCTGCTGAAGGCGCAGCTGAAGCACCTGCTGAAGGCGCAGCTGAAGCACCTGCTGAAGGCGCAGCTGAAGCACCTGCTGAAGGCGCAGCTGAAGCACCTGCTGAAGGCGCAGCTGAAGCACCTGCTGAAGGCGCAGCTGAAGCACCTGCTGAAGGCGCAGCTGAAGCAAAATCATCATAATTCAAGTCAAATGTTAATAATAAAATTTTCATAGATTTCAAAATATGCATCAACAAAAAGAAACAAAATAATTTCTAACAAAAAAAGAGATGTATGTTTGAATTTATCACAAACAAAAAAAGAAAACTTGTTAAAAAAATATCACGAATTTAAAAATCTAATCAACATTTCTCAAATAAATCATGAGTGATTAAGTCCGGAGTCAGATGAAAAAATTGAACATCTATCAAAAATCTAAAAAATCATGATGAAGAGAATAATCTCTCATATTCCTTTTCCGCCACATCTAGAAATTTTGTCGAATCATTGCCAGTTTTAACCATGGAAGAAATTATACTGCCACCAGCTCCCACCCCCTCTTTTGCAAATCCTTGAGAATATGCTTTCAGACCTGAGAACTTCGAGTTTTTCAATCCAGGATCTACAGAAATTATGGGTATTTCCGAAATTTGTTCTACAAGATTAATGAAATTTGAATTTCTATCATCTGTTATGTATGAAGTTGTTCCAATCAAAGTATTCTCCACATTAAACCCGATTTTTGATGCAAATGCCAGTACAGCAGCCATTTGTGTTCCACCAGCCAACATCACATTAGACACATTGGAAGCAGAACTCAACATTCCAGCAACAAAAGGTATCATAGGATCTCCAACTTTCGCAAGAATACTGTAAGGATGTTCTGAATCAATTCTTTTGAGAGCACTGTTTACAATTTGATTTTTCAATTCAGTGGGATTATCAGGCATGCTTGAACTGACTTTGGCATCAAATCCCAGGGCCCGCAAGACAGCTAATGCAGTAGTTGTTCCACCGGGAATACTTTCACCAATCACCAAACAATCAGTTAAAGAAGCCATATTTCGTCCCACAATTCTGCCATAATCAACAGCACATGATACTTGAGAATCGGTCATGGCATTTTCAACAGAAATATTTTTTCCAAAGGACAAATTGGTTTCAATGAATGGCAATTGAGGAGCAATTTTGCTTCCAGCATTAATTGTCAAATGAGGTATACTAGCAGATTCCAATGCTGATTTCGTAAGTAGTCCAGGAGTAGGTTTTCCATCGGGAGTCATAGGAATTTCATTGATAGACTTACAACTCCCATAGTGAAGATATTCTGCATCAGCTGGAGGAGTGAATTGTATTAAATCCTTGTCTTCTCCAGCAAAAGTAATTCCAGGAATTTGACAAGTTTCAGTATACGAAATGACAAATGAAAAAAGAAAATTTTTAAATTTTGCAGTTTTAAGAAAATTTTGGGCCTGAACAATATTTCCAAATAATTCAAAATTATTCATTAATGCCACATTAACCCATCATGTCAACAAACTGTTGTTCAGTACATTTTTGCATAACATGGTTAGTGATTTTTTCTTGTCCAAGTGTAGAAGTTTCAGAATTTCCATAATTATGTCCCGAATACATTACAAGATTTTCATCTAAGTTATACAAAACATCAAAAATACTATGATAGAGGTCTTTGGCACTACCTCCAGGCAAATCAATTCGGCCACAATTTCCAACAAATAGAGTATCACCAGAAATGATCTTTCCATCGCCAACTAAACAAATACTATCCTGGGAGTGACCGGGGGTGTGAAGAACTTTAAACTTAGAGTCTCCAAATTCAATAAAATCCCCATCGTTTACTGAAATATCATGTTTTAATTCGGATGACTCATGTTGGATAATTGGTGCTTTGGTAAATTCAGCCATAGCATCATTCCCCAAGGTATGATCAAAATGATGATGTGTATTTACGATATATTTAATTTTCAAGTTATTTTTTTTAATTACCATTTCTAGTTCTATCAAATCCCAAGAAGGATCAATAATGATTGATTCTCTTGTGGCTTCATCCTCTACAATATATGAAAAGTTATGCATTGTTCCTACTTGAATTTGGTGAACTTTCATAGAATTCCCTCTTCAGCTTCAGGCGGAATTCCGATTTTTTCAGCAAACAGTTCACCGGTCAAATCTTTTCGTTTTGGAATTCCTTGTTTCATTTTATGAAATGTCACAGTCATGTCACATTTTGTGAAGATGTTTGCTGTTTCTCCAGTTTGAGGATCCAATCCGGATGGAACATCTACAGCAAATTTGTAGCAATTCGCATCATTTATGAAATTAATTGCAGATGAATATGGTTCTCGAATTTCACCAGATATTCCAGTGCCCAAAATTGCATCAATCAAGACATCGGGTTTAAAATCAAATTTCAAAGAGCTTCCATATACTAATTTAATCGAGGGCATCTTTTGTAAGATTTTCCAATTCCAGTTACTTTCCTCAGTTTTAATTTTATCAGGACTGCCAAGAAGCATAACCGTAACATTTGCATCATATCCAGCAAGATGCCGTGCCATTACTAATCCATCACCGCCATTGTTTCCCAACCCAACAAAAATCAAGATATTCTTAGATTTTACATTACCAGTTCTCTCAAGCAATCGTCGAACCGCAGCAGCTCCGGCATTTTCCATCATGAATTTTTTTAAAAAGCCCATATCATGACCCTTGTTTTCGATATTGTACATTTGATCTACAGTTATTTCCATATCAATCATGAAATTATATCCAAAATAAGAGCTTTGAAAATAGGGAATGTGGCTAAAATAATCTAGAACTGTCCAATATTATTCCAATTCTGAGGAACGTAGTTTTCTGCCCCTTGATTTTGTTCTCAAAAGAGCACTACAGCAAGGACATCGAATTCCAGAAACAGTCATGAAAATACTGCACATAGAGCATCTTTTTTGGCCGTATTCATATCTGGAACCATTTGGTATTTTTTTGCCTTTCACACTCTCACACACACCTTTACAGACAAATCCCATTATTTTCTAATGCCTCCAAATTGTTTGTGACAGCAAGGACAAACAGAATATCTTGAAATCAGTTCAAGATCACATAAAGAGCAATACTTTCTGAATATGTCATTTTGTAAGATTCTATGTTCAGACTGGGCATCATAGTAACGGCATATGCTTCTGCAGGGATCATTACTCATCTTTTACCTCAACATCAAAAAACGTGCCACAATCCTTGCAGAATATACCACGGTTTTGTATTTTGACTGCTATGTTGCCACAATTGACACAAATTCTAATTGCATCATTTACAGTTTTTTTATTTGATTCCAATTGGCTGTCTTCAAATGATTGTATTTGCATATTCATTATTAGGAACTATTCCTAATTAAATGTTGTTCTTAATTAGGAATTGTTATCAATAAGGAATAGATATTAAATAGTATAATGCCGAAAATATAACATGCAGCAGATGGAACAGATCGTCTCATCGTTAAGAGAAGAAGGGTTTAGAATCACACCTCAGAGAATGGCAATAGTAGATTATTTACTTAAGACAGAAGATCATCCAAGTGCAGAACTAATTCACAAGGTCATTAGAAAAAGATACCCAATGGTAAGTCTATCAACGGTATACAAGACACTTGATCTTCTTAAAGACAAGAAGCTAGTAAATGAGATGGACGTGGACGGAGAAGCAAGGTTTGATGCCCACACTGACGAACATATCAATCTGGTATGCATGAATTGTGGAAAAATAGAGGATATTGATGAGGAATCACTAAGAGAAATTCAAGTAAAAGCGGCTAGAAAATCAAAATATCTAATTCTGAAAAGTAGTTTTGAATTATCTGGCTATTGTAGCGATTGTAAATCAAAATTTCAAGCCTAAAAGTTCTATTTTGGAAAGAGATTCCGAATACTTCATAAGTTTTTAGCAAACGACTTTATCCTAGCTTCAATGCATTCGTAAATATGACATTAAAGAATGTAAAATTATCACTGAATAAGATTTCAAAAGACTTGGGAAAAACTCAAGATGCCAGAGAATTTCTCATAAAAAATACCAGAGAAATTATTATTCTATGTAGTAAATCAATCATTGCAGTTCACAGAGGGGATTTATCAACAGGGAAAAAAAATCTAAAAGAAGCAGGTTCCCTGTTAAAAATATACAAGAAAAAAGCAACAGGAGGTTTAAGAAGATATCTAATTACCCCCGAACAAGAATTTGTAGAAGCCGCATGCTTAATTGCAATTGTAGAGCATAAAGAAATACCTTCAGATACAAAACTGTCAGTGATGCCTGAATCATATATTTTGGGATTACTAGACTGCATAGGAGAACTGAAAAGACAGGTTTTTGATAGAATAAGGATCGGTGAGATCGACGAGGCGATGAGGATTTTTGAAATAATGGAAAATTTGTATCTTCAGCTTTATACTTTTTCAATGTATGATAAAGTCGTAAAAGAAGCTAGAAGAAAAATCGACGTAAATAGAATCCTAGTAGATGATGTCAGATCTGTAATTACTGAAGAGAAAAGACGAACTGAATTAATCAAAATTTTCCAAAAACTTGAAAGATAGTTAATGGTGCGGACGATGGGATTTGAACCCACGTACTCCTAAGAGACTAGCCCCTCAAGCTAGCGCCTTTGGCCAGGCTGGGCGACGTCCGCAATGGAACATTCTTGCATGGTTTTTATAATCCTTGACTGTTTTTTCGTTCATGTTAATTCCTGTCAGGTGTTTGACATGTGGAAAATTAATAGCTGATAAGTATAACGAATATCAAAATAAAATGAAATCAGGAGAAGAGCCAACAGAAGTTCTTGATTCTTTAGGGTTTGACAGGTATTGTTGCAGAAGAATGCTTTTGACCACAGTTGAGACCATTCAACAAGTTATTCCATTTTACGAAGCAATTCAGAAGAGAAAACAAGAAGTTCAAGCAGAGTTAGAGTAACTTGGCCAAAATTTCATCAATCGAAGGACGAATTCTATACAATAGTAGAGGCAGTAAAACCATAGAAGTAGATGTGAAATCAGATGGAGGGTTTTTAGGCAGAGTTTGTGCTCCGTCAGGTGCAAGCGTAGGAAAATATGAGGCCGTTAGTTTTCCTAATAATAGTCCAGAAGAAAGTCTTAAAATTTTAAGAGATAATGCTCAAAAATTCATCGGTTTAGAATCGTCGGATCTTAGAGGAATTCAAGAAATTTTAAAAAGCTTGGACAACTCTACAAATTATTCAATTATTGGCGGAGCACTAGCTTTTGCAGTAACAATTGCATCAATGGAATCAGCAGCAAAATCAACAGACCAACCATTATTTAAAACGCTTTCATCAGAATCATCATTCAAGTTTCCGTTTCCGATTGGAAATATTTTGGGAGGAGGCGCTCATGCAGGACCTGGAACCCCAGATATTCAAGAAATATTGATTTGCGCCATAGGTTCAAAAACAATTGAAGAGTCAATCGAGACTAATTTAGCTGTACACAAAGAATTGCGTCAAGTTTTAGAAAACGATGATCCCAATTTCACGAACGGCAGAGGTGACGAAGGAGGATGGGCTCCAAAACTAGAAAATCATAAAGCTTTAGAAGCTTCTGCAAAGGCATGTGAGAACTTGGGATTTACTTTAGGTAAAGAAGTTGCCCTAGGAGTAGACTTTGCATCATCAACACAATGGAATGAAGAAAAAGGAAAGTACATTTACGATAGAGCTGGATTCGAGAATTCCACGGGAGAGCAAATTGATTTTGCCGCAGACATTATTGAAAAATTTAAGCTAATTTATGCAGAAGATTCGGTTCATGAAGAAGCATTTGGAGACATGGCGGAACTCACAGCAAAATTCCCAAAGACTTTGATCACGGGAGATGATTTGACAGTTACAAACACAGGCATTTTGAAAAAAGCAATTGAAGCAAAATCATGTAATGCATCAATACTAAAAGTTAATCAAGCAGGGAGCCTTTTTGATGCCCTAGAGTTTGCTGAAGAGGCAAATAAAAACAACATCAAATTAATTACATCTCATAGATCTGGAGAATCCACAGATTCACAAATATCACATATAGGATTAGCTACCAAGTCAAAGATGCTAAAGGTAGGGGTAGTTGGAGGCGAGAGAGTGGCAAAGCTTAATGAGTTATTACGCTTATCAGAGCATGATTTAATACGCGGTATGGCGGAGATTTAAAATCGTCATGAGCCAACAAACAGAAGGAATGGACATCAAAAAGCAAGTCCTAGCAACAGGGATCAGAGTAGGCACCCAAGTTAAGACAAAATTCATGATTCCATTCATCACAAGGGCAAGTCCAGAGGGCCTTTACATGCTAGATCTAGATATCACGTTAGAGAAAATTAAGACAGCGGCAAAATTCATCAACAGACTAGGAACAGACAATCTCATTGTGTGTTCAGGCAGACAATATGCAGAGATGCCTATTGAAAAATTTTGCGACACACTAGGTTCAAAGAAATTACTAAGAAGATTTATGCCCGGTACATTAACAAATCCATCACTGCCATACTACATCGAACCAAAGCTAGTATTGATTTCAGATCCGCAGGTGGATGAACAAGCCATTATTGAAGCTACAAATGCAGGCATTCCAATTATAGGAATTGCAAATACAGATAACATAACATCAAATCTAGATGTGATAATTCCTGCAAATAATAGAGGAAGAAAAGCTTTAGCAACAGTCTATTGGTTATTGGTACGTCAGGTTCTAATCGAAAGGGGTGAACTAAATGAAAACGAGCCTATGAAAGAAGCCATAGATGATTTTGAAACTAAGATAACCGAAGAGGAAATCGAATAAACTCAATACTTCAAGGGTTTTAATTGAAATCCAGAGCTTCTGCACCAGGTAAAGTAATTCTTTTTGGAGAACATTTTGTAGTATATGGAGTAAAAGCAATTCTTTGTGCAATTAATAAAAGAATCACAGTCACTGCAGAAAAAAAATCAGATGGTAAAATCTCCATTAAATCAAACATAGGTAATTTAACATCACATCCAAACGAACCCATTTCAAAAATCAAATCACCGTTAAGACCATTTTACTATTTAGCAAATAAAATTATCCAAAATCACAATACAGGAATTGAAGTGGTGGTTGAATCGGACATACCACTAGGAGTAGGACTGGGCTCATCTTCGGCATGTTGCGTCGCAAGTGCTGCGGCGATTTCAAGGTTATTTGATGAAACATCAAAGGAAGACATCCTCAAACTTGCAATAGAGGCCGAAAAAACAATTTTTGAAAATACATCAGGGGCAGATTGTACTGTGTGTACATATGGAGGAATAATGGAATTTGACAAAGAAAACGGATTTAATATAATGAAATCCAAACCAAACTTCCATCTAGTAATTGCAAATTCAAACATAGAGCACTCAACAAAATCGGTGGTTGCAAGTGTAAAAGAATTCAAGGACAAAAACGAATCAAGATTTACCACTTTATGCGATAAGGAATCAAAGCTGGTGAAGGACGTCTTTGAACTACTGAAGGAGGATAACATTGTAGAGATTGGGAAAAAGGTAAAACAGAACCAAGAATTTCTTGAAACAATTGGAATATCAAATGACATACTAAGAGAAATGATCAAAACAGGACAAAACAAATCATTTGGTGCTAAGATCACAGGTGCAGGAGGCGGAGGATGCATCTTTGCCCTCACAGATGAATCAAACCTTGATCAAACAATCAACGAATTTAAAGACAAAAAAATTGAGTGTTTTTCGGTTAAAATCGATTTTCAGGGACTGGATACTTTTTAATTGATCAGAGAATTTTGAACAACATGATTTTGATTAAACTTGGAGGGTCCATCATCACAAACAAAGAGAAACCGCTATCAGCTAGGAAAAAAGCAATCGATAATCTGTCAAAAAGCTTGAAGAAGATCAAGGAACCGCTGATAATCGTTCATGGAGGTGGCTCATATGGACACTACTGGTCAGTTAAGTACGATATGCACACCAAAGAAAAAAAATACAATCCAAAAGGAGTTTCCATTGTTAAAAATTCAATGATTGAACTAAATAAAATAATTTTAGACTCGATGATAAAAAATAGAATAAATCCATACAGCCTTCCACCCACAGATTTTATGTCTGGGAATGTACCAATTGCAAAAAAAGTAAAGGAAATTGAAAAAATTTCCAAATCAGATTTAGTTCCAGTAACATTTGGGGATGCACTGTGGTTTGGTCAAAAAAAAACATACATTTTGTCAGGAGACAAGATAATGACTCATCTTGCAAAAATACTGAAGCCCAAACTGTGTATTTTTGCATTGAATGAAGATGGATTGTATTCTGATCTAAAATCAAAGAAATTAATTTTCGAGTTACACGGTCAAAAACCATCAATTTCTGAAAATAAAATGGACGTCACAGGAGGGATGAAAAGAAAGGTTGATGAAGCATCAAAAATTTCAAAGATGGGATTGAACGTATTTTTTGTTAATGGAAACAAACCAGAAAGAATTGTAAAAGCCATTAAAAATAAGACATTTGAAGGTACATTATTCAGAGGTAAATGAAGTGTCCGAAGAATTTGTAATTTTAGTAGATGAAAACGATAATCCTATTGGCAGTGAAGAAAAAGTAACGTGTCATTTACCTAATGGGAAATTACACCGAGCATTTACAGCGTTGCTGTTTGATAATGAAGGCAGACTGATAATTACAAGAAGGGCAAAAGAAAAAATGCTATGGCCAGGCGATTGGGACGGAACTTTTGCAAGTCATCCAAGAGAAGGAGAAACATACATCTCTTCAGGAGAAAGGAGAATGCCTGAAGAACTAGGAATCAGCGGAACATTAGATTACTTACACAAATTTGAATATCATGTACCATACAAGGAGATAGGTTCTGAAAATGAAATTTGTGGAACTCTAATAGGAATAATTGACAGGTCCACAGAACTGAAGAAAATTGAGGGGGAAATTGACGAGATTAAATGGATTTCAGCATCAGAACTCATTGAAGATGTAAAGACAAATCCACAAATTTATTGTCCATGGATGTTAATAGCGCTAAAATTACTGGACAAGTCTAAAAAAACCATGCTTGAAAAACATGGCAATGTATTATCCACATGGATGAATGATGAAACTCGTGAAGAGCTGGATGAAGCAATTAAAAATCACCTGTCCAATGATAAATGGAGATTAATAAATGAAAAAAACTAGGCAAATAGAAAAAAATGCGAAAATTGTAAACAGACACTTGAAATCAAGACTAAAGGGAAATCCCAAAAAACTCTATGATGCCGCAGGACATCTAATCACAAATGGTGGAAAAAGACTAAGACCATACATGGTAATCAGAAGCTGTCAAATCCTAAAGGGTAAAGTTTCAGATGCAATGCCAGCTGCAAGTGCAGTAGAAATGGTGCACAATTTTACATTGGTTCACGATGACATCATGGACAATGATGAAATGCGTCACGGAGTCCCAACAGTGCACAAAAAATTTGGTGTGCCAATTGCAATTCTTGCAGGAGATGTTCTATTTTCAAAGGCGTTTCAGGTAATTACAAATTCAAAGTTATCAGCAAATGCAACCGCTCAATTAGTTTCTAGACTTGCAAAAGCTTGCGTTGATGTATGTGAAGGACAACTGCTGGACACCAAAATGGCCGAAGAGAGAAAAATTCCGTCACAAACTGAATACATTACAATGATTGGAAAAAAAACAGCGGCATTATTTGATGTATCATGTGCGATGGGGGCGATTTGTGCAACAAACAAAGTCAGAGACATAGCAAATCTTTCTTCATTTGGAAAAAATTTAGGAATTGCATTTCAAATTACAGACGATCTAATCGGAGTCATGGGAGATCCCAAAATTACAAAAAAGCCAGTAGGAAATGATCTTAGAGAAGGGAAGAAATCACTACCAATTTTAATGGCAATCAAATTGGCCAGAGGCAAAGACAAAACAATTATTCTAAAAGCATTTGGAAATTCCAAAGTATCGAAGAAAGATCTCAAGAGGGCCGTAGATGTAATTAGGACATTAGGAATAGAAGAGAATGTTCGAAAACATGCTTTGAAATATGCAGATAAGGCCGAAAAATCACTTGAAAAATACCAAGGCTCTGCAAAAATGGAAATGATCTCCTTGTTGGACTTTGTGGTTAAACGAAGTGTATGAATGCCGCATGGGTGACTGAGCATGAATGATGAGTTGAGAGAAACGATTAGAAAAATGGCCCTTCAAAATGCATTTGAGCACGAAGGAGAAACTAGAGATAAAATAGTCTTAGGGAAAATTCTCGGTACAAAACCTGAATTTAGAAGCAAAGTAAAAGAGATCACAAAGGACATTTCTGAAATTGTGGACATGGTAAATAAATTATCTTTAGATGAACAAGAAATTGAAATTAAAGAGAAATTTCCAGAACTTTTGACACCAAAAGAAAAGATTGTGGAGAGAGAAGGATTACCAGAATTAAAAAATGCCGAGCATGGAAAAGTCATAACAAGATTTCCACCAGAACCTAACGGTTATCCTCACATCGGTCATGCAAAAGCTGCTATCATTAATTCTGAATACGCCAAAATGTATGGTGGAAAATTCATTTTAAGAATGGATGATACCAATCCAGAAGCAGAACGCATGGAGTATCATGCAGCCATCAAGGTTGGATTAGAATGGTTAGGAATTGAGTTTGACACAGTAAAAAATACATCTGATGACATGGAATTATTTTATGAAAAAGGAATTGAATTAATTGATTCAAACATGGCATACATCTGTACGTGCAAAAGGGAAGACATCAGTCAAAACAGAAGAGAGAGAAGGGCATGTAAATGCAGTACAGACGACATAGTCAAGAATAAGAAAAATTGGGAAAAAATGAATAAAAAATTTAAACCTGGTGACGCCATCGTGAGATTTCGCGGAGACATGAAAGCAGACAATGCGGTAATGAGAGATCCAGTATTGTTCAGAATTATCGATGGGAAACACTACACACTAGGTGAGAAGTATAGAATTTGGCCAAGCTATGACATGGCAGTTGCAATAGAAGACAGTATTGATGGAGTAACCCATGCTTTTCGTTCAAAGGAATTTGAATTAAGAAAAGAGCTTATCAATGCAATCTTAGATGCACTAAACATGAGAAAACCTGCACAAGACTTTTTTTCTAGACTTGAATTCAAAGGAATGCCAATCTCAAAAAGAATCATCAAACCCCTAATTGAGGAAGGCAAAGTTTCATGGTATGATGATCCTAGACTGCCAACACTTGAGGCCTTACGTAGAAGAGGAATAAAACCTGAGGCGATAAAAAAATTCATCATGTCTTTAGGATTAACTAAAGCCAATACCTTAGCACCGTTTGACACACTCGAAGCATTTAATCGAAAACTAGTGGATGCAAACAGTATAAGACTACACATGGTAAATAATGCAAAAAAGATAACAGTAAAAAATTTGCCAATTTCAACAGTTGAAATTCCAAATCATCCAGTTAATGATCTGGGAAAAAGAAGAGTAGAGATTGATGGAGATTTTTACATTTCAGGGGATGACGCACAAAACATCAAAAATGGAATGCAAGTTCGTCTTTTGAATTTAGGTAATGTAAACATAACAAATGATGGAATCGAATTGGGAGGAGAGTTTATTGAAAATGGAGATGCCAAAGACATTCCAAAAATACAGTGGGTGCCTCAAAAAACAGCACACAAGATAAAGATGATTATTCCAAAAACGTTATTCAACGGAGATGAGTTTAATGAAGACAGTCTGGAGGAAATAGAAGTCTATACTGAACCACATTATCTACAATTAAAAGAAGGTGAAGAGGTGCAGTTTGTTAGATATGGATACTGTAGAAAAGATTCACAAAACCAGGCAATTTTTACACACAAGTGATCAATTATGAAAATAGCGAGATTATCTTTCAATAACAACGAAACATACGGTTTCATTAAAGGAGACAAGGTGTCAACAAAAGATGAAATCACTTACCTAACAGGCGTCCCAATTCCTCAAAACGTAAAGGACTTTCTTTTTGATGGATGGTATGACGAGATTAAAAATAAGATTAAAGATTTGCCATATGGAGTGGACATTTCAAAGTACAAATTGCTCCCACCCATTCCCAACCCCAACAAGATAATTTGTTTGGCATTTAACTATGTAGACCACGCAAGAGAACAAGGGCTGCAGGCACCAGAAGATCCAGCAATAGTCATCAAACCACGTACTGCATTAAACAGCACTAATTCAGACATCACATGTCCAGATTTTGTTACTCAACTGGACTATGAAATTGAATTAGCCTTAATCATAGGGAAAAATTGTAAAAACATTAGCGTGGAAAATGCCACTGATGCAATATTTGGATACATGATACTCAATGATGTATCTGCAAGAGACATTCAGTTTAAAGACAAGCAATTTACAAGAGGAAAAAGCTTTGATTCATTTGCACCGTGTGGGCCATGGATAACCACTTCGGACGAAATTCATAATCCTCAAGACCTAAAAATGGTTACAAAAATCAACAGTGAAATACGACAAAATTCTTCGTCAAGCAACATGTTCATAAAAATTCCCGAAATAGTTTCAAAATTATCCAAAGTAATGACTTTGGAAAAAGGAGACATCATTTCTACAGGCACACCTGCCGGAGTGATGTTAAACAAACCTAATGCAGTATTCTTGAAAGACGGGGATAAAGTGGAGATGGAAATTGAGAGTTTGGGAACTTTAAACAATACAATTAAAATCATCAAGTCAAACTAAACTAAAGACTTCTTCATCAGATTAAATGAAATTCTATATTCTAATGAATTAAAAATGGGCAGTTTTTCCTGAGTCAAGATTTGAATTCGCTCATACTTATTTTTGACCGAATAGTTTTGTAAGAATGAAAGTATTTGCAATGTAGAATTATCAAAATTTGAAAACAAGGTGACAATTAAAGTTCGTTCAAAATGATCTGAAGCTGAAAGTATTGCTAATGATTGTTCATTCCCAGTTCCAGATAGGACAATATTTTTTTGCAAGTATAACGACAGCAACGTATCGTTATCAATTGGAAGCCATCTCCAAGATTTAACATATTGTGAGTATAATTTCCGATTGAGGCATTTTTCAAACTCTACATCATAATTTGTGGTGATCTTAGGCTCAAGCGAGTAAAAATTCCAAGTTTGAAAGACATCATAATCTAAGGAACGGGACATTAAGAAAGATGGTGAATTTTCAACATCTATTAGCATATAGCATGACACAGCATTCATTTCTTTTCCAATATTTTCAGCGTGTCTAACTAGTTGAGAAGCAATCTTTTGGTGACGGAAATTTGAATCAATCCTAATTCCTTCAATCCAAACTTGGTTTTCTGAATAAAATGCATGACACATTCCAACTGGAATCTGTTTTTCACTTATGAATAAATGACCTTCATCTAACCAATAATCCCAAACATGATCTATATAGTCTCCCCATGAAAAAGTATTTTGGCAGAATTTTAAAACAGATTCCCTATCTGAAGGATTTGCTTTTCTAATTTTCACAGATTCCATATACGAAAAAATATTAAGAATGTTCAGGTAAAAAAATTATGGGAAAAATCATCGCAGGAAAAACTGCAGACATCTTACCGGGAAAAATGATCAAGGTATCAATAGATGGAAGAGACATTTTGGTTGCAAACATAGATGGAGAATATTGTGCAACAGATGATTCATGTACACATTCAGGATCAAGTCTGTCTGAAGGAAAGTTAGACGGATGTAAAATTACATGCGGATGGCATGCTGCAGAATTTGATTGTAAGACCGGGAAATTGATCAAATTTCCAGCAAAAATCAGAGATTTGACATCATATAATGTTACAGTTGAATCTGACAACGTATTCGTAGAGATGTAACTATATACTTCTAATTTTTAAGACTAGGTGTAATATGACAGATGATGTTCAAAATAAAGAATCGATGAAAGAAGCTATTGACACGCTTAACCAGATTGTTTCCAGTAATTCTACTCGAAAAACAATAAAAAAATCAATTTCAGATTTGATTGAAAGTCTCACCAACCAAGAATACTCGCTGTCGGTTAGAGCAGCAAATGCAATTAGCCTTCTAGATGACGTAACACAAGATCCCAACATGCCATCATATGTAAGGACACAGTTATGGCAAGCAGTTTCAAAATTAGAAAGCATAAGAGAATAAACGGACTTTTTTGCCTGTATTTTTACTAGTAAATGAATGAAAAGTTGCCAGATTCACGTATCACGTCAAAAGACGACGTCATTTGAGAATTAGAAAAATACAATGGTGCCAAGAATGATTCCTATGGCAGGTTGACGCATTAATTGTTATGAATTCCATGGTCGGTAAACGATGAACACGTATTGTTATTGCACCATTGCACGATAACCATACTTGATTTTTGCATATAACCAGTACGAAGGATTTGTTCATACGAATCAGCAGTAGGATCTAAATACAAAGCATGTAAAATCAAGATCGTATTAGAACTGTCACCAAACAACTAACCGTTGTAGGTCTTAAGATCTAACACAATTTTTGTAAAAATGATTTCTTGTCATTTTCGTTCGCAGCATCACACTAATTGAGTAAAAATGAACGCATATCTCAAAAAGAAGTAAACGGGAGTCAGAGAAATCGATGTAAAAATAGATTAGAAAAATATTGAAAAGAAGAAAATAGATTATTTCCTATTTTCTCAATTTCAATGCCAATTTTGCAGCCAATCCCCAGGAAATCAAGGTCAATCCAATTGGAAATATTCCACTTGTCAATATCTGTGGTACTTGCTCCAAGGCAAGGCTTCCACTGTAATACATTGCTGCTGCAACAGGTAAGACTACCAGTCCTGCTACCACGAGTTTTCTTTTGCTCTTTTCAGAGACAACGTTTTCTTGTATGCTGTATGTGCTCATCTTAATCAAACAGTATAATGTGAAAGAAGTACTTAGAATGGATCTAACTTTTTGACAACAGTTCGTTCAGAAGTTGAATGGAGTCACGATACTCAGGTTCACTAAATGAACTTTTTTGACATATGCGAATTTTTAGAAAACGCAGAATTTGAAAAATTATGCAAAAATCACAGTCAAAAAACAGGACTTGGTTTTCATTCTGTGTTTTCAGACTATTTTCCCGATGACATCTTATTTACGATATTTGGACATGTTTCTGTTCCTTCTTTCTTACAGGTAGTTTGAATGAATCTATCAAAATCAAATTCGTCAAATAATTGCCATCCCATTTTATGAATGTCAAGGTCGTATGACCTGTAATCCTCTATGATGTCTCCAAACCAGGCTCGATAAAGATCCTCTTCCTGTTGTGCCTGCTGGTGATTATTAAAAAATTTTAACTCTATCCAATCAATGTTGCCATTGGTTCTGGCCGAAAAGTCACAATACGGGGCATCCGTCAGATATTCTTTCATTGCCTCAACTCTGGACACGAAATCTTTTGGCGATGTAAATTTTACGGTGACAAGACGCAGTATTGGCATGTTCACCAAATTCAGATCAACCATTGCAGTGTAGCCATGAATTACGTTTAGTTTTTCCAGTCTCGCGATTCTTTTTCCTATTCCTCTTTCGGACATGCTTATTCCCAAACCCGCCAGTTTCTTCACGATCGTTCGCGTAGAATCTCTAGCGTTTGCAATAAGCAAGTTAAGTATCTGCCTGTCAACATTGTCAATTACGATTTCTTTTTGATTTTTTATCGGCACAGGCTGGGTCATGGTCATGGTTTGAACAACTAAATTCAGTTAATTTGATGATATTGGCAAATGTTCAAAAAGTGAACCAATCTTGTTAAAAAAATTCATAATTTGAACAAGAATGTCCTTGAAAGTATGATGAATGATATATAATTTGGATAAAGAATGGTCTTGAAGTCAAATGAACACACATCAAGAAATGAAGGAAAAGACAATCATGGAAGAATACTATTCGTTTCTTTATGATTTGACAATCAAGAAGAACTATGGGCATTCTTCTCAATTATCATTGGAAGAAAGAAAGTATTGTGAAAGGCTACTGTCACATACCAAATCAAAGTACAAGTCAAATGAGCTGTATCTTCCCCTGATGAAAAACATTCTCATGCATCAGAACATGAAATAGAAAGTTCTGCTATAAGTGTAAGAATTAAAATCCAAAAGCATATTTTTTACTATTTCAATCATACATTTTTCTGATTTTTGCGTAATCCTAATGGAGATTATGAAAGCAGAGATTGGAAAAAATCTATTTGGGTTATTTTGAAATATTTTTTTTTATCATGTCCAATTTGGCCTTTAACTCATCAATATTTTTTAGATAGTTTTCATCTGCCTGAATGTTTGTTTTAGTAATGGCCTTTGATAACTGCTCAAAAACATGCGAAGACAAGCCAAGCCATCCACTGAGTTGATTCTATTATGGTATTATTTCCACCTCGTTTGAACAGTGATGAAACACATCTAATAGATAAAACAGAGCATCTTTATCGATTTTTCGACATAGATATTTGAGAATCAGGTCTAAATTTGTGCCAAAAGATGCCCAGAATAAATGCAACAGAAACCCAAAACACACTAACTGCAACTACAGACATTGCTCTAAAGCCGTTTACCAGTTCCATTGTAGCCGTTACTTCATCAGGATTGGGAGGCATCAGTGCAAATACAATTCCGATAAAAGCAGCATATCCTACAAACGCCACAATTTTTGACTTTGGTTGTAATCTCTTGTATAGTTGATAAAATCCTAAGGCACCAAACCCCGAAATTGCAATAAACGACAAATACAAGATTGCGCGCAGGACTACTGTCTCACCATCACCAACAGTGGGAGGATTTGCAGGGTATTTCAGAAATGGAATCAAATAGATTGTAAGCCACATTATCCCTGCCAGAACAAACGTTTTTTTTAGATCACTATCACCTGGAAGAGAATCTCGGGCATATGCATAAACAATTCCAAACAACGCCCCAATGGATGTACCTAAGATTGTACCAGCTAACACTTGTCCACCTTTTTGCCAGTCACGATAATTTTTGTACTCTGCCTGAAACTGAGGGGTGTCTTCTTCTTCGCCTGATGCAAAGAGATTTTGATTTTCAATTCCTATTGCCTCATCAAGATAGGGCTCTACAATTGCCAAGTTTGCAACACCATGTATCGTACCAGCCAAAGCACCCGAAACCAAAACTATTGCCAAAAATAAAATCGTCTTCATACCACATCATCGCCTAATGACAAGGAAATCCCGCTGCATGTCGCATGTCATGGGTTAGCTCATGTATGTACAAGTCCTCGTATGCCGACTCGCCTAGAACAACACTGAAGATGTGACCCTGATCATATCCTACAACAAACAATCCTACTGCAAAGATCATAGCTAGCATGGCAATTGCAAAGACGGGAACTTGAGAGTCATTCTTTACGATTTGTGTCGGACTGGACATGTGGTTGTTAGAAATCGAGCAGAGATAATAAACCAATGGATGATACATCCAATTTATATAACAAATTACATAATTACGCACAATGCAAAAGGAAGTCAAAAAACTGTTAAACATCGTAACAAGAAAAGGCTCAAATAAAATTTTGACGTTTAGCACACCTCACGTATTCAAGGCATTACAGATGTTAACCAAGCAAAGGTATGTCAGCAGGATTTCTTTTTGTAGTGAGTTACACATTGGTGAAGGAGCAGTAAGAACAATGATTTCACATCTGAAACAAGACGGAATGATAGATTCTATTCGATCCGGAACATTTCTCACACCAAAGGGGGAAAGATTTACAAAAAAGTTTTCTGATGTGATTCCATCTCAATGTGTCATTGAGTCATGCAACATCGCTAGAGAAAAATACAACCATGCATTTCTCATAAAGAATCATGCAGGAATCATATGCAACGGGATGGATCAACGAGACTTCGCCATACTATACGGAGCAAAAAGTGCAACAACATTACTGTTTGAGAGTGATCATTTTGTTTTTCCTAATGAAAGCAAAGATGCACTAGCAGATGATTCAAAAACAAAAAAAACATTATTGGAAAAATTAAAGCCGGGGGAAAATGATACGGTAATAATTACTTCTTCTTCAGATGATCCATTTGTAGCAGAAATCTCTGCAATTAATTCAGTGCTATGTACGCTTGCCATCAGTTAAAGAATTCAATACACATCATCCATTTCATCATTCAAACATTACAATCTACCAACATGCAAAGGTTTACTGATGTATGTTTTCCATCATAATTACCAAAGCACCTACATAGAAAACCCACAAACCAAAAAATGATAATAGAAAAAGGTTGCACAAAAATTGGAATTCAGTGAAATCATCGAACATTATTTTTTCATTATCTCAGTACAGATTATGCAAAATTCCAGGCACGTATATTTGCCTCAGTTTGCCCAGATTTGGGGGAAATTGTCACCTATTGAAAATTGCCAATTTAAAGAATGCAGGCAGGTATTCAGACGAAATGGTTCATGTAAAAGAGAATAAATTCTTGTTAATTGAATAGCACTTATGAAAATTGAAGAATTTTTAGAAAAACTTCCCACTAACGTTATCAATGGCGAAGACGTTCAACTTTCAGAAAAGTCATTTAGGGAAATTTTCAAGTTTGTTGAACTAAACGAAAATGATGTTTTCTATCATTTAGGCTGTGGTGACGAAAAAGGAATCGAGATTGCAATTAATGAATTTAAGGTTAAGAAGTCAGTAGGCATAGATAATAATTTTGAAAAGATTGAAAAAGCTAAAAACAATCTTGAAGATAATAAAATTCAAGCGGAATTAATTTGTCAGGACATTAAAGAATCGGATATTTCGGATGCCACGATCATCTTGTTCTGGTTTACCGATGAAGACGTGATAAACAAGATGGTGGAAAAGTTTGAAAAATTGAAATCAGGAACTAGAATTATAACAATTTGGGGACCACTTCCAGATTATCTTCCAGACAGGGTCAATTTTCCATACATTGCAAACAAGGTTCCTTTTAAAAAAGCAAAAAGCATTCAAGAACAACTTTTAGCAATTTTTGGTGTTAAATGTGTAGATTTTGTTACCGCATGGGAGTTTGCAGAAAGATATACCAAGTCTCTCGGAACTTCTGAAATTAAGAATGATCGATTTTTGACCATCATCCAAACCTTGACAATTTGGATTAACGCAAAGAACTTCGGGATAGCATGCGGGGACGAAATTCCAGAATCCATCAAAACGTACATCAGCATAATGAAAATGCATTTTGACATAGATTTTGAATATCTATTAGATGAATAATCTGTGTAATCCTTTTATTTTGTTTTTCTGTATAGTCAGCATGGAATCTAGAGTAAACATCAATGTTTCTGCAGTAGACTATGATAAGACCAGCAAAGCATTGATTCAGCAACTTACACTTTTAGAGGAAATGGTTCACAGTCAAGAAGATTTTGTCATGACTGATTCAGAATTTGCTTTTGGTTGGCACTTTTTTGTACTAAGTGTCAACAAGTCACTAGTGCAAAAGCTAGTAGAGACAATGGGACCTGATTTTGAGAAGTTGAAAGGTAAAGGAATTGAAAAGAAATTCCTGTCATGGCTGACAAAAAATATAGAAAGCAAATCGCCCAGATTCAAGCTTGCAATAAAAGAAGAGATGGAATCAAGCAAATTTGGGATTTTTTAAAATAATAAAGGGCCCTCGAGGGGAATCGAACTCCTGTCCGAGGATCCACAATCCTCTATACTAACCACTGTACTACGAGGGCCACAAAAAAGAAACGAGTGTATCCAGTAATAATCTTTAACATTGATCTGAGAATTATCCCGTAGATTTATTATTGACTAAATGGCAATAAGATTATGCGTTTATGGTGGGTAGGAATGGGCTTATCAATAGCAGTTGTATGGGTAGGGGTTAACTATCTTTTACCATGGGTACATTAAATAATTTCATTTCCTAGAAACAATCCCTCACATTTAGTGAGATGTGCAATTTCGTTTTCAGCACATTTTTTAATCGCTTCTCAACGATCGCTTTAAATTTGTTGTATCAGGGTGTTTTTCGACTTGAGGAAAGGATTCATCACAAACAGATTGCGTTCAAATAGAAAAATTCCAGAGGTGCCTATTGAAAATAAGATAGAAACCATCCAAGGAGAAAAATTTGTTTGGATTGACTTGCAAAATCCAGATAGAAACGACGTAGAGAAATTGGCAAAAAAGTATAATTTCAATTCACTGAACATAGAAGACTGTATGACCAAATTTGAGCTTCCAAAACTAGATAGTTATGATGATCATTTCTTTGTAATTCTACATTTTCCACCATTAGCGCAAAAAACTGGAATATTAAAAAATAGTCAACTGTCAATATTCATTGGGAAGAATTTTCTGGTAACAGTGCATCAGGGAGATCTGAAACCATTAGTAGAGTTAGTAGACATATGTAAAACGAATTCAGATCAGCAAAGAAGGGACAGACTGCTAGGAAGATCGTCAGGGTTATTGGTTCATGAGATTATCGACGTACTGGTAGACGATCTTTTACATACATCAAGAAAAATCATCGCCAACCTAGATGAAATAGAAGACAGGGTGTTTGATGAAGTAAAGCCAGTAGCAAGGAACATTGCCCTATTCAGAAGAGAAATAAATCGGTTGAGAAGAATAGCCAACCCGTTAAAGAAGTTTGTTTTAGAAATAGCAAAAAATGTCAAAAGATTTTCGGATAGAGAAGACGATGAGCTGACATTGTACTATGATGACGTAATTGATCACATTGACAAGGTAATTGAAACATTAGAAGAATCTAGAGAAACCATGGAAATTTACAAAGATACTGATTTTGTATTGAGTACTGAAAAAACAAACAAGGTACTTGGAATGCTAACGATTATTTTTACATTAGCAATTCCATCAACAGTAATTGGAACATTTTATGGAATGAATGTAAATCTCCCAGGAGGAATGGGGGTAGATCTGATGTTTTTAGGGCCATTTACGACATTCATTCTGATCATCGTGGCCTCAGCAATACCTGCAATAATGATGTTCACATACTTCAAGAAACTGGGCTGGATTAGCAGTTAAGAAAACTCTCAATTTTGAACGTGTGTTTTTCTTCAAACGAATTCAATAAGACTAGATAAATACCAGATATTCTAACCTAAAACATGGGGAAAATCAGAATAAGAACTGGAAGAGGCACAGGGACTATAGAAGTCGATGAAGATGCGTCAAAGTGGTCTGGAGATGAGTTTAAGAAAATACAGGCAGCCAGGAAGAAAGCAACTGGAAACAGAATGGTTCATACAGGTCGTGGTACCGGTTCAAGAAAACTAAAAGATATGCCTGAACCGAAAGCAAGACCTTCAACCGAAGGAATGACAAGAAGCACAGGCAGGGGCACTAGTTCTAGAAAAAGTAGAAACAAAGGTTCACAATAGTGAAACTTTAATTTTGAATTTTTAACATTTCTAAACTAAATTTTTCCTAAATTGAAACATCAGGATTTCCTTCTTTGAATTTTTCCCAATCTGCAAGGAAATTTTCTAGACCAATTTTTGTCAAGGGATGTTGCAACATCTTTTCCAATACTGCAGGAGGCAAAGTTACAACATCGGCCCCTATTTTTGCAGCATCGACAACATGAACAGGATGACGAATACTCGCAACAAGTATTTGTGTTTTAAACTCAGGATAATTATTGAAAATCTGTCTGATATCCTGTATTAGACGCATGCCATCTTGTCCTATATCATCAAGTCTTCCAATAAATGGACTAACATATTTTGCACCAGCCTTTGCTGCAAGTAAAGCTTGATTCGCAGAAAAAATCAGAGTCACATTGACAGGAATTCCATCTAAAGAAAAAGACTTGCAGGCTTTCAATCCATCAGGAGTCATCGGAACTTTAACCACAACATTATCTCCATATTCACAAAGACGCTTGCCTTCTTCCATCATTCCAGAATATTCAGTGCTTACAACCTCTAAACTCACATCACCTTGGATAATTTGTGTAATCTCGCCCATCACACTCTTGGGATTTCCACCCTCTTTGGACATGAGTGAAGGATTTGTCGTAATTCCATCCAACAATCCCATATCGTTGAATTTTTTAATGGAATCAAGATTTGCGGTATCTAGAAAAATTTTCATAGTTTTTTATTCCTGAGCTCTTTGACTTGCTTTGCCATATTAATAGATGTAATTCCGTGTTTCTCAAATAGTAAAGGAACTTCATTATCTCGAGCAGATTCTCCAAACATGTCTTGTGCCCCAATTCTCTTAATAGGAACAGGGTAAGATTCAGAAACTGATTCTGCAACGGCAGAACCCATCCCTCCAACAATATTGTGTTCCTCAGTAGTTACAATACAGCCTGTTTCCCTGGCCGCTTTTTCCAAAATTTCATCATCAATTGGCTTTATTGAAAATATATCAAGCACTCTACAAGAGATACCCTCATGTTGTAACAGTTCAGCTGCCTCCAGAGCCATTCTTACAGTAATACCGCAGGCAGCGATAGTGCAATCAGAGCCATCCCTCAGAGTAATACCTTTTCCTACTTGAAAATCTTGGGATTCAGAATGAACCAAAGGAGTTTTCGATCTTGCCATTCTCATATAAAATGGACCGTATTTTTCTGCCATCAAAGGAACCAGTTTTGAAACGGCAACTGTATCAGCAGGTATAAAGACTCGGAAGTTTGGAATTACTCTCATTATCGCAATATCCTCAATTGTTTGATGAGAGCCGCCATCAGGTCCTACGGACAATCCACCATGAGATGTAACCAATTTTACATTTAGGCCGTTTTTTCCAGGTGGAGAAGGGTAGGCCACGTTGTTTCTTATCTGATCAACTGCACGACCAGGTAGAAATATTGCATAAGTACTTGCAAATGGAATTTTTCCAGAAACAGCCAAACCAGCTGAAACGGTAACGAGATTTGCTTCAGCAATACCCACGTTGAAAAACCTATCAGGAAACTCTTTTCCGAATCCTGAAGTTTTGAGCGAATCAGTGGTATCAGCACCTAAAACAACAACATCAGAAATTTTTTTTCCCAGTTCAATAAGAGATTTTGAGTATGTTGAACGCATATCAGTCATAATTGGATCATTCATAGATACCCAATCTCCCTAGCAATTTTTTTCAGTTGTTCTTGTTTTTCTCCAATGACGTGTAGACCAATCCACTTGTTAACAAGATCAACCCCGCCTAACTGATTGGCTTTTTCAAGCAAACTAAGTCGTCTTGAACGTAGTACTTCGTCCTGAAAATCCTTAATTGCTGTTTTAACATCTGGTTGTCCAATTATTGCACCGCCACCAACAAAAACACGAGCACCGTCAGTAAATACAGAACCTATGTTTTCGAGATTTATTCCCCCATCAGCTTCAATGTAACCAGAAAAATTATGTTGTTGCAGAATTGAATTTAATCTTGTCATTTTTTCATGGGTTTCTTCGATATATTTTTGGCCGGACTTTCCAGGAACCACGGACATGACAATTAGTTGGTCTAACGAATCTAAGAATTTGTAAGACCATCTGGGCAATTCAGTATCGGGATTTATTGCCAAGCCAACACTTACTTGATTTTGCTTAAGGATATCATGTATATCTCCAAAACTAGATTCGTCAGTCACTTCAGCATGAACGGTGATGATATCACTACCTGCATCAATGTAATTTTTAACATGTTTTAATGGTTCATCTATCATCAAATGCGTATCAAATGGGATACTTGTAAGCGATCTCAATTCTTTGATTTTATTATCGTCAAAAGTTTTGTTTGGAACAAATTTTCCATCCATTACATCAAGATGAATGAAATTAGCCCGGCCAGAAACACATTTTCGAATTTCGTTTTCTAAGTTTGTCATATCCCCTGCAATAATGGAAGGGGCAATCATGAATTGTGAATCCAGTTCAAGGTTGATTATAGGCACCACATCAGAATCGGGGGCTTTTCCGTGCCATTGTGGGTTATCCTCCATGTGTTCAACAGATTTGCCTTTTACGGTTCTGGATATTATCATTGTAGGTACGCCTTTAGTCGCTTTTGCTTTTTTAATTGCAGCATCAATTTGTTCAACCCGATGTCCAGCGATCTCAATCACATTCCATCCAAAAGATCTCCACTTGTCACCAGTTTTCCAACGAGATGCATCTTTCCACATTTCAGAAATATCATCACCCTCTAATTTTTCATCAAGAGGCATGACTCTTTCAGTATAGGAATCTTGTTGGATGAAATTTCTATCTAGAAATGCGGTAAGATTATCAACCTTGTATTTTGCTGCAGTCATTGCAGCCTCCCAAACCTGACCCTCATCAGATTCACCATCCCCAATTATTGTAAAAACATGATGATCTTGAGAATTAATTTTTGCTGCAAGTGCGATTCCAATAGAATAGGATAGTCCAGTACCCAATGAACCTCCACAGAATTCCACTCCAGGACATTTAAGATCAGGATGACCTTGCAATTTACTACCAAATTTTCGTAGGGTTTCAATTTCAGATTCTGGAAAATAGCCAGCAACAGCCATGTTAGAGAACAAACCAGGGGCTGCATGGCCTTTGGACAGAACTAGGCGATCTCTGTCTTCCCATCTAGGATTTGCAGGATCAAAAGTCAGATGGTTTTTAAATAAACATCCCAATATTTCAGCCATGGAAAATGAGCCCCCAGGATGACCTGAGCCGGCTGTATTCGTTCCCTTAATAACCAATTTACGAGCTCTAAGAATATTTTTCTTAATTTGATAATAGTTCAACCCCATCTGGATCGTTAGCCTTTCAAATTGAATAAAAATCTATTTCTAGAAAATTTTAATTTGATCGATGTGTATCACACATCATGGAAATTAAAGAGATCACACCAATCGTATTATTTGATAATCAGTGCTACCTGTGCACAAAGTTTGCAAAAATTGTCAACTTATTTGCAAGAGGTAAAATAATGATGGTAGGTCATTATTCCAATCTGGGGCTAAAAATTAGAAATGAAATTTTAGACGACTTTGCATTAGAGATGTTTTGGTTTATAGATAAAAAAAGAGCCAGCGGTGGAAGAGCAGCCATATTTCCATTAGTAAAATCAATCCTGTCAAAGAATATTAGAAAATCTCAAATTGTCAAGATTGATGAAAGTTGTCACCAAGATTGTAAAACACTCAAAGCTGTATTTGTGAGATCATCAAGCCTACTTACGAATAGTAGAAAGATTGACCTAAAGTAAAGCTAAATAATACTTGAAAAAAAGAAGCATTATGAAAATTAGAATTGAACATTCTACAAAGAAAACAGAACTTCTTTGTGCATTCACATTAGAGAATTCCAATAAGATAACTGGACTGCCAAAATTTGACGCGAATACTGCATTATCAATCAATCAATCACTAAAAGACACAAATGGCAAACTAGGCAAATTGAGTGTTATTCACACATCAGGGAAAAAACCGATTAAAAGGATTTTGCTTGCAGGAATAGGAAAAAAAGAAGAAATTACAAAAGACACCATCAGAGCAGTTTCAGGTAAAATTGCCCAAAAAGCAAGAGAATTGAAAATGAAGGAATTTTCAATCATAGTTCCTCCAAGTTTTGTCTCTGAACCAGATTCAGGAGTAGCACAAATCATAGAGGGAGCTAAAATGTCTCTCTATAGATTTGATAAATTTAAGTCTGAAAAGTCGGATGTTGTCATCACACTTACAATCATTGTTTCAAAATCAAGCAATATTTTAGAGAGTGCAAAAAAAGCGGAAGTGATTGCAGACGGCGCAATATTCACCAAGAGTGTTGCCAACCTGCCCCCTAACGAATGCACTCCCACAACTTTAGCTAATTTTGCAAAATCTATTTCAAAAAACAATAAAATGAAATGTAAGATTATTTCTCAACCAGAATTAAGAAAACAGGGTTTTGGAGGAATATCAGCAGTAGGCAAAGGAAGTAAAAATGAACCAAAGTTAATTGTTATGGAACACAGTAGAGGGAGGAAGAATGAAAAACCCATTGTGTTGGTAGGGAAAGCTGTTACATTTGACACAGGAGGCATTTCATTAAAACCTGGAGCGGCAATGGATGAAATGAAATTCGACAAATGTGGTGGATGTACAGTTCTTGGAATCATGAAATCAGTTTCTGAATTAAAACTACCCATAAACGTCATAGGTATTATCCCATCTGTTGAAAATATGCCAAGCGGTGAATCATACAGACCAGGAGACATCATCAAGCTTTACAACGGAAAAACTGCTGAGATCCTAAATACAGATGCCGAAGGCAGATTGATTTTAGCAGATGCATTAGCATATGGGGAGAAAAAATATTCTCCAAAGGCAATAATTGACTTTGCCACCCTGACAGGAGCATGCATTGTAGCACTTGGCACCAACGTAGCTGCAATCACATCAAATGATGAAAAACTTACGAGGAAAATTAACGAAGCGTCAAAGAGAACAACCGAAGAAGTGTGGGAACTTCCATTAAATCAAGACTACATGGACATGATAAAGTCGGATGTTGCCGATATGAAAAATGTTGGCATTGGACGAGCAGCCGGAACAATAACTGCAGCAGCGTTTTTGAAAAATGCCATAGAAACAACACCGTGGATACATGTTGATATCGCAGGAGTTGCATGGACACAAGCCTCTACAAAGGAAAAATCTTACAACCCAAAGGGAGCCACGGGTTTTGGGGTAAGGCTAATCTTAGACTACTTACAAAATATGTAAAATCAATATCCCCTACTATTCCTATCAGGAGTACCAGCATCGGGATTTCTCCAACCATGCTTGTCCATCATGTGATTTAGCAATCTAATATCATTATCACAAATTTCTCCACAAACACTGCAATTAGGCATCGAATTCATATCAACCCAATCGACTCAATATTAAAAGATTGATTGAAAATGCCAGCACTGTTGCTTCCCAAGAGCTCTCGCATCTTAGTAACACAACAGCGACGATAGGTTTGACTTCCAAGTTCGGAAAGGGATTGGGTCGCACCCTAACGCTATGGCCGGCTTGAAATCTGATGTAAAATTCTCATCTATTAACGTAACGCCAGACATTAAAAAATACTCAAAATAAGTATAAAACAACGAGAATATCGGACTATAGCATGACACACAGGGTAGCTGTATTAGATCAAGATCTGTGTCAGCCACAAAAATGTGGACTGGAATGTATAAAATATTGTCCAGTAAACAAATCAGGAGCAGAATGTGTCACCATTAATGAAGAATCCAAAAAGGCTCAAATCGATGAGGATGTTTGTAACGGATGTGGGATATGTGTCAAAGTATGCCCGTTTGATGCAATAACAATCGTAAATTTAGCTAGTGAAATTGCATCAGATAAAATTCATCAATATGGCGTTAATTCATTTCGACTATACAAGTTACCAACTCCAAGAAAAGGGGAAGTCGTCGGCCTATTAGGAAGAAACGGAATGGGTAAAAGTACAGTAGTCAACATCCTGTCTGGAAACTTAAAGCCCAATTTAGGGAGATATGAGGATCCTCCTGAATGGAATGAAATTTTTAAACATTATAGTGGAACAGAGCTAAAAAAACACTTTGAAAAAATTGAACAAAAACAAATTCGCGCGTCAATCAAACCGCAACAGGTTCATCAAATTGCACAAGCATTTGATGGTACAGGTAAAGAACTTCTAGACAAATACGATGAAAGAGGAACATCAAGAGAATTAATCAGAGAATTAGGATTAGAAAATTCCATGGAACAAAGTTTGAAAGAATTAAGCGGTGGGGAGCTACAAAGAATTGCAGTAGCCGCCGCCGCATCTAAAGACACAGAGTTTTACTTTTTTGACGAACCTTCATCATACAATGATGTTTTTCAAAGAACCGGAGTTGCACGGGTCATACAAAAACTAGCAAAAATTGGAAAGAGTGTGATGGTAGTAGAACACGACCTAACACTATTAGATTTTCTGAGCGATTACATAGAAGTGCTGTATGGAGAACCATCAGCATATGGAATTGTTTCCAATATACTTTCAACAAAAATCGGAATCAATGTTTTTCTCGACGGGTATTTACCAAATGAAAACGTTAGATTTAGAGACAAAAAATTCTCTTTTGATGTATCATCTTCATCTACAGACATTTTTCAAGAAGGTAGTGAAATCGTATCATATCCAAAACTGGAAAAAAAATATTCTTCATTTTCCGTTACAATTGAGCCTGGAAAAGTAAGAAAAGGAGAAGTTTTAGGCATAATGGGAGCAAATGCACTAGGTAAAACAACCATGATGAAAATGATCTCAGGGGTTGAAAAACCAGACTCTGGGAATGTGGATAAAAAAATCAAAATAGCATACAAGCCACAATACCTTCAAAATGATCTCAACATAGAAGTACTTTCAATCCTTGACAAAGCAAACGGAAGCCCAGTTGAAGATAGCATGGAAGAGGAACAGATTCTTGATCCATTAAAAATTAAAAAACTCTACAACAAGTCAATTAGAAATCTCTCTGGAGGAGAATTACAAAAAGTTGCCGTCGCATCATGTTTATTGCAAAAAGTAGATTTGTATGCATTAGATGAACCTTCTGCATTTCTAGATGTAGAAGATAGAATTGCTGTTGCCAAATTTTTACAAAAATTTGTCCGTTCTTTTGGAAAATCAGCAATCATTATTGATCATGACTTGCAATTAATGGATCTTGTTTCAGACTCAATGGTTATTTTTGAAGGAGAATCAGGACATGCAGGTACAGGGACATCGCCCATGCCAAAAGCAGATGCAATGAACAGATTCTTGAAATCACTGGACATGTCATTTAGGAGAGATGAAAAAAGTCTCAGACCACGAGTAAACAAATTTGAGAGCAGATTGGATAAGGATCAAAAAACATCTGGAAATTTCTATTACAAGCATTGACTCGAATGTTAAAAAAAGCACTTGAAGGAGTTCTTACATCAAAAGAAAATGACGAGTTGATTTCAGCGTTTGACCAAATTGGAGACATAATCATTGTTAGAATCCCAGAATCATTACTATCAAAGAAAAAAATTATCGGCGAAGCATTATTAGATCAGGTAAAAATTGCCCGAAGCGTTTTCTATCAGGCATCCAATGTAGAAGGTGATTTTCGAACAAGAGATCTTGAAATTCTTGCTGGGAAAGATAGCACAGAGACGGAATACAAAGAATTTGGGTGCAGATTCATAGTAGACGTAAAAAATGCATTTTTTTCCCCACGATTATCTACGGAGAGGGAAAGAATTGCAAATTTGATCCAAAATGACGAAATTATGACCAACATGTTTGCAGGAATCGGGATGTTTTCGATTATGGCCGCCAAGAAGAAGAAATGTACCGTATACAGTCTAGACATCAACCCAGTGGCTTCAGAATTATGTCAAACAAACATTGGATTAAACAAGATGGTAGGAAAAGTCATCTCAATAAATGGAGATGCAACAACTACCATTAATGAGCAGCTAAAGAACAAATCAGATAGAACCCTGATGCTGTTGCCTGAAAGATCAGATGAATTTTTAGAATCTGCAATCAGCACAACTAAAAATGGAGGAATCATTCATTATTACTCCCACATTCATGCAGATAAAAAATCAGATGCGGGAGAACTTTCAGAAAAACATTTTCTTCAAGTTTCTCCAGTACGCTCACAAATTCTATTTTCAAAAATAGTCAGAGCAGTAGGTCCGAGATATTATCAAACAGTTGTGGATGTAAAAATTTTCAAATAAACTAATCTTCAGAAGTGATTGAAGCAGGAGATGGTTTTGTTGTTGCCATTACATATCCAATCCATGCCACGACACCCAAAATTCCTCCTGCAATCATCAATACAGACAATTGCAGTACAATAGGACTCCACTCAGACAACATCAGTAAATATGCATAAAGAAAAAAACCACCGATACAGAGAACAAAGATGGTAATGCCCATTCCCTTTCGTTTGTCCATGGCGAAGAATTTTTTTGTGACTTATTTATTGGTTTGAACTAATTTAATTCGATTGCCATAAGATATGCATCCTCACCATCTCGATAATAGGCGTTTAATTGTTGTCTAATTACAAACCCCTGTTTCTCGTAAAGTCTTACGGCATCAGTATTACTACATCGTACTTCCAAGTAGAACTCATCACATTTTCTTAACTTAACACCGTTAACCGATTCTTCAACAAGTGCGTTTCCAATACCCTTCTTTCGATGTTCATCCACAACCGCTATAGAAACAACATGGCCCTTTTTTACAAAACCTAGTTTTTTAAAATTGGAAAATCCGAATTCAGTCTTGCACATAATATAACCAACATGCTTTCCTTCAATTTCTGCAACAATGAATGCTTCAGGAAGTTCTGCAAGTAAGCTCTCATAGAAATAATCAGAATAGTGTTCAGGAAGAGTTTTTAGATTTATTTCCATTACTGATATTAGATCGCTAGGTTCTGCTCTCCTAAGATTACAATTCCCCAATTGTCTAATAATTACCTGCATGATATATCGTGACGACATCAATATTTAATTTTAAACCAAAAGACCATTTAATGGAAAAATCCATCATCATAGAGTGGAAAATCCATCTCAAGAAGACATCATTTCGATAGTTAATTCTATTTTCAACGTTAGTGATTTTACAAAAACGGAATTCTCATTGGAGTTTGGGATAGAAGATAAAGATTTCAAATTAAAGTTTGAGGATTTAGCAAGAAAATTAGAAAATATGAGCTATGTTTGTAAATTAGAAAAAATGGATGATGGAAAACTATATGTCATCATTCAAAAGTTTTCTCCAAAAAAACAAAGAAGGTGGATGAATACATCATGGACTCCACGGATCATGTTTGCAATAGTTATTTCGTTTGTAATGATTGACGGGTACTATAGGACATCAGGAACAAATTCGATAGTTGAAATTGGAGATCCACTTGAAATGGCAGCAGTTTACACATTATCATTGCTAGGAATTCTAGGAATTCACGAACTCGGTCACATTATTGCTGCAAAAGCGCATGGTCTAAAGACAACATGGCCGTATTTTATTCCAGGACTACCAGTGATAGGAATTCCCACATTTGGGGCGTTCATCCAGTCACGTGGATTGACCATCAATAGAGAAATTTTGTTTGACGTGGCCATTGCAGGTCCCGTTGCAGGATTGGCGATTGCAGTAATAGTTTCAGTTTACGGTGCATACACTGCGCCAGTTTTAGATCAGGAAGTTGCCGCCGGGTTATTTGCTGAAGGGGGATTGATCGAATGGGATCAGGGAGAACCACTGCTAATGACAGCCAGTTTGGCATTATTTGGAAAAGGGGGAGCAGGGACAGAAATCATCATGACGCCAATAATGTTTGCAGCGTGGATTGGATTCTTGATTACATTTTTGAATTTGCTGCCAGCATGGCAATTAGATGGAGGACACATGGCAAGGACATTACTAGGATCAAAGCTACACAGATATGCAACATTTGGAAGCATGGGAATTCTAGTTTTGTTGAATTATTGGCTAATGGCGATTTTGATTCTAGTGTTAAGTTCAAGAAATCCTAGTGCATCACCTTTAGATGATGTTTCACCTCTATCAAAAAGTAGAAAACTAGTATACATTGGAATCATAGGACTAGCCGTATTATGTGCTCCACTCCCATCAAATTTTTTGCCGAGTCTCCTACCTTAGCAAAAGTCTTGCACCGTCTGCAACCACAGCAACTTTTTGTCTCATTCCCTGTGTTTTAAGAACATAGTCCATGGAATATTTTATTCCAGGCATTGAGATCATGTTGAGCTTTTTCACATAAAAATCAGGCAGAATTGAAATCAATCCAATTTGAAAACTCTTTTGTATTTCCGAAAGAAACAACAGATCTTCCATTCCGTTAATGTATTGTGAGGGATTTAGAAGCTGTTCTAAAGTTAATCTTCCTTCAACGAATTGCTGAAGGGTTTCAGTTCCTAACCCACCCTTACATTCAGCAACTAAAATTGCTAGGCCATCATTTTTGATTGCATTTGAACAATTCCAAAGCGAGGAAAAAGAGTTTGAAAGGGTTGAATTGCTAGCATCTTTACCAGTGCTTATCACCATTGTTTTATGCTCGCCAACATCTTTAATGGAATTTGATTCTAAGATATGGGCAGATGAAATAGTTTCAGAAGGATGGCCAATTGAGAAATCTAAAATACCTTCAGAGTTTGCGACAATTTCAATCCCCTTAATTTCAAAATTATCAGTAAACTTTTTTGCCTCTGTTAAGCTTTCAGAATATTTTCCAGGTGCAGGAAGATTACCATGCCTTTTGGCATAAGCCGAAAGCATGTTTTCTTGGCCAAATTTTTTTATCAGTCTAGTAGAGATTGTCTCATAACCAAACAATCCATTAAATTCCATCTCACCTACAAATACAAGATTTGAATTAGATATTTCAGCATCATCGAATTCATTTATTGAGCTTCCCTCAGGCAAACCAGATTTAACTTGATTTAGGATTTTTCTCTCAGTGAAAATTTTTGGAAATGGTTTTGATTTCTGCTCACACAGTGTGAACAATGAAGTAATGATTTTTTGAACTGATTTTGAGTTATGTAAAACTACAAGTTCAAGGGGTTTTGACAAATCAAGTGCATTAAGTTTTTCATTGATTGTCAAATCATCCAAAATTTTTCCTTCGGAGTCGATCTTTTGCTCCAAATTCTCCGCTTTTATATCCAAAACAACGTCTGTAATACCATAATTTAACCAGATCTCGGGCATAATTGACTCACAATACAAAACAAAATAAATCCAGTGTAGTTAATTTTAGTATGGAATTTGTTAAAGAGTTTGCGACATTTTTGTACAAAAAAGAGATAATAAAATTTGGAGACTATACACTTGCCAGTGGAAAAAAGAGTTCATACTATGTAGATTTAAGATTAGTGCCGAGCTACCCCATTGAATTTAGAAAAATGGTGAAACATCTTGAAAGCAAGATTGTGCAGGACATAGGATTAGATAGCTTTGATTCCATTGTATCCGTGCCTACCGGAGGTTTAGTTATAGCTTCTGCATTAGCCATCGAAACAATTAGACCGCTAATCTATGTAAGAAGCAAACCAAAAGATTACGGTACAACGAAATCTATAGAAGGGGAAATTCGCGACGACATGGCAGTAGTTATGATTGACGATGTCGCAACAACTGGCGGTTCGGTTGTTAACGCAGTTAAATCACTGAAAGATGCAAAAATTTCCGTGAAGGATGCATATGTGATAGTCAACAGAATGGAAGGAGCAGACGAGGCTTTGTCAGAATTGGATGTTAGGATGCATTCAGTTCTGAACATTTTACAAATTACAGAGGCTTTGTATGAACAGAATCTAGTAGACAAAAATGTTCTAGATAAAGTGAAAGATCAAATTAATAAATGATTTTTGGCAGCTCAGACAAATGCCTTCCAATCATCAATTCAGATATAACTCTGATTCTTCATTGCGGCCAGATAATTTTGAATGGGCTCATTTTAAAACTAATGGAAAATGATGGGCCCGAAGGGCTTCGATCCCTTGGCTCACCGGTTATGAGCCGGTTACTCTACCAAGCTGAGTTACGGGCCCTAAGCAAAATAGCCTTTCTCAGGTTTAAAATGTTGTGAGGTTAACAGTATTCTTCAAAACAACTGTCAAGCAGCAAATTCTGCGCAGAGATTGATTTGTCCGCAATTTCAATCAAGACTTCTGAATCAACAGAAGATGAATCTACAATATTTCTCCAGGATGCAGCATGTCTAATGTCAGCTTCAGTGTGGAGTTTGAAGTATTGCGTTGCGTCGTTACTTGTCATCCCGTAAAATTCTGCCAATCCATCAAGTTTGGTTTGACTAATTTTAGGAATCTCTTTTTCAAATGCATACATGGCGCAGGCGCCACCGTCAAAAGTGTTCATAAGTGCATTCAAATCAGAAACTGCTTTGCGGGTTTTTGATGTGCCAGAATAAGAAGTTAGTTCATCCTCAGATATTCCAAGCTCTCCAGCAAATTCTATCCACGGTTTGATATGATCAGATTCTTCCTGTTGGTTTTCAACTAATTCACGGACTACAGAATCAGGGGACTTGTCTATTATAGGAGTCATAAATGATGGAACCGCTTTAACAAGTTGAAAATATTCTTTAGAATAGCCTGCAAGAGATTCTCTAGTTAACTTCCCATCAGACCACATTTGGTAGAATGGGTGTTTTAGTAAACTTCTTTCTTCAATCATTTCATCAATCTTTTTTATTACGCTCATGATTCAACGTCAAAATTGCCAGTAAAAAAATCTTTGTGGTTTACAAAAGATTTTATGGTCAGAATACAGAATTTTCATGGGTTCCAGTGGTGTAGACCGGTCAAGCATTTTGCCCTTTCAAGGCAAAGATCCCGGGTTCAAAATCATTCGATGAAAATCCCGGCTGGAGCACCAAGATTTATTTACGTACGGCAAAGTTTTTTGATCAGGCTCATCTTGGACAGGAAAAATATCGAGATAAATCCTCTACTTGAAACCTATGGAAAATATATCAAAAGAATAGATCAAGCTCTTGAAGATGAACTTTCAATATACTCTGAATCTGAATTTATTGAACCACTAAAATATTCCTTAGAAGGCGGCAAGCGAATAAGACCAATTATTTTGAATTTATCTGCAGAAACAGTGGGTAAAATCGATGAAAACGTGTTAGCAGCTTCTTGTGCTGTTGAATTTCTACACATGGAATCAATCATTCATGATGACATAATAGATAATGAGACTATGAGAAGGCAGAAAGAACCATTCCACATCAAGTACGGGTACAACACCAGTGTCCTAACAGGGGATTTTGTTTTGGGGTTAATTTTGGCAATCTCATCCAGGTTAGACAATGCGAGAATTACTAAAGATTTGGCAACCACTGCCATGCTGATGAGTGAAGGGGAGATGATAGAAGGCAGATTGGAGACCAGTGAAGATGTGACATTTGATGATTACCTCAAAGTAATTGAATACAAAACTGCAACGGCATTTGAAGTAGCAGCCAGAGCTGGAGCAATAATTGCTAACGGGACAGATGAACAAATTGAATTGCTAACGTCATATGGAAAAAATCTTGGAATTGCATATCAGATTCGAGATGATTTACTAGATTGGAAAAATGAGGACAAACTGTTCAACTTGCTGATTAAAAAGAGCTCAGACCCCAGAGACGTGTTCAACAAAATGGAAGAGTTACTAAAAGAATTTTCAGAAAAAGCCAGAACAAGCTTAAGAAAAATCCCAGACAGTGACGCAAAAATGAACTTAGACAATTTGATAAAATTTACATCGTTTAAGGCATAAGACCCAAACTAACCACAGGAGTCGCGAGCTCTACAAAATTGATAAAATTTACATCGTTTAAGGCATAAGACCCAAACTAACCACAGGAGTCGCGAGCTCTACAAATTTCAGCAAGGGTTCCGGATATACACCAAATCCTACTAGGAATATAGATGAGAAGATCATCACGGCAATGATTGATTTTGGTTCTGCAACTCTCTTTTCATTTTCTCCCTCAAAGTACATTTTTCTTGTTAACCAGCCGTAGTAAGCAAGAGACAACGCACTGTTAAGAACACCTGCAATTGCAAGCCAAGGAGCCCACCATAATGCAGAACTAGCATCTAATGCACTACCAAACAACATCAACTTACTCCAGAATCCGGAAAGAGGAGGAATTCCAGCTAATGCAAACAATGCAAGCACGAGTCCTAGTGCAGTAATCGGCATTCTTCTTCCAAGACCCTTAAGTTTGTCAATGTGAGTAACTGCAAGAGTTGTAACGATACCTGTAATTGCAATAAACGCAGCACCTTTCATGACTGCATGGTTCATTATTTGGTACAAAGATCCTTGTAAACCAAGAGAACTGTGAGGCGCAACAGCTAATCCAATCAAGATATAGCCTGCATGTGCGATACTAGAATAAGCCAACATTCTGGAAATATTCTTTTGCATGATTGCAGCAACATTGCCAATTGTCATTGTCATGATTGCGATTATACCAAGTGCCAATGTCCAATCAAGATTTAGAACGACCATTCCCAAAACCACAATTCTGATTGTCGCAGCAAATCCGGCTTTCTTTGTTGCAGCGGCCAATAGTGCAGTAATAGCAGGTGGAGCTCCCTCATAGGTATCTGGCAACCACTGATGGAAAGGCACGAGTCCCATCTTGAATCCAAATCCTGCGATAAACATTCCAACTGAAAGTAGTGCAAGAGGCAAAAGTGAAGGATCGAGTGTGGAATAGCCCTGTATTACTTCTCCAATATTGGTTGAACCAGTTAATCCATATGAAATTGAGATTCCGTAAACGATAATTGCCGATGATAACGCACCAAACAAGAAATATTTCAAAGCGGCTTCATTTGAGCTAGGATTCTTTTTCATATAGCCGACCAAGATATACGTAGGAATACTCATCAGCTCCCACGCGACAAATAACATGACTAGATCAGTTGAATATGCAACCAACACCATTCCTATCGTTGCAAGAAGGATCAAGGAATAGTAAACAGCGGGAGAATTATGCTTTCTCATGTAATTAAACGAGCCAACGGTGGTGAAGATAGCAACAATTAGCATTGCAATTGCAAAGAATCCACCAAATGCATCATCAACTATTACATCATCAGAGAAAAGAGCAGATGATACAACATTCTCATTTATGAACTGGTATCCAACATAACCCATGGATACAATTAATGCGGCAAATGCAATTACAGCATAAAATGAGTTTGATCCTTGTTCTTTTCTAACAATACTGATTATAGGAAGAAGTATTCCCACCGTTCCCAGTATTGCGATTAAAACCAATGGAGTTGAAGTAATTTCTAACATCTCATCAAATCTCCTATATCAACAATATCAGAACTACGAATAGCAATCCTGCTCCAAACACGAATAGATATGACTGTGACACACCGGTTTGAGTCCCTTGAACAACCTTGGCACTCCATCCAACTGCTTTCTGAACTCCATCATTCATACCATAATCAATAGCCGTCTTTTCAAAGTATCTGAATATCGCTCTAGCCAACCACAATGGAGCCACAACAAAGCACCAATACACTATTGCGTTAAGATACCATCTGTTTAAGAAAAGTTTGTGAATCGAATAAAAGAAGATATTTGAATTTACAAATTTCACAGGATCAACCCATCTTCCAATATAGAAGATATAGCCAAGTCCAATTCCGGTAGCAAATGCCACCAATGAAGAACCTAATGCTACAGGATTAAGACCTTGCAAGAATTCAGGTAAGATTGATGCCTCGTTTGCAGCGTGTTCAGAATGAATTCCAAATGAATGTTCAAGATATTCATCGAATAAGTGATGTAATCCTTCTTCTGCAGATAAACCGATAAGACCTATTCCAATTGTAAGTACAGCAAGAATTCCGTATGGAATCCACATGGACATTGGTGCTTCATGTATTTGATGTCCTTCTTGGTTCATCTTCTCGATATGTTTGCTGTTCTTTCCAAAGAAAACCATTCCAATCATTCTTGTTGTATAAAATGCGGTGATTATTGCAGTTAATACCGCAATTACATAAAGTGGCATGGCCCATTCACTTCCAGACTCATATACTGTGGCAAATATTGCATCCTTACTCCAGAATCCTGTTGTGATAAATGGTGCGCCCATTAAACCAAGACCAGCAGCCCACATGAATGCATACGTTTTCTTCATTTGTTTTCGTAAACCACCCATATCACTCATGAATCTAGAGCCTACAATATGCAACAGAGAACCTGCTGCCATGAACAGCGAAGCCTTAAACATTGCGTGAGAGATTAAATGGAAAAATCCAGCAGTATAACCATCAACGTATTGATGTGTCAATCCTGCTACACCCAAGGCCATCATCATGTAACCAATTTGAGAACCAGTAGAATAAGCAAGAACTTTCTTAATTTCGTTATTAACCATGCCTTGTGTCGCAAGTAACAATGCAGTGATTGCACCAACCCACGCAATAATCTCAAAGAATTGATCCGCCATAATTCCTGCAGCTCCCAACGCAAATACAATCGGGCCAATCCTTGCCACCAAGAACACACCTGCTTTGACCATTGTTGCAGCGTGAATTAATGCAGATACGGCGGTAGGGCCGGTCATTGCTTCTAGAAGCCATTCGTTTAATGGGAATTGAGCTGATTTACCCATAGCACCACCAAAGAGAAGAACAAATGCAGGAACCAGTAATCCCTGTGCATTCATGGCAATAGCCCATTCATGATCTCCCATTAACTCCTTAAATCCAAAAGTACCTGCAAACAAAAAGATCAAAAGCATCCCTGCAATCATCATTACATCGCCAACTTTAGTCATGATGAAAGCCTTCATTCCTGCATGAGTTGGAGCATAGTAATCCAACATACCTAGAACGGTTCGACCTTCCACACCCACATGATCTTTCTTTTTATCACGATACCAAAAGCTGATCAACGCATACGAAGCGAGCCCTACACCTTCCCATCCAAAGAAGACTTGAAGCAAGTTATCAGATAATACGATTAGCTGCATAGAACCAATAAAGAACATCATCCAGAACCAGAATCTCATGATATCTTTATCGCCTTTCATGTAGCCTGTACTGTATATCATAATGAGGAATGAAATCCAACCAACTACGTTTGCCATTATTATTGAAAGTGGATCTGCAAGTACACCCGCTTTGAGACCTATTGCCTCTATCCACATGATTTGACTATGCATCTCATGAGCTTCTAGGGCAACAGGAATCATGGTTGCCGCAGATAAGGCACTCATCAAAGCAAAGGCAACAGCTACATAGCCAGTTGCATGTTTGGATAATTTTCCAACACCTGGAATAATCATTGCTGCAGCAAATGGAAGAATCCAAACTAGCCAAGCACTAAGAGTTCCAACTTCAAATGGTAATCCAAAAGTTTCAGTTGCCATAATCTATACCCCCAACACTCCGCTCATATATGGAATAATTGTTTTCAAGAAAATGTCAGGATAGATACCGACTACGATTGAGAATCCTGCCAATACCATCATAGGTGCAGTCATGTACCAACTTCCCTCCTTTACATTTTCAAGATGTTCAGGAGTTTTTCCAAAGAATACACGTTTTAGCATCCATAGCATGTATGACATTGTAAGAGCTGTTGCAACGAGACCAAGACCGAAGGTTACTGCCCTAAGTGTCGATCCCTCTTCAATGGCAGTCTCCAGAGCACCGAAGAATAGGATCCATTCGCCCATGAAACCGCTTGTTGGCGGAACGCCCATTATTGTCAGAGCTCCGATTACCGCACATACTGCAGTAATTGGCATCTTACCAGCCAATCCTCCAAGCTTGGAGATACTCCTGGTTCCTACTTTGACAATAATTATACCTGCCATCATGAAGAGAATACCCTTACCAATTGCGTGGGTAACATACATCATCTCAGCACCGGCAAGACCAAGTACAGAAATTGAACCAATACCAAACAGAATGTAACCCATCTGACTGATGCTTGAATAAGCAAGCATGCGTTTCAGATCATCTTGCATTAGTGCCATTGCACCACCATAAAGCATCGTCACAAGGCCCCAGATATGGAACCATATTGAAAGATCTGCAAACGTCATGGGCAAGAATTCTATAATTAATCTGAAAATACCATAAGCACCAATTCCAATCATAGCTGGTGACAGCAATGCACTGATAGGTGTAGGTGCAGAACCGTGAACATAAGGAAGCCAAACATGGAACATAAAGACAGCCAGCTTAACTCCTAGACCGATTGCGATAGCAATTGCAGAAATCATTACAATATCAGGAGGAATTTCAGATTCGTTGATATCCGCAAAATCAAAACTACCAATACTCAGACCGATCATTAAGAATCCTAATAATAGAACAACCGCTCCGGCATGAGTCCAAAATAAGAACATCAAACCAATCTTTCTTCTCGGACCATCTCCCCAAAGGGCTACTAAGAAGAAACCCGGAATGAGCATCACCTCAAAGAAAATATAAAATTCAATCAAATTGGTGGCCAGAACAGTTCCAAGCATACCCATAGCAAAGACAAGATAGAGTGCAAAGTAAAGTCCAGATTTTGCATTAACATAGTTTGTGAGAGAAGATGACTCAACTACGGATGTTTGACCGCTTCCGGATGCGGTCATCTTTTGTTCCTCCTCAAACTGTTCATGGAATTTGTGAATCATGTATGGTTTTGAATAAAGTACCAATATGGTAGATAGGACATAGATCATTATTGCAAATGGTGATGCAAGCCCATCCATCAAGAATCCAAATTCACCAAACTGTTCTGTCCATGGATAGTGTTCCTCTACTGTTCCAGATAACGCTGCATTGATTACAAGAATTGTGGTGTACAATAGAATTACGAATGTAAACCACATTGCGGGAGTAGGTCCCATTTTTCTTCCAATTATGTATGCAATTGGAGATAAGAGTAAAGGCAAGAAAACTGCCTGCAATAATGCATATTCCATTATCCTTTCAAACTCCTAAAGTCGGCAATATCGACATTTTGATACATACGATATGCCACAATTATCAAAGATAATCCAACTGCGACTTCTGCAGCAGCGATTGCGATAGAGAATAATGCCATAGTCTGACCTCCAGCATGAGGCAAAAACCTTCCAAATGCCACCAAATTGAGATTTGCTGCATTAATGATTATTTCTACGGCAAATAGCATTCGGATAAAGTTCCGCTTTACGGCTAGACCGTAAATGCCTATTCCCAATAGGGCAATTGAAACAAGAGTAAAATCAACTAGCTCGCTGGTCATTCTCCACATCCTCTCGTTTAGCTAATACCAGGGCTCCGGTCACAGAGCCAGCGAGAATTAATCCCATCAGAATTAATGCAGGCCAATAATATGTTACAAAGTCAGTTCCAATATCTCTAAAATCAGATGCAGGCTCATCAGTAGTAATAGTTTTGATACCAGAATCTAAAAATACTGCACCTAAGGATACCATCACCAAAAGCATCAGTCCAAGCCCTGCAAACTTTCTTCTTTTATCTTCGATTTTATTGAATATTAATTCTCTTTTTACCAACATGACAGTAAACAAAATCAAGACAGCGATAGAGCCAACATAGACTGCAAGTTGGAACAACGCAACAAATGGGGCATCTAACAAAAAGAAAAATCCAGCAATACCGCCAAGAGTTCCCATTAAAGCAATAGATCCGTAAATTAGTGAACGTAGTTCAAGTGCGGCAATCGCCGAACCAATTGTAATTACTGTTAATGCAAGAAATACAGCATCAGCCATGGGTGGCACCTCTATCAGATATTTGGATTTCACTATCTTGTGCAACGTATGGTTTAACCTGTAATTGAGCAGGAGTGTAAATCAAACCTTCCTTGGAAAAGGAAGACAGTTCATAGTCATTAGTCATGTATAGCGCATAAAACGGACATGCATCCACACAAAGACCACAAAACACACATTTTCCGTAGTCAATCTGAGGCATGATTGATTTTTTGTTTTGTTTTTGTTCTTCTGGAACTTTAACCATTGCAATTGCTTCAGCTACACCTTCACATGCAATTGAGCATAATTGACAACCAGTGCAGTGATCATGAAATAGCATGTGACGTCCCTTCAATCCAGCAATTCCGACACCTGTAGAGGGATCAAATTGGTAACCATCACCGACAAATTTTAATTTCTCTTCAGGATATCTTAGCGTGAATCTCTTAATTGCAAGGTGCTTTATTCCAGAATTAAGAGCACGAACGATCCCAGATGCAGTTCCCATTATTGTAGTCCTCCCGGTCCTAACACACCAGCGTAAAGCAAGCCCAGTGCAATAAAGATGTTAACGAAAGCTAACCCGATTAGCTTAGTCCATCCAAGATTCAGCAACATATCGACTCTAATCCTTGGGAAAACACCTCTAGGCAGTATGATAAAGAATATCACGGCCACAGTCTTCAGAACAAACCACAAAGCGCCATTAAGCATTTCTTGATCAAATAAAGGCAGTCCAGGGAAAGGACCAACAGTCACAGGACCCATTTCAACGCCCTCAAGAAGTTCTGCAGGGAACGGAGGTACAACCATCGGACCATTCCAACCGCCAAGGAATAGTACCACAAACAATCCAGCAAACGCATAAAGCTTCAGATATGTCCCCAATTGAACAAGACCATACATCATTCCAGATAGTTCAGTTAACCATCCTGCTACAATTTCACTTTCAGCCTCAGGTAAGTCAAAAGGAATTCTTTCCAGTTCTGCAAGCATAGTAATAAAGAAGACTATTGCGCCTATTGGTAAAAATACAATCCATGGGAAACTAGATTGGCTAGCTGCAATTTCAGACAGATTTAGAGAACCAGTCAACATGACAACACCAAGGAGTGATAAAATTAATGGAATTTCAAAGGAAACCATTTGGAATAAAGCCCTAATACCTCCAATGAAGGGGAACTTACTGTTTGCAGACCAAGCAGACAAGATAGTAACAATTGGGAAGAATCCAATCACCGCAAATACTCCAAGCAATCCTAATTCGACATCTGCAACTACCCATCCAGGAGCAACAGGAATGAATGCCACAAATGCTGCTGCTGTAGCAACAAACAGTACAGGTGCTGCCCAGAAGATAGGCTTATCAGCTTTTGCAGGAATGATTATTTCTTTTGAGATTAGTTTTAGTCCGTCACCCATTAATTGTAAAATACCTTCAACCTTTCCACAATAGAAAGGACCAACTCTAAGTTGCAATTTTGCCATCATCTTTCTTTCAACAAAGATAGTACCAGCCGCAATTAATGCTGCAAATCCAAATCCTGGAAATGCCATGACCTTAAAGATATCAGTTGCCATGAATGCTTTGACTACAGGAAGAATACGTGAAGGATCCGCTAACCACGTTAATGCAAGAAATGGTGTTAGCAAGTCGCCATTAATTACAGGCATTTCGATGACAAACAGAATCATCATGATTGCGGGTAAGCCAATTAGGACAACTAGAAGAACTACCCAGAAGATATTATCAAGCAATGACTTGATAAACTCACTTAATTTGAAATTTGGTGCAATGGCAGACATTTATCGGTCTGCCTCCACTGGCCAATAATTAAGACTCCAATAAACAGATGGCATATTACCTAATTTTTCCCCCCTTAGGAGATTTGGCAATGCAATCAAGTTTCTAAAGGACGGTACACTTAATTTTACACGGTATGGTTCAGGCTTGCCATCAGATACAATATAGCAACCCAATGAACCACGACCAGATTCCACACGCTTGTATACGGAGTCAAGCCCTTTGCCCTTGGGATTGGGTTTTAGTTTGGTTCGAACAGAGCCAGATTTAGGCATTTTTTGGAGTGCTTGTCTAATAATGTTACAACTTTCTATCATGTCAAGCCAGGGAATTCTAGATCTTGCGTATGAATCACCTTCCTTCATTACATTGGTATGAATATCCAACTCGTCATACACGTCATAGGGTTCCTTCTTTCTAAGATCATAATCAACACCACTGGCCCTAAGCACAGATCCAGTTGTTCCATATCTAATGGCATCTTGTCTCGACAAGACTCCGGTATCCTGAGTTCTAGCAATCAGAATAGGATTATCATAGAAAACCGCAGCGTATTCTTTGATTCTTTTTTCAAAATAGTTTACCTGACGCAAACATACGTCCTCAAAGTTAGGAGGCAAATCATTTCTGACTCCACCTGGAACGAAATGAGCGTGTGTAACTCTTGCACCAGTCATTTTTTCCATTAGATCAATTAAGAGTTCACGATCTCCAGCTGGCCACATGAACATAGTAGAATGTCCCAAAAAGATTCCATAGATTGCTAGCCAATACATGATGTAGATACATCGATTTAATTCGGATGCGATAACTCTAACATATTTTGCTCGTTCTGGTACTTCTATACCAAGAAGTTCTTCTGCTCCCAAAACGTAAGGATATAACACATTGCACGAGTCATGAATTACAGGCCTTTCCAGATGAGGGATATTTGTGATATAATTTCTATATTCTGCCATTTTTTCTTCTCCACGATGTACATATCCGGGATCAGGATCACATGCAACAATATAATCGCCATCAATCTGTACAATGATTCTCATGTGACCAGAACCGGGATGTTGTGGCCCGACATTTAGAGTCATTATTCGCTCGTCAACTTTTTGGAGTGCTAATCCAGGAGGTAATTCATTAGTCATGTCTATCTTCCTTTTATTGCAAAGTCCTTTCTAAGTGGTGGCAAGTCAGCCCAATCTTCGGGTAAAAGTAATCGTCTATTATCAGGATGACCTTCAAAGAAAACACCAAACATTTCAAATATTTCTCGTTCATGAAACTCCACACTGTAAAATACATCTCTAAGTGTAGGAAGTTTTGTAGCATCATTCCCAGGTATAGGATTAGTTTCTCTCTGAGCACGAGTAGCCAAAACTAGAACCTGTCTAGCCAATGAAGAATCAGAATAAGATCCTATATGATAAACAACCTCAATCTCATTATCTTGAGGATAATCTACCCCTGAAACAGATTCGACATGATCATAACTCAATTCATCACGAACAAATTCTGCAACATCATGAACGTCTTCTTTTCCAACGTTAATTCTTACACGATCCTCTTTGACAAATGCGACTTCAATCTTGTCACCAAATTTTTCAACTATTTTGTCAGAAATACCCTTTTCAAACACAGGCAATTCAACGGGTTCAGGTTCTGGTTTTTTTGCAGCAGGTTTAGGAGGAGGTGCTTTAGCTACAGGTTTTTTTTCCGCAGTAGTCGCAGTATCAGAACTCATCATACAAACTTCCTGGCCTTCATCCTCTTGATCTTCTCCTGAAGCAGCATGCATCCCTGTATCAGCGTCTCAGGCCTTGGCGGGCATCCCGGAACGTACACGTCCACAGGTATCACGCCGTCGATTCCCGGAAGCACGTTGTACGAGTCAAAGTACAGTCCGCCGGTAATGGCGCATGCGCCCATGGCAATCACGTACTTTGGTTCGGGCATCTGATCGTATACCAGCCTGAGTCTCGGAGCCATCTTCCTGGTAATCGTTCCCTGAACGACCACGAGATCGCACTGCCTTAGAGATCCGAACGCCTCGATGATTCCGAACCTCTCGACGTCGTATCTCGGACTGGAGGCCGCGCCAAACTCTACGCTGCAGCACGCGGTCTCGATGTGGACGGGCCACAGCGACCAGATTCGTCCCCAGTTTATGGCATAGCCCAGCGGCTTGTCGATGGCCTTCTCGAGTATGTCCCCGAGCTTCCCAACGAAGACGTTGGCGTTTTCGGGGGTAACAAGATCCTTAATCATGATTCAGTCTCCAATCCTCGTAAACGTAATTTGTAATAAATAACTACCATATCCTTCGTCTCCCTGACTGATACAGTGCAAATGCCATTGCTCCAAACATAATTGCCAAGAATCCCATCATAGGCAAAGTTGCAATTTTCGGGATTTCTAATAGTGCACTTCCCCACGCATACAAGAAAATTGCCATCACGTCAAAGACGACAAACATCAGAATGTATGGATAATACTGCATCATGAAATGAGTTCTACCTTCACCAGTCGGGACTTGGCCACATTCCATTGGCAAAAATTTCACAGGATTGCTTTTTTTCCTGGGAGATACCATTCTAGATATGACTAGTGCTGGAGCCATAGCTGCCATAGCAAAGCCAAACATCAATACAACGGTACTATAATTGCCCGCTAATTCCCCGACCAATTTAGCTTTTCACCCTGATTTTTGTATAAAAAGGTATGGTTCCTTTTTAGATCAATTTTTTTAAAAAAATATCGTGTAAAGGCCTTAATAGGATAATGTAAGACGACGATCATGTCGCTAAACATAGGAGATATTGCGCCTGGATTCGAACTTCCAGATACCGATCTAAAATTACGAACATTAGACGAATTTAAAGGTGGAAAAATTGTCTTGTCATTCATAGTTGCAGCAAGTTCACCAGTTTGTGAAGTAGAACTTTGCACATTTAGGGACTCATGGAAAGAAATTTCAGAATTAGGTGCAAAGATTGTATCGATCAGCAATGATGGTCCATTTGCAAACAAGGCATTTGCAGAAAAACACAATTTTAATTTTCCATTACTAGGAGACTATACAAGTAAAACAATCAAAGATTATGGAATTTTGATGCCGGATTTACTTCACATTAAAGATTACAATGCTGCAAAACGTTCGGTTTTTGTAATCATGGAAGATGGAAAAATTGGTTACAAGTGGATTTCTGAAGATCCTCTTAAAGAACCAAATTATGAAGAGATTAAAAATTTCTTAAAACAATAAAAATTTCTTAAAACAATAAAAATTTCTTAAAACAATAAAAATTTCTTAAAACAATAAAAATTTCTTAAAACAATAAAAATTTCTTAAAACAATAAAAATTTCTTAAAACAATAAAAATTTCTTATTCAATTTCTGCAACTATGTCACCTTTAGCAACAGTGGCAGTTTCTTTTGCTTTAATTGATTTTACAACACCATCTTTATGGGCTTTAATTGCAACCTGCATTTTCATAGATTCCAAAGTACATACAACATCACCTTTCTGTACAGAATCACCTTCAGCAACGGCCAAAGATACAACCTTTCCAGGAATTTGGCTTTTCAGTCCTAATTGAGAACTTCCAGAACCTGAACCACCAGAGTTCTTGTAGACGATTTTATCAAAATGAGAATGTAAATTTAGAGTAACAGGAACGTTGTCAATTACAACATTCATTTCATTTATAGACTGTTCAAGGTATTTTGCCTTGTGATACTTTTGATCCAAAACAAATTCGACGCCTGTAGAATCCATGGTTATGATTTTTAGAGCATGTTCGTTATCATCGATTTTAATTACATAATCATTATTTCCAAGATTTTGTATGATCTTTCCTACAAATGATTTTTCAATGTCCGGTATTTTATAATCCATTTAACATCAATCCAGTTTGTACTTCCAATTTGTGTTATTAACAGTGCTATTTTGTGCCCTGCTCTTAAAGTATTCAGAATGAATAATTGCAGCTGCTAAAGCAGCCTCACTTTTCTCTTCTTGTTCATTTTTAAGATCTTTAGTCAACCTATCAATAATACCATAACGTTTGAGAAAATCTGTCGAAAGATCACCGTTTTTGTATTCGTCAGTTTCCAGAATAGTTTTGTACAAAGGAATTGAAGTTTCTACACCTTGAATGTAAAAGTCATTTAATGCGGCAAGCATTCTAGTTCTAGATTCATCATAAGTTTGACCCCATGTGACAAGTTTTGCCATTAGTGAGTCATAAAATGGAGATACAGTGCAACCAGGATAAAGATACGTATCACATCGAACGTATGGTCCTGTAGGAATAGTTACATCAGGAACTGGGCCTGTTGACGGAGCAAAGTCTAAGAATGTATCTTCGGCGTTGATTCTGCATTCAATAGCATAACCATTCATTTTGAGATCACTTTGTTTAAATGGTAATGGCTCTCCATTTGCGATATCCAGTTGAAGTTTGACAAAGTCTAACCCAGAAACCATTTCAGAGATTGGATGTTCTACTTGTAATCTTGCATTAATTTCTATAAAATAAAATTCTCCATTATCAGCCCTTAGGAATTCTGCAGTTCCTAGGTTAGTATAATCAACGGCTTCTGCTGCTCTAACAACTATTTCACCAATTTCTTCTCTTTTTGCATCATCTACTACAGGAGATGGTGTTTGTTCAATTAATTTTTGATTTCTCCTTTGAATGGAGCATTCTCTTTCAAAGAGATGTACTGAATTACCATGCTTATCTCGACACATTTGATATTCAATGTGTCTTGTTTTTTCTAAGAATTTTTCAACAATGATAGCTGATTTTCCAACAGCGGCTATAGATTCAGATGTTACTGTGTCAAAACCTTCTTGTAATTCTTTATCATTAGTTACTATTCTAATTCCTCGACCACCGCCACCATAAACTGATTTCAGCATTACAGGATATCCAATATCATTTGCAATTTTTTCTGCATCATCAGCATCTTTAACTAAACCAGGACTGCCAGGAACCGTTGGCACATTGGCTTTTAACATTGCAGCCTTACATTCCATCTTATCACCACAAAGATTCATCGAATCTGCAGATGGGCCAATAAAATTAATTTTATTTTTTTCACATAGCCTTGCAAAATCATCATTTTCAGAAAGAAAACCATACCCAGGATGAACTGCATCAGCACCAGACGACAACATGACATCGAGTATTTTTTCTTGATTAAGATATGATTTAGCAGGTGCTGCTTCACCTATATGATATGCTTCAGTTGCTTGCTTGACATGAAGTGAATTAACATCTTCATCAGAATAAACGGCAACTGTTTTGATTCCAAGTCTCTTACACGTTCTAATAACACGTAAAGCAATTTCTCCTCTGTTAGCGATAAGTACTTTTTCAATCATCTCAAATCACAAATTGATATTTCCATGTTTTCTTGGTAGTTGTTTTACTCTTTTGTTTTCGAGCATTTCAAGTGCTTTAATCAGCATAGGTCTTGTTTCAGCAGGATCAATCACGTTATCAACAGTTCCATGAGATGCTGCAACATAAGGATTTTCAAACTTTTCTGCAAATTCATCAACCAGCTGTTTCTTTAGTTCTTCGGCATTTTCAGCATTACTAAGATCCTTTCTATACATGATTTTAACTGCAGCTTCACCACCTAATACAGCACATCTGGCAGTTGGCCAGGCATAATTAATGTCAGTACGAAGATTTTTACTGCCCATTGCAATGTATGCTCCACCATATGCTTTGCCAATTACCAAAGTAATTCTTGGGACAGTAGCTTCACAATAGGCATATAGAAGTTTACTTCCATGTCTAATAATTCCATTATGCTCTTGGTTAGAACCTGGCATGTAGCCAGGGGTATCAACTAAAGTAATGATAGGCACATTAAATGAGTCACAAAAACGAATGAAACGTGCAGCCTTATTTGATGAATCGATATCAAGAGCACCTGCAAGATGAATTGGCTGATTTGCAACTATTCCTACAACTTTTCCATTCATTCTACCATAACCCACTATGATATTTGGTGCAAACAACTCATGGACTTCAAAGAATTCATGGTTATCAACAATTGAATTAATGATTTCTTTCATGTCATATGGTTGCAATGGATTTTCAGGAATAATATCGATCAATTTAGGATCCAAACGGTTAGGATCATCACCAGTAGCAACTTTTGGCGGAGCTTCGGAATTATTTTGAGGTAAATAAGAGATTAATTTTTTGATATAATCCATACATTCGTATTCATTTTGGGCTACGAAATGAGCAACACCACTTTTTGAACCGTGAGTCATTGCACCGCCCAGATCATCAAATGAGATTTCCTCACCTAACACTGTCTTAACCACATCAGGACCTGTAACAAACATAGTTCCAACCTTTTCAACCATTATTACAAAGTCAGTCATGGCTGGGGAATACACAGAACCACCTGCAGAGGGACCAATACTAGCAGTAATTTGAGGAATTACGCCCGAAGCCAATTGATTATGATAAAATATATCTGCAAACCCGTCGAGGCTCATAATTCCCTCTTGAATCCTAGCCCCACCAGAATCCATAACGCCTATGATGGGACAACCAGTTTGAACAGCATGATCCATTAGCTTGCAAATCTTTTTAGCTCCCATCTGACTCAATGTTCCACCTAGTACAGTGAAATCATAGGCAAAAACGAACACTTGTCTTCCATCAACATTCCCATATCCGCCAACCACGCCATCTGTAAAGAATTTCTTCTTCTGCATGTCATATTCGTGATAATGATGAGTAGTCATAGGATCAATTTCAGTAAAAGTACCCTCGTCTAGTAAAATGCTAATTCTTTCACGAGCAGTTAACTTGCCCTTGTTATGCTGGGCCTCAATTCGTTCTTGACCGCCACCCTGCAACGCGGCATAATTTTTTTCAGAATATCCTTCTATCTTTTCAGAATGCATAACTGCAATTTATAGCAGAATGTATTCATATATTAATTTAATTTTAAAAATTTACAATGTAAAATTTTTGTAAAAATTGTGAAATTTTCATTTTTTTTAGAACTTCACGCGTTAACTAGTGGAAATTTCTTACTAACTGATTTTTGATACAATTCAAAAGCATTTTTTTCTTCACTGCATTTCTTGCATATACATAATTGGGAGACATTGGGAATGTCACAGTTTTCTTGAAATTCACATTGTGGACAACCAGCAGATGAGCCACACACTATGCACCGTAATTCGTTTACCTGAGCACATTTTTCATGCTTAACACCCACACCTTTTGCCCACAAGCCAATTTCATTCACGTTAATTTTTTTATCGCATACCATGCATGTACCAGGAAACTTCATGGGTATTTTTCGCCAGCTCATGGAAATAGTTTCATCTCCTTCTCAATTACATCACCAAAAGTTTCTTCCATATCCAGTTTCAGAGTTTTGTTTTTAATGCAAGACAAGACAAAAGGAAAACACAAAGTGACAAAAGCGCTGGACGACATGTGAAGTTTCTTTGCCATCACAGATGACATAGACTTAATTTTTGCACCGTCCCACCTAATTCTATTGAGTAATGGCCAAGAAAGATTGTATTGGGAGTACCGTATTCTTTCATCATTTTGATATAGTTTAATCAGAATATCATTCAAATACCGCAGCAGTCTCCAGTTTTGAGTTTTCATTATTTTTCCAAAAAGCATATCGGCTTCAGACAGAGTTTCTAAATATTTTGCAAGTGAAGAGTAATCCAAATTACTTGTGATAATACTAGAGTAAAATGAATTAATTTTTTCTCTAGGATCAATTTGCATGGAATACAAAACGCCTCTAGCTTCTTCAATGGAATTTGCCTTAAAGAAAGCATTTACACCATCTTCAACATTGACGTGCTCAAAAGAGCCATCAGTTTGAGGGTTAAATCCAGTAACCAACGATTGTGCAAGATTAATCATTGACCGTATGTCACCTTTTGAGTTATCAATGACTTTAATCAAAGAACCAGGACTCAATTGAACAGATTGTTTTTTTAAAATATTTTCAAGATAAACGCGCAGTAATCTAGGAGGAATTTTTTTAAAACGGACGATTTTGACAGCTTTTTTTACGCCTTTCATTTTGTCAGAAGTATCATTATTGGCAGCCAAAACAATTGGGACAGCAGACTCTTTCAGAATATCAACCAATGCCGAAGCACCTCCATAATCACTACGACCATGAATTCCATCCACCTCATCAACAAAGATCATCGGGGATCCCAAAACACTCACGTTATTCATGACTGGCACAAGAATCTCATTAATTCTGGTCTTACTTCTAACATCACTTGCATTGAGTCCAATCAGATCATATCCAAACTGTTTGGCCACAAGATAGGCTATTGTTGTTTTTCCTATACCAGGAGGACCTACCAAGAGTAGTGGTTTTGTACCTTTTTTCCACTTGACAAACCATTCAACAATTGCTACTCGGGCATCTTCATTTCCAACCATGTCAGAGATTATCTGAGGTCGGTATTTTTCAGACCACATCAATGGAATCACTTGGGAAGTTTAGAAGTAAACTCAGACCATTTGTCAGCCTTTTGTAATTTGTTGAACCAGAATTGATTGTAATGATCCACGGTTAAAAACAAGAATTCCAAGAATTCCTTATGAGAAAAATCATCAGGCAATAGTTCAAGGGTTAATCGGGCATCATGCAAGTACAAATTACTTTTCTCCAATGTAATATCAAATCCTTTTTTGACATCATTTGCCAATAATGAGTAATACAAAGGCCAAGAAGGAATTTTAACAAATCCGTGTTTAATAGAATCTTCAATTTCATTTCCACATCCAACACCTTCAGCAGCCCTAGCCATACCCAAATAGAAGATTTCTCCTAAAGGTCTTTCTGCCAAAGCCATGTTTCTTCCAGCAGTTCCCATTACAGCACGATATTTTTTGTAAGACATACTCATTTCTTCCTCAGTTATTTCTGTAGGTTTTGATTTCAATTTTTCATCGAGATATTGTCCAACCCGTGCATCTTCAAATCCCGCTTCAAATTCTTGGAGGACTTTTTCTCCACCTTTTGAAATTTTATCTCGTGCCAATTTCAATATGTAAGGATTCATCAATTTGTAATCGTCAAGGAATTCTAAATCTTCGTCTTTATCCACAATTCTGTCCATAGGCTCACTTAGATCGATTGCAAGAATATGACCTTCAACCATATCCTGTTTTAGTTGCGGATCATCTCTTCCAGAGTATTCTGCTGCCGCATCAAACAGTCCATTAAAAACAGGAAACGTCATTTTAACAAAATTTGAATTTAAAATTCGATTTACCCTATCTTGCATTACCTCAAGACTTTCTAATTTTGATTTTATAGGCCCAATTTCTGAGGAATTTAGAATGATTTCAGTAGAACCAACCTCATTACCAAAAGATTGCTGGGTAGCATTAGGATTTGTATCTGATTTAATTTCTGCAAGCAATCCCTTTGCAAATCTAACTGCAAAATCAGGAAACTGATTTTCGGTTTCTTCCTTGTATTTATTGAATAATTTGTAACCTTTAGATTTGAATAAAGCCTGTTTCATAATCTGTTTTCCGGGTTTGGTACTCATCAAAGATTCTTTACTAATTACAGATTGATCTTTGCCACTCACAAACGTTTAGCTTCTTTATTGTTATTTATGCTTTCAAAAGAAATTTTTCTTCACTTAAATTACGAATGTCTGGTTTTACAATATGGAAGTTGTTGAAATTCTTCGTGAAGCTTCCAACAGAATTTACGCGAATGTAAAAGATCTTCCAGGAACAGATAATGCCGCGGGTGATTTTGGTATTGGGGCAGGGGGAGATACTTCAAGAAACATTGACATAATTGCTGAAAAAACAGTTCTAGATTATCTCAAAGAAATAAATTTTGATTGCATAGTGTTGGGTGAAGAATGCGGACGGGTTGAGATATCAGACAAATCAAAAGGATTTGTAATCATGGATGCTATTGATGGATCTGCAAATGCAGTAAGGGGCGTACCTTTTTTCTGTAGCTCATTAGCTTTTGCAACTGAAAATAAGCTTAGTTCAATTACAGACGGAGTAATAACAAATCTTTCAAATGGTGAGATGTACTGGGCATCTAAAAACAAAGGCGCATTTTTTGAAAATGAGCAAATCAAAGTTCACAATAAAGATCCAATCTACAAAATAGTTGGAATCAACACATCTGGTTCATCGATCGAGTTGATGAATAAGATGCACCCAATTTTTGAAAATCATAATCATACCAGACATTTTGGTGCTAACGCACTAGAAATGGCAATGTTTGCAAGAGGATTGATGGATATTTTTATTGATTTTAGAGACAAAATCAGGATTCAGGATATTGCTGCAGGTTACGTGATTGTTAAAGAGGCAGGTGGTTTGTTATTAGATGCAGAACTAAAACCACTCGATGCAGATCTCAGCTATCAAACAAGGGTTTCATTTATTGCAGCCGCAAACCAAAAAATTCTTGACGAGATAATGTCTCAGATCAATCAATGAATTTATCACAAATGCATATTTTTCATATTCTGTATTTTTAGGATGATTTCACAATTTTTACCACAATTTTGAATGATTGTGGGATTTTGGAAGACATCATGACAGAAATATATTTATCCAAAGTCAAGAAAAAGCATCTTGTATGGTTACTGAGATGAAAGCCAAGGTCATCTATAGGGAGTTACTCAAAGAGGATCTTGTGATCATACGATTGCTTCCAGAAAATGGAATGCCTGAATACAAAACAGGTCAATTTTTGACAATAGGTCTACCAATACCTGCAGAAAAAAAAGTGGTCAGAAGGGCATATTCAATTGCATCACATGCCGAAAATAGAGACTATTTTGAATTTGTCATCAGATGGGTTAGAAAACCACTTCCTGGTCGTGTAACTACAGAATTGTTTTACCTAAGTGTAGGCGATGAGGTAGCTCTAGGAGATCCAACAGGAGCAGCACTACAAATTAGTGACACGTTACACAATGGAAAAAAAGACAATAGAAGAGTCATTTGTGTTGGAGGAGGTACCGGATTAGCACCGTTTATTGCATTTGCAAAACATTTCCATGATACAAATGATAAACGAGAAGTTATCATTCTTCATGGTGCAAGTTATGTGGATGAATTAAGCTACAAACGCCTGCTAACTGATTTTGAATTAGAAAGTGAAAAAAGAGGAAGAGATCAATGGAACTTTAGATACAGAGCTGCAATTAGCAGACCAAAAGAATTCTTCAACAGATCTTGGAATGGTCATGTAGGAAGAGTTGAATCATTTTTCAAACCAGATAAAAAAACAGGATTGTCACCAGTTGAAGAAATGGTAGGGGAAAAGCTTACTCCAGAAAATGCAATCATATACATCTGTGGATATCAAGGGACAATTGACGGCGTAATTGATTATTTAGGACCACAAGGATTCGTTACGGAACATGAAAAAAAGCCAGATGGGAGTTTTGGTATTAAGTTTGAGTCATACGGATAAGAGCATACATTTCAGAAATTAACAATAGAACTATAATGTTAGAGATACAGTAAGAGCAGAATATCAACTCAATACGTGTGGATTTTTATATCGATTATTTTTTCCAAAATTATGGCAAAACTCAAGTGTAGGGATTATGGTTTTGATTGTGACTTTGTGGCTGAAGGAGAAATAGAAACTGTCATAGAGGAATTTAGACGACACACTGATGAAGTGCACGGCATAGACTATTCAAAAGAAGCAGTTACACAATTTCTCTTAAGAAAACAAGGGTTATAGAATTAATTAAGCATCAATTCTTTTCATTCTAGCAGATAATATCGGAAGTTCTTTCTCAATGATCTTCTCCACTGCAGGTACAACACCTGATCTAGCTTTTACACTTTCTTCAAAGATTTCTGCAACCTGATCTTTGAATAACAGCTTGATTCCAGGAAGTACAGTGATTCCTTCATCAACAGTTCTGGGATCAGACAGATCCAAAATCAACGTCCCTTTTTTCTTTTCTTCCATTAACAATCTAATTCTATCATAGGTGATTAAGAAGTAGTCTGATGTTGTAGCAACAAAAATAATATCATATTTATCAAATTTTGCCAAAACATCATTGAAGTCTATAGGAGTCCCTCCCAAGATGGTGGTAAATCCAGTAGCACGTTCAATTCCCCTACTTGCGACATCAAATACAATTTCTTTTTTGTTCAAGGTTTTTGCAAGCATTGCTGCAGGCTCACCGGTTCCCACAACCAACACCTTCTTTTTTGGATCAAGACCTGCTTTCTCATCAACAAGTTTTACAGCAACATCACCTAATGATACTACGTCCTTTGAAATTCCTGTAGTATCCCTCATTCGAATAGCCAATCTGATGACACTTTCAAATAATTTGTTGAGGACATGACCGGATAGACCAGCACTCTTTGCTTTAGCATGAGAAAGAATTATCTCATCAAAAATCTCCTGCTTTCCTACAACAACAGAATCTAATCCAGAAGCCAAACGCAACAGATGCAAATAGACGTCATCACCCTTGTAGAGCTCCATGGTTTGATCAAAATGATCTATGTCAATTTGCTCTAATGAGGATAAAGATACCCAGGTGTCTTTGATTTGATTCAACACGAGTGCCTTGCCTTCTGCCCTTCTTGCATCAGGAGAGTCATCAGTTTCAACATTGCTGACGGTAAAAATTTCCACCCTGCTTGCTGTTTGAACAATTACACATTCATCAACACCAGGGATTTTCTTGAACTCCTCACATGCTGCGTGAACATCTTTGAAAGTGAATTTTGCTAACGTGTGGATAGGAACATTCTTGAAAGTGACTCTCGCATTCATTACATCAAAAGATATCTGACTCATTTCATCCACCTTTTAATTTTAGGACTTATCCCTTCCGCCTTTTGCAGTTCTGAACACGTTCATTCCGATATAGAAATTTTCATGTAATGACTCCAAATAAGTAATTTCATTTTTAGTATCCATGATTTCTTTTTCAGAAGCATCAGGATCATTTTTTAATTTCTCAAATTTTTGTTTCAATTCATCCAAAAATGAATCTACACCACGCTCATAATTTGAAACACCTTCAAATTCGGGACTTAAGACATGTTCAGGAACATATGCAGGAGTTTGATCATGCGGTGTTTCTGCTTTTCTTGTAAGAGATTCCTGTTCCTCAGGAGTCAAAATAGGTCTCAAGAACCTATCTTTTTTATCTAAGAAAAACTCAGGTTCTCCCATTTCTCGTCTAAAGATCTCCTCACCTTTTCTCTTAAACGTATAATCAGATTTTTTGGCAGCGTCAGCTTTTACTTCAGCTGCAATTGCTTTGTATTCTTCTTCTGCAGCAGATTCAGCCTCAGCTTTTGCTGCTTCAACTTTCGCCATAGCCTCCTTTAAGGCATTTTCTGCCTCTTCAGCAGCTTTGGCTGCAGCTTCGGCTTTTTCAGATGCACTAAACACTACTTTTACATTATCCACAGTCTTTGTGGATTCGTCTTTAGCAATGTCCTCCTTGGCAGGTTTTTCTGATGCCATACTCTCAGTAGGTTTTTCTTGTACCCCAGATTCTTTTTTCTCTTCAGACATCATATTTTGAGTAAAATTGCCTGAATTTTAATATTCTTGTGGGAAATATGAGTCACTTAATTCGCCTTTGGCGAAAATAATGTCATAAACATCCCAAAAAAAGAATGACAGCGACTAGTTGATCAAAATAGAAATAATGGCGCCCTCGGCGGGATTTGAACACGCGTCTCAGCCGTGACAGGGCCGAATTCTAGACCGGGCTATACTACAAGGGCACGAATTCTTTAAGACAAATTGCCAGATTAAAAGTTTCTGTCACGGCAAAATCTTTTGTAAAAGACTAAATTATACAATAAGATATTTTTTGCGAGGGTCTATGGCGCAGCCAGGTAGCGCACCGGACTTTTAATCCGGTTGTCAAGGGTCCGAATCCCTTTAGACCCGCTCCTCTATCATTATGTTCACTCAATTATTCTGCTAATTTGACGTTCTAGTTCACCGATGGAGGAATTAATTTTATTTTCTCTTTCGGACACATCGCTTCTAAATTTATTGATTAATTCAGATCTATCAGAAATCATCCTCTTTTGTTCATTAGAACCTGAAGAACCAAAAGATTTTCTGTCTTTGAGAGATGACACAACTGTCGTGGTAGAGATAATTTTTGAAACAAGTACAGGATCAACTTTTGTACCAGTAACAGATTCTTCTATTTCAGACAAAGTTAGTTTTGAGATAGGTTTTTTTGAATTATGTGAGAGTTGAACCAGAATTCCAGAAATTTTATGAGTCACTCTAAACGGAATACCCTCTTGGACCAATTTCTCAGCAATATCCAATGCAATGAGATTACTTGATTCGGTCACTTTTTTCATCTTCTTTACATTTACCTTCAATGTAAGAAGAATTGATTTTATGATTAACAATGCACTGATAGATATTCTGGATGTGGACCAAATAGATGATTTTACTTGTTGTAAATCACGCCCATAACCAGATGCAAGACCTTTGACAGTTGTCAAAATGGCAGTTAAATTTCCAATTATTTCAGCAGTTTTGCCTCTAGTTAATTCCAATATATCAGGATTTTTTTTCTGAGGCATTACACTTGAAGGGGATGTGAATTCATCTGAAAGTTCGATAAAAGAGAATTCCGACGTAGACCAGATCACAAAATCTTCAGAGATTCTACTCAAATTGGTCATCAATATAGAAATCACAGACACATATTCTGCTACAAAATCACGTGCACTTGTTGCGTCAAGAGAATTTTCAACAAGTCCGTCAAAACCTAGCATCTTTGCAGTACTATGTCTGTCAATGGGTATACTTGTACCTCCAACGGGACCAGCACCAAGAGGACTATGATTGATTCGCCGAAATGTTTCATACAGTCTTTCAAAATCCCTAGTCAAAATATCAGCATGAGCCAACAGGTAATGAGAAAACAGACCTGCCTGAGCTTGTTGCAAATGAGTGTAAAGAGGCATTATTGTTTTCTGGTGATTTTTAGCCACCGACACAAGAGCTTCGATTGTGTCCAATAGACAATTACAAAGAATATTGATATCATCTCGAATTTTCATTCGTATGTCTAAGACAACCTGATCATTACGTGATCTTGCAGTATGCATTTTGCCACCACTTTCCATCCCAGCTTCTTTGATAATCAACGATTCAATTAGTTCATGAATGTCTTCAGCACCAGAAGAAGAATCAAATTTTTTATTTTTTAAGTTCTCTAAAGCAGATAAAATTTTTTTTGCATCCTTTTTTGAAATTATGTCATTTTGGAATAGCATCAAAGAATGTGCCTGACTTCCCAAGATATCATAAAGCGCGATTTCAGAGTCATCACTAATTGATGAAACGTAATCCAATGTAATATCACTCAAATTAGTCCCAAGACGAGATCGATACATCACCTATGGTTCTAAAATGGTTATATATAGCATCAATGATTTTCTCGTCATGAGCCAAGATATCAAACTGATGAGAGTAAAAATTTTCGATGAGCTGTCAAAGATCGTAGATCCAGAAATCAACACATCCATTGTAGAACTAGAACTAATTGATGAAGTGGACATCAACGATAGTAATGTCAAAGTTGATCTACACCTTACCAGTCCATTCTGTCCAGCAGTATTTGGATTTAAGATATGTCAGGATGTGCACGATAACCTTTTGAAAGTAGAAGGCGTTAAAGATGTAAAAGTAAATGTTTCAAATCACTTCATGGCTGAACAGATCAACAATCAAGTAAACAACAGTCCAAATCCGAAGAAACTAGGTTAGTCTCTAAAACCCAACATGTATCCTCTAAGTAATTGAATTCCCATGGCAGGATCAACACCCTTTGGACATACTTGACTACATGAACCAGCAAAATGACATCTCCAAATGCCATGTGAATCATCGATGACTTTTAACCTCGAATCTTTTCCCTTATCTCTACTATCAGCAACATATCGATACGCCTGAGCTAGTGCCTGAGGACCGACAAATGATGAATCAGTGGCCATCGTAGGACATGCAGAATTGCACAAACCGCATTTGATACAATTTGCAAATTGTATGTACTGCTCTACTTCTTCAGGAGTTTGCAAGAATTCCTTTTGATCGGATTCTAATTCGGTGTCATCACGGATTAGATATGGCTTAATTTTTTGATGAGTATCAAAGAGTCTTTCAAATTTTACTGCCAAATCACGAATGACAGGAAAATTATTCATAGGTTCAACAGTGACAACATTGGAATCCAATTCACTAATTTTGGTAAAACATGCCAATCTAGGTTTTCCATTAATTATCATACCACAAGAACCACAAGTAGCCTGTCTACAAGAATAACGAACAGCTACAGAATGATCAAAATGTTTTTTCACATCAAGAATTGCTTCCAGAACAGTTGTCCATTTTTCATAGTTTACATTGAATTCCATGAACTGACTGGATTCATCATGTTCGGGATTGAATCTTGAAATTTTGAGAGTGATCGACTTCATTGTGGAAGATTGCCCATCAGACATGCTAGAAACCTGCGCCATTTCTATACCATCCCCATGTTAGTCATAATAATTGTTCTTGAACCATATGCTATTAATCCAATCATTCCAGCAAGGCAACCATACGAAACGGCTTTTTCATACATTTTTCCCTGTTTCAATTCCAACAGAATAACCCTTAGACCATTAAATCCGTGAACTGAAAGAAGGATCAGGATAAGCTCCAACATTATGGCATACGGGACAAATTTGTAATTTGCGAGCACATTTTCATACTCCAGAGATTCGGAATACCCCATTGTCAGACGCATCAAAATATGAACCGCAACCAAGGCAACAGCTGCCAAAGCTGTCCCATAGTGAACTTTCATTATTGTACTTTCTCTCATCTTATTCACCAAACATTACCGCTAAACCGTACATCATTGCAAATGCCGCAAGTACTATTGCAGAATAAATTCCTATTTTATGTCGATAGTTCTGAGATGCTGGATCATATGGATAATCTGGTCTTGCAGGGGTCCCTACTCCAACACCCCCATGTCCCAACATTACTCGAACACCATTTACAGTATGAAATACACACATTGCGATTACAATAGACATTACGATATGTCCCTCAGTTCCAGAAATGAGATCCATGAATTCATCCCATCCGACTTGGCCTCTCAAAATATTACTCGTTTCGTAAATATGACCTATGAAATAAGCAAGTAATCCCAATCCACTCAATCGCATCATCAAATATGCAACGCGTTCAATACCGTACCTACGAGGATTTACCATTCCTTTTACACCCTCTTTGTGTTCGTCTTGCGTCATCTAGTACTTCCTCTCCACGGGTTGATATTTTGTAATGGTAACAGGATATGTTTTCATAATAGGTTCGTTTGGATCATAATAAGCAAGAGTATGATGTAAAAAGTTTGCATCATCACGCTTTGGATAATCAGTTCTTGCGTGGGCACCTCTTGATTCCTTTCTGTTTATTGCCCCGAGCAGTACAATTTCTGCAACTCTGAACATAGAATCAAGCTCCATCACGTTTGCAAAATTGGTATTGTATTCTTTAGCCTTATCATCAACATGCTTCCAGGTTTGTTGTTTTAATTCGCGTATTTTCTTTAGTCCTTCAACAAGATTTTTCTCATCCTTGTAAACATAGGCTTTCTCATTCATGGTATCCGTGAGCTGCTGTCTAATTTCATATGGATTTGCATCCCCGTTTCCCCTGAAAATTCCATCATAGATTCGTTTTTCTTCAGCCATAACCAGATGATGAGGCCATGGATTTGATGAAGGGTTTTTTTGAATGTAATCAATTGCCAGTTCACCAGTAATTTTCCCCCACACAATACACTCAGAAGTCGAATTTGCGCCTAAACGATTAGAACCATGTACACTGTTACAAGCAGCCTCACCTGCGGCCCAAACTCCTTGAATTTCAGTTGCACCGTCAATATCAGTATGAAGACCACCCATCATGTAATGGCAAACAGGTCGAATATCAAGCAAGTCTTGTGATGGATCCTGACCAGAAAATTTGATGGAAATTTCTCTAATCCCACCCAGTTTCTCTTTAATTTTCTCATCACCAAGATGTCTAAGATCAAGTTTCATACAATCCACCCCAGTTTCATGTTTGAATCCACGTCCTTCTTGGATTTCAGTCATGATTGAACGTGAGACAATATCACGTGGTGCTAATTCCATTTTACCCGCGGCATAGGTTTTCATGAATCTCTCACCTTTGCTATTTAGTAGATATCCGCCTTCACCTCTAGCACCTTCGGTGATTAAAATTCCCGACGGAAGAATTCCTGTTGGGTGAAATTGCACAAACTCCATGTCCTTTAGTGCCATGCCAGCACGCAATCCCATATCCAAGCCATCTGGCGTAGACGAAAGTGCATATGTAGAAAAGCTGTATAACCTTCCAGCACCACCAGTTGCGATTATGAGTGCCTTTCCTTTGATTGTGTAAAATGTACCAGACCCCAATTCAATAGCAGTGACTCCCATGAACCGTTTTCCATCATGAATTATTGATGTTACAAACCACTCGTTAAGATATTCAATGTTTTCAAATTTTTGGCACGTATCATACAGAGTTTGCATTTCAAAGAATCCCACTTTGTCAGACGCATACGTGGCTCTAGGAAAACTGTAACCGCCAAAATTTCGTTGATCAATTCTACCGTCATCTCTTCTAGACCAAGGCATCCCCCAATGATCTAACTGATGAACTTCCTGGGGCATTTCAACACAAAGTCTTTCAGCAACGTCTTGATCAGCAAGAAAATCACTTCCCTTTACGGTATCATAAATATGAGATTCAATGGTATCGCCCTCATCCTCAAAAAGAACTGCAGCTGTTCCTCCCTCTGCTGAAACTGAATGAGAACGCATAACCTGTACTTTTGAAACAATTCCAATTTTCAAATTAGGGCCTTTCTTTGCAGCAGCAATAGCTGCTCGAAGACCAGCTAGTCCAGAACCACATATAATCAGATCAAATTCTAATGAATCAACCATTTTTCAGTCAAACTTGCTATAGGCGGGATAAATATGTAGTAATTGAATGAGGAGTAGACAATCTTAAAATATATCACTAGTGATATCACTAGTGATGATTGCAGAATGGTTTCAAAGAGTAGGAAGTTCAGTTCCAAGAGGGTTTTCAAGGTATTTTATTCTGGAATTGTTAAAAAATACCCCACATACAGGTAAAGAAATCATCGATTATGCTGCAGAGCAAAGTAATGGGATTTGGAAACCATCACCCGGATTGATTTATCCGTTATTGGGGAGGTTACTTGATGAGGAGCTGATTGAAGAAACCGAAGATGGGAAATATCAGTTAACCGAAAAAGGTGAGAATACCGCATCAGATGTAGATAAAGTGAATGACATTGTCAAAAAACAATTAGAAGTGTTGTTCAGATTGGGAAATGTGGGAAGATTTGTAGCAGTAGATCTGTTGGAAAAAATTGCAGCCATGGGTTCAATTCTTAGTTCGAATTTTTCAAATATGACAGATGATGAGACAAAAAAATACAAGCTATTTTTAGAGTCTGAATTGAAAAAAATTCAGGAAAAGGAAACGAGTGAAAAAGGCAAGGAAATTAAGATAGACTGAAATGTACATGAAATCCAAATTCTGGTTTACAAAAAATATTTTCAAAGTTTCTTCACAAGTTAGAAAAATTTCAGATTAAAATAATAAATAATTCAGTAATGCAACACCATCATGAAAAGCTTGAAGGATATGTTAAAAATAGAAAAACCGCTCGTCATTCCAGGCGTTTATGATGCACTTGGTGCAAAGATTTCTCAGAAAGTAGGATTCGACGCAATCTTTCAAACAGGATACGGTACATCTGCAACATTATTTGGGATGCCTGATATCGGATTTGTCGGTGCCACTGAGACAGTAGATAATGCCAGAAGGATTTGCAATGCAGTGCCAATGCCGGTAATTGTTGACGCTGACACGGGATATGGTAATGCATTAAGTGTATGGAAATTGGTTAAAGAATTAGAAGCGGCAGGTGCAGGAGGCATTTTTCTAGAAGATCAAAAATGGCCCAAAAGATGTGGCCATATGCAGGGAAAAGAAGTAATCACACAAGAAGAATATACAGAAAAGCTGTCAGCTGCAATAGATGCAAGAACGAATAAGGACTTTGTCATAGTAGCACGAACTGACGCAAGAGCCACAGAAGGACTAGATGAAGCAATTGAACGAGGGAAACAAAATAAAAAAACTGGTGCAGATGCAATTTTTATTGAAGCCCCAGAATCTCTAGAAGAAATGAAAAGAATTGGAAATGAGATCAATGCACCACTAGTGGCCAACATGATTGAAGGAGGAGCAACACCATTGAATTCGGCAGAAGCATTGGATGAGTTGGGATTTAAAATAATACTATATCCTCTTTCAGTGTTATATGCCAACACATTTGCAACAATGAGTATTTTGAAAGACTTGAAAGACGCTGGAAGCACTCTAAATTACAAACAGGGACTGGTTGATTTTGATCAATTTAACGAGCTAGTGGAGCTACAAAAATTCAGAAAAATAGAAAAGGGTTTTGAAAAATCAAAAAGTGAATAAAATAAAAAAATTCAAATAAAGAACAACTAAGATGTGATTCTCTTTATTTCAATTTCTATTGTTGAAACGTTTCTAGTTTTACCATCTTGTGACTCTAGTGACTCTGAGCCAATACTGATTTCTCCGATAGCGTAGCCTGCATTTTCTGTTTTTCTTGCAATGATTTGAGCTACATCTACAGCACGACCTATGCTGAGTCCTCTAGCTTTGATGTTGACGGTAGGTAAGTTTGCCAATTGAATTAGCGCTGATGTTACATATGCCATCAATGGTTTCTTACCAATGAATACGGTGTCTCGAGTTTCATTTGACATGCACATTACCCATTTTGGGATAATTTAAAGCTAGGAGAATTTTTTCCAATAAGGTGAAAAAATTTGAAAGATTTGAACCAATATTAACTGGAAATATTGAAATTAATCACAACTTGGAAAATATTTTAAAAATTTTAGAACTTGGGAATGACAGTGAAAAAATCAGAATTCTGGAATCTCAGGATCAGACAGATGAGCCGGAAATTTTGAAAAAGATTGTTTTGACGCTTGATGACAAAGAAATCAAAGTTAGAGGAGAGGCATACAGCTCACTTTTGCTAAATAAAAATGAAATTTTGGACTTTTTGATTGGTGATTTAAACACAGGAAGTGAAAATATGAAATGCTCAATATTACTAATATTGGCAAACAGAAATGAGACACCATCCATTCCGAGCGTATTGAATCTAGTGAAAGATGACAGTCCCCATGTAAGGTCATGTGCAATTGGAGCATTAGGACATTTGAAATATCAACAAAATGACAGTATTTTCATAGAGGCACTATCAGACCCAAATATTGAAGTAAGAAAAAGCGCGTTACAGGCCATAATAGATTTGAATGTTTTGGTTTCAAAACAGAAAATGAATAAAATTCTGGAAGAGAAGGATAATGAAATCAAAAACATGTTATCTTTAATAGAAAAATAAGTGGACCGGAAGGGATTTGAACCCTCGATCCGATGCATGCCATGCACCTATCCTACCAGACTAGACGACCGGCCCAATAATCAGAATTCTGATTGAAATAAGATCTCAGAATTGGTTATTAACGTTTAGCGGTCTGCAGGAAAATCGATGTATGTAATTAACACAATATATTTAACCTTCCAAAGACGCAATGAATCGTCATGGTAGTAGATAACAAAGCAACAGTCACTTATGTTCAATTACTAAAAGAGGATCTCGTAATTTTGAGGATGGTCCCAAAAGAAGGTCCAGTTCCAGATTACAAAGCAGGTCAATTTATCACCCTAGGATTGCCAAATCCTGCGGACAACGGAAAGATAGTTCGACGTGCATATTCGATTGCATCACATCCAGAAAATAGGGATTACATAGAGATAGTAATACGATGGGTTAGAAAACCGCTTCCAGGCAGGCTTACCACGCAGATATTCAATGTAAAAGAAGGGGACGAAATCCTCTGGCTAAAGCCTACAGGCAGAGCATTGTTGATTAATAAAGAGCTTACTAGCGGTGAAAAAGATAACAGAAGAATTATCTGCATAGGCGGAGGTACAGGTCTAGCACCATTTGTTAGCTTTGCACAACATCTTCATGATTCCAATGACAAACGTGAGATCATAATATTGCACGGAGCAAGTTACGTGGATGAATTGAGTTACAAAGATTTGTTAACCAATCTTGAAAACGAAAGTATATCCAGAGGAAAAGATGAATGGAACTTTAGATACAGAGCAGCAATCAGCAGACCGCAAGAGTGGTTTAACAGGTCATGGGCAGGTCAAGTTGGAAGAGTTGAAACATTCCTTAGACCCCGAGACAACGGAATGTCAGCACTTGAAGAACTAATTGGAGATAAAATAACTAAAGAGAACACAATTTTCTACGTTTGCGGTTGGCAAGGAACAATTGATGGCGTAATGGACTTTTTGAATCCAAAAGGCTTTGTCACAGAACACGACAAACGAGAAGACGGAAGCTTTGAAGTTAAATACGAATCATACGGATAGAGATTTTAAAAAATCAATCATTGAAATATGAGATTTATTTAGTGGATGCAATTGATTACTGCTCTATATCTTGCACATCTAAATCCTGTAACTAATGCCCATGTTGAAATCATCACAGACTTGAAAAAAGATGCAGACATTGTGAAAGTGATGCCAGTAGTATTCAAAGATGAGGACAGAGAAATCAATAGCAAGAGCTTTCCATTCAATTTTGAGACTAGAAAAAAGATGCTAAAGTCTGTATTTGGCGATACAATTCAGATTACAGATGATTATACATTTTTTGCGCCATTCAAAAAATATTTGCCGCCATTACTAACCCCAAAATCATGGAAGTTGAGAAAACAAATTCTCAAAGGTGTGGAAGGAAGGTTTTTTTCGTATACTGGAGACAAGGCAGAAGGCTATATGCTAAAATTTTATCGACTGAAACCCAAAGTCGGTGAAAGAAAGTCACTTTCTGCAGCTTCAGTAAAGGAAAAACTTTACGATGCAGCATTGGAAAAAGAATCATCATGGAAAGAAGATGTTCCTGAAAAAATTGTCAAGATAATAGAAGACGATTGGAAGACGGTGGAAAAATTTGCAGTAATTGACGACATGACTACCAGAGTAGTAGGAATGAAATTTCCAAAAGAAGGTTGGTCAAAAGAGTAGATCAAATGCATTATTTACATAAGGCAGTCAACCAAAAAATACAAGCTTGATTGAAAATAGATTAATACACATCGCGTGAAAGTTTCCTATGAAACTTCCACTTTCAAAATACGTATGGTTTGATGGGAAATACACACTTACAAAAAAAGCTATGATTCCAATTACGACCCATGCCATTCACTATGGAACATCAATCTTTGAAGGAATAAGGGCATATTGGAACGGAGAAAATCTTAACGTATTCAGATTGGATGAACATGTAAAGCGATTCAGAAAATCAGGGCAGTTTTACGATATTTCACTTAATTTCTCAGATCAAGAGATTAGTGATGCAGTATTAGGCATTTGCAAAAAAAACAAGATAAAAGAATCATGTTATATCAGGCCATTCTATTTTGTAGGAGATTACGGAATAAGTCTACATGTGACAAAAAATGCTCCGACAAATGTTGCAATTTTTACGTTTCCGTTTGGAGATTTATTCGACAAAAATGGAATTACCGCAGGCGTCGTATCATGGAGAAAATTCTCAGACATTTCAACTCCACCGCAGGCAAAAATGGGAGGAAACTATCTAAATTCCATTATTGCCACACAAGAGGCAAAAAGAAACGGAGTGGATGAAGCCATTTTGCTTGATCATAACGGGAATGTTAGTGAAGCACCAGGCGAAAATATTTTCATCGTAAGAAACAACCAACTGATAACTCCCCCTCTTTCATCATCAGCGTTGGAAGGAATTACACGTGATGCCGTCATTAGAATTGGAAAAGATCTAGACATTGATGTAGTTGAAAGGGAGATAACACGAAGTGAGCTAATCATATCAGATGAGATTTTTCTAACAGGCACTGCAGCTGAGATAACACCGATCGTTTCAATGGATGCGGTAAAAATTAACGATGGCAAGCCAGGAGACATTACAAAAAAGATGATGCAAGAGTATACAGATATCGTAATGAGCAAAAATCATGACTATGCCCATTGGCTAACTGAGGCATACTAAATGAGGATTGCCCAAATAGGAGTTGGAGGATGGGGCAAAAACCATACAAGAATTTTATCTAAATTGAACAAACTAGCAGCAGTTTGTGACACAGATGCCCAAAAAAGTAAAGAGCAGGGGGAAAAATACTCAGTAAACAGTTACGATACGTTAGACGCACTACTTACATCAGAAATATTTGACGCAGCACTTGTGGTAACTCCCACATCAACCCATACAGAAATTGCTAGGCAGTTACTAGAGGCAAAAAAACATGTCTTTGTAGAAAAACCAATGACATATGATTCGAAAGAAGGAGAAGAACTTGCAAAAATTGCAGAAAAAAACAAAGTGATCCTCACATGCGGATACATTGAAAGATTCAATCCAGCAGTAGATGTTGTGAAAAAAATAGTCAAAGAAAAAAAGCACGGCGAACTGGTAATGCTTGAATTTCACAGAGAGAATAGAATTCCACTACACATCAAGGATGTAGGAATTATTTACGATACTTCTGTTCACGATATAGATACGGCAAATTGGTTATTTGAAGACATGCCGCATGTAGTATTTGCAAGAGCGGGGAAAATAAAGCACGAACATGAGGATTTTGCAAGCATCATGCTAGGATACAAAAATGACAAAGTAGCCATCATCTCATCCAATTGGATCACGCCTAACAAAGTCAGAAAATTCAAGGCAGTGTGTACTGATGCGACAATTTCATCAGACTTTATCAGTCAAGAAGTAACTGTAGAAAAAAACGATGAATTAGAAACCATTGTTAATGAAAAAAAGGAACCGTTGATGTTGGAAATTCAGAATTTTCTTGATACCATAGAACATAAAAATGGGCAAGTTGTCAGAGCAAAAGAAGCTGTTAGCGTTACAAAAATTGCCGAAGCTGCACTTTTATCTAGTCAAAAAGGAATCCCAATTTACCTGGATCTAAGATGAACAAAACAATGATGGATATTTTGGCTTGTCCTATTGACAAAACTCATCCTTTGGAATTATTTGAAATCAACGAGAAGAATGATGTGGTAGCAGAAGGAGCGTTATTTTGCGCTAAGTGTTCCAGATTCTATCCAATTATCGAAGAGATTCCCATAATGCTTCCAGATGAGTTACGAGATAAAAAACAGGAGATGGAATTCCTGAAAAATTACAAGAAGCAATTGCCCGAAAAGATTACTGCAAAGGCAAATCCATGGCATTTGTAATATTATGATCAATAATTTTATTTCAGAAAAAGCCAAAATTGGTGAAAACGTACAGATCTGGCATTTTTCATATGTCGGTGACGACGTAGAAATTGGGGACAATGTCAAAATTGGATCTCTTGCACATGTTGATTATAACGTAAAAATCGGCGATAATACAAAGATCGAGGGTCAAGCATACATTTCACCACTCTCAAGAATTGGAAAAAATGTATTCATCGGACCTGCAGCTGTATTGACAAATGATCCCTATCCAATGAACAGCAAGATGATCGGAGTTACCATCGAAGACAATGCGGTAATTGGAGCCCGTGCGGTGATCAAAGCAGGAATAACAATTGGAAAGAACAGCGTGGTGGCAATGGGTGCTATTGTGACAAAAGATGTTCCCGATAATTCTGTTGTGATGGGAGCACCCGCATTCATCAGATATGGCAGAGAAGAATATGACAAGAAGCAAAGAAAATGGAAGGAATCCTAGGATTTTATCTCCTTATTGAAAATTAGATTTTTAATTTTTGACAAAATATAGATCCATGCAATAACAAGAATTATGGCCAAAGTAGCCTTGATCGAAGACGCCACAAACCAATTAAGATTGCCAAATTCAGATACAGATATTGGACCCAGAATTACGACCACGATGCCACCGCCAACAAGAATCAATAACCACATCACAAATAGAAATCCAAACAGACCCAATTTCATAAAGAGACATCCATCATTAATGAAGTAATTACAGCCAGAATGCCTGAAAAAAGAGCCAGCTTGAATATTATTAAACAGACTTGTCTTTCAGATAACGGTCTGGATGCAAGAATCAATCTCACTAGGGTTACAGGTGCCTTTTTTTCATCAGTAGCCATTAACCTAAAGTCTTCGGTGTGACCTACAGGTTTTCCCGGTATTTGTCTATGCTCGACGATTCTCCTAACACTTGAGAGAAACAGAAATGAGTTAATCACTGCAGGTAATAATGCCACAGCTGCAATGACTTCCACACCACCAACTATGGCAATTGCACCATACATTGCACCAAGTGTCAACGCTCCAGAATCACCGGGGAATATTTTACTTGGAATCTTGTGATACTTGTAAAATGCCAATGAAGCAAATGCCAGAGGCAAGCTAATCACAGCAATCTCGTAATTTTGTATTATTATCAAAGAAATAGACAAAGAAAAACCTGCAATTGCAATAAAACCACTGGCAACACCATTTAAGACATCAATGGAATTGATTGTATTTCCAGTAATAGGAATCATAAAAATTATCAATGCAAGATACAATGCAGGAATCTGTACAGTCCCAAACAGTGGAAACGCCAGATTTGTATCATACGTTCCAAGTGCGATTATGGGAATTGCTGCAAAGGCAAGTGCCACAGGCTTAAACCATCCTCCCATTACTTTTCTGTCATCAATATATCCGATCACGAATGCGGCAGATGTAGTAATCAGTACGGCTAGAATTTCATTCATTTGTAAAAACGCATAGAGAATTATTTCAGATGTGACAATTCCTGCAATAATTGCAGGGCCCCCAGGCCTTGCAACAAAAACATTTCCTTTTTTGTTGACATCTTTAACTGAAATATTTCTTTTTTCTAAAAATTTGATCAGTTTCGGAGTTGTGGAAAATACAACAAGAAATGCTGCAACGCAAGAGATTATGGATGGTGCAATTAATTCGATCAATCATCTAACCTTTCGTAACTCTGCCTTAATGTTATCAGCGATGGTAGAGCCAATCTTGTCTATTTCGCCTAATTTGTTCACAGGGATTTTTCTCAAATCATCCAAGTTCTCTACACCATGTTTGAAAAGAATTCTTGATCGGACTCTTCCTATTCCCTTAACTTTTACGAGGTCAAGTAGTTCCTCACGAATTCCATAAACCACCCTTTTTCTCAAATCATCTAGTTCCTCAAGTAGATCTGGCCTTTCAACATGCTTGGAAATCTCCCTAAGACAGTATACAAGCCAATCTGCATTCTCAGTCATCCTGTGCATATCCCCAGACTCTATTCCAAGGTTATCAGACAGAGACAACTCGGTGGATTCTGTAATCCAGGACTGCAGTGCCAATAGGCTTCTTGAGCAATCATATTCCGAAATAGGTTCAAGTAGTTCTGAAGAATGATTTTCAATCATCATACTTGCAGATTCATAGTCTTTTTGTCGAAGCGAGAATTTTGGAAAAAATTCCTCGCAGTTTGTTATTAGATGTAAATAACCAAACGTGTGTTTTCTTTCTTTGGATACATCTTCTACTGAATCCCTAAAGTATGTTGCAGTAAGAGGATCAATGTACAGCATGGATGTTTTTTTTCCAAATTCTGTAGCTGCATATCTTTCACCTTTTTTGATTATCAGAAATTTACTTGAAAGAAAACGCAGTGATATGTCAATTGCAAATTTTATTGTTGGTTTACGAGATTGCAGTCCACCAAGAGTTTGTAAAAAGAATTCCAAGATTTCTTCTTTCTTGATTCCAGGATGCGTAACTATGACACTGAGAATGTGAGTGCGAAAGGATTTGTCGTCGGTGATCTTAGATACAATTGGTTCGGGTTCGCCGTTGATATAATATTCAATAAGATCATCAGTGTTACCATTTCCGACAATAATTGATTCTCCATAATCATCATATTGCGGCCTCCCCGCTCTTCCACAAAGCTGTTTGTATTCCAGAATACTAATAGGCCTATTTGCTCCAACTTTGGCATTGTATCGATTAATGTTTGATATCACTACCCTTCGTGCAGGAAGATTGACACCAGCTGCCAACGTGGGAGTTGAGGACAATAACTTTATCGCACCGTTTCGAAATTCCTCCTCTATAATTTCCCGACATCTTTGATTTAATCCAGCATGATGAAATGCAACTCCCTTTTTCACGAGTAGTGCCAGAGTTTTTACCAATTCAGTATGTTCATTTTCAGTGAGAAGTTTTTTTGAAATCTTTGTTAATTTAGTAATTTCTTTTTTTTCCAGCATTTGAGATATGACATCAGATGCTTTTGTGGCAAGAGACTTGGAGCGAGCTCTGGTTTCTGCAAATACCAACGACTGTCCTCCTTGTTGGACGGATTGTACACCTAGATCAATAGGAGTCCCCCTAAGACTGAGGTCAACTTCGGAGGTTTTACCATCACTCATGGTTATCGTGCCTCCATCACATACTCCCTCTGAGAGCGGAACAGGTCGCCAGTCATTTTTTACAAGACTGCAGCCAAGCCAATCCGCAATCTCATCAGAATTGGTAATCGTGGCACTCAGGCCTACAATCTGAGGCTTTGAATCAAGCAATTTCAGCTGTGTAAGGATCATCTCAAGTGTAGGGCCTCTGTTTTCGTCTCCGATCAAGTGTACCTCATCAGAAATCACCAATCCAATGTCTTCGACCCATTCAGCACCATGTCTGATAATGGAATCCATTTTTTCATTTGTCAAAATCAGCACGTTGCTTTTCTCCAGATTTTTTTCAATGTTTTCAAAGTCGCCTGTAGATATCGCAACTTTCACTCTGTTTCCCATCGAAATTTTTTCTAATTTTTTAAACTCTGAAAACTTTTCAGCAGCCAACGCCCGTAGAGGACTGAGATAGATTACCTTGCCCTTGTTCTTTGAGAGGTAACTAAGCATCGCAAGCATTGCAATCAGAGTCTTTCCGCTCGCAGTGGGAGCAGATACGAGGATGCTTTTTCCGTCAAGTAATCCAGATTCAACACTGTCTGCTTGTGGCGGATATAGTTTTTTGAAACCCTGTAATTTTAGAAAATCAATTGCAGCATCAGAAAGATCCAGTTTCTCTATGTTCATACTCGGTTATAGTGACCGGGTTTTGATTCATAAATAGATGCTTCTCTGAGCATTCTTCGAATGTAGTTTCTAGCTTCCTCTTCGGTAAACTTATCACTTTTTTCGAGTTCTTGCACAAATGTTTTTTCATCCACTGGTACCTTGTTATCCCCCTCAAGACCCTTGAGTATATCCATAAACAGCTGCATTTTTGAGATCTCACTACGTGGCTTTCCTTGGAGTACACCAAGGTCAACTTTTCCAGTATTGACATCAACACCTGCATCCTGTAACATGCTCTGAATTAGAAATATGGCTCGCTCGGCATCTTCTGCTTCCACCTTGTCTTTCATCAGTATTCTTGCCCTGGCAGTAGAAAGACGAATAATTCCCTCCAACTGCCTTGGCGTAACAGTGATCATCTCTTCAGATTCAACGTTTCTCATTTGAAGATAATATGACAAAATTTTGTCTTCAGCCTCCTTGGTCAGTTCCGGAACACCACGTTTAGCGTATGAGAGATATTTTGTTAGCAAGTCAACTTCGATGACTGACTTTTTGTCAGTACCTTGCTTTGTATTCCTTTGAATTATGTGCCTTGCAATGGATTCATCTCGTTCTTTGGTAGGTATATCCCTCACAACAAAGATCAAATCAAATCGAGTAAGCAATGGAATTGGCAGATTTACATTTTCCGTGATATTTTTGAATGGATCATATTTTCCATACATCGGGTTTGCTGCAGCCAAGATCGAAGTTCTCGCGTTTAATGTAGCAACTATTCCACCTTTAGCGATACTTGCAGACTGTTGTTCCATGACTTCGTGTAATGCACTTCTGTCCTCGGGTTTCATCTTGTCAAATTCATCTATGCTTACAAGTCCCTGATCACCAAGTACAACAGCACCGGCTTCTAGCATCATGATCCCAGTTTTATCACGTACGACAGCAGCGGTAAGTCCTGCAGCTGTAGAACCCCTACCAGAAGTATACAATCCTCGGGGTGCAATTCTTGCACAAAACTTTAGCATCTCACTTTTTGCAGTACCAGGATCCCCGACAAGAAACACGTTGATATCCCCACGAATCTTGCTACCGTCACCAAGCAACCTCTGATTGGAACCCACGATAAGTAACAAGATGGCTTCTTTGATCAATGCCTGGCCTTGAATATGTGGAGCAAACGAGTCAACTAGCTTTTGATATACATCAGAACTTTGACTTAATGACTTGATTATTTTTTCTTCCTCAGGAGAAATTTCTTCCCTTCCGATCTTTCTGTCAGTCTTTGAACCACGACCACTCAAAAACTCAATATTGTTTCCCTCAATTCTCAACCGATATAATCCGCTATGTCCTCTCTGAACACCTGCAACAGATTCTTGTTCTACACGTACTACACCAGTAAGGATTATCCTATCACCAGGTCTCGAATTGTCCACCAGATCCTGTCTGGTCGTCACATCTATGTAATGAGGAAGCTGTCCAGGAGGAAGGTCCTCCGGAAGTTCCTGTAACCTCAATATCTGAAAATCAATAAATTTACTGGCCTCGGGCTTTAGCTCAAAATCCCTGTGCTTGCAGCTTGGATTATCGCACACTACTGGAAGCTTGACATCCATTCCCTTAAGCTGAATTACTTTAGTAGGATGTTCATCAGGACATACAAAAACTAATTCCTTTGCGAGTGGTTTTACCTCTGAAGCTCTAACAACCATTCCAGAAACACTGGTGATATGTCCAATTGTTTCAGCAGTAATCTGTCTCAGACTTCGCTCAAGTGGAAAGTTGATCAGTCTGACACGGACTTCATCTTTGATTTTTTCTGCATAATCAGAGAATCTTGTCTGAAGTGTTTCCTTGATAGCTCTGGAAAACGCATCAAATAGTCTGTCAGGATTTTCAGAAAATATGATTTCAATTTGTGGTTCCACCACTAGATCATTATAATCAACGATGATGTATTTTGCATTCTTTGGCATCATCTCATCTATTGCGTTTACGTACTTGTATTCGCCATTCTTGTCCTTGAATCGCATAAGGAATTCTTTTACTTTGTCTGACAAAGCAGAGTCTGTGAACGTACTTGCTTGTGCGCTACTCATTTAGGTCACCAGTGACTTGTCTCTCAAATTCTTTACTGTTATCATAAATTGTTTTGTAGAATACATTTTCCTCAACAGTTAGCTTGCCATATAATTCAGAATTTAGCTTTATCGAATCTGCAATTCTTACTAACTTGCCTCTTCTCATCCTAAACAATTCCAGCATCATACTCTCCACCTTGTCATAGTCATCACGATTCAGTTCTTTCATGGATTCTTTGAGTTTGATGTAAAAACTAGGTTCCAATGTGGACATTTGATATTCACCAACCATCTTTTCTTTGGACAACGCCTGCTTTAGTTCGGTAATCATGTCAGGGGAATCAAGGGTTCCCAAGTGATTGTCAGATAAGATCTTGCCAATCCATTGAGGCAGATTATGGGTATCACCCTGGGTCCCCTCAATTTTCATACCAGCGACATTGAATTTGAAATCCTGATTAATAGTAAGCTTTGCGTCCTTTAGTCGATATCCTATCAAATGCACTTTTTCAACTTCATCAATTTCCATTTAAGATCACTTTGTCTGATTTACATCCTCAAGTATCGGATCGATCAATTCTGTTAACAATATTGTGAGATCAATTGATCCTAATTAATCCGAGGCTGCAGTGTACAAATTACCTAAAATTTTCATTTTAACCTACAGTATATCGCAATAACCAATTCGGATTTATTAATGGGATTTAGACTGGAATACTCATGTCTTCAACAGGTATGTGGGTAGAAAAATATCGCCCTACAAAACTTTCAGAAGTGGTAAATCAGACAGAAATTATTGGAAGTCTGGAAGCCCTGATCAAGGATCCTGCAGACATGCCTCACCTGATGTTTTCTGGTTCTGCAGGGGTTGGAAAGACAACTACTGCCCTATGTATTTCTAGACAGATCTTGGGAGAACATGCCAAAAACTACACGCTTGAACTTAATGCATCTGATGAGAGAGGAATCGGAATGGTCAGAGAAAAAGTAAAGAAGTTTTCAAGATTTGCAGGAATGGACGAGGTTCCATTTAAGATCATAATTTTAGACGAGGCTGATGAGATGACATCTGATGCCCAGACGGCACTGAGACGAATAATAGAGGATACTGCAAAGATCTGCAGGTTCATATTCATAGCAAACAACATTTCAAAGATAATTGATCCCATTCAAAGTAGATGTGCCACATTCAGGTTTACGTCCATTCCAGAAGAGGATGTAATCAGCAGGCTTTCAGAAATTGCCAAAAAAGAAAAGGTGAAGGCAGACAAAAAGGGTCTAAAGGCAGTCTACGACTATTCCGATGGAGACCTAAGACATGCCATTAATCTAATGCAGGCAACTGCAAGTCTTGGAGGAGTCACACAAGAGAACGTAAAGGCTTCAGCAGGGTTGACAAAGACAAGCGATGTTGATACGGTTCTGAAAACAGCTCTTTCGGGTAAAGTGACAGAAGCCAGAGAGCAAATGATAGAATTGATCAAGGTTTACGGAATGTCTGAATCGGACTTTTTAAAATATATCAATTCAGCAGTGTTCAAGTCAAAGCATGAAAAGCTGGCAGAAATTTTGGAAGTGATTGCAAAATATGATTACAGGATTTTGGTTGGTGCAAACTCTGAGATACAGCTTTCCGCAATGCTTGCAGAGCTTGCAAGTATAGAAAATTAAAACGCAGAGAGAGGGATTTGAACCCCCGTATGCTTGCGCACACAGGCTCTCAAGGCCCGCGCCCTACCGAGCTAGGCGACCTCTGCAAAAACTCTTTGAAAATAGCGATTAAAATCTGTTGATGTAAATAGAAAAATAAGAAAAAAGAAAAAAATTCTTTAATCGTGTGCGTGTGGTCCGCCACCGCTAGATGGCATCTTCACATAAATGCCAGCTGCTTTCTCGTGCCATTCTAAGTTAGAAGCCTCGATACGGATTGCTCCTTCAGGACAGATTTCTTGACAGGCCATGCAAATCGTACAATCGTGTTCTCTGATTGGTTGTGATTTGTCTGTATAGTCTAATCTTTCATCTTGTTCTGTCAAACCAGTGCCTTCAAAGGTTTCACCCTTACAATCAGCTGCTGGAATGTCTTTCTCGGTTCTAAACCATTGGAATGTTTGAACTGGACATACACTCATGCATGCACCAGCTGCTACACAGGAATCCCAATCGACTGCAACGGTTGTACCGTGAATTCCGAGGGGAACTTGTTCTTCTCCTCTTTCCTCATAGGCTGCCTTTACATCATCGTTTGAGAACGCTGCTCCTTCTGAATTGCCTTCGCCCCAGATAAAGTGAAGATTCTCACCGTCTGCGTGGCTAGTCTTTCCAGTTGGTTCTACATCGTTGTGACAAAAGTCTTCTGGTATAACTAGATCTACCATGACTAGATAGTTTTAGAATATTATTTAAAGCTAGATAAAATTAGTTGGGACTAAATTTCGAAAATTAAGAATTGTTTGATTTTGACCCACAGACCTACAGTGTCTTTGCCGCACCATCATGCTTTTCAACATTGGCTTGATCAACTTTGATCGCCTGAGGAGGACACACAGATACACATGCCATGCACCAAATACAATCATGTTCTCTTATTGGATCGGCCTTGTCTGTTAGATCTTTGCGTTCATCCTTAACATCGCTTCCGGTTCCTGCGAAGGTTTGACCTACGACATCTTTTGCAGGAATATCTTTTTCGGTTCTGTACCATTGGAATACCTGTACCGGACATGCCTCAATGCATGCGCCGTCTGCAACGCATGAGTCCCAATCGACTGCAACCATCGTTCCACTTACTCCGAGGGGAACTTGTTCTTCTCCCCTTGCGGCATATGCTGCTACTACGTCTGCATCTGCCAACGTTTCAACTTTCGAGCCATCTGTATTTGTGGTTTTACCGGGACCCCACATGATATGGAAATTCCCATCATCTAGTGAAATTTTTCCAGTTGGCTTTAGTCCTTCAGGAAAGTTATCCGCTATTGGCATGATAGGATTTTCTTATGGTTATTATTTAAAGCTAGATAGACATGCGTTCTGCATGAAGGAACCCGTGATTAATTCAGGAATGAAATTCCCTTACGTTCATAACGCTGAACTTTCAATTCTCGGGATATGGATATTGTCAAGTTTGACGTGTACAGGGGACCTAACCTAGGAGTCTACATAAGTGTCAATGACAAGATAGGACTGGTCCCAATGGGATTTGCAGAGACAAAGTCAGAAAAACTTGCAGGATATCTTGACATTGAAATTCTCAATACGGCAGTTGCCAATACCAGGCTGATTGGCGCATTATCAGTGATGAACAACAAAGGCATTCTGTTGCCAACTACTGCATATCAAAATGAGTACGACTACCTGAAGGAAGTGACAGACTTAGAGGTCGGGATATTGGATACAAAGTTTAACGCACTTGGAAACGTAATCTGTGCAAATGACAAGGGAGCTGTTGTGTCAACTCTGCTATCAAAAGAAGACTGCAGAACAATCTCAGACGTGCTGGGAGTGGAAGTGGTTCAAAAGAAGATAGCAGGTTCGAACCTATCAGGAGTAGTACTTAGCGCAAACAACAGCGGAGCTGCAATCCATCCCGGAGCCAGCGATGCAGAGATAAGGACAGTGTCAAACGTCATGGGCGTTAGTGTAGAGCCAAGCTCAATTAACAACGGCATTCCGTACGTCTCATCAGGAATTCTTGCGAATAATAACTGCATCGTGGTGGGTTCACTGACAAGCGGTCCCGAGATCATGAACCTGACAAGAGCATTCCTAAACTAGAAACTGATTAGGATCCTCAGTTAGTTTTTCTAACGAGATAGTTCCCTCGGTACCGTTAATCATATCCTTGAGAACCACATTTCCGTTCTCCAGTTCCTGTGGACCTACAATGATTGCAAATTTAGCATTTGTTGCAATGTCCATCTGCTTTTTCATGTTACGTCCCGCAAGATCAATGTCTGTCGGAATGTTGTTTAGCCTCAGCAGGGACGCAATGGATAATGCCACCTTTTGCATTTCCTCATTGATGTACAGTACTGCAATCCGGTCATCAGACTTATCGGAAATGATTTTTTGTTCTTGCATAGTTAGAATGATTCTCTCCACTCCTCCAGCAACCCCAGTGGCTCCAAGGTCATCTCTCCCAAAGGCCTTGGTCAGGGTATCGTATCTTCCGCCTCCCGCCAATGCACCCAGAGTGGAATTTTTGTCAAACACCTCAAAGACCACACCCGAATAATAGTCCAGACCTCGAACTATTCCAAAGTTGATTCGAACATTGGAGACTCCACGGTTTTCAAGAGAGTCAATCAGTGCCTTTAGATCATCCCAGGATTCCAGCAAGGCGGTGTCAAAGGCAGCCTCAACTTCAGAAACGGTTCCCCTGATTTGCGAAAATTCCAAAATCTTTTCTATCTTCTCTGTCTCGTATCCCTTCTGCTCGAACTCTTTGAGAATCTGTTCCTTTGATTTTTTTGCAATCTTGTCTACTGCACGCAAAATGTCTGCGACCAGCTGAGGTTCAGTAGAACCAAACACCCTGTTGATATATGATTCGACAAGATTCCTGTGATTGATATCGATTGTGATATCCTTAAGCAGTAATGAGTCAAAGAGTCTGGAAGTAATCTCTATAATTTCGGATTCAGATTCGAGGTTTGCCTTTCCATATACCTCGAGGTCCCATTGGTGAAAGTAGCGATACCGTCCCTTTTGAGGCTCGTCATATCTAAACACCCCACCAAATGCGGAAATCTTTGCGGGAAGCTTCATGGATTTTTGCGATGCAGCATATCTTGTCAGTCCCATAGTAAAGTCAAAGCGCAATGCAACTTCCCTGTCCCCCTTGTCCTTGAAATAGTAAATCTCATCTCTTATCGCAGGACCGGATTTGGTTTCCAGGGTGGAAAGCAGTTCGATTGGAGACGGATCCATAAACGAGAATCCGTATAGACCGGATAGTTTTTTGAAATGAGACCGCACATGCTCAATGTTTGCGTTTTCGGCGCCTTCAAAGTCCTTCATTCCTCGTGGAAGTTCCAAGTCAATTAGATGCCGAATGGTTGTGATTTAGATATTTCTGTGAGACACCGACAGAGGTCTACGTTAATACAGAAATGTCCAAGCAGAACATCATGAAGGTAACCATCAAGGAAGGATGGAGCAAGAACAGCAAAATGGCAATAGTTGCAATTGCAGTAAGCGTAATTGCAATTGTCGCAGCAGTGTTCCTAGACTAGTCTTTACTCTTCTTATCACTCTGTGGCAAAAATACAGACATCCAATACTGCATCATCTTTCGGTTCATGTCCACATACAGTCCAGCATTGTCATTCAGGATCTTGGCATTTTGCTTTGCAGAATCTATGTTTGAAAGGGCAATCTTTCTGCAGTATGCCCTGTACCTAATAGCCTCATCGTTGAGCTTCGCAACTAGGGAACCCATTGAATCGGATACTTCGTAATCAAGTCCGGACTTTTCCAGAAATTCCTTGTGCAACGAGATGTTTGCGTTGATTGCGTTCTTCCATGTCTTGTAGCATTCGTTTTGAAAGTCAAAGAGCACCTGTTGCATGTGCGGTACTGAATGCTCGATTTCAGAAAAATACTTTTTTGCAACCTGATCAATCACGTCAGATTCATCGACTTTGGGATCCTTCTTGCTGGCTTTGCTCATGTGTGTTGTATCAGTTTCACGGATTTAAGATTTGCATGCACGTATGCAAAGAAAACAAAGAAGGAGATTTAGGTGAGAATCAAATAACGCGTTTGATGGAAAAGGCAACCCTTGCAAAGGACTTTGAGATTTGCAGGATCCTAAACGGCATGTGGCAGGTTGCGGGAAGTCACGGTCAGATTGATCCTGAATCTGCAGTGTCGGACATGGAAATGTATCAGCAGTCGGGATTTACCACTTGGGATCTTGCAGACATTTACGGCCCCGCAGAGTTACTGATTGGAAGGTTCAGAAGAAGCGGGCATGACAAAAAAGAGTTTCAGGCCCTGACAAAATTTGTCCCCAGTCCGGGCCCCATGAGCAACAGCATCGTCACGCATTACATAGAGCAGTCATTGCAAAAGATGGATACTGACTGCATTGATCTTCTCCAGTTTCATTGGTGGGACTATAACAACGCAAGCTATCTTGACGCGCTGAATCATCTATCCAAATTGCAAAGAGAACAGAAGATAAAACATATCGGTCTGACAAACTTTGATACCGAACGAGTCAGAATAATGATCGAGCAGGGTTTCGAGATAGTCTCAAACCAGGTTCAGTATTCCATACTTGATCAGAGGCCAGAAGAGTTCATGACCCCGTTTTTTGCAAAGCACGGAATCAAGATTCTGTCCTACGGCACGTTGCTGGGAGGATTCTTTTCAGAAAAGTATCTCGGAGCAGAGGAGCCTCGCAGGGGCGAACTTGTAACTGCGAGTCTGCAAAAATACAAGAACATGATAGACGAGTGGGGAGGATGGCAGCTGTTTCAGGAGATGCTAGCCACGCTAGACAAAATCGCAAAGAAGCACCAATGCAGCATTGCAAATGTATCTGCCAGGTTTATCTTGGACAGACCCCAGGTCGCAGGAGTGATCATAGGAGCGAGGCTTGGAATTGCAAACCATACAGAAGACAATGACAAGGCATTTGATCTCAGACTGGATGACGAGGACATCACAGCCATTGGAAAGATTACCGCAAAGTCAAAGGACCTGCACGAGGTCTTAGGCGACTGCGGCGGGGAATACAGATAGTACTGAAAGATGCAATAACCTCCGCACTACACAGTTTTACGCATGGGAATTTATACAATCTAGTTGCAATTAGGATTGCTTGTCTGACAAGGTTCTTCCAAATGACGATTCTGATTTTAACCTTCCAGGAAGGTCAGAGGAAAGCGACTCGGCATACTTTGGACATGACGAATACGTAGGACGGCCTGGACTTTCAGGAGATACGCATGAAGACACAAAGTCAAAAGGCAAAGCGCTTGCAATCTCCGCAATCGTCTTTGCAGTCATATCGGCAGGATTCTTTTCTTATTACTTTCTCAACCAAAGCGACATAGACTCCCAGATTCTGGACAATGCAGGATTTAAGACACTAGAGGAAAAGATGGCATTGCATTACGGGGTTGGAAAGTTCGGCAGCGCGCATGCTCATGCGGCAGTTACGGTATTCGTTGACGGCAACCAGCTGGACTTTGGCGTGCCGCAGTTTCAGCTGCAGAGCAGGTACATTCACTTTGAGAGCGACAACCCGTACCAGGTTCACAAGCATGCGACCAACGTTCCGCTGCACATGCTGTTTGCATCGTTGGGAATGGAGATAAAGGACGGCTGCATAAACCTAAGGTTCCTGGATGACACGTCAGAGAAATTCTGTGCTGATGAGGACGATGAGGACAAGTCCCTAACGCTTTTGATCAACGGAAAGCCATATTCCAGCATCCTCAGATACGAGATAAAGCACAACGACAGGATTCTGATATCACTTGGAAATCCAGAATCGGTTCCAGAGCAGCAGCGACTTTTGGAATCACTTGAGATACATGACGTTCCAAAGAGAAACAACCCTGCAGCTTCAGACAGGGACATCCGGGTATGAGGATATGCATCGATCTGAACGACTGAAAGAGTCTTAATGTCTGCAAAAAGATCAGAGTCATGGTACTTGCATACATCGGAATAGCAATCGGGATCCTACTGGTGATCATTCTGATAGTCAAGCTGTCAAAGACCCATCCCCGCGAGGTAGCAGGACTTGATACTCGCTGCAAAAGGTGCGGCACTGAGACAAACGGAACGTCATGTCCTAAATGTGCAAAGGAATCCCAATCGTTTGGAGTCTGACTGACCTAAACTATTTTTAAGGAAGTTTCATGTCACGAGACTCGTTGACCACCAGGAGCAGATGTGAATGCAAGCAATGCAACTGCAACACGGTGTTTGTGGCAGTGCATACAGAGGATCTCATCAACCTGATACAGCACGGACGTCTAACCCAGGAGCAGACCGACCTGTTGAAGGCAAGGATCGGAAGCAAGTCATGCAAGCAGTGCTTCCTTGGAAACCACAAAGCAGATGAGGAACCGCAACAGGCCTAAGTTTTCAACTTCCACATTGAAATACGAACCCAGTTTCAAGGAACCGGCATCATCGCCATCGCAATCATTGCGTTTTACATAGCATGAGCTGCTTTGGAGACAGAATTGGTCACAACCCGGTTCTTGGAAAATGAGATAAATATCTCCAATCAGACTGCATGTCATGGCAAAAAGCATAAGCTGTTCAGATGCCGGAAAGGACTGCGGATGGTCTGCGACCGCAGATACAGAAGAGGTCCTGATGAGTCAGGTCAAGGAGCATGTACTTGCAGAGCACAAGGAAATAGAGCTCAACGAGAAGAGCATCACCAGCATCAAATCACTGATCAAAGAAGCATGACTATGCAGAACTAGGCAATTTTTTTTTATTTTTTATTTTTAAACGCGAAAAATTTGCACTAGTATAAAAGAACTATCCTCTTTTACTTTCTCAAAGGTAGATAGTTCCCTTATTCTAGTATGTTTTACTGACTGTATGGCTTTGGAATCAAAAAAGGGCGGACCGTACACAAAACCCGAACAGGAAAAGAGAAGAGGCGAGGTATTCAGGCTTCACTTCGAATACGGATATCCGGCAGTCCGCATTGCAGAAATTCTGAATGTCAACAGAAACACGATAAATGAGGACATAAAGCATTGGCACGCTGAGCTGTACGATGAGAGCAAGGTCACGTTCTCCAAAGACTGGCTTGACAAGCAGTTTACAAGGATGGAATTGCAGCGTGCGAGGTTGCGAAAGGAGCTTGAAAAGGACATTTCTTTGAAGGACAGGCTGCAAATAGAGAAGTTCATCGCAAGCATTGACTTGAGCATCAGCACCCTGATTGTAAAAATTGAGGCATCCAGACGGTTTGTGACATTGTGGGTAAAATAATCAAGTATTCATCAATTTCAAGAGACGGGTCATCGTCATACAAAAAATTTTGAAAAAGAAAATTTTACGAGTTGACAAGAAACAGCATTTGATTGGCAAAAAACATGAGTTTGATTCCACATTTGTTCTAATTCAGGATTTCCAAAATCCGCTCTCCTTCGGGCGTTAGCTCAACCCATCTGGTCCGCCCATCCTTGTTCTCCTTGACAAACCCCCAATCGTTTTTCAAAGGCTGAATAATGTTTTTGTCCAGGCTTGCAAACCTTGCCTGCTTGTGATTGTCCATCTTGGCCCCAATCTTGATGATTCCCTTCTCTTCTGCCACTGTTGCCAGATTACTCTTGGTGATTCGATTGTCATTTGTTTTAATTATCTGCAAAGATTGAACCAGCCTGTCTTCGGGGGTTTTGATCTCGTACTTTGGAACGTAGAGGATTTTTTCCAATCCCGTGGACATCTGCCCTCCCTCGTATTCGTAATAGTCCTTTGGCTGAACGTAGTACGGGATCAAGTTGTTTTTCTGATTGAACATCATGCAAGCCATCGTACATGCAACGGCCTGAATTTTGGATCCGGATGAAACGTTGACATAGTACGTGTTCTCTTCCCCCTCATCCATTATGGTCCTTACACCCTTTATCGTGCTTGACAAATCCAATCTGTTCAGCCTCATGATTTCAAACTCTATTCTGGTTTTTCTCAGTCTGCTTTTGATATCGTTAAGATACGACTGAGCATCGGTTTTTTTAGATTCATTATGCGTCAGAATCCAAACCTTGTCTGCCTTCATGTCTATCGCAGGTAGAACCACCCTGTCAGATTCAAAGCCCAAGGGAGCAATATGTATGCGTAATCGTGCATGTTCACTCATTATAGTATGTTCATTAAACATACTATGGTGATGATATTTAATAGTTTATTTTTTTTAAACTAATCATGAAAGCACAATACTATCCGAGAATCATCAGGGAGTTTGAAGACGAAAAAGACGAAGAGCCAATGATGTATGGAAAGTGGAACTAGGTTAATTCACAAAATCTGGATGAAGAAAGATATCATAGCATTATCTGTAGAGTTTACAGTTAGAGAAAAAATTTAATGATCTGTTACAGTATTTGAGAACAAACATTATTGGGGTATCGATTTGAAATTTTATTGTGATTTATAATTTTAATATCTAAATTTATCCATAATCTGCATTAGATGTTCTAAATTCTACGTCTGTTTGATTTTAGATTCACTTGATATATTTGCTATTAAAAAAAGACAGAAGAACAATTGTTGTTTTACAAATGTAAATAAAAAAAAGAAAAAAATTAGATTGCAGGAACTACGATTCCTCGCTCAATCATCTTCAGTGCTGTATTTGCCTTGAGGCACATTGCGGCACCGTTTGATTCCTTCATTACCAGGCTGTGTCCCTCGCGACACTGGACTTCTGCTGCGTCAACGCCTGCAGTCATTTGCGTGTGGGGGGAAATCCATGCTAGTCGCATGTCCTTTGCCTTTTCAATGAATTCTTCTCTAAGTTGTTGCTTTTCCTTGTCAGTCATTTCTGATGCCTTTTCGCGGAGTTCTGCCTTGAAGGCCTTCATCTCAGCCAGCCTGTCATGAATGTCAGACTTGCGCTCATCAGAAATTTTGTGCTTGATCGTCTTCATGTGATCCATGAACTTCATTTTGAGTTCTGACTTTCTCTCGTCAGTCAGTTCGCCATGCTTTTCTATGTACTTCATCTTGATTTCCTCTCTTCTCTCGTCGGAAAGATCACGCTTTTCCATGATCATCTCCTTGATTGAATCGGAGTTCTCAGATAGATGCATTTTCAGTTCATGCTTCTTCTCATCCTTTGCATCTCCGTGATGCTCCTTCTTGTAGTCCTCTTTCTCCTCAGGTGTCATTTCGCACCAGGCAGAGAGTCTTTCAAGCTTTTCAGGATCAACTATCTTCAATGCGCGGTCTGATTCGGACAGTTCGCACATCTTGCTGTAGTCCATGTGATGTTTCTTGTTCTCCATGTATTGTGACTTGTTCATCATCTTGGCATCTCCGTGATGCTCCTTCTTGTAGTCCTCTTTCTCCTCAGGTGTCATTTCGCACCAGGCAGAGAGTCTTTCAAGCTTTTCAGGATCATCTATCTTCAATGCGCGGTCTGATTCGGACAGTTCGCACATCTTGCTGTAGTCCATGTGATGTTTCTTGCCGTCATTCATCTTCTCCTTCATGTGAGCAATGTACTCGTCTCTGTGTTCCTCGATAAAGTCGGCTTTTCCGTCCTCATCAAGTTCGCAGTAACCGTTCATTTTCTCCTCATGATCTTCGGCCTTGTCATTTTCTGCGACAAATGCCTTCCTGTCGGCATCAGACATCTCACAATAGTTTGTAAGATGCTTCATCATGTCCTTTTTGTAATCCATTCGATAGTCTTTGGAATATTCCCTGAGTTCGGCTCTGATTTTGTCTCCATGCTCCTCGATTAGCTCATCGATTGCGTCTTGCTCATCTTCGGACATTTCGCAATAGTTTGCCAGTCTGTCACCAAATGGTGCAAGCCTTGGATGGTCTGCCAACAATTGACGTTGTTCTTCGTCAGTCATTTCGCAGTATTCATCAAGCAGGTCGTCAAGATCAAAGTCGTCGTCAGTTTCGTATCTGTAGTAGTCATCTGTTTCGTCATGCTCATCGTCGTCATCGTCTGTATTTGTAAAGACTTGACCGTCATCAGTCTTGCATTGCTCTGGATACGATTCCATTACTGGATGTCCAGCTTCAACGCAGTCTTCAAAATCTTCAATGATGTCATCAGAGTCGTCGTCAGTTTCGTCATCATGCGTATCTAGATCCATTGCGTCAATGACGTCCTCAAGTGAATCCTCGCGCTCATCCTCATCGCCAATTTCACAGATGGCTGCAAGTTTGTCTGCATAGTCATCCAGATCATATTCGGACAGAATGTCGCTTTGTTCCTCAAGTGTCATTTCACAAAAGTCTTCTAGAATATCATCAATGTCATCTGATTCAGCAAATGCTGCGTTTCCAGCTGTAACGCCGGTAAACATAATCAGTGAAAAAACAACGCTTAGAAGTTGCGTACTTTTCATTGTGATTTTTCGAGTTTTTTGCATATAAAGCGTATCGTAGAATGGTTACGAATCTCTTATTACAAAAGAGGCATTTTTTCACAAATTCGTGCCTGAAATCAAGAATCATTTGTTCTCTTCTCTTAAGTGTGATAATTTGAGACTTTTTGATGTGACTAGAATTCTCAACAAGAAATCGGTTGGCCTTACAGTTGTCATGGCATTGATGCTGGCAATGGCATACGGGTTTACCGATCTGATGCCAGAAGACGAGGCAGACAACCTAGTTCACGAGTTTGGAGAAATCCTTGAAGGCGTGGAAGCTGAGATCCTGTCAATTCCAAATGACAGGTCGACTGCAATCAACACGGCAGATGCAATGCAAGAAGAAGAGATTCATTCAGCAATTGCATACCTGCAAGCCTTCGACGAGGTAATTCGCAAGCAGATTCTCTAAGTACTCGGTTGTTTTCATAGTGGAAACTAAATTCGGAGTACTTGACTTGGCATTTTTTTAATTTTCACGTACTCTGTTCCAAATTTTTTTATGAACGAAAGATAACTTCTCAGTAATTTCTTTTATTGAAATTTACGCATTTACATCATGCATACAAAAAAGAGGATGGTTTTGTTGAGAAACTGGCAAAACGGAACGAGTCGATGTAAATTAACCTGGATCAGGGTTGAGGCAGATGTAAATTGAAAGTCGATTTTGCAAAATTAGAAAATTTCAGAGATAGGTCATGAAATACATTAGAACGACAAGACTAGAACACGGAATTGTGATACACTATCAGAACAGTGGTGGAAATCTTGAATCATACTTTATTGAGAATGATTCATCCGATGAAGTGTGACGATATTAAAATGATAAATATGGAGATTTGATCCTATGATAGGTATGAACACCTTTGACGCAATTAAGGAACGTCGCTCCGTAAAACATTATGACACAAATCATGAACTTACAGATGATGAAATTAATCAGATGCTATCGATGGCAATATTGTCACCGACATCATTTAACATGCAAAACTGGAGATTTGTCGTAGTCAGAGATCCGGAAACCAGAAAGCATATTCGTGCGGCATCATGGGATCAAGCTCAGGTTACAGATTCATCAGTGCTAATCGTAATATGCGCAAATTTGAAAGCGTGGAAAGACAACCCTGCACGATATTGGAAAGATGCTCCAAAAGAAGCTAGAGAATTCCTTGTATCTGCAATGGGACCATTTTACGAAGGAAATGACGAGCTTCAAAGAGACGAGGCGATGAGATCATGCGGCATTGCATCTCAGACAATTATGCTTACTGCAAAATCGATGGGGTATGATTCAAATCCCATGATAGGGTTTGATCCCAAAAAAGTTTCAGAGATTATCAATCTACCTGAGAACCACGTGATCTCAATGTTGATGGCAATAGGAAAGCAAGCAAAACCCGCAATGCCGCGAGGGGGACAGCTATCACTTGATAGCGTAGTATTTACGGATAAATTCTCATAGCTGTCTGGATCTCTTGTTGATGCACATGGTCAAAACTCCTCTATATAGCGACAAACATCTTTCAATTTTTGAGGACAGAATACAATTCAAGTCATGGGTTTTGCCACGGGACAAGAAAGACGTCATGATTTCACACGTCAAAAGGGTCTCAGAAAGAGAAATGAGTCTGTCTTCAGGAAGGCTTCGCATATCTGGGACAAGTAACTTTAGGGATTGGTTTCATTTTGATGCCCAAAGACCCTCAAAAAATAAGGCAGTTGTTTTAGAGACAGACTATAAAGTATACAAAAGACTATGGATAACTCCCGAAAGGCACAGTGTCGCATTCAACATTTTAAAAAAGATGATTTGAACTAGTGATAAAGATATGGCAGAAAATTCCAGCTTGAAGTCAATTGGATCCCTAAACAAGAAGATTGCAGGATGTAAGAAATGCCCAAGGTTATCAGCATACATTAGAGACGTGGCAAAAAACAAGGTAAGACGGTTCAAGGAAGAAAAATACTATGGCAGACCGCTTTCAGGATTTGGGGATGTCAAGGCCAAACTGTTGATCGTCGGATTAGCTCCTGCAGCTCATGGAGGAAACAGGACGGGAAGAATGTTTACAGGAGATTCTTCTGGAGACTGGGTAGCCAAAGTGATGCACAAACATGGATTTGCATCTATTCCTACCAGTCAGACTGCAGATGACGGATTGATACTCAACAATGCATACATTACAGCCGCAGTAAGATGCGCACCGCCTCAAAACAAACCAACTCGCGAAGAAATGGACACATGCTTTGGATACTTGGAGCAAGAAAAAGAGATTCTGAAAAACGTTACAACTGTTTTGTGTCTTGGAAAGATAGCATATGATGCTGCATGCAGATTGTACAAGGTGAAGCCAGAAAAGTTTGGCCATAACAATCTATTTAGCTATGACGGATTCAAAATTCTCACATCATATCATCCGTCAAAACAAAACACTCAGACAGGCAGACTTACCTGGAACCAATGGTCGTCAGTATTTGCAAAAGCAAAAAAGATGACAAAGTAATTTGATCTCAGAACCCCACAGATGAAGCAAAAGGATGAAAGAAGAAGAGAAGCACCAATTTAAAAAAAAGAATTGCTAGCAAGTACATATTCAAACTTTCAACACACGTCAAAGATAAAATGAAATGAATTGGAAGACAGAGATTCTTAGATGTCCTCTGCCATACCAAGATGTATGCACTGACATGCAGCACGACAATAGGATATACGACAGATATCCCGAGTCTGCCTTCACTGCTTATGCGTAAAATATAATAATAAAGCAGAACACGTGAATTACGAAAGTATGTATCGATTAATGTGTAAATTCAAACAAATTTAAAGAAATTGATCAGAATTACTTAAATTTCATTTTTGCAAACTAGTTCTGACGAGGAACATCATACCTGCTGAAATTCAAGGAATAGTCTTTGAGGAAGTGGGCAGATGGAGGGAGGAAAACACGATAGATGCATCCAGAGTTCGTGTCTTTCCAGTACACCTCGTTGTAATCATTTCAAAACAAAATTCGGCATTCTTACCAAAGTAAATTAAAGTAATGCTCTGACCGAAGTTTAACATATTTTTGTAGTCTATAACCAGTGAACATCCATCATAAACAATCATTTTTGAGAAAAAATTTTAAATTATGATATCAATGTATATTCAAAGAGAACCATAGAAAAACAGGAAATGTATTGAATTCAAGAACACGTCATAAGACTTGAATGCATAAAAAAATTGTAAAAGAACGATTAATGATTAGCAGGAAAAAAGAATAGAAAAATAGCAAAAAATACTTGGAATGACAGGACATAGCGATTAGCAAATTGACATTTATCTCATTATCCAACATGTAACGAGATGGAAAACAGGAAATGGTTTATCTTAACAACAACAACACCAAATTAAGATGTGCATGGTAAAGTCAAGATACTTGCAAGCATTGCAAAAAGAATTCATCACAAAACATCTGAAACAGATACAGAATAGAAAATTAAGAAATGAGAATAGAGAGTAAATAGATTATTCAATTTATTTGATTATTTTCCAATTTAAGCTAAATTGAACAATATTTTTTTATGACGATAGGAAGAATTTCAACATCAATACAACAACTAATTCTAATCATTAAGATCATGGATCTCTTTGAGAAGCATTAAGTCCATTAGCCCCATACAAGAAATCATATACTTGATTTGAACACTTACTAGAATTTGCGTCAGCAGCTGAACACAATGCATTAGTTTCTTCAATCCATCCCTGGTAAACATTTGGAATAGCTAAAACACCCTGGCCGCCCATTCCATCAAGGCCAATTACATAGTCATCTTTTTGAGTATTCTTATCATCAATCAATAGGATTCTACCCACTATGCTGGCATCAGCACCATTAGTTTCAATACCATTGATTCCGTTAGTATCAATATTTGGATTAGGATCAACAACGATTAAGGAGTTAGAGAATTTGTTTGAAACATAAGCATAATACTCAGACTCTACACCAGTTACAGGATTAAGTTTGGCTCCCCACTGAACCCCATGACAACCAGGATCACATGGCAATACAGCCACAATGGTATCTTGTGTAGATGAGCCAACTTCAGTATCAACTATAGTAAGCTTGGAATTCAAGACTTGGGCGGTGACCATGTATTTGCCATCAGGACTCACAGGAGTTTGAATAGGAATGCCCGTGACAACACCAAACCCGGTTAGAGAATCTAAAGTAATATCAATTGTAGTAGGATTTGCAGGATTTGCAGGATCAATTTTTGTATAAGTATTTCCTAAGAAATCAGCAGTGTAGTAATCATTAGTATCAGGATGCATTCCAATTGCAATTGGTGCAAGTCCAGTAGTGACCTGAGTTACGACGGGAGGATTGGCATGTAAGTCAATGATTGCAGAATTATGTGTAAAGAAATTTGGTGTTACAACATATTGGCCATCAGAACTAATCCAGTGACCGTGTGGGTGTGAATCTTGCCCACTAGTAATAATTCTCGTAGTTTCCCAAGTTTTAGGATCAAGTTCATTTACTGCCTCTTCTCCATTCATCGCTATGTAGATTTTACCAGTATCCGGTGCAGTCATTATGTGTGAAGGCGATTGACCTACAAATTGATCCTTAATAATATTTCCAGATTCTCTTTCAAACCCTACCATTCGCTTATCAATCCATTGCGTTTGATAAATGACATCATTGGCGGTATCGGTCCACATGTTATGTGGATTATTCATGTTAATTTCAGGCAATGCTACTTTTCGGTCAATATTCCAGGTGTTGGCATTAACAACAGTAATGGTTCCAGGTTTGTCTTGAGGAGTACCATCATGATTTTTTTGCATGGTTCGTTCAAATTGTGTATTAATTAGAACTTCACCAACTCCTGGTTTTCCTTGAGGATCAAAAATATCGGACTGAATATTTTGCATTTGAATATTCAAGGCACTCATATTGGCAACTATATTGGTCGAGGCATCAGTTCTATCACCATTACTGTCTAGAAGAACAGGTACAGGAGGAAATGATACATTCCAATCAGATTTGGAATAATCCTTCCAGTTATTAGTATCAGTTGCCACATAGAATGTTGTCAACAGGGATTTAGCCAAATCAATTCCAATTCCTGCAACTTCGTCAGCAGCTGCCTCAGTTTGAAGGCCAGTAGCAGCACCCAGACCAGTATCAAGCACAGATGCTAAAGTGTCTACATCAGTAATTTTGAAATTGGTACCAGGAACCTGCACAGTAGCTAAAACAGAAGCAGTGGTAAGAATTCTAAGATCATCTCCAATGTCGAGTGCAAGACTTCCATCAGGTGCAGTACTAGCAGGATCGTCGGCTATCACAGCACTAAACATGTATGGGTGAATTTTACAAACAAATACGTAGAGTCCAGGTTCATCAAAGGTTTTGATAACACCATTTACACCACCAGTTGAACCTGTAAGATATGTTGAACCCCGGATTGGAAGCTGTTTATCAATAAAGAGTGCAGATGCTTCAACATTCGGTGTGGAAGCAGGCCAAATTAAACTAGTAACAGTATGAACAGTTTGAGAATCTTTCATAGTCCAAAGTACCGTTTCACCTACAGATATCACAGCAGTTGATCTTCCTTCACTGTTCTCAAAATGAGTGCCGGGTCCTAAGGATCCCAAAGGAAACCCAATTCCTTGCTCAGATGTCAAAGAATCTGCAATTCCAGCATCAAGAGTTTTCATCCAAACACCAGGTTCATCACTTATAGTAAAAACAGCACCAATTGTTGGAAGTTTGTCTGTTACACCAGCAACGTCATTTGGAAGAACCTTCATCATTCCACTCATACCCTCTTCCATGTGAGAAAATACGTGACAGTGATACATCCAATTTCCAGGACCTACAAATTCTTGCCCATTTTCATCAATTGTACCTTGTCCGGCTTTAATGATGAAAGTATGACGTTCTAGAGGAGCAATTTCCCTCACATCAATGATATTTTTAGTTGTTTGAGGTTCAACCCATCTGTGCCCATGAAGATGGAAAGCATGGAAGTCATCTCCAATTCCTAACACGTGATATCTAACAATTTTGTCTTCAGTAATTACAAGATTAGGGTTTTGCCAAAGTGCAGTCTGCCTACCCACATCATCTACAAAATTAGTATCGTCGTCTGCAGTTAAAAATTCTGCACGATTATCTATTTCCATTCCATAAAATATGCTTCGTCCTAACTCTTCAGTTGAAACCATCCATAAAATAAAGTCCTTGTCAATTTGTGTTTCCTTGACCTTTTGGATCTGTCCATCATCATCTACAAATCCAACAGTTTTTCCGTTTTCAGGTTTTACAATAACTGTTCCAAACAGACCCTTATCTTCAGCTCCATTTTCACCTAAGAAAGTATGGTCATGATATGGCCATGTTCCTGCCGTGCCAGGTGCTGCAATCCATTCAAAATCCACAACATCCCCACCACAATTTGCTGATGCTGTAGCAGATGCAGGATTCATGATTGCTTGTGTGCTGTCATCTTCAGGCAAATAATGGACACCATGTACATGAATTCCAATTTTTCCATTATACATCTCATATCCTGAAACATTTGATTGAGGTAATTTATCACAAGAAACATTGTTTGTTAAGTTAATAGTTACGGATTCGCCCTCAGTGATTACAACTGTCGGACCTGGAATAGAAGGTTTGGGATCTGCAGACCCGTATCTGTTAACAGTGACATCCAAGGCACTAGCAGTGTCACCATCAACGACAATTTGATGACTATCCATCTTGTATGCATACAGTCCATCAGGTAACTCTACGGCAGACATAGAAATATTATGATGAATATCATGTCCCCCAGCAGCCTCTGCAAACTGCATCCATTCAAGCATATCAAGCTCTGAAGTATCGAATAAAAAAGAACTGCCAACTAAGGAAGTTCCAGAAATTATTACAAGAGATAATAACAATGCACCAGATCTGCCTAACAATTCAGCAATTATCTGATATACTGATATAAAAAATTATTCTTGATTATGTCTCAGTAATAACCAAAAAAATTATTTATATTAACAGAAATTAAAAAAAGAAAAATATGTTAAAAGTTCTATTCATTTTACTTGTTTTAATTTCAGGAACTTTTTTTATAAATACATCATTTGCAGTTGTTCCTTCAATAAACATAGGATCATTAGGAATCGACAATGGAGAATTTAATGAGCCAAGAGGCATGTTTGTAGACTCTGATGGCAACGTGTACGTCGCAGATACCAGAAATGACAGAATACAGAAGTTTGACGCAAACGGCGTGTTTGTAGAGATCGTAGACTTTGGAAACACAAGCTTGAGTGACCCATCAGACGTGTTTGTAGACTTGTCAGGCAACGTGTACGTCGCAGATACCAGGAACAACAGAGTGGTCGTCGCAGATAGTAGCGGAACAGTTACGACAATTGGGGACGGCAGAGGAATCAATGCAGGACAGCTAGATGAGCCAAGAGGCATGTTTGTAGACTCTGATGGCAACGTGTACGTCGCAGATACCAGAAATGACAGAATACAGAAGTTTGACGCAAACGGCGTGTTTGTATTAGAATTAGGAGAGTTCGGAATTAAAGAAGGTCAATTCAGCGATCCGTCAGACGTGTTTGTAGACTCTGAAGGCAACGTGTACGTCGCAGATACTAAGAACAACAGAATACAGAAGTTTGACGCAGGTAATACAGATGACAAAACAACGATCTTTGTAGTAGACATCAATCTCAATCAAAATAACCCCTTATCAACAGTATCATTTGATGTAATAGATCCTTTTGAGTCAATAATACCAATTGACAATATCACAAACATAGCAGTGAGTATAGATGATGGGATTGTGAATATTGTGAATAATGTTGGAGCGGCCAATCTTCCAGAATATGCACTAACGGATGAAAATCAAATACCAGGTACAACATGGTCAGTTCCTGCAACAATTATTCCACTAAATTCATTGGACAATGCCAAAATTGCAGTCATTTCCGTAAATGAATTGGCAACTAATCAAGAACTACACATGTCTATCAACAACAATGAAAAATTAGCAAATGGAGGAATAGTAAAAGGTGTGCAGTTCACACCCAAGGATACGATAAATAATTTGAAAATTGGTGCAACGACCACAGAAAAACCTCCAGCTACAATTCCAGAAATAAACAATTCAGTAATGTATCTTACATTTGATGTACAAGGACAAGTTTCGATAAATCAAGTGAATTTAGATAGCACAGAACAGTTTAGTGAAGCGCCATCAATTTCATTTCAACTCGGGCCAATAGATGGTTCTTTTCATCCAACTCATCCAACAAGCGTGAAAAATGGATTAATCATGTGTCCAAATATCAATTTAGGTCTAGCTGATAGTTTAGGACAAATTGATTTTAGTGGAATATCCGTATTTAGAGATACAAATGGAGATACAAATGATGTTTGTGGATACAATGCGGCCCTAGAACATTTTTCAACATATGCTGTGATTCCAGCTTCTAGTGAAGTAGGCGGGGGAAGCGGAGATAAAACACCCCCATCATTGAGAACACAGACATACGACAAAGGGGAAGTACCATTGACGATAAACAATATGCAATTTTCAGAACTCAATTACTCGAACATTGTAGAGACACAGGAAATCAAGACAGGTGAAGAGTTTAGCGTCAAACTGCTAATCGATGATGGTGCAAGAGGAACTGAAACGGAATTCGTAGGGTTGTTTATGAATCTAAACGGACATTACAGACAACTACATCATAGTGATACATACATCACATATGACACAGAAAAAGGACTGGAATCTTTTGATCCAAATAGATTTTTCTCAAATGTAGAATTAGAACAAAAACAAAAAGGAGAAAAAATCGAGATGGATTTCAATATCGTATTTGACAGAGAAATGCCAACATCAGATATCATAATTAGAATGTGGGATACTAACAAAAACTCTCAAGATACAATTCTCTATGATGTCATAAAGATTACAGAGACGGACATAGTAACAGAGAAAAAAGGAATCAAGGAAAAGAATCAAGAACCAACAGATGAATTTATAGACACAATTGAGAAATGGGCAGGACATCAATCAGAATCAATCACAGATGAAGAATTTGTCAACTACTTAGGAATTGAAATGAACCACAATACAAAACCAATCATTCCCGACTGGTTTAAAACAAATTTCTCAGAGTGGATTATCAGCAATACTCTAACTGAAGAAGACATGAAAGAGGCACTGACATGGATGAATGTAAAAAATATCATTTAGTACATTCAAACAATGTAACTTGTGTCATTTTACAGAATTGCAATTGACCTTTAACTGCTGAAAGGAAAATACATGTATGGAATCAGTATAAGATCTTACAAGTGTTTAATTCAATTAGTTCTTTGAAGATTCTACTTTTGCTGGCTTCTTAGCTGCCGCTTTTGGCTTTGGTTCTGCTTTTGGCTTTGCTGGCTTCTTAGCTGCCGCTTTTGGCTTTGGTTCTGCTTTTGGCTTTGCTGGCTTCTTAGCTGCCGCTTTTGGCTTTGGTTCTGCTTTTGGCTTTGGTTCTGCTTTTGGCTTTGCTGGCTTCTTAGCTGCCGCTTTTGACTTTGGTTCTGCTTTTGGCTTTGCTGGCTTCTTAGCTGCCGCTTTTGGCTTTGGTTCTGCTTTTGGCTTTGCTGGCTTCTTAGCTGCCGCTTTTGGCTTTGGTTCTGCTTTTGGCTTTGGTTCTGCTTTTGGCTTTGGTTCTGCTTTTGGCTTTGCTGGCTTCTTAGCTGCCGCTTTTGTAAGAATTGCACGTTTATTTTTGAAATCAAAAATAGATTTTGCAATTTTTTGTTCAGTCTTTTCTTGTTTTAATTTCAATTTTTTAAGATCATCACTAATTTTTTGCTCAGTCTTTTCTTGTTTTAATTTCAATTTTTCAAAAGTACGCTTTTCTTTCTCCAATTGTTTTAACAGAGCATTTTGTTCCTTCAGTTTTGCCTGTTCATCTTTTTTCTGAATAGTAAGCTCTTCTTGTCCCTTGGAGATAGAAAGTACCAATTCAAGACGCTGTTGTTTGGAACTGATTAGTTTCTCTTGCTCGGATTGGAGAGAATCTCTCATTTTTTCATACTTCGACAAAGTCTGTTTTTCTTGTTCTACTTGAACCTGTAGTGCGTCGTACTCGGCCTGAGTAGACTCCAGGTTCTTCTTTTCTGACTGTAGATCTTTCAGATTCTTCTTTTGTGACTTTGTGTTTGCGGCTATGTCCTTCTTCTCCTGCTCTATCTGCGCAAGTAGTGCGTCGTACTCGGCCTGAGTAGACTCCAGGTTCTTCTTTTCTGACTGTAGCTTAGCGAGATTGTCCGACTGTGACTTTGTGTTTGCGGCTATGTCCTTCTTCTCCTGCTCTATCTGCGCAAGTAGTGCGTCGTACTCGGCCTGAGTAGACTCCAGGTTCTTCTTTTCTGACTGTAGCTTAGCGAGATTGTCCGACTGTGACTTTGAATCATTTTCAAGGGATTGTTTCTCCTGCTCTATCTGTGCAAGTAGAGAATCATATTCATCATGGGACAATCCAAGATTTTTCTTTTCAGAGTGGATCTTCTCTAAATTCTTCTTTTGTGACTTTGTGTTTGCGGCTATGTCCTTCTTCTCCTGCTCTATCTGCGCAAGTAGTGCGTCGTACTCGGCCTGAGTAGACTCGAGTGATGCCTTTTGTGATTGCAGCTCTGGAAGGCTTTCGGCCTGCAGCTTGCTATCTGCGGCTATGTCCTTCTTCTCCTGCTCTATCTGCGCAAGTAGTGCGTCGTACTCGGCCTGAGTAGACTCCAGGTTCTTCTTTTCTGACTGTAGCTTAGCGAGATTGTCCGACTGTGACTTTGTGTTTGCGGCTATGTCCTTCTTCTCCTGCTCTATCTGCGCAAGTAGTGCGTCGTACTCGGCCTGAGTAGACTCGAGTGATTGTTTTTCTGACTGTAGATCTTCCAAACTTTTCTTTTGCTGCTTGGATTTATCTTCTAGAACTTGCTTTTCTTGTTCTATTTGCGTAATCAATACAGCGTATTCAGATTGTATGGATTCGAGTGATTGTTTTTCTGACTGTAGCTTAGCGAGATTGTCCGACTGTGACTTTGTGTTTGCGGCTATGTCCTTCTTCTCCTGCTCTATCTGCGCAAGTAGTGCGTCGTACTCGGCCTGAGTAGACTCCAGGTTCTTCTTTTCTGACTGTAGCTTAGCGAGATTGTCCGACTGTGACTTTGTGTTTGCGGCTATGTCCTTCTTCTCCTGCTCTATCTGCGCAAGTAGTGCGTCGTACTCGGCCTGAGTAGACTCCAGGTTCTTCTTTTCTGACTGTAGCTTAGCGAGATTGTCCGACTGTGACTTTGAATCATTTTCAAGGGATTGTTTCTCCTGCTCTATCTGTGCAAGTAGAGAATCATATTCATCATGGGACAATCCAAGATTTTTCTTTTCAGAGTGGATCTTCTCTAAATTCTTCTTTTGTGACTTTGTGTTTGCGGCTATGTCCTTCTTCTCCTGCTCTATCTGCGCAAGTAGTGCGTCGTACTCGGCCTGAGTAGACTCGAGTGATGCCTTTTGTGATTGCAGCTCTGGAAGGCTTTCGGCCTGCAGCTTGCTATCTGCGGCTATGTCCTTCTTCTCCTGCTCTATCTGCGCAAGTAGTGCGTCGTACTCGGCCTGAGTAGACTCCAGGTTCTTCTTTTCTGACTGTAGCTTAGCGAGATTGTCCGACTGTGACTTTGTGTTTGCGGCTATGTCCTTCTTCTCCTGCTCTATCTGCGCAAGTAGTGCGTCGTACTCGGCCTGAGTAGACTCGAGTGATTGTTTTTCTGACTGTAGATCTTCCAAACTTTTCTTTTGCTGCTTGGATTTATCTTCTAGAACTTGCTTTTCTTGTTCTATTTGCGTAATCAATACAGCGTATTCAGATTGTATGGATTCGAGTGATTGTTTTTCTGACTGTAGCTTAGCGAGATTGTCCGACTGTGACTTTGTGTTTGCGGCTATGTCCTTCTTCTCCTGCTCTATCTGCGCAAGTAGTGCGTCGTACTCGGCCTGAGTAGACTCCAGGTTCTTCTTTTCTGACTGTAGCTTAGCGAGATTGTCCGACTGTGACTTTGTGTTTGCGGCTATGTCCTTCTTCTCCTGCTCTATCTGCGCAAGTAGTGCGTCGTACTCGGCCTGAGTAGACTCCAGGTTCTTCTTTTCTGACTGTAGCTTAGCGAGATTGTCCGACTGTGACTTTGTGTTTGCGGCTATGTCCTTCTTCTCCTGCTCTATCTGCGCAAGTAGTGCGTCGTACTCGGCCTGAGTAGACTCGAGTGATTGTTTTTCTGACTGTATCTTGGCAATATTCCCAGTTTGTAATTCAGATTCTTCATGAAGAATTTGCTTTTGCTGTTCAATTTGGGATAAAAGTAGATCATATTTTGCTTGTGTAGTCTCAAGTTTTTTCTTTTCCTCCAGAAGCTTCGGAAGCCTTTCGGCCTGCAGCTTGCTATCTGCGGCTATGTCTAAATTTTCTTGCTCTATCTGCGCAAGTAGTGCGTCGTACTCGGCCTGAGTAGACTCCAGGTTCTTCTTTTCTGACTGTAGCTTAGCGAGATTCTTCTTTTGTAATTTCTTGTTTGTATTGATTTCCTTTGTTTCTTTCTTTATTTGCGCCAACAATGAATTGTACTCGGCCTGAGTAGACTCCAGGTTCTTCTTTTCCTCCAGAAGATTCGGAAGCCTTTCGGCCTGCAGCTTGCTATCTGCGGCTATGTCCTTCTTCTCCTGCTCTATCTGCGCAAGTAGTGCGTCGTACTCGGCCTGAGTAGACTCCAGGTTCTTCTTTTCTGACTGTAGCTTAGCGAGATTGTCCGACTGTGACTTTGTGTTTGCGGCTATGTCCTTCTTCTCCTGCTCTATCTGCGCAAGTAGTGCGTCGTACTCGGCCTGAGTAGACTCGAGTGATGCCTTTTGTGATTGCAGCTTATCCAGATTTTTCTTCTGCAATGCGGATTCGTCTTCTAGTGTCTGCTTTTCCTGATTGATTTGCGCCAACAATGAATTGTACTCGGCCTGAGTAGACTCCAGGTTCTTCTTTTCCTCCAGAAGATTCGGAAGCCTTTCGGCCTGCAGCTTGCTATCTGCGGCTATGTCCTTCTTCTCCTGCTCTATCTGCGCAAGTAGTGCGTCGTACTCGGCCTGAGTAGACTCGAGTGATGCCTTTTGTGATTGCAGCTTATCCAGATTTTTCTTCTGCAATGCGGATTCGTCTTCTAGTGTCTGCTTTTCTTTTTCTAGATCTTTTTGAATTTTGTTAAACTGACTTTTTGTATCTTCTAATTCTGTTTCTTTTTCCTTGAATTCTTTTAGAAGTGCAATCTTCTCACTCAAGCTGGATTTTTGTGATTCTTTGACTGATTCAATACGGGTTCGCTCTTCTCGAATTTCTTTTTCTATTTGTTCTTGTTCTTTTTGGACGCTAACCAATTCCTCTTTTTGCGATTTAGATTCTTGCATCAGATCTTCTCTTTCTTTTTTTATCTTGTCCAATACAGACAGGGTCTCAGTTTTGATTTTCTTGAGTTCGTCTTTTTGTGTGATGATTTGTTTGAACTGGTTTATGTTAGAGGCGATGTTTTTGCGTTCTGTTTGTATTTGCGAATGGAGATTATCGCTAACTGAATCGATTTGTTTCTTTTGTTCCAAACTTGTTTGCTTTATTTTTGATAGTTCCTGATTTTCAGGTTCTGTAAGTGGACGTTCTTTCTCATTGATTTCAGTAGGATTGCTTTGATCATGGCCACCGCCGTTATCTTTTTCTTTGTCTTTTACAGATTCTGAAGAATCGGTCTTACTGGCATCCCAGCCTTTTGGCAATGCCCCCTTCTTACGCTGAACATCACTGGATGAAAGGTCATCATTTTCAGTTTTATCAGGCGTGACATCGTTATCTTCTTTCTGAGAAACATTGGAATCTTCTTCGATTTCGTCTAATTTTTTATGCAGATAGTTAAGATCGGATTGATACAGTGATTTACCTTTGGACAGCAGATCATAGATCGACTGAAGTCGTCCATAGTCGCCAGAGCCAGTATCAATCAGTTTTTTGACCTTGGGAAGCAGGGGACTTGGAGAAACCTCCACGTCTTCCTTGATAGTGAAATTGGTTCCGAGAACTTTTTCAAGATATTGCTGATCTGAATTAAACAGGGGTTTTCCACGTCTCAGAGATTCACGAATGTTGTCCAGTCTGCTGACATCATATTGGCCTGCATCAATTGCGGTATCAATTTTTTCTATAATTTTGGATAGTGTTAACTCGATCATCAGATTGAAATCCCCATCATTTTTGTTGATATAAGAACAATATAAAAAAACTTTTGAATTCACATGATGAAAGTGACGCAAACAATCAGGCAAGTGAAGATGGGACAAATAGTAAGCAGAACATCAAACGATTTTGCTTATGAAACCCATATTTTTAAAAATACAGGTTTGGTCGCAACAGACAATCACATGATGAAAATCAGCGCAGACGGATCATTTTTCAAAAACAGAACCAGGGATCTTCTTTTTATTTGATAACTGCCTACATTATACCAGAAGCTGACACAACATCCTATTGTCAAGATGCAGGTAGTTGTTTATCGATCTGAGCATACCGCCAGATTGCGTAAAGGCTAATCCGCGATAGTCAGCTTTCAAATATTAAAAACAAAACCCCGCATCAATTACTATGAACGTCAAGGTTGGATGTACTGGCTGGAGCTATCAGGGATGGTCAGGTACATTCTATCCAAAAAACATGAAGAGTTCGGAATGGCTGAAATACTATTCGCAGCTTTTCGACATCACAGAGATAAACTCCACATTCTACAGAATTCCAGCACAAGAAATTGTCAGGAGATGGAATGCAGACACCCCTAGACACTTCAGATTTTCGGCAAAGTTCCCATCAGTGATTACGCATGAAAAGAGGCTGAAAGATGTTAGTTCAGATGTCTTCTCATTTCTGGCGTCGCTTTCCCCAATCTATGAAAAGATCACTGCACTGATCATACAGCTCCCTCCATCGTTGTCTTTTGAGGAAGCCAAACCAAGACTTGAGAAGATGTTCGAGATGTTGCCTGATGACTTTGCATATCCCATAGAAGGCAGACATGAGTCATGGTTCTACGATGACGCAGTCAAGTATCTCAAGCAAAAGAAACACTGTCTAGTATGGAATGAAGTTGACGGAATAAACAATCCTATGCCAATTACTTCAGACTATCTTTACGTGCGATTGATAGGAGACAGGTCAATCAAGGATTCGGAGTTTGGCAAAATTAGGAAAAACAAGGACAACCAGATTAAAGAATGGGCAAAAAGGCTACAAGAAATCAAGGACATTCCGCTTGCAATGGTTATGGCCAACAATCATTTCGAAGGATTCGGTCCTGCGACGGCAAATTCTCTGAGAACAAGTCTTGGGATGAGAGAGCTGATTTGGGATGAAAAGAAACAAAAAACATTGGGTAGTTTTTAGAAAAAAAATCACACCGTTACTACAAGCACAACAGAAACATCCACAAAAGATTTAGACACATTAAACAAAGACATGCCACAATTTTTTTTTTCTAGGATCCAGATGACATTGCATCAACACCGAGTCCCAAGGCCTCGCCAAAATAATATCCAGATAAAATTGTCGCAGCAGCCCAAACACACGAACCCGCAAATGTATACGTAACAAATTTCGGAATTCTCATTTTAAGAAGTCCCGCTGGAATTGAAATCATCTCCCGCATTACGGGAACCATCCTTCCCAAAAAGACTGCCTTGTCTCCATATTTCTCAAACCAGATCTCTACTCTTTCCAATTTTTTTTCGGATATTTTGAAATATTTCAGATAGCGAAGCAGTACAACTCTACCTAGCTTTAGTGCAATAAGATAGAGCACAGTGGTGCCAAGGGTTGCCCCTATTGCACCAAGAAAAATCATTGGAACTACTCCAAACAGAGGAATTCCCTGTTGGGATGCCAGAAATCCAGCTGTTGGAAAGACTGCCAAAGTAGGGATAGGTGGTATGATAGTCTCAAGAAGTGCCGCCAAAAAGATTCCCTCATAGAGATGGTCTCCAAGAAAATCCGCTATCAGTACCAGAACAGAATCAAGGATCTCCATTTGCTTCTGGCAATGAAATCTTACTAAACTACTTTACGAGTTTGAAATAATACATCCAATCACATGTATTCAACGTCAGTAAATCAAGGCTTGAGAAAGACCTTCATCGTGTCAGGTTTTTTTGCATGCTCTATCGCATCTGAAAAGTTCTCCAGCGAAAATTCGGAATCAATCATGGAATCTACAGAAACGGTTCCGGTGGCAAGTGCGTCTATTGCAGGTCTGAACAAGCCACATCTAGAACCTACCAAGGTGATTTCATTAATTATTGCAGGTGCAAGATTTAGATTTTCCTTTGATGCAACTGTCGATTTCAAAATAACGATTCCACGTGGCCTTATCAATTTCATAGCATCAGTAAAACCAGAATTGCTTCCGGTGGCATCAACAACCATATCAAAAGACTGCTCATCAGAAGAATCTATGCCAATCTTGATTTTCGTTCCGCCGTTGACCAGATTCTGCAGTTTGTTTTTGTGTCGTCCAAAACATGTGATGTTTGAGCATTTCAGCTTTAGGACCTGAATAATAAGCTGAGCAAGCCTTCCGTCACCAACAACTGCAATGCTCCACTGAGGCTGCAACGACACCTGCTCCTCGATCTCGAAGGCGGCAGCCAACGGTTCCACAAATACTGCCTGCTCATTAGAAATAGAATCTGGAATAATGTGCAAGTTTTTTTCAGGCAACGAAAGAAATTCCGCAAAAGCACCATTTCGTTCCAATATTCCCAGCACTGTTCTGTCAGGACAATGTCGTTCCATTCCCTTCTCGCAGTATTCGCATCTGCCGCATCCCGCATTGATTTCTCCCACTACTCTTTTTCCTACCAGATTGGAATTATCAGACTTCACAACAGTTCCCACAAACTCATGTCCCATAATTCCATCATACTTCATGTAGCCATCAAGTATCTCCAGATCAGTTCCGCATATTCCTGCCAAGTCAATCTTGATCAATGCCTCATCGGGATTAGGTTCGGGATATTTTTTATCAAAAGTCATTTTTTTCCCATCAAAGTATAATGCCTTCATGAGTCAACAATTGCAAGTATCCAATTTTAAAATAGTGAAAAGGTCAAAACGAAAAGATGGGTTTTAAATAATTTCACGTGAAAAGAAAACCATGCCAAGAATCTCTCACTTCGACATACCTGTAGATGATCCAAAAAGGGCACAGATCTTTTACAGCAATGTATTCGAATGGAAATTTGAGAAATGGGATGGTCCCATGGACTATTGGATCGCAAAGACAGGAAAGGAGAGACCAGGAATAGATGGCGGAATGTCAAAAAGAATGCCTGGACAGATGGGAATGACAAACACGATAAACGTTCCGTCCATTGAAGAATATTCAAAAAAGATCACACAAGGCGGGGGACAGATACTGATTCCAAAAATGGCCATTCCAAAGGTGGGATGGTTTGCACAATGCATGGATACCGAGGGAAACATGTTCGGAATCATAGAGATGGACGAAAAGGCAGCATAGCACTGCGCACCACCTGAATTAATAATCAGAAGGATTGTCAAGTCTCAGTTGAGCTACAAGTTTTTAGATCACGCTACTGACGCAATAGTTGAAATCAGGGCAAAGGATCTCAAGGAAGCATTTACTATTGCTGCAGATGCAGAGATCAACATTACGCTTGATCAGGACAGAGTAGAGGAAAGGGAGGAAAGGGAGTTTTCTGCACATGGAAAAGACCTGCGCTATCTTCTTTTTAGCTGGCTTGAGGAAATTCCCTTTGTTATGATCACAGAAGGATTTGCGATAAGAAGGCTGGAGTTCGACATCGAAGAAAGGCAAGGATACAAGATCGACGCAAAGGCATTTGGAGAGACACTAGATGTCAAAAAGCACAATTTCAAGGTGGAGATAAAGGCCCCAACGTTTTACGATATGAAGATCAGCCAGGATGACGGAGTATACATGAGATTTTTGCTTGATCTCTAGAGTTTGTGAATATTTCTTTGCAATATCCTAGAAGAAATTATACGCATTTTTTAAAAGGGTGTCACTTGATGATTCAGCATGTTAGCTAAACTAGCATTGTTAATGATTATTGGAATTTCACTCGTGTTTGTAGCACCAGCGCATGCTGATGTAAAATCGCTATCACTTGAAAAGTCATTTTACCTTGATGATGAAAAGATCGTGTTTGTGGGAACTGAGGAGGATGGAAATCAGCAAGTTTCAGTGGTAATCAAAAAAAATAGCAAGACAATCGAACTGCTTGGAGATCCCTCATCAGATACGAATGGGCAATTTGCCACTTTCCCAAAAGTAGTGGATGACATTTTCAGCTCAAAGGGAATCTACCAGGCAATTGCGTTTACATCATCACAGAAAATTGAAGACGGGGTAGTAATGGAGTTGGAATATGACGGTGAAAGAATAGGAAAAGTGGACGAAGCTGTCTTATCATTAAAATCGATTGGAGAGTATTCAACAAATGTAGAAAAGACAGTTACGTTTACAGCTGTTGTTACTGACAGATCAATAGATGACGTAGTTTTTAGTTTGGATAATGAGCCCAGCGGTGCCACAATAGATTCAAAATCAGGAAAGTTTGTTTGGACACCATCAAAGTCTCAAGGAAACATACAGGATGTTCATTACAGCTTTGACATTATTGCAACCGACGGCTCTCAAGAGGATAGAGAAAAGGTGACAATTACAGTCAACAAAGCATTTGTTGAGCCAGTAAAGACATCACAACAGGATTCAACTACGGCCACTACAGAGCCTAAGGAGATCACGATTCCGGCATCCTTCGTTGACGAGTCAAAGGATCCGCAGAGCTACGTCGACAGGTACAACAACGAGGAGACGTACAGGGAGTGGTTTGACGAGAACTTTGCGGAATACGATTCCATCTACGAGGCAGTAGGAATAGAGAAACCCCTCATGATTCCGGCATCCTTCGTTGACGAGTCAAAGGATCCGCAGAGCTACGTCGACAGGTACAACAACGAGGAGACGTACAGGGAGTGGTTTGACGAGAACTTCGCGGAATACGACTCAATACATCACGCGGTCGGAATGAAAGAGCCAAAGACACTAGCGTCGTTTGTTGATCCAGAAATGGATCCACAGCATTACATTGACAGGTACAACGACGAGGAGACGTACAGGGAGTGGTTTGACGAGACATATCCAGACATCACGATTTACGAAGCTGTAGGAATTGATGACGAAAAAGAGGAAACATCAGCAGTAGAAGAATTTGGAGAATGCGGAAAGGGAACAGATCTTGTTGACGGAATGTGTGTGATCGTCGATAATGGAAACGGCGGAGGTTGCCTGATTGCAACTGCCACGTATGGAACAGAGATGGCACCACAGGTGCAATTGCTCAGAGAGATTCGCGACAATCAGCTGATGAGTACTGATTCAGGTTCATCATTTATGACAGGATTCAACCAGTTGTATTATTCGTTCTCACCAATTGTTGCAGACATGGAAAGAGACAACCCATTATTCAAAGAGACTGTGAAAATAGCAATAACTCCACTACTATCATCATTGTCAATAATGTCACATGCAGAATCAGAATCAGAGATCATCGGCTATGGTATCGGGGTGATCGTATTGAATCTTGGAATGTACGTTGCAGCACCGGCTATGCTGATTTACAAGGCAAGAAAGATAGTCAGAATCTAAAACCCATATCAATTGATCAACGGTCTGATTCCATAGGTGAGAGTGGTTGATCTAAAGATGCGTATAATTTGATCCAATTTCTTAATAACCTAAAATCTTATTTTTATAAAATAGCATGACCAGAAAATCTCAACTTTGTGTCCTATTTGGAACGATTCTGTTGAGCGTATTTGCATTTTCTCAATTTTCATATGCTGATTTATCATTCTCAGACGAATTCGGATCACAGGGAAACGACGATGACGAGTTCAAAAAGCCATCGGACCTTGCAATCAGCAAGGACGGAACAAACCTGTACGTGGTGGACAGCGACAACGACAGAATCAAGATATTTGAGCTTACAGGCGGAAACAACTGTCCAAGCGGAACTCAGGAAATAGTAAACGACGAGGTGTGCTTTGATGACGACTTTGGCTCATCTGGTTCAGGAGACGGCAGATTTGACGTCCCAACTAGTCTTGCAATAGACCTGGGTAACGGAGACATCTACGTGATTGATTCAGACAACAACCGCGTGCAAAGATTCCAAGCAGACGGTGACTTTGACAATCTGGAATTTGGATCATCAGACAACGACGATGACGAGTATCTCGGAACGCCTAGCGCCATTGCAATACACGGATCAACTGACTACATCTACGTGGCAGACTCCACGACGGATTCCATTTCAGTATTTGATGACAATGGAAATTTCAAATTTAATTTCGATGATGACGGCTCAAACGACGAGTTCAAGAATCCAGCAGGGATGGTAATCGACAACGACGAGGATATCCTGTACGTGGCAGACACGGACAACAACAGGATTCGAATGTTTGAGCTTACAGACGACAGCAACTGTCCAAGCGGAACAGACGAGGTAGTAAACGACGAGGTGTGCTTCGTAGACGACTTTGGAACCTCAGGAAACGGAGAGGGCAAGTTCGATGAGCCATCGGGCCTCGCGTTTGACGAGGACAACAACATGCTGTACGTGGCAGACACCGAAAACAACCAGGTGCAGGCATTTGAGATCGTTTCAGGAAACACATGTCCAAACGGAACAGACGAGATAATTGACGGAGTGTGCTTCGTCGAGGAATTCGGAACATCTGGCGCAAACGACGGCATGTTCAATTCCCCATCGGGCCTCGCGTTTGACGAGGACAACAACATGCTGTACGTGGCAGACAGGGACAATGACAGAGTGCAGATACTATCATTACCATCCGACGGTTCAAACAACAATAACAACAATAGCAGCAGTGGTTCATCTGACGATGTTCCGATCTCTCCAAAAGGCGTAGCTGCTTCTGCTGCATCACAATTTTCAATTATAGTTACATGGGATGTTCCAGACTCTGATGATGATGATGTTCCAAAGGTTACAGGGTACAAGATAGAATCCAGAATTGGAAACGAGCCATACAAAACAATTGTGGCAGACACAAAGAGTACCATCACATCTTATCTTCATACTGGACTAGATGAAGGCGAATCATATCGTTACAGAATATATGCAATTAACTCTGAAGGCACAAGCAGTGCTTCATCTACAGTACTGGCAAAGCCTGGAAGTACAAGTACTCCTGCGGGTCTAACAGCAATACCAATTTCAAAGAGTCAAGTGCAGCTATCTTGGTTTGCACCATCGGAGACATTCAATCAATCAATCACAGGGTATCTAATTGAACGTGAGAACATTCCAGGAGTTCTTTATGAGGAAATTGGAAAGACCAATGGTAAAACCACGTCATATACTGTTAGCGGATTGGCCACAGGAAAGACATACAGCTTTGTAGTATCTGCAGAACTGTCTTTGGGCAGCACACCCAGATCAAATGCCGCATCAGCAACTCCAGAACTTGATTCCAAAGCGCCAAGCAATTCATCATCATCGTCGTCGTCAAGTGCAATTACCGCACCATCATCGCCAAGAAGCCTAAAGGCTGTTGAGACGTCATCATCAGAAATACAACTTTCTTGGACAGAGCCATCATCAGATGGAAATTCAAAAATTACAGGGTATAAAGTAGAGGTGAAAAAAGATTCCCAATCATCCTATTCTTTGTTGAAATCAAGCACATCTGCCAAATCATATACAGATAATGATGTAGAAGAAGGTTCAACATACACCTATAGGGTTTATGCGATAAATTCAGTAGGCACAAGCAGTCCATCGCAAATTTTAGCAACACCTCTGGATGTAACTTTGAAACTTAGTCCTTTGGGCAAATTTACAATCGATGAGAAAAAGACATTTACGTTTACCGCAAAACTTACAGACAGTTCAACCAAGAATGCGGCATTTAGTCTGGAAAGCAATCCTCCAATGGGAGCAAAAATTAATTCAAGTTCTGGATTGTTCACATGGACCCCTACAGATTCGCAGGGAGCAAGATCATACGTATTTGACATTGTAGCAAAAAAAGATTCCATGGTTGACAGACAATCCATTACAATTATTGTCAATGACGTCAAGTCAGCAGAGCCAGAGCCAATCAAAGAGCCAGAGCCAATCAAAGAGCCAGCCAAAACTTCAGACACAAACACAATTCCAAAAGAACTGGGAATAGCATCCTTCGTTGACGAGTCAAAGGATCCGCAGAGCTACGTCGACAGGTACAACAACGAGGAGACGTACAGGGAGTGGTTTGACGAGAACTTCGCGGAATACGATTCCATCTACGAGGCAGTAGGAATAGAGAAACCCCTCATGATTCCGGCATCCTTCGTTGACGAGTCAAAGGATCCGCAGAGCTACGTCGACAGGTACAACAACGAGGAGACGTACAGGGAGTGGTTTGACGAGAACTTCGCGGAATACGATTCCATCTACGAGGCAGTAGGAATCGAGGAGCCGGTTATAGAGGAGAAGAAGTTTGGCATATGTGGTCCGGGAACAAAGCTAATTGAAGGAGTATGCACCATTGTGGAAATGCCATCTGCAAAGCCATGGTGGAAGTTCTGGTAGACGTGCAAAGTTAGGTTTTAATCATAATACATATTCATTGTGAACATAATGGGCAAGCTGAGCAGAAATCTTAGAATTTGCGGTGATTGCGGAATCGCATACACGTCCGTTAGTCTAACAAAGTATATCGACCAGTGCCCCATCTGCAATTCAAGAAGATACGAAGCAGTTCCAATCAAGACAAATGACGATTAACTTCGATATAGATTTTTTAAGAGAGCACAATCAACAATCACATTGTCCGAAGATCCAGAGATTGCAAGAATAATGCAAAAAAAAATGAACGAGATGCTAAAGCCAAAATCAGAACCCAATATCGAGCCTGGAATAATAGATCTGGATAACTCAAACTTTGATCAGATCATATCTGCGGAAAATCCCACACTAGTTGATTTTTGGGCAGAATGGTGTGGTCCGTGCAAGTCCATGCACCCCATCTTTGAAAGTCTTTCGAAGAAATATCCCAACGTAAAGTTTGCAAGGGTGAACGTTGACAGCAATCAGAACATATCCATGAAGTATTCAGTACAATCCATCCCCACATTCATCATGTTCAAATCAGGACAGATAATAGACAAGATGATGGGAGCTGTCGGGGCACCGGGAATACACATGATTTGTAAAAAGCATTCAGGCTAGTAACCGTACACAGGTTCCTTTTCTCTCTGAATTCTAACAATGTCGTTTAGGACTTCTTGCTCTTCTGGACTAAGCTTGTGCATGAACCTGTTAAGTAACATCTTTGCCTCATGCGATGGTGGAAAAGTATAGTATACTTCCTCTTCAAATATTTGTCGTCCGATAGTGACATCTTTGACGGAACACGCGACCTCATCGCCAGTTTTTGCTGTTGAGACCGTCTTCTTATCAAGCTGAAGTTGATGTATGTTGCCAACCTTTCTTCCGGCCATATTCATAAACGGGATCTTGTGTTTCAGATTACCGACATCCACCCTCACTCCAAATACAGCTGGATTGTTATTTCTGAAAACCATTCCTTTTAGAAAGCTGAACTTTGAGATGGGGGTAAGTTCTGCAAACAGGGCATCCTCGGCATTTGAAGAATCTTCCTCAACCCATGCGTTGTAATTGTCAATCAAGCTGTAGATTACCTTATCCTCAAATAGTTTGATGTGGTTGATTTCAGACTCTTCTTTTGCATCTGACAGTACCTTGACATTGAATGCCAAAACAACTCCGCGATGTCGGTCTTTTTCTTTTATTGCCTTTGCCTCAATTACGTCTCGTCTAGTGACAGGACCTATGTCGGCTTTGGCAACAGGTACCTGGGAGCGTCTGAGCATCTCTATGATTGCCTCTAGCGAGCCAATTGTGTCGCACTTTAGAATTACTCCGTTTGTTTCAGTGTCAACGAAGACGGATTTCATTTCGGATTCGATGAGCTTTGTGAACTTTTGAATTTCATCATCGTTTGATGCAACATAAAGCGTACTTCCAGGCAATACTCCCTCAAAGTCCGGAGATGCAATTTTGAGTCCTGCTGCAGCGTCGACACGAGTCGCGGGTTTGAATTTGTCCCTAGGATCACGCATTTCATCAAGGGGTTTTGGCAAAAGCAAGGCTTTTGGTTTTGTCACTATTACGCCATCACGCTTTGCAACCACAACACTGTGTTCTTTCTTGATAGTTCCATCAATCAAAATTATGTTTGCCGTCTGTCCCAACCCGACCTCGTCTTTGACTTCCAACACAATTCCACGAGGTTCTTTTTCATCCTGGTCCAATCTTTTTTTGAGATATTGCTGTGTCAGGCCAACCAAAACGCTGAGCAGTTCAGGAATTCCGACTCCCGAGCGGGCAGAAATTGGAACTATGGCAATCTCGGATTTGAAGTCCTGAACTCTAAAGAAAGCCTCTGACTTGTATCCCAGAATAGACAAGGTACCGACTACATCGTAGATTTTTTGATCTAGATCGGTTTGAATTGACGCATCCTGTTCTTTGATTGCTTGCGTGATAAACGGCGTTTCGGATTTTCTCCAACCAGACATTTGATCACACTTGTTTAGCGCTATGACAAATGGAACCTTTCTGCTCTGCAAAATTTTCAGGCTTTCATTCGTTTGAGGTTGAAACCCTCGATTCACATCAACTACCAAAATTGCAATGTCGGCAGCAGATCCTCCTCGAGAACGCAGGTTTGTAAAGACCTCGTGTCCAGGAGTATCAATTACCAGTAGTCCGGGAACCTTATTTTCGGATTTCTCCAGTCTCTTGTATAATGGACCACACATCTCCTTTATGGTATCAGTAGGTAGAAAGCTTGCTCCGATATGCTGTGTAATGCCACCAGCCTCTCTGCCTTGAACCCCAGTCCCACGTATCCTGTCTAAAAGAGATGTCTTTCCAGAGTCTACATGCCCAAGGACTGCCACTATAGGCTGACGAATTTGCAAATCAAATCACTCAAACGCTACCTTGGATTCGTGATCATAGCTTTCTTGTGAATCTGATGCATGAATGATATTTTCACTGAATCCTAACCCAAAGTCTCCCCGAATGGAACCTGGTTCGGCTTCAAATGATTTTGTCGCACCGATCATAATTCTGGTGGTTGCAATAGCGTTATTTCCCTCAATCATTGCTGCAACGACTGGTCCAGACGTGATAAAAGATGTGAGTTCTCCAAAAAAAGGCTTGTCCTTGTGTACGCCATAGAAATTCTCTGCTTGTGCTTGAGAAAACGTGAACATCTTTAGTTTCAAAATCTTGAATCCTTTTCTTTCAAATCTAGAAATAACATCACCTACGAGATTTCGTGCAACAGCATCTGGTTTTACTATGAATAATGACTGTTCAGACAATTCTAATTCTTTCTAATTCCACCTTTGACGTGCTTCTTGGTCCACTTTAACTTTCTTGGATCACGTTTCAGGACTAGTGCGTTTTTCTTGCATTTTGAGGAACAAAACCACAAGATACTTCCATCATTTTTAGCATACATTGTACCAGAACCCTTGGCTACAGGTCGGTCACAAAAGCTACATGGTTTAACTAAAAGACTCATATCATATCACCTATTTGATCTTCTTCGCTTCTCTCTCAGTCTCTCTAAGCATAAGAATCTCATTTACTCTAACGGAGCCCTTGACATTTCTCGTAAGTATCCTTCCCTTATCCTTACCAGTAAGAACTTTAACTCTAACTTGAATTACCTCGCCAGCAATGCCGGTTCTACCAACAATTTGAATTATTTCAGACTGTACTACTTCTTCGGCGTTTTGACTCATTCTTCGGTCTTACCGCCTTTAATTTTAGCAATGGTTGCTACAACTTGGTCTACAATGTGTTGTGCATCACCAGCATCCAAAATTGCTGCAGCGGCAGAGGTAATATCAATACCTAATGACTTGCCTAGTTCTTCTTTGCTTGGCACAAATGCATACGCTGCACCTTGTTCCTCACACAGAATTGGAAGATGAGCAACTACCTCTGGAGGTTCAACATCTTCAGCAATTACTATCAGTTTACTAGTACCACGCTCAATTGCCTTGGTTGCCTCATTGGTTCCTCTCTTGACTTTGCCACTACTAGATGCAACTCTAACAGCCTCCAAGATTGGACTTACAAGGTCTTCTGGCGTTTCAAATTTAACATAATATGATTTTCCCATATTTCGTCACCCTAGGGGTTCATTCTCCATTCTATCCATCCTTGGTTTTGGTATTAAAAGTGTTATTGGGAAAGACGGATATTGATTTTTTTAAGATATTCAGACATCAAGACATCCAATTTTTCCTGACTTTCAGATTCGACATAAACTCTAGCAATGGGTTCAGTGCCACTAGGCCGGATCATAACCCAATTCTTGGAATCAATCAAAATTTTTATCCCATCTGAAGTATCAGCATCTGGAAAATCTTCTTTGAATGATGAAATCAAAGTGGAGATTTTTTCAGGCGAACATGAAACCTTGTCTTTTGCAGTAAAAGATGGAGGCAAGTTCTCGATTTCCACAGAAACTGATTTTTTAGAAGATGCCAAAAGATCCAGCATCAGGGCCAATGTCATACAGCCATCTCTGACCTGGTTATGTTTTCCATACATGAAACCCCCATTTTCTTCAAATCCAATCAACGCACCAGTGGGAACCATTTTTCTGGATACCTCAACACTTCCAACTTTGGTACGAATAACTTTCGAATCAAACTTTTCAGCCAATACTTCAATGTTAGAACTGGAGTTCAAGCAAGTTACAACAAGCGACCCAGGGTTTTTTTTCAAAATATGTTGTGCAAGCAGTAGAGCAGATTTGTCACCGCTCATAATTTTACCGTCATTGTCACAAAAAATACTCCTATCCCCATCTCCATCAAATGCAATTCCGAAATCGGCATTATTTGCCAGTACGGCCTTTGAAAGATCAGAAAGGTTTTGCGGTGTTGGTTCTGAACCTCGTCCTGGAAAATTTCCATCAATTTTCTCATTTACAAGAATCGTTTCACAGTTCAATTGTTTACAAATCTCGGGCGCAGACACTGCCTGTGCACCATTTCCCAAATCAAGTACAACCTTGAAATGTTTTGATTCTATCAGTTCGGAATCAACTTGGGACACGATCCCATCAAGATATGTTTTGATTGCTCTTTTTTCAATTCCAACATCACCTAACTTTTTAGGAGTTTCAATCCAGCTTTTCTGTATATAGATATCTTCAATTACTAATTCGTCCTCACGTGAAATCTCTACTCCATCTCTGGCGGCAGGTTTGATGCCATTGTACTGAGGGGGATTGTGGGATGCGGTAATCATCATCCCGCCAGAATAACCCAAAGTCTTTACCGCAAATTCCAGACATGGCGTAGGAACTATTCCTGCAATATTGCAATCAATTCCCATCGAGCTAAGAGCTGAAGTCACAACTTTGCATATGAGGGGGCTAGATTCACGCCCATCAAAGCCAATCAGAACTGGACCTGTTTTAAAATAGGTTCCAATAGCCAAAGTCATATCATATACAAATTCCAACGAAAAGTCGTCAGGAAAAACACCACGAATTCCGTTTGTTCCGAAAAACTTGGCCATGATTCTATGAAATCAAAGATGAATTTGTGAGTATCTATACTCTGCAAACCATCAAAACAGTTTGAGAGAAAGTCGGATTATCACGAAAATATTTCAACTATTTGGCAAAACAAATCAAATGGCCCATTAATGAGATCATAATGAAATCAAATTACTGTTAATCAGAAACTGAATGCCTCTTACGAAGTCATCTTCAGGGATTAATCCATCACTCCACCATTTTGCGGTATTTTTAATCCAGGTTGGGATTTCACCAGTTTTAGATTCATCTGAATTACTATCAGTCATTTGAAAAGACAAGACTTTGGTTTGGATCATAAATTCAATCCCTCCAAGGAAATCATCATCACTGATTTTGTCATCTGCCCACCATCCTGCAGAAGTTTTGATCCAAGTTGGAACAGTATTTTGTTCATTTTTGTCATAAAAAAATCCAGCGGATGTAGAATCAGAAGTTTTGATTGCGTCAATGAAATAGTTTTTAGCGGAATTTTTATCTTTGTCCCATACGACTGTCATCAAAGACATTTTTTCAAAATCTGTAACAGGTTCAAACTTAAAGCTGATTATCTTGAGATTACGTTCATCTTTTGCATCGATTGAGATATTTTGTAAAATGTTTTTGTCATCATGAACTCCAATAACCTCATCACCGTCCTTACCGTCCCATACCAACGTGGCCAGAGATTTCTCTACAAAGGTGCCAGATGAAAATTCATCGTATGGTGAAAAATGTAATTCCACATGTTCCAGAGTTGTTGGACCCTCACTGTCAAAAATCTTTACGATGACAACTGCTTGTTCTCCTTTTGATAGTGTTTGAGTGGGAATGTTTTGGGTGTAAAACTCAACATCAAAAGGCATGTAATTAATCGACAAGCCTCCCGTTACCCGAAGTTCGTTATCAGAATTGACCCCTAACGTAGGAGGAATACAAGAACCGGCACATCCGCCGCCGCCGCCGCTACTCCCATGACCTGCATATGCAGCAGGTATCCCTATGGAGACCAACAATAGCAGAGCTAAAAAACTTCCAAAATGAATCAAACATTTTATTTTCAAAGGTTTTGGATTTTAGTTAATTGGTACAATTCTCGAATTGGGCGTATCTTTTTCAGACTTTATCTTTCATCATTGTAAATACAGTCAAATTTCAACAAACTCACACCTGCAAAGAAGACATCATTCACTTTTGTCAAATCATCCAATAACTCAAAAAAAATGTGATTAATTCAATATTTCTAATAATTCGTATATTTTTTTCTACATTTTAGCAAATGGAATTTTTTTAGCATTCTCGTAACAGTTAACTTTGCGTTTAATCACAAACTCGTTGCGGGAGTCGCCCAGCCTGGTCAAAGGCGTAGGGCTTAGGACCCTATATCTCAGGATTTCGTGGGTTCAAATCCCACTTCCCGCACCATCATCATTTCTGTGAATGATTAATAATGAGAAAAAATTCATCATACAAAGTCATGAAAAAGACAGTAATCGGAATCACAGTAGTAGGCAAAGACAGAGAAGGAATTGTGGCTGTGTTTACAAACTTTGCATTTTCCAAGGGAGGAAACATTGAGAAAGTTAACCAAAATGTAATCAAAGGACTCTTTGGAATGTATCTAGAAGCATCATTCTCAAAAACAATAGATGTCAAAAAATTTGATTCTGAAATTAAGAGTCTAGCTAAAAAAGAACAAATGGATGTCAGCACACACCACGAAACAAATTCGCAGAAAAACATTGCATTACTAGTTACAAAAGAGCCACTTTGTCTAGAAACAATTCTTGCAAATTCAAAATCACTCAAAGGGAAAATATCTGTTATCATAGGAACAGAGAAAACATTAGAACCGATTGCAAAGAAAGCAGAAATTCCATTTGTCGCAGTTGAAGAGAAGATCCAACAAGATGCCGAAGAAAAGATCATTCAGATATGTAAAAAATATAATGTTGATCTAATTGCTCTGGCAAGATATATGAGAATTCTCAGTCCCAACTTTGTTTGGAGATATCCAAACAGAATAATCAACATCCACCCCTCATTGCTACCAGCGTTTCCAGGAGCTATGGCCTATGCCCAAGCTTTTGAAAGAGGCACGAAGATCATAGGGGTCACATCACATTATGTAACTGAAAACTTGGATCAAGGACCCATAATACTGCAAGATTCTTTCAAAGTGAATCCAAACGATACTCTAGAAAAAATAAAAGCAAGCGGACAAAAACTCGAAGCAGAAACATTACTCAAAGCAATGAAGATGCACTTGGAAAACAAACTCGAAGTCAGGTGGAGAAAGGTTCACATAAAATCCAAGGGAATTAGATGACAGACATCAAAACTCAATTTGATCCCGTAATTAGAAAATCAATCATTAAGAAAAAGCAGGTGGCGATTATTCCGGTAGGCTCCATAGAGCAGCACGGTCCTCATCTTCCCTTATCAACTGATTCAGATATAGTCACAGAGGTTGCAAAAAGGATTTCTGAAGAAAACGGATACCTGTTGTTGCCAACCCTAAATTACGGGGTTTCGTTTGAGCATGCGCCATTTTTCAATTTGAGTGTTAGAGAGTCAACGTTAAGAGCTATTCTAGATGACTTGTGTTCGTCACTATGGACGAACAATATCAAGACAATTTTTGTGATAAATGGTCATCATGGAAATCTGAAGGCGATAAAGAATTTTGATGCCAGGCTCAAAAAATCATCAAAGGGAAAGATCAAAGTATTTTCTGCATCATATTGGCATTTCATGGAAAGAGATTTTGACCATGCAGGATTCGTCGAGACATCACTAATGCTGGCAATTTCAAAAAGTGTGAAGATGAAACTTGCCAGGAAGGGATTAGTCACAGACGGTATGACAAAGCAGGAGATATCAAAGATTTCAAAGATGGCAAACAAGTCATTTCCAAAAGCAACCAAGAATGGGATCTGGGGGGATCCACGCAAAGCAACAAAGAAAGATGGAGATGCGATTTTAAACGAAATCATTAAAAATCTAGCAAAAGAATGTCAAACTTGCCTCACTAGGCGTATATCATAATTACACCAGTGAAATTTTAATATAATCCCCCAATATCAGAGTCAATAAGTGATTATTGATGTCCGTTGATATGGCAGTAAAAGTATTGGATGAGAGTATCAATCAAGTTGTATTGATAAAACTCAAGGGAAACAAAACCATAAGAGGCAATCTTCTGGGTTTTGACCAACACATGAACCTGCTACTTGACTCTTCAGAGGAAATACCCACTGAAGGCGATTCTAAAAGTCTTGGAAGCATTGTAGTTAGAGGAGACAATGTAGTAATGATTTCACCTCCTCCGCCACCACAAAATTAGGTGATTTGCAATGACGAAAGGCACAACTTCTATGGGTGGTTTTACAAAGAAGAAAGTTCACATTAGATGCAGAAGATGTGGCAAGAACTCACTTCACAAACGTCACCACCAATGTGCAAGTTGTGGATTTCCAAAGGCTAAACGCAGAAAGTATTCCTGGATTAAATGGTATACATAGATGCAAGAGATTGTTCTAATTCTTAGTTCGTTAGCAGGTGTAGCAACGGCTGCAGCCATCCGAAAAGCGCCAAGAGATAAAAAACAATTACTTAGCATGGGGGCCAGTTCGCAAATAAAAAGTCAAATTACTTCACTCAAAATCGAAAAGGACATTCTTACCAAGACAATATCAAGACTGTATCAGACAGAGGCAGATTTTTCCAAAATTCAAAAAGACAAGTTGTTACTAAAATATCAACATCAGTTAGGAGTCATTTTAGCCAGACTTGAAAAACTCGAGCAGGCTAGCAATCATCCAGACCTGGGTCCAGTAGGAGACGGTCTGATAACACTGATGGATCAAAAGCTATCAAATCTTGATGACAGATTATACGAATTGTCATCAAAGATGACAAGCACGAAAACAGACACTCAAGAAAAGAAACCAGAAAAGAAACCAGAAATTAAACAGGACCCCGCTGTGAAACCAACCAAGTCATTTAGCTTCGATAAACCCAAAGACAGTAAAATTGAGCCCGTTGAAATTCCTCCAACAAAATCCAGACAGTCATTTGAGTTAACCACCCTTACAAACGTATCAAAAAGAGAACCAACATTCCCGTTGTTTGAGGAAGAAAAGCAAGTTGTGAAACCAATGCCTCAACCAAGAATAGTAAAAACAGAGTCAATCAAACCGAAAGAGGCAGCAGCACAAGAGATCATCCAAACAAAACCGAAAATCGAGGACAAAATGGAGATCATCCAGTCAGCATCTGCCAAACCAACTACAGAATTAAAGCATAACATTAAGAGTGAAGTTGCAAAAATCAACGAATTCAAAGCGCTTCCAGAACCAGTAAAAGAAAAACAAGTTGCGAAAGATGACGATTTGGACGATGATGAAGACGATTTGGACAAAATCAAAGGCGACATAATGAAAGTACTATCAAAGCTTGATCAAGCAGAGGTAGAATAGATGGCATACGATGATGCGATTAAGGCATTATCAAGTGACGCGCTAAAAACTGTAAAGGATAATTATGTAATCGGACTAGGAAGCGGCAGAGCGGCAACTGAACTCGTTAAATCACTTGCAAAATTAATCAAGATAAAAAATTACAACATAGTAGGAGTGCCAACGTCATTACAAATCAAAATGATTGCCGAAAAAGGCAAAATACCGTTAGTGGAAGCAGATCAAGTAGACCACATCGATGTTGTATTTGACGGTGCGGATCAGATTGACTCACAAAAATATGTCATCAAAGGAGGAGGAGGAGCACTACTACGAGAGAATGTTTTGTTCAGCCTTGCAAAAAAAGTCGTGGTGATGGCAGACAAAACAAAGTTCGTAAAAAACTTCACACGTTCAGTTCCAATAGAAATCCACCCCATTGCAAGAAACTCAGTTTCCAAATCAATTAAAAAGCTAGGAGGTGAGCCATCTGTTCGCTCACTAGAAAGAGGGTATCCGTTCTTTACAGAAAATGGAAACATAGTTTTGGACTGTGACTTTGGGACAATCAAAAATCCAAAAAATCTTTCTCAAAAAATCAAACTTGTGCCAGGGGTTTTAGAATCAGGGATATTTCTTAGAAAACCAGACATAATTTACAGAGCCAAAGGCAATGGTAAATACGACATAGTTTAAAGAACATCCCTAAAAATGGAGATTTGATCATTAAAACAAATTCATTATTTGAACAGGTTTTACAGAGATTCAACCTAAGATGATTTCAAATTCCAAAGATCAGTGTTTTGTTTCAGGACTGTCATGTCTAATGGCATTCATGAAATCCCGGTGTTGTAGCAACAAATCAATCATTTGCAGGCGTAGATCTTCATCATCCATGACAGAATTGAGCATCGAATTAGTCAACTGTTCAGGCATGTATCTCAGATGAAATGGGTTTTGGAGCATCATGGAATGCAAGTCATGATTCAGTTCAGAATCTAGCCATATCTCATGCATCATGTCCATCATTATGTCATGATTTCCAAATCTGATGGAGGATTCATCATTCTGATGTTTTTTGTATTCTGGACACCAATCACATGCGGATTGACGTTCTCCGTCAACGAATTCAGGATTTACGATTGGATGATGAACTGAATCCATCCATTCCGAGTTTTGTTTTAGTTCAACCTCCATACGAGAGTGGCTTTTCATCACATCAACCATCGCAAGACGCAGGTTTGGATCACTTGTCAAATGACCTAACACATTTTTGAGTAAATCAGGGTTATTTTTGATTTGAGATGTCCAATTCTCAGTGACCTGGGTCATAATGAGAGGATTTTTTTGCATCATTTCGTGCCAGTGCTGCATTAGACCAGTGTGCGACACCATAGTGTGCATCAACACATTCATCATTTCAGGACGATTATCCATTATTGAACGGTCATAATTTCCAAATCCCCTATCAACCAATTTCAAATATGTTGACGGGAATACACACATAGGATAGCCACCATGTGTCTTAAGAAATAACAGATAACCCTGCTTGCAAGATAGTTCATCAAGATCGGCAGATTTTTTCCATTGCTGATGCGGAGAAACATCTTGCTGTGCAAAAGAACTTTCAAGAGTTGCAGGAAATCCCACTAAGAAACCAATCGATAAAGCAAGCAAAAAGGGAAACCTAATTCGCAATGAACAAGATTAACTCTATTCCGTTAAAAAGCAATCGTAGAAACCCGTTGTAACGGCAAAAGACAGATCTATTTAAAAACAGTCTGTCGCTCAACCAACTTTCCATGACCTAGATTTCCGACGACTTCAAAGTTTTCAGCTACCAACTCCCCCCTGACAATTGTTTTCACAGGCCATCCTTTCAGATGTCTTCCCTCATACACAATATAATCTGAAAATCCCCCTAAGAGTTCAGATGATACAGTTTTTTCCTGTTTCAGATCGATCATAGTAATATCTGCATCAGAGTGTTTCTGTAAAGAACCCTTTTGAGGATACATTCCAAAAATTCGGGCCGCGTTCTCACTGGTAAATCTGACAAATTGTTCGAGCGAAATCTTATTTTGATTTACTCCGTCGTTAAGCAAAATTGGAATCGAAGTCCCAATTCCCGGAAAGCCCGCAAGTGCCCCCCAAACATTGTCACCTCCGAGTTTGAGTTTTAGTTGGTTTGCCACATGATCCGTGCCTATCGTGTCTATATGATTTTGAGAAAGGGCAGTCCAAACTGCCTTTCGATCATTTTCAGTTCTAATCGGAGGCATTACCTTTGCAAGATATCCAGACTGCTTCTCGTATGAAAGAGTGAGGTAATGTGGACATGTTTCAACAAAGATTTTTGTTCCGAGCTTTTTCTCTTCCTCAATTTGTCTCAGTGCTAGTTCGGAACCGATGTGTACGAAATATATCACACACCCGTATTCTCTACCAAACTTCGACACAGTTTTGATCGCTTTGGCCTCAAATTTAGGAGACCTACTAGAGGACCATGCAGACAGTCCATCTTGATTTTTTTCTTTTGCAGTTTTAATCCCACATCCGCATGACTCATAGTCTTCAGCATGGACAAGCACTGGACAGCCCAATTCTGCAGCAGCCTTGACAGTTTTTTCAACCAGCTCGTCAGTGACATCAACTTGCGCAGCAACTAGATTCGAAGAATTTGGAGGCATGTCCATGTAAACGTGACCGACTTCGCCACCAAGGTTCATGTAAATCTTAAAAGATGTGATTCCTTTGTCTACACAAAACCTCATCTCATCAATTTGCTGTGTAGTAAAAATAGAAGCATGAATCGAATAATCGACATAATGATTTTTTGACGCAGCATCTAATTGAGACTGTAAAGAGACGGTGAATGGATCAGCCAAACGAAGCATTCTCATCATCGTAGTTACCCCTCCTATTGCCGCAGCATGAGATTCAGTTTTTGCCGCCTGATTGATAGGGGAATAGACCCCATAATGAACATGAGTGTCAATCGGTCCAGGAACTGAGATCAGCCCACTGCCATCGATCTTTCTATCAGATGAAGGGATGTCATTTGTCAGTCCAATAATTTTCCCATCATCTATCATGATATTTTTATCCACCATTCCCTGAGACAGAAAAACATGGGAATTGGTGATTACTGTATCAATTGTCATACAAAAAATGTAGTATTTTCTAGGCTATTATGGTTTAACGATATTGTTCAAATTGAAATTCTATAGGTTAAGATGTCAGGCGAACTAAACAGGCACGTCAACTAGTCGTTTGAAAATCAGAATCGTAAAACACACCCAATAATTTCAATTTGACGGATAAAGAAATAATCACTCACAAACATTGATTTCCTAATGATCAAGAACCCATACTGACTAAATTAATTAAATAGATTAAACTCAAATTTTCATGAATTGGAAAAAGTCACTTGTTGAAAGACTAGGTAACCGATGCAATATTTGCAATGAAGACGACATAGAGAAGATAGACATAGACTTTATCAACGGTCAAGAATATCTGGAAAAGCAATATTTTGAAAATAATGAGGAGATGTACGTCTGGTTTGTCCTACATTTTACGGAGGAGTCAAAGTATTTGCAATCAATTTGTATCAGCTGCAAATCAGAAAAGTCTGAAGACGAATCCATTCCACTGTCAAAGATGGAAGAATTTCATTTCACTCCAAAAGCAATGGACAGACAAGAGATCATGGAATGGATGAGCAAGAAGGCAGAGGAAATTCTAGATTTCATGAGAGATAATAAGCAATTCATTCCAATACAAAGAAGGCTGGACAGACATTATGGAAATTTGAGAGACAAGTTTGCAGAGATTGATCGAAATGTAGCATTGATCGAGTTTGAAAAGAAATGGCTACCAAAAAGATTTGCAGATGTCATCGAACAGGATCTAGATGAAAATCCAGAGATCAAGAACATGGTACTAAAGCACCATAGACCGAAGATTCCAGAAACGGGCCACTAGTAGAGATATTTCCAGGTCATGCATATTGACCATCCATTTCATAGTCGTCAGATAAAAGAGAATCAACAAATAATCAAAATTAGAATTTCAAAATTCTAAAAACACGCGCATGAATGACTACAGTACATTATCAAGACCAGATTTATCGAGAAAATGAATAAAAGAAGAACTTTATGTGATTATTCAAGGGCCGGTGGTTTAGTGGTATGATGCCTCGTTCGCAACGAGGATGTCGGGGGTTCGATTCCCCCCCGGTCCATTTTTCCAGAAACCATTATACATTATTGAAAAATACACGAATTATGGAAGTTTTTGACGGCAAAAAAGCAGCACAGGATTACATGTCAAAGCACACCCTAGCTTTCTCAACTCCGGAATTGACTTTGATGAGATTTGCGTTTTGGTTGGGGGACTCGGTCCCAGATCCTAAAAACGAAGATAATGCCGTTCCAAGGATGATGACATTTTTGACCGAACAGGACTTTGAACCTGTACTAATAGATGATGACAAATACGTGCCATCAGGTGCAGTGAAAAGTTCAGCATTTGTTGGAAACGCTTACAGCGAACCTCAATCAGACGGAGGATTTTGCTCTGAATGCGGCGCAAGTCTTTCGGCTACAGCCAAATTCTGTCCAGAATGTGGCACTACACAATAACAACAAAGACGATTTTTTTAAACTGACTTTTACACCTTAGCTCCACACTTTGTGCAGAATTTGGCATTTGCCTTGAGAGCCGCACCACAAGAAGAACATACATTTCCACCGGGTTGTTGCTGTTGTGGTGGTTGTTGCTGTTGTGGCGAAGGAGCAGTTTGTCTAGGCATCAAAGATGGATCAGGTGAGGGTAACGTCCCAACTTCTCCAAAAGATTCTTGGGCAGAAACAATTCCAGGTGGGCCTGCACCGCCAACGGGATTGTCAGGCGTTCCCGCTCGCGGAGGTTGAGCCATTCCTCCAGCCATCATCCCAGGCTGACCCATTCCAGGCATCAATCCAGGTGACTGAGTATTTCCAGAACCGCCTCCAACGGATTTTCTTAATTCAAATATTACCTTGATTGCTAAAAACTCCAAAGCAGAATATGCAACAGTATAGTCACCTAGCTTTTGAAAGAATTCTTTATCACTAAGCTGGCCTTTTTTGTACATATTATTCGTATCCAAAAACGATTCATAGTATCCTTGAGATTCATCAAACAAACTTTGCAGTTTGTCAAAGAGCATGCCCAGTGTATCAACTTCACCAAACGACATGATTCCATGCAAATTTTGGAATATTAATTACTTTAGGATCAAAAAAGAGAGAAAACGTGTTTGAATTTATGCGAGGGCTCTGTCAATCATACCTTGATATGACTCTTTAGAGGCTGCGCCCACTTGCTGGCTAACTATCTCACCTTTGTTTAAGAGGATTAAGGTTGGAATACTAAATACGTTGTATTTGGATGCCAATTCGTTGGCCTCATCAACATTGACCTTGACAAATTTTACTTTGCCATCATAGTCAGCTGCCAGCTCTTCAACTACGGGACCTACCATTCTACATGGACCACACCACTCGGCCCAAAAGTCCACGAATACAGGAACGTCAGAGTTCATCACATCGACTTCCCATGATTTTGCATCTGAAATTTGCGTAACAGGCATTATATCATTAATTCATGCAACATCCCTAAAAATGTTCACCAGAATGAACACCACATTGTTTGTTGGAAAATCAATTTTGATATATACTTAAATGACGTTTGAGCAAATTCAAGACATGAGTACTGAGTCTAGACTTAAAAAACTAAGAGGTTCTGGAGGCTACATCAAGGCTAGCGTTACAGACGAACAGCAAGTGAAAGGAAATCTTGGCGGACCTGATCTGTTTTTGGCCCCCATTGGAAGACTAGATTCGGAAGTTATAACTAAATATTTTTGCAATACCTGTGAAAAGGAATTTGAAGGCTCTCCAAAAATAGAGTTTGAAAATCCAAACGAGGAAGTTGCAGAGAATCTAATCCTGGCAGAAAAAGGACAGTACATTTGTAATTCATGCCATGCTTCAATTGCAGAATACAGGGAATTCAAAAAACAAGACGAACAAGAAGAAGTAGGAAGCGCAAAACCATTAGATCCGCAAGTTCAAAGTGCGCCGCAAGAAGCAACAGCAAGTGCGCCGCAAGAAGCAACAGCAAGTGCGCCGCAAGAAGCAACAGCAAGTGCGCCGCAAGAAGCTTCCACGCAACCAGGCCCAGTAACTTCAATTACATCGATTGAAGGAAAGACAGTTTACGATGAAAACGCAAATTCTGTGGGAACCGCAAAACAAGTCGGCATAGATTCAACGCAGTCCATGGTTATCGTAATCACCAAAAAAGACGGAACCGAGGGCAGCATATCATGGAACAGTATCAAAAAAATCGGCGAAGTAATTCTTTTGGGAAAACCAGAAGAAGCAGATCAACCAGGAAAGTGCCCCAATTGTGGATTTGTCAACAAGGAAGGATCAAAATTCTGCGAAGAATGCGGAAGCAAAATCTGATAGTTAGAAAATTTAATCAATGGCATTCACAGGTATCGATGTAATTGGCGAAAAGTGCAATTCCAAAAGGAGTAATCAAAGATATCATAATTGTCGGTGTCGGGGTTCTTGTGATCTGGTTGGGTCTACAAGTAGCATTTGGAACACAGAATCCATTTTATGTGGTTGCAAGCGGAAGCATGATTCCGGTTTTAGAAGTCTATGATGTTTTGATTGTACAAGGCCACGAACCATTCGAAGATATAGAAGTTGGTGATATTATTGTGTTTAATCGGCCATCAGATCATAATCGAGTAATAGTTCACAGAGTAGTGTCAATCATGGAAGAAGATCCGAAAACCATCAGGACCCAGGGAGATGCAAACCCAGGATCAATTCCAGGAACTGACTTTCCAATTACACAAGAAGAGTATATTGGAAAAGTTGCATATACACTGCCACAAGTCGGATACATCACACAGCTGCTAAAACCTCCGGTAAACTATGTTATTATTGCCATCGTTGTAGGAATAATGATAGTAAAACAGTTTACAAAAAAGAAAGACAAGAAAGGATTAGAGTTTACAGATACTAAGGATTCAGAGACTTCAGATGTAATTGAGGAATTGGAAGATTTGGACAAAATTGCCAAAGATTCAGAATATTCAACACGCACTGAGAAAACAGAGATAGATTTGAAAGATACGGAGGATGATTCTGAATCTTCAGAGGAGGATTCCAAAAATAGAAAACCTGATGAGAAAGAGTAAGTTGGAATATAGAAAATCAGGCAAACAAGTTCACATATGCCATATATGAAAGGCAATAGATCGTCCTGTTTGCTTGGTAGTTTAATTATGTCAAATTTACTAAAAAAGGATCCTCAGTAATTGTTAGTTTGGTGAATAGTGACACTTAACAAATAGAAAAAAATGAATTTGAGATGTCATAATACATAATAATCCATTAAATATACTTTTGATCATTTCTACATCCTTCCATAGAACAAATCAAGGGATGAAAGAAGCCAGTAAAAATAATCTTAATCTAAATTACTGAATCTTTTGTTTTGAAAACTCTTTTGAAGTATTCAGTTGATTCTGAAGGTTCCTCAATATCATTTGTGATTCCAGCAAGATTCTTTGCGAGGTTCTTCTTGTAACCAACCTGCATCTGTCTTTGAATCTGTATTCTTTGTGCCTGAGGTGAACCCGCGCCATGCATGGATTCTGTCAGATATCCAACGGCATTTCTACCCAGAGTCATATTCTCAATCAACCTTAGGATTCTCATTCTATTTTCCACATCAACACCTTTTCTGCCTACAAGGTATTTTTGTAGCAATGGACCAGCCACAGGATGTCTGAAGTCTTTTTCAGATGGTAGTGTTACCATTAATCCACCAGCAATATCTTGTGCCAATCGACTAATTTCATAGGGAAATCGTGTGACATTGTGTTTACAAACTTGTGCCAACATGTCATCGTTTAAGAAAACACCAGATTTCATCTTCTGTCCTTGGTAGGATGATGCTATTCCTGCAGCAAATATTGTTTCATTGAGATGAGTCATCTCAATAATCTTGTCTTTGATATGTGATACCTTTGGAACGCCATTGTAATCCGCAATCGTGGCAGCAGCACCAATCAGAACATCTCCCAAACCTGTCTTGCACACATAGCTACGTCTGTGATAGCAAGTAAAACGCTCTACGAGCATTGACGCAAATTCAAATTCCCCATGCATGAATACTTTGTCCCATGAAATGAAAACCCTGTCTAAAATAATCAATGCTTCTTGTCCACCAAACTTTGCATTACCGTCATCAATATCACCTTCCTCCATACTTCGTGTGTCACATGACTGTCTGCCGTAAATGTAAGTAATTCCCTTTGCATCAGCCGGAACAGCTCCTACAATCGCCCAGTCCTTATCGTTTTCAGTCAATCTAATTGTAGGCATTAAAAGAATCCAATGGGAGTTGATACAGCCAGTTTGATGTGCCTTGGCGCCCGAGACATAGATTCCTTTTTCATCAGTATCGACAACTCTTGTAAACAGATCAGGATCATCTTGTTCAGCTGGCCCTTTGCTTCTGTCACCTTTTGGATCAGTCATCGCACCGCCGATGACAAGATTTTCCTTTTGGACCATTTTTACAAATTCCAAGAATCGTTTATGATAATCAGTACCATGCTTTTCATCAATTTCAAACGTGGTGGAATGTAAAGAATTCATGGCATCCATACCTACACACCTCTGGAAACATGTTCCAGTGTTTTGTCCAAGCTTTCTTTGCATTTTATTTTGCAATACCAGATCCTCTGCACTTTCTGCAATGTGTAAGAACCTGTTAACTTTCAGACCAGTGATTGAAGAATCAGCAGATGCTAGTGCATCTTCACGAACCGCAAGATCATACGTTTCAGCAACAGCATTAATTGAAGGTCTAATCATAGGGTGATCAACGGGTTCTTTCACCAATTCTCCAAATAGGTAAACCTTAAGATCGCGTCCTCTAAGACTTTCAATGTAATCATCACCAGTTTTAATTGCCTTCAATTCATTAGCCATGTAACTATATTCAGAACTATGTTGTATAAATATTCTAATTCAGATTGTAAAAGATTCGTGAATGACTAGGCTCAGAGACCTATTCGAACATCCAGAATACGGCATCCCTTTCCTTTTTCCATCACCAAAACTGGATTCATGTCCAATTCTTTGATCTCTTCAAAGTCAGAAACAAGCTGAGACAGCCTTTGGATGCATTCAGAAAGTTTTGCAATGTCTGAAGGTTTTTCGCCTCTAACACCCTGTAGAAGTTTTTGAGTTTTGATGGAGGCAATCATGTCATCGGCTTCCAAATCAGTCACGGGAGCCAGTTTGAAAGTGACATCTTTGAGAACCTCCACATAGATGCCGCCCATACCCAACATAATTACTGGGCCAAAGCCAGGTTCAAGCTTTGAACCGATGATCAGTTCCTTTCCACCCTTGACCATCTCCACAATCAGAACTCCCTTGATCTCGGCCTTATCATCATATTTTTTTGCATTTTTGATTATTGTCTTGAACGCATCTTTGATCTCTTCATCATTTGTCAGATTCACCTTGACACCACCGGCATCAGATTTATGAATAATCTGTGGTGACGCAATCTTCATCACTACAGGATAGCCAATTTTCTTTGCAATCTTAATTGCCTCTGCCTCATTTTTAGCGAGTGCACTCTGTGGCAATGGCAAACCATATGCTTTGAGAACTTCCTGTCCCTCTTCTTCCAGGAGATTCGGTCGCTTTTCTTTTTTGACCTTGTCAAAGATTTTCTTCGCCTTTGCCTTGTTAACCTTGAATTTGGTAATTTTGCCATCTGGAGCCTCGACCCAATTTGTGAACCCAGTCATTGCACTAAGGGTTCTGATGGCGCCTTCTGCATAGTTGTAATATGGAACATCGCCTTCAGCTAAAATTTCCCTGTTGGTAATTCCTTCATCCAGACCCATAAGGCTTGCAAGCATCGTCTTTTTGTATTTCTTGGACATTTCAACTACAACTTCTGCAAGTTTATCATAATCAAGGGTTCCAGATGGAGTACACATTGTAATCACAGAACCCACTTTCGGATGCTTGAGTACACGATCTAGGACATTATGGAATCTGTTAAAATCGGCATCGCCTACTATGTCAACGGGATTTCTGGAGCTTCCCCAAGGTGGAATAACCTGATCTATCTTTTTTTGAATACTTGTTATCTCTGCCATCTTTAGATTCATCTTTGAACACGCATCAGTGGAAATGATAGCAGGTCCGCCTGCATTTGAAACAATTACAAGATCACCGGCCAAAGGCAACGGTTGTTTTGAAAACGCAGTAGCGTAATCAAACAGTTCTTCCATGGTGTCAACTCGAATTGCACCAGACTGTTTGAGTAATGCATCATAGATCTCATCTGAACCCATCAGAGCTCCGGTATGAGACATTGCGGCCTTTGCGCCTTCAGGACTTCGTCCGGATTTGAGAACCAGAACAGGTTTCTTGAGTTTTTTAGTAATATTTTTACAAACCTTAAGGAATTCTTGTCCATCACCCATATCTTCAAGATACATCACAATGACTTCAGTTTGCTTATGCTTTGCAAGTATTTTCAGAATATCAACTTCGTTCATTACAGCCTTATTTCCAAGGCTGACAACCGCCGAGAAACCGATTCCTTGTGCACTGGCATCTTCAACTAATGCTGCACATATTGCACCGCTTTGCGAAACAAGAGCTATCTTTCCTGACTTCGGAGTCACCTTGAGAAAAGTAGAATTCATCATAGTTTTTGGATCAAGATTCATGACCCCAAGACAATTTGGTCCAATAACTTGGATATTGTATTTTTTAGCTATATCTTTGATTTCTTGCTCACGCTTGGCTCCTTCCTCATCGACTTCTTTGAATCCAGCCGTGATTATGATCACGCCCTTAATTTTTTTCTTGCCACATTCTTCTAGTACAGATGCCACAAGGGTATTTTTGATAACAATAACTGCGAGATCAATTGATTTTGGAACATCCAAAACACTTTTGAAAGCTTTTTTGTAAAAGACGGTTTCTCTTGAAGGACTGATTGGATATACGATTCCCTTAAAACCATTCATAATATTTGACGTAATTGTAGCCCCTACACTTCCTCTTTTGTCAGATGCACCAATCACGGCAATTGACTTTGGAGACAAAATAGGAGACCCTGCCATGTTAAGTTTGAATAGAGATTTTGTATAATAAAGTTATTCATGAAAATATTTTTAGTGTATTTTCAGCTTCCCAGCATTTTTCCAGCTAGATTATCTTTTCTAGGAATCCAAATTATAGATATAGAAGAAAATTTGGCAATGAGAAGCCAAGCTTCTCTAGCAAGATTACGAAGATGTTCGTTGTTTATTGCAAATTCGTGATTCAGCTGGTTTACGGTATTTTTAGAATCACTGAAAATAATAATTTCTTCGTCGGAGTCAGCATATTTCTTTAATACAGAAATGATTGCCAGGTATTCAGCCTGATTATTGGTGATTTCAGGTTTTTTTTCATAAAATGATTCCCCGGTTTCTTTTACAAAGTAACCATAACCGCTACTTGAACCTCCAGAACCATCTACGTATATGCTAATTCCCATCTTTGTACAACCTTGTGATTTTTACAATTACATTAAGTATTATCAGATAAATAATTGTAGATATTGACTGTGATACGATTGATGCTAGATATGCATCGTAGTTAATAGTTAGAAAATAATATTGCAATGCCCATCTAACAACAGTATATACAACTTCAGCTATTCCCATCGAAGTGATTAACTTCTTCAGATCCTGTTTTAGTTTTACAGTATCAGTTGCACCGAATTCTAAACGATATTTTTTTCTATTATCCAGATAGAACATTCCAGCAAAAACGGAAAAATAGATTACATAATCCACAATTGTCGTGTATGTGGTATTGAGATAATCTGCCTGGCCAGCCAAGAGGTGTGCAACTATTGCAGAAATAGTTATCGATGCTACAAATGCGACAAGAACGTTCTTGTTGAGCTTTAGATATTCTTGTAACATGTTTTTGTTATTTTTTGTTACAAATAAACCAAGACTAGTCTAGTGTGATTTTCAGAAATATCATCAGACCTGCAAATTCCGCAATGCCAACTCCTAGCATGTATGGGAATATTTCATGAGAGAAGATCTCATCCATTGAAAAGTAAGCAAGTGCGCCAATTACATTATGCAAAAATAACATCGCTGCGACAACAATCATGCCTAACGGAAGTTGTGCTCGAGTGTTAACATACATCTTACCAAATATCACAATCAAAATTCCAAGAATTCCCATGTTTGCGATGGAGAAGACAGAGAGCACCAAAGATGTAGATTCCATTTAGTGTAAAGCACCTTCTGAGCTTTTATTTACTTTTATCCAATTTTTCTTCAATTTCTTCAAATGTTCTCATATTGACCTCAAGAAAGGTTGAAACAAAATAAGTCACGCCGTATTTTTCACCGACCTTGCTTATCAGATTATTTTTTTCAAGCACCCTAACATGATGCTGAACGGCCTTGTAATCTAGATTCAATTCTTTTGCAAGCTGATTAATGTTAAACGGATTTTCTTTTAATTTTGAGATAATTCTTAAACGGTTTAGTCCTCCGCGAGAAGCTGAAAATACAAACCAGAGTAATCTTTTTGCATCTGAATCATTTGCCATAAATTATGAAATTTCATCAGATTTACTACTAAAAGGTATATTGTGTTCGAATCGCAATAGAAAGTATAAAAAACATGATTTGGTAAATTGGTTGAATCAATCATGATGTTAAACTATGATGCTCCACTGTATAGGCCTCCATCAGAAGCTAGATCGTTGATTTTCCAAGTCACACTGGGTTGCTCATTTAACGAATGTTCTTTCTGTGACATGTATAGATCTAAAGATTATTCCGAAAGGACATGGGATGACATCAAGGCAGAAATTGACATGATGGCAGGCTATCTGCCAGATACGAAAAGGGTATTTCTTGCAGACGGGGACGCACTGAATTTGGATGCAGAATTTATGATAAAAATTGTAAAATACGTTAGAGAAAAATTTGCAAACATCGAGAGAATTTCCTGCTATGCGATGCCGATGAACATTTTGAAGAAAACGTCTGAGGAGTTGAAGAAGATGCATGAAGCGGGATTGGACATGTTCTATCTAGGAATTGAAAGCGGTTCAGACATAGTTCTAAAAAAAGTGACAAAGGGTGCAATTGCTAAAACAATCATCAAGTCAGTGAACAAAGCAAAAGATGCAGGATATGTGATGTCATGCATGGTAATTTTAGGCCTTGGCGGGAAAACATACTCCAAAGAACACATCAAAGGAACAGCTGAAGTGATCAGTGCATGTTCACCACACTATGTCGGCGCATTAACACTTTATCTTGAAAATGGGATCAAACAGGAATTTCTTGACAAGTACAATGGGGAATTTGATAGAATTGACGACGATGAGTCGTTAGAGGAGTTATACAGTCTGATTGATCAGATTGACACCAATGACGAGATAATATTCAGAGTGAATCACGGTTCAAACGCATATACCGTAAAAGGTACCTTCCCACAGAACAAGCAAGAGATGCTAGACAAAGTGGAATGGATGAAGCAGCATCCCGAAATCGTACGTCCTCAGGGATTAAGGGGATTCTAAACTAGATTTTCATGTGTAAGATAGACTACTTTGAAGATTTTGACTGAATACGTTCCGTCAAAAATTTTATTGGTTACGCCATTTTCGGAGTTTAATACCCTGAACTTGTATTCATACTCACCATTTTGACTTACAGCAGTCTGCGCAAAATGAACTGCTTCATTACCCTTAAAAATTTGAATTACAACAGGATATCCTTCAACTGGATTCTCAATCTTGCCCTCAACAAATGCCCAGGGCAATGAATTTTCCTCAGAAGAATGGAATAGCAGGGTAGATTTTTCAAGTGCCATCATCCCGCCCAAAGAAACAGTTTCTGTTTGTTGTTCATGAGAATGAGCATCAATCAGGATTGAACCGGAATGAGGATGTGCAAATGCAGAATCTGCGGAGAATGAGAATAGAATGGCCATAACCAAAATACTTGAAAATAAAAACACGTTATTCATGCCAAAACCAATCAACAGGGGTTTTAAGAATATTTCAGACTAAAGACTATCGATGATAGATTTAAGATTTTCAGGCAGATCAGGTAACTCAGTATGACTTTCGTTGTTTTGAAGTACATCAGGTCCGATTCGCCTAACCCGCTGAGTTCCAATGAGAGTGTCAATGTTTCTTTGTATGTCCTTTTCTGATAACACGGTCAGGAGTTTCTCTGTGACAGTTTTTTCATTGTCATACTTTTTTATTCCATATTGAACGAGCAGGGTTTTCTCAATGGATGAAAATTCAGACATGTATGAAAACTACTTTTTACAGAGTAAAAACATACCTGTCACTTGAAAAATCTCTTTTCAAGTTCAGCGATTTTTGGAATGCCTGTAAACTCTAATTTTTTGTCGATTACCAATCCGGGAGCAGTGAAAATTGGATATTTTTCCAGATAAGACGGATTCAGGGTGATATCAATTAATTCATAAGAAATTCCAAGTTCAGTCAGCATTTTTTCTAAGATCGTGCAGTTTGAACAGCCGGGAGCGGTTAAAATCTGTACTTTCATTCCTTTAAAAACTGTTCAGGATTTTGTTCAAAAGCCCAACTGCACGTCGCACAACAGAACCTATACTGTTTTCCCTTATGCGTGATCAACGTTCCCTTTTCTCCAACTTCCATTCCACATACAGGATCTTTCATACACGTGCAGTTTGTTTTTTCTTGGTAAAATACCAAGCTATTGGAAATAGAATTAATCCTAGAAATAAGGCAGAGGCAAGTTCTCCTGACATTTGTGAGGCATGACCATGATCATGTTCACTTACGTGAAATTCAGGAGGAATCAATGCCATGGAAACAAGATTGTTCCAACCAGCATGGATCATTGTACTTTCATACCATTCATGTCCACCAGGAATGCCATTAATAATCAAAAATGTGCCAATTATGATTAGCATCCATCCGGTAATGTTTTCAATTCTTTGACGATTCATGGTAATTCCTTTCGTTGCATTTACCCCAATAATTGCAAGAACAGAAAGTAAAATCAGAGGAATTGCACGTCCGACGCCGTGTACTGCCCCCAAGCTTGCACCAATCTCCACACTGCCACTTCCAGCAACATAGATCAATAGCCAATAAAACATTGGATTTGGACACCCGACGCCGGCATTTCCCAATAGCAATCCCATGAAAAAGGATTTTGAGTAATCGCTTCTGTTTTGAATAAATTTTGGAGTTCCAGAATAAGACGGAAGTTTTATCTCAAAAAGTTTGAGTTGTGATAGACCAAAGAGAAAGGCTGCGATGCCAGCAATTAGAAACATGAAAACAGAAATCTGATCTAGATCAGCTGTTTGACCTAATGCGCCAATTCCAAATCCGTAAAAAGTGATAGTAATTGTCAATCCAGCACCAAAAAGTAAGGCCATGATGAGTCCCTTCTTTCCTCCTTTTCCCATACTAAGTGGAATGATGATGAAAACCAGTGGTAAAGTGCATGGAAGAATTATCATGGACAGCCCAGCAAGGTAAGAAATTGTCAACCAGGAAGGATATGACAACTCCTGTCCTGCGCTAATCGCTATAGGATTAGTTACGGCAAACATTCCACCTAGAAAGATTAATGAAAATAGAATAAATGCAGTAGTGATAAGAAATTTTTTTGCGGCCACTTGTTCAGACATGACCATGATATAATAATCGAATATTTAATCAGAGTAGAATTTTTAGATTTGAACTGACGTTATATGCCGTAAATTCAAAAATTCTTAATTTCTTTTAGGGAGAAATGGGACCAAGGCCCTGACAAACTCCATGATATTTTTAGTTTGTATGTATACTGTTCCTGGACCAACAATCTCCAGTACCAAGGCCTCCCCCCCAAACAAAGTGGTCTTCAGACTACCATGCTTCGTAACCCTGTATTCCGCAGCGGAACTTAGGGCTACTAGCTGATAATTATCCAGATACATCTTTTCGGCAGGTCGCAGCTCTTTCTTTAAAATTCCGCCCCAGGCATTAACAAACATTTTACCAGTACCAACTGTTTTTAACATAAACAAATTACTGCCAAATATTCCTTTTGTGAATCCCTGCCACTTGGTATCCAAGGTCAGATCCGTGGTAGAGCCGACAAAAGATCCGGACTGAACAATGAATTCCTCAGAAATATCAATTACCTCTATATCTCCGAGCATGTTTCCAGTAAGACCAAGTTTGCAGTTGTCTTCTTCTGCGATAAACTCGTTAACAAAGAAGGATTCGCCTCCAAATGCCGCAGCTTTGAGTGATTTTAGGAATCCACCCTTTCTCATTTTGGTTTCTGTTTTTAAATTTCCCTTGATGAATACCATGGCAGCAGCTTCTGCAGTAATCTTTTCACCCTGATTTAATGTAAATTCAATCAATCCCATAGGATTTTTAATAATTTCATATTCCAACAGCGTATTTTCAGTCTAGAAATATAATAAAATTATGAACAGACAGATTAGAAGACAATTTCTTCTTATCGGGATGCATAACAAATCTTAGAAATGAATTTCAATTGTTTTACTCATCGATAATATTTGCAACATCAAGTTAAAGTAATCAATCCAAATTGATTTTATATTTTTGATTACAGACTATTCAGAATTAATTTTTCAATCATACAAACTTCCTGGCCTTCATCCTCTTGATCTTCTCCTGAAGCAGCATGCATCCCTGTATCAGCGTCTCAGGCCTTGGCGGGCATCCCGGAACGTACACGTCCACAGGTATCACGCCGTCGATTCCCGGAAGCACGTTGTACGAGTCAAAGTACAGTCCGCCGGTAATGGCGCATGCGCCCATGGCAATCACGTACTTTGGTTCGGGCATCTGATCGTATACCAGCCTGAGTCTCGGAGCCATCTTCCTGGTAATCGTTCCCTGAACGACCACGAGATCGCACTGCCTTAGAGATCCGAACGCCTCGATGATTCCGAACCTCTCGACGTCGTATCTCGGACTGGAGGCCGCGCCAAACTCTACGCTGCAGCACGCGGTCTCGATGTGGACGGGCCACAGCGACCAGATTCGTCCCCAGTTTATGGCATAGCCCAGCGGCTTGTCGATGGCCTTCTCGAGTATGTCCCCGAGCTTCCCAACGAAGACGTTGGCGTTTTCGGGGGTAACAAGATCCTTAATCATGATTCAGTCTCCAATGTACATAAAACATCATCAGATAAATAATTATCAAGAATATACAGACTTCTAAATGAAAACAAACGTGTTTAAGCATGAAAACAAAATTCTGAGATATCAACAAGTTTAAGATTTACGGAAAATGAATAGAGTGTGGTTTGGATTTTCTTATGACAGATAGTCACAGTGGCGCATTGAGACAAACAGGAAATAATGGAGGTAGTAAAATCGACTTCCAATGACGAGAGCAGTTCCAGATTTTATTCCGTATCAGACGAACATAAAGAAATTGAAGAAAAGCAAAAGAAGATGTTTGAATTTGCAGGAAAAACAGAGTTCTGTTGCGTATGCTTTGTAGACATAGTGAATTCAACAAAAACTACTGCAAAAATACCACCTTCGAAAATATCAAAATTTTATTCCATATTTCTAAATACAATGTCAAACGTGGTAGAGCAAAATGGTGGAATTGTGGTCAAGACTCTGGGAGATGCAGTATTGTATTATTTTTCAAGACATGACGATGGAGACATGGATTATATACAGCGAGCGATAGCATGCAATTTTGATCTGATACAGAATAGAAAACGCATGAATCTGCTATTAAATGAGGAGCAACTTCCCAACATTAGCTTTAGAATCAGTTGTGAATACGGTAAAGTGATAGTTGCAACATCCAGCGTTTCCTCAGTTAATGAAATATTTGGTGAGGCTACAGCAATAAGTTCAATGATCAATCACGGTGCAGAAACAAATGGTTTGGTTATAGGGGAGAACATGTTTATGGAAGCACAATCTCTAACCCAATACAAGTTCAAGCAGATCGAATATACATTGCCAAATTCATCTGACGGAGTAATTTATCAAGTGACATTCAACCAAGACTGAAACACAAAAACATATGAAATGAATATTCGTTCCCAAATCACAAATACAGAAATTAGTTGCTTCTAGTAGATCATCGTCAAACAAAAGTAGAATCAGGATGAAAATGAGCAATGCATGTCACATTAGTCGTAATTGCAACAATCAGAGGATCATGTGAAAACGACTAACTGTAATTCTCAAATTAGCATAACTTTTGCCCTAATCAGTAATACGGTAAAGATGAACGAATTTGAATGCTAAAGTGAATTTACAAATTCCCGCAGTTTAACGGTCTTTTCTTCAACTGACAACGGCAGTAGTTCTTCCATCATCAATTTCATTTTCAATTTTTTAGCATCTTTTTCTTCATCAGACAGAGATTCAAACTGCACTTTCATAGTCATAAAATGCATTATCATCTTTGCCCTCTCGTCCAGAGACAAGGCAAAGAATGCGTCTTTTACTTCAGTCCATTGTTGTTTTTTAATTTCTCTTTCTTCAGCAGTTAAATTGGAATAGTGATCCTTCCATTTCTTACTTGTTTCACCATCAGAATGTTTAGAATGCTTCCATTCACCTCTTGAAACACCTTCAGAAACGTACAAAGCTTCACCATTTCCAGCATCAACCATAACTTTATGAAAAACATCATCGTTGGCCAAAACTCCAATGGCGTAAACAAGGAATCCCTGAGTGACACTAAGTTTGCCCCACATAGCTTTTCCATTCTCAACAGAATTCTCAGATACGGCCATAGCGACGCTTAGTGCAATTTCTGATTTGTCAGAATAATCTTCAAGTGTTTCAGTGATTGGAATAGAACCTGAAATTTCTGGAATTGAAAATTCAGCACGGACATCACTAGGAGAATAAGAAACAGCAGTGATTGCAAAAACACTGGCGATAATCATCAATGGAACTGTAATTTTGGTTTTAGTGATATTTGTCAATTATTGATCTGGACTTCTAATCTCTTATAACTATCTCTACTAATTTGACATGATGCTAATTTGTGATTGAAGTGGTTGTGAAATAATTTTCTATCAAGTCATAGGTAAAAGTATATGCATGTTTTAAAAAAATAAAAAGAAAAGGAAGAAATTCCTATTCAACAGTAACACTGCCTATCATCCAAGGATGTAATTGACAGTAGTAATCATATTCTCCGGGTGTTTCAAAAGTATGTTTGAATTTTGCACCACCAGACATGAAGTCGCTGTCAAATCCATATCCGCCAGGATAATCAAGGCCTATTGATTCGCTATCAGGCCAACCTGCAGTTACAGTGTGGGGAATTGATCCATCAGAATTGATCCATGTCACAGTTGTTCCCGTATGAACCGTTAGATTTGTTGGTGTGTAACACATTTCATTTATTTCACACCCCGGAACTCCTGCACCGACTGGCATGTCAACAGTATTTGGAGGTAATTCTTTTGCCATTACTTCAGAATCTACAGACAGTAATGCTGCCATAGCAGATATTTCTTCTTCTTCAATCACTTCATGAATTTCATGTAATATGTGACTGGCAGAAACACTACCTGATTCATAGATATTGATTTGGATCCCAATATACTGAATTAGATCAGAAGTGATGTAGAGGTCGACAAAGCCATCATGAATGTCTATGATACTATTAACGGCTTCATGAGCCGAAATTTTATCAAGATCATACTTATCAAGAGATTCGTCAACCGCACCGACTAATTCAGGATTAACGTTTTGTGGCTCTGCAGTCAGGTGAATCGCTTCAACTGCTTCAGCTCCAGATAGTTTACCAGAATCAATCAACGCGATCTTGCCTTCTACTGCTTCGATTATGTCAGAAGTGATGTAGAGGTCGACAAAGCCATAGTGCGCTTCCCTGATTCCACCTAGTGCCTCATCAGCTGAGATCTTATCCAACTCGAACTTGTGGATGACCTCATCTAGTGCACCCTGGTATTCAGGATTAACGTTTTGTGGCTCTGCAGTCAGGTGAATCGCTTCAACTGCTTCAGCTCCAGATAGTTTACCAGAATCAATCAACGCGATCTTGCCTTCTACTGCTTCGATTATGTCAGAAGTGATGTAGAGGTCGACAAAGCCATAGTGCGCTTCCCTGATTCCACCTAGTGCCTCATCAGCTGAGATCTTATCCAACTCGAACTTGTGGATGACCTCATCTAGTGCACCCTGGTATTCAGGATTAACGTTTTGTGGCTCTGCAGTCAGGTGAATCGCTTCAACTGCTTCAGCTCCAGATAGTTTACCAGAATCAATCAACGCGATCTTGCCTTCTACTGCTTCGATTATGTCAGAAGTGATGTAGAGGTCGACAAAGCCATAGTGCGCTTCCCTGATTCCACCTAGTGCCTCATCAGCTGAGATCTTATCCAACTCGAACTTGTGGATGACCTCATCTAGTGCACCCTGGTATTCAGGATTAACGTTTTGTGGCTCTGCAGTCAGGTGAATCGCTTCAACTGCTGTAGCAGCATCAAAGACTCCTTTTTCGTAGAGACTAAGTTTGTCTCCCACACCATCAACAATATCGGTCGTGATACTTACTTTCACATATGCGTCATGTATTTCCTTGATTTCATCTAGTGCCTGATCAGCTGAGATCTTATCCAACTCGAACTTGTGGATAAAAGTATCTAGTTGAGCGGGAAATTCCTGATCAACATTATGTGAAGATGGTACAACCTTACTTTTAATATGACTGTCAAAATGATCATTTGAATCAGTACTAGTTACGGTTCTTGTATAACTAACAAATGCTTTAGACCATTCTGCTTCAAATATTTCTTTTCCACCATGATAATCAGAACATAGAATCAATCCACAGATGTCAGTATTTTTTGATGCGCCGTTTTTACTCTTCAGCGCATCAGCATCTGAAACAAAATTTGTTCCAAATAACCCAACAACCATGATTGTCGCCATGACTATTACCAGACTTGTATTTGTCATGAAAATTAGGAATTGAGATGCATACTTAATCTTGCAGAATTTTCTAAAGGTCTATTACAAATATAGAGAATGAGAATTTTTCAACATTCAGGTCTTGTTTTAACAAATTTAAAAATTCATCCTAGGGAAATCTTCCTTCATCCATTAGTTCCTTGTAGACTGTTTTTTCAATACGAGTTTCTGCTGCGCCACATTTACTACACATTCCGGATTCGTCTGGATCTTCCTTTATTTTCTTCTCACATTCTACACACTTGCTAATGCCTTTTTTGAATCCCATGAGCAAGTTTTCCTAATCACAATAATAACTATATCTAGAGAATAAAATTTTGGCTTTTCTTCATTCTCTTTTCTTGATGAATCCTAAAACACATCAGATAAACTTCATGTTGTTTCTTACACTGCTAATTCATGATAAAAAAATTCCATGTTACCATGAGAATTCACCTACAGATTGAGATGAGATGAAGTTAGAAAAGTACGAGATTTTTAATTTGTATGATTTTTCAAGCTCTTTTTTCATCATCTCCAAACCAAAGGTACCAAAAATACTATCATTATGGTGACAATAGGAATACAAATAAGATCAAATGGCAATCCATAACGAACCATCTGTCTGATTGACACATATCCGCTTCCAATGGCAATCGCATTTGGAGGGGTTCCAACAGGCATCATAAATCCATAACTTGTAGCAAATGCAACGGGAGCCATCAATAAAATCGGATCAATCTCAGTGGTAGCCCCTAAAACTGCCATAACGGGCAACAATAATGCAGCTACTGCAGTATTACTCATAAGTTCACTTGTTAACATTGTAATTGTAACAATAACCAGTACAATCAAGAAATAGTCCAATGTCCCCAAAAATAACAGCTTGTCTGCTATCCACAGGTCAAGACCCGTAGCAGTAAACCCAGTAGCCAAAGCCAAACCCCCTCCTATTAACACTAAGACGCCCCAGGGAATCTTGCGTGCAGTTTTCAAATCAAGCAGACGTTGTCTCTTCAGCCCTGAAGGTATGATGAGCAGGATCGCAACTGAAACTAGAACTATCACGTGATCTCCAACAAAGGGTACCAAATCTTTCCAGAATATGCCACGGGTTATCCACGCAAATGCAGTTGCTACAAATATTACTAGAACGATTTTTTCGTTTCTATTCCAGTTTCCGAGATTTTTTAATTCTTCAGTGATGATATTTTTGTCTTTAAGAATGGGTTTTTTGTTATCCAATCTTGCAGAAGTTGTCATGTATATCCACAATGCTAAAAGAGAAACTACACTAATCGGAATTCCAATCAGCATCCAGTCAAAGAAAATTATCTCTACGCCTGCAAGCGAATTACCCAAGGAAGCAAATAGTGCATTTGGTGCAGTACCAATCATAGTAGACAGGCCCCCCAGACTTGCAGCATATGCAACGCTTAGAATCAAACATGTCGCAAATCTTTTCTTCTGTGAGACATCTACTTGAGATATCACTGCGATTGCGATTGGAAGAATTAGGAGAGTCGTCGCGGTGTTTGTAATCCAAGCACTCATGCATCCTGTAACAATTATGAATCCCAAAACTATGTTTTTTGGCTTCGTTCCAACTATTTTCAAAGTGTTAAATGCAAATCTCTTGTGAAGATCTACCTTTTCGATTGTTTTTGCAAGTAGAAATCCACCCATGAGCAAAAATACCAGCTTATCGCCATATGCAGAAATTACTTTATCAATATCTGCCACACTAAACAACGGAAATACAAACAACGGAATAGATGCGGTGACATAAAATGGGATTGCCTCAGTTGCCCACCAAATCGCCATCCATACAGATAATCCGAGAACAAGCTTTGCCTCAAATACTAATCCGTCAATAGGGTATAAGATGATAATAGAAAATAGAATCGGAGATAGCACAAATCCTGTAATTCGTAGTTTGCTGTGTAACGGATTCCAATTGTCAAAATTAATCATTAAACCAATTCATCTCTGAACAATCACCCATGCATTTTCTTATGAAATTCGTAAATAAATAAAGCAATATCCAACAGACTCAGTCATCAAATCGAGAATTAAGCATGTCAATATGCTTAATCAATCAACGCATAGAAAATCATGGTTACGCAATTTTCATTTGGGTAAACCTCTATGTCTTTGAGATCAGAGTATTGTTCCAAAGTTAATTCAGCACATTTGTTTGCCAAATCATCAAAGTAATTTGCACTAGGTTGAGTTGTCTGTATCGCCATAATGGCATTATCCAATACTGCCAATGTGAAATCTTTGTTGAATTTTAGATGTTCAGGAGTTCCCAAGATGGGTTCATGTCCAGAAACAATAATTTTCCAATCCATCTCCAAGAGCTTATCATGAACTGCAAGATGTTCACCGACATCTCTCGTGATTCCCATGAATTGGAATGGTGCTGCGTTTGGATGGAACAAGTCAACAGCCATTACGACTTTGTGTGCGGGAGAATAAATCACAATGTCTCCTTTAGAATGAAATGGTCCCAAATAAGACAGTTCCAGAGTTTGATCACCTACTGTCAGGACATACTCATCATCAAAAGTAACAGTGGGTATGGGTCTTTGTGGATCATTTTTCATCACAAGATGTTTTGCGGTATCAGTATGTGAAATGTATGTCACATCTTGGGGAAGCAATCCAGCAGAACCAACATGATCTTTGTGAATATGGGAATAAATGAAATGAGTAACTTTCTGTGACGTTACTTCTGAAATTGCTTGTTGGATTTTTGCTCCCATTCCCATAGGGGCATCGACTAAAATTACACCTTCTCCAGTGGTCACGAACATGAGTTGGTATACTCCATCAGTTAGCCAATAGAGACCATCTCCAATTTTGATTACAGCATATCCTTTTTCAGGATCAATTTCAGGGCCTTCCAGCGTATATCTCTCTGCAGATGAAAACAATTCTTTTTGAGATATTGGCATCATGGGTTTTTGCACAATCTGATTTCCAGAGATTTCTGAACAGAGTTTATCCCCACAGACATTCTTGGAATTGGTTTCAGTCAAAGAATTTCCTTTAGATTTTACTGCTTCAGCATTAGAAATTATTTCGTATTGTAAAGCAGGCATGATTCCAAGTGATAAAATGAGAGGAATGACAGCAAAAATAAGAATATTCATAAAAAACATGATCAAAAATTTGATTTAAAGGATCGGACCTTTTAGACACCTGAATCGTTAAAAATTACATCATGTGAAGTTCATCTGATTCATGGACTCACTAATGGGGACAGAAATGAAATGTAAACAGATGTTTTCAAGACATATTATTCAAGTTTTTATTCATTTTTCTAACATAGTGAAATGAAATTAGAATTGTCATTATGTTTGCAAATGGGACAGCCCACCAAATTCCCGGAATTCCAAACAATTGAGGCAAAACCATCAAACCCACAATTACAAAGATGAGGTTGTAACACATTGAGATAATTAAAGAGATTTTTGGTTTTTGTAGTGCTGTCAAGTATCCAGAAGAAAGAAAATTTATTCCCAAGAACAAATATGATAACCCATAGATGCGAATTGCATCGATAGTGAGGGACGTTAATTCATCATTATCCGTACTAAACAATTCAATGAAATACTCCCCAAAGACAAAAACTGTTCCATAAAATGCTAGGCCAATTATTATCGAAAGTTTTACCGCAATTCTGAGCGTGCCTTTTACTCTTTCAATTGATTTTGCTCCATAATTGTAACTAACCATTGGCTGTAGACCCATAGACAATCCCACATTGATCATAATAACAACAAGAGAAGTAAGGGAAATTATTGCAAACGCAGCAATTCCAATTTCTCCCAAATATTGTATCAAAGTAAGATTAAATATCAACACAACTGCTGCTGCGGATAATTCTGAAAGTCCTTCAGAAGAGCCGTTGTAGAGAATTCGTCTAACAACAGATAGATCAAAAAGGGGTTTGCCATAATGTAGCAAAGTCTTTTTTTTCAAAAAATAAACAATTGATAATACGGTGCTTGCAATTGAAGAAATGCCGCTTGCTAGTGCAGCGGCACCCAAACTAAGGTCCCAAATCCCCAAGAAGACATAGGTCATTGGAATGTTGATCGCAACAGCTACCAAAATGGCCTTGATAGGATATGTAGAATTTCCTTCATTTCGGATAAAAAATTGCAATACCATCCCAATTAGGAATAAAATAAAAAATACTGAAAGAATTGTAAAGTATTCTTTGGTCGCATCAAAAAGAATGTCTGTCGCGCCTAGAAATCTAGCGGTATCATCAGCAAAAATCAAAATGCCTAGGGAGAATGCAATGGAAAAAACCAAAGTCAAAATCAATGAAAGGTTAAAAACCTGATTTGCAGCCTGAATGTTTTTTTCTCCCAAATATTTGCCAACTAATGAAGAACCTCCAGTAGCTATTACTACTGCAATGGCTGCCAGTAGACCAAATATTGGAAAAGTTAAGTTAAATGATGCAAGTCCTTCTGAGCCTATGAACTGTCCAATTAAAATTCCATCAACAAGATACGTACTAATCATTAGAAGACTTGTGAAAATGGAAGGAATTGCAAACTTGATGTATGCCTTTGAAACACTTCCCTTTGCAAAAAATTCATTGCTCATCTTAATTATGGAACATATTCTCCATATTGAATCTAGATTTACTTATCACAATACAGATTAACAAAACATGTATGTTAGATTTCGTACCTTGGGATTTGAATCAAAGTGTATAAAACCGAGAAATGATATTGACCTTCACGATTCTAATCTAAATGCCCACAAGATCACCTACAGTTCAGGATTAAATTGAGGCGAAGGCAGGTATGAAATTAGTTTTCTGAATTACATTGAATTTGGCATTCAGATAGGGTTTCAAATGGAATTACCCCATTGCAGCCCCCCCAAATGAATTCTTGACATGAATTAGTTGTTTGATCAAAATAGTACTTTGGCATGTAAGCTTTGCACATACCAGGATCAGGTTCTAATCCACAACCATCAGCAAACGGTTCTAGAATTTCAACTAGAGTATATCTCAATGAAGAGCCATCTGCGGGAGGGTGTTCAATTTCAGTAATTGTTACACTGATCTTGTGATGAATTCCTTCTTGATACTCAAATCCTTCAATTGTATCATAGAACATTTCCCATTCAGAATCACTATTTTCTCTCACTAGCATGCATTGTTGTGGTGCAACTCCAACACAATCAACAAGTTTGGAGTCAATGTATAATGTAGACATTTGAGATTTGGCAAGATCTTCAACGTTTGAGGTTGTACCATCAATTCTGTTTTGAGCATTTGCCAAACCGTTAATCATGGATTCAAGTTCTGAAACTTTTGCAATCCCAAATTCCCCCACATAGTTTCTAATGGTATGTGTTTTTTCACCAATAGTGACAGTGGTGTGCGTGAAAGGAACGTCACTCATCGTAGGTATTTTTGCATCTTCAAGGGAGAAAAAATCCATCTTGTTGATATGTGATACCAGATTTGCAACGTCTGATGAAGATATTGAATCAGTTTCAACACCCAGTGTATCCAAAAACTCCTTTCCTTCAAATAAAAGTAGCCCATCATTTGATATGGTTACCGTATAGACTGGACAGGTACCAAAACAGCGGGGATTCTCTAAAATGATTTCAATATTTTGACCATTTTTGATATAGTCATCTAAGGTCACTGCCCATCCTCGTTCAATGAGTTCTTTATCACTTAAGACACAAGCAGGAGTTCCTGTGGATTGTTTTATTACAAGATAAGAATTGTGACAGAAAATATCACCTATGCTAACTCCGTTCTTGTATTGATTTAATGGAGAAGCAACCTCAGGAAAACTAATACAATTTCCATCATCACCTATTTCACACGATAAAGCGTGTGCATTTGAAGATGCAGAGCTGAATCCGCCCATTACAATGGCACATACAGTTACCAGAAGCACAACATATTTCATATTAGAGATTCGTGAATTTTCCTTTTAACCATTGATGAAAAGGAGATTTCACTAAAATGATATTACAAAATTTTATTTCTACTACAAGACTAAGTTCATCAATAACAAAATCCATATACAAATTCTAAAAACTCCAAACTATGAAGGATGGTCTCTGGGACGACATGGCATCGGACTATGACAAAAGTGTTGAAGACAATCAAGACCACATAATTGTCAGATACCTTGACAGAGAAATAGAAATTCTCTCCAATCTATGCAAAAATATTTGTCAATCTAACAAAAACTGCTCAATCATAGATATGGGTGCAGGTACTGGCAGGGCAATATTCGGACTAGACAAAATGCTTGAGAAAGAATCTATCGAGTTTGTGGGAGTAGAAATATCAGAACCTATGATAATGCGTGCTAATCAAAAAAATGAAAATCATGATGGAAACCCAAACAATATCAAATTTTTACAACTAGATTTAACAGACTCTGATCTTTCGGATCATTTCAATTCAGAACGTGTTAACATCGTGATGTGTCTGTATAACACACTTGGAGTGATTCCATCGGACAAAAGACAGCAATTTGTGGATAACATGAGAAAAATTGCCGGAAAGGAGGGTTTGGTCATAATTACTGTATTTAATGGAGACAATTTTGGTTTTATAGCGCCTCGACTTTACAGGCCTATGATGCCCATGATAAGAAGAATAGACGATGATTCTTTTGATGAAGAGAATCGAGTTTTTCACAACAGTCTAGGCTTTAGGAGCCAATGGTTTACCCAAACTCAGCTCAAATCAATATTGCATTCAGAAAATGTCAGACCAATTCCCATTGATGTTAAAGTGGAGGGTAAAACTCAGACACTTGGTAACGTATTTCCAAGTAAAGAGTTCTAACCAGTCATCAATATGGATTTTGCAAAAAATGTGCGGTCTAGAATAAAGTCAGTTATTGGAAACCACATGGATTATGTCAGATTAAATCGAAACATGATTGCTTCGATTGCTTCTGCAATGTTTGTTTCGGCTTTGTTTTCGCAATCCATCAAGGGGCAAACAGAATACATCAATGCTACTCTGACCATCATAGTAAGTTATGCAATTTACTATCTTGTCTTTGGTATTCTCTATTATAGAGACAACAAAGAAAAATACATTACAAAAGAAGGGATTGCAAACAAAGAAAATATTCAAAAAGACTTCATCAAGGTCATTACTTCGGTAGGAATGGCTGAAATCATTTATTTTTCATCAAGATGGTTTTTACATTATCATTTTTTGAGCATAGGACAAGAACCTTATCAGGCATCGATAATCTCCCATCTGATTGCAGCAACTTTGTTTGTTCTATCTGTTAACAATGGAGTTTACTTTACCAAACTATACAAAAAAGATTCTAAAAACGCTTGAGATTTTAAAAATTAATTTGATTGAAATTTTTTAATTATAAAATCAGAATTAGAAAAAATTACAATTTGGGTTACAAATGGATGTAAAATTCAATAGTTTAGACGTATTATCTATAACGAGCAGCAAACGTGTTTGATTCTTTGCTGTTAAGATCTTTTTTGTATTGATCTGCAATAAAACTGCCATATACTACCAAATCCCTGGCAATAGTTTCAACACGGGACAGGATATTTTCATTGGCCAGATTTCCTGAGTTGTCAAAATCTTGATCAGAATTTACTGAAATTCCATATGGCATACTCCATCCATAGCATTGTCTGACAGCAGTTCTCATCTGATCCATCACAGTAAGGCCTTTTTCATGAGAGGCACAAATGTATCCAAATGTCTTTCCCGCAAATTCAGACCAAAAGAAATCAAGAAAATTTTTCATTACCCCAGACATTGACCCGTGATAATCAGGAGAGGCCAGAACAAAGGCATCGGCCCATTTTACATATTCCGTGACTTTGTCAAGTTCAACGGATCTGTTTTGTTCAGGATGATACAGTGGCAATTGTAATTCGCGTAGGCTTAACATCTTGGTTTCCGCATCTCTTTTCTCTGCCTTTTCCAATGTTAATTTTAAGACTCGTGTACTGTAGGATGATTCGCGCATACTGGAGGCTACTCCTAAAATTTTCATACTCATCCTTATCACATAAGGAATTAAGATATATTTTTAGCTAGATGAAACATGTACTTTGTTGTCAGAGAATATCTTCAAATCAAACAATATACAAGAACTTGAACCGATTAAATTAAATTAAAATTTGAAAATGCAAGTAACAGAAACAAAGTGGATCTGATCTTTTCGGATATTCATGCTGACTTTTCAGCACTTAATACGATTCTCAATCTAACAAATTCTGTTCATTTTACTAAAAGATATGGAAAATATTCCAGGATCATCAATTTAGGAGACTTGCTGGAGAGGGGAACCAATCCAAAACAAGTATTAGAAAAAATGAACGAGTTGTCTGAAAATTATCCGATGATTTCAGTCATGGGAAATCATGATGAGTCATACCTTTATGGAAAAAATCTTGAGGGCAGCTCACTTGAAAGCATTGCCAAGCATCGGGTCTTGGAAGAAAAAGAATTAGATTTTTTTACAAAAAACAGTGATGGAACGTTTGGCATCCAGGAGGATGTTGATAAAAAGAATGGACTGGTATGTGTCCATGGGGGTCCATTGGATCCAAAAAAAAATCATGTCAGAGAAGTCTGGAAATGAGTGGCTATATCAAAAGACTTGGCAGAGATTATCGGATGGTGGGGAATTTTTCAGTCGTTATGGATATCACTACAGTGCAATTTCTGCATTCTCAGAGACAAAAACAAAAACAAAAAACCCAATAATTTTGTGCGGACACCAACATAAAGAAGCTGTACTTGCATGCAACAAAGACGGAATACGCGATATATTATCAGAAACTGAGGTTCAAACAGAAAAAATTGGAGAACACACAGTAGAAAAAATGGAGATTACAGTAGAAACTGACACTAGTTATTTAGTCAGACTCGGTCTTGGAGGGCCACAAGGACACTATGGATCAGGCATATCAATGCCACATTTTGGTCTAATTCAACATGATTTGAAAAAAGCAATCCTTTTTGGAATATCTAAATGAAATCTGGATTTATTTGAGAATTTGTGTAAAATCTAAATGCCTAACCAAATATCTCTAAAATAAGGCAGATTAGATAAACTCTAGAAAAAATTTCCACACGCATCTGCGTCCATTTTTAACCCCAAAAAGATAGGTGAGTCCTCGTAGGGGCATAGTTGAGATAATCTTGCATGCTCTATCTACAGAACCTTTATTGAATGAAAAGTTCTGTCACACACATGAAATCACAAAAAGTTGATGAAGATTGGGATAAACTCTACAAAGAAACTCAAATCAGAGATCTTCCCTGGTTCACAAAAAAATTAGATTCAGACTTGGAAAATGAAATTAAAACAAGAGATCTCAAGAAAGGTAGATTTTTGGATCTTGGAACAGGAGATGGGACACAAGCACGGGCCTTGGCAAAACATGGATTTGATGTTACGGGTTCTGATATCTCAGGATCTGCAATAGAGAATGCAAAAAAACTATCAAATGATATTAATTTTCTTACAGATGATATTTTGAATTCAAATCTTCCTGCTAATGCCTTTAATTTTATTTTCGATAGAGGAACTTTTCATTTGTTTGATGATTTTCAAAGAAAAAAGTTTGTAAAACAAATAAAACGAATTTTAGATTATAATGGAATTTATTTTCTTAAATGTATGAGCATAAAACAAGAAGAGTTTTCTGACGGAAACGGACCAAATAGATTATCAAAACAAGAAATTCGAGATACTTTTAGGAATGATTTTGACATAGAAAAAATTAAGGCAACAGTTTTTGAAACAATTAATTTTGATTCTGATCCAAAAGCATGGTTCGTAGTACTAAAAAAATCCTAGATTCAAATCCTTAGAGGCTTGAACCATTTTTGGGATTAATTAAGATGCAAACATGTATAAAAATTAGTTTCCACATCCTTGGTAATCATAGATACCTTTTGCCGTAGACTGATATTTTTCCAGAGTTCCCTTTCGTTCATTAATCCAATTTAGCAGCTCATCACATTCTGCCTGATTTAGCCACTCTATTGTTTCAGGATTGGGAGGTTGAGACAAGGGCATAACAACTAACAAAATAATAATTGTAATTATTGCAATTACTACAGCGCAAATAATTCCAATTATCAGATTACGATTCAAAATGAATTATTTTTGGAAAAATTTTCCCTGTTAATAAAATAAGATATTTGGATCCAAGTTCAATTCCTTAGAATCAGTCATCATTTGGATAGAAAAGGAGATTCCATGGACCCACGGGGACTAGACCACCGTTTCGGAGATAGAAATGGACACAGATAGGCGAAAAATCTAATTTTCATTTCTTTTTGATATATCCTGTTCCATGACATTTTTTGCAAGGAGGAATTGGTTTACTTGTATAGGTCATCGTAAATCCAATACCTCTACATGAAGGACATGGCTCTTGGTTCGATTTTATTTTTTTACGATGATTTAGGACGGTTGAGACTATAGCAGTCATCAGCAATCCTCCCAACACAACAAAGATCAAAAGATTGTAGTCCATTTTACTACCATTTGATAGGGCAATTATTCAAAATATCCCTTGGAATGGGATTTGAAACTATACACATCGGTTCTCCTTCATGGAGATCAAACGCCCTTAAGAGGACTCTGTCTTTTTCTATAATTAATTCAACATCAGCATAACTTGTTTTTACAGAATATTTGTAAGGAACTCCTTTAGAGTCAGGAAATTCCATTATGTCATAGTCTGAATATTTTTTTTTTGAATGTCTCAACAAGATATTCCACTTGCAGTTTGTCATGCAGTTGAGATTCATATGATGAAATAGTTTGATCAAAATGAAAACAACTATTCCCAGAGTGGCACCAAGAACAACAATAATTCCGATTAAGACAACATTCAAAATATTCAATACTGTTCAAACTAAATTTGAGATGCTCATAAAGTATATTGCCTTAAGGTTTAATCCCTAGAGGCTTGAACCATTTTAGGTATGAAAAGGAAGTAAATTTTAAACAGTTTCAGAAAATTTTAGCTACATGAATAAGAAAATTCTGATTATGCTAATTATTGCAGGAATAGCACTTCCGATTCAAATGATTTTATCATCAATGTATCCTGCCTCAGAATACAGTTTTACATTAGGTGTGGCTTTGGCGATATTTGGAGTAATTACAGCAATTATGATTGTATTATACAATAAAGTAAGAAAAGAGATTCCAGAATAACTGACGAATCTTTATAGATTTGAACCAAAATTGTACAAAATAAAATTTTAAAGGATTTGAACCAATAAAGGTTCAAGTCCAAATGGTCCACGGGGGACTCATCCACCAAATTGGGATTAGAAATGGATGCAATTAAGCAATAGCTTTCATTTTTACATCTTAATCATAAGGGGAATCATTATTATTTTTTGTAATGATGAATCCTCGTTCCACCAATTTCTCAACAGACGATTCCTTTACACATGCAGGGAAATCATCATGGCTGATGAGCAACTGAAGTTTCTCCAGACAGATTGTTTCTTCTGGCAAGAATCCCACCTTTGACTGATATAGCGGTCGTAGATAGTCTGAGTTGTGAAAACTAATTTCACATAACTTGCCAGGGTATGCATATTCACTACATCTGAAAGCAAATACACAGGTTCCATGAATCGATATGTAGCCTGGAACACACAGATCTTTCCATGAATAGGGTTCGTGAGACTTGAAGACCTGCTTGGTTTGGACTAACTCGTACTCCTTGTCTCCAAGTATCTGGAAAGAATCAGTCTTCTTGACAATTACATGATATGCATTTCCCTCAACAAAATCCAGACCAATTATAGGATCTTTTGCAGATTCCCAGACAAGGTTGTTGTGAATGTCACGAATTATCAGGGTTCCAGTAGGTTCGCCTGAAGGTAAAATCCTTGGAATAACTGGACTTACCAGTATCTCCAGATCTGCAAATGCAGGAGATACTCCAAAAACAGACAATCCCACAATTCCAACAATTATCAAGAGTCTAGTTTTCATGTTCTTTTTCTCTAAATCAGATAGTCATAAAGAATTCTACTTACGAGTTCATTCCGTAGAGACCTGAACATTGTTTAGTAACAAAAATGGGCCCACGGGGACTCGCCCACCTTTTTGGGGTTAAAAATGGACGCAGTTAGGCGTGATTTTTCTCTTTACCAATCTATGTCTTCTTTAACATAAAGTGATATGTTTGGGTATGATGTTCTATTTTCGTAACCCATCATTTGGATGAGATCTGTGGAATAGTTCCATGCAATTTGTTTTGTTATATCTTCACCCAAAGCATCTAGTCCTGTAATATTTAGTATCTCCAGTGTGTGTTTTGGCAAATTTACTGCTCTCTCCAGAATTCTTTGTGCAATTCTTTTCTTTTCATCAGGCTTCCAATATTTACCAAGCTTGTATTTGCCAGTTATTGTGTTTGGTATTATTTTTGTAAGTCTGACCCCTCTTATTGATGGCATATCTGGTTTTAATCTTTGATAACCTCCTTCAGTTTGATTCTTCTCCATTAGTTTATTCAAGGCATTTGTTTTTTCTTGATCGTCATTTACCGTCCTTGCAATTCCTTTGATTACAACACTAATGTAAAGAGTATCTGTCAGAGAGGCATCTGTAGGTGGTTCAAAGAAGTAAGAGGGTAAAAATGCAAGTTCTTTGTCTACTTCAAAACCACATTTATCGTTTCTTTGTATGTTTTCATACTTTTCTCCTCTTGGAAATCCATGAATGTAGATGCAGTCATTATGATATACAAAATTCATTGGAGCAATAAAGCTGTAACCGTTTTCGTCAACGGTTGCAATCCTTCCAATTCTTTCTTGTTTTAGAAACTCAACGATCTTTTCTTTTGATTTTATTTGGGAATTGGGAACAAATCTCATGAATTTGTTTTCAGTCCGTAGATGAAAACTTTTTTCGTTGTAATTCAAACTATCTATTAATTTTTTAAACTATATTCTAAGAAACCTGCTCTTGGAATTGTAATGTTTTACCAGTGACTGGGCAAACCTTTCCTTCTTTGTGTTCTCCGTCCTTGTATTCACCTTCACCATCAGGCATAGCATCAGAGGTTTGTGCTGTCGCTGTACCCATAGGAGACGCAATAGCAAACACTGCAGCCAAAGCAATTACCATAGAGAACATCATCACAGTTTTGTTCATATCACAAAAGTAGGTGATTTTAAAATTTAAGGATTACGTATTGTACCAAATCCAATTTATTTTAAGAAATTCTAATTTGTGTTATTAGATGGCTGAAGATGTTTAGTCATCATAGTGATAGGGCCAGGAAGAATTTCAATATCACATATTTTCAAAAAGGTTCCTAGATTCTTGCAGTGATTTATCAAAAATGATTCTTTTTTGGGCCCTGCCCCCAAATTGGGTACAAAAATGGGCCCACGGGGACTCAGCCACCTTTTTGGGGATAAAAATGGACGCAGATAGTAGTGAAAATTAGTCTATTCTTTGACCTTCTGAAATTTTCCAACAGTGATCATAGGTGAACAAGTCAACACCACCAAGTTTGTCAATCCATTTTGGAACAATCTCATCAGTACATTGTTGTGTTATAGTATCTGCATAGATTTGGAAGACCAACCAAAGATTCTCAAATCCAACTTCTTGTCCTATTGTCATAAAGGAGATTTCTTGGTTTGCTTTAGCTGCACTAGTTTGAATATCTTGGAAGTATTCTTTTTGGATTTGTACATCTTCTGGAGTTCCTAAACGTGTTAGGTGGCCTCCAATGTACGTATCAAAGTCATATTCTAGAACTTTGTCATGTGCTGCAAGAAATTCTGGAACATCTTGAGCCATTGCCAAGTCCTTGAATGGAGTCCATCCAGGAAATATCACATCAACTAACATCAGAACTTTTTGATTTGGTGCATAGATGAAGATGTTTCCAGGTTCATGCATTGGACCATAATATGCTAATTCTAATTTTTGATTTCCAACTTCTAGGGTGTATTTATCTTCAAACGTTATAGTTGGTATTGGTCTGTTAGGATCATTTCTTTTTTCAAGAGTATCTGCTGCTTCTTGATGTGCAATGTAAACAGCATCATCAGGGAACATGCTCATATCTCCAACATGATCATTGTGAGTATGGCTGTAAATTACATGTGTTATTGGTTCATCAGTCACTTCTGCAATTGCTTTGAGATAGTTTTCTCCAATTGATGGTGGTGCATCAACTACAATAACTCCTTGGCCAGTTGTTAGAAACATTGCTTGATATGCACCATCAGTTACCCAGTAAAGTCCATCTTTGATTTCTTCAACCAAATATCCTTTAGAGTAATCAATTTGAGGACCCATTGACGTTTCTGGAAGAGGTGCAGAGGTTCTCATCTTTTCAGGGTGAATTGATGACATATGAGTTCCGTGTGATTTCTTCTCTCCATGTTTTTCACCCATGCTAGACATCATTTTCATGTGTTCATCCATATCCATTGATTCCATCTTTTCAATCATTTTTTGCATTTTATGATACATCTGTGATTGTTCGTCTACTGTCATAGAGTTCCAAGATTGCATCATGTGTTGTTGATGCTTTTCATGCATTTTGTCCATTCTATCCATCATAGCATGAATATCCATAGAACCTGAATGCATCTCCATATCAGAATGTTTCATGGGATGTTTAGAATCCATTTTGGAACATAATTTATCTCCACAAACTTTTTTGGAACCAGTCTCAGTTAGAGAATTTCCTTTTGATTTTAGGGCATCAGCTTCAGGGATAAAATCAAATGATAAAACAGGAGTTATACCTATTGACAAGATGAGAGGAATTAATGCAAGAAAAACTAATTTCACAGAAATCAGTAAAGTTGTATCTAATTTAAGGGATCTTTGTAATTTTCATAAGTGAGAATCCATAGATGTTTGAGCCATTTTTGAGAAAAAATTCTAAAAAGGATTTGAACCATTGAAGGTTCAAGTCCAAATGGGCCCACGGGGATTTGAACCCCGGATCTTCGCCGTGTAAGGGCGACGTCATAACCGACCTGGACTATGAGCCCAGAAACCTACCTTGTTAAAATCCATTTAAACTTTGAGACAAGACAGAATGTAGAAATTTGATAAAAATCTATGAAAATATATGAACAATATCAATTTTTTTGTCAGTCCGATAGGACTAGGTCATATAACCAGAGACATAGCAATTGTAAATAATTTTGAGAACATATCAACAAATTTTGTGACAGGAAATGGAGCTGCAAGTATTTTAAAAAAAATAAATCTACAAGTGCAAGACGTGTACAATCCACCCTCGTTTGTTGTTCAAAATGGCACATTGAAGAATCCAGCAAGATGGCTATGGAGTTATTACAAATATTACAAAGAATGCAAAAACATTTCGCAGGAAATTATTCAGAAAGATAAACCAAGAATGGTGATTAGCGATGAGGATTTTGCATCTCTGACTGTTGCACAAGAGCTGGAAATTCCAACGGTGCTGATTACAGACGTTTTAGAAACCCGCTTCACCAAAGGATTTGCATCATTCATAGAAAAAAAGATGAACAAATCCATGCAGGAAATTATCAAAAAATGTGACATTGTGATCATTCCTGAAAATGGAAAAAGCCATGAAAACATTCAAAGAATAGGACCCATAGTCAGACAGACAAGTTTTACAAGAGAAGAACTGAGAGAGAAGTTTTCATTTCAGAAGAAAACGGTGGTGATCAGTATTGGAGGGACGGATGCAGGCATATTCCTTATTGAAAAAGCATTGTCGGCCATTTCAAACATTGATCAAGATTTAGAAGTCATTCTGGTATCAGGTCCATCGGTAAACAAAAAATTTGAGAATGTGAAAGATCTAGGATTCGTGGAAAACCTGCATGAATTGATTTTTGCGTCGGATCTGGTAATTTCCCTGGCAGGAAAATCAACAATAGATGAAGCAAATGCGTACGGAACTCCATCCATATTCATACCAATCAAAGGTCATTTCGAGCAAGAGGACAATGCAAAAGACCAAGGATTCACATTTGAAGATGTAAACAGACTAGATGAATTGATTTTGAAAAAACTCGAAGAGACAAGAAAACAAACAGATACCAATGGCGCTAGAGTTGCATCAGACATTATTAAAAAACTGATCAGCTAATAATCAAATGCTTAATAGATGGCTAGTCAATTTTGAAAAAATATCATGACTAAGTTGGTAGTTGCAAAATTTGGTGGCAGTGCAATAGGTCCAGATGGACTGACGATTCCGAAAATCCTTCAACGAATTGCAAATTTGAAAAAAAATTCTAAAATCATCGCAGTATTTTCAGCACCACTAACCATGCATAATGGAAAAAAACGTTCACTTACTGACATCATCTTAGAGCAGGGCAGAAATGCCGAAAACGGAGTCGCCCCATCTCTAGACATTGTAAAATCAACATATCAAAAAATTTTGCAGATGGTAGATTCCGAAAATAAGACAGACTGTCAAAACGTCATTAGTTTTCACCTAGAAAAAGCACAAAAGGCACTTAATGAGGCATTTGAAGCCAAGGAATTTGTCAACGAGACACGTTCACGTGCCTTGGCATTTTCAGGAGAGATTTTGATGTCACACGTCATGAATTACATTCTAAGAAGCAACCAAATCAAGGCTGCAGCAATCAACTACGAAGATTGGCCAATCATCACCGATAACAACATCGAATTCACAAATTTCCTTGCTGCAGAATCCAGAGAAAAGATGGGAAAAACGGCAGATATGGTAGAAGAAAATGAGGTCGTAACCATGGGAGGATTCATTGGGAAAACTGTGGACAATATTACCACAACGTACGAGAGAGGAGGTTCAGACAGAACAGCAGCAGATCTGGGAATACTATTCCATAAAAAATACGAAACCAGCATAGACTTCGAAAAAGACAGCTCGGTTGTTTCGGCAGATCCAAAAATAGTGGAACTGGAATTGAGAGAAATCATTCAGTTGTCATACAATGAAGCTAGACTTGCAGGGATGTTTGGAATGAAGATTCTCGATCCCATTGCAATCAAAGAAATAGTCGAGAACGGAGTCGATGTGCCAATCACAATTACCAACATGAAAAACCCTGAGAAGATTACCACGGTTAAGAGAATTGTGGATGAACAGAATGGTCACCCCATCAAGATAGTTACAGGAAAAGAGAATTGTGCTATTTTCAGAATGGAGACAAGTGCGGTTCAAAAATTATTAACATCGCTAGAAAAGGACAAACACTACAGTGAATTCATCATTCTGTCACCATTTACAAAAGACGGAATAGAGTTTTCTCGTATACTGTTCTTAGATGGAGAATACGTGAACAGAAATGAAAAATACCTACTAGGATTTGATTCGCTTGCAACAATCACATATGACAGAGGAGTGATCACGCTCATCGGCGATGAGATGTGGAGAGTACAACAAGTAGCTTCAAGAACTAGTGCAACGATTGGCCAATCAGGATTAAACATTTTGAACATGGATGCACAAGAAGAAACATCCCGGATTATCATCGTAATGGAAGACAAGGAAGACAACGTTAGAAAAGCAATCAGGGCAATACATCAAGAAATTTCACAAATAGATTTTGTATAATGTAAAGTGACGTTACGGGCTTTCACCTGTAAACGCCATCATGGGTTTGTTCTTGGACCATTATCTAGAGTCAGTCCGGCGTTACCCAAAACACGCGACACTATACTTACGGATCGCTACTATTTAGAGATGATCTATATAGTTCTCCTATGTACGCTCAGCCATCATCCACAGAACAATTCCAATTCCAATCATCGCATACCATTTGAAATTTTTCTTGTTTGCAAAGATGTTGATCGAGCCCAGTTCTTTGTCACCATGTTCGATCATACGCGTCTTTCTCATCTCAAACGCATGGCCGATAAAGCCCACCGTCAAAAAGAGAATTGCAACCATTGCCAAAACCCATTCCATGTCAGGGTTTATTGCCAATCTGATATGTATTTACACTACACAACCAACATGATTTTGAAAAATAATTCTTTAAATTAGCAGTATCTTTTTCCTCTCCTATGAAAGAAACGGGCAAGATATGGATGAATGGGAATCTAGTGCCATTCAAGGATGCAAAAGTGCATGTTTTAACTCACGCATTACACTATTCAACATCAATTTTTGAAGGAATAAGATGCTATGACACACCAAACGGCTCAGCAATCTTTAGATTGCCAGAACATGTAGACAGATTTTTCAAATCTGCCAAGCTGTATTCAATGAAGATGCAATTTTCAAAAAAAGCGATTTCTGAGGGAATCATCAAAACTGTAAAAGCTGGAGGACTCAAAGAGTCATACATTAGACCTTTAGCATATTATGGATATGGCACGATGGGACTAACCCCGACTCAGAATAAAGTAGATGTTTCGATTGCGTGTTGGGAATGGAAAATGGGAGAGTCAAAAGCGGGGAAATTTTCAGGAGCAAAATGTAAAATTTCAAGCTGGATAAAGATTGATTCAAGATTTCAACCAATGCAAGCAAAGGCAGCATCAAACTATGCCAATGCAGCACTTGCAAGAATGGAAGCGTTGGAAAATGGGTATGATGAAGCAATCATGCTAAATTCAAGAGGTAAAGTTGCAGAAGGTAGTGCAGAGAACATATTTGTGGTCAAGGATGACATAATCCAAACCCCACCTCTTTCAGCAGGAGGACTAGAGGGAATTACACGAGACAGTGTAATTCAAATCATCGAAGAGAACGGGGGGTTTGTAGTAGAACGTGATTTGGAACGAGACGATCTATATGCTGCAGATGAGATTTTCATGACAGGTACTGCAGCAGAAGTGAAATCAGTCACTCAGATCGACAAGGCCAAGATAGGAAATGGCAAGATGGGAGAAATTACTAAAGCCATTCAGAAATCATTTACGGACGCAATAATGGGCAAGGATGAAAGATTTTTGCCATGGCTGACCTTTATCTGAATCAGTGAAGTTTTTTACGCATGATAATGGATAGAGTGTGATTATGGATTCGTGCGCAACCGGAGATACACAGGAAATATGCTGGTTTTGCAGAAAAGGACGACATGATGACTGCATGAAGGACATCCCCACTCAAGGTAAATCTGACGGACCACACGATTGCACATTCGATACAAAACTAACCCCTTGCAAATGCAGTCATTAGACAATTAATAACAAATACAGCTTTATCGGAAAAAATGCATGACATACGACAAAGATTTTTGGAACGCGTATTCAGATGAAAACGAATCAAGATACAACGAGGAATTTGCAAAATTTACAAGAGACTTGGCCGTTTCTTTACGATGCAACAGTGTTTTAGAAATTGGGTGCGGAACCGGAATAGACCTGAGGCTATTTCCAGACACATTTGAAATACACGGAATAGACCTAAACGAACATGCATTAGAAATCGCAAAGGAAAAATTTCCTAGGGCAGATTTTAAGAATGGATCCATCACAGAATTGCCATTTGAGGATTCTTCAATAGATTTCGTATTCACCCATGGACTATTGAATTACCTGGATAATGAGACTCTAGAAAAAGGAATTTCTGAAATACACAGAGTGTCTGGAAAATACATTATGAATTGTGAAAGATTCGAAGCCGCAGAAAAACAGATTGACGAAAAACAGAAATTTCGCAACATGAAAAAGAGATGGTTAGACTACAAGGTAAAATTCGTTAGCGATGTGAACATGCATGAGGATATCGAGCCCAACAAACCCAGATTCACCCTACTAAGAAAACTATGATTCCACATTTGGACAGAATTCCACAGTAATCTTTGATTCAAAAATTTTGAGGAGTTGAGACGTACATTTGACGATGATGTTAATTTCAAATGTGGGTTAAAAATTTGAAGAAACAGTAAAAGGAACAACAAATTTTTTCAGAGTTATCACACCTGGTGAAAATGATTTGAAGGGATCGGAAATGAGGAAGGTTGGAATTATTGTTAAAGATAATGATTTAAAAAAAATTGAAATAATTAGCGGGTCTAAAGGGATTCGGACCCTTGACAACCGGATTAAGAGTCCGGTGCGCTACCTGGCTGCGCCATAGACCCACCAAAAATGAAAAGCTTGGAGTTGTTATTAATCTTAAGATTTTAAAATAATGAAAATTTAGTTTTGTGCTGTTGCTTCAATTTCGTTGTACTTTTCAATAATTGCTGTAAGTGCAGTCGAAACTGGGACATCATTCATCTTTTTCTTTTCGGCCAGAAGTTTCTGGTATGCATCTAGTGTAATATACACTGGAATTGAGCCATTTCCTTCAAGTAAACCCCTAACGTTGTATAGAGCAGTTTCCATTCCTTTTTCAGCAGATTTTGCAAACTTTGCCTTATCCATAATTGCTCCTAAAGGACCAAATGGCATCTCATAGTCTACTGACATGGTTACTCTGGTAAGATTATTTCCTAGTGCCTTGAATTCATTGGTGATTGTCCATCTCTTAAACGGACCCTCAATTTGTTTTGCAGAAATTTTTTCATTTCTAACGAACTCAATTGTCTCACAATCCCACTCTAAACGTTTACCGCTAAAGTCACCGATAATTCTAAATGTTGTACCTACACCCATTCCTTCTTTGATATCCATTGGAACAACAGTCATTCCCACCGCATCATTTTTGATTTGGTCAGAAACATGTTCTGGTCTTGCAAAGTAGGTGAATACATTATCCACAGGTGTCTTGATATCGATTGATTTCGTTACGAGAGTCAATGATTGAGTTTCTTGCCAATAAGGATTTAAAGGTTTTGAAGATTTTCCCAATGGAATTGGCTTATAATATATTCATCAAGCCCACAACATGTTTTATGAAAACAAAGCGATCAGTTTTTCTGATTCTCGGTTTGATTTTATCAGGATATGTGGGAATTGACTCTGCATACGGTCATTCCATGTTTAACTCTGCAGAGAAATTTTATGGAGGATACAGAGTTCAAGTAGCCACTACGCCTGAATTTCCACAAGTAGATGAGCCGTCACAATTCCTGATCAGAGTCACAGATGAGGACTTTGAGGAGGTAGACGAATTCACCATGGGGATTAGAATTTTCTATCACGATCAGCAAGTAAATGCGATTCCTCCAACGACCATCGATAATGGGCATTGGGATTTTGATTTCGTGTGGAAGAATGTCGGAAATCATATTGTGAAAATTGACCTGTACGATATGGATGGAAATGATGGAACCCTAACCTACACGTTTAACATGGGAACCCAGAATCCATTTGGATTCATTTTCTTTGGTGCGATAATTACAGGTGCCTTGGTCTTTACGGGAGTAGTTATCTACATTTACGTGCCAGGGCTTTTTAAAAAATCTAAGCCTTAGGAATTTTAGAAACTCTAAGCCTTAGGAGCCATAGGAATTTTAGAAACTCTGAATGCAAATACGGTTGTCAACAATACCATAGAGAACAACAATATTCCAATTCCGAGATGAACCGCAACCAAGACCGCATGCAACTTGAGATCAATTACCATTGCACCAAGTGCTATTTGGGTGATCACAAAGACGGTTGCCAAGGAACTTGTTACCTTGATCTTCAAATCAGAATTCTTGTTTATCAGACTTGCAACCATGGTGGCAATCACAAGGGAACCAGTCGTAGCTGCAATTAGACGATGAATCCATTCAATCAAGTATTCTTCTGACGGCATTATTCCATCGGGACACAGAGGCCATTCGGGACATGTCAACCCAAGACCGGCTGCCGAAACATACCCACCGATAAACATCAGAGAATACAATACCATCATTGTAACTAATGCAAGATATTGAATTGCCAAGATTATTCTACAATGAAATTGCCTTGCATGCCTTGTAATGCATGTCCTGGAACGGTACAGATGTAATAGTATGTCCCGGGTGCACCAGCAGTGAAAGTAACACTACCACCCTCTCCAGATTTTAATGGACTTGACATTGAAGCAATCTCAGAATCCCAGATTATACTGTTAAAGTCTTCAGGATTTGTGACAACCCCAAAGGCATGGAATGATTTACCTAAGTTAGATGAATTGACTGTTACTTCATCACCTGAATTTACTCTAATCTCTGGATTGTTACCATCTTCTCCAGGCAATGCATTAAATGCCAAAGTTCTGAAATCATCAGATTCTACAAAGTCCAAGGTAAAGTCATGTGATACTCCTGTTGGGGCTGCGGCCACACCAGAAGAGGCACCACCACCTTGTGCAGGACCAATTATTATCTCACCTACCATTCCTTGTTCCCTATGACCAGGAACTGTACAAATGTAATAGTATGTTCCCTCCTCACCTGCAACAAATTCTGATGAACCACTTTCTCCAGCCTTGAGTGGATTGGATGCAGTAGCAACTTCACTTCCAGGAATAATTCCTCCAAATCCCTCAGCATCTTTTGTGACACCAAAAGAGTGGAAAGATTTTCCATCATTTATCACATTAAACACAACTTTGTCACCAACGTTCATGTTAATAGTTGGATTATTATCCGGTTCACCGGGCAACGAGTTAAACGCAAGAGTCCTAAAGTCAGAGGATTCAATAAATGAAAGATCAGACGTGATGGTTACTCCAGTTTGAGCTGCAGGAGCAGCATGATCACTACTTCCAGCCATCATAGCAACGACTGGAGCAGGTTCTGAAATCCAATAGTCCCACATTGAGAAGAATATAGCTCCACCAACAATACAAATTCCTAACATGATAACCATCATTTTTCCGGTTCTTGCAGGAGTTGTTCTGTAAACGGTTTGTGGATTAATTTCAGTCATTTCATATTTCTCCTAATGTGATGGGTTCTTTGCCTCAAAGGGATAATAGTATTTGCCACCAAGATCGAATGGGTCGTCTGTGTTTGCAAGTTTTCCTTTGCCTGCACTGTAAATCATGTTCACCAAGAAGATCGCCATGCTCACACCAATAACCATAGCACCTACTGTTACGATTTGGTTCATTGCAATCCATTCTGGAATTGGCGGATAATCAAAGATTCTTCTTGGCATTCCATACAGGCCAAGTACGTGTTGTGTAAAGAATACTAGAACGGTTCCGATAAATGACAAGATAAAGTGTACCTTACCCATGGTCTCATTATACATTCTACCTGTTACATATGGGAACATGTAGTAGACGAATCCAATTGAACCAAACGCGATAGTTCCCATCACAAAGAGGTGGAAGTGACCGACTACCCAGTACGTATCGTGGGTTGTAAAGTCCAAAGGCATGGCTGCGTTTGCCACACCTCCTGCACCTGCAGAGAAGAATAATGCAATTCCTCCAACTGCCCACATCATTGGCGTGGCGAATTTGATTCTACCATTCCACATGGTTGCAATAAAGTTGAAGACGTGCATTGCGGATGCTGGAACTGCTGCCAAAGTACCTACCATGAAGACTGTTTTTTCAGTGAAGGACATGCCGGTTGCATACATGTGATGTGCCCATGATGAAAATCCGACTATAGATAGCAAAACAAATGCAAAGATACCAGAATTGAAACTGTATATTGGTTTTCTAGAGAATCTTGGAATTATTTCATACATCATACCGATTGCAGGAATTACCAACACATAGACCTCAGGATGGAATGTAAACCAGAACAAATGTGCATATGCAATTGGATCTCCTCCCATTACAGGATTAAAGAATCCGCTTACACCAAGCCTGTCTGTTAACAGCATCAGAAGTGCTGCTGCAAATGTTGGAATGGCAACAAGAATAATCAAAGAAGAAGACAAGAAAGACCATGCCAACAACGGAACTTGCCCAATGGACATGTCAGGATGTTTGCACTTCAGAATTGTAACCACAAAGTTGATTGCGCCAAGTACTGACGAAATACCCAGTATCTTTAGTCCAAAGATCCACATGTCTGCAGCAGGACCAGGTGCACTGATGATAGAATATGGCGGAGTTGCATACCATGTAAAATCTGCAAACCCTAACCAGATAAGGGCTCCACCAGGAGGAATCAGCCAAAACGCAATTGCGTTAAGCTTTGGATATGCCATATCCTTGTATCTAACCATTATTGGAACGTAGTAGTTACCAACTGCAGATGCAAATGGAATGATAAACAAGAAAATCAAAGTTGTGCCGTGAACCGTAAAGATTCTGTTAAACGTCATAGCATCACCAATTATTTGTGCACCAGGTAGGAACAACTCAGCTCTGATTACAAGAGCCAATGCACCACCCAGGAACAAAAATCCAAGTGACATTATCAAGTACAATAAACCTACATCAGTATGATGCGTTGAGAACATAATTTGCCAGATAGGTCGTGGCTTTTGTAATTCTAGAACCATTAGATAATCCCCTCAATAATAAATTGAGATAAAAGCGTTATCAAGATGATGGTTCCTCCACAATTAATGTACCTCTCATGTTATAATGAATTAATCCACAATACTCTCTACATTGGATATCATGTGTGCCAACTTCCATTGGTGCAAACCAAACAGTATTGACTCTGCCAGGAATTGCATCCATCAAAACTACGTAATCGTGAATGTTAAAAGCGTGATTGACATCTTTTGAATGTATTTCAAACTTGTAAGCCTTGCCTTTTTCAACATGCAACTCACCTATTTCTTTGGTACCATCCTCATGTTCAAACGTCCAGAACCACTGTTGTCCTGTAACTATGATTGTTTTTGCGTCTGCAGGAACGTGCTCAACTAATCTTTCAGCCTCCCAAGCTTCTGCACCGACCCAACACATCAATGCGATTACAACTCCGACATAAACCCATTCAGGCCAATTAGAATGTCCACTCATTTCTACCAGTCAGTTCCCTCGTATGGAGTTGGCTTGGCCTTTGGATGAGATTCTCTGAATCTCCAAACTTGCCAAATCATTGTTCCAGATACAACTGCACCGACGGTAAATCCGACGGTCATTAATCTATAAAATAAATTCCAAATAAGCACTCTACGATCAAGATATTCTCCAGGTTCATCCCCTGCAGCAAATGCCAAATCTATTGCTGGCACTATTGCCAGAGCTGCCAATACTAAGAGTGGTACAACAAACTTCTTCATTAGCGATTGAATGACGTGGACTTTAATTTCTATTTAAGGGTTTTCAAGATTACTAATTACCAGTTCTGATCGAATCGCGAAGGATGCATCACATTCAGTCCAGATAGAGAGAATTTTTGATCTTTTTCTCTGAATATATTCAAAGAGGCATTTGCAATAATCAACTCAAATAGATTCGTAGCAGACAAATCCACTATTGTAGAAAGCATTGCCTTGATTGGATCCATGTGAGTAACAAGTACGACGTTTTCATCAGGATGTTTATCTATAACATGATCGACAATGCCCAAAACTCGTTTTTTAACATCAAAAAAGGTCTCTACGCCATTGTGAGCAATTTCTAGCTCTCCATTGTAGAATTTCATGAAGACATTACCATGACTGTTAATAATTTCATCATATGGCATTCCAGTAAATTTTCCCATATCCAGTTCAATTAACCGATCATCAATTGTAACGTCAACGGAATTATGCTGACCAGCGATCTCTGCAGTGTGCTTTGCTCTTTGAATTGGGCTTGAGTAGATTGCGGAAATGTTCATGTGTTCAAGCAGCTCAGCAGTGTGCTTTGCTTGTTTGACTCCTATATCGGTCAATGGAATGCCTTCTGTTCGTCCTGCCAACACTCTATCAGTGTTGTTTTTTGCTTGACCATGTCTAAGAAAAATAATCTGTCCCAATTTGAACCGATTTTAAATAGAGATAATAATAACATTGACAGACAGGTAGTCATGAAAGTTGGAATAATCGGAGGGACTGGTGGAATGGGAAAAGGATTTGCCCTTAGATGGTCTCAAAACAATGACGTGATTGTTGGCTCTAGAGATGCCGCAAGAGCATCTGAGTCAGCGGTAGAATATACAAATCTTGCAAAAGAAGCTTTTGGTGAAATTAAGGGAAGCATTTCTGGAAATGACAATGTTTCAGTTGCAAAAGAAAGTGATGTTTTGATATTGTCAATTCCATATGAAAATATTGATTCGGTATGCTCTGGAATTCTATCTGAAGTTAAGGACAGTTGTGTTGTCGTATCTCCGATTGTACCCATGACAAAAACAGATGTTGGATTCGAATGTGTTTCGATTAAAGATGACAAGCCATTTTCATACAAACTAGTTTCAGAACATATGAAAGACAAATCAAAACTCGTTTCAGCATTTCATGTAATCTCTGAAAAAAAACTGATCAACCCAACACTATCTCTTGATTATGATATCTTTGTTTGTGGAGATGACAAAGAGTCTGTTGGAGTAGTGAATAGTCTAATCGATGAGATCAAAGGACTAAGATCTATTTACTTAGGCCCAATAGAATTGTCATATCTTGCAGAAATGTGTACACCATTGCTACTGAATGCAATGATTAGAAATAAGATAAAGAATCCGGGCATCAAAATTATCTAAGTCCACTTTATCACTTATCATGAGTCACGAACACTACAGACGAGGCAGGAATTGGTTTTCTGCGATCGGAGTGCTTTTTTGTGTGATGGGTGGAACGGTGCTTATTCAGCAATTGTTGATATGGGGAATAGATTTTGTGGAGGAATTTTTGTACAATAGTGAATTCACAAACGAAAAGGTTTCTGTTGCGATGATCGGATTTGGGATATTCATGGTATTGTTAGGATTTAGGAAAAATGACCAAAAGGGATGAATTTCTAAAAGATCAAAAGATTTTACGACTAGCGACAGTTGATGGAGATAAAGTTCCACACATCGTACCTGTATGGTACAGATACAGCGGAAAGAAATTCTACATTGGGACAAACACAAAAACGGCAAAAGCAAAAAATGTAAAGAAAAACAGTCAGGTCTCATGCTGCATAGATGTTGGAATTAACGCTCCAAATATTTACGGTGTTTTGGTCAAAGGAAACGCAAATCTAATTTTAGAAGAAAACAAAGTTAAGACTATTGCGAAAAAGATTCTTTTACGATACTTTGAGTCTTTGGATGGTAAATCTGCAATTGAACTATTAAACGATACAGATTGCATAATAGAAATAATTCCAAAAAAGTTTACAGTTTGGAATTATTGACTAACGAATTCTTGGATTTTATTCATTGCAGAATCCAAAGTCTCAAGATTTGGAAGATAGACCAGCCTAAAATGACCATTTCCATATTGTTGGCCGAATCCAGAACCGTGAACTGTAAGTACTCCCTTTTGTTCAAGTAGCTTTGTAACAAATTCTTTGTCATTTCCAAATCTGTTATCTTCAATTTTTGGAAATGCATAAAATGCACCTTTAGGATTTGGACATGACAGGCCGGGCATTTCATTAATTCTCCTTACAACTAGATCTCTATGCTTCTTAATTTCTGAAACAAAATCATGTACATAGTCTTGAGGTCCACGAAGAGACTCTAATGCGGCATATTGCACTGGAAGACTTGTTGCAATCCTTACTCTAGCTAACTTAGGTAGATGCTCACGTAACTCTCGAAGCTGAGGAGAGTTGTTGAATGCAATGTATCCTATTCTCCAACCAGACATCAGATGGACTTTTGAAAATCCGTTTAACACGATTACAGGGGAATTTCCTGCAACTTTACCAATTCCGACAAACTTGTCATCGAATATTATTTGATCATAAATTTCATCACAAATTATGTACAGATTATGTTCATTTGCGACATCAACGAGTTTTTTAAGAGAATTTTCATTGAAAACAACGCCTGTGGGATTATTTGGACTAATTAAGCAAATGGCAACGGTCTTTGAGGTAATTTTGGACTTTATGTCATCTATATCCGGAGTAGAATTATTCAAGTCAACACCGAATTCTACGGGTATTCCTCCGTGTAATCTGACATACGAAGCATATGGTGGATAATATGGTCCTGGCAACAATACCTCATCGCCCTCTTCAACAATTGAAGAAATCACCATATCAAGACCCTCGGAAACACCATTTGTAATTAGGATGTCATCTGCAGTGATGGACAATCCCTTAGCGTTTTCTTTTTTGGCAATTTCCTGTCTTAACTCCAACAAACCCTCGGACGACGAATAAAAATTATCACCGTTGTTTACGGCGGTTATCAAAGCTTGTTTGACATTGTCAGGAGGTTGAAATCCAAACTGGACAGGATCTCCAATGTTCAGATAGTCAACTTGCATGCCCTTTTGTTCAACCTCTCGAGCAGCTAAAACAATATCTCTAATAGCGTATTCTACCCCTACTACTTTTTTTGATACCTTCAAAGCATCTAGACAGATATTTAGGCCCGTTAAATTCTTACTTGTTTGGACTCGTTGCACAGTCTGGATAGTGCGAGCGGCTTCGAACCGCTAGGTCGAGGGATCGAAGCCCTCCGAGTCCTGAGATATCTTATTAAGCAAACGATTTTTCTATTGATAAAATGAAGAATTCGGCGTTAAAAATTGGGCTGGCATTGTTGATTATAGGAGTCATTTGGACATCATTAATTTTTAACGAAACCGAAAAAAAATATGATTCAATATTGTTGGAAAAATTAAATTCGTTTGAAACGAAAACAGAGTTTGTGGGTACAGATATAGGATATTACAAATTTTATATGCCAGAATTTTCCGGAAATGAAATATTTGTTCAAGTACTAGATTCAAAAAACAGCATAATACAAGAACAAAAAATTCAGACGAAAATGTCAGTAGGGTATTTTGATTTCACTCAAACAGGCATGTACACATTAAAAATTTCCAACGTTTCAAAAGAACCTATAAACATTCAGATGGAATTTGGCAATACTAATTCACAAAAAATGTATCCATCAGGAATAATTACATTTGTGGGTGCAATCATAATCATAATTGCATCATATTTTAAAATAAAAAATTATAGGATTGAACAACCTGAGGCAAATATTTCGTAGATCTGAATACATTGTACGGTATGTCCAAAAACCAAAACCAAATTAAAAATCAACCACGTAGTAAAAAACAAGAAAGCTGTAATTGAGAAAGGAAGAAAAGTTTTGAGTTTGGTATATTCTCTGTTTTTCAGTATCAGAACAGAACCTAATGAGGCCAGTACTAAACCAAATTCAAGGGGTTGATGCGACCACGAAATTAATCCATCGATTCCAAAGAGATCATGAGACAAAGAATCACCAAAACCTGCAATGATCTGAATTACAGAACCAATGATAACAAGATTAATTCCTGTTTTGAGTGAACCACGTACTGATTTTTTAAACAATAAGATACAACCAACAATAGCAGCGCATGCAGTGATAGCGACTCCAAAATAAACCACAATGTGTGAAGGACTCCAGAAAAATTCGGGTTCTTGCTGGAGATGCGAAATCGCATCCCAAAATCCTGCAGATACAATAACAATAGGGCCAATAACCGCCAGAATCGATACCAATGAAACCATGGTGCCAGATTTTCCGAAAATAGAATTGGAGAGAATTTGGTTTAATTTCACTTTGTTTCTTTTGAAATTGGGTTATTTGAAACATAGTAATTCATAAAAATGGAAATTCTTGAACGTGAATGAAACCATTCGAATTAACTATATTAAATGAGACAAAACACGTATGGTATGAGTCCAGGAATCGGATTGATGAAAAGGCGTCTAGAAAAAGAAAAGGATGCTATCGCACTATCTATCTCAGGTATTGTAAAAAAATACAACATCAGACCAGAAGACATCAAAACCCTTGAGACAAAGTATCATGAAGATGCAGGGGATTGGTATGTTGCATTAGGATGGAATGAAAAAAAAGCAATCATACAAATGGATTCAGTTTTAGGTTCAATAACAGAGATAAAAGAAATTTAATCATCTAGTATTATTGAGAAAACAGATGACCAAAGCCATTATTCTTGGAGGTTCACGAGGAATAGGAAAAGCAATTTCCGATTCACTTGCCACAATGCAGGTTGATGTTTTTGCAGCATCTAAAGATAATATCGACACTTCTGACTTGAACAGCGTAAAAAAATTTTTAGATGAACACGATGAAACAGACATCCTAGTTCTAAATACGGGAGGACCAGATCCAAAGCCATTCTCAACCATTACCGAAAACGATTGGAACAGATATCACAACCAACTATTTTTGGGATTTTGCATAATTCTACAAAAAATAAAAGTCAACGATGGAGGATTCATATTTTTGATAAGCTCAAACGTGATAAAAGAACCAAACGAAAAATTAATAATTTCTTCAGCATATAGAGCAGCATTTGCAGAAGTTTTCAAAGTGTTGAGCAAGGAATATGCTCAAAGAAACATCAACTGCATCAACATAGCGCCAGGTCCAATCAACACAGACAGAACTCAACAATTGATAGAAAATGTTAAGGAATTTGAAAAAACACTACCAATGAAGAGATTGGGAAAACCCGAAGAGATTGGGAATTTTGTGAAAGCAGTCATTGAAAACGATATAAAATATCTAACAGGAACAACAATAAACTTTGATGGTGGAAATTCTAACTACGTCTTTTAAGATTATTTCTTAAATTCAACATTCGGAGTGTTGGGTTGACCCGCAATTGCAATCAAACCACCGTCACGTAACTGTTGTAACAATTGCATCACCTCTTTTTCTACTTGATTTCTTTGCAAACCTGTTTGCTGCGCAAATACTTGAACAAGTTCTGTCACCTTTCGCTCCCCATTGCATGATTTCCAAAAATCTACAATTGCCTGATTAACCATAAAGCCTTGCTCATGTTCATTTGCTAAAACCATTGAACCGTCTTCTTGTTGGACTAGTTTGCCAACACCCTGAGGCAATGCCGTTTCATAATTAATTGGTGCAGGAGTATTCATATTAGCACCCATGTTTTTGATCTTAATTTTTCCCTCTTCAGTCATTTTATCCATTGACCATGCAGGTTCCCAAACAATGTCTATTTTCACATTATTCACACCAGGAACCTTTTTGGCATATCTTGTTGCGTCCTGAACTAATGTTTCGTGTAGTGGACAACCCTGAGTGGTCATCGTCATTTTGATATTCACATCGTTGTTTTCAGTTACATCTATTCCGTAGATTAGCCCCATTTCCACAATATTAAGAGGGACTTCAGGATCCATGCATTGTTTTAGTGATTCCTCAATGGCTTGTGGAGAAACAGTACTCATATTGTAGATTGCAGTTTCAAAAACAATAAAAACTTTCTATTAATTAGCTTGAAATAATTTTTCTAGTGATTCCTCAAATGGCGCAGTTGCCACACCCTTTTCGGTAATTATTCCCGAAATCAATCCAGGAGGAGTCATGTCAAAAGCAGGATTAATCACGTTTATGTCGTCAGGAGCTGTTTTTTTCTCACCAACACCAGTAACCTCGCTCCCTTTTCGCATCTCAATTATTACATCTTCTGCCTTGGTTTTCATATCAATCGTGGATAATGGCGCAGCAACGTAAAAAGGAATTTCGTGCTGTTTGGCCATGGTAGCTACCTGATAGGTTCCAATTTTGTTAAAAACATGACCGGTTTTTACAATTCGATCTGCACCGACTACCACTTTGTTGACAAGTCCATTTGCCATCGAGTATCCAACTGCAGTATCGGGAATCAAACTAACATCAAAACCATCATGCTTTAGTTCAAATGCTGTCAATCGAGAACCCTGTTGAATAGGTCGGGTTTCAGTGGCAATAACTTTGACATTTTTTCCGGTTTCCCTAGTTGCTCTAATTACTCCCAAAGCAGTTCCATAAGCCACTGTAGCCAACGCACCCGCATTACAATGAGTCATGATTGTGTCGTCGTTCTCAAAAAGAACTGAACCATTCTTACCCATAGATTTGTTAATTTCAATATCATCATTTGCCATTTGTTTAGCTTTAGAAATTACCAATTCTCGAATTTGATCGATCGAATTTCCATTCTCTGCAACATTCATTATTTGTTCTAATCCCCAACCCAGATTTACTGCGGTAGGCCTAGTTGCAAAAAGAATTTTTCTTGCATCTTCTAACTCAGACAACAGTTCTTCTTTTGATGTTGCTTTACTTTGTAAAACAGCTAACGCCAAACCAAATGCACCAGAAACTCCAATTGCAGGAGCTCCACGAACTACCAGAGTTTTGATGGCAGTAGCAACCTGATTAAAATCATCATATTCGACAAACACAAGTTCATTTGGTAGTTTCGTCTGATCAATCATTATGACTTTATTATTCTTCCATTCTACAGTCCTAAGAGGGGAGTCAATAATTGCATCACCAGCCATGAATAGAAAATATTTCAGCCATATTTAAAATGACTTTCTTTGATTCAATTGAACTGTTATATCACCAAAAATGTAACGCAGATTATTGCTTGATCTTGCATCATTAGAAAAGTTTGATTCTCAAGGAATGCACAAGGTATACGACATGTGGCCTAAGATTGCCAAAGAAAGTTATTTTTCAGATCAGCCACAAATTAAAGATGAAAAATGCTCGCATATTGTTTTTGCAGGAATGGGAGGCTCTGGAGCAATTGGTGATATTTTTTCGGCGATTTTATCAAAAACAAGTACTCATGTGACGGTTGTCAAGGGATATCATCTTCCAAAAACAGTTACCAGTGATTCTGTAGTAGTGATCACAAGCATATCTGGGAACACCATTGAAACCATTTCTATGTTGGAACATGCAATCAGCATAAATTCAAAGATTATTGTTTTTTCAGATGGAGGGAAAATAAAGGAGATATGTCTAGAGAAAAACATACCTCATAGAAATATCAAAAAATATCACTCGCCAAGAACATCGTTTACATCGTTTCTATATGCAATGCTGCATGTTTTAAAACCAATTATTCCAATTGAGGAAAAGGATATCTTAGAATCTATCAAAAAAATGGAAAGTATATCTCAGAAGATCAATTCTAAAAGAATTTCAAAAGAAAATCCTGCAATTCGTATATCAGAATGGATTAATAATTCTCCAGTAATATACTACCCATGGGGACTAGAACCCGTTGCGATAAGATTTAAAAATTCTCTTCAAGAAAATTCCAAAATCCAGGCGGTGGTAGAAGATGTGATTGAGTCATGTCATAATGGAATTGTGACATGGGACAAACAAAATAACTTTCAGCCAATACTAATCAGAGGACAAGATGATTATGAAAAAACGAAAGAACGATGGGAAATTTTAAAAGAATTTTTTAATAAAAAAAATATAAATTTTAAAGAAATTGCCAGTGAAGAGGGAAACATCCTTACAAAAATCATTTGTTTGATCTATCTTTTAGACTATGCAAGCATCTATCTCGCAGTAAAATTAGAAATTGATCCTACTCCAGTTAACGCTATTGAATACATCAAGAAAAGATTGATTCAAGAGTAGCCAGTTGATCTTAATTTAGCTAATTCAGAAGTATGAACGTAAGTTTTGCAGAAATATAATTTTAAAAAGATGAAAAAACTAAAAATCATTTTAATAATAAGATATTATCAAAAAAAATTCTTTAAAAAATTTTGTTATCTATATTGGTTTTTTTGGAAGTCATATTACTCATTTAATTATTTTATACACAATCAAATCAAGGATTTCAGAAGTAAAGATGAAACACAATAAATCAATTAATACACAATAACAATCAAAAAAAGAAAGAAGTTTTGTTGATAATAAATTTAAAAACGATATAAATTATTGATAATACGGAATTGTGATATGGATAAGTTGTGGGTTAGAAGAAGATGGTTTGAGTTTAGGCAAGGTCACAGCTATTATCTAATCTTTCTGTTATCATTAGGAAATTTTATTTTGATATCACACAGATTGCTCATAGAACGTATACCAATTCTGGATGACATCATGGGAAATTTGGGAATGTTTTCAATTCTTTTCATTTTACTATACATACCAATCGCAATAATTCTTGGCATATGGCACAGAAAATCTCAATTGAAGGTGGATTTAGACGTCACACTAAGACAAAATCCATTGTTTGCAAAAATGATTCGTGTGTTACTTGATGCTCAAACGGGAAAAGCATCTAAAGAAGAGCTAGAAGACTTTAGAAAAATGCTCAAACAAATTGAAGATGGAAAAGGATTGAACGAAAAGTGAGGTTTTGACATTTCATCAAATTCTACAATTTATTTCTGACAATCAATTTTATTTTCTTCTTAATTAGTTCAGATTGAAATTTGTGTACCTTGGATGCGATATCATATTTTTCTTCATTATGACTTAGATATCCCAATGCCATTTGAAATGAATTTTTAGGATTGTGTTTTAATGTAAAAACAATTCTCCCAATTGCATATAATGGATGATATCCCAAGGATCTCATAGCTTTTCCATAATTTTCATAGTTTGTAGTTTTTCCAGTAGGCCTTTGTGACCAACTATCAGCATTTCTTATGACTCTAACATTATAGCGATCAACCAATGCTTTGTAAACAATATAGCTTTCAAACCCGTATCCAGAGGGATATCTTAATCCAAACTTTTTCCAGTAGTCGTATCTTACTATTCGACCGGAACCTCTAGGAGATGTTTCTCTTTGAGATTCTCCCCTTATGATACCTGAAGCAACAACAGTTAACCTGTCTTGTTCCATCACTTCAAGAATTTTTGCAACGTAATCATTTGAAAGAATGTGATCAGATCCCAAAATCATGATGTACTTACATTCATCATTGATTATGCTTTCTAGTCCCTTATTGATTACATCAGCTAAGATGGGCATGCCTGTGGCCCTAAATCCTCGATCTGGAAGATCTATCACATCAACATCAAAATTTTTTGCGATTTGGGACGTATTATCAACAGATCCATCGTTGACAACTAATATTCGGTATGACGGAAAAGTCTGTTTTTTTAAAGCATCCAAGGTAGAATCAAGAAATTTGCCCTCGTTTCTGGCAGGAATAACTACGATCATTTTTATTTTATTTTCATCCAAAATACATCAACAGAATAATTGTGTTTTAATGCATATACATTAATCGTGTTTGAATTATTGTAAAAAATTACAAGTTTTATGTATTTTTAAAACAACCTGCAAGTCAATTGAAAAAATTCTCAATAAATATTTCAGTTCACAGACAGAATTCAAACCTACAAAAAAATGATAATGAATTGGTTCAAAAAATAACACTTAGACAAATTTAAGAGGTTTTTTATATAAAAAATTCTACGGTTCTGAAGGCAGATAATTCTCATTGATTTTATAAACAAATACTCCAGTTACAGGCACACTGTTTTCATTGACGAAACTAGAAGAAGCGTATACAAGTTTGAGAGGATCATCTTCAGAATAGTATTTTATTTCTTTAACAGTGATTTCAGAAAATCCAGGAATGAAAATCTCAGATTGTTGTTGATTTTGAAAATTATGGTATGCCAAGGTTGTGAATGGAATCATTTTTCCAAGCAGTGTTTCATTCCAAAAATAATCTGTACCGCTCATTCCATCTGAATACAAGTATTTTGATAGCGGGACTTCAGCTATACGCATAAACCATTGTTTTTTGGATTCGTCACCCCCACCTCCCAACAAATACAGTGGTTTGCCCTCATGATCCACATCCAAATTTTGAGCGGCAACAAATACAACCACATAATCAGCATTCATTTCCTGAAGCATTTTCCAACCCTCATCAGGATGATTGAGGAAAATTTTTGCGATGTTTTTAATTTGTATAGAGTCAATTGTGGCATTATCAGCTACTGTTGTTCTATCAGACATCGTAGTGATCCAATACCCATAATCCCACCATGATACAATAACTGCATCCTGAGGAGTATTCACTTTAATCCATTCCAGGGTTTCTAACCAATCGTCACCTGCTGGATACACGGTTCCTCCGTTTTGTATAGTTGGAGGAATGTTAACAGCGTTAATCCAGTTTGCATCAGCGGGAAACGTAAGTGGAATCATAAATAAAAGCACAATGATTACAACATATGAGATTTTTAGTGAAAAGTTATTCTTTTGCAACGAGATTGATTTGAAAATTTCTGCTGTCAAGTATGACAAACCAATTGAACCGAGAATTATTAACGAGATTGATGCAAACACTTCCAATCGGATAAAAGCAGAGCTAACATACACTCCCATCATGCCCATTATCAACACGAATGCTTTCATGTCATTCTTTACAGAAATTTTGTCATCATGCATTTTCTTACTTAACATAAGCCAAACTCCAAGACCCGAAAAAATCATCATGACAGAATGTAAGAAAAACGATTGCGAAATGGTTGTGGTTGCATGTTCTGAAACTGAATCAACCAAAGGATTGGTAGTTGTTAGGAAAGGATTTATTGCATTCAGATACCTGAAGCTTGGCAAAGATAAAAGGTCGGATTCAGCGCTTGACATAACAAAAAAGGAACCAATCAGGATTACAGAGACTAACAGAATTAGACCATTTCTGACTTTATTTTCTTCCTTACTCATTTTTTGAACAAGCATGCATGTTACCAAGAACACAGTCGGAAGAATCAACGAGAATCCTCCCAGACCAAATACAAAATTTGGGCCAGGCCTTTCAAATAAACCAGTTACTAAAAGAAATGTTAGTGTAAAAAGGGGAATGCTCCAAAATAATAGTTTGTGATCTTTTCTAACAAAAGGTAGAGATAGAATAAAGAATCCGATGGGCATTATTAAAAATTGATTTCCTCCCCATGATGCTAGTCCAAAACTCATCACTATACCAGCAAGAATAATTTTCGACATAGTGATTTTTTTCTTGTCAGATTTTATTGCGCTCAAAAACAGATACAATCCCAACAGACCGTAAAAAATTCCCAGAGGCTCAGATTTGAACCATCCAGCAGTGCCTCTCAAAATTATTGGAAGTGATATTGCAAACAGCATGGATGCGAATAGTCCAGCAGTGACACCTCCAAATAGTCTAACCAACGCAAATATTACAAATACTGTTAGCGAGCCAATTACCGCAGGAAATATTATAGTAAAATCATACAGGCTTGAATTTCCTCCAAATACCTCATAAGCTACAGCAGCTGTGACATGAAGCATCACCTGAGAAGTTGCAGAAACGTCTCTTCCATTTGGATACCAACTTTTTGCATCATGCCAATCAAAATATTCAAGAAGACCGTTATCGACAATGTATTCAGTAGCACGGAAATTAAAGAAGGGATCAAATTCATTCAATTCAAATCCATAATCAGTATTTTGAGATCGAATCATAAAAGATGTTGAAAATGACAGAATTAAGATTGCAATTACTAGAAGATGCTTTACACCAAAACTAAAAGATCCAATTTTTAACAAACTGGTTTGCACTGCCAACAAGTCACACTACAACATAGAACAATTATTACTCTTTATAACAAAATATTGGTTTTAAAAAATTAGACCTACATTGTTGCTTGTGACGCATCATGGAACATCTGGCTTTTTGCACAACCAGCGGCAAGCTCATCACCTGCGCCACGTCTCATGAGACCACGGTATAGACCGTCTTCGAGTTTAACACCCTCTCTCTCTTCCCATTCCTCAACGGTAATAGAGTATTTCTTTTGAATTCTATCTCTATACCACTCTGGAATAACATTGAATGCACAGAATGGTACAATCCTAAGATCAGGAGTGACATAATGAATATCACATCTTTGTAGCCTTTCAAGATCTTCATTATACTTGTCTTGGAAGTGCATCATTCCGAGGAATAATCCTTTAACATGCCATGAACCAACCGAATCGAAGGATCTCTTCATAAGTATATTACCAAACATTTTTGCTAGATCCAATCCTGCGGGTTGCTTTTTGGTATCAACAAATCCCTTGAGTTTTCTTACAACCTCAAGCATTGTGAAATACTTGTTCTTACCAGAACGAATTTCCTCGGCTTTATCTTCAAATAATTCTAACATTCCTTGTATATCACAGAACTTTGTCAATGGAACAAACTTCTTTGTGTCTGCATCTTCAAAGATGTACGTTCCTGCACCACAAGCAAAGTGAATTGATAATTCATACTTGGGTTTGCTTGAAAATGCTTCAATTACATTTGTTAGAGGCATACAACTTGGGACTGGGAACCAATCATCAACAGTTACTTCACCGTTTGTCTGTTCTTCAATTCTTTGAACACAATCAGGTACAGTAATTCTATATTTTTCACGTTCAGACTTGCCCATTCTACCTGTCAGTGACACTGGTTGGAAATTAACAGCATGTACTACATCCATATTCTTTTGAGCATATCGAATAATTCCACCTAATTCATGATCATTAATTGATTTGATTACTGTTGGAACAAATACCACAGTAGTTCCTGTTTTTCTGCAACTGTCAAGAGCATATGGTATTTCCCAGTGATTTTTAGGATTTGTTCTTGCAGTAACACCATCAAAGGAAAGATACAGGTTATTGCATCCAGCGAGTCTTACTTCTCTAGCAGCCTCAGGATCCATTGCATGTCGGATACCATTAGTATTCATTTGAATATGATCAACACCCTCTTCTTTCATTATTTTAATAACATCTGCAATATCTTCTCTAAGCATTGGTTCACCACCAGTAATTTGCATCGAATTACCAGGAATTGGCCTTTCAGCTCTCAAAGTCTTCATCATACCTCTAATTTGTGTATGATCAGGCTCATACATGTAAGCACCTTCAAGACCTTTCTTTACGTAAAAGAAACAATACCAACATGTCAAATCACATCTATTGGTTACAATCATGTTTGCCAATCCACTGTGTGACAAGTGGTTAGAGCACAAACCACAGTTATTTGGACATGAACACTTGTCAATCATCACATTTGGAGAATGAGCACCTTTGCCATCCATCCAATAGGTACTGAATTTCTTGTACATTTCATAAGAACCAAAATACAATTCCTCACACTCACCGTGAGTTGGACAAACTTTTGACATGAAAACCTGATTTCCTCGCTCAAAAACTTCAGCATCCAGGATCATATTACAATCTGGACATATGCTTTGAGTGAATCTAATTGTGGACTTTTTACCTAGATTTTTAGTTGTTTGATTTGATATCTGAATTAGTGCCATGTTTACATTGATGATTTTTCTGAATTAGTATATAATGCATTTCATACTTGGCCCCGTGTGGAATTTAGGAAGTAGTCATACTTGGTTTAAATATCAAAACTGATCGATTAGATCGCATATGAGTATATCTGATAAAACACGAAAGGCTTTGGAAACAATAGGTCTGACAAGTTATGAAATCAGGACATTTTCAGCATTACTCAAATCAGGAGAAATCACAGCATCAGATCTTAGTCAAAAATCAGGAGTGCCATACTCAAAGATCTACGAAGTGTTGGGAACATTAGAAGATAAAGGATGGATAGGTTCGGATGACTCAAGACCAACAAAATATTTTGCAAAGTCACCATCTACAGGATTAGAAACCACAAAACAAAAAATGGAGAATGACTTTTCACAGAATCAAAATGTAATTCTAAATGAACTGGTTCCACTGTATGAGAAAAGTGGAACCAGTGAAAGACCAGACATATGGGTTCTATCAGGAACAGTAAACATCGCCGCTAAAATTTTAGAAATGGTAGATAGCTGTAGGAATGAGGTAATGATCGCATTACCTGAAGCAGGAGTAGATTTAGTTAAGCAAGCATTACCAAAACTAAGATCACTGCATGACAAAGGCGTGAACATTACAATTTTGACTTCAGATAAAATGGATAAAGAATCAATCAAGTCTATCAAAAGAGTCGCGACAGTGAAAATTAAGAAAGGACTGTTTGGAGGAGGCATAATTTCTGATAAAAGATATGTTGTGATTTTACTAGGTCCCGAAATGGGAGGAATTCATTCTTCAGAAATTGTCGCAATTTGGGCGGACCACTCAGGCCTAGCAGGATTTGCACGCCAATACTTTGAATATTTATTAAAAGATTCAAAGAAGGCTTAGTATGGACATCCTTAACGATGAAGTTCTGTTTGTAGGAACGGCAGAAGCTGAACACGTAGAAATGTATCTCAAAGCAGTATGGCACATCAAAGAAAGAGGAGAAGAAGTAAAAATCAGTACAATTGCAAAGATGCTCAACATTAGACAACCAAGCGTCGTTCAAATGCTCAAAAAATTAAACGATAAAAATCTTGTAAACTACAACAAAGCCGGCGTAAGGCTCACAGAAGAGGGGGAAAGGATAGGGGCAAGCATGATGAGAAACAGCAGATTGTTAGAAGTTCTTATGGATAGTGCACTTAAAGTAGAAATCGATGAGGAAATGGTATGTGGAATAGAACATCACATGAACAAACAGTTTACAGATGCACTTTGTGTAATGTTAAAACATCCAAGAAAATGTCCTCATGATCATGAAATTCCAATGGGCGAATGCTGTAAATCAGCTTAAATGAAAATTTTCATCCCAAAAGATATATCTTCTCAGAGGCGCATTATCTAACATGGCATGTTTCTGTGGTTGTGAAACATATGAGAAAAATGATGACGGATTCAAAATTGCGTGTGTTAAATGTGGACATGGACCACAAAATCACGATGATGAATATAGAGAAGCAGCACGAAAGAATGAATCACAGAGTCAAAAGCGTGACGCAGACTTCGGATGATTACTCGCCAATAATTTTGACTAAAACTCTTTTTGATCTATTTCCATCAAATTCTCCATAGAAAATTTCTTCCCAAGGTCCAAAATCCAATTTACCATTTGTGATAGCAACTACTACTTCTCTTCCCATTACTTGTCTTTTAAGATGAGCATCAGCGTTATCCTCACCAGTGTTGTTGTGTTCATACTGGGAAATTGGTTGGTGTGGTGCCAAATTTTCTAGCCATTTTTCATAATCACTATGCAAACCTAATTCATTATCATTTATGAAAACACTCGCCGTGATGTGCATTGCATTTACAAGACATAATCCCTCTTTGATTTTGCTTTTTACGACTAAATTTTTTACATCAGGAGTAATATTGACAAAGGCTCTTCGAGTTTTTACTTTAAATGTCAGATACTCAGTTAAAAACTTCATATATTTTTGGTCAATTTCATCAATTAAAATCCTAAGACAGGCTCAGAACTCAAGATCCTCATCATCAATCAAAGGGATAGGTACATCACTGCCCGTAAACCATATTTTATGCGTATTCCTATTGAGTCTTTCAAGAAGCTTGATAAATGGCTAATAGCTTAATCATTAAAAATGGTAACGATTGACACTCCAGCATCATTAGAAAGTTTTAGAAGGTTTGTAATTTCTAGTACATGCCAATCATATGCACCAAGAAGCTATTTGGATGATTTTGAAGTTTTTGCTGAAAGAGAAGACAATCTTGGAGCCATATACGTAGAAGCAGCTGATAAAGTTACTTTAAAGAAAATCAGAGACATCACATTCGTCAATGGAAGGGATGTTTTAGGGATTATTTACAATTCAAAAAGTGGAAACACATCTCTAAAATGGAGACAAATTAAGAGAAATAATGGGAAAGTGAGCGGAGATGCTTCATCAAACTCTCTTACGAATTTAGCTGAAGCAGGTGTTCTTACTTTGGATTGGGTTGAGAGTTATCTGAAGAAAAAATCTGAAGAAACAACAAGTTAAACTCTATTTTTTATAGATTAGGAAAACAATACGATGATAATCAAAGTAATAGATGAGAATTCAATTTCAGTCATACCTGAAGATTCCGAAGATCTTTTGAACTTACGTCGCGTAATTAAAAAAAATGACAGAGTGGTTGGTGACACTACAAGAGTTCTAAAACAAGACAAAGACTATTCCAGACCAGATAAAGGAGAAAGGATCAAAGTCAGAATTTCACTGATGATAGAAAAAATCTCACTGGATGATGTATTGGATAGATTAAGAATAGGTGGAACAATTTTTGAATCAAGTAATGAATCTGTACCTCACGGTTCACATCATTCATTTATCTTAAAATTCAATGATGGAATAACTATATCAAAGAAAAAATGGTCTTTAGCAGAAAAAAAACTTTTAGAATCAAGTAATGAGCAAATGGGTTTTGTAATGGTTGCAATAGATACCAGTGATAGCGGAATCGCAAGACTCAGGGGAACACATTTAGAATTTATGCCAAACATTTATTCTGGCTCAGGAGGAAAAAGATACAAAACTAATTTCAATATTGAGAAATTTTTTGAAAAAGTGCATCAAGCCATACTAACCATTTTCAAGAAAGAAGATGTAGTAATTATTTTTGGTCCGGGTGAAACAAAAAAAAGATTCGCCAATTTTATTGAAAAATCACAAAAGATACAAAAATCTAAAATCCAAGTTGTAGAAGGAATTGATTCAGGAGGAGAAGACGGAATTTATATTTTTACAAAATCAAAAACAATGCAAGAAATAATGTCAGACAGCAAGTTAGCCAAGGTCTCATCAATTATTGATGAAGTGATGGTACTTGCAAATCAAAAAAGCAAAAAATTCACCATGGGCCACAATGAGACATTTCACGCAAATAAATTGGGAGCAGTAGAATCTGTGGTTTTTTCTGACAAAATTATTCAGGATAATGATGAACAGGAAATTATGGATTTTCTTAACGAATTAGAAAATAACGGTGTAAAAATTTACAGTGTTGATTCTTCTACAGATATCGGTTTAAGAGTAACAGGCTTAGGTGGAATAGTATCCTTATTACGATATTCAATTGAATATTAGTTCGTAGATTGTACTAACCAATTTAGATATGACTGGTTTACAGATAAAGTATCAATTTCAACTATTTCTGGAACCTCATATGGATGAGTTTCTTTGATTTTCTTTTTAAGAACAGTTTTATTTTTTCTAATGGTTTTGAATATTGCCAAGTATTCAGAGGTTTGCTCTACTTTATTTTTCCATGAATATACTGAAGAAATTTTGGAAATATTTACACAAGCAACTGTTTTATTTTTTACGAGTTCAACAGCAATTTTAGAAATTGATTTTTTTGTAGGATATGTAGAGAGGATTAGAACAGGTTTCATAGTAACCGATAAATGTCCGTACTTTAAAAAAATTAACAATTAGTTTGGATCTTGATTTTATTACTCAAAATAACATCATCTATGTCTTAATGGCATGGATAATAGTCGTAGTTGTTGCAAAAGCTTTAAAATTTGAAAAATATGGTTTTCAGATCAAACCATACAGCTTAGTTTACAAGAATAAGGGAGTCAATGATGTTTTAATCAGATTACTCGGTAGAACGAGAAAACTCATCAGGGTATTTGCTGATGTTAGTGTAGTTGCAGGTTTCATAATGATGGGATTTGCATTTTGGTTTTTGCTAAATAACGTTTCAAACTTTTTTGTAGCGCAATCAGAATTCTCAGAACTAACGGTACTAATTCCTGGAGTTACATTAACATCTGCACCCGCAATCACGTATTTCTTACTATCGATTCCAATAGTCCTAGTAATACATGAAGGTGCACATGGCATAGTTGCAGCACTGGAAAAAATCAAAATCAAGACAGGAGGTTTTGCAATTTTTGTTGCCATGTTTGCAGGATTCGTGGAACCTGATGAAGAGGAATTTGAAAAAGCAAAAAAGATATCAAAATTGAGAGTTATTGGCGCCGGAGCAACATCAAATGTAATTTTTGCATTGGTGTTAGGAGCCGTGTTACTAACAAACCCATTTTTTGCAATGGTATTACCAGAACCTCTTTTAGGAATATTTTTTGAAGAGCCCGAAGGAGTACTTGTACTTTCAATTATAGAGAATTCAGGAGCTGAAAAGGCGGGATTGCTTGCAAATGACATTATCACTTCAATTAACGGTATACCGATTCACAGTCCAGTAGACTTTCCACTCCTAAATCCAGGAGAAACGGCTACCATTTCGGTACTGAGGGACAGTAATGCATTAGAATTTGGACTAGAAGTGATGCCATCACCCGATGATCCGGATAGAGGCCTAATAGGCATAATGAGAGACAATTCATTTGCATACACTCCTGTATTGAATTTCATAGAATGGAATGATCCAAATGTTTCCATGTTCTTGTTATGGTTATGGATGATTTCATTCTTCATCGGAATAATCAATATGCTCCCTCTGCCAATATTAGATGGTGGGAAATTCATCTACATTATAATCGATAAAAGAGTTTCTGAGAAGTCTGTCAATATCATCATGTGGGGAATTTACGCATTTACATTTGCCCTATTTGGCCTCAACATTGCTTTATCATACATGAAATCCGGATGGTTTACAATATAGATAATTCCTAAAATATCACGGATTGTTATCAGGCTACAACGTATTGTGTATCTAGAACTGGTTTTTACAACAGAATGTGAATTTAATTCATATCCATATGAATTGGCTTTGACTTGGAAAACAATTTTTAAACATTAAATTTCTAAAACTGAAACCATAATTGATCATATCCAATATCAGAAAATGCTTAGATAAAAATGATGAAAAAATGTAAATAAAAAATGCATCTCAATTAATGACTGACATATCTTATACGTTAAAAAAGATAGCAAATTATAATACTGGATTTTCCTAAGTTCTGGACATGAAGAAAGTAATTGTCGCAGTCGGGTTTGCAGCAATTTTAGTTATATTATTTTTGATTGTTGTTGGAAACTCTGCAAAAAATGAAAGTGAAGCAAATAACTCAAGTTTAAATTTTGTTAAAGAGCCATCAGATGTCTCTGTTATCAGTACTGGCATGCTTGGTCTTCCGACAACAACATCAGATCCATTTGTCCTAAAAGATGAATCAGGATACCACTTGTTCTATTCAAATGCATTTTGTAATGATGGGTTATCCTTACAATATTCACATAATCCTGCTGATCTTTCTAATTGTGATCTTTACGATGAGGGATTGTATACAATTGGATACGCTTTCTCCGCAGACAAAGGACTCACATGGGAATTCAGACCAACTCCGGTAATTCAAAACGATAAAAATTATTGGGATCAACAAATTGAAACAGCAAATGTCATCAAAGTTGATGATGAACTGGTCATGTTTTACAGCGCTTATGCACCCGAAAACAGAGTTCGATACCAAATTGGGGCAGCAACGTTAACCTTGAATGAAGAAACAGTATATCAAAAACTGATGGTTGAAAATGCATTATTTGACCGCAATGGTCGAGATGCACCCGTAATACCTGGAAACCCAATAGGTCATTTTGATATGAACACGCAAGAACCGAGTGTGATTTACCGAAATGGTAATTTTGAGGTGTATTATGTCGGTTTGGAATTAAAGGAAGACATACCTCTGGACAAGTCAACAGATCCGGGCATTATCAAGGGAGTAGGTATGGGAAAAGCAACACTAGATTCTGATTTGAACCTAATTGATAGATCGTCTGAACCAATACTGAAAAGAACCAACATAATGGAAATTACAGAATTCAACGGGAAGAATTATTTGTTCACTACCACAGGAGGTGGGAACGGAGAAGCTCATAAAGATCAGAAAATAGGAATTAGAGTTTCAGAAGATCAAGGAAATACATGGTCTGACGAGAAGATTATATTGACAAAAGGAACGACAGATGCTTTTGATAATTGGGGCATCATGGCACCAACGGTTGTTAAAGACAATAAGGATCTAATCCTTTTCTATACAGCATTTGGGGTTGGAGATATCAATACTTGCTTTTCAGAACCAAAGGAAAGATGGGGAGTTCCAATTGAAAATGCTAGTAAATGCAGTTATGCGTCATTAGGTAGAGCAGTTTGTCATGAATGCATATTAGATTGATCGCCGAAAAAAATAGCATATATCCTTTTACTCAATTTATCAAAATCAAGATAATGAAAGATGTACTAATGTTTCAAAATTACCCATTTATGAAATTGAAATAAATATGAATAGAGGTTGAATTCTGGAAACTACCTAAAGAATCATTAATAGAAAAGAGTACACAAGTATGTGATTTGTGATAGATGTGAAAATCAAGCTGCATATACCAGAAAATATTCTGGAGAAAAACTGTGCTCTGAATGTTTTTCAAAATCAATTGTAAAAAAAACCGCTAAAACCATTTCAAAATACAATATGATTCAACATAACGAATTGGTGGCCGTTGCAGTATCAGGTGGAAAAGATTCGTTAGCATTATTAAAAATCATTAATGAAATGGCATCAACTCACAGTTTTAAAATAAAGGCAATTACAATTGACGAAGGAATTCCAGGATATAGAAATGAGGCATTGGAAATTGTTGAAAAAATTTGCAAGGAATTAAACGTAGAACATAAAGTATATTCTTACAAAGATCTGTTTGAATTAACACTTGATGAGGCATTGGAACTAAGAGAGGGTGAAAAAACATCGTCATGCTCGATTTGCGGTACACTTAGAAGACGTGCAATGGAACATGCGGCAAAAGACATAGGTGCAGATGTGATTGCAACAGGTCACAATCTAGATGATACATTACAAACGTTTGTGATAAATATGCTTTCAGGCGACACAAAAAAAATCGGATGGATGGATCCAGACACATCTACAAATTCTTTAAGAAAAATAAAGCCGTTTTGTGAGATATACGAATCCGAAATAGTTTTTTACGCATTTACAAATGACATGCCATTTCAATCAGAACCCTGCCCCCACATGAATGAAGGAATAAGAACAGAAATTCGTGAGTTTCTAAATTCATTAGAAACCCAGCACAGTGGCATTAAAAATAACATGTATCAGTCAATTCTCAAAGTATCACAAATTGTAAAAAACTCAAATTCTAAAAAAAGAAGAAGATGTGAACAATGCGGAAATGAATGTACAAGTGGCATATGCTCAGTTTGTAGCACGGTATTAAAACTAAAAGAAAATCAAACCTAATGCAAATATAACATAAATTCTAAGGAAAAACGGTAGTAGATAGGATCAGGGTGCCAGCCGTACCCTATTCTGAAACCGGCTATATGCAGAGATCAGCAACTGTTGGGTAAATCTCTAGAAGGATAATTCCCGCTTGGTGTGCGGAAATGAAATCACGCCGAGGCGGGTGGTTGCAGGACTAGAAATATCCGAAGGGATAACTTCTAAGACCGAACCATTGAAAGGGATGAGGTCCGGGAGGGAGCAATCCTAAGGTGGGGCATCCACGCTTCCTCGTCAACGTGGCGGATCTTGTATGCCTTGAAAAGGGGCTATTCGTCTAGACTGGAACCGACAGATCTACTACCTTTATAATTAAAATCAAATTTGTAATCATATGGAAGGAATAATCTCATTTGGAAAAAAGAGAAGTTATGAGGACTTTAAAAGACAAATTCCAAGTCCAGTATTGCCTTTATTTGATTCAATTAGAGAATTTTGCTTCTCATTAGGAGACAAAGTGATAGAAGACATCAGAATGCACAGAGTTGTTTTTTGTAAATCAATTACATTCAGATGGTTTGTAGATGTAGAACCTGAGAATGAAGGAGTCATAATTAAAATTCAAAAAAGTCGAAAAGACCCAATAACAATTATTAAAATTAAAAAGGAACAAAAAATTTCAGAATTTAGTCAAAGTATCAAAGATGCATTTGAAAATATTCATTAATACAAAACATCGAATTTTGAAAATTCTGCATTAAATTTTTCATTCCGTATATGCACATCCTCAACCCGGGAATTAGCTGGCCCTCCATGAGTCCATTCAATTAACATGCTGACTTTTTCTTCGTCTCCTTCTAAAATAGCTTCAACACGACCATCCTTGAGATTTCTAACCCAACCAAAAACATTGTTTTTCTTTGCCATTACTTTCAGTGACTGACGGAAAAAAACACCTTGTACTTTTCCAGTTACAAAAATCCTAACACGTTGATTGTGCATGAAAAAATTAATCCAGCATACTATTAATCAATTTTAGGCTAAAGTAAAAACTACTTTCTTTCTTTAATTCTAGCTCTACCTGTTTTTCTAGCAGCAATACTACCTACCTTCGCACCAGGAGGAGCATCTCTCGAAACGGTTGAACTCTGACCAACATGTTGGTGACGACCACCACCGTGTGGGTGAACATAAGCTGCTTGAGCAACACCTCTCACAATTGGATATTTCTTTCCTTTTGCTTTAAAACTGCGCCACTTGTTACCAGCACTCATAAAGTGTCGCTCACTAGCACCACCTCCAGCAAGGGTACCGATCATGGCCCTATTTTTTGGATTAAGAGTAGCAAATTTTCCAGATGGCAGTTTAACAGTTACACCATCATCACCATGAGAAAATATAGTTGCATTAGTTCCTGCAGACTTCACAATAGCACCACCATCTCCAAAATGTTTTTCGATATTACATACAATCGTACCATCAGGAATATTTTGAACACTAATGACATTTCCTTTTTCAATTTTTGATTTTAATCCAAATTGTAATGTTGCACCTACAGTAGTTCCAAGAACTGCAGGCACGAATGAAACAGAACCATCTTCAAATCTAATTTTAGACAATGGTGCTTCTCTACCACGTTCATGAATCAAATCAATTATTTCACCCTGATGTTGTTCAGACAATGGAAAACGTGGATAATTGGCTCTTGAGCCTACTTTGCCAGTGGATGTAGATCTGAATTGGTTACCTCCACGGCCGCGTCTTCGTACTAATGGTCTTTTACCCAAGTTGATCGTTTCCTACGCAAAGAGAATTTTAAGCTTGTGGTATCATGCTAGTTTTGAAAATTACCGCAAGAGGCACGAGTTAGTTTTGAAAATTACCGCAAGAGGCACGAGTTAGTTTTGAAAATTACCGCAAGAGGCACGAGTTAGTTTTGAAAATTACCGCAAGAGGCACGAGTTAGTTTTGAAAATTACCGCAAGAGGCACGAGTTAGTTTTGAAAATTACCGCAAAGGTATAAAAATTAGAATTGAGGCTGCATAGTATGAGTCAAAATGCTCTTTCTCTCAAAGTTCTCGAAGCATATACGCGTGATGTTGGAAGAGGAGTAGCTAGAATAGATTATGATTCCATGGATACGTTAACCGCATCTACAGGGGATGTCATAGAAATTAAAGGTAAAAGAAGAACAGTTGCAAAATGTCTTCCTCTATATCCATCAGATGAAGGAAAAGGAATTATCAGAATTGACGGACTTGGAAGAAATAATTCAGGAATTGCAATTGGTGACACCATTTCGGTTAGAAAAATAAAGGCGGTAGCTGCAGAAAAAGTAGTGGTTGCGCCACTAGAAGCAATTCCTCCCATAGATGAAAGATACCTTGCAGATGCCTTAGAGAGTGTTCCTTTGATAAAAGGAGATAATGTGATGGTTCCATATTTTGGTGGGCGTTTGACTTTTCAAGTTATTGGAGTAACACCAGCAGCTGATGCTGTTTTGGTAACTCAAAAAACTGTTTTCCATATTGCCGAAAAAGGAGAAACTCTGCGTGGAGTTCCACAAGTCACTTACGAGGACATAGGTGGCATCTCAAATGAGATTAAGAAAGTTAGAGAGATGATTGAGCTTCCATTAAGACACCCAGAAATTTTTGAAAAACTAGGAATTGAGGCACCAAAAGGTGTATTACTGTATGGTCCACCAGGAACAGGAAAAACATTACTTGCAAAGGCGGTAGCAAATGAAAGTCAGGCTCATTTCATCAGTATTTCAGGTCCAGAAATAATGAGCAAGTTTTATGGTGAAAGTGAAGCTAGGTTAAGAGAAATTTTTAAAGAGGCCAGAGAAAAAGCGCCATCGATAATTTTTGTAGATGAAATAGATTCAATTGCTCCAAAGAGAGAAGAAGTCACAGGTGAAGTTGAACGAAGAGTAGTTTCTCAAATGCTATCTTTAATGGACGGATTAGAAGCTAGAGGCAAGGTTATTGTGATTGCAGCAACGAATAGACCAAATGCAATCGATCCTGCGCTTAGAAGGCCTGGAAGATTTGATAGAGAAATTGAAATTAAAGTTCCGGATAAAAAAGGAAGAAAAGACATTCTTGCGATCCACAGCAGGAATATGCCATTATCTGAAGATGTGAAATTAGACAAAATATCATCAGTGAGTCACGGATACGTAGGTGCAGATTTGGAGTATCTATGTAAAGAAGCCGCGATGAAATGTTTGCGAAGATTACTACCAGTTTTAAATTTGGAGGAAGAAAAACTACCTCCTGAAACATTAGATAAGTTGATTGTCAATCACGAGGATTTCCAAAAGGCATTGATCGAGGTGACACCATCAGGAATGAGAGAAGTGTTCATAGAAAATCCAGATGTGAAATGGGAAGATGTTGGAGGTTTGGAAGAAGTCAAAAAAGAGCTTCAAGAAGCTGTTGAGTGGCCAATGAAATATCCAGGGCTTTATGATAAATTAGGACACAGTATGCCAAGAGGAATATTGCTTCACGGTCCCAGCGGTACAGGAAAAACATTACTTGCAAAGGCAGTAGCTACACAGAGTGAAGCAAACTTTGTGTCAGTGAGAGGTCCAGAATTATTATCAAAATGGGTCGGAGAATCAGAACGTGGAATTAGAGAGATTTTCAAAAGGGCTCGTCAATCATCCCCATGCGTAGTTTTCTTTGATGAAATAGATTCAATTGCTCCAATCAGAGGTGCCGGTGGAGAAACTGCAGTAACTGAAAGAGTAGTCAGCCAGCTACTGACGGAGCTAGATGGAATGGAAAATATGCATGGTGTCATAGTTTTGGCAGCAACTAACAGAGCAGACATGATTGATCCAGCGTTGTTAAGACCTGGAAGATTTGATAAAATTATTCAAATTCCACTTCCAGATAAAGACAGTAGAAAGAGCATACTGAAAATAAATGCAGACAAAATACCAACAATCACTGAAGAAAGTGATCCTCTTCACGTAGATGTTGAGAAAATTGCTGAGATTACTGATGGACTCAGTGGTGCAGATACAGCATCCATTGCAAACACTGCAGTATCCCTAGTAATTCATGAATTCTTAGACTCACATCCAGATGTGAAAGATATTGAGAAAACAACTATTGATGCCAAAGTAACCATGAAGCACTTTGAGGAAGCAGTGAAAAAGGTCAGAGAGCAAAAAGATCTCAAAATGGGTGAAAAACTCGTTGCTTCCTATTACAGGTAGTTTTAATTAAATATCTAATCAAATTCTCATAAATGTCACAATATTCAGGATATCATGGAGATTCACTAGAATTTCTAGAAAAAAACCAAATCGCAGTTGGTGATTTCGTAGATATATTGTCGGATAAAGTTTATTCAGGAATAATAATGCCAAGATTTGAACACAATGATGACAAACACATCGTAATCAAACTAAAGAACGGTTACAATATTGGGTTAGAAATTGAGAAAGTTGAAAGGATCGAGAAAAGCATAGTGCCAGATAAAATCATCAAAAGAAATGAAAGTGTTAATCAAAACAAGGAACTGCCAAATATTTTGCTATTATCTACAGGGGGTACAATTGCAAGTAAGATTGATTACAGAACGGGTGCTGTAACACCGATTTTAACCGCTGAAGAATTGAATTCTTCTGTTCCAGAACTTAGTAAAATTGCAAACATAGATGCAAAAGTTCTATTTTCAGAATATTCAGAAAACATAATGCCTAAACATTGGTTAGAAATTGCTGAAACAATAGAAAAATATTCCAAATCAGAATATTCTGGAATAATTATTGCTCATGGTACGGATACTATGCACTATACATCAGCATATCTCTCCTTTTCACTTGCAGGTTTTCCAATACCCATCGCTTTAGTAGGTTCACAAAGATCATCAGATCGTGCATCATCTGATGCGGCATTGAATTTGATTGGTGCTGCAAAATTCTTGACAGAATGTAAAACAAATGGAATCTATGTAGTGATGCATCAGGATGAAAATGACAAGAATATTGCATGTCACATAGGCACCAGAGTAAGAAAAAACCATACAAGCAAAAGAGGGGCATTTCAGACAGTTGGAGATAAACCAGCATTTTTAGTTCAGAATGACAAAATTTTCACTAATTCTAAAACAAGTTTTTTTACAACAAAGAAATTTGATCCTAAAATCAAATTAAACGAAAAAGTTGCATTGGTTAAATATTATCCAGGATACGAACCAAGCATGTTAAAAAATATGATTGATTCAGGATACAAAGCAGTAATTTTTGAAGGTACTGGACTTGGCCATATTGGTGAAAATATGTATTCAGTCGTGAAAATGGCACATGAAAAAGGTATCTTTATGGGAATGACATCACAATGTATAGACGGAAGAGTAAGAATGACGGTTTATGAAAGTGGCAGAGATTTACTAGATTTAGGAATAATCCCACTAGAGAATATGATTCCAGAAGTTGCATTGGTTAAGTCAATGTGGGCCACGGGAAATACGGAAAATTCTGGAGCGATCAAAGAAATCATGCTCGATAAAATTGCATCAGAATTTTCCGTATAGTTGATGGTAAAATGGAAAAATTTTTGATTAAAGATGTAGGGGTCAAAGTAGGGTTAGAAATTCATCAGCAGCTTGCAACAAATAAAAAACTATTTTGTAATTGTATCCCTATAGAATCAGATGAATATCCTATTAAATTCCAAAGAAAATTACGCATATCTAAAAGTGAATTAGGAGAATTTGATCCTGCGGCATTATTTGAGAGTACAAAATCAAAAACCATAATGTATTATGCAAATCCTCAAAGTAGTTGTCTAGTGGAACAAGATGAAGAGCCGCCACATGGATTAGATGAAGATGCACGAAGAATCACCATGATCATATCTTCCGCTTTGAAATCAAACATTTTCAGTGAAATTTATCCCATGAGAAAGACAGTAATTGATGGTTCCAACACAACAGGATTTCAACGAACCATGCTAATTTCACAAGGTGGACATTATAATGTAGATGAAACAAAGATAGGCATTCAATCAATATGTTTAGAAGAAGATGCGGCAAAAATTTTGGGAGAAGAAAATTCGGTAAGAAAATTTGGTTTGGAACGTTTAGGCATTCCATTAGTTGAAATTGCAACAGAACCTTTTGAAGTAGAACTAGGAGAGATCAAAAAAATTGCATTACATCTAGGTAGAATTTTGAGGAGTACAAAAAAAGTAAGGAGAGGTCTAGGATCAATCAGGCAAGATGTCAATGTTTCAATAAGAGATGGTAACGGTATAGTTATTGAAGTAAAAGGAGTACAGCAATTAGACCAACTAGAGAAAGTTGTAGAGTACGAAGCCAAAAGACAGTACGGTTTGCTAAAAATCTCAAAAGAATTAAAGACGAGAAAGTGGATATTTTCTGATGATGACGTAAGAGATGTTACAGAATTATTTTCAAAATGTAAATCAAAAATTATTCAAAATGCAATAAAGAAAGATCACAAAATTATTACAATAATTTTTAAAAATATGGCGAGAACCTTTGGATTTTCACCATATGAAGGAATCAGATTAGGAAAAGAAGTAGCCGAATTGGTTAGATTTTTTGGAATTGGAGGAGTGTTTCATTCAGATGAGCTTCCCAACTACGGAGTTGAAGAGTTAGATTTGGAAGAATTGCGGAGGAGGACGGATATCGAGGAGGAGGACGGATTTCTAATATTAGCATCGCCTCAAGAAAAAATTCAGACTATTATTAATCAAATTGTTTTAAGAGTTGAACATATCAGAGACAACGGAATTCCAATAGATACAAGGCTAGCTACCCAGACAGGCGAAACGAAATTTCTAAGACCAAGACCAGGAGCTGCTAGAATGTATCCAGAGACAGACATACCTCCAATCATTGTATCTAAAGAAGAATTGTCAGAGGCAAAAAAGAATATACCAAAATCATGGGATGACGCAATTAAAGAACTAAAAACAAAATATAAAATCAACCCACAGTTAGCAGAACAAATTTTTGATTCACGATACAATGGATTGTTTGAAAAAATAGTGGAGAGTATTGATACAAATCCAACATTTGTAGCATCAATACTTTGTTCCACAATTACAAATTTGGAAAGAAATGGATTAGATTCTGATTTATTAGAAAATGAAGAAATTATCAAATCATTTCAATTTCTGGAAAATGGAAAAATTGCAAAAGAATCCATCGAAATTGTGTTTGAAGACATTATGTCTGGAAAATCAGAAACTATTGAGGAAGCAATGAAAAATACTTCAATTCAATCTGTTAATAACAATGATCTAGAGAAAATTATTGATGAAATGATAGAAAAAAACATAGAAATTATTAAAAATCAGAAAGAAAGGGCAATCGGGCCATTAATGGGAATTGCAATGAAAGAGCTGAGAGGGAAAGTGTCTGGAGAAACAATCAACAGTCTTCTAATCCAAGGCATCAGAAAAAAAATAGAAAACACAAGTTAGACTAGTGCGGGAAGTGGGATTTGAACCCACGAACTCCTAAAAGATAAGGATCTGAACCTTACACCGTTGGCCAGGCTGGGTGACTCCCGCACTTAAAAAAAACAAAATCCTGAATAAGTTTCTTTATTATACTATCAAACAACTAAACAAAACTAATCAGGAAATCAAATGGAATTCAGAGAAATTTACTGCTCAAACTGTAAAAAAATACTTGGAAGATACAATATCAAGTTCTATGATGATGACAAAATCAAAGAATTGATAAATTCAGCACATTCTACACATGTTAGAAGTGGCCATCAAGTAAACATTAGAAAATATGAAAAAACTAAATAGATTTGATTTTTTCAATTGCTTCAGAAAGATTTAAAATTCTATGTATTTTGTTGTCTTGAATATGTTCATTCCAAGGTTGTGAATACAAGATCATTTTTTTGTTATTTTTGAGAAATTTCTCCGCATTAAGAGGAGAATCATCTATGAATATGTCATAGTCTAAATCAGCTTTCATTGGACCGTCTATCACTGAAACATAGTTATCATAGAAAATATTATGATGTTCTAGCCAAGATTTTACAAAATTATCAGTAGAGCGTTCTCTAGCTGTAACAATATCGATTTGACCAACATCTGATAGGGATTTTGTAACTGACGATAATTCTGGTTCAGTTTTAGGAATGAACATCCAATTTTTCCAACATAAACTAAGTTCTGCATAAAAATCAAAAGGATCTATTTCAAAATCTTTCCAAAATTCCCAATTGGTAATTTGGTGTTTTACAATTTTGGGGCGTATAGAGTTACTATAATCTAACCAGGCTGTGATGACATCAGCAAGTACGCCATCAACATCCAATGCAATTTTCATCCTATTCACTTATTTTTCTAAATTCATCTAAAAGATTTTTTTGATGTTTATTGAGTTTTTTAGGTACATTGACAACAATTCGAACAAATTGATCCCCCTTTCCTCTATAATTGATATGAGAAACCCCCTTTCCTTTTAGTTTGATTATAGTGTTTGGCTGACTACCAGAATCAACTTTAATTTTTTCTGTTCCCTCCAAAGTTGGAACAATTATTTCACATCCCAATGCAGCATCAATCATGGAAACATCGTGATCATAGAAAATATCTTTGCCATCTCTATTAAATTTGGAATGAGGTTGAACTCGTACTCTAACTATCAGATCACCATTAATTCCATCAGGAATCTCATTGCCTTCCTCGGGAACAGTATAATCGCCAGAATCTATACCTGGTGGTATATCAAATGTGACTGTCTTTGAACCTTTTTTCCTGCCATGTCCTTTGCATTCTTTACACGGAGTTTCAATAATGGATCCTTGACCTCTGCAGGCAGAACATGGTGCAGATGTAACAAAGGATGCAAATCCCATATTACGAGTTTGTCTTACCTGTCCTTGACCACTACATGTTCCACATGTTTTCTTGTTTGTGCCAGGTTTAGCACCAGAGCCATTACACACATCGCATTGAATTTGCTTTTGTAAGTTAATTTCCATTTTTTTCCCATGAAGGACGTCTTCCAGAGTTACCGATGTTTGATAAAGGAGATCAGAGCCACGTTGTTGCTGTTGCTGATTAAAATTGAAACCTCCTCCTCCACGGCCAAAAATTGAATCGAATATTGAATCAAATCCTCCTCCCTGAGCACCTTGGAAAATATCTTCACTGGAATACCTTCCATCAACACCAGCATGACCATGTTGATCATAGACTTGTTTCTTTTCAGAATCTGAAAGAATTGCATAGGCTTCAGAAATTTCTTTAAAATGTTCTCCTGCTTCAGAAGATTTGTTACGATCAGGATGAAATTTTAATGCTAATTTCCTATACTGTTGTTTAATTTCATCAGGTGAAGATGTTTTGGAAACTCCTAAAACCTCATAATAATCACGTTTTGCAGCCATAAATTATTCCCATATCATAATTACCGCATACTCATGATTGAATTGAAAATCAATTAGCTTTTGTTTGATCTGAAGAGGACTCTTGTGGCTGTCCTTCTGCACCTGGCTGTCCTTCTGCACCTGGCTGTCCTTCTGCACCTGGCTGTCCTTCTGCACCTGGCTGTCCTTCTGCACCTGGCTGTCCTTCTGCACCTGGTGGAGGTGAAGCATTTTTGTAAAGTTCTGTAGTTACTTCATTAACCAATGTTTGCAATACTTCAAGTTTAGGTTTCAACTCCTCTGGTTCTTTATCTAGAACTTCTCTAACTTCTTTTACAGCATCAGTAATTTTGATTCCCTGTTCTTGAGAAATTTTATCCTTAAGATCATGATTCACAAGTTTTTCAGTCGTATAGATATAACTCTCTGCTTCATTCTTCAAATCAATTTTTTCTATCTTCTTCTTGTCTTCGTCAGAAAACTTTTCCGCATCTTCTTTTAGTTTTTCAATTTCATCTTTTGATAATTTTGATGATGATTCAATAGTGATTTTTGCTTCTTTCTGAGTTCCAAGATCCTTTGCTGTTACGTTGATTATTCCATTTGCATCAATATCGAATTTAACTTCTATTTGAGGTATTCCTCTTGGTGCCGGTGGCAAATCGGTAAGATTGAAACTTCCCAATGACACATTGTCAGTTGCCATTGGACGCTCACCTTGAACAATATGAATAGTTACAGCTGTTTGATTATCAGCAGCCGTTGTGAAAACTTTGCTTTTAGAAGTTGGAATAGTTGTATTTCTTTCAATTAATGGTTCTCTCACCCCACCCAAAGTCTCGATGCCTAATGTTAAAGGAGTTACATCCAGCAATACTATATCACTACTTACATCTCCAGCTATGATTCCAGCTTGAATTGCAGCCCCCATTGCAACTGCCTCCATAGGATCAACTCCTGATTCAGATTCCTGGCCAATTATTTCACTCACAAATTTTTTGACTAAAGGAATTCTTGTTGGCCCACCAACCATCACGATTTTATTAATATCAGAATTTGAAAGTTTTGCATCTTCTAGTGCTTTGAGAATAGAAGGCTTACAACGATCAACAATGGATGTAATCAAATCATCTAATTTAGAACGAGTTATTCTTAATTCAAGATTTTTAGCGCCTGAAGAAGGGTCATGCGCAATAAAAGGCAAATTTACATCAGTTTCCATTACTGTAGATAATTCGATTTTTGCTTTCTCAGATGCTTCTCTAATTCTTGTCATCGCAGTTGAATCATGAGAAAGATCAACACCTTCTTTTTTCTTAAACTCATCCACAATGTAATCAATTAGGACTTTATCCATATCTGTACCACCTAACTGAGTATCACCTGATGTACTAAGGACTTCAAAAACACCACCACCCATTTCCATAATTGTGACATCCAATGTTCCGCCACCAAAATCAAAGACAAGGATTTTCATGTCTTCTTTGGCTTTGTCTAACCCAAATGCAAGCGATGCAGCAGTAGGTTCATTTATTATTCTAACAACATCTAACCCAGCAATTGTTCCAGCGTCTTTAGTAGCTTGACGCTGATTGTCATCAAAATAAGCCGGAACCGTAATTACTGCTTTTTGAACAGGTTCGCCAATAAAAGCCTCAGCATCTTTTTTGATTTTTTGAAGAATAAATGATGAAATTTGTTGAGGTTTGTACTCTTTATCCAAAATTTTAAAAACATGATCAGAACCCATCTTTCTTTTTGCAGCAAAAATAGTTCTATCAGGATTCGTGACAGACTGCCTCCGTGCAGGCTCACCAACTAAAAGATCATCATCCTTGGAAAATGCAACAACAGAAGGAAATGCTTTACCGCCCACAGTAGCACCCTCAGCAGCTGGAATTATAGTTGGTTTTCCACCCATAACAACTGCAGCTGCAGAATTACTTGTTCCCAAATCGATTCCAATAATTTTAACCATTTTTTATCATCATTCCTTCTTTGAAATTTCTACTAGCGTCGGTCTTATAACCCTCTCATGAGAAATATATCCTTTACGAATTTCTTTTGTGATTGTGTTATCGTCCAGATCAGGATCATTGACAATGGATATAGCCTCATGAAAATTGGGATCAAAAATCTCTCCCAAAGAATCAATCGAAATTACTTGATATTTTTTCAATAAAGAATTCATGTTTTTTAAAATTGAGTCCAATCCTTCCGAGTTGATTTTGCTTTCAGAAAAAACTTCTTTGGCTAAAACAAAATCATCATAGATTTTTAAAAAATCCAACATGAATTCATTAATCTTTGAATTAACGCCATTTTTTATATCAGTTTGAGTTTTTCGATCAAGATTTTGAAAATCGGCCAATACGAGTTTTAATTTTTCTTCATATTCAGAAGTTTTTTGTTTTTCCAAATCTAATAATTTTGATAGACTCTCAATGTCTGTTTTCAATAATTCTGATTCTTCTTCTGAAGAGTTTGTTTCAGTCTCATTATTAGATTTCACATCTACTGTAACTTCATCTGAATTTGTTTCATTAGACATTTCAACAAAAATAATAGATTAGCTAATTTATACTATTTTGAGAGATTTCACAAAGAGGATTTGCTTTCACCACAATCAGATCAGAATCTTGTTTGTTTTTTTCAATGTTATCAAAATCAGATTTTGAACATGCAACAACGATAGTTGTTTTATTACTATGAAATAGATCAAAATTCAGATCTTCGTAAGCTTCAACATCACCTATGTAATCACGTAATCTAGAGGTTAGATTTTGAAGCATCTCAATTTTATCTCCACGCATCGCATATTGATCTAGCGTCCAAGATAATGCAATTTTTGTTCTGCTTGCTTTTAGATCATTTTTCTTTAAGGTTGAACGAATTTCATCAATCAGTCGTTTGATGTATCCGTCAATACCTTTCACACTACCATTAATTAAATACATCAGAGAGTTTGCACCTTCAAAAGATGAACCTAAAGATTTAAGATCAAATAATCCACTTACCATATAATCAAGAAACATTTTCTGAAAATCATCAGAGGAAAGATCTTTTTTTGTCACCTCATCTTGGGCATATTTACAAACTTCTAGTACGCTACATAAACTAGAAAATCTAGAAAGAACGTCAATTGCATGAAAATGTTCAGATGAAGATATAGCAACAAATTTTTTTACTTTTTTACCAATTGTGAGTAGTTCAGAAAGTGTAGAATCTTCCTTCCCATTAAAAGAACCGATGATTTTAGGTTCGTCTTTGAGATCTTCTAGAGGATAATAATAATATGAAATTTGTTTTCCTGTTTGAAAACCAGTGACATGTTCTAGCAAGGAAACATTTTCATTATTTCCACCAAATCCAGTTGGAAGTGTAAAAATTACTGAACTGTTTTTTTTTAAAGATGTAACTGCATCCTTAAATTTAGAATGAACTTCAGTTTTAATATCTTGACCTGTTTTTCTAATTCTAGGTGTAAAGAATAGATATTGAGCTTTAGAAATTGCCACGTTGATAGGTTCCATTGATAATAGAGGTTCGTCTTCTTTTAGTGAAGAGACATTTGGATATGTTTTAGCTATTTCAGCCTTTAGTAGAATTGCCGAGGGAGTAGATTCATCAATAATATACACTTCTGCACCTTTAATCGCCATTTGAGATGCAATGGCATATCCTTCTGTACTTAGACCATAAACAACAACTTTCGTCCCTCCCATAATATTGACAGTTGGTAATAGACTAAGAAAAACTTATTGAACTTGTCATAAGCATTCAATTACTTGAAAATATGGATGGATATTCTCACTCCAAAGCAATTGTTATTTTCTGAATCAATAATTGCAAAGATAGGGAGAAAACACAAGATTTTGTGTACCTCAAGAGATTATGATGAGATAACAAAATTGGCAAAAATACGCAATTTCAACCTAATTTACGTTGGAAAACATGGCGGAAGTCATAAAGAAGACAAGCTAAAAGCTAGTACTGATAGAATTAAGAAATTGTTAAAAAAAATCGAAGTATTTTCTCCAGAGATGGTCATTAGCTTTTGTTCTCCTGAGGCGGCAAGAATTTCATTTGGATTAGGAATAAAACACATTGCATACTGTGATTCTCCACATGCAAATTCAGTAATGCGATTAACACTACCACTAATTCAAAAATTGCTGATACCTCAATATATTCCAAAAAAAGAATTTTCAAAATATGGAATAGATGTGAAAAATATTATTCAGTATAAAGCAATTGACGCATTTGTAACAATGCAAAGAAAAATAAATGACACCAAAAGTGTGCCATTTAAAAATAAAAATAAAAAAAATATTTTGATTAGATTAGAAGAAGAAGAAGCGGCATATGCATCAAAATCAAATGTAATTATTCCAATTATCAAGAAGATTATCAAAGCACATGGAGATCAGAATGTGGTTATTTTAGGAAGATACACAAATCAAATTAAGAAAATAAAAAAGGCAAATGGCAAAAAAATCAAAATCACAAAGATGGCATTTGATGGAAAACATTTGTTGAACAATACCGATATTTTTATAGGATCTGGAGGTACCATGACAGCAGAATCTGCTTTAATGGGAATTCCAACAATTTCATATAATGCAGTTCCAAATAGGATTGAAGATTTTTTGGTAAGTAAAAAGCTAATAAAAAGAGAAATCGATCCCGATAAAATATCCACACAAATCAACAAAATTATTGAATTATCAAATAAAGAGTTCAAAAAAAGAGCTAAGAAAACCATTAGGGAAATGGAAGATCCTATTCAAAAATTAATGAAAATAATTAAAGAATAATTTTAGTTAATTTAATGAGCCAAATTAAAATAAAAAGTTCATTAAGGGAACGAAAGTGCTCGATTTAGCAGCCCGGTAGTGTAGCGGTCAAGCATAGAGGCCTTTGAAGCCTTTGACCCCAGTTCGAGTCTGGGCCGGGCTACTTTGTTTAAAAACAAATGAATTTTGCTACACGCATATAGTATAGATTATTTTTGAAATCAGACATATGACTGACATCATATTAGGAATGGGAGAAGTAGGAGAAACAATTTTCAAATTATTAGTAGAAAGAAATTTTGATTGTATAGGCATAGACGAAAGCGAATCAAAGTGTAGAAACTATTCTGAGGGGACTACAATCAAAGAACCAGAATACCTCCATGTTTGCATACCTGGAGAATTAGAGGAGTTTCCTGAAATAGTGTTTGATTGGATAAATAAAATAGATGAAATAAAAGGAGTTTTGATTCATTCTACAGTAAGACCTGGAACAACAAAAATAATTCAAGATAAGTTTGAGGTGCCAATTCTATATTCGCCAATCAGAGGGGTGCATAGGAGATTTTTAGAGGACATAAAAAAATATACAAAATTTATTTCATCAGATCATAAACAGTTGGATTCCAAAATTAAAAACGAGTTAACAAAAAGATTTGTAAAAATAGATTGGATGTCAACTACAAAAACTGCGGAATTTGCAAAAATATTGGTGGATACCACATACTATGGATGGCTAATCAATTATGCTCAAATTACAAAAATGATATGTGAGAAAGAAAACATAGAATTTGATGAGGTATGGAAGTTTTCAGATGAAATACATGAGAATTTAGGCAACAGACCAAAAATGTTTCCAGGTATAATCGGAGGTCATTGTGTGATACCAAATCTAAATTTAGTAAATAATGACAATCTGAACACAGTCAAAGAAATTAATGAATTATACAAAAAATTTGAAAAGGAATTTCAAACTAAAAATCTAATTTAGTTAATAGTCTAGAAGCAATAATGAATAAAACTGAAGCAATTGCAGCTAGAATCAACATTTCAATAATTACAAATTCGGTGATTGTTCCAAAAATTCCCGCCCTAATTACATCCACTAAATACGTTAATGGGTTTAAGTAAAATGCTGAACGAAGAGGTTCTGGCGCACCATCAGCAGGATAAAATGCAGTACTGACGAATGCAAAGAAGAGAAAAACGGTATTGATGATCACGTTAAATCCTTCACTGGAACGTATTCTAGTAGAAATTATTGATGCTAATGAACCAAATAACACAGATCCAGTAATTGCACCAAAAATTATTATCGGAATTGTGACAAATGAAAATTCTACAGATTCAAAAAATACAGGATAGCCAACTACGGCTATCAGGGATGCGCTTACTAATCCTATAACACCAATTGTGCAAATGTTACTTAGGATGTAATGACTTCTTGTAAATGGTCCAGACATGATTTGTTCGAACATGCCATGACGTCGATCATTCCAAATTAATATTCCAGAAATCAATGTACTGTTCATTATATTGAATCCAATCATGCCAGATGCCAAAAATGCAGGATAATCCAGATCTTTGCTACCAAATGGAACATCTTGAATTAATGGTGCATATGCAAAGCCAGCGACAAAAATATAGATCAAAGGAAAAATGACTTGCCAAATTAAAAAACCAGGGTTAAGAGAAATCGTCAGATTTCTATTTACAAGCCTAAGTACTGGATGCATTTTCTCTCATCATATTAAGAAAGATCTCTTCTAAATTTGTCGGAACAGCTGATAGATCTTCAATTTCGACATGGTTCTCACTAAGTATTTTCAAAACTTTTAGCAACACTAGTTCAGAATGCTCTGAATGAATTACAATATTGGTTCCAGCATCAAAACTAATTTTACAACCAATAATTCCAAAAAGAAGTGAAGAGATTTCCGGGTGTTTTTCTGTCAAATGTATTTTTATTGTTTTTTCTTTTCCAAATCTACTCTTTAATGAATCGGGTGAATCAATTGTGATAATTTTTCCCTTATCAATAATAGCAATTTCATCACAAAGGTATTCAGCTTCTGACAGAATATGAGTTGTGTAAAAAATTGTTAGTCCAGTTTTTACTTTGTTTTTTAAATAATCTAGCAATTTTCTTCTGGCACTTGGGTCTAATCCAACAGTGGGCTCATCTAGAAATAATAACTTCATATCATGCATAAATTCACGTGCAACCTGAACTCTTCTTCGTTGGCCAATTGAAAGATCCTCATTTCGTTTTTTACGAATTTCAACTAAATCGAAATCTTTCAAAAGTTGTTCCATTCTTTTTTTACGTTCAGACTTTGGAACATTCCACATCATACCATACTTGTCAAGAGATTTTTCTACAGATAGAGTAGGTTCGTAACTAGGTTGTTGAAGAACAACACCAATTTTATCACGTATTTGAAGCGGATTCATTACAGCATCTATTCCAAGTATAGAAAGTGAACCACTAGAAGGCCTAATCAAAGTGGTCAAAAGTTTGATCGTTGTGGATTTTCCAGCGCCATTTGGACCCAAAAATCCAAAAACACTGCCCGATTTTACGGATAACACAATATCATTTACGGCTTGAACAGAACCATATGATTTGGATAAATGTAATACATCAATACAAGACATGACAAAACTGCGATCTTCCTATTAATTTAGTTAGTGAGTATCCAGAATTGATTTTGAATCATGAAAACAAAAGAAAGAAAGAAAGAATTGAGAGAACACAATTTTGAAATTTAGAGTTTACGGATATGGCGATCTTTTGTAGATGATAAGAAAAAATGAAATTTTTATTAATAGAGCAAATTAACAAGAAATGAAGTGTCAGAATTTAATACTCTTATCAATAAACTACTTGAACAAAAATTAGACATTACCAAGGATGATCTTGAAGAGCAAATTAAACAAAAGAAAGAAAAAATCGGTGCAGGGTATTTGACCGATCAAGGTGCTTTATTTTTAATTGCATCAGATTATGGTATTACACTAACAGAATCATCTAAGACGGAGATCGGCATAAAGGATCTATATGCTGGCGCAAAAGAAATTTCGTTAGAAACAAGAGTTTTGAATTTATCACCTGCAAAACAATTTTCAAGAAAAGATGGTTCGCCATTTTATCTCAGAACGATGACTGTATACGATGCCAGTTCTACAGCTAGCGTAAAATTATGGGATGAAAAAGCAAATCTTCCAGGAGTTGAAAACCTAAAACCAGGCGATCTAATTAAAATCATAAAAGCATACGTAAAATCAGATCTAGATGGCTCACCTACCATCAACATAGGTTCCGGATCAAACATAGAAAGTACGGATACAGAAAGCGAAATTCCAACAATTGATACCATTACAAAGGATGTGAGTGAAATGCAAGAAGGGCAAAAAGATCTTGTAGTGTCTGGAGAAATTGACGGAGTAATTAGCGGAATGGAGTTTACAAATTCTCGAGGTATGCCTGGAAAAGCACTAAGAATGAGGCTAAAAGGAAAGGATGACAGTGCCATGAGGGTCGTACTATGGGGCAAAGATGAGTCCACAATTCCAAATATGATTTCACAGTCAGCTAAAGTAAGATTACTAGGAGTCAGAATAAAATCAGGAAATCAAGGACTAGAAATTCATGGAAATGATGCAACAATAATTGAGATAGAAGGGGGGAAAGAAACAGAGCCCATAATAACTAGAATTCTTTCAATATCACCAACAGAGAACAATAAAAATTTTATTTTAGCAACTGACAATAAAAAAAACTTATTCAACATCAGTGATTTTTCAAATTCTACTAGCATCTGTACCGAAGGAGATGTGATAGAATGTATGCCATCAAAAGTGTATGGAAATTCAGTCACCCTTGATGAAAATTCTTTCGTAAGAAAATTAGATGATGATGGAACAATTCCATCACTATCTCAGCTTCGAACAAAAATTGATGAAGTGAAAGCGGATCAGAGTTATTGTATCGAGGCAATTGTACTGAAAGTTCCTGAAAGAAGAGAGGTTCAAACAAAATCAGGAGAATCTATCGCACTCTCAGAAATGTTTGTAGAAGACGATACAGGACAAATATGGGTAAAAGGTTGGAGAAATCAAGCAAGAATAATTGACAAGTGTGAATTGGGCGAGATTATTTCGATTACAGGGCTAAATGGAAAATCAGGATTGGAAGGCAGAATAGAGTTATTCGTTACACCATTTTCTAAAATTACAAAAAAGAACTAAGAATCCCAAAAGCCCCTAGTCACCACATATTGTCTTTCAGCCTCATAGATTTGTTTGAAAAGATGTTCTTCATCCACCATATTTCTCAAAATTCTGGCAGCAGTATCCGCTCCAACACCATATCCAGATATTACTGTAATAGCAGTTTTTCCAAAATTTTCAATCAAAGATGCAACTTTCCAGGCACGATCAAACTTGTGTTTTTCATCTTTAGACAATTTCTTACCATCATGTTTCTTTTGAATAATTTTGGGTAAATCATAATCAGAATAATATGTTGCAGTAATTTGCCTTGCTTTACAATATGGACATACTATCAAGTCTCGTACCTCGAATGTCTGAAATACTCTTTCCCACATGCCACATCGAACACAAATCAAACGATGCTTAGTTTTTTCCAACCTAGCTTTCACAAGATCGATTATTCCTTTGTCTAGATTTGCAGGAGCAGAATAATATTTTGCAGTATGATCCAGAATTGGTTCAGCTAATTTTGAAAACCGATCAACCTCTAACCAAGTTACATGAATTTCATCAGACTTGATTTTTTTTAGAATTTTTTCAGAGAATTTTAGATCATATTTATCATGAAACAATTCACGAAGAGCTTCACGGACTAGAACCGTTTCAGCATATCTTTCATACAAAAATCGAGCAAATTTTCTTTCATATATTGCTCCTCTACCAACCACTCCAAATTTTTTTGCAACACACCAAATCCTCCAATTAACATTATGAGTTCCTGTCAAAGATGCACTTGCAACAGATTTTAAGTCATAATCATCATTCAAGATTTCCATGAAAAGTTTTTCTGAAATCCTAGAACCTGAAGATAAAACTATTCTATAACCATCACAACGAGTATCAACAATTGAACCCAACATTGAAGAAAGTACAGAAGAAAGAATTGTGGATATTGTAGAATTAATTTTGGTTCCAAAACAAGAATGAATTACAATTGAACCTTGAGATCGATTAGACTCTATGACAACATTATTTTCATCAGGAATTACATCAAGTTCTAATTTCTCAATTAATTTATTCACTAAGGATAATTTTCCATCCTTGACTTTACTACGAAAATTGCCGACCCTATGTGCAGTTTTAAAATCTATAGGAATATTTTCACCTTCCCAATATGGAACAGTGGTTCCACTACCCCTAAAAGGTTCAACATTTACACTAAATGATTTTTCATCAACGTTCAGAATTCTCCATTGCGAGCCTTTTAAAACAAAAATATTGCCTGAATCGCCGAAATCACCCACAAATCTTTGATCTAACGAACCAATGATCTTTTTTCCAACACTGTCAAAAACTTTGAATTTAAGAATGTCAGGTATGGTTGAAAGGTTCTCAAAATGATATTTGAATGAGCGTCCTTTTTTCCAAAAAGTCATTTTTGACCTGTCAAAAAATATCAGATAGTTAGAGTCAAGTAGAACTAAAACATCTATTAGATCTTCAATTTTTAGATTTCGAAACGAGTATGATTTTATTATTAACTCAAAAGCATCTTCAACAGAAATTTCACCAATTTGCATTGACAGTCCAACTAAGTGATGTGCTAAAACATCTAGAGAGCTATCATGGATTTTTTGTTCCTCAATAGATCCTTCTTGGATTCGATCAAGTATTGCTTGCGCTTCAAATTCATCATCAGCATTATTAGTAACGATCAATCCCTGCGCAGATTCATCTCGGTTATGCTTACTACGTCCAATTCTCTGAACAAATTTTGATACTTGTCGTGGAGAGCCATAATGAATTACTAGTTCAATAGAGCCTATATCCAATCCCAGTTCTAATGAAGATGTACAAACTACAATTCCACGCTTTCCTTCTCGTAAAATTAATTCAGTATCTTCCCTAACTTCTTTTGATAAAGAACCATGATGTAATTCAATTGGAATAGAAGATTTTTGTTTTAGTGTAGATGCTAAAAACTCTGCTTCTCCTCTAGTATTTGTAAAAAGCAGAATTGGAGAACTCAGATTTAATTCCAACACATGCTCAGAAATTTTCTCGACAACATCAGATATTGTTCCTTCAACATATTTGATTTCAACATCATATTTTCTTACAGAAGTATCACGAATAATTTGACACTTTCGTTTCGTTCCCACAACAAATTTTCCTGCTTCAACAAAATTACCAACAGTTGCAGATAATCCAATTTTTGTAAGAGGGTAAGTAGAATTTACATTCAATCTTTCAATACTCAGGGATAGCTGAGATCCTCTCTCACTAGATAACAATTCATGAACTTCATCAATTACAATCCATTCTAGATCTGTTAATGCTGAAAGCAGTTTGGCCTGGGTTAAAAGAATGACAAGAGTTTCAGGCGTAGTAATCAGGATGTCAGGAGGATTTTCAGTGATTTTTTTTCTATCTTTTTGACTGGTATCGCCATGACGAATTGCAATTTGCAATTCGTTAATTTCTGCATATTTTGTTATTCTTCGAAAAACATCACGATTTAGGGCCCTCAAAGGAGTGATGTAAAGGACTTTAATTTTTCCATTTTTTTTTGAATTTTTTACTAGTGAAAAAATAGGTATGACTGAACATTCGGTTTTTCCTGAACCAGTAGGAGCAATAATCAAACAGTCTTTTTTTTGTAGAATGATGGGAGATGCTTTTTTCTGAATTTCAGTTAGATTTGAAAATCCAAATTCTCCAAACAAAGATTCAACAATCGAATTCAGTTTGAGGATGTGATTTTTGTCTTTCATACTTAATTACAAGTACAAGTGCAAATAAAGATACAGAAATTTTATGTTAATATGATCCCGACTATCAAAAAGTAACAATTTCAATATCAGTAATCTTCATCGTCATCAGTGATTCCAATTTTATTTATCTCATAAGAAAAAGATTCTTTCTTTAGGGCCCAATAGATTTGGGCGGTGAATTTTGACGAATTTTTAAAAAGATGTATTTTGACATGTGTGTAAGGATCAATTGCACTTTTCATATTTTCAATTTCGCTCCCGCCAATGTTTCTAACCATATTTGTGATAACAATGGGAATCTTTTTTTTAATAGCAATTTTTGATAATTTGTTCATGTATTTCATGAATAATGAGTTTTTTTTAGAAATTGAATCGTTATGTCGATACTCATAAGAAAACAAATCGGTAACATTATCAATTACAATTAAAGAATAATCATTTTTTTCTAGATCTTCCAAAGATCTTATTTGTTCAGAAGTATTCGTAATTCTAGACACCATTATTTTTTCAAGAAACCCAATAGACGTATCAGATTCTCTTTGAATTTCAAGGATTCGTTCTGGTCTAAACCCTCCAGTTGTATCCAAATACAAAACGTTGCCACCATTTTTAACGGAATTTATCGATAACTGAAATAATAGTTGAGTTTTTCCAGTTCCATTCTCACCAAAAATATCTATGATAATGCCAGGTGGAATTCCTCCAGAGAAAAAATTGTCCAGTTTTTGTAAGCCACTAGAAATCATTTTCACAATGATTAGTTATGAGAGAAAAAATTTAAGCAATTTCAAGATTCGCAGTGTAGGTAAGGCTTTTATTCCAGAGAAAAAGTTTTCAAAACAAGTGAACAATTAGTGTCTCAATCAACAAGCGCAAAACGACCTCTAACAACTCTTCAAAAAAGTACAAAGAAGAAAGTTACTGTAAGGCTGAAAAATGAAGTTGAATACAAAGGAAAAATGGATAATGTAGACTCTTACATGAATTTGATAATGACTGATGCCGAAGAACGTCATGATGGCAAAACAATTGCAAATTATGGTAGAGTGATTGTAAGAGGAAATAACGTATTGTTCATCAAACTAGAAAACGAACTCTAGTCAATAAAGTGGTTTTATGGCCAATAATTTTCTATTTACTTCTGAATCGGTTACAGAAGGTCATCCAGACAAAATTTGTGACAATATTTCAGATGCATTTTTGGACGAATACCTTAGACAAGATCCTGATTCAAGAGTTGCCGTTGAAACAATGGTTACCACAGATTTTGTGGTTGTATCAGGAGAAGTTACATCAAAGGCAGTTTTTGATAAGAAGGCCCAAGAGACGTTGGTTAGAAAAACGATCAGAGAGATAGGCTATAACAATAAAGATTTGATGTTTGACTCAGATAGCTGTGAAGTTGATTTACGAATACATTCTCAGAGCCCAGACATAAGTCAAGGTGTTACTGCCATGGGAGAAAAAGAACAGGGCGCAGGAGATCAGGGTTTGATGTTTGGTTATGCATCAAACGAAACAAAAGAATTAATGCCAATGCCAATATTGTTAGCACACAAACTGATTCAAAAACTATCACAAGTTCGAAGAGATGGAACTTTGGCGTGGGTTAGACCAGACGGAAAATCACAAGTGTCTGTTAGGTATAAAGACAACAAGCCTGTTGGAATAGAGACGGTGGTTGTTTCAACACAACATACACCAGAAATTTCTCAAGAGAAAATTTCAAGAGAGATCATAGACAAAGTGATTAAGCCGGTATTAGGAAATCTGTGGAATGATGAAATAAAGATACACATTAACCCTACAGGTAAATTTGTGATTGGTGGTCCTCATGGAGATGCAGGACTGACTGGAAGAAAGATAATTGTTGACAGCTATGGTGGATTTGGCAGACATGGTGGAGGTGCTTTTTCAGGAAAAGACCCATCCAAAGTAGACAGATCGGCATGTTACATGTGTAGATATATTGCCAAAAATCTGGTTGCCGCAGGATTAGCCGATAAGTGTGAAGTTCAACTTGCATATGCGATCGGAGTAGCAGAACCAGTATCGCTTTATGTTAATACATTTGAGACAAATAAAATTCCTGAAAGTCAAATTGAGGAATTGGTAAGGAAAAACTTTGACATGAAACCATCAGGAATAATATCACAACTTGAATTAAAAAAACCAATATACAAAAAAACTGCAGCATATGGCCATTTTGGAAGAAATGAGCCAGAATTTACATGGGAAAAAACAGACAAAGCAGAATTATTGAAGCAGTCTTCCGGATTGTAGCATATCTAATACGGATTGAAATTTGATCTGAGAAATTTTGGACAGCCTTTCATAATTTCCTTTGAAGTCACCAATCAGGATATTGAGATCATCCACCCCAAAAAACGATTTTGAGTTGATTATTGCATCATGATATGCATTTTCAAGATTAATTTTTGAAATTTTGGTTTTGGTTCCCTTAGAAAAAAGTTTAACGTAATTTTCATATGTTACATAATCCGGTCCTACCAGATCAATGATTTTATTGTCAAATTTTGGTTGGGAGATGGATTCAAAGATGACTTTCACGACATCAGACACGTGAATAGGTTGAATTGAATATGAACCAGATCCAGGAATAAGAATTTCGCCGCATTTTATTTGATTTTTAAGATTTCTTGAAAATAAATCATTTTTTCCAACAATATAGGATGGTCGGAAAACAGTAAAATTCAAACCCGAATGGATAATTTCTCTCTCGGCATTATATTTTGAAATAAAGTAGCCTAGAGAGGTTTTTCGTGAAACACCCAAACCGCTTAAAAAAACTATTTTCTTAATTCTAGAAATATTACTTAAATTTACAATATGTTTTGTCAAATTGGTATTTATCGTATCATAATCTACATTTACAGATTGTTTTCCGATCCCAACAAGATGAATTAACGCATCCGCATTTTTAATAATTTTAAGAATATTTTTTTGTTCATAATTATTTGAAATGATTTTTTTCTCACCTGTAAAAATTCTAAAATCATTTCTAGATATTGAGATCAATTCTACATCTTTTTCTGATAAATACTGTCGAAGGTTTTTTGCTATAAATCCGCTAGCTCCAGTGACAACAATCTTCAGGGATTTATCCACGATGTTACTAAATTCATTTTGATTTTAAATCTATTCTACATTTTTTAGAAATTAGAAATAAGAGTTAATACTACAAAACGAATACAACTGACGTGGAAGAAGAAAAAAGGAAATTAAAGACTGGTTTTACTACAGGAAGTTCTGCAACCGCAGCATCAAAAGCTGCACTGTTATCAATTATCAAACAAGCAAAAATTGAGGTAGTTGATATATTGTTGCCAAAGAGATCATATGTTCAAATTCCAATCCATTCATGCAAATTTGAATCCAACAAAGCAGTCTGTTCAGTAATTAAAAACGGTGGAGATGATCCAGATGTTACTCACGGAGCAGAAATAATTGTAGAACTGTCATTTACGGATAAAAAAAACGAGATCGAGGTTGATGGTGGAGAAGGTGTGGGTATCGTAACTAAACCAGGATTAGGGTTGGAAATCAACAAACCTGCAATAAATCCAGTTCCAAAAAAAATGATTATTGAAAACATTAGAGAAGCAGGAGAGAAAATTCTTTTAGAAAAAGGAATCAGAATTGTCATTTCAGTTCCTAAAGGAAAAGAATTAGGTCCTAAAACGGACAATCCAAGATTGGGTATCATTAATGGAATTTCAATTTTGGGAACAAGTGGGATAGTTATTCCATTTTCAACAGCAGCATATGCAGCATCAATCAGACAAAATTTGGACGTGGTCATAGCAGCAGATAATCATACTGTTGTACTTGCAACGGGTGGAAGAAGCGAGGATTTTGCAAAAAAAATGATAGAATTACCAGAACATTGTTTTATACAGATAGGTGATTTTTCAGGGTATGCAATTCAACAATGTGGCAGAAAAGATATTGATAAAGCATATGTTGTGGGGTTTATTGGAAAATTAGCAAAGATGGCTGCGGGAATTAAACAGACTCATGTCAAGGGTTCCAAAGTGGATATGAATTTTCTAGCAGAATTAGCTAAAAAAAGCAATGCAGACGATAGAATAATCCAGAGAATAAAAAAAGCTAATACAGCAAGGCATGTTTCTGAGATCATTCAAGAGAATAAGATAGATGGTTTTTTTGACCTGATTTGTAGTGAGACGTATAAACACATGAGAAAACATTCTGAAGAGAAAGTTCCAATTGACGTGATATTGTTTGACTTTGAAGGTAATATACTATCTATAAAATCAGAACAGTAAGGTATTTTATTCAAGCTGAAAGATTTTGATTGTGGAAAAAATTTCAGTTCTTGCCATCACAAAGAATGGAATAAGCATTGGAGAAGATCTAAAAAAGATGTTTCCGGATTGGGAAATATTTGCACCATCAAAACTAATGACTGAATCTACACAAATAACATGGTATTCTGATCCAACAACACAAAAAATAATTGAACTTTTTAATAATAATAACGCGTTAATCTGTATCTTTTCATTGGGTGCAGTAATCAGATTAATTGCCCCATATCTAAAAGACAAAAAAACAGATCCCGCAATAATCGTAATTGATGACAAAACAAATTTCGTCATCAGTGTGCTATCAGGTCACATAGGAGGAGCTAATGAACTAACCAGAGAAATTGCCGAAAAGATGAAAGCCATGCCAGTAATTACTACAGCTGCGGATGTGAATAAAACAATTACAGTTGATCTTGTAGGCAGAGAATTTAATTGGAAAATAGATGACGAATCTACTGTAACAAAGATCAGTGCACATATGGTAAATGAGGAAACAATAGGCATATTTCAAGAAGCAGGAGAAAAGAATTGGTGTAAGAAATTACCGAAAAACGTTTCAGTATACAACGATATCAATGACTTGGAAAAATCAAATTCCAAGGGACATCTCATTATTTCTGATAAGATAATCAAAAGTGAAATATCCAAAGAGTCAGTGATATATCGACCTCCCACTCTGGTAGTAGGAATTGGATTACACTGGGATACTTCCAAAGATACTATAAAAGAAGGAATTGAGCATTCCTTGGAAAAGTTCAAACTCAGTCCTAAATCGATCGCCAAATTGGTTTCAATTAAGAAACCCGAAGATGTACAAGGTCTAATAGATCTTGGAAAAGAGATGGGAATTCCAGTAGAGTATGTAAATAGAGAAGATTTAGCCCAAATTTCTGCACCAAACCCTTCTGAAACTGTAAAAGCCTTTGAAGGGACAGCAAGCGTTTCGGAAGCTGCTGCAATTAAAGTTTCTAGAGGTCAATTAATAGTAGAAAAACAAAAATTCCCGCCAAATTTGACAATAGCTGTAGCGAGGATTTTGAATTGAAGCGGGGAATTTTACTAATTGACAGAGGAAGCAGAGAGAGAGAAGCGTCTGAAGAATTAGACATCATTTGTCAGGGAATTAAAGCAAAAGGCGACTATGTTTTTGTTGATTTTTGTTTTCTAGAGGTGGAACCGCCTTACATAGAAGATGGAATTCCCAAATGCCTAAAACAGAATATTGACTCCCTTACCATAGTCCCTTATTTTCTCTATCCGGGTAAAAAAGTGAAAAATGCTGTTACTGATGTAATGAAATTTCAAAAAGATACCAAAGTCAAATTCGTGATTACAAAACAGATGAGCATGCACAAAACTTTGGTGGATGTTGTTGAAAACAGGATTTCTACAACCCTAAAAGAAAATCAAGTCACACTTCCAAATAACGAAGTAGACGTGATGATCATTGGACATGGTAGCAAAGATCCAAATGCACAAAGATCATTAGATTACATCGTAAATGAATTGGCAAGTTCGTATAGAAACGTTAGTAGATGCTGGCTAGAAATAGAACAGCCCGACATATTTGAAGGAATTAAAAAATGTGAAAAGGACGACCCTAAGGTGCTGATAATTGTTTTTTATTTTCTACACGAGGGTGCACATGTGAAAACTGACATCAATAATGACTTGATGCCAGCACTTGAAAAATCGACAATAGAAAAGGCATACATCACAAAACACATCGGAACAGATCAAAAAATGGTTGATTTGATCTTAGAAAGAGCAAAAGAGGTAGAAAATGCAAACTAAGAAGGGCCAATCCATAGAAGATGCAAGCATGCAAATGATTGAAGATGAGATAGGTTCGCATGGTTTTGGTGAAAAAGAATGGCCAATAGTTAGGAGGATTATTCATTCAACTGCAGATTTTGATTTTGCAGACAAAAACAAGTTGATTTTTCACAAAGATGCAATTCAAAGTGGCATGAATGCCTTGAAGAATGGTTGTAGCATAGTAGTTGATGTCAACGGAGTGATTGGAGGCATGAACAAGCAAAATCCTAAAGATTTTGGAAATAACATCGTTTGTAATATTTCTAAGCCAGAAATCATGGAATTGGCAAAGAAGGAGGGTAAAACACGCTCCCAAGTATCCATGAGAGCAGCTATCTCGGATATTGACGGAGGAGTAGTGGCAATAGGAAATGCCCCTACTGCATTGCAGGAAATAATTCAGATGGTAAAAGGAGGAATTGTAAAACCAGCCCTGATCATAGGAATTCCGGTAGGATTCATCTGTGCTGCAGAATCAAAAGAAGAATTATCAAAGTTGGAAGGTGCACCGTTCATCACAAATATTGGTAGAAAGGGAGGAAGTTCCTCAGTATCAGCTACAATTAACGCAATTTTTAAATTAATTAGAGCAGAATCATCGTCTTGAATAACTTGTACAGTTTTTAACAAAAGCTTCTGCATAGTTTGAGCTATCAAAATAGAGATGACCATATGATGCTAACGTGTTATTTTGGATTAATCCATCATGACACTTTTCAATCCCCTCACCTATTTCCAAATTGTAAGCAAATTTTGAATCAGATGAGACATATTCTAAATGTGAGTAATGAAATTCATGTCCACGAAAATCGTGTAATTTGTCAGAAATTGAATTTTTTGAAACAATTCGGCCTTTGGTATAATTTAATTTCATTTTATTGGTCATTTTGGTTTCAGCATCAAACAGACCAATCATTTTGTATTTTTTATCCTTAGATGAAATAGATTTTGTTAAATACATCAAACCTCCACATTCAGCATAAATTGGAAGGTCATCTTCGGACATCTTCTTGATTGATTCTTTCATGTGTTGATTTTTTGCCAGAGACTTGGCTAAAATTTCAGGAAATCCACCGCCGATATAAAGTCCATCACATTTAGGAATTTTTTTATCATTAACTGGACTAAAAAATTTTAAAATTGCACCTTCACGACGTAATGCTTGCAAGTTGTCTTGATAATAGAAATTAAATGATGTGTCAAGTGCCACAGCTATAGTAGCTTTTGTTTTCTTATACACAGGTCTGTGTTCTCTACCGAGATCAACCGAATTTTTTGAAATTTTGATAATTTTGTCAATATCAATGAATTTGGAAATAATTTTTGAAATTTTGATAATTTTTGCTTTGAGGGTTTTTTCTTCAAGTGTGGAAATAAGTCCAAGATGTCTAGAGGACATGCCTAACAAGTGATTTTTTGGAATAACTCCAACAATTGGAATTTTGGTTTGTTCTAATGCTGTTCTACATAACAATTCGTGTTTTTTACTTCCAATTTTGTTTAGTATTATTCCAACTATGTGGGAATTTCTGTGGAATTTTATGAAGCCAAGTGCTGTTGCGGCAATGGAACGAGAAGTTTTACTAGCATCTAAAACTAACACCACAGATGATTTGGTTAGTGATGCTACATGATGAGTGCTAGCATAATTTGAATTTCCACCAAATCCATCATAATACCCCATAACTCCTTCAATTATAGAGATGTCAGAATTTGAATTCGAAATAAAGCTGGTCAAGAGTTTATTCTTGCCCATTAACCAAGCATCCAAATTATATGTTTCATGTTTTGAAATACTTGAAAGGTATCCTGGATCGATGTAATCTGGCCCAACCTTAAATGGTTGAACAGAAAAACCGTGCTTTTGTAAGGCATAAATGATAGAGCATGTGATTGAGGTTTTTCCCACTCCACTAGTAGAACCTGCAATAACTATCCTGGGAATTTTCAATTTGCATCACTAGATGTATTTTTTATTTAAACTCATACATTTTGAACAAAACTCAATGTTTTTACTTAGATTCTCAGGACATAAGATGTGGAAAATAATGGTCTGACAATTGTTTACACAGGCAAAGGCAAAGGCAAGACAACAGCTGCTTTAGGAATTGCGTTACGCGCAACAGGTTATGAAAAGAAAACGTGCATGATTCAATTCATCAAAGGTTCATGGCATTACGGCGAAATGGATTCATCAAAAAGACTGGAACCAGAATTTGAAATGGTCGCAGTGGGAAAAGGATTTGTAGGAATAATGGATGACAAAAGTCCAAAAGAAGATCATGAAAAAATTGCTAAAGAGGCAATTAGAATTAGCAATGAAAAAATTCAATCAGGGAACTATGATATTGTGATTTTAGATGAGATAAACTATGCTGTAAATCTCAATTTGATTTCAATGAATGATGTATTGAATATTATCAAATCAAAACCCAAAGGAGTAGATCTGATTTTAACAGGCAATTATGCCAAAAAGGAAATTATCGATGCATCAGATCTAGTCACTGAAATGAGGGAGATTAAGCATCCATTTCAAAAAGGAATCAAAGCAAAAGAAGGGATCGACTTCTAGCCAGCAACATTAATTTACGCACAATTGAGTTTTAGAAGAAATGTCTACAGAGATTCAAGAGATGCCAGAACAAGGCGAAATTGTTCTTGCAACGGTTACCAAAGTAATGGATCACGGGGCATATGTGGCATTAGACGAATATGATGATATTCAGGGATTTTTGCACGTTTCTGAAATAGCTCCAGGTTGGATTAGATCAGTTAATAGATTTGTCAGAGATGGGGAGAAAAAGGTTCTTCTTGTAAAAAAAGTAAATCCTCAACGAGGGGACATAGATCTCTCGTTGAAACAAGTTTCAAAAGATCAGAAAAAACAAAAATTGAAAGAGGTTAAAAAATTTGAAAAAGGTAAAACAATATTACAAAATGTTCAAGATAAAGCAAAGCTAACAGACGAAGAAATTGAAAAGCTCGAGGACAGCATCTATTCAAAATTCGATTCAGTTTATGATGCATTCATATCAATTGGAAGAAATGGAATTGGCTCTGTTAAGGAATTAAAACTTGCCAAAAAGACTGCAACTGTCATTGAAGAGATTTGTTCAAAAATCAAACTTCCGTCAGTTGAGATAAGAGGAATTATGGAAATCACAAACAGTAGATCGGATGGCGTTGAAATAATTAAAAAGACACTGCTAGACTCTATAAAAAAAGATTCAACTGTAGATATCACTTATCTTGGAGCCCCAAAATATAGACTATCAATCACTTCAGAAGATTTTAAATCTGCTGAAAAATTATTGAAGCCAATTATTGATGAGATTGAGACAAGTATAGTAAAGAAAAAAGGCTCATTCAAATTCACAAGAGAAGACTCTAAGAAAACAAGAGAGAATTAAAATGAGATTTCTTTTAAGAAGATGTACCAAATGCAACCGCTATACATTGAAAACAAAATGTACCAAATGCAACGAGGAAACCATTTCAGCTCATCCTGCTAAATTTTCGCCTGATGATAAATACATGAGATATAGGCTAGCTGAAAGATATTCCAAAGAATAGAATCAAGGAGAATACCTTCCTTTAAGACTGGTTTCAGCAATTATATGATTTTGCATGTCTTTTTCTATTTGATTTTTAGTTGAACCTTCTACAGAATCAAGTTTGATATCTAATGCATAGAGTTTGAAGATGTAAGTGTGTTCTTTATCAGGAGGCGCAGGTCCGCCATATTCGATTTCTCCAAAATCAGTTTTTCCCTCCATGCAACCAAAAGGTATTGAATTTTCCTCTATTTCAGTAATTTCTGGATCTATATTCCATACAACCCAATGCACCCAAACTTTTCCAACAGCTGCCATAGCGTCAGGATCATCCATGATAAGAACTAAAGAGGATGTATTCTTGGGAATGTGGTTAATTGTTAACTGAGGGCTAAAATTCCCATTTTTGTAACCATGTTTTCTAGGGATAACTTCATCATTTGCAAATGCATTACTTTCTAAAGAAAAAACACTCATTAAAATTCTTAGAAAAAACTCAATCTTAAATTTTACTAAGATTCCAGAACTATACGATTTCCAGAAAAAGACATTATAGAACTTCCATATTGTTTAATCTGTTTTTTTAGTTCTTTATCCATCGTGGCAACTATGGCATTGTTTTTTGAAACATAATCTAATAGTTCTTTATCAGCAAATGTGCCAGAAATTGGAATCATCTTGAATTTTTTAATGTAATCAAGAGTTGATTGTACATCGTTTCTTTTAGTGGGATTTTTCATCAATTCAGATAATTCATTTTTTACAACATTAGGTACAACGAAATTAATTCGGCCAATTTCGACATCTAGATCGTCAATATTTATAATTCTTCTAGTTGCCAAGTGGATGAGAAAATTAGTATCACAGATAACGTCAACCAACTATTCCCGCACCAATGAGTCTCCATCTTTCAGCTATTCTCCTACTAATGGCAACATTACCACCTTCAAAGATGCATGCAGGTCTTCTCAGTTCAATCTCAATATTTTTTGATTTAATTTTAGTCACCTTTCCCAAAACAGGGGCAGTTCCAATGTTTAATCGAAGTAGTTCTCCGGATTGAATTGGTTGAACCTTGATATCTTCAGTAGCTCCAACTGCAGAATCAAACAAACTAACTTCTAATTTCAGTAAAGTGGAATTTTCAGGAAGAGTTCCAGGTTTGCCAATAACAGATCCAATGAAGGAATCACTTCTTGTCATTGAAGGATCTAATTTTGTTCCAATCGCAACAAGGCCACCAGGTTTGACGGAATCGACAATCCCGGCAGCGGTTCCCAATGAGGTAATTTCAGTAAACAAGGGTTCGTATACCTTTTTCTTCTCATTCAGTATACCAGGTTTTATCTCAATTTCATCTCCAATATTGAAAATTCCTTGTGTGAGACTTCCTCCAATGACACCACCTTTGATATCTTTTAGTTTAATTCCAGGCTTGTTTACATCAAACGAACGTAAAACATGCATTACTGTATCAGCTTTTTCATCTCTTTCTGGCGTTCTGATCGTGGATTCTATTGCTCCAATCAATGCATCAACATTCAATCCAGATTGAGCAGAAATTGGAATTATTGGTGCTTTTGCGGCATGTGTCCCTTTAACGAAAGTTGTAATGTCTTGATAATTTGCAAGAGCTTCCTCATAAGAAAGTAAATCTACTTTATTCTGAACTATGACAATTTGCTGGATTCCAAGGGTTTGAAGAGCTAAAAGATGTTCTTTTGTTTGTGGTTTTGGAACTGTTTCGTTTGCCGCAGCCAGTAACAATGCACCATCCATTAACGCTGAGCCCGAAAGCATATTTGACATTAAACTTTCGTGTCCTGGACTATCTACAAAACTGACAACTCTGGATAACTCACTTTCTTTTCCACAATTATTGCATTTTGGAGTGGTGGAATACCCTAAAGGCTCTTCACAATCTTTACACTTGTAAAACGCAGCATCAGAATAACCAACACGGATTGTAATTCCACGTTTTAATTCTTGACTATGCACACTTGTCCACGAACCTGTCAAAGCTTGGATCAGAGTAGTTTTTCCATGATCTACATGACCTGCAGTACCTATGTTCACACAAGGTTGATAACCATATTTTTCAACATACCATTCAGGAAGAGTGTCTCTCCAATGCATGAGTCAAAATATGGAATCGGCATATGTTAAGCTATTCTTTTTTAGTTAAGCTATTCTTTTTTATCTTCAGTTTTTTCATCAACAGAACCTTCTGATGGTGCTTCTACTGGTAGCTCTCCATCGAATTTACAATTAAGCTGATAGATTTCCTCAGAGACGGTATTTCCACGCATTAGCTTTCTTTTTCTTTGGCCATACTCGGCATCCTGCAAACCAACACCTCTAACCAAAAGAACTCTTTTTCTTGCGGCACCGTGAACATCTGTTCTCATTGGAACACCAGACTTGTCACTTCCACCAGTGAGTTTTAGTTTGCCAGTTAATCCTACAATTGATGCATCAGTATCATTACCAAGCTGCAATCCCAAGAATGGATTCGCATCATTGTCTTTGAGTTCTTTTGAAATTGATTTTCCTTTAATATCAGAGATTGTGAGTTTGAAATTTGCCAATTGTTTCAAAAAACAGTTGAACGACTAATTAACCTTTGGACATTATTTTTAAATCAAGTTCAACATGTATAGGCATAATGGAAGAGATCAGGTGTCCAAGATGCGACAACAAGATGGTGGATATGCAAGCATGTCATATGTTTTGTCCAAATTGCGGAGCTCATTTAGACTGTTCAGACAAAGGAAACTATTGGTAATCAAATACCAGGTCTGTCTGGAATATAATCAGATGACATGTTGATTGCATGATCTTTCATGATTTCAAGATAAGTTTCATAATCGGCTTCAAAATTGCAATGAGGGCATTTTACAGTTGTAATATCTTCATCCAGTTTTGCAACCCTTTCACATTCAGGGCATCGTGCATCCATACCTAGATTTAACAATCAAGATATTTAATCATAGTCAATGAATTTGTCATGAGCGGAGTTAGTTTAGTCTGGTATGACGTCAGCTTCCCAAGCTGAAGGCCGCGGGTTCAAATCCCGCACTCCGCATCACAGTTCTCTTATTGCTTGCTCTATCATGCCTCGATCAGGGGCTCTAGGATAATACTTTAAATAATTTTTAAGATCATCCTTCGCATCAGGATTTTTGTTTTGTTTTTCCCTAAGATAAGCACGATTTTTGTAAATTCTTGCAGATCTTTTAGGATTTATTTCTATGGCTTTAGAATAGCAATCCTCTGCTTTTTCAAATTGATTTGTTTTAAGATAGAAATTTCCCAAACCGTTAAAGCTCAAAAATGATCTGCTGTTAATGGATATACACTTCTCATAATGCTTGATGCATTCAGGAGAATTTTGTTTATTCATGACAGCGCCTAACAAATTAAGTGCAGTTGAGTTATTTGGATCTAAATCAACAGCTTGTTTCAATGATTCAAGTGCTTCAGAATCATTTTTTAGGATATTTTGTTTTTCAGATACAAAACACAGCAGATTTGAATTATTGTTTGAAGCGTTTTCAAATTCTATAGAAGACATGATTTCAGAAGGAGTTAAAACAATGAGTAGTTTTCCTTCTTCAGCCCATTCATTTTCAAATATTTCTTGAGGTATTGCACCTTCTTGTTGCTCACCTTCTTGATTACCTTTTTGAATATAGTGAAGGATGGTTTTTTCTTCATCATTATAGCCAGTAATTACGGAAGCATGCTGAGTAATTTCGGGAATTCCTGGGAGTATTACAATTGGAGGAATTCCCATATCGATAATTTTTTTTAATTCAGTTAAGGATGAATGGAAGATTTTGCACATTAGGCCAGATCTTTCTGCGGAGTCAATTCCTTCTATCAAAACGCTTCCCTCAAATCCAGAATATTTTTTTGCTGCTTCTATCGCTTCATCCATAGACAATTCAACATTCCAGTATTTGGACACGACATTGATAGGCAATGGAAGGCAAATGTTTTCTTCTTCAACTAGAGGCAAAAGTAATTCATGATTTTCTTCTTCCATGACATAAAGAAATTTTGAGAGTTATTAAAATCAATCAGAGTGAACAGAATTTTTCAATCAGATAATTCCCATCTTTACTCATTTCAGGGTGAAACTGTGTTCCAAATATTGGTCTTTTTTCATATTGGATCATTTCATATTTACAATTTTCTGAACCAGCTAGTTGTACTAGAGGATTTGGAAGCTTGGAAATCTCAAAAGCATGACTCTCAAATACATTCAGAGAATCATTGCAAATTGAATTCTCCTTTAGAATTAGAATTAATTCATTGCCTTTTTGAACAGAAGGAGTTTTTCTAATTGTACCCCCCAAAGTCAGAGCTAGAATTTCAGCACCATAGCATATTCCTAATAACTTAACATTATTCTTGACACAATATTTGACAATTTTTGAATTGATTTCATTGATTTTTTTTTCATTTTTCTTTCTTCCAGAAAGGATGAAACCATCATAGTTTGTAAGTAAATTTAGATCTAGAGATTGTGGAGGTTGCTTTTCAAATAAAACTCCAGTTTCTCCCAAGAAATTGGTTAATTGCCTTGTGTAGACTGAGCCATTGTCAACAACAAGCAGCAATTAGTTGCCTACCTCAATTGATACATAGTGTATCTCAGGAAGTCCATCCTTTACAAATACAGTTCCGATGTTGAGGTTGGTTTCCTCTTGCCACATGAAGACTCGGTCACTACGTGGCTTTACAAAGTCATCAATGAATTCTGATAGGAATTCTTCAGCCTCCACACGATCATTTTCAGTAAAGAAGAAAAGTTCTCCTTCATTAAATGACAATGGAATCTGTATGGATGTTGGTTCGGATACCGCAATATCATTGTCTTCAAACACTGACTTTATGATATTGATTCTGTCACTCTTGTCTAGTTCAACATAATCATCATCAGCAGTAGTAGTGGTTGAAGCAACTCCAGAAACTTTCTTCAGGTATTCCTCAAATGCTTCTTCCTGAGTTGAGCCCAAACCTACAAAATATTCTCCGTTAAATGCTGCTCCAACGGCAGCTATAGTACCTAATTGAGCAACAACGCCTCCTGCACCTGCAGTATAAACTGGAATAAAGTAAACGTCGTGATCACCAACACGATACAGAATATTATCACCAACTCTTGGATTTCTCAAAAGGGTTTTTAGTTGAGCAAATTCTGGATCCCTGTCAAGTGCTTCTCTTACAGCTGTAGGTCCAATTAATTTGGTAGTAGAATTCAACGGGACCTCATAAAATTGTAAATTTCCCAAGTTGTTAAGATCATTCTCAACTACCATGTATCCGGCAAGATTTCTTCCTTGAGATCCTTTTAATTCTAAAGACAGCAATCCTAAGAATTCTGTTTGCTCAAAACCTGGAGGTTTTGCTTCAACGTAATAGGTATCTAGACCTCTAGGAATTTCATAGAATTCATTTGCTTGGATGAAAGTCTCAACATTTGTTACATGGTAGATGTTATACATTTCAGTTTTCCAATTGAACAGTTCTACTGGATATCTGATCTGTTCTTCTAACCAAGAAGGCATAGGTTGGAATTGTTCAGAATATTGACCAGCGAACATCTCAGAGAAGAAATCATCCCCGGTTTTTAGTAGCTGAATATCTCCATTGTAAGAGTCTACGAGTGCATAGCCCACCAAACGAAGATATGGATTGCCTACAGACCATGGCACATCTCTTGTGTCAAATCCAATAATCAGAGGGATTAACCAATAGGAATTTTCTCCATCTGTTACTGGAAGCGAGTCTAATTCTTTTCCAAATAGATCATAGAGGAAATAAGGATATAGCACTTCCATTCTATCATGCACGTCTTTGTATCTCATGATATGTACAGGTTCGGTAGGAAATGAAAGCAGGAAGTTTGGCTCAAATATCCAACTTAGAGGTGGTGAGACATCCAATCCACCTAAACCAGAATAAGATACCCCTCCAAGTTCTGCACTATTTTCATTATCTCTTGAATTTGCATATCCAGACCAAGTTTGTTCAAATAATCCGCCTTCACCATAGTAAATTTCTCTTTGTTTGAAAAATTCCCCACTGTCAACGATTTGACCATCAGTGGCTTCTAGGGTTAAAAATCCATCCGGAACATGGGTATAAACCAGGTGTTCGTTGTACCATTGATTGTCAATACTCACTGATGATGGAAGAATTGGCTTCATTGATGCTGTCCAATACAAAGTATTGTTAAATCTGAGAATGTCATTGTCTTCAAAGTCAACATATGGAATAAGTCCAATTTCGGGTTTTAGTTTTGCAAATGCAGCTTCCCAATCCCAAACTCGAATGACGTCAAGGACATCACTGTTTTGTTTTACATAATTGTTTATGTTATTTGGAGAAACAGATGTTAGCTGAACATCGTGAATATTTTCCTGTACGTTATTTAGCTCACCAAGATAACGATTCACGCCTATTTGTTGAGCAGTGTAGGGTCCCAGATATTCAATCTTCTTTGCATCTGCAATGCTGTTGTTTACAGATACAACTCCAGCTACAATAATTGCAATTGCGATTATTGTTAGAATTCTGATGTATACGTCTCTCTTAAACATATGAGTAAGTACACGTGCTCGAATTCTATCAACTATTGAAAATGCGATTAATGCAGCGCCTATTACAAGTGTACCACCTATCACATATCTTGTATTGTAATCAATTTGATCCGTGAAAAATAGATTAAAGCCCACCCAAAGAATACCAATACCAATAATTCCTTCGATAGTTGAGACATAATTTAGATATCTAGGCTTTCCTTCGCTAGAATCTTTTAGAAAAGAAGTAATTACGTTGATTATTCTATGTATTCCCACATACAAAACTAAACGTAATCCAATTGCTGCAAGTAATGGAGGAATTAGAATCACCAAAGCTGGAATCATTGGTACTACATTTTCAGACGCATAACTCGGGTTAGTTTCAGGAGTTACAAAAGGTAGAGAGAATAAAGCAGGTAGGTTTTCAATTCCCAAAGAATTACCTTCGATAAAAGACATTGCAGCAAATCCAAACATGATATTTACAAAGAATGCCCCAAAAAGCAAGATCTTTGTAATTTGCCAAAGGACAAATTGCGGAGAGGTTAGCTTGTGATCTCTAAAACTCTGAACATTTGTAGAAATAGGCTGTTGTCCACCACTTGAAAGAAAGCCTATTCCTGTACTGATAGCATACCAGAAAATTGAAGATCTTTCTTTGATATTAACACGAACAAGAGCAACGGCAGAGAGAATTAGAGTAGAAATCAAGGAGTAGTAAAGAGGCTTGCTAAATTGTTCACCAAATTCGGTGAAATTCATTGATAAAATGACTGCCTGATTTCCAACCATGGAAAAGATCACTACGCCAATGACAGCAATAATGCCCAATCTAATGAATTTCCCAGCATCAGGAGGTGGAGCTTGCTTATCAGTAGAGGCGCTATACAAAACCAAAATTTCTCCAGATTTGGTAAATTAATGTCTTACCAGCAAAATTAGGCGATTCTGGCAAATTTTTTGGAAATCATGTAAACTGCGGCAAATGTAGGAACCGATATTTTTTCATTGTTGTATGGACCAAACTTTTTATTTTTTAATTTAAATTCTATTGGACAATTAGCAATTATCTCTACAGAATCATCACTTAGAAAAGATGCTTCAGTGTATGGATCAAACCTTGCCAAATCCTTACAATGAGTTTTTACAAGTCCACTTTTGCTGTTAATGGAACCAGGCAGTCTAAAAATTCGATGAATGTCCATAGTAACATTAGGATCTATTTTCACTCCTATGTCATCTGATGCATCATCAAGAGTTTTTTGAAATGATGAATAGCCATTTGCAAGTAGTTCAGTTATAATTTTTGAACGTTTGGATTTTGAACCAAAAATATGTTTAGCAAACCTTCCTCGCCATCCACGTTCATCGAGATTTGGAAAAGATGTACGATCCTGTTTGAATTTCTTCATTCCAAATGTTTCAGGGATAGTACCACGAAGCAAAATATAATCAACTAGTTCTGATCTTTCTCTTGAACCAATGTGTTGGAATTGAGAATTATACGCATATACGTGAAATCCTTCGTTTCCAGAAAAATATACATGAATGTTGTCTTTATCTATATCAAGATCATCAATTAGAACTTCAGATAATTTTTTAACTTCAAACTTTGAGGCATCAATGCAATTTTTGCAAGGCAAAGATTTTTTTTCTAATTTACTGGAATTGCACTTGGTACATTGTAATGAATTTTTTGATATATTGTTGCATTCATTACAAATTGATACAGTATGATCAATTCTGCATGGTAAGTTTAGATCTTTTGCATCGATGTCAAAAATTAAATCTGCCTCTCGCCAATCTTTTTCATTCATAGGAAGATTTGGAAATGAGTAATATGCGTTAGAACAATAAATGTCAGATGGAATATTTTGTATTAGTAACAAATGTAATTCTTTATCATCTTTAATTGAAATGTGTCTACTCATCCCAGAATTAAATTTCTGATATCCAAATTCCCTTTCATTTGTTCGATCTGGAACTTTTATTTGATCAAAATGGTTGAAATAGTATTTTTTAAACGAACTTTCTAAAAATTTTGTGTCAGCTTCTTGCATCATTCTTTTTCCTTCCGAATTGTAATGGATTTACAATATTGTCGCATTCAGATGTTGCAAAACACAAGCTTTGAGTTTTAAGTTTCTCACATGAGGGACATGAGTATTGCGTTCCACTACCATAGGTTCCAGCTAAGTGATTCAGTTGATATAGTGTTACACGTTCATTATAATCAGGAGCATTTTTGAACAAAGGTGCAATTTGTTGAACCGATTGTCCTTTTGCCAAAAGAAAAGTGGCCAACATGAATCTTCCAGAATGAGGAAGATTTTCACCTTTTTCGAGAATTTCAATTGCATGTTTTATGCATGGCGGATGTTCTCCAGTGATTACAGTATAAGAGGGAGTTAGATCTCTCCCAATTGAGGTTAATTCGCTAACAATTTTTTCCAATCCAGAAATCATAGGAGGTGTAGGCGCGTTGGATATTTTGGATATGATGTAAGTACTAAGCTCTTTTCGAATTAATCGGACTGTCTTATCTGGGGTAAGCAATACTTTTCCATCTTCCACATGTCTGTTGATAAGTTTCCATTCACGCTCATGAAAATCTACTGAGTGTTTCAAATAGTCGGACACAGGTATTTTGAAAAAATCATTTTCCTTTACCACTTCAATATTGAACAAATCATAAATAATTCTGATTGCCAAATCGACTTTTGATTTATCAGATGCCTTTCCCAAATCTTTTTCAAGATGATTTTCTGCACGCCTTGCTTCTGCAAGAGCAAATCTCTTTTTCAAAGTGTGCATGCCGGTTAACTTGATTAATACAATAGCTAAAAGAAAAGAAAAAATCTCTTTTTCAAGTATAAATGATTTTGATGCTTGTCCATCAATAATTTCAGATTTGTAGATACCACCTTTGGTAGAAACCTTAAGTCTATGAACTGCCTTTTCAACAACTGGTTTGAGATCAGGATCGTTTCCAAATTGAGACAATGGAAATCCTTTATCTTTAAGAATTTTGCCAGCTCCCTCCAAGAAAGGATATTTTGCAAATTCATCGGTTCCTAACTCAAGCATAAAACTGATTGACAGAGTTTACTTAAAAATCTGGTTTTTTCAATATTGACTCTGATTTAAATTATGTTTAGAGAAAAGTAACACATGCAAATAGGATGTCATGTCTCAATTTCTGGTTCAATAGACAAATCTGTTGACAATGCAGTTAAAAGAGAATGTTCAGCATTTCAGATATTCACAAGGAATCCAAGAGGATGGCACGCTAAAGAATTAACCAAAGATGACATTGACAATTTTAAATCAAAAATAAAATCAAGTAAAATCGATCGATTGGCAATATGTGCACATATGCCATATTTACCAAATTTGGCAACACCGAAAGAAGAAGGATTTGAAAAATCCGTCAAAACGTTAGTTGATGAAGTTGAAAGATGTGCACAGCTCGGAATTCCATACCTCGTAACGCATCTAGGAAGTCATTTGGGAACAGGGGAAGAAGCTGGAATTAAAAGACTTGTAGAAGGATTAACTAAAGCGGGAAAAACAAAGAACGATGTTGTAATCTTGTTAGAAAATACTGCAGGTCAAAAAAATTCTGTTGGTTCAGATTTTAAACAGTTAGGTGAAATTTTCAAGCAATTGAAACCTGCAAAAAAATTTGGCGTTTGCCTAGATACCTGTCACGCATTTGTTGCAGGGTATGATTTGAGAACTGAAAATGATGTAAAGGAAACTTTTGCTGAATTTGATAAGCATGTAGGAATCAAACATTTGAAAATTCTACATCTTAATGATGCAAGAGGAGAACTCGGTTGCAATCTTGACAGACACTATCATTTAGGATTAGGAGGAATAGGAGTAAAAGGCATACAATCAGTGGTGAAATTTGCAAACAAACAAAATATTCCCATAATTTTAGAGACACCTATTGACGATGATAGAGATGACTTTGAAAACGTTAGAGTTGCAAAGGGATTTGCGTAGAAATTTATTTCGCGGATGAAAAGACACCATGTTGGACTATGAATCTGTAATGAAGTTGGCACTTGAACGAGGATTTTATTTTCCTAGCTGTGAAGTTTATGCGGACGCACAAGCAGGGTTTTGGGAATACGGTCCCTCAGGAGTTAGTTTAAAAAATAAATTTTTAGAGTTATGGAGGAGAGAACTCATCAGAAGAGACGGAATGCTTGAGATTGATGGTTCTCAGATAATGTCAAAATCAGTTTTTGAAGCATCAGGACATTTAGGAAATTTTGCAGATCCGATCATTAAATGCATGAAATGCAATGCAACATTTAGAGCAGACAGAACGATTGCAGAGCTTACTCAAATTGAAATTCCCGAAAGTGCAGACTTGGAAGAATTCGACAACGCAATTTCAGAAAATAATATTAAGTGTCCAAAGTGCAAGGGAGATTTTGAAAAAACCAAGAATTTCAATATGATGTTCAAAGTGGGAATTGGTCCTGAAGATGAAGAAGCATATCTACGCCCTGAGACTTGTCAATCGATCTTCGTGGATTTTCCTAGACTGTACAAGACCATGAGAGGTAAACTGCCCTTAGGAATTGCACAAGTCGGGAAAAGTTTTAGAAATGAGATAGCCCCTAGACAGAGTCTGCTTCGCCTAAGGGAATTCTATCAAGCAGAAATTGAAGTATTTTGCAATCCTTCAAAATTGAGTGAAATGGAAAAATTTTCAGAAATTCAAGATGTAACAATTAGAATTCAAACAGATGCAGATCCTGTTTCAATGACATGCAAAGAAGCTGTGGAAACAGGGATTGTTCCAAATAAATTTGTAGCATATTATTTGGGTATTTTGACAGAGTTTTACGAAAAGACCGGAATTGACATTTCAAAAAGTCGATTTAGAAAACTTGGAGACAAAGAAAAGGCGTTTTATGCCGAAGTTGCTTTTGATTTTGAAGTTGAAACCACAATAGGATGGTTAGAATTGGTTGCATGTAATTATAGATCGGATTATGATTTATCCAATCATGAAAAAAAGAGCAAGCAGAAATTTGAGATAATGGATGGTGATGACAAAGTTTTGCCACATGTATTTGAAATTTCGATGGGAATTGACAGAAGTTTATACACAATATTAGAACATAGCTTAGAAGATGACAAAGAGCACGAACGATTAGTTTTGGGTTTAAAGCCATATCTTGCACCAATGCACATTGGAATTCTATCACTGGTAAAAAAAGACGGTCTAAAAGAGAAAGCTGATGAAATTTATGTGGAAATAAAAAGAAAGTGTGATGCATTCTTAGATCACTCTGGTGCAATAGGAAGAAGGTATAGAAGACTTGATGAAATTGGCGCCCCTTTTGCCGTAACTGTTGATCACCAAACTTTAGAAGATGAAACTGTTACAATTAGAAATAGGGACTCCATGGAACAAAATAGAATTAAGATTTCTGAATTAGATTCAATTGTAATTAGTTCAATTGCATATCCTTAATTTGTAAGAAACAAGTATTAGAAATTAATAAAAAATAATGTTCCTTATTGCATTAAAAAAATTCTTCATGCTAGATTAATTTTACCAAAAAGAAATAATGAGAGAATGAAAATAATTTTCAAGTTTGAATTAAACAGTAATTTATTTTAACAAATTTTGAAACAAATTTGTTAAAAGGCATATTTTATTTATAAAAAAATGCAAAATATGAAAGAAGAGAGGAATAATTATTGCTAAAGTAACGTGAAAGTTTTCAAAAGTATAATAACACTAATTTTGGTAACTCAGCATGAACGCGGAAGTTTTAGACAACAAAACTCAAGTTTCAATAATCATTCCAACTTATAATGAATCTCAGAACATAGTGAAAATATTACGTACCATATCAAAATATGTGCCAAAAAATATTTCTACTGAGGCAATTGTAGTTGATGATAATTCTCCTGACGGGACAGGAAAAATTGTTGAAGAATATTTGAAAGATTTTAAAAAAGTTGCGGGTTATACAATCAACATAATTCATAGAAAAGCTAAGGACGGACTTTCTTCTGCAATTTTAAACGGAATACAAAACGCGAAGGGAGAAACAATTGTAGTGATGGATTCAGATTTTTCTCATCCTCCCCAGATCATTCCCAAAATGATTGAAGCGTTTAAACAATATCAATGCGATTTGGTTGTTGCCTCCCGGTACATCAGGGAGGGAAAGATAGAGGGATGGACAACAAAGCGAAAGTTAATGAGTAAAATTGCAATCATGATTGCAAAAAGAGGACTAGGTGTTAAAATCAAAGATCCAATGTCAGGATTCTTTGCTTTTAAAAAAAACATCATATCAGGGTTAAATTTTGATGCGTTAGGTTACAAATTTCTTTTAGAAATTCTTGTTAAAACAAACGGGATCAACATTAAGGAAATCCCATACACATTTGAGAATAGACAGTTTGGTTCAAGTAAGTTAGACAACTCCATAATTCTTGACTATGTGAAATCAGTCTGGAAACTATACAAGAGTAAAAATTCATCTATAACAAATGAAAAACGAGGTTCGGTTCATTTCATCTCGAAAGCCGCAAGATTCTTCACAGTTGGCGCATCAGGATTTATCGTCAACTATGTGATTTCAATGCTTTTCACATCAGGCTTAACAGAATTATGGTATCTTCATGCAAACATTTTTGGAATAATCGCTTCAATATCAACAAATTTCATCTTGAATAAGATTTGGACATTCGAAGACAGAGATTTTTCACGAAAGAAAACATTCTCACAATTTGGTAAATTTGGTTTGTTTAGCTCATTAGGAGCACTAATTCAATTAGGAATGGTGTTTTGGTTAGTAGATTCTCACAACGTGGCATATCCATTTGCATTGATTTCAGCAATTGGAACAGCAGCATTTAGCAACTTCATCTTAAACAAAAAACTAACTTTCAAAGAAAAGCTCGGGGGTTAGAAAAAATTTTAAAAAATTAAAACAAAAAGAATGAACTATTCGCCTAATCTATCTACTCAAAAGTGGAAGTAGAGGATTGTGACGAAAGTCCAGTTGAAGATGGTACAGATGGGAATTTGTCGCCTATCTGTTGCTCAGCTACTGCAGATGCTTCTTGAAGAATCTTATCTGTTTCTTCACTTGAAGTATCAGACTCCATACTAAATGAGTCTCCTGCAAGAGAATCCATCATGAGTCCATTAAGTGTCTGGGTCATACTGTTCAATTCTGAATCAGCATCAGGCATGAATTTTCCAAGCGATGACTTCAATCCCTTCATTGTAGACATTGCCGGTCCAATTGCTACCATAGCATCACCAAGATCATGAATAGTTGTCAGTCTTAGTTGGACTTGTTCTAATGACATTCTTGCATTGCCGAGCATCTTTGTAACTTTACGAATTTCAGCTAATTCGTTGGACAAAACTCTACTTGTGCTAGTATCATGTTGCTGCATCGCAGTCACGACTCTCTGAAAGAGTTGCGCATCTCTTTCGTGCAATTTACCCAACATAGAGTCCGTTTTTGAGATTTGGACCTGTAGTTGGTTTACTGCAGTTGAAATTCGTGGTTTTAATGCACCTTGAGGCTTTACTGCTTCACGGAGTTTGCCAGTTACGCTTTGGGTCTCTTGTCGAGCCCAAGTCTTATCGAAGTTTGGCATGTTGATAATTTAGAAATTTAGTCTTAATTGACGGTGTATATTTAGATCAACATTGGAGTAAATTTAGCTAACAAACATTAGCCATTATTTTGAATATCATTTGTGGCTAAAATTGCGGTTTTTGATTCAGGATTAGGCTCATTGTCAATAATTCAAGAAATTCAAAAGATATCAAAGTCAGAAATCGTTTATTTCGCAGATCAAAAAAATTTTCCTTATGGAATGAAATCACAGGTCGAATTATCCCAAATTATTCAAAAATCAATCAAAAAAATACATGAAATGTTCAATCCAGATGTCATAGTAGTAGCATCAAATACTCCAAGCTTGATGCTGGATTTAGTAACAAGCAAGATAATCGATGTAAAACCACCTCTGAAATATGCACAAAAAAATCAAAAACAAAAGAAGTTGGAATTCTTGCAACAAGCAGTGCAATCAACAGCAATGGTCTAAACAGGTATATTAAAAAAACAATATTTCAGAAAAAATTAATATTTTTAAAATTGATGGTTCGGAGCTTGTTGAACTGGTAGAATCTGGTAAATTTTATTCCGATAAAGAATACTCCAAAAAAATAAAAGAAAGTTCTAGATCAAAAATTATTTGAAAACAAGATAGATATCATTATGTTGTCTAGTACACATTTGCCATTTTTGAGATCATTGTTAGAAAAAGAATATCCAAAAACTAAATTCATAGATCCTGGAAAAGAAGTTGCAAGAAAAGTTTTTTTGAAAATTAAGGATAATCAAAACAAAAGAAATTCGTTGAAAATTTTTGCATCAGGAAATTTAGATGCATTTCAAATAAAATTAAAGCATGTAGGAATTAAAAATAAAGTTAACTTTTTTTCGATTTAGCTTTTCTATAACCATGACTGAACTCCTTATCATATAATTTAGAATATTCGTATGTTTTAGGATCTATCACGTCACTGATTATGACAATCGCTGTTCTTGTGATTTTTTCTTCTCTAATTTTTTTTGCTATGTCTCCTAATGTTCCTTTAATTATTTTTTGATCTTTCCAACTTGCCCTGTAAACAACTGCAACAGGAGTAGATTTTTTGTATCCACCTGCGATTGCTTCAGTTACTAAATTAGAAATCAATTGTATGCTAAGATAGAAGATTAACGTTGCTTTGTGTTTTGCAAGTTCAGAAATTTTTTCACGTTTTGGTACTTTGGTTCTAGATTCTGCTCTAGTGACAATAATTGTTTGGGTTACACCTGGAAGTGTAAGTTGCATTCCCAGTGCCGCAGCTGAGGCTAAAAATGCAGTTACGCCAGGAACAACGGTTGATTTGATTCCTTTTTTCTCAAGATTGTCAATCTGTTCTTTGATGGCGCCATAAATTGAAGGATCTCCATCATGCAATCGTACAACAAGTTTGTCTTTTTTTGCATTTTTAAATAACAAATCAAAAATTTCTTCCCTAACTAATTTTGCCGCGTCATATAATTTTCCTTTTTTACAAAGTTTTAAAATTGGCTCTGGGATTAAAGAACCCGAATACACAACGACATCAGCTTTTTGAATTAGCTTTTTAGCCTTAACCGTGATTAGGTCAGGATCTCCAGGACCGCATCCTACAAAAAACACATCAGACACGTTTTACCACCAAGATTGAAAAATATTTTGTAGTCAATGAAGAATCATTTACTTCTCCCAGAGTCATTTTTCTAATAATTTCATTTTCCGTTCCAAGATCTTGACCAATGGCAAAAATAGAATCATTTGGAAAACCAGAATCTTTTAGAACCTCAATGACCTGATCAAAGTAACGTCCATCTTTAAGAAAAATCATAGACTCAGAATGTTTTGCGATTTCTTTAACGCTTGATAAATCATAGCAAGATGGAATGATAGCAACTTTTTCTGCACCCTCAGCAATACTCACACCAACTTTAGATGCAAACGTAAACATTGATACAATTCCCGGAATGACACTAACATTCATTTCGGGATAGTTTTCTTTTAGATCTTTATGCATATAGATCCAGGTGCTATACAAGAAAGGATCACCTACAGTAAGATAAACGACATTTTTTCCTGTCAGAACTGTTTCAGCCATAATTTTGGCATTTTTTTTCCATGTGGCCTCAAGAACATCTTTGTCTTTTGTCATTGGAAAAATTAATTTTATGATTTCTTGATTTTTAGACTGATCGATTATGGGTAAAACTACGGTTAAGGCAATACTAGGCCGGTCTTCTTTAGAGGCAGGACACATAATGATATCTGCGTTTTGAATCGCCCTCACGGCCTTTACGGTAAGAAGATCAACATCGCCAGGACCTACCCCTATGCCAATTAATCCAGCCATGAAAATTACAGTTTTCTCCCTAATTAAAAATCTAGATTAAATTTTTGTTGCAGAAATGATGGTCACGGGGTTTCTTGCGAGCATCATTGTTCCAGTAGTAGTCTTTCTACTCTTTGAGATTGTTACTTGAGTAATATCTACAGATTCAAATTGTAATTTATCTAATATTTGCAACACCGAATACAGCGTTTCAATCAGTATTATTCCAACCACAATCCTACCTCCAGATTTTAGTTTATCTTGAGATAATTCAACGATCTCTTTTGTATCTCCACCAGTTCCACCAATAAAAATAGTATCAGCTTCTTGAAGATCTAGGATTTTTTCTTTAGCATTTCCATAAATTGTGGTAATATTGGACACCTCAAACTTGCTCATATTTTTTTTTGTTAAATCAATGGCATTTTCATCATAGTCAACTGCCAATACCTTTCCAGATGATCCAATTTGAAGCGCAACCTCGATAGAGATAGAACCACTGCCACATCCTATATCATAAACAATCTGTCCAGGTTTCAACCTAGCCTTACTAATTTGAATTACTCTTACCTCTTCCTTTGTAATGGGAACTTTTTCTACTCTTTCAAAGTATTCATCAGGAATTCCAGGTGTTTTAAATTTCCACATATGCCATCACTGTTGATTTAAGATCCTGAACTAGAGGTTAACTCCACTGCCAACATCTCCCAAATGAGTTAGCGTATAACTTACAATCCAGGAAAACAGATACAAGAAAACATAGCTTCCGATTGCTTGAGTGACAACTTTTTTCCTATCTGCAGAAGGCAATTGCATTTTCATTGATTTAGCAACAATAACTGTAGCGAAAAATATACCAATCATAAATCCAATCGAAGCCCATCTTCGCTCTTCACCCTCAATACCTTCAAAAATGAAAGTTGCTGAAATACCTGCAATGATTGCCAAAGCAACACGCAGCCAAAATAACTGATTTAGTTTACGATCTTTTTCACTTTTTTCAGCAACACTGACTGAGGGTTCAGACGGAGCTTCTGGCATAGGTTCTGATTTTTCTTTTCGAGGAACATCAACAGGAAGATCCTCAACCGGTTCATTTTTTGAATCAATAGGATCAACTGTAGGTTCTGATTTCTTCTTTTTGAATTTCGCCAAGTAAATTTCTAGCGTGTCTCAAGCAAACCATGTTTAATATCTTTGGTAAAAATTTGAGAAGATAAAAGCAAGAGTATAATTTTAGACACAAAATACCATCAATATGGCTCTAGCAGGTATAGAATTACGCTATTTGGTAGAAAAGATATCAGAGCAAGTTCAGGGTTACTATATTAGCAATATTTACGGTATTACAAAAGACAGCATTCTCTTCAAGCTTCATCATACTGAAAAAAGCGATCTCTTCATGATGATTTCCACATCAGGGGTATGGTTAACTGCAGTAAAAATTGATCAACTTGAACCAAACAAACTACTGAAAAGGTTACGAAGCGATCTTCTCAGATTAAAATTAAAGAAAATAGAGCAAATAGGTGCAGAAAGAATAGCATATTTTACTTTTGAAGGATTTGGAAAAGAGTTTGTTTTGGTTGGAGAATTCTTTAGAGATGGCAACATTTTACTCTGTAACAACGAGATGAAAATTCTTGCATTACAGCATTCGATCGAAGTAAGACATAGAAAGCTGAGTGTAGGATTGGAATATGCTCAACCCCCAGAAAGTGAACTCGATATTTTTAATATGAAGGAATCAGATCTTGATGAATTAAAAACTACAGATTTGGTTTCAGCAAAATGGCTTGGAAGAAAATTAGGTTTGCCAAAAAAATACGTGGAAGCGGTTTTTGAAATTGCAAATATAAATCCAAAAAAAATCGGTAATCTATTAACAGCCGAGGAAATTAAAGCCATTCTAGAAACCGTGAAAAGAATTGTTTCAGATGTCATATCAGGAAATCATGAAGCGGTCATAGTTAGAAATGAAAAAACTGAAGTGCTTCCCGTGAAATTAGGAAAACTGGAAGGGGAAATAACCCCAGTAAAGAATTTCATAGAAGGTTTAGACACAGTTTTCACAGAAAGCATTATTGAAAATGGGAAAATGGTCCAATCTAGCGGTTCTGATAAGAAAATAAAACAAATGGAAACTCAAATTTCTGAACAACAAAAAGCTATTGAAACAGTTAAAGAGAAATCAAAGAACATTACGAATGTTGCAAATTCTCTTTTTGAAATGGTATCAAATGGAATAGTATCAATAGAAGAGGATTCTGCACAGAAAATTTTATCAAATTATAATGCAAAACTAATCAGCGAAAAAGGAATTTCATTGATTGTTGTTCAAGATGAAAAAATAAAAATTAATACCAAATCTGCTCTTCAATCAATCGCTTCAGTCTTATTCAATGAAGCAAAGAAACAATCAGGAGCGATAGGTTCAATCCAAGCAATCAAAGAAAAAACAGAGAAAAAATTAGAGAAGTTTTTGAGTAAAACAGAATCTGAAAAAGATTTGATTGTGGTCTCAGAAATTAGAAAAAAGAGCTGGTATGAAAGATATAGGTGGTTTTTCACGACTGACGGCATACTAGCTATAGGCGGAAGAGATGCCGCATCAAATTCAGCTGTAATCAGAAAACACTTGGTAAATAACGACAGAGTATTTCATGGAGACATTTTTGGTTCACCGTTTTTCATTCTAAAAGAAGGTGAAAACGCGCCTATTTCCAGCATGAATGAAGTTTCACATGCTACGGTTTGCTTTAGTCGTGCATGGAGAGAGGGACTGTATGGTGTAAGTGCGTTTTGGGTAAATCCTGAACAAGTCAAAAAATCTGCACCGAGCGGAGAATTTCTTCCCAAAGGATCATTCACTATTGAGGGACAGAGAAATTTTATCAAATCTGAAACTCTTCGACTGGCAGTAGGGATAATGCAACAAGATGACAATGATTATGTATTGACATGTGGTCCTCCAGAACCTATTAAGAAAAATTCTATTTGCTATGCAATTATTGAACCACATGGATTAGAAATGGTAGAGGCAGCGAAAAAAATAAGGATAGAGTTTTTGAAGATACAAGAAGATGTCACCAAGAAGATCAACATTGACGAGTTTGTTCGTGCATTGCCAGCTGGAAAAAGTCAGATCATAGAAATAGGAGAAGGCGATTTGCAGAAAGAAAGTCTTATTGATAATGAATTTGATTAGATGATTCTGTATCAAATGATAATTTCATACCATTTTTTATTGACGCAAATTCTTCTTCATTAATTATGATTAGTGGGATGTTTGCTAATGCACATCCAGTGGCAACAGTGAGATCTGCTTTTTGGCAAACCATTGCAAGGGGTGCAGCATCATTTGATTTAATTGAATATATTGTATATGCTCCTACACTGCTCCCAATTCCAGAAGGAAACAGAAGAATTGTGTTTTTAACTGGTTTTTCAAAAAGATCGTGATTCTTGTCACTGATTATTCCAGTTTTTTTATTTACTGTGCCTAAGAAATTAATTGGATCGCTAGATTTTAAAACAATTCCCTCTACTTTTCCTGAAACTAGAACCTTATTCATCTTGTCTCATCTTCAACTATTTGTGACAAAGATTTTAGGTTTACACCTACACCGTTGGAATTTTTAAGATAAAATGCACCCTTGATACTGTTGGTGGTTACTGCATCAACATTATCCTTACTTATTAGCGGAGACAGACAAGTGCAACAATCAGAAAGAATTTCGCATCCAGCACGTTCTAATTCGTTTGTATATCCAATTTTTCTTGCTTGTACTTTTACCGTTCTTGGCAAAAATACCATACATCTCTTTTGAAAGGAACGTCCCTTCAATTTGCCTGCAAGATCAGATATCTCGTCTAATCCCAATTGAGGACTTCCAAGTGTGATGATGTCTCCTTTCTCAACAGTATTTAGTTCATCATGAATGTTTTGCATCTCTTTTTCATCAAAATCAATTTTTTCACAATCTGAATCACCCTCTCCAAAGATAAACTTGGCACAAGTTCCTGATGTTCCCATTCCACCACACATAGCTTTGGTTTGCCTTTTGTCCATCTCTCCAAGTCCAGAAATATTTACGGAAGTATCTCCAACTTTGCCTGCAAAAAATCCCAGCATCCCATATGTTAGCTCGCTAGGATTTTTTACTTTCATTCTAATTGTAATGTTTGGTTTATCCTCTTTTCGTAGTGAAGAATAAGGGCTTTTTCCAACAATAGCACTTGCAAGTGCACTGAATGCGCTTTCCTTGTTTGTTTTTAGATCATCAAATGAATTTGCGTGGATTGCTGCATTACTTTCTGCAAATGCTACTTGAGTTTCACTTTTTGGAATGTCATAAATCTCATAAGGGATACATGAGAAGGAAGGAACGACTCCCATTTTCTCATACGAGTTTTTTATAGACAGTTGTTTGGAAATAAAGTTTTGATCTATATCATAATTTGAAACGTTATCAATATCAAATCCCATAGGATTTAAAGTGGTTTTTACTTTGACTCGTGCATCTTTACTAACGGTAGAAAGGAATTCTTCTCCGGCATCGCCAATTGTATTATAATTAACTCCAGAAAGATGAGCCCATTCTATTGGTATCAATTTTTCAGCATCTGTAGCCTCACCTGTTGCAACCAAAATCCTATATGCCATTTGCATGATCTCTCCATGTTCGCCTTTCAAAGCAGATTCTTCATCTCTAGTAAGTTCCAACGAGATTCTCTTATTATTACAGTTATAATACTTGTAGGTAATTCTTCATCTAGAATTGAAAAAAATTATTTCTGGAATGACGAAAACCATGAATTCGGTGAAGCCGCCAAGAATGACTGCATTAAGAGAACTTCACGAGGCAGAAACCGGACCATTCAGTATTTTAATTGGGACCATACTTTCTGCCAGAACAAAAGATGAGGCAACAGCTAAAGCAGTCAGAGAGCTGTTCTCAAAATATAAAAATCCAGAGGAATTGGCAAATGCTAAATTAAAAGACATTGAGAAAATAATAAAATCAATAGGATTCTTTCATGTAAAATCAAAGAGAATAATTGAAGTTGCAAACATCATACATACAAAATACAAAGATAGAGTTCCAGACGATCTCGATTCGCTAGTACAACTACCAGGGGTAGGGAGAAAAACTGCTAACTGTGTACTAGTATACGCATTTGAGAAACCTGCAATCCCAGTGGACATACATGTTCATAGAATTTCAAACAGATTAGGATTAGTTGATACAAAAAATCCAGAAGAAACAGAACAAGAATTAATGAGAAAAATTAAGAAGAAGTTCTGGATTGACATTAATGACACGTTTGTCATGTATGGACAGAATATCTGTAAACCTATTTCCCCAATGTGTGATGTATGTCAGATTAAAAACAGTTGTAAATTCTTCAAAACTAAGAACGACGCTTCGTAACTAGAAGTAATACAATGACAATTGATCCAATTCCTGCTGCCATGTAAAACGGAAACAATGCAAATGTATTCTTTGCAGGATCTCCAGATAGAAACTCTATGATCATACTGCCTGAGTTTATTGCCGGAGGATCAGTGGAGCCTTGTTTTCCATGAACGGAGTATGAATTGATTGCAAATTGGCCAATATCCAGATTGGTAACCACTATTCTAGCCCCATTGTTTACGGTTAGTCCCGCCCTATCAGTATAAGAAATGATGGATTTTGCCTCAGGATACCATCCCCTATCTAAATCACTATGAACTACGATGTATCCTTCTTTTGGAGTTTGGACTGCAACCCAAAATTTATTGTCTGGTTTTGGTCCCATTCCAACTTCGATGAATTCTTCAGGTGTTTCTTCATCATATAATCGTAAAACTGCATTTCCATCTGGATTTCCATACATAAGATTATTGTCGATTGTAACTTGCCAGCTTACCGCATGTATATCATCAAGAAATACTGTTGGCGCCTCTCTCAATATTACGTTGAATTCATCTGAAAAAATTTCTATCGTGTCGATGATTAATGATGGGTTCTTTTCCTCTTGAGCAAATGCAGGAGACACACAGATTCCTGTAAGCAAAACCATTGCAAAGAGGTATTTCACAAGCTAAAACTGATCTGATTGAATAAAAATCTAATCAACAAAAGGTTTTGGATGTGCCAAAATTACTTTTGCCACTTCAGGCCTTAGAATAAACTCTGAAGGGGACTGACCATTTTGAATCATTTCCCTAAGTGCGGTTCCACTTATTTGTTCTTTGACATCACTATCGTGCGGACATGCTTTTGGAGTAGTGTAGGTAAGACATTTTTTGCAGTAAAAGAAGGGTGGAAAGAACACAGGTGAAATTTCCAATTCAGGATAGTCATCAAATATCTTTTGTGCTGCAAATGGATCATAGAATTTTCCGACTCCAGCATGATCTCTTCCAATAATAATATGAGTACAGCCATAGTTTTGTCTCATTATTGCATGATGGATTGCTTCTTTGGGACCTGCATATTTCATTTGCGTATGCAAAGTACCAAGTTTGCATCTATTTTCAGGATAGTATAATTTGATCATTGTTTCATAGCATTGCACAATTACTTCATCTACAAAATCACCAGATTTTTTCTTTCCGATTATTGGATTTACAAAAACACCATCACGCGTTGTAATTGATGTCTTTTGCAACATCTCATGAGCCACATGTGGAGGATTTCTGGTCTGAAATGCACAAATTGTCTTCCAACCAGATTGTGAAAAAGCCTCTCTGGTTTGAATTGGTGTTAATCTATTTTTCCTGATTTCAGTCTCTCCAGGTCTCTGAATATAATCAATCTTTCCGCCTACAAGGTAATCCTTCATGGACATTGTATATGAGACACCTGGATGAGATGCATCATTGGTTCCATAAACCCCCAATACGGTTTTTTCTTTATCGAAAGAATATGTTTCATCAACATGTAATACTGCAATCCCAGTACCATCAGGATTTTGTAACAGTACATCGTGTGCCTCATTCATTTTGGAAGCAGTTTGTTCATCAACATCAAGTACAATCGGAATTGTCCAAGCCAGATCATTTGCCAGTCTTCCTCTAGATACAACACTATCAAAATCGTTTTGGCCCAAAAATCCCTCTAGAGGACTAAAGATCCCATCTGCTATGTTTTCCACATCATTTGCAAGATCTTCACTAATTGTAATTGAAAACAATCCAGTCGGATCAACTTTTGAGATTCTGTTTATCAGAATTCCGCCATGAGGTTTAATTGAATTGTTTTCTGTCATGATAAATTATCTATTCATGATGGTCTATATGAAGGCCACACTCTTTGTTTCCTCCTTGTTCCCACCACCATCTTCCTGCACGAATATCTTCTCCGGGTTCAATTGCTCTGGTACAAGGTTCACATCCAATACTTGGATAACCCTTGTCAAGAAGACTATTGTACGGTAAATTATTTTTCTTGATATATTCTTGAATTTGACTCCATGTCCAATCAACGATTGGATTGATCTTTAGAATTTCGCCATGAGCATGATCCAATTGAAAAATTGTTACATTTTCACGATTTTTTGTTTGATCGCGTCTCAATCCAGTGATCCAACCATCTAAAGTACTCAAAATTTGATTCATTGGATTTACCTTACGAATTTCACAACATAGTTTTCTGTTATCTACACTATCATAGAAAAGATTCATTCCTTGTTCCTTTACCATTTCTTCGACCTGTTTTGTATCAGGAAATAGAACTTCAATGGATATATTGTATTTTTTTCTAACAACATCTATGATATCATAGGTTTCCTGAGGAAGTCTGCCAGTATCAAGAGTGAAAAATCTGAACTTGGGATTAATTTTTAACATGATATCCATGACTACTGCATCTTCTGCACCAAAACTTGATGCTTTTGCCACCTTAGGATGTAGATTATCAGAAACCCATTCTAATGCTTCTTCGGTGGTTTTAATTTTCGAGTTGAGAACATCTACTTCTTTTTGTGTAAATCTTAGCACGTTATTTGTTAAAATATTTGTTTTATATTGATTACCCGAAATTTATCCTAAATTATAAACAAGTATAATATGAAACAAAAAATATGAATGAGGTTTCTTATGTTGTTGTTTTTCCGACAATATTTTCAAAGAATAAAATTTCGCGGCTTATTTCAAATATTAAGAAAATTCTAAAGATAAAAAATCAAAAGTTTAGTTCTGTTAAACGAGATGGCGATGTGATTTTGGTCGATGCACACGATCCTGTATTTGCCTCTACTGCAATCAATTTACTTTTTGGAATAGAAAAGATCGCAATTGCAAGAAAAACAATAAACGATTTTCAAGACCTTGTTTCAGAAATCACATCAATAGGAGGCAATCTACTGTTAAAAGGAGAAAAATTTCTGGTAAAAGTAGAAGGAATATCAAAAGGATTTGTCACAAAAGATGTAGAGATTGCAGCAACATCAAGCATCATAGAAAAAAAATCAAGTCTAGGAGCTCATCCTGGAACTGATGAGAAGTTTGACAAATTATTGTATTCATATTTGACAAAGAATAATGCATACGTTTGTATTTTTTTAGATGAAGGAAAAGGTGGAATTCCATATGAATTTGAAAACCAAGAAACCATATGTGCAATATATGATGAAATTTCTGCAGTTTCGTGTTATGAAGCAATAAAACAAGGATGTAATGTAAAAATCATAGTATGCTATAGACAAACATCTGAGCTGATGAATTTAGCTAAAATGATAAATCAAATAATTCCAAGACTGTTACAAGAAAATATTGAGTTAGAGTTTTTACATCTAAAAATTGGCACGAATGGAATTAAAAATTATCTAATCTACATCAACTCAATATTAGAGACGCTTACACGATATTCAAGTAATAGAGTATCACTTGGATTATCCCCATTGATCTTTTCCTCCAGTTTTATTGAAAATTCAATAACCTATGTTTTAGGAAAAAAGAAGATTCCCATACTTCCACTCTCAGGGGTTGATGCTAATTTATTTGAAGATGCAAAAGAGATCGGTTTGGAAAGGAACTTCAATAGAATGGAGAAAACAATTGCCATTCCTTCAAAAGAAATCCCTCCTTTTTCAGAAAAGGGAGTAGATGAAGCCATTCAGAAGAAGAAGACGATTAAAGTCAAGATAGGGCCTAACAATGTTCATGATATTTTAGATTCATTAGAAAATCATTGAGAATTTAAACGGCAAATTTAGTTTCATATTGTGCTTAAAATAGGAGAATTCATCTACCCATGGGGGAGTGGTCATTATTCACGAATGATGAGGCTAAATGAGTCTTTGAGTGATCATATCAAAGATAAATTTGAGGTTCATTTTTCTAGCAAAGATCATGTTTATGAAAAACTGTTAAAAAAATTTCCTGATCAAAAAGAGAAAATCCATGAAATTTTGATGCCAACTCCAATTGACGGTAAATTTGGTCCAAGTGTTTCAAAGTCATTAATGAATATTTTATTACCAGTTTCAAACAACCGTCCGCTAATTAAACAAATTGTAAGTTATTTGAGAGACGAAAGGAAGCTGTATGACAACGAGAAATTCGATTTAGTGATAAATGATGGAGACATGGGTTCAAATATTTTAGCAAGAAATCGCAATGTTCCAAGCTTGTTTATAACAAATCAGTTTAGGCCAAAATTATATAATTCAAGATCATATCTCTATCCATCATTAATTTTTGTTGCAAAACAAATTGCAAAGGCATCAAAAATTCTTGTTGCAGATTCACCTCCACCATATACGATGTGTGAATATAATCTAAATTTTACAAATGAAGTGAAGGAAAAAATAATCTATGTTGGGCATTTCACTAATAGTAAACCAATCAAAAGAGAAAAGGAATCTGAACTTGAAAAATTGGTAAAGAACAACGAATTTGGATATTGGATGAGAACAGGAAATAAGTCTACAAATGATGGAACCGGTCAGCGATATGAAGAAGTGTTTCATCAACAAGAAATGAACAATGAAAGAAGGATTGTTTCGCATGCAAGAAATGACCCCAGTATAGATTCAGTGTTAGGAAAAGATGGGAGAAAATATTCATTATCAGAAGCATTTGAGAAAAAAATTGATTGGATCCAAATTGATGTAGGTTATCTTTCAGAACAGGAAAAAGATGGAATTTTAGATTTATGTAAATACGCAGTTGTTAACGGTTCTCATACAGTAATGGGGGAAATCATGGGAGGAAAATCAAAACCGATAATTGGAATCCCCATCTATGACGAACATACAAACAATATCAAATGGGCCGAAGAAAAGAATCTCGGCGTATTAGCAATTAAAACAAGCCAAGTAACTCACGGCATATCAAGAATAAAAGAGAATTATGATGAGTTTGAAGATAGTTTGAACGAATTTTCAAGAAATTTTATTCCAAATGGAGCAGAAAATTCTGCAAAGATCGCAGCTTCGTCTATTCAGGAAAAGAAATAATAGATAATTTTATCTCTTTTGCCTCATCTGGCACGCGGGATTTCGATGGGCGAACGGACCGAAAGGGATGATGAAAAAATCCGCGTGTCGGATAATATCGATCAGCTTAGAATGTGGGAACGCTTTTATGGAAAAAATTAAGTTAGATATTCAGTGCCTAACTGTCCTGAATGTACTTCACGAGAGAAAAAGAAAATTCAAGCAAAGTATGAAGAAGATACTCCAGAAGAGAATAGAGGCAGAGATGATTTGTTCAAACTATTTGATGAAATTGACATTCCAATGAAAATGGATACGTCAACGAAGAACTTTATTTGTAAAAAGTGTGGATTGTATGCTACAAGAGAGCAGATATCAGATATCAGATACAAACTAAATCAAAAAGAAAGAACGCGTGACGATAAACATGACGACTATCTAGAATGGTGGTCTAAAAGTAAAAAAGACAAGAACTTAGACGCTTAGGAGGAATTTAACATGGTGAAAAAGAAAGATGAAATCCCGGATTGGGTTACGGATGAAATTCAAAATGCAAAGTTCAAGAAACCTCAAGAGTTGAAAAAATCTGGATACATTCTAGAATTTTATTATGAGGATAATAAGATCGACGTACAACTATATGATGCAGTGGAAGATGGAAGACACATTGTAACGATGGACGTGATAGGAAAGGGTATCAAAATTGACGATCTGCTAAAAGGAGAAGTGTATGAGTTTGTATTCGACCAACACAAAGCACCATTGAGTAAAAAAGTGTCAGAATTTTTAGAAAAGGAAAAAGAGATAGAAATGAAAGCGATATATCAATTTGATTTGAAATCTTTAGAATTGTTAGACGTAAGCTCTAACGAAGCCACAGACGATGATGCAGAAGAATAGAATTAATCTTTTTTGATAGAATCCAATTGGTTTTTGAAAGATTTTCCCAATATCGGATTAATAAAATAAGGAAATGTATTTTTCATCCACACCGCACCTCTAACAACAGATGGAACAATTATTTCCAATCTTGGCGAATTAGCAGCCTTTAGAATTGTCTTTGCCACAGTTTTGGAACTCAATGAAGTTGGAGAAAACTTGGGCATTTTTTCAAATGAAGGATGCTCAAAAAAGTTTGTTCTTACCATAATGGGACTAACTACAGTGATTCCTACTCCTGTGTCTTTGAGTTCATGTTTTAATCCCTCAGAAAATCCTAACATTGCAAATTTTGATGCACAGTATGATGCAATGCCAGGTAAACCAAAGCTTGCGGTAACAGATGCAACATTAACAATATGACCCGACTTTTTTTTTAGCATTGAAGGAAGAAAATTTTTGGTACAATAAATCATCCCAAAATAATTGGTTTCCATTTGGGATTCAATATCATCAATCGTTAGATCAGATACAGAACCATATATTGCAAAACCTGCATTGTTCACCAAAATATCTACAGAACCATATTTTTCCAAAACTATGTTTGACATTTCTTTAACCTGAACTCTGTTAGAAACATCACAAGGACACACCAAGATGGATGTATCAAATTTTTTTAATTCATTTGCAGTCTGTTCAAGCTTGTCTTTTTTTCTTGCAACCAAAACTATGTTTGCACCCAGTTTTGCAAATTCTATTGCTGCATCCCTGCCAATTCCAGAAGATGCGCCAGTAATGAGAACAACTTTATCTTTAAAATTCACAAATCAGAAAAAAATATTGAAAGATAAAGTGGTTTCTATAGTAGTTTTTTACCGAATAAACAAGAACTTAGGTTTGAATTGATAATCTATCCGAATAAAATCCCACATATTAAAAAAGACAAAAATGTCTCATTACACTTGATAAATTATCAATTTATGTAGACTGAGGTTTAGATATTTTGCTTAGAGCCAATTTCACCAATAGCAACCATGTTATCACAATAGGAACATAGTATGTGGCAATTCTCCAGCCAATTACAGCGTCCCAACCAATTATTCCTTCAGAGATTTCAAAAGCAAATGGATCTAGATTGTTTAGATATGCGATGATTCCAAATTCAGCCAATCCAGAACCACCTATGGTGATTGGCAAATTTCCAATTGCATTTGCACCCATCACTGCCATAATAGAATCAAATGCATTGATCATGAATCCTGTACCCATTGCAATGATCATAAACGAGATTCCATAAAATGCCCAGGATGCTAATGAAAATAAGAACGATATGATGAAGATTTTTTTGGATTCAGTAGTCTTTAGGTTTTCTCTGCTCATGGTACAAACCTCTTCCATCCACGTATTTGTTTGACCAATCATTTTGACTCCTTTCTCCTTTCCAAATCTTTTAACAAGGTTTTCCAACACATTTGGGACTTGGAATGTATGTTTAGAAGAAAGGAAGAACATTACCATCCACAAAGAGGTGATTGTTATACTGGTGGCTAATATGACAGCTGCAACAAGATATGCACCGCTTAGTAGCGCAATGATTCCCGCCATTATAGATAACAATCCAGCTGCAAAAACCTCTGTCACAATATCCATAATTGCAATCCATGCAGACTTTGCAGGTTTGACTCCTTTTTTGTGTAAATAGTAAATTACAACAAATTCTGCTCCAATAAACATTGGAGTAGTGAATTTAATGAATTCACTGCCGACTCTGACTCCAACCAATTTAAAAAATGAATCGAAACTACCAAGATATTTTCTAGTAATATATGCAAATTTGATTCCCTGTAGACCCAGCTTGATCATCATTGCAGCTATTGCACCTACAAACGGAAACAATCCAATCGCTAAGACATCCTCAATTTTAATATCAAATTGAATAGCAATTAGAAAAATAGGAATCAAAGTAACAGGAATTGCGACTAGTCTCCAGTTCATTTGATGATATCTTAATGGAATCAAATATGAAAGTTGAGAAAATTCTCAATCATCAGAAAATTGACAGTTGGAATCAGGCACAAAATCACAGCCATAATAGGATTTATGAAGATTTTGGAAACAGGTTTGATTCCTTTGAAAAATGACTGAGTACCTTACAGAAAATGTACATTATCAGTTCCTTGATGATCTGTCTTTTGATGGTAGTTTTTAATTAAAACATGTTGTACTCAACATTAAACATGGCGTCAGAATTAATGAACAAGTCAAATTGACATATTTTTGATTATATCAAAAAATCTAAAAATTAAATGGATGAACCAAGCTAGTTTGAAATATAAGCAAATAGAGAAAATTAGACGGATTGAAGACAGTTTTTATTTCAGGCACTGCAGGTTCCGGTAAATCATTGCTTTCGTCAAAACTTCAGGATTACTATTCAAAAAATGGCGCATTTGCAGCAATTTTGAATTTGGATCCAGGAGTTGAAAGTATGCCATATACTTGTGATGTAGATGTAAGAGATCATGTAGACTACGTGTCAATCATGCAACAATACGAACTTGGTCCAAACGGTGCTATGGTAATGGCAAATGATTTGATTGCATCAAAAATTGATGAGATTCAAGAACAAGTGGATCAAGTAAATCCTGATTATCTAATTGTCGATACTCCAGGTCAAATTGAGTTATTTGCATATCGTTCAAGTGGACGTTTCATAGTGGACAATATATCATCTGATGAAAAAACAAATGTATTTCTCTTTGACGGATCTCTGATTACCTCACCAGTGAATTTTGTTTCAATTGCTCTTCTTGCCACATCGATTAGATTACGATTGAATCTTCCTACGATCAATGTTCTGACAAAAACAGATCTACTTGCAGATAAGCTACAAGAAATTCTTCAATGGTCAGCAGATTTGAAGACGTTAGAAAATGCTGTAAGCAAGGAAACAGATGGAGATACATATTCCCTAACTACAAACATTTTACGAGGTTTGGATATGGGAGAGTTTGCACAAGGATTAATTCCAATATCTAACGTTTCAGGTGAAGGTTTTCTAGATCTTGAAGGTGCCCTGAGTAGAATTCTTAATTTAGGCGAAGAGGTAGAAGATTAGTTTGGTATCCAAAGTCACAATCAAAGCACCATCATCTACTGCAAATTTAGGTCCAGGATTCGATGTTTTTGGATTAGCATTAGATGCGTTCTATGATACAATTACACTGACAAAAACAGAAAAGGGAATTACGATAATTACAGATGACCTAATTCCTACAAATCCAGAAAACAATACTGCTGGACTCGTAGTAAAAAATATGAAGAAAAAATTCAGAATAAAGAAAGGAGTAGAAATCAGCATAAAGAAAGGAGTCCCTGCTGGGTTTGGAATGGGCAGTAGTGCTGCATCTGCTGCGGCAACTGCAGTGGCATTTGACAAATTGTTTGGACTAAAGTTGGACAATAATTCCTTAGTAGAATATGCAGGTTCTGGAGAAAAAGCTAGTGCTGGAACAATTCATTATGATAATGTTGCAGCTTCGGTATTGGGAGGTTTTGTAATTGTAAAAACAGAACCTTTGGAGGTAATTAGAATTAATCCGCCAACAGATCTTAGAATGTGTATTGCTGTTCCAAAAATTGACGTGCCAAAAAAGAAAACCAAGGTATCAAGAGGAGTGATTCCAAAAAAGATCAGAATGGAAGATAGTGTATTGAATCTGTCAAATGCCGCATCTATCGTAGCTGGTTTTATGAGCAGAGACGTGGAATTGATAGGGAATTCGATCAAAGACGTAATTGTTGAGCCTGCTAGACACCATATGATTCCAGGATTTATGAAAGTCAAAGCAAATGCAATTAGAGCAGGAGCATTGGGCGTCACCATAAGTGGAGCTGGACCTTCGGTAATTGCGTTTTCAAAAAATTCTGCAGATCTGGAAAAAATTTGCAGAGCCATGTCAAAAGGATTTGCCGATGTAAATACAAAATGTCAAACAGTGATTTGTAAGCCCAGCAAAGGTGCCATAAAGTAAAAGAGGACATAAGTGAAATGGTGAAAAAAGCAGTCATTGTTTTTAGTGGAGGTGTTGACTCAGTTTGTACTGTTTCATACCTAAAGTCAAAATATGATTTGTATGGAATTACATTCTCATATGGACAAAAGGGAAACATGGAGATATCTGCGGCAAAAACTTTTGCAAAAAAGCTCGGATTAAAACAACACAAAATTATCGATATTGGGTTTATGAAAGATTTGTACGGAGACTCCAATGTTTTGACAAGTGCAAAAAGGGAAATTCCAACTGAATTCGAATATTCTATTGTGGTGCCCATTAGAAATGCAGTATTTTTATCAATAGCATCAGCATGGGCCTTTACACTAAACGCTTCCCTAGTTGCATATGGAGCACATACGGGTGATAAACACTATCCTGATTGCAGGCCAATTTTTGCTAAAAAATTAGAATCTGCATTCAATCAAGGTGAAATTGACGGAATCAATTCAAAATTACGAAAAAATATTCAAATTTGGTCACCATATCGTGAGGGTCTATCAAAGAAAGACTTGTTAAAAAAAGGAATTAAAACCATGGGAGATTCTATTTTTAAAACCTGGAGTTGTTATTCAAACAAAAAATATCACTGCGGAATTTGTGAATCTTGTAACAACAGAAAAATTGCTTTTGAAAAAGCGGGCATCAAAGACAAGACAAAATATCTAAAATGACCTAGTATCCGTTTCTAAGAAACTTCGTGAGAATCACACGTCTAAGCCCCACATACCAAATCAGGAAACCAATTCCCATGATTCCTATGAAGATATAATTTGAAACTTCTGGAGAAATTTCCTCAATGGAATTTGTGATTTCTCTAGATAACAACAAGGAAACGGCAATGACTATAACGCATTCAATTGCATACCATATCCAATGTGGAAAAGATTCCTTTGGAATGTGAATATTTGGATGCACTCCCATAACAATACTGAAAAAAATCGATTATTTAATTTTTCAATTGTTCTAAAAAGACAAATTTGAAGAGGACTTTCTAATTAATGACATTATGCCTGCCTTTTCTTCCTTATTTTCATAAATTCCCCTAAATGCAGATGAGGACAATGTTGCATCATTTTTGACACCACGCATTTTCATGCAAAGATGTTCTGCATCTGCCAAAACTACAACCCCCTTAACCCCTTGAGAATGCAATTCATCAGCAATGTTTTTGGTCAATCGTTCCTGAATTTGAAGTCTTTTTGAAAATTTTTCTACTAGTCTAACAAGTTTTGAAATTCCAAAAACCCTTCCGTTTGGAGAATAAGCGATGTGGATCTTTCCAAAAAATGGTAGCATATGATGCTCACACATTGAATAGAATTGAATATCACGAGCAATGACTACGTCTGAATCTTCTGAAAATTGTACTGATAATTCGGAATCAGAATCATATCCCCCAAAGATTTCTTTATACATATTTGCAATTCTTTCGGGTGTTTCTCGCAATCCTTCACGAGTAGGATCCTCTCCAACCTCAATAATTAATTCTCTAACGAGTTTCTTTACGCGTTCTTCATCCATTTTATATTCTCACAGAATTCGTCTAGTATTTGAACCTAATCAGATTTTTGACCGTGTCAGCATCAGGGAGCACCAATGAGTTTGTGTAACTGAGGGACCACTTTGACATCAGCATAATAGGGATAGACGAGATCGTATAGGTTCAATAAAAGATCCAACGATGGTTCAGAAATGCCGTACGTTGGTTGAATAATAAATCCGTCGATATTGCCTTTTGAAATAATGACAAATATCTCCTTCACCAACTTTTCAAATTCATCTGGTTGAGTTTTTGAACTAACTACAATTTTGATATAGGTGGTTTTTTTTGCAAGTACAGATGATTCAAGGCATTTCATAGTATGATCAATAAATTTATCGTAATATTTTAGGTCAACAAAATCAGAGTCTCTCGTTTTGAATTCAATTTTAGCAATATCAATAAAAGGTAAAACATGATTGAATCTATCAATATCAAAACATGATGATTCAAGATATGTTAGGATCTTTTTAGATTGTATGTGCTTTGCAAGTAATGCCACGGCTTCGTGTTGAATTAGTGGATCACCTCCAGTAAAATTTACTTTATAGGTATTATTTTTTAGATTGGAATCCATTAGATTACATGCATCATCAATTGAATACTCCATACCAGAGTCTAATGGAAGAGATTCTTTTGTATCACAGTAAAAACAAGTAAAAGGACAGCCAGCTAATCGCACAAAGAGAGTTTTTGTACCATAGAGAATCCCTTCACCCTCTATAGAGGTAAATATTTCAAATAATCTAACTTTCAAGTAATAATAGTAATATTTTTCATTATTTATTCAGTGAGCTTCTAATGCATTACTGGTTCTTTTGAATAAAACAATCCAGCAATAAAGAATATCACTCCCAAGATGCCAATAGTACTACCTACAAGCTCTACTTGATTTTGCAAGTCTTCCCCCATTGGAGCCCATAGCCAAGCCATTAAGACACCAACAATAATCATTGGAATGCCTACAGCAACAGTAATTGCTTTAGATGCCATGTTCGAATTTCTTAGAAAATGTATATGAAGCTTATGTTATTGGCCATTTGATCTTTTGATAATTTTCATTATTTTATTCAATTCACCAAATTTTTCCTTAGCATCAGGAATATTATCTTCTGAAATCAAAGTTTCAATCTCTGCAACTAGAGAAATAGCGATTGCAAACTCAGGCATGCTAGTATCTAACGTTGGATCATCAAGCATTTTTTGAATTTTTTCTAGCTGTTTTAATGCAAATATGATAATTCTGTCAGAAGCCGAATTAGACGAATGTTCACGAATTTTCTGATTCTTTACGTGAATAAGGGATTCTAATTCATGAAGAGTTTTAGTAGATTCATCATGCATATCAGAATTAATTTGTTCACGAACTAGAACAAATTTCTGTTCAATTTCAGAAAAATCAATTCCGGTGTTATGTTTCTGAGATATTGTTTTCAGACTCTGAAAATATTTGTATAATCGGTTAAGTTCACTTTCAAGATCCCTGTCAAAAGATGGGATAGATTTTGTTTCAGAAGAAGGTTCAGAAATGAGATTCGAAATTTGCCTGAACGACTTCATTGCAATAAGAAAATCCTCTTTTGCTTGTTCTACGTTATCAGAAAGAGAACTTTCAAGTGATTCTACTGCAGCATTTCCTTTTTCATATAGTGCTTGTACATCAGAAGGTACAGAATCACCGTAAGAGTTTTCCAATTGGTTTAGGATTTCAGTATCTGCTTGCGTAGCAATTCGTAACAAAACAGTAGGATCATTTTGTGCATATGCATCACTGAATGATGATGATGCTGTTCCAAAAATTAAGACAAATATTGTAAATAACGCTAATGTTTTCATTTTTCTTCCTCAATATCCTTTCGTATCTTTACCAGATTTTGCAAATCTTTCTTTTCAATTTCTATAATACCATTTCTTTCTAATCGCTTTACTGCACGCCACATGGTGGTTCTTGGTTGTAAAAATTTTTTACGTAAATCACTTTCAAGAACTTCTCCCCCATTATTAGAAATAAACCTCACTATCTCTTTATCATCTTCACGAAGATCTGGTTTAATTTTGAAAATGGTTTCAGTGTCAACGGTTTCAGTGTCAACGGTTTCAGTGTCAACGGTTTCAGTTTTTTGGATTGTTTGTTTCCCTAGTACTGATTTAGCTGTTTTTTGCTTAGTTCGCATTACCATTATTCCTATGACCACAATCACAGTCAATGCAATTCCACCAATAATCAAAAATACAAAATCATCAATTTCAGGTGCAGGATTATCAGGAATCACTGGATCTGATATAGTATGAGAAGTTCCAAAAAGATAATTAATTTCAGCCTCACCAGAAGATAATGTTAGTTGGTTTTGATCACGTATAATTTCCATATTGATCGGAAGATTAGTCATTCCAACAATTGCAGAGTTTTTGGGTAAGAATAAGGAAAAATCTGAAGGGGCATCTAAATAAAATGTCCACATCCTACCTTGTTTAGAGACTAAGTCATGAATATCATATTCTACAAAAATGATAGACGAACCAAAGGTTTCAACCAAGGCAAAATCACCTATTATCTCAGTGTTGAGTAAAAACCCATTTTCATTTACCACTACAAGATTATCAATGGTGCTTCCAAATAGATCAAGCTCAAAATCAGCAACGAGTGGATCTACATCAATTTCTGTAGAAACATGAGTAGAGCCATCAGGATATATAATTAGATCTAGGGCTCTAGGAGAACTGAATGAAGACTGAACAGGCATTATAGCTGCTACAATAATCAAACTAGCTACCAAAAGAGGTGTTTTGATCATTGTATCAAAGATTGCCTCAGTCCTTACAAAAAGCATTCCATCATCTCGAAGACACTCTTTTCTATACATTGACACAATTTCTTGATTCATCTACTCAATACCTAAGATTCATGCTTTCCACAAGTCCCTGAAATCTTTTGAATTCCTGAAAGAACAAAATTCCTTTTTCAGTAATCAAAAAGACTCTATTTCTGTCATTTTTGACGGATTCGACTAAGCCAGCTTCTACCAATTTCTCACATTTGTCTAGTACTGCATAGTGAGATAGGTTGGCTTTGCGAGAGATTGCAGATACAATGACTCCACCACGACCGCCATCAGCGGTTACGTCTAAGATATCACCCATTATGCCCATTTCGGACCTGTATTGTTGTTTTGACATGTTCTAGTATACAATGATGTAGTTTATGAGGAACATTTTGAAACTTCATAGCGGAACGCATAGCGGAACAGGTCGTTTCATTAAAAAAATGCCTAATTTTCAACGATTTTGAGATAATAGAAACTAAAGTGGGAAAAATCATTCCTGGAAAATAATCTGTAAACAATTAATTTTTCTAAAAAATTTTTAAAGAGAATTTTTGGACAAAAATCTACCAATTTTTTGAGAAATTGGGAATTTTGATGAAAATCAGTATATAAAGAACAGGATGATTTCTATTCGTTCCTAATCTATCATTTTGACAATGTTTTTTCATGATAAAATCCCAGATCAGAATTATTGGAGTATTGATGATTCTCTTGATGCTTGGGTCTTCACCAATATCTGTAATCTATTCATTTGCAGAAAATGAGAAAAGACAAGACGAAGATGGAGAACTTAAAGTAATTCTTACAGAAAAAGTGGTTGATGGGAAATTGGAAATTCGTCAATATGCCCTTCCTGAAGAGATCTTAGAAGAAGATTTGAAGAGAATACTATCATTTGACGGTCAAATATCATGGGCATACGTAAATTACAAGATGTATCAATCAGGAATCATACTATTTGATGGAAAAGCTTCAAAAATTGGTGACAATTTATGGGGAATTTCCGATGAAAATGAATCCAATGCAGATTTAAGCTTCAAAATCGTATTTTCTGGAAAAATGGGAGATGAAAATGAATTTGTAATTTCACTCATGAATTCCATAGTAAAAAATCCTGAAATTGTCCAAAATATCAAGCCATTACAAATAGGAGAATCGGTAACAGATTCAGAAAGGAGAAACAATCCAGGCCAAGAATTCAAACACATCTATCGGTGAGAAACCACCATCTTTTTCTCTAATTGACTAAAAATCATTCACAAGGTCAGCTTTGAGATGCAATGTATCTTTTTATTCCCATTTTAGAAAGAAAATCAGGAAATGTTTGATAAACACAAAAATCAGGAAGGAGGAGAAATGGTAGAAGAAAGAAATCAAGGGGAGGAAAAAATAGAACCAATTTCGAATTCATCTAATCAAATTGGAATTGGAGAATTGATGGGTAAACGGGCAAAATTAGAAGAAGCAATAGATTATGTTGGACTAATGATTAAAAACCTGAAAGACAAGAGGACATTGCTTGAGAAAGATGTAGAAGAAGAGGCCGTTGACATAAAAAATCTGAAAGAAAAGCTTCACAAGGTCAGTGAATACATAGATGAAGAAAACAAAGGGATTGAAGAACTTGCCAACAAACGAAAGCAGGTAGAAAATGAAGCAGACGAAGTGGGTTCAATAATCAACAATTTAAGAGAAAAACTTTCCGGTGTAGATAGAGTTATTGATGAAGAAGGCGTCAAAGTCAGAAAAATAAAAGAATCTAGAGAATCCTTAAGTGAATAAAATATTAGAATTATAGAAATTTTGCAGTTGTCGCTTCTTCACTACTAGAAGGAACAGAAGGGAACATTTGACCTGCAGAACTTTCGGCAACAGCAGCAGCTTCTTTCAAGATACTTTCAGACTCGGAATTGGTCGTTTCATTAATTCCAAATGCTGCATCACCAGAGAAACTTTCCGTCATAAATCCACCAAGCATATCGGCCATCTGGCCAATTTCGTGTTCTGCACCTGGCATCACTTTTCCTAATGATGACTTAAGATTTCTCATTAATCCCATGGTTGGCATTATTGCAACAACGGTATCTCCAAGATCACTACATGTTGTCAATCGTAACTCAATTTGTTCTAACGAAATTCTAGCACTGCTCAAAATTTTGGAAACTTTCCTTACTTCAGCTAATTCGTTACCAAGAACTTTACTGGTTTGGACATCATGTTTTTGGGTTGCGTCAACAATTCTTTGGAATAATTTAGCATCACGATCTTGCAAACTCGATAACATGGCATCTAATTTTTTAATTTGTGATTGTAATTTCTTAATACCTTCATTCACCCTTGGTTTCAAAGCGCCTTTTGGCTTAATCGTATCATTGATTTTTTCGGCAATCCCTGGCTGCTGTTGTTTTGACCACTTTGCAGATAAACTAGGCATGACTTGATTTTTAGAATACATACTTAATTTTGGGTGTAAAAAATGGTTCACAGTGAATTAAAAATTACTAACAAGAACTAACTTGAAAATTTTCATTAAAGATCATATTATTTTTAATCTAAGAAATTTGACACAAATTTAATAGATTCAAAATTATTTTAAAACTTAAAATTTTAACATAAAATCCATGAAAGAGTTTATCAAGTATTATCATGTTTTATTTAGATCAGAATTTTAACTAAATATCAAAAAGAATGAGATTTTGACGATTGAGTCAATTTTCATCTTGAAAAGATAAAATGAAACAACATGAAAGAATTAATTTTAAAAGATTCAGCATATCTTTGTAAAAAAAATGAGACTAACATGATGTGAACATTATTTATAAAAAAAGAGATTTTTTCATATGACAAGAATGAAAAAAATTAACAAGAAGATCATTTTGACATAAAAGAATTATCATTATTCAATTCACAGTACAGTAGAATGTAAAAAATATACACAATTAAAAAAATTTTTTCATCTCTTAAAATGAACATATAGTTATTTGCACATGTTTTCCTATTTTTTTCTAAATCTATTTTTATAACAGAATTTTGCATGCAGTGTATTGAACAAGAGAATAATGTTTATTCCAATCATTGTTATTTTTGTAGTTATTTTTGCAATTGTTTCGACTAATGAAAAAAATGATGATGACAATATTTTGTTTCATGTCACACTAGCAGATCCCAATCTTTACGAAAATGGAACATATTCAGATTTTTTATTGATTGAAAAAGGTGAATATTCTTTCAGATTTGTTCCAAATGGAAGCAGTCCAGAAATTTTATCAATCACATTAAATGGGGATGCATTTGATTTTTCTGAAGATTACGATTTGATTGGAAGTCCACATCAAACTGGAATTTCCGAATATTTTACATGGGAATACAAAGGACAAAAAAATATTTTGATCTCTGAAATTCAAGAAATGTCAATCACCATTAATCCAAATGGAAACACCATGGGTTCAGTATCAGTATACATTGTAGAAAATTAAAAGGCGCAGACCCCTAAATTGCAGAACACTGAGAGATTTCCTCTCTTTGTCAGATCGTATAGACGTCTGATTGCCTTTTTCGTTCTGCGGGGCTACGCAACTCTAGTCGATAGAAATTTTATCTTTCGACATTAAATAGTATATACACTTCATATATTTAAAAATTTTAGCAATGTTTTATACAAAAATATCATTTTTTATTAAAATTATTTTATATGTTCATACAAATGTTGGATCTATAAATTACGAATTTTTAACTAAAAACTAGTGAAATTATCGGAAAAAGTTGCATTAGTTACCGGTGGAAGTAGAGGAATAGGACTTGCTACTGCAAAAATACTATCAGAAAATGGAGCATCCGTGATAATCACTGCAAAAAATCCAGACAGATTAGAAAAAGGAGTTGAAAAGATTCCCAATTCAATTGGAATTGCAGCTGATATTAGAAAAAGTGACGAAGTGAAGAATGTTGTAAATGAAATAATTAAAAAATTTGGCAAGTTAGATATTCTTGTAAATAATGCCGGAATGTTTCCAAAAATAAAACAGCTACATAATATTGACGAGGACGAATGGAATGAAGTTTTAGATGTGAATCTTACTGGACAGTTTAGATTTACAAAGGAGGCAATACCACACTTGCAAAAAACATCGGGTTCAATAATTAATATCTCATCTGATGCAGGGATAAAGGCTTATCAAGGATTTAATGCAGATGCGTATTCAGCATCAAAGGCCGCATTAATACTGTTGACAAAATGTTGGGCACTAGAGTATTCTAAAGACAAGATAAGAATCAACTGTATCTGTCCTGGTGTAGTTGACACTGACATGACTAAACCATTTTTGAATACTCAAAAGGACAAGGATTTCATGGACAACGAACATCCTATTGGCAGAATTGGCAAACCTGATGAAATTGGTAAAGCAGTATTATACTTTGCATCAGATGATGCATCATGGACTACGGGAGCAGTACTAACAGTAGATGGAGGAGAATCAATCAAATGAATTCACATGAAATTAATACAACCGCCGAGTGTCAAAATCAATGAAAGACAGAAAGGCCAAGGCCAAGCTGATTATTCTATTAGGAGTAATTTGGATTATCATTAGCTTACCGTTGCCATGGATAGTTAACAATCCAGCAGTTTCAGAATCGCAATTTAACACAGTACTTGGCATCATAGGAGTTTTAACAATTCCGTTCATAGTGTTAGGAGTAGTATGGACTCTGAAACCAGAGCTTACAACTTAGGTAATTGTAATTGCAAGAAATTCCCATTTCTGAAAAAATTCCTGAATTAGATATTGCAATCAAGGCGGTAAAAGAAGCAGGAAATTCAATATTAGGGATATATGACGACGACTATAAAATGTCCACAAAAGATGACGATTCGCCTGTTACAGATGCTGATCTTAAGAGCAATGAGATCATTAAGAGCATTCTCTCGCAAACAGAACATGCCATCCTGTCTGAGGAAGATAATGACGATCTAGGCCGCCTATCAAAAGAAATGGTTTGGATCGTAGATCCGCTTGATGGAACTTCAGATTTTATCGATAAAACTGGCGAGTTCACTGTAATGGTTTCCTTAATTAAAAATAAGAAACCAATAATTGGAGTAATCGGATGGCCAACGGAAAAAACATTATTTGTTGCACAAAAGGGAAGTGGTGCATTCAGGTATTCAGATGGCAAATGGGGAAAAATATCTGTAACTAGAATTTCAGAAGTTTCCAAATGCAGAACTGTTGGATCCAGACATCATCTATCAGAGAAAGAAAAATTATTTATTAAAAAATTGGGAATCAGTGATTTTACAAGTATCGGTAGTTCATTAAAAGTTGGAAAAATTAGCTCTGGAGAAGCTGAAGCATACATTACGACTACCAACAAAATGAAAGAATGGGATTCCGCAGCATCATATTGTATTATTTTGGAAGCAGGAGGAAAGATGACAGATATGTATGGAAATGATTTAACATACAATAACAAAGATGTCTATCACCAAAATGGAATACTGGTAACAAATGGATTGGTTCACAACAAGATAGTTGAGCAGTTCAAAAAATTAGAGTAGGTTTCTTCCCTTAAGAAAGTCTTTGACCTTGTTTGCACTGTCTGAAAGCGGTTCGTGTTCTGTATCAATTACCAAATCAGCTTTTTCCGGAGCCTCATAAGGATCATCTATTCCTGTAAACCCTTTGATTTCTCCTTTTCTAGCTTTGGCATACATGCCTTTGACATCTCTTTCTTCGCACTTTGCCAAAGAACATTGAACGTAACACTCTGCAAACTGATCACCTGCGTCAATAATCTCCCTGGCACTTTGCCTGTTCTCAGCATATGGAGAAACAAGAGATACCACACTAGGAACACCGTGATTCAACAAGAGCTTTGCCAAATGAGCAACTTTTTTGTTGTGCTCATCACGACCTGCTTTTGAAAAATCTTTTGGGGAAAACCACTCTCTTAACTCATCACCGTCAAGCATAGCAAGATTCGGGATATCTTTTTGCAAGTCTTTTACGATTGTAGTCTTTCCAGAACAAGGAAGACCGGTCATCCAAAGAACGAAAGGTTTCATGAACAAAATCTCATGATAACACATAAAGAGCTTACGTTAATTTTTTTGCCCAAGGTTGATTTTCCAAGTAATCAATTTCTTTTATCATATCTTCCACTTTTTTTACTATAGCAAAAACTGAATTGTACTGTTCATACATTTCTACTTCTTCTTCTTTGGATAAGATTTCAGCTTCTGCATCATCAAAGAACTTATTTTCTTTGTTAAGGTGATCATTAAGGAAAATGGCATACGTTCTCAAGTATCTTGATACAGGTTCTTGCGCATCCTCACCATCTTTCCATCGTTTTAGATGATTTGATATCTGTCGGGCTATATTTCTTCCAAATTCATGTTCAATCATAAATTTTCTGATTTGGTCTTTTAAAGAGTCATAACTTGCAACACAAGGAAAATACGAATCTTCTTCTCTGGAGTGATGAATTGTATCGACAAATTCTGAGATTACTAGAGTGATTTTTGTCAGATCTGAAAAAGGAATTTTGTTGCCTTTGTACAATTCATCAGCACATTTTGCTACAAGTCTTTCCAGACGACGAACTTGTTCGTGATCTGAACGAAGTTGGTTAGTGGCACTCATTATGTACTAGTTGATTACAGCCATTTAAAAATTAGTAAAATCGTCAAAAATTGTAAATTTAATCTAGTTTAATTTTTAACCAGATACGTGTAGATTTAATCATAAATGAATTTTGTGATTTTGTCTATCTTGAATTTAATCAGGGGACAAACTGGAGATGTAATTGAATTAGTGAATTTTGATACGAATATGATTCTAGACAAAGTAACGGAATTGCAGAACTCCATAGGCACATTATCAATTCAAGACGGACCCATTGCTTCAGCGCATGTGATATTACTTGCTGCAGGTGTGGTGATTTTTCTCGGAGTTGCAGGAGAGGCATTTTTTAAAAAAACAGGTATTCCAGATGTAGCTTTTCTAATGATTCTTGGAGTGATTATCGGACCAGTGTTAGGAATCATTCAACCAGAAGCTGTGATTCAAGTAGTGCCATATTTTGCAGCACTTGCACTAATTATCATCATGTTTGATGGAGGACTAAATCTAGATATCAAGCATGTTATCAAAACTGCACACTTTTCATTTACACTTGCGGTTCTTGGTTTTATTCTATCAGTCGTAATGATTTCTCTTGCAGGACATTTTGCATTAGGATGGGCATGGTTAGAGAGCATTCTGTTGGGTTCCATTGTGGGAGGAAGTAGTTCGGCTATTGTTTTTGGACTGGTCAGAAATATCAAAATCTCAGAAGAAACAAAGTCGATGTTAAGTTTTGAATCAGCATTAACGGATATTCTAGCCACAATCATTGCATTCATACTATTTGAGGCAGTGCTTGCAGGACATTTTGACATCGAAACCCTGCAAGAAACCATTGGACGAGCTATTGTTGTGGGTTTAGTACTTGGATTTGGAGTAGGAATTCCTTGGATGTATGTTTCAACAAAGCTTGGAAATGCTCAGCACGCATACATGCTTACTTTAGGAATACTGTTTGTTTTGTTTTTCTTGGCAAATTCATTTGGGGAATCAGGTGCACTAACAGCATTGGTATTTGGTTTGATGATTGGAAATAAAAATCATCTTTCAAGGATTCTTAAATTTAAGATTCCAAAAATTGAAGCAGATGATCCCACACACAATCAATTGACATTTTTGGTAAGATCATTTTTCTTTGTGTTTGTTGGTCTAATGGCGAGTTTTGGCCAAATAGAATATTTGGTATTTGGAATTTTAATCACTGTAATTGTTTATTTTGGAAGAGTATTTGTCGGAAAAATTACGTTAACAAAAAGATTTTCACTTCTAGACAGAGCAGTTACAAATTCTATGATTCCCAGAGGGTTGGCAGCTGCAGTACTTGCAACATATCCAATAACTTTGGGTTTACCAAATGCTGAGGCATATCCGCAAATAATTTTCTTTATTATTCTATCATCAGTAATCATTACAACTATCGGATTAGGAAAATCAAAGAAGATCCCACCGCCAGAATCCATTGAAGGCGGATTTGTTAAACCGCCAGAAAATCCCAAAGATGATGCAGGAATAGCAGTTAAAGAATCGATCGAAAGTTCCAAGGATGATGACATTGAAGGCGGATTTGTTAAAAAGAAATAACAAGAAACTTTCAAAAGCAGTTTTTTTTAAATTAGAATGTTCAGTTTGGATAGGACTCAAGTTTTAGTTTAATTGCTTTAACATATTTTTGGTTAAATACATTAAATATTTGGATCTTATCTTGAGCTAAAGCCATGGCGCCAGGTCTGTTATTGATATGCACTTCAGCAATTTTTTGCTCTTCCAAAAGTCTTTCAAGAACAGTTTTTGAAAGAGACGGTAGTTCTGAAAGTAGATTTATCAATTCTTTTTCAAAATTGTTTTGAGTATCTGGAATCGCTGGTGGATAAGCACCAATCACTTCTTTGGTCATAATTGTTCCAAATACCTTCTTGTCTAATTCAAGCAATAATTAAAAATAAAATTTGCATTATAAATTCAATATGGTTAAACAGCGATTCTGAAAAAGTGAGTGCAGTGCAATCAAACGTTTTATCTTTTTGAAAATTTCATCTTCTAATATGACATACTGTATTGGAAAATGCAAAAATTACAAGGCTCTCAAACCAACAGAAATTGGCAGATATGCTGCTGGACAGAAGAGATGTAATTATTGTGAAATATTTGTGAAATTTGATGGAAATATATGTCCTTGCTGCAATAGTCAACTGAGATGTCTACCAAGAAGCAGGAAAGGAAAGGAAAAATATTTGGCACAAATAATCAGATAAATGAAAATAGGCCTAGAAACTTAAGTTCTACTTATAAGAAATCAAAACAAGGATAATTATGGCAATTGATGCGGACGTTGAAGAATTCGTTGAAGAACACATCAAACTAATGATTTCTCAGACTGAGACATACCTACCATTCATCAGAGTTGCATTTCCTTACTCAAATAATATGGCTGATGGGGTTTACAATTTAATCATAGGTAGCGCATTATCGGTATTTGTTAATCAATTTGCAATGAAAATGAAATACCCAACAGCCGATGATTTTTCAGAGTTTGGAAAAATTGCTCTTAAGTATAGGGATCAAGTAGATAAATTTTTTAAATAATTTAGGATAGTTCTCCAAGAAAATGCGCAGTATCATTTACTACAACTACTGTTCTATCTTTTGGTACACGATACAATTTTTTTGAGCCATTTGAGGATTGAACAATAAGTTTTGAAAAGGGATCCTTGATTGATTTGTAAAGAATTCCTTTATCTCCGATTGATTGGGACCAGTTTGTTCCTTGAACCAACGATATAGTTTGAAATTTTACAACTTGATAGGAATATACCATTTCTAATTAATTGTTAACAATGGCACTCATTAATGACTTTCCTCCAATTAGCGCTGCAATTGATAGACCTACATTAGTTACAACATTGATTGCAAATGCGCCGTAATTATTATTCTCAAGAAGGTTACTTGAATCAAGTGCAAATGAGGACATGGTGGTAAGTGAGCCACAAAATCCTACGGCAGCAAAAAGAGAATATCTACCATCAAGATGCCATTGTTCAGATAATATAACAAATGCGCCGAGAATAAATGCGCCGAGAACGTTTACTATTAGCACGTTGATAGGTAATGTATTAAAAAGCATTGGGGATTCAGTGACTTTGTATCTTAGAAATGCGCCGAGAACTGAACCAGCCGCAAGAAAAATGAATTCCAAACCTTTCATCTACTCAATACAACCTGTTTTACATTATTAGAGCTATATGTAGAAATTTAAGTTGAATTCACGGATGATCATTTTGAATCAGAAAAATATGCCTATAGTTTTTATAGGTTCAATATTTTTTCAGACCAAATGACATTAAAATTAAGATGTAAAGACTATGGTTTTGAATGTGAATACATTCTAGAAGGGGAAAAAACTTTGGAGATGATTGAGAAATTCAGGAATCATTTTGAAGAAGAGCATGGTATCGACTATACTATTGAAGCAGTAATTCAAATGATCACAAATCGTGGACATTCGTTAGAATCAATAAAGAAATAATATTTCAGATAATAACGGCTCCATGCATTTTGTGAATTTCTAAATTGATTTGAGAAATTATAAATTGATAACGGGCAGCAATATTTTTTCAAATATCACATTTTTCAATTGATTTGCTAATTCCAGGATTACTTTAATTTGTTCCATTGTGATCTCGTTGAGATTTTTTACAATATTTTTTAGTTCATTAATCTCAGATACCTGTTTTGAATTTTCATTTTTCAGTAGTGAAATCTGATTTTTCAGATTATTGATTTGCTGTTTAAGTTCAAAATTTTCTTCAGTTAATTGTCCTATTTTCTCTGCATCAGATTCTTCTGGGAACGGATCAGGAACTGGTTCAGGAACTGGCGGTTGAATTGGCTCGGGGGAAGGACTAGGTTCAGGAATCTGAGGTGGTTGAGGCTCTTGCTCTGGTTCAACGGCTAAAACAATTTGTGAAAATATAACAGATGAAAGTATTAAAGATACTCCCAAAACAATACTTCTTTTCATTTTACTATATCAAAACAGTGAAACAATTATGTTCATACACAAAACTTGAATTTCTTAGAATTGAGATAGAGTTATCCATAGAAATCAGGTTCTTGATCCCTTTTTTGTTTTGGGAGATCTTCCATAACAGCTTGAACTACTTCAGTGTGATTATATGTTAAATGCCTAAGAAATTTCGCTGATTCATCTGATCTGGTCTTCTCATCAGCAAAAATCATTTCAGGACTACTTAATTCAGCCATCATCACATGACATTCTTTGCAAGGTTCAAAATCAAGATAGAGTTTCATGGTTCTATGTCGTTATTCTTAGTATTTAGACTATTTTATCGATTGAGGTATGGGAGCCTCTTTCTTTAGAGGTTTTACCTTACCCACAGCTTCAATTAGATCTTCTTGAGATATCTTGATCTCCTTAACATTCTTCAACTTGCCGTTGACATATCTCTTTAGTGCCCTGATAGCTGCTCTGTTTGCAACTGCTGCAATCTCAGCACCACTAAAATCATCAGTCAACTTTACAATTTCTGAGATTTTTATATCACTTGCAAGAGGCTTATTCTTTGTATGAATTTCAAAGATATGCTGCCTTCCTTTTTCATCAGGATTTGGAACCTTGATAATTCTATCAAATCTGCCTGGTCTGAGAAGAGCCTCATCTACTATGTCTAATCGATTTGTCGCACCAATTATCAAGACATTGTTTAGTTCTTCAAGCCCATCAATTTCTGTTAGAATTTGTGAGACCACATTTTCTGTGACATGTGAATCTGAACCACTGCTTCCTCTTCTAGGTACTAGTGCATCGACCTCATCTAAGAAAATGATGCATGGAGCCGCCTGTCTCGCTTTTCTGAATATTTCTCGAACTCCTTTTTCAGATTCTCCAACCCATTTGGAGAGGAGTTCTGGACCCTTAATGCTGATGAAATTAGACTCGGTCATCTTTGCAAGAGCCTTTGCTATCAATGTCTTTCCAGTTCCCGGAGGACCATGTAATAGCACGCCTTTTGGTGTGTCTAAATTCACATAATCATACGCATCCTTGTATTTTATTGGCCATTCAACAGCTTCTTTGAGTTCCTCTTTTAGTGCATCTAGACCTCCAACATCATCCCAATTTACATCGGGAATTTGGACTTGGACTTCGCGGAGTGCACTGGGTCTTACTTCTTTTAGTGCATCTCTGAAATCATCACCGGTGATTTGGATCTTTTGAAGAATTTCCGAAGAGATTTTTTCTTCATCAAGATCAATTTCAGGAAGAATTCTACGAAGAGATCTCATTGCAGCCTCTTTGGATAGTACTTCCAAGTCGGCTCCTACAAATCCATGTGTAATTTTTGAGATTTGTTTTAGATCTACTTTTTCATCAATTGGCATACCACGGGTATGAATTGAAAGGATGTCGAATCGTCCTTCATCGTCAGGAATTCCAATCTCAATTTCCCTATCAAATCTGCCTGGTCTTCTAAGTGCAGGATCGATTGAATCTGGTCTGTTTGTTGCAGCTATTACAACAACTTTGCCTCTAGACTTCATTCCGTCCATCAGAGTTAGCAGTTGTGAAACAATTCTTTTTTCTAGCTCACCAGAAACTTCATCCCTTTTTGGGGCAATTGAGTCAATCTCATCTATGAAAATTATGCTAGGTGCATTTTCTTCAGCCTGAGTGAAAATTTCCCTGATTCTCTCTTCACTTTCACCATAATGTTTACCCATGATTTCAGGACCGCTCAATGAAATAAAGTGGGCGTTGGTTTCTCCAGCTACGGCCTTTGCCAGTAATGTTTTGCCAGTGCCCGGAGGACCATACAAAAGCACGCCTTTTGGGGCTTCCACACCTATTTTATCAAATAATTCTGGATGTCTCATTGGCAATTCCACCATTTCACGAATTTTTTGAACTTCGTTTTTTAGCCCACCAAGTTCATCATATGTTATCCTTGGAAAAGAGGAATCAACTTCCTTAGTCATTGCACCGAGTTTGAAAATGGTATTTTCAGTAACTAAAACAGGTTTTGATGGTTTTGTATTCGTCACAATAAATTGGACTCTTCCTCCCATCTGGGTATTAAGAGAAACCGAATCTCCAGTTGTAAACACGTGATTAAGATGGTTGTAAATCATGTATTCTTGTAATCCTTCTGCAGCAATCTTTTCAGTTGGGGATAAGACTATTTGTTCAGCATTAGCGACTTCTACTGTTTTTAGTGAAATTTTATCACCGATTCCAGCTCCAATATTTTGTCTTGTCATCCCATCAACTTTGATAATACCTGAACCGTATTCTTCGGGAGAACCGGGCCAGAGTTTTACATGTGTTTTTTTGTTGTATGTCAATTCCAGTATTTGTCCAGTATTCCATTTTTGATCTTCAATTACTTTGGGATCAATGATGGCCCTGCCTCGTCCAACATGTTGTTGTGGACTTTCTTCAATTTTTAAAACTATTTCACTCATATCATTACCTCAAAAAGAAAGAGGGGTTTATTCAACCTCCACCGTTTTGCCTTTTGGCTTTTCTTCTTCAATCAATTTGAAGAGGATTTGTAAAACTCCGTTTTTGTAAGAAGCTTTTGCATTTTCATCCACTTTGAATTGCATCGGAACTTTCACATGATATTTTTTGTCACCATGTTCTGCTGAAACATCTACTGTCTTATTTTCAACAACAATTTTGACGTCAGACTTTTCAACTCCTGGCATCTCAGCTATGAGTTTTACTACGTTTTCTTTTTTGTCGACAATTGTATCAACAAGTGGTTCACGTGTATCAGAAGTTGGAAGCAGGCCTGGTTTGACGTTTCCATACTCCTTTACCACAGGTTTTCCATCTGGACCAACGGTCATTGTATAACCATAATAATACGGGCCAGATTCAGAACCATTTCCCTTGAATTCTTCAAAAATGTCATCTATGTCGAAAAAAGAGTTTGACATTCTTTTGAAGATTCTATCAAATTCGCTATCAAAGAACATTGTCATATTCACCTATTGTATGTAATAGGTCTTACATAATATAAGTATTATTGAAATTTCTATGATATATTACATAATCCTATTATAATTGACATTTAATAATAATTTTAATGAGAACGACTAGCATGTCTATACCTGAAGTTGTGAGAGAAATAATCACCAGAAATCGTTCAATCTACGATTGCATGAAAATGGATTTGATCAACTATACAGCACTGGCAGTAAAAATTCAACCAGAGATAGAGAAGATACTAGGAAATTCGGTGAATCTCAATACTGTGGTAGTTGCTATCAAGAGATATGCAGACTCGTTTGAAATTAAAGAGGAAGTAAAAGATGAATTTGTTTTAAAAAATGCAAGACTGGCTTTAACAGATGGAATCATGGACGTCAAATTTTCAATTAAGGATTCAAACAAGATGGATCCTATGGCAATTTTGGACAAGTTCTCCAAGGTAACAAACAATTATGATTTTTTCCGACTCTCTGATTCGTTTAGGTTTCTAACAGAGGATATGGAAGACATCAGGAAAATTTTCAATGGTGTTTCAGAAAGAGACGATTTGTTTAGTACGGGTCTTGCAAAGATCAGAATTTCAATTCCCAATTCTCAAAACCAATCAGATGTGGTATCTTATGTTGCTGAAGTTCTACATGCAAATGGAATAGAATTGGTAAATGCATTTTTTAGTCAGGATAACATCATAATAATTCTTAATGAAAGAGATTCATCAAGGGCGTATGATATTTTACATTCAGATATTATGAGAACCTAAAGACGCTACTAATTTCTAGAGAACTCCTATTATATTATATATGCGTGTATTTTGTGAAAAGGATTCGATTGGTTAGAAATAAAAAGAAAATTGTAATTTTGGGTGGGGGATTTGCCGGAGTAGAATGTGCTAGACAATTAGAATCAAAGATAGGAAATGATGATGAGATTGAGCTTGTGATGATTAGTGAAGATAATTTTTTGTTGTTTACACCGATGCTGCCTCAAGTGGCATCTGGTATGATAGAAACTAGACATATTGTTTTGCCAATCAGGACAATTTGTAAAAAAATAAAATTCTATGAGGGTAGAATTAAAAATATTGATCCGTATGGAAAACTGGTAACATTATGGGGAACTGGAGACAAGAGGAGCATATCAGTACATTATGATTTTCTCATAGTTGGACTCGGTAGCGAGACCAACTTTTTTGGAATGTCTGATGTGGAAAAAAATGCCTATACGATGAAGACACTAAATGATGCGGTGATGCTAAGAAACAGGGTTATCGACATGCTTGAACAAGCAGAAAATGAGACGGATCCTATTCTTCGAAAGAGCTTTCTGAACTTTGTGGTTGCAGGAGGAGGTTTTGCGGGAATTGAGACTGCGGGCGAATTAATGGATCTTCTTTTGGATGCACGAAAATATTATCCTACAATTCACAAAAATGATCTCAAGGTGGTTGTAATAGAAGCCTTGGGAATGATCTTACCCGGATTCAACGAGAAGCTAGCAGGATTTGCAAAGGAGAAAATGACAGATAACGGAATCGACATCAGGCTGAAAACTGCAATAACCAGCTTTGATGGAAATGAAGTCACTACCAAATTATTGGTTCAGAATCCAAAAGAGGAAGATGAAGAACCAATAACAGACGTAATTAGAACAAAGACATTGATCTGGACTGCGGGAGTTACTCCAGTAAACACAATCAAGAGATCAATGTTCAAGACTGAAAAGGGCAAGTTAATTGTCAATGATTATCTTGAAGTCCAGGATTTTCCGGGCGTATTTGCAATTGGAGATTGTGCAATGTTTTTGGATCCCGAAACGCAAAGACCATTTCCGCCTACTGCCCAAATTGCAGAAGCTCAAGCAAAGGTCGCAGCAAAAAATTTGATATCAATGATATCAAATTCCAAAAAAGAAAAATTTGTCTATCATTCCAAGGGTCAGATGGCAATTATTGGAAAAAGAACCGGAATTGCTACATTTTTGGGGATGAACATATCTGGATTCTGGGCATGGTTGATTTGGAGAAACGTATACCTCTCCAAAATTTCAACTTTTGATAAAAGAACTCGTGTGTTTCTTGATTGGACAATAGATTTGTTCTTTGATAGAGATATTTCAAGATTGAAATTGATGAAGCATGAACCTGAAAAAGAATATAGGCAGCTTGACGAAGTAGATGATGTTTGGTAGTTTATTTTCTAATTTTATAAATAATAATTGCAGGTGCAACAAAATACATTCCAACGTTCATTAGAACTATTCCAATTCCGTACGATAGCATTTCTGCCTCAGAATTAATTTCTACAAAATTCAAAATTGATAATGTCGACAGCATTGGAGTAATTGCGACTCTGACAATTTCTTTGAAAATAGGATTCTCACGTTCTAAATCTGCAATTGCAGGCGAGAATGAATAGTAGATTTGGTTGAATCCGCTCATAAATGCTATTCCAGACTTGGTTGTCAAAAGGGAATTGTCTCTAATTTCTCTTAGTTGCTGTACTTGTGGTGCAAACTCAGTTCCAAACGTGGCTGTTGCGATAAGACAACCGCCTCCTTCCGCATCGGATGTATCTGATGAAATATCTTGTGAGAGTATTTCAAATGAGTCAATTGTTTCTTCAAATCTTGGAAGTTGAGCGTCAAAGTCATCTAATCCATTACTGTATGCAAGAGTATAGAATTTATCAGAGTCATAAATCATTACTTCTTTAAATTTGACATTAAACTCTTCATCGTTCGTAAAAAAAGTTCCTTCCGCCTCAGTTACATATACGTTATTTCCATTTAGCATAGTTTTTTCCTGTAAAATTATTTTTAAGTTGCCTGACTCAATTACTGGTTGAATTGCTTCTGTTTTTTCAGAAATAATATCATCTAATGATCTTTGATTAGTATCCAATACCAAGAGAGATATTACAGGATTCATAAATCCAATTTTTGGTCCAACTGCAACTACATCAGGGGAATTTTCCTCTACTTTGTCAGGATTTTGCAATAACCATCCTTCTGGTACACTAAATCCAATTTCATGTTCAGCACTTTCGTACATCTGATTTCCTGTAGAAGGGGTTACAGCGGATTGAGTACGTTCAGGCTCCTCTAATACAAGAATATCTGGCACATCAGAACGATTTACGATTGTGGCTTTTGTGATCTTGACCTGTTCGGGATCCACAGGTCTATCTACTGGTTCTGTTTTAACTCCGGCAATTTTATCAAGTGTTTCAAAACTTTCTTCAGTTACAATTCTACCAAATACAGTGTATTGCTCATCAAGAAAATTGGAATCCCCATGTACTATAAAAAATTGCGAACCTCCACTATTAGGATCAGCTGATCTTGCCATTGAAACAATTCCACGATTGTGTTCAATTGTATTAAATTCTGCATCTACCCTCGTAGTTGGACCGCCTGTTCCCCATGTGTTTGGATCGCCGTTTATTGTGTTGGGATCACCACCTTGAATCATAAACCCCGGTATTATTCTATGAAAAAGAGTTCCATCGTAAAATCCAGATTCAGCCAACCCAATAAAATTTTCAACGTGATTTGGTGCATCATTGGGGAAAAAGTCAATTACAATATTTCCTAGATTGGTTTCTAGTACTACTAATTCATCATCGTACTGAGCAAATGCAAAATTTCCAAATCCAACTACCAACAATAAAAACATGAAAAATGAAAATATTTTATTCAATAAAATTTCTCAAGATTAGTTACTTAAAAGCTAATTGTATTAGTTTTTAACAAAGTTCAATAAATTAATCAACATGGAACCTGATGAGAATATTCAGGCACATTTAGTTTCAATATGGAGAGAGTCTAAAAAATTTTTTTCAATCGGTGGAAAAGAAGGCATGTTGGTATTGACTGATAAACATTTGATGTTTGTACACAAAACAGAATCAAAAATAAATTGGTGGAAGGCAATAACTCAAAGACAAGTCATAAATTTTATCAAGTCGAAAAATACGATGATTCGTCACGATGGATATAATGAGAAAGATTTGATGAATGACCTTGAAGACGACAGGAATACTGAATTGTCATTTGATGAAATATCAAATATTAGCTTTACAGAAAAAGATTGGGGAAGTTCATTGCAATTAGAGTTTAGCAAAGATGGAAAGGATGAAAAGTTTCAATACTCCATAGCCCAAGATTGGGTCAAATATCCTGCAAAAGAGCCTACGAAATACATGAAGGTAGACTGGGAACCTTTTGTGCAATATATTAAAGACAGGCAAAACTTCACCAAGTAATATTGGGAAAAGTTTTTGCTGTGGGTGTTGGGCCAGGTTCTCCAAAATACGTAACAGAAGTTGTAAATGATATCGTAAAGAATTGTGATATAGTTGTTGGTTACAAATATACCTTAAAAACAATAGAGCATCTGATTAAAGGAAAAGAAGTGTATGAAATTACTATGAATGACCAAGAAAGATCATATCAGAAAATTCTTCCAGAGTTAGGCAACAGGACGTTAGTAATTCCATTTACTGGAGACGTAAATTTTTCAGAATCGGAAGTTGTAGATAGGCTTATTGAGATTTTCGGAGAAATTGAGGTCATTCCTGGAATAAGTTCGATTCAAGTTGCTGCATCAAGAGCAAAAGTCCCCCTTGACAAATCCAAGGTAATCACGATGCACGTAACAACACCAATTGAGGATAAAAAATTGGAATTGCAAAAAGCTTTGATTGATGGTCATAGTGTAGTTTTGGTGCCAAGACCATGGCCAAAACAACCTGACAAACATTTTATGCAATCTGAAATTGCAATATACTTAAGAGAGCATGGTTTCGATACAGGAAAAATGAAAGTTCATGTTTATGAGGCAATTACAACAGAAAATGAGACAAGTTTTGTAGGTACTGTAAAAGATTTGGAAGGCAAAGAATTTTCGGATTTGTCTGTAATGGTGTTCAATCAAACCAATCTGGATTCATACATGAATTACAGATGGCAATGGGAAAATTAATTGCCCAAATTTTGTCCGTTACCAAAAACTAAACTGTCCGAATCTGGAAACACGTAGGCTATTATTTTCATCCAAGGGTAATCAGGATCGTATAACCTGTAAAATCCTGCATCACCTAACAATATATCAACGGACTCTCCAGGTAGAATTTCTCCGGTAGAGATTCTACCATCGGGAGTAAATGGATCATGTCTATCACCGTAATTTTCTTTGCCACTAATTACATTATGAGACACCACATCGTTATTTGTTATTGTAATTGTAGTTCCAGGTTCAATTGAAATTCTATCTTGTGAGAAATATCTCAACCTAAGGGGATCGTTAGCATTTTGTACTGCTAATGAATTTTCTTTAACGGAACCGACATCAATATAGCTATCAGCAATACCTTGAGATGATGAACCACGAAGTATGTACACCGTGTTGATGTTTGATTTTTCAGATTCAATTGGGGTTGAAACAATTTTTGATAGTGTGGATAATTTTGTTGTGTAAATTATTTTGAAAGTGTCATCAGAAGTCGTAATTCTTCCTGTAAAGCCATAGATTGAACCATTCTTGCTTTCATCGACAAGTCTACCAAAAAAGCTTATTGACGAATCAAGCCCGTTAGGGCTTTCGATTTCGCCATTTAATCTGATATACTTGCCTTCACGTAAAAATTTCCCCTCTAAATTAGAAATTATAAATTCTTCATCGTCAAGCGTGATAAAACCATCTTCAGTAAGAAAATTGATTGTGCTTCCACGCTGATCCTGTGAGGATAGGCCAAGATCTATTTCTGATACCTTGATAAATTCTTCAGTGACTGCAAAGCCAGAACCCTCTAAGAGAAAAACCTGATTTTCAGAAATTTCAGCAAATGTGTCATTTGTGAAATAAACTGATGAAATAGCCACTAAAGCAAGTACTAACACAAACGTATTCATGAATATTTTCTTCTCTGATTTGGTTTATAATTTACTGTTAAATTATTTTATCCAAACATACTCTAGCCAAAACATCATTTTAGGCGTATTTTACTTAACTCAAAATTATCCCCAGAAAGAGAATGTTAGTATCACTTCACCATGTATCAAACTAAAGATGACGGATATTTTCACCAAAGAAAAAAGATCATGGGTGATGTCTAGAATTCGTGGAACCAATACCAAAATTGATCTAAAGATGAACAAAATGCTTGAAGAGATCAGATTCAAGCATGAGATGTATCCCAAGATGTTTGGTCATCCAGATTTCATAATTCCGACTAAGAAGATCGCGATATTTTGTGACGGTGATTTTTGGCACGGTTATAGATATTATGAGAAGAAACGGCTCGCAAAAAAATTTTGGAGAGACAAAATAGAGAGAAACATGAACAGAGACATCAAAGTTTCCAGAAAATTACGATCTGAAGGGTGGTCAGTTTTAAGATGTTGGGAGCATGACATCAATAGAAATCCTGAAAAATGCATGAGAAAAATTATGAGAAAAATTCAGAATAGAGAGAGGCATAGATTCTGATTATACAAATCACAAACCAGGAATGTCCATTAGTCCTTCTTCCCTAGCCATTTCAATCATGTAAAACTCTAGATAACCGCCTGCCAAAAGAAGACCCATCATTATTCCAATTTCAATTAGTGTTGGTTTGAGTAATGGCATCAGATCAATTTTTTTTATTATCGCCCTGATCAGAATAAAGCTTCTTGAAATTCCAAATGAATATGCAACAAGCTCCATTAACCCAAACGGGGAAAGGAGAAGGATTGAAAGTGGCGAAATGTCGGCTAATTGTGGTGCGGTAACTACTATAGATGCAAAGGCAAATCCTGTCGACCAGGCAGAGAATAATCCCCAAGCTACCCCAAAACCGGGAATAAACATGGGTAATGCGATGGTTAAGTTATGAGTAAAGATTCCAAATGCATCAATATCTGAAACAAGTTCTTTGAACTCTGCCATGAAAGCATTTGCCTCTTCTTCACTGACTGTGGTCATCGAACCAATTTGATACGTAGCAGTAAAAATTACTAGAAATACGAAGAATAGAATAATTCTGGTTTTATTCACATTGCCGTACTTCGTGAACAATATTTGAGGGTTGATGCAAGAGCAGATTTAATTAAACCAAATGACGTTTTTTGATATGAAAAAAGAGTTGTCCTTTGCGCTAAATTATGCATTAAACAAGGGTTTTCAGATTCATCCTGATGCTTTCAAAATTTTAGAAGATTTGGATGTAGATAAGCTGGAGAAGATCATAAAGGAAATAGTGAGGGAGAAATCGAGGGAGAAATTATTTCAGATAGACCAGGATGATTTAGAGACATATCTAGGAATCAAAGAAGATTCAACGATACAAAGTACGGTAAAGATTTTGTCAGAGCCTACTAGCAAAATAACATCAGGAGAGGGAGTGAAAGGATACAATGCCTTGTTTTCAAGCCGCTTCAACAAACTTAAACGAATTATTTCAGATAGACCTGAATCAAAAATGCTCAAGTCAGCAGCCTTCGTAAAAACAACAAAGATTGAAGATGATCTGTATGTCTGTGGTTTGGTTTCTGAGAGAAATTCTGAGAGAAATGTCACAAAGTTACTCCTAGAGGACCCATCAGGCACGTTTGAGGGAATAATCTTTGATGATGAATTGCAAAAATTAGCAGATACTCTTCTAATTGATCAATTTGTGATGGTAAGAGTAAGTTCAGCGAAAAATTCAGGGTATATCATCAAGGATATTATTTTGCCAGATATTCCAGAACAGGCAAAAAATAAGTCAGAAACTGAAGCATATGCAGTATTTCTTTCAGATCTGCATATCGGAAGCAAGTATTTCATGGAAAATGAGTTCTCAGAATTCATATCATGGCTATCAAGTCCTGATCCAGTTGCCAGAAAGATTCGGTTCATCCTAATTGGTGGAGATATGGTGGATGGGGTTGGAATATACCCAAATCAGAACAAGGAGCTGGTTTGTCAAACCATACAAGAACAATTGAAAAAAGCAGAGGATCTGATTGACAAAATACCAAAAAACATGAAGGTAATCATAATGCCAGGAAACCACGATCCTGGAAGAAGAGCACTCCCACAGCCAGCCATTCCAAAAAAATACAATTCTGGGTTATGGGAAAGAGAAAATGTGTTTATGGTAGGCAACCCAGCAGTTGTCTCATTGAATGGGGTTATTGTAACAATGTTTCATGGACAAAGTATTGATGACATCGTGAAGACTACACCAGGTCTAAGTTATGATAGACCAACTGATGTAATGAGACATTTGCTTCGGGCAAGGCATCTTAGTCCAATTTATGGTAGTCAGACACCCATAGCTCCCGAAATGGAGGATGTATTAGTGATTGAAAATGTTCCGGATATTTTCCATGTAGGTCATGTTCATAGGGCTCAATTAGACATGTACAAGGGGGTTTTACTGTTAAATTCTGGTTCTTGGCAGGCACAAACTCCCTTTCAAGCTAGCGTAGGAATGACTCCAAATCCGGGAATCGCTCTCATGGTAAATCTAAAAACATTTCAGGTCTTTCATCAGAACTATAGTTCAAATTCAGACAATGTCTTGCAAAGTTAGATCTTCCTTGAAAGTCTTTTTGATCATTTCAGACGATATAGTCAGTTTGAATTTTTTTGTTCGTCCATGAATTCCTTGGTGAATAAGTCTTCCAGAAATAATTCCGGATAATTCTATTTCGCTAAGCATTTGTGTGATCCGTCTTTGAGTAAGTCCGTCTTTGCCTATTACTTTACAGAGATTTTTGTATGAGGAATAAATTTCGCCTGTAGATGACCCGTTTGCCTTCATTATAGCCAAAAGAACCAGTTTTTCATGTAATGGGAATGATTTCAGGGACTTTTCTTCTTTGTTTTCCTCTATTTTTTGGGTAGCTTCTCTAACATGTTCAATTGTGACTGTATCAGATTGATGTCGTTCGGCAAGTTCGCCTGCTACACGAAGTAAATCAATGGCCCTTCGGGCATCTCCATGTTCGCCACCTGCAAGTGCGGCAATTAGATTAACGGCAGGTTCGTCTACAGAATTTTCAATAAATGACTCATTGATACGTTCTTCAAGAATTTTTTTAATTTGTCCTACATCATAGTTTGTAAAAACTACTTCTTCTTCACCTAAGCTACTGATTACCCTAGGATCTAATTTTTCCTTAAAAGTAAGATCATTTGAAATTCCAACTAAGGTCAAGGTGCCTCCATCTTCCAGTCGCTCATTTGCTCTGGTAAGTTGATACAGTATGTCTTTTCCCGTTTTCACCACCAATTGGGCAAGATAGTCAATTTCATCAATGACAAAAATTGCGTTGAATTTTTCCTTTTTTATTTTATTTAGTATTCTTTTGAATACTTCGCTGATTGCTAACCCAGTTGAAGGTAATTCTCTATCATTTAGGCCTAATTGTATGCCTAGATTGACCAGTAATCCATACAATGTTGTCTCTTCTTTGGAATTTGAGTATACCAATATAATGGGAAAATTTGATTTTTCTACTCTTGCTTGAATTTTATCTATAACTCTTCTCACTACGAGAGTTTTGCCAGTGCCTGGCTTGCCATATACTAAGAGGTTCGATGGTCTAGATTTTTTTAGTATTGGGAGAAGTGATTGCGTGACTTGTTCAAGTTCAGAATCTCTATGGAGTATAATTTCTGGCTTGTATGAAAAGTGAAGACTCTCCCTGTTTTTAATAATCAATTTACCAGATTCTGCCGCATCGAGCAATCTGTCTATCGGATCAGACATACTCACACACCTTTGTTTCCTGTCAACACTTTCACAATCATATCTGAATTAAGAGAGTATAGAATACAAGAGTAACACTAGTTTAGTTTGTAATTAATTATTTTTAGTTAGATTTAGAATTTCTTTTTTTGAAAAAAATTAAGAAAAAGATAGAGTGGAAATATTGGTGTGTGGGTTTAGTTGTGATTTGAATATGTTAACAGTGTGTTAAATTGGTGTTAAGAAATTGTCTCAAAAGCCTATTTTGACCCCTTTATTTCCATTCCAGGCGTTAAGATTGGTGTTAACATTGTGAATATGCTATTTTGACCCCTTTATTTCCATTCCAGGCATAAAAATAATCTTTTATTATGATATGGAATAAAACAATAGTTAATAACAAAATTTACTCTAGGCATGAGATATGCAGTCAATGTTAACAAAGTAGTTTGTTAACAAAAATTCGTGGATCATTTGAACTGTTAACATTCGATCCGATAGATCTCAAAGATGACAAAAAAACAGATTAGGATAGATATGGAGGATGCCGATGGTGGCCGTTATAACATAAAATTAGAGGGTAATGTGACCAGAGAAAAAGTCCTGAAAATCTTCGAGATGATGGACTTGATGAATATTGAAGAAGAAGAACATGAGGTAACCAAAACAGACTCAGTCGGGACTAAAATTTGGAATATTGTGGATAAGTTTTATCCAATAGGAAAATTCACATCTTCAAATATTCTTGAAAAATATGAGGATGAATATAACGAGCCTGTAAAACTTAGTGTAATTTCTACATATTTATCAAGATTTTCTACAAAAGGGAGGGTAAATAGGACAAGAACTGGTAGAGAATGGACATATCAAACAATGAAAATGGTACAAAAACAAAAAACAATCAATTAAGAAATTATGACTTTTCTAACTAATAATCTGTCTTTACCGAGAATGATTTTGACATAATCACCTTTTTTTATTTCCATAAAATCTCTGAATTGTTTAGGAATTGAAATTGTTCCAGCCGACGTAATCTTTACCAATACTTCATTATCTTGAACCGACATAAAATATTATTAAATTATTAATATATAATTATTATTAAATTATTTTCAAAATTTGGTAGTTTATTCAATAATGAGATCCGTACTGTTTCGCTCAACTTTTTCTATTCCTTTTTTAGAGATTGAATAAGTATATGGTTTTGAATCAGTATTTCGCTCAACATACCCATCCTCAAATAATTTTTTCATTAGACGTGAAGTATGTTCACGACTTTTCTTTAATGTGATTTGGATATCACGTGATGTCATTGCTTTATTTGTGATTAGATGTAACACATAATCTACTGGATTGATAGGCACAATATTGGGTTTGTCACTAATGGGGATTACTTTTTTGATTGGTGTTTCAACTTTGGAAATTATGTCTACAGGTTTGTCTTGAATATCATTTTTCGCTAATTTTTCAATAAATTGTTTGAGTTCAAGATTTGGATCTTCTATTTTTTTATCAATATCTTGATCAATTCCCTGCAATTCTAAGGCATCCAGACGAATTTTCATATCAATTAATTGTCTTTCATAATATTCTAATCGTTCAGTTTGTGTTGTATCCAATTTTTCATTTTTGGTTTTTACAAATGGACGAATTTTGAAGTATGCATATAGTCCAATAATACCCATTACAAATGCTAAAATCACACTTAAAATTATTTCAGGGTCAGGAATTTCTATTAACATCACAAAAACTGTGCCTAATACGTGATATATTGTGATTGAACAATATTTTTTCACACTTTAGATGAACAAACCACACAAACATCACAATTCAAACTATTATATGATTGAACAAACCACACACAAACATCACATATTACATGCCTGACGGATGAGTCTATCAATCACAGATATTACCTCATCTTCTCTTTCAGGGAAAACATCACCATCGTTAATCACACTAATTTGTTCAGAAAGTTTTGATATCACGTCTATATCATCAGGTAATAGTATGCCTAGACCACGAAATAATATGATTGAATAGAACAACCCAATCAATTTGTCTCTAGATTGACCAACTTGCCTATAATATGCTCCCTTTGAAATAGAAAAATTAGATTCTAGAAGATCCTTTTGATTTAAAATAATTTCAACTTGTCGTTCTGTAAACAGTGATTTTTCGATAATTTTTCTTATAATATTGTTAAAATTGGTTCTTTCACTTTCATCCATAGCTATACAAATCTGTATACTGTATTCCAATTAAACTTTAAAGAGACACATGTAGAGACCTCATATGACTGGAGATAAAGTTGAATCGTATCTTAAGTCAGAACTAAAAAAGAAAAATGCATTGTTGTTTGTACTAATTGATTCAGAAGCATCAAACATAGAAGCATCAAGTGATCTTGCAAAAAATGTTGAAAAAATTGGAGCTTCTGCTATTTTGGTTGGAGGTTCATCTGCAACTGATCAGATTGAAATGGCTCAAGTGGTTAAGGGGATTAAAAAAGGTCTAACAATCCCAATTATTCTATTTCCTGGTAATGTAACAGGTGTCGTACCTGATGCAGATGCCATATTATTTAGTTCATTAATGAATTCCGAAAATCCCTATTTTATTACTCAGGCACAAGCTTTGGGAGCTCCCAGCGTCCTCAAATTTGGATTAGAGCCACTTCCAACAGCATATTTGGTAATCGGAGATGGAACATCTGCTTGGTTTGTAGGTTCTGCTAGAGGAATTCCGTTTGAAAAACCAAAAATTGCAGCGGCATATTCATTGGCAGCCCAATTTTTAGGAATGAGATTTGTATATCTTGAGGCTGGTTCTGGTGCAAAATCCAGTGTTACGCCTGAAATGGTGAAGACTGTAAGGCATGCATTTAATGGATTTTTGATTGTTGGTGGTGGGATTAGAGATGAGAAAACCGCTAAAAGTATTGTTGATGCTGGAGCAGATGCTCTAGTCATTGGAACCTTCCTTGAAAAGGGAGGAAGTCTCACTAAACTTGAAGAAATAGCAAAAGCAATTCAAAGTAGCAATTAGTAATTCACAGTATAATGTCTGAAAATGATGCAATGTCTCGTATTAGTGGTATTGCAATGCCAAAATACTATCTAGATTATTATTCCGCTCTTTCAAACGAAACTTTTTCCATATTTGAGCATGCTGCATCAGCAAAATCCAGCCTAATTGATTCGTCAGGCATAATTGAGCCTAAAATCGCGTTTGATTTGGCAGATCGAGTTGCAAAAATGCATGAAATTGACATCGCTGATCCTTTGAGAGAAATCCTAAAAATTAATGGAAAGGAATTATCTGCATTAATTTTAGCTAAAGAGATTGCTTTAGGCAAGTACTGTCTTCCGGATGCAACTATGGAAGATAAATTGGATTTAGCAGTACGGGTTGGATTAGCGATTATTACTGAGGGTGTTACCATCGCACCATTACAAGGAATCAGTGAAGTAAAAATTAAGAAAAATAAAGATGGAACAGAGTATCTTTCAGTATCAATTGCCGGACCAATGCGTTCTGCAGGTGGAACGGAGTCTGCAGTTACCTTGCTAATTGCGGATCACGTCAGAAAAATCGCTGGTCTCTCCAAATTTCAGGCAAATTCGTTTGATGATGAGACTGGAAGATTCGTCGAAGAGTTAAGAATCTATGAAAGGGAAGCGAGCAGCTTCCAATTTCACATTTTGGATGAAGACATTGAGCATGTCATATCCAACCTTCCAGTAGAACTAGCTGGTGTTGATACTGATCCATATGAAGTCGTCAACCATAAATCCATGACTAGAATCCAAACTGATCGAGTGAGGGGCGGAGCCCTTCGTGTACTAAATGATGGATTGATTGGTAGATCAAAAAAGCTCCTCAAAAGAATTGAATTATACAATCTGGATGGCTGGGAATGGCTTAACGATCTCAAAGGTGCTGTCCAGACCGGTGACAATCAAGAGGATGCGGCCGCAAAAAGAATGCGTGAAGTAATTACAGGTAGATCAGTATTGTCAATGCCTAACAAACTAGGAGGATTTAGGCTGAGATATGGAAGAGCATGCAATACTGGATTTGCTGCTGTAGGAGTCCATCCAGTAATTGCCGAGATTCTTGATCATACCGTGGCGGTAGGAACACAAGTTAAAATCGACGTACCTGGAAAAGGGGCAACCATTGCTTTTGTTGACTCCATAGATACGCCTACCGTACGTCTCAACAACGGTAGTGTAGTAAAAATTAGGGACGTTGAACACGGTTTAGAAATCAAAAACAAAATAGAAAAAATTCTACACTTGGGAGACATTTTAATTTCATTTGGAGATTTTCTAGAAAATAATGCGCAATTGATACCATCAGGTTATGTGGAAGAATTTTGGATTGAAGATTTAAAACAAAAAATTCAAAAATCTCAATCAGATGACCAATTTCTGAAAAAATTCTTGGATGATATTCCTACTATTGATGAGGCAATCACGATATCGCGTGACTATAAAATCCCACTACATCCACATTACTTGTATTTCTGGGATAAAGTATCCTCAGAAGATCTTTCCAAGCTTTTAGAACCAAAAATATCCAATGAATCCTCCATAGAATATCCAATTGAAGTTAAAAAAATCCTTGAAAATTTGGGCACTCCACACAAAGTTGAGAATGACTCATTAGTATTGGAATACCAAGAAGTAAAAATTTTCTATAATCTTTTGTTTAGAGAAAAACCAGCCATTGTTGATTCGTCTGTTCCAAAAATATTAACAAAATCCTCCGGAATTCAAATCAAAAATAAGTTCTCTACAAGCATCGGGGTCAGAATAGGAAGACCTGAAAAGGCAGCACCAAGACAAATGAAACCCGCAACACATGTTCTATTTCCAGTTAGCGAGAAAGGCGGACCAACCAGAGACCTCCTGAAAGCCTCTAGAACTGAACACTATTTTGCAAATCTTTACAATAGGTTTTGTTCAATTTGTAATCAGCCTTCGATTGGAATAAAATGCTCGATCTGTGGTACAAAAACATCTGTCAATTTTAGATGTTCGAATTGCAGGGATACACTTGAGGAACCATTTTGTGAAAAATGTAAGCGAAAGGCACCTGCTCACTCTCACAAAGAATTTCCATTAAAAATGAGACTACTTTTGGCTCAGGAAAAGATGGGAATTCGTGCAAAGGAGCCATTTAAGGGAGTAAAAGAACTAATCAATCAAGATAAAATTGCCGAACCTCTTGAAAAAGGACTAGTAAGACAAAACTTTGGGTTAACTACTTTTAAGGATGGAACCGTCAGGTTTGATGCCACCAATTCTCCATTAACTCAATTTAGACCCTCTTGGATTGGGACTTCTGTTCAAAAGCTAAAGGAACTTGGATACTCTCATGATATTGATGGTAATCCCATCGAATCCGTTGATCAAACCATTGAACTTAGAATGCAGGACGTGATCATTCCCTACGAAAGTGGAAACTATCTAGTATCAACTTGCAAATACATCGACGTCCTGTTAGAAAAATTCTATGGTAAATCGGCATTTTACAATGTAAAGCATTCCAAAGATCTTGTAGGACATCTGATCATTGGGTTAGCTCCTCACACGTCAGTAGGAATAGTGGGAAGAATCATCGGATATACTGAAACACACGTCTGTTTTGGAACTCCAAATTGGCATTCTGCCAAAAGAAGAGACGCTGACGGGGATGCCGATTCTATAATGCTGCTTATGGACAGCCTTCTTAATTTCTCAAGGCAATTTCTATCTGATAGAATAGGTGGATTGATGGATGCACCATTACTGGTCCAACCACACGTATTACCACATGAATCCCAACCACAAGCACACAATCTTGAAGTAACAAAAACACTTCCTCTCGAATTCTTCGAGTCTACATTTAAACAAGTTAAAGCCTCTGATATCACCTCGATAGAAATTATTAAATCCAGACTTGAAACTGAAAGACAGTTTTACGATTATTTTTTTACGCATTCAACTTCATCACTAACCACCTCGAAATCAAGAAGTGCATATTCCACGCTTGGTTCAATGCTTGACAAGTTTGATATGCAAGTCAGAAATGCGGAATTAATCAATGCTGTGAATACTTCAGAAATAGTTTCTAATGTGATTTCTACCCATTTGGTTCCAGATCTGATGGGAAATCTTAGAGCATATGCCAGGCAAAGTTTCCGCTGTACTGCATGTGGAAAGTCGTTTCGTCGTATGCCTTTAATCCAAACATGTGTTTGTGGTCATAAATTGATTGCAACCATTACTAGAGGTTCAGTGGAAAAATATTTGAAACTTGCAAAAAGATTGGTTGAAAAATACGACGTTGGCGAATACCAAAAAGGCAGAATTCATGCTCTTTCGGATGAAATTGAACTAGTGTTTGGGAAGAGCAAGGGTGATCAATCACTACTTACTGATTACGCGTGAATCTATCTTAGCTTGACGTATTCGTAACCGCCCAATTTGTTGTCAAAGCAGAACTTTACTTTTTGATAATCCTTTCTGAATGTTTTTACTTTGGAAAGCAGTTTCTTTGGTTCCTTCTTGTCAATAACTACTTGTTTGATGTATGACGCAATTTCCTGCATTTCGTTCTTTTTCATTCCTAGTCTTGTGATTTCGGAAACCCCTAATCTAATTCCACCAGGATGGAAATAATTCCTTCCAGCCTTGATATCTCCCGGAATTAGCTGTCTGTTTACAATGATGTTTGCCTTTTCTAAATCAGCCTCAACTTTTCCTCCATCAGAATAATCTAAAACGTTTACAGCAATTTGATGTGATTTTGTAAAGCCCCTACTTTCACCCAACACTTTGAATCCCATATCGCTCAAGGCTTCTGCGAATATCTTTGCATTTTTGATTACCTCAGCTGCATAATCTTTTCCATACTCCAAGGCTTCCGCAAAAGCCACTGCTTTTCCAGCCATGTGATGAATATGATGACTACTGGTAAGACCAGGAAAGGTTGCTTTCTTGATCACCTCTTCATGTTCTTTTGAACCTAGTACGAGTCCTCCTTGAGGTCCAAACAAAGTCTTGTGAGTGCTCATAGTCATTGTATCTGCCCCTTCTCGCAAAGGATCCTGAAATTTTCCTCCTCCAATCAATCCTGCAACATGAGCAGCATCATAATTGATGTGCATGCCATAATCCTTTAGAAAATCAGATAATTCTTTGACAGGGTGTGGAAATAAGAACAAAGAACCACCAAACATTGCCATTTTTGGAAGACGATTTGCTTTTTTGAGATCTTTAACTTTTTGTTTGGTCTTATCTATGTCAATCGTCATTTCTTCAGCATCAAAAGGATAGAATTCTATCTCCAATCCGTGAACCAATCCTGCAGTTCCAGAATGTTCTCTTTTACCATGTGAAATATGTCCACCTGCGGGAATTGAGGGTGCCAACATTGTATCTCCTGGATTTGTAAATGCTGAATACACTGCCAAGTTTGCAACAACTCCTGAAATTGGTCTTACATCCGCAAATTTTGCTTTGAACAGCTTTTTGGCCAGCTTCATACATTCAAACTCAACATCATCAATGTAGACACAACCAGCGTAAACTCTCTCACCTGGCCATCCTTCAGCATATCTGTTCCCAAAGTCAGATATTATCGCCTCTCTAACTGCCGGACTGGGAATATTTTCACTTGCAATCAACGGAATTGAATTTTCAAACCATTTGTGATGTTCTTTTAATTTTGCAAAAATTTTATTATAAGATTCTCTGTTTTGTGACTTGACCATGCCTTGTAATTTGATTTTCCCAATTTAAAAACACCGATACTCTCTTCAATCTATCTGCTCTGATCTGGAAGGTATAAAAGGGGAATTGGTAGTTTTTCGATTTATGGGTATGCAAGCAACTTCAAAGGGAAATATGCCAGTTGTTCTTCTTAAAGAAGGTGGTTCAGAAACCAAAGGTAGAGAAGCACAAAAGAACAATGTTGCTGCAGCTAAAATTATCGCTGAAATTGTTCATAGCAGCCTAGGTCCTCGTGGAATGGATAAAATGTTGGTAGATTCCCTTGGTGACGTTACAATTACAAACGATGGTGCTACGATTCTAAAGGAAATCGATGTTCAGCACCCAGCAGCAAAAATGCTAGTTGAAATATCTAAAACTACGGATAATGAGGTAGGAGACGGTACGACCTCTGCTGTCGTTTTAGCAGGTGCTTTACTTTCACAAGCTGAATCGTTGATAGATCAGGATGTACACCCAACGATTATTGTTGACGGTTATAGAAAAGCCTCAAGGAAGGCAAAAGAGTATCTTGAAAGTATTGCAGATACCATTTCAGCAAATGATAAAAATATCTTAAACAAAGTTGCGAAGACTTCAATGCAAACTAAGCTTGTTAGAAAAGATTCTAATCAGCTTGCAGACATTATTGTAAAATCAGTACTTGCAATTTCAGAAAAGAATGATGATTCTTATGATGTTGATATTGATGACATTAAAGTAGAAAAAAAGGCGGGTGGTTCAATAAAGGATTCCATGATCATTCAAGGAATCGTTCTTGACAAAGAAATTGTACATGGCGGAATGCCTAGAAGCATTTCTGATGCCAAAATCGCGTTAATTAACACTGCTTTAGAAATAAGTAAAACTGAAACTGATGCCAAAATCAACATCTCAAATCCTCAACAATTGAAATCATTTCTTGATGAAGAAAACAGAATGTTGAAAACAATGGTTGACAAAGTAATTGGCTCTGGTGCAAATGTCGTTTTGTGTCAAAAGGGATTAGATGATATGGCTCAACATTATCTGGCAAAAGCTGGTATTATTGCAGTTAGGCGAATTAAAGAGAGTGATCTCACAAAACTTGCAAAAGCAACGGGTGCTAGAATAGTAACAAACCTTGATGATCTCTTTGAAAAAGATCTCGGAATTGCTGAACTTGTTGAAGAGAGAAAAATTGAAGAAGATAAATGGGTATTTGTTGAAGGATGCAAGCATCCTAAGGCTGTAACTTTGCTGCTTCGTGGAGGTTCACAAAGAGTAGTGGATGAAGTTGAGCGTTCTGTTCATGATGCGTTAATGGTCGTAAAAGATGTAATTGAAAAACCAGAAGTTGTTGCGGGTGGCGGTGCTCCTGAAACTTATGCAGCAACGAAGATCAAAGGCTGGGCAAAATCGTTAGAAGGTAGGGAGCAACTTGCAGCAGAAAAGTTTGCTGATGCCCTAGAAGAGATTCCAATTACTCTTGCTGAAAATGCCGGAATGGATCCAATTGACACGCTAACAGTTCTTCGTTCTAAACAACAAAAAGGAGACAAATGGACTGGAATTGATGTTATGAAAGCAAAAATTGCCAATATGAAGTCTAGTGACATTATCGAACCTCTTGCAGTTAAACTCCAAATTGTTTCTGCTGCTGCTGAGGCTGCATGCATGATTCTAAGAATCGATGATGTAATTGCCACTCAGAAATCTCCCGGTGGACCTCCTGGCGGAGGAGGTGAAATGGGCGGAATGCCACCTGATATGGGAGGCATGGGCGGAATGCCACCTGGTATGGGAGGCATGGGCGGAATGCCAGATATGGGCGGAATGATGTAAATTATTTTGAGCGTTTTTCATGATTTTAATTTATAATCAAACCAATCAAACAACGTTGAGCCAAATTTATTCCAAGTTATTTGCCAGTTTCAAATATGTCTACTTGATTGTATTTTTTGCATTGCTTGCAGGATTTTTCCATCCTCTTATTACTAATACTAGCTTTGATGTAGTGATCGGTGGTGTCTTGATATTGTTTTTGGGTCTTGCAGGTGGTATTTTATTATTCAAAGCTGCAACATCCGAAAATAAAAAAATGATATTTCTATTTGCAGGATTTATTTTGATAATGGTTTCACTGTTCTACATCTTTCAATTTACTGGAAGAATCTAGACATCAAAATATAGATAAAATTCATGTGGATGCGGTCTGATGGATATTTCACGTTGATCTCTTCTCTCAAGCTCGATGATTTTGTCAACCACATCATTAGTGTAAATAGGATTAAGGAATTTTCTGTCGCTTTCTAATTCGTCTAATGCTTCACCTAGACTCTTTGGAAGTACACCTATTCCTCTCTTGGCCCTGTCCGATTTAGTCATTTTGAATATGTCGTCACGAACTTCATCTCCAGGATCCATCTTTTTCTTCACTCCGTCCATTCCAGCTGCCGTAACCGCTGCAAATACAAGATATGGATTTGACGAAGGATCAGGCGCTCTGAATTCAAGTCTTTTAAGATTGGAATAATTTTTCCCTTTGAGATGTTTTGGAACTCTCACAATTGCAGAACGATTTCCAGAACTCCACGCAATGTATGCGGGTGCTTCGTATCCTGGTACTAATCTGTGATATGAGTTAGTCGTTGGATTACATATTGCAGATAGTGCTTTTGCGTGACTGATAATTCCGCCACAAAAATATCTTCCAAGTTGACTCAACTCAATCTCATCGTTTGGATCATAAAACGCATTTTCTTGTCCCTTCCATAAGCTGACATTAACATGCATTCCAGAACCCGAATCCATTGCAATTGGTTTTGGCATACACGTTGCAACTTTTCCATATTTTTGTGCAACGTTCTTAATCACGTATTTGTATGATTGTGCAGCATCTGCAGCATTTGTCATGTAGTCGTATTTGATATCAATCTCACATTGTCCTGCAGTAGCAACTTCATGGTGATGATTATCACATAAAATTCCAAAATTTTGACTGAGAATATTGACACATTCGTTTCTGTACGGTGTAAGTGTATCAGCAGGCGTTGTTGGATAATATCCTTCTTGTAATCCCATTGGATATCCATCTCCAGATTGACTCCATGGAGCTTCTTTTGATTCAATAGAGTATGATTGACCCTTATATGGCGTTAGAACGTCCCAATGAACTTTATCAAAAACAAAGAATTCAACTTCTGGTCCCCACGTGCTAAAATCAAATCCCTGCGATTTTACATATTCTTCCGCTTTTTGTGAAATTCCCCTGGGATCCTTTGATAGTCTTCCTCTATCTTCCCCCCAATAGACATCACAAAGTAGTCTAGCTGTTTTATTTTCTGTCATCCAGGGAATTATTGCAAATGTGTTTGGATCTGGTTTGAGAAGAAGATCTGAATCATTAATATCTGCAAAACCAACAATGGACGAACCATCCAACTTGGGCAATCCATCTCTCATTTGTTCAGGAGTAAAAGTATTTGCAGATATTGTGGTATGATGGAAATGACCTGTAAGACCTGTAAATTGTAAATCAATAAACTGAATACCCTCGTGCTGAATTCTCGAGAAAACCTCATCCGGTGAGTATCCTACTTGGATTGCTTTACCGTGACTGACTTTATATGGCAATTTTATACTTCAATCAAACACAAATACATCAGCCATTTAAGGATTAGGTAAGAAATGTCTGAATCCCCTGTAATCGATATTGGCTTATTGCATCAGACGGTTTTACGTGAAACTGAAAATGATTCCCTTTTGGAAATTGACCCAAATTTTTACAGAAGTCTAGCTGATTTCATAGGAGGTCTGAGAAAACAAGAATTTGATGGTGTTGAAAGCAAAATTAAAAATAATTTAATAGAAATGACTACAGAACTCACATCACTGCTGGTGAAAATTAGACTGGATAAAATCTCAAATACTCCAGAATTAGAAATTGGCAATCTTTTGGATGAAGAAAAATTCATTCTGGATTCACAGGAAGATCAAAAAGAGCGAGTGGAGATGATTCTTTCTGCAATGGTTAATGGAAAATCCAAATTTCTTGAATCATTAGCTCAAAACCATAAAACTAAGAAAATCGTCGTCAGATTTCTTAATGACGTAGATGAAATTATTGGTGTTGATCTCGAAAAATACGGTCCCTTTAAAACCGAAGATATAGCCACAATTCCGTATGAAAACGCTCAGGCATTAATTGCAAAAAACGTTGCCGCAAAAATTCGTTGGGAAGATTAAGTAGAAATTATACCTAAACATCTCATTGTTTATGTCTCATACTGGGGTTGAAGTGTTTGATTTTTTACTATACACAATATACCCTGTCATAGGAATTTTTCTGGTAGAGATTGTTAGTAGGCTAGTCAAATCACCAAAATGGATAAAATTATGGATTCAGGCAATTGTATCTATTGGATTTGGAATTTATTATTGGTTTATCCTGCCAGCGCCACAAAATTTTCCATTAACCGCAATGGTGATGTTTGCACTTGGTTTGGCACTAATTTATCAGGGAAGGCGTGCTAAGATCTCTCCGGACAAGAGTCCTTATTGATCTCAAAATCTCTTAAAAATTCTTTTTAAAATATTTGGTTTGTTTCGTCCACCATCTCTTATTACTTTTCTCTCCCCAAACCTCTTTGCTCTAATTTGACTAAGTTTGACGCATCTGTGTTCTTCAGGAAGCCTATGTTCTGCACAAAATGGATCTTTACAATAATTGCATTGAAATGGCATATCGGTTAAATCTCCACAATATGCACAATTTTCTGATTCCATAATATCTCGTATTGATTTTCTTTTAATAAAGATGACAGTGTTATACTTGAAATTTCTAACTGCCTAAACGTTTTTACGATGTTTAGATTAAGCTTACTTTAGAATTTAGATGATCAATGGCAAAGTTGCAATAATAACTGGTGCTAGTAGTGGGATTGGATCTGCCACCGCCTTAGCGTTATCAAAAGCTGGAGTTAAGGTTGCAATTGGCGCTAGAAGAGTTGATAGATTAGAAGAGCTCGCAAACAAAATTTCATCTGAAGGCGGCGAAGTTTTCTTTCAGAAATTAGACGTGACACAAAAATCAGAATGTGAAAATTTTGCTAAAGCAGTTTTAGACAAATGGGGCTCAATTGATATTCTTGTAAATAATGCTGGTTTAATGCCTTTGAGCTTATTCAAAAATTTGAAAGTTGATGAGTGGGACAGAATGGTAGATGTTAACATAAAGGGGGTTTTGTACTCAACGGGTGCTGTTATCTCACATATGAAAGAAAAGAAATCAGGACATATTGTCAATCTTTCATCTGTGGCTGGAAGAGTCGTTTTTGCAGGTGGCAGTGTATATTGTGCAACCAAGTTTGCTGTTGCCGCATTTACTGAGGGATTGAGACAAGAATTTAGTGCCCGATCTAATATTCGAGTAACCAGTATCGAACCAGGCGTTGTTGCAACAGAACTAAATCAAACCATTACTGATGAGTCCTTGCAGGGATTTGTTGAAAATGCGAAGAAGATGGAATCCTTGCAAGCAGAGGATATTGCGAATGCAATTCTCTATGCTGTTGATTCTCCATCACATGTAAATGTAAACGAGATTTTGATACGACCTACAACACAACCACTTTAGTTTGCCAAGCATTCCGCACGTTGTAATTTTGGGTGGGGGCTTTGGTGGGCTTGCCGCTGCAAATGAGTTGAGGAAAACATTCTCCACGTCGCAAGTAAAGGTCACGATAGTTGATAAAAAAGACTGGTTTATGGTGGGATTTGCAAAGTTGTGGATTATTAATGGAACTCGCACGTTTGAAAATTCTACTGGTTCATTAAACGAATTAGGAAAAAAAGGAATCGATTTTCTCAAGGATAAGATCTTATCAATTGATCTTAAGGAGAAAAATGTAAAAACACAAACTCAAAAAATCTCTTTTGATTTTCTCATTATTTCAATGGGTGCAGTATTGGCTCCCCAAAAGATTATTGGATTAGAACAAAACGGTTTCAATCTTTATGATCACAACCAACTTTTAGAAATACGTGAGAGCCTAGAACGTATTGAATCTGGAAAAATTGCGATATGTATAATGGGCATGCCATACAAATGTCCACCTGCACCGTTTGAGGCCAGTTTGTTGATAGACTCAATGTTGAGAAAGAGGGGAATTCGTGATTCTGTGCAAATTGATTTTTACAGTCCTGCGCCTATCACTTTGCCTGCAGCTGGACCTGAAGTTAGTAAACAAATTCTTGACTTGGTAAATTCTGAAAATATTACCTTTCATAATTCATCAAAAATAAAATTTGTTGAATCTAAAAAACTAGTTTTTGAGGATGGTGAAGCTAATTTTGATTTGCTCTTGGCAATTCCGCCGCATGTTGCCCCGAAGGTGATTTATGATTCCGGATTGGCAGATGAACCTGGATTTATAGCAATAGACAGGGATTGTAAAACACCTTTTGAAAATATTTTTGCAGTAGGTGATGTGACCAGTTTAGTTGCTACCAAGAATATGGCAGTTCCCAAAGCGGGAATTTTTGCTGAAGGAGAAGGGATCGTCGTAGCTCAAAACATTATTTCAAAAATTCAATCTTCGGAAAAATTCGTATTATATGATGGCAAGGGTGGATGTTTCATCGAATCTGGTAAAAATACCGCATCCATTATAGAAGTAGACATGTTCTCAGATTCTGGGCCTTCGACAAATCTTACAGAATCAACTTCTGACAATCTTTCAAAAAAAGTCCAATTTGAAAAAGAAAGATTGTCTAAATGGCTGTGATTTATTTTTCTTAATCTTTATTTTTTGTAAGATGTTCGAGAATTGCTCTAACTTCAACACCTAAGTCTTGAGTATCTTTTGAAAGATTGAGCTTTTCAGGAATACTATTTTTAAAATCTTCATTTTCTAATTCTATACTTCTTTTTTGGACACAATCCAGGTGATCTTGGCTTGTTGCAGAAATTTTGTGACAAATATTGCAAATCTTCATGATTTTTCTTTGTCAATACGACGATTTAATAATTTCATTTTCAACCTCAGAATCGAGGGATCGTAGTCTAGCTTGGTATGATACTAGTCTGGGGGACTAGTGGTCGCAGGTTCAAATCCTGCCGATCCCGTTATAATTTCAAAATTTTCAACAGATTATCAAAGTTTTCCCTTGTTTTCTCTTGTTTGTACAGTTTCAAATGCTCAATAATTTTCCCTTTGGACGGATTTTTGTAAATTTTCTGAATTTTCCTTGCGTTTCCAGATCCAATAAAAAACGCTTGGGTAATAGACGTGACGTTTGACGGTCTTCTCTCGGTGCTTGAACTTTCAAAATCGATTAGGGTCGCTTTGGTTTTTCCTACTATGACGTGTTTTGAAATATTGCTTAATTCCCCGTGATCAAAACCCATCTGATCTAATCTATAACAGTCTTCTAAAACATCCCTGATTGTAGATTTCAATTTCCTTGCACTTCCAATTCCTTTTAGTAAAGTAACCCAATCGCTAAATTTTTCCCCCTCAAGATATTCCATAACCAAGAAATTTTTACTGACATCAAACATTTTTGGACCAACATTAACTGAATTAACTAATTTTAGGAGAACAGATTCATCTTTCATTCCTTTTCTCGGAGAATCGGTTCTTCTAATTTTTAATGCAATTTCCTTGTTGCCTCTTTTTGCAATAACTACAACGCCTACGTATCCTTTTCCTAAAATTCCCAGATTCCCAAGCGTAGTGGGTCCTGTCAACGATATTGATCTAATTTTTAATTTTTCTAATTCGCTAATTCTAGATTTTATTTGTCGACTGGTAGCTTTTGGATATCCGATGATTTTTGAATATGGTTCATCGACAAATTTCTTAACTGAAATGAAGGAATGTTCCATCTATTGAAATTAATTCTCCAGCTGCCTCTTTAATTGATTTGCTTAAATTTTTGTTTCCTATTGAAACCTCAAAACCTCGCTTGAAATCACTTTGAAGGCCTTTTGGTATGCCTGTTTGAATATTCTCTTTCAGGAATTCTTTCATAAAGTTAGTTGCATCAGCATGCCTTCGTTTCTTCAAAGAATTAATTTTTTTGTTGTTTCCTACCCACATTAATTCTGTATTTTTGAGATTTTTAGAAATAAAACTCTTGGAACTGCTGTCTCTGAAAAACTCTGGCCCATCTTTTTGATAGATTTGACTAATTTTTGTAGATTCTAAGAAGAATAAGAGGTAGGCTTCTTTTAATTCGTCAGTATGTGACTTACTTCTAAGTACAGTAAATCCTCCTAATTCCAACTGTGTGGCTAGTGTGGAAGTAGCTCTTTTGATTTGTCCCCATATTATGTCCGGACTTCTAACTTCATAATCAAATTTAACCACTAGAAGATTATCCCAATACTTTTTTGATATTTTTGATTTTTTGTTCTTAAAAAATTCTAGAGATGGTTTTTGTTTAAACGCTCTAGAAATGAGAATAAATTTTCCAATGTTTTCATCGGAAACTGCAGCTGCCAAATTTCTGTTACCGTCAATTGGATCTATGATCACAATTGGAGTTTCAAATTTTTTTGAAGTTTTTCCAACGATGTGTTTTTCCTCAATTTTTGAAATTGATTTTATTAGATTTTCGAAACTCCCAAATTCAAATATCAAAACTTCCGAAATATACCCGCTAAATCCTTGTTTGGCAATCTCTGCCCCGTATATTCCATTTGACTTAAGAAATTTTTTTAGAATTTTGACATCGTTTCTCATTTTTGGCGTTAACGACTTTTTCATAAATTCTGTGTGAAATGGAGATCTATCTGCTGCACTCTTCCATTCATCAATTTTTACATCATAAAATGGCACAACATTGATCTTGGTATTTCGAATTTTGGCCTCTACGTATGGATGTTGAGAGTATCTTACGTATGGAAAATATTTTTTTAATGCTTCGAAACCAATTTTCTTCGAGATTCTTTCAAACTTTTCTTCAGACGTAGTTTTTTTGAATCTAATGAAAATGTCAACGTCTGCATCATTAGCTAACCACGTACCTTTTGCAAAAGATCCACCAAATTCAAGTCCCACAACTTCAGCATGCTTGCTGATTTCTTTTTCAACTAAACTAAATGCCAAATTTGCAATTCGTTCTTTTGAATGCTCTATAGATTTTGAGGTAATTACTTTCTTGGAAATTTCAGAAATTATTGTTTTCATTTTTGTGCTTTTATCTCCGCCAAATCCGAATAAATAGGTCCGTTTGAAGTGAGTTCACTTTTTTTAATTTAATGCTGGATATTTTTTGCATGCCAAAATCCTTGTCCGTTTGAGTTTTCAAGTTATTTGAAATGTCTTCAATCTTCTTTTTAATTCTAAATATCGTTATGTGGGGTTTGAATGGCTTATCCGAAAGAAATCCCAACGGCTCTAGTACTTTCTCTACCTTTTTGGATAACTGGATTAGCATATTTCCCCCATCTTCATCCGTTCCTATCCAAACAACTTTTGGAGACTTGCTCTTTGGAAATGTCCCAATTCCTTTCAAATGTACATCAAAACTCAAAAATTTAATTTTGTCAAGAGCTTCGGTGATCTCTTCGGTGATCTCACCAGCCACTTCTCCCAAAAATTGAAGTGTAAAATGAAAATTGTCTGATTTTACTGGTTTGGCGTTGATATTGGATTTATCTTGATATCTTGTTATGGAATTAATCACCTCTTTGTTTGTAATCTCTATTGCCACAAAAATTCGCATTATAGCATACTTTGATGTATGTTTATAATAATTTCCGGTAACTTCATAGACGAGCTTTTTTTTTGAAATGCATTGACAAAGCTAATTGTATGTTTGACAGGAATGCCAGGTGCAGGTAAATCTACTATTGCTGAAGGATTGAAGATCAAAGGATATGAAATTATCAATATGGGCAATGCAGTGCGAGAGGAAGCAAAAAGAAGGAATTTAGAATCAACTCGAGATAATCTTGGAAAGTTAATGCTTGAGCTTAGAGAGAGAAACGGACCAGGTGCAATAGCCGAATTAGTCAAGTCAAAAATAGAATGCTCTGCGGCAGACATAATCTTGATTGACGGGGTAAGATCAAATGATGAAATAGATGTACTTAGAAAGTTTGGCACTGTTAAATTATTAGCCGTTCATGCATCAACAGACACTAGATTCAATTTTCTACAAAAAAGGGGCAGATCAGATGATCCTCAAACAATAGAACATTTTGAAGAAAGAGATAATCGTGAACTGGGTGTAGGAATAAGTAATTCGATCGCATTATCTGACTATGCAATATCAAATGTTGGCTTAACAAAAGATGAATTAGTTGATATTTCTTTCAAAATCATTCAAAGTTGGATAAAATGAGAATTCCAAACTTTAATTGTAAAATAGAGATGTCTGCACAGGTAAATTTTTCTGAGGATCCAACCAAAATCGAAAGAGCAATTGCAAATATTTTTCCGTTTTCAAAAATAAAAAATGAAAATTTTGAAATTATTGCTAAATCAAAAGAATTAAGGTCATTTGAAAAAATTTATGAAACAATACATGCTAATCATCTCCAAAAAATATACGGTAGAAGTTTAGACAATAATTTGAAAGATGATGCTACTTGGTTTTTTTTAAATAAACAAGCCGCCTTCGTTGAAAAAATTGTAATTTGTGACGAGGCAGAGGAGTCACCACTGGGTCCGATTCTGGTAACTTTAACTTCATCAAATATCGATGAAATCATTGATTGGATAGTTCTTGGAAACTAGTAAAATTTAGCTAAGAAAATTCAATCATTTTTGACTATTTTTTTTAGTTTAGATCTAAAATCCATTTTTAGGATATTATATCATGTTCATAAAACTAAGCATAATTGTAGGTGTTGTTATCTTGGGAGGCATGATATTTTCTAATGAGATTGATAATCTGTTTCCATCTACCTCTGCAACTGTCCTTGATTCTCTAAAAAGTGACGCGTCTGATTTTAGTTCTCAAGCTGTGGACTCTGTAGAGAAAAGAATTGATAATTCAATAGATAAAATTATTGATACAACAAATGATTCCATAGCAAATGAAATTAGTGGTGTTGGGTATAAAGTATCTAGTAAAATCTCTGAGGCAAAAGAGTCATCTGAAAAAATGATCAACGAAGAAATCTCCAATTTTGATCTAATAGAATACGTTCAAAGTTTTTACAAGTAATTCAATTAGCGATGTTGTGATTTTTACATACACTATCTTCTTTTTAAAAATAATCTAAAAGATTTTCTAGTTTTAACGTCTCCATCTTCAATTTTTCTCTTTTGCTTGTTTAAACAATGAAACCAATTTAGGCAGTGCGGATGTACTTAAATCATTTATCACTAAATCCATTTCTGAAGACATTTCTGTCTTTTCTGGATTGATTTCAATCAAAATTGCATTGTTTTGTTTAGCAGAAATTGGTAAGGTGTTTGCAGGTGATACGACAAGTGATGTTCCAACAACTACCATCAAATCACATTCACCTGCAAAACCCATAGCCTTTTTCCATACATCTTGTGGTAAAGATTCTCCAAACCAAACAACATCAGGTCTAAGTATATTTCCACATTTACATAGAGGTAAATTTTCTGAAAATCTTCTTGGTATGTCATCTAAAAAATTACAAACTGAACATTTGATTCTTGTTATGTTGCCGTGCAATTCTAAAACTTTTGAACTGCTAGCTTTTTGATGAAGTCCATCTATATTTTGTGTTAAAACCACGACTTCCGCATATTCCTCTAGTTCTGCAATTGCTGTATGTCCCTGATTAGGTTGTGCTTGAAAAACATTCTCTCTACGTTCATTGTACCACTCCCATACCAGTTTTGGATTATTAAAAAATGCATCAATTGTGGCTAATTTCATTGGATCGTGGTTTCTCCACAATCCGTCTTTTCCCCTAAATGTGGGTATTCCACTTTCCTGTGAAATTCCAGCCCCCGTCACAAAAACAATTTTTCTGATTTCTTTAGTTTGGTTTCTGATTAACTCAAACATTTTCACTTAATTTCAATTTCTAAAAGATCTTTTGCGGTTACCACCGAATTGTGAAATTCCAGCGCCTCTTTCATGTGCCCGACCTCGTCTTTATATCTGGCTGAAAAATGTGTTAAAATCAAGTTTTTTACCTTCGCATTTTTTCCTAATGTCGCAGCTTGTTTTGCTGTAGAATGACATGTTTCCAGCGCCTTTTGCTTTTCTTTGTCTAAAAATGTAGAATCGAATACTAGATAATCACAATTTTCAAAAAACGTTTCTAATGATTTTGTAGGCATCGTATCCCCAGAAATTCCTATCTTTTTTCCAGGACGTCTTATCCCTAATATTTGATCTGGCTTAACTGTTTTCCCATTGATGGTGATTTCATTCCCGTTTTGTAATTTATTCCATAAACTCCCTTCAGGTATCCCTAACTCTTTTGCTTTCTCAATGTTAAACCTTCCAGCTTTATCTTTTTCTTCAAACAAGTATGAAAATGCAGTAACTGAATGATTTGCATTACATGCACAAATTGAATATGTTTCATTTTCAAAAATTTTTCCTTCATTGACAATCGTGATTAGAACTGGAAATGATAGTCCAAAATTTAGTACTTTGATATTTGCATCAATGAATTCATCAATTCCACTGGGTCCAAAAATTTCCAAGCTTTCAGTTCTATTTTGCATGGACATTGTTTGCAATATTCCCAATATCCCAACACAGTGATCACCATGTAGATGCGTAACAAATAATTTCATTTTTTTATTCCATCCGAGTCCAGATTTCATGTATGCAATTTGAGCAGCCTCTCCTGCATCAAACATCAGAATCTCTCCATCCTTCTCTAGGCAAATGCACGATAATCCTCTGTTTTCAGTAGGCTGAGCTGCTGATGTTCCTAAAAATACAAGCTTCATTTTATCAGAATTGTCCTAGTCAGGCTTTTATGCCTATAGATGTGATATTTTTTTAACCCTTTCAACTTGGAATTAAAATCCATTTCTTTTTTGTACATTATGGCTACTCTCTTTCTTTTGGGAATACAAACAAAAAACTTCTTTAGTATTTCTTGTGGTTTTTCTGATGTTTTTGAGGACGTACCATATGGCAAATCAGTCACAATTCCATCAAATCTATCTGATATTTTTGATAATTCTTGAAATTCTGACTTGATGACTTTTGAATTGTATCCATTTACTTTGATGTTTGCTTTGGCAATCTCACACATTTTTTCATCAAAATCTAATCCTATGCCATGAATTCCCATTGATTCAGCCTCTAGAAGTGTGGTGCCTGTACCGCAAAATGGATCACAAACAGTTTCTCCTTTTTCCAATCCTATCAGATTTATCATCACTCTAGTTAATTTCCAATCTAATTCGTGAGGAAATTTTTTTGTCTTTTTTGTCCTGATCCTTTTTTTTGTCTTTTTTGAAAACCCAAAAAAATTTTCATTATTGGTAAAAATTAGATAAACGGTGATGTCCGGATTTTCCAAATTTACTTTTGCATGAGAAAATTTTGATATCATATCTCCCATGGAGTTTTCTAATTCTGGTATGTTGAATTGATTTGATGATAAGTTGATCACTCTACATACAAAACTTTTTGCATTTTTTAAAATACCTGCATTTTCTTCATCTAAAAATAATCCTGACATTTTTCTTAAAATTTGACCTGAAATTTTTACAAATGTGGCTCTTTCCGATATTTCATTCCAATTTGTTTTTGATTGAACTATAACTAAATTTGAAATTATTTTAATTTTGGAAAATCTGTCGTACATTTTTGCTAGAGCGGTGATTTCATCCGTGGCTAATTCTAGATAATCTTTAGATAAAACAAAAAAACTTTCTGGCATTATTAAATTGCCTTTAAAATTATTTCAGAAATATCCACTATTGACGTTTTACCTGGTATTGTATTTGTACTAATTATTTCAGTAACTCCAGATCTTTTAATCTTTTTTTCTGCATCATTCATTAATAATGCATGTGTACATGCAACATACACTTTTTTACATTTTTGTTTCTTAAGTAACTGTGTAGCTTCAACAATACTTCCACCGGTACTGATCATGTCGTCGACTAGAATCAAATTTCTGTTGGCAACCTGGCTTAATTTTCCTGTTTTAATACTGATTTTTCCTGTTTTTCTATCTCTCTTTTTCTCGAGTGCAATGCATTCTGAGCCTAATTCTTTTGCAAACTCCTCTGCCCTTTCTTTTCCACCCTGATCTGGCGATATTATAAGGGGATCCTTTAGCTCCAATTTCTTGATGTGTCTTACGAGTTCTGGAATTGCAGAGACGTTCTTTGTTTTAATTGAAAAATGTTTTAGTCCAATCTTGCTATGAATATCAACAACAATGATTTTTGATGCTCCAGCACCTTTGAACAATTTACCAAGAACCTTCATCGTTACAACTTCTCCTGTCAAAAACTCTCTATCTTGTCTCGCATATCCCATATATGGAATTACAGCTACCACTTCTGATGATGTTTCTTTTGCTTTTGCAATTAATGATAGTGCATGAATGAGGTTTGTATCTACAGGAGGATGAATGGATTGAATTACAATTGATTTACGTTTAGATATTTTTCCACTGAGAGTTATTTTACTTTCTCCGTCGGCAAAAACTCTGATTTGTGATTTTACAAAATTTGCTTTTATCTTTTTGGATAACTTTCTCCCAATCTCATTTGAAGATCCACTCGAAATTACCGATAATTTGGTCAACAAAAAATATGAATCAATGGGATTCTTAAGTTTTGAGAAGATTATTCATCTTCACCACTACCACGACCAATGTCCCCTATGCCGTATTTGTCAATAGCATCATTCCTCTTTTTATTGAGTTTTTCAATTTCATCTTGTTCACGTTTTTCATCTCCTTGGTAAATTGTTCTTATTGGCCATGGAATCCTGATATCATATCTCTTGAATTCTTCATACATGATCACTCTCATGTCAGTTTTTGTTTTGAACTGTGCACCATAATCTCTGACATAAACCCATAATGAAAAATCCAGTGCTGAATCATTGAACTGATTAAATCTTACGACAGGTTGATTGATATCGACATGAATATCTTTGTCACATCCACAACTGGATTGATTATGTTTCAGATATGGACACCGCATTTGTCTTATTAGATGTCTTCCTTTCCCATCCACCACTTCTTTCATTGCACGTTGTCCAACTTTTACAAGAACAGCTGATACTTGTTTTGGATCATTTAGATATGATACACCAACGTCTACAATCGCAGGTACCATTTTCACTCCTTGTGTATAATTAACCACTTGAGCATTTACCAACTGTCTTGTTGGAATTATCGCAATTGATTCATTCAGTGCATCTCTAATGTAAGTCACTCTGGGCGTTATTTTATGTACATACCCATTATATCCTGTATCTAGTTTGACACGTTCACCCTCGACAAATATCTTGTCTTTTCTAATGAGAATATATGCAAAATAGTTTTGCATGGTTTCCTGCAACGCTAATCCTAAACCAATAGCCAATCCTCCTGTGGCCGTAGCAAGTACGATCAAATCTACTCCCCACCATGCAACAACTCCTAAAATCGTTGCAACAAAAATCCCCACTGGAAGTACTTGTTTTGCAGATTTTGGAATTCCCTCCCTCTTCTTCTTTGCATATCCCGGAGGACGAGAGCTTGGAATAAGTGGTTCATACCCATTGACTCTTTTCTCCTCTCTCCATACGTCGATTGGAAAGATTTCATCAGGTTTTGCACCAGGTTTTAACTTTCTTCCAGATTGGTTGTTACCTGTAATGCAATTTTGAAAATACTTTTCATATTTTGAACGTTCAGATTTTTTCCATTCTTCAAATGGATCATCAATCAATTTCTCATATCCTCCGATTGGATTTCCTTTTATTGTTCGAAATTGCTCTAATTCCAGCATGCCTTCCTCTGTTTTTAACATGTTTTGGAATTCTTCCTCTTCAATATCCTCTGGAGTGATTTTTGGTGGAACCCACGTGTACATTTTATGAAACAAATCATCATCATCATCAACAAATCCCCTCATTTCATACCAGGCATCAAAATCCTTTTTTTCTAATTCAGACTTTTCACGTTTGTTTAGAGAGATTGGAATGAGATGTGAAATTGTATAGCCAATCACCAAAATGTTGAATGTGTTGAGAATCTTTGCAAATATTTCTTGAGGTGGCATTTCTTCATACCCCTCTACTGCCAATTCATCTCCTAGTAAAATACCACTTTGTATGTGAGCATTGATAACCGTAATAAACACAATCGCAAAAACTGGAAGAACTGCTCTACGTAGAAATCGTGAAGCGTGTGGCCTTTGATAATAAAATTTCTGTGAACCTACCCAAAATGAAAATTTTCTATAACCTACAACTATTCCAATTATTCCTATAATCATTATGGAAAATGCTATTTGAAGTGATTCAGATGATGCTATCAGCTGAGATACCGTTTCAAATTCACCTGCTGAAATTTGCGATAGGTCTTCTTCAGCCAGTACCGTTCACCATTCTAATAAAATTCATGTTCTAGAATACAAGGTTAACCCATATTATCATTATTTTTTTGAAATTTAGCACAAATTATCTTCAAGTACAACATATTTCATGCCTAAATAGTCTGTAACTTTTATCAAGGGCGAAGATACTATTTTTAAAGTGACCTATCAAGAGTCAATATGGAATAATTCACCTTCGATGAAATCTTATACATTAGCAAATTTTCGTACCCTTCCACAAATTCAAAACCTTAGTGAGCAAACCCTGTTTGAAATGGAAGTTGTAGGGAATGTTTTGCCGTTTAAAGCAAATAATTATGTTGTTGAACAATTGATTGATTGGAATAACATTCCAAAGGATCCAATCTTTGTCTTAACCTTTCCTCAAAAGGGAATGTTGAAACCAGAACACTATGAAAAAATGAAGACTGCATTAAAAAACAATTCAGGCAAGGAAGAAATTGCGTCCATTGCAAATGAAATTCGTTTACAACTAAATCCTCATCCTGCAGGACAAATGGAACTAAATGTCCCAACGTTGAAAGACGGAACCAAGTTGTATGGAATGCAACACAAATACAAGGAAACCTGCCTTTTCTTCCCTAGTCAAAGTCAAACATGTCATGCATATTGCAGCTTTTGTTTCAGATGGCCACAATTTGTAGGGATGGATGAAATGAAATTTGCAATGCAAGAAGGAGAACAACTGGTTCAGTATGTTAGGGAACATCCTGAAATTAGCGATGTGCTTTTCACAGGTGGTGATCCGATGATTATGAAAGCAAAAGTTTTTTCAAAATATATTGACACATTAATTGATGCAAAACTTCCAAATCTTAAAACAATTAGGATTGGAACAAAGGCTTTGGCATACTGGCCATACAAATTCCTAACGGATTCTGATTCCCAAGAAATGTTGGATGTTTTTAAAAAGGTTACAGATAGTGGATTGCATCTTGCATTTATGGCCCACTTTAACCATTTAACTGAATTATCAACTGATGCAGTAAAAAACGCAATTAAAGAAGTTCGTAAAACAGGCGCAGAAATTAGAACACAATCTCCTCTATTAACACATATCAATGATGATGCAGAAATGTGGGCAAAAATGTGGAGTAAACAGGTCCAAATGGGATGTATTCCATATTACATGTTTGTAGTTAGAGATACTGGAGCTCAACATTACTTCGGAATTTCTTTGATAAAGGCACATGAGATTTTCAGAAAGGCGTATTCTTCAGTAAGTGGATTGGCTAGAACTGTTAGAGGACCAAGTATGTCTGCAACTCCTGGAAAAGTACACGTTATCGGTACAGCAAACCTAAACGATCAAAAGGTAATTGTTTTAAGATTTTTGCAGGGTAGAAATCCTGATTGGGTACAAACACCATTTTTTGCAAAATATGATGAAAAAGCAATTTGGTTGGATGATTTGAAGCCTGCATTCACCGAAAAATTCTTTTTTGATGAAGAGATGAAAAATTTTAAAAAAACCCATACAGTCGAAGATCATCCTGAATCTTAGAATTTACCTGACTACTTTGACAAAACTTTCTTACTATACAACATTTGTAAATTAGTTTACTAAAAATATCGAATTGAACCCAGATCAAGTGCTACAGACAATTAAAGATGAAAACATATCGTTCGTTGATTTTTGGTTTGTAGATATTTTTGGCGAACTTCATAATGTTGGAATGCCAAGCTATGCAATTGATAGAAATAGTTTTGTAAATGGCCTTGAAAAATTAGACGCAAGTTCAATCGTTGGATTCAAATCCGTAAATAATTCTGACATGATTCTAATGCCTGATCCATCTTCATTTAAAATTCTTCCAAATGATTATGATCCGGGTAATAGAAAGAATGCAAGAATATTCTGTGACCTATATGATGGCAGTATAAACAAAGAATCACGATATAATCGAGATTCTAGGGGAATTGCACGTAAAGCATCAGAAAAACTTAGTGAATTTGGATTTACTCATACGAATTGGGGACCTGAAATAGAATTTTTTGTATTTGATTCCATCAATGTATATCCTTCACCTTACGGTGCAACTCATTCTGGTGGTGGTTCAGGATATTCTATTGAATCAAAAGAATCGCCCTGGTCCAAAGGAAACGTAAGTACTGCAATTGATATCAAGGAAGGGTATTATCCAGCACAGCCAAAGGATACTCTTGAAGGATTTAGAAAAGATGTATGTGATGATTTGTATAATTATTTTGGAATAAAAATTGAAGCTGAACATCATGAAGTGGCAACTTCTGGTCAATGTGAGATCAATTTGGTTTATGATGAAATGATTGGTATGGCAGATAATGTAATTGCAGTCAAAAATTTAGTAAAAGTTAAAGCTAAAAGAAAAAACAAAGTGGCAACTTTTATGCCCAAACCTATTTTCGGCGATAATGCTTCAGCAATGCATACGCATCAAAGTCTATGGAATGAAAATTCGAATGCGATGTATGACATAGATGATGAAGAAGCACAAATGAGTCAAATTGGAAGATATTATGTAGGTGGAATTTTGAGCCATGCATCAGCTTTGTGTGCGATCTCAAACCCAACAACTAATTCTTACAAACGATTGGTTCCTGGATTTGAAGCACCTGTTAATGTTTGCTGGGGATTGGCAAATCGTTCTACTGCTATTAGGGTTCCAATGTATAATAGAAACCAAGAAAAAACTAAAAGAATTGAGTACCGTGTACCTGATCCAACCGCAAACATCTATCTTTTAGAGGCATCATTATTACTAGCTGGGTTGGACGGAATTAAAAACAAGATTGATCCCGGTGATCCTATTGAAGAAAATGTTTACAAACTTTCTTCGGAGAAGAAACGAGAATATGGTGTTGGATCCCTGCCCGTATCACTCAAAGGAGCACTTGATTCTTTAGCAAGTGACTCAAATTTCTTGAATGATGTTTTTACAAAAGATTTTCTTGATACATATTCAGAATTAAAATACAAGGAATACGTTGCTTTTGCACAGACTCCTACTGCATGGGAAGTTTCTATGTATGCAGATGCTTAACTGGTACAAGTATCAAAGGTTTCCAAAATTAACTTTCTTTTTCAGAAATGAGTAGAACCTTTTTAAAATCAGATCTATCTTTTCAAGTATGACATTAAATTTTCTAGTATTGTTCATGTTGATCATTCCGAGTTTAGCTGGAATTGCGTATGGTCATACTGTTGATTCTGTTGGAGAATATAGGGTAGAAATTGGATGGATGAATGAACCAGTTGTTTCAGGAGAAACAAATGCGATTGAATTCTATGTTAGTCCACTGTTGCCTAACTTAGAACTTGAAGATCAAGTGTTTGAAAATGGGGTTTCAGATTTAAAAAAAACTGTAAAAATTCAGTTAATCTACAAAGATGATAGTATAACACTTCCACTCTCACCTGATCATAACATTCCGGGGAAATACTATGCTTTTATCAATCCCACAGTCTCTGGTTTTTATCAGGCAAATATTCTGGGAACAATAAAAGACACTCCAATTAGTTTATCAATGCATCCGCCAAAAGTTGCTGAACGTTCTTATATCGAATTTCCCGAACCTTCTGACCTTACAGTAACACAGATGATCGATGGCCATACTGTACTGATTGATGATGTAAGCAATCTAAAAAATTCCGTGAACAATCTTGAAAAAACTAAATCTAATGATTTTGGAATTGTCGGAATTGGAGTTGGAATTATTGGAATTATTATTGCAGTAATTGCACTCGTTAAATCAAAAAATAATTAAAATTTTAAAAATTATAGAATTTTTAGTTTTAATCGAAATTCCAAATAGTATTATCCTGAAAAACCATGTAATTTTTTCGTAACGTGCTTTCATTCATTCTTCATAAAAAATAAAAATTCTTCAGTAAACAATCACTCATTTGATGTTTTTTCTTTTTATTTACAAACAACGTATTTTCTACATGTAATAACCTACAAGTATAGGTATCTGAAAAACAGTTTTTGATGTAATATGGTTGAGAACAATTATGATATTTTAGGAATAGTGGAAGGTTCTACTGAGAAAGAAATTCGTGATGCTTTTAGACGATTAGCTCTTCAATTTCATTCGGATCGTGGAGGTGAAAACGAACAATTTATCAAAATAAAGCAAGCGTATGATGATCTAAAAATTGGCAAGAAATATCCTGAAACTGATCAGGAAAAATTAAAAAATTCCAAAGTGTATTCTGGTGATACAGAAGCTGATGTCCGAAGAAAAAATCAGATTTTAGGTCAAGAACTTTTCAAAGAAATGAAAACAGCTCAAGACTGGGCTGCAGAATTAAATAAATCAGATTCTACTGCTACAAGATTATTTGGTTCAAAAACACTTGGTGAGATTGAATTAGAAAGAAAAGCAACTGGTGCATTATCAATTAAAGGGAATTTTATGGCTGGGAGCTTTACGTTCGATGGCCCAATTATCATGCAAGGGAGTATTACAAGTCCATCTTGGACACAGGAATTTAAAACGAGTATACATTTGACAAAAGGAGATTTTAAGTTCATTAATCCTTTAGAAAATAAATACAAAATTGACAATGGTGCTCAGGTAATTTCAGATAATGGAAATGTAGTTGTTGGAAATGTTTATGGCAGAAAGTTCAAAGTTGAAGATCCGCAAGGAAGAGTTGGAGTATTTAAAATTCAAGAACATCGAACTCACATTTCAGCTCCTAATGGAAAAATCATCGCAGAAAATCTTGCCAACACCGTATTACTTGAAGCAGATTCAATCATTGTTCTAAATGTTGAAGATGACGTAGTATTGTCAGCTCGTGAAATCTTATTTTATGGCGGAAAGCTTACCTTTGATTCCAAAATTAAATTAAAAAAAGGTGGTTCAATCAGATTTTTCGAGAATTTTTCTATTCAGGGGTTGAGTGGAGATGCAATTATCCAACTTGAAAATGGAAAAAATATTAGACTGTTTAATCTAAAAACTAAAAAAATTCGAGATTTGGCAGATGAATTTGTTCCTGATAAGGAAAATTATGTAAAAGATGCTACTATGGTTGGACGTGGTTTCACAATTACATACGACATGTTAGAAAATCTTTCAAAAAAACCTACTAAAAAACAAAAAAACGGTTGGATGGCAAAACTTGGTTTTTCAAAAAATTAATCATTTCTTACTCAAATCTTTCAAAATAGAGAATCACTTGACTTCATTATGATTTTTTTATCTTCCTTTTTACCTCAAAAATACTATAATCATATTTTTTCTTTATTTCAATAGAACAAAATTGTACAAACTCATACTCGGGAAAATCTTTCAAAATTTTATACAAATTGATTCCAACAACTATGCTGTTTTTTGGACAAAGTGAATTAATTTTAAAACATCTATTAACCGTGGGTCCAAAAATATCTGAAGTATTAGAAGTCGTACTTTCTGCTACTTTTACCTCCCCATACGTCGCACTGATTTTGTAATCTAAACCAGGTATTTTTTCTGCATTGAGTTCTTTTTTTAATTCATCATGAGAGTCAATCATAGATAAGCAACATTCTAAAACGTTTTTCATTGCAACTGGGTCATTTGAGTCTACGTTTGCAAATCTAAACATCAAAGCATCTCCGATGTTTTTTACTACCTCACCATTGTGTTTGTGAACGATTTTTGCCATGAAATTTAAAAAGATCTCATACATTTTGCTAACATCTTCATTTGATAATTTTGATGATATTCTTGTGGAATCTGTCATATCGATAACTCCTACACAATCATTTTGTTCATGCTGAGAAAATTTTAACAACATGTCTCCTTTGAGTTGTTTGATTACCTCTTCTTTCTTTCTAATCTCAATCAATGATTCTTGAAGCTTTTGTGCCATTGAATCAAATGCATGTGAAAGTTCTCCGATCTCATCTCCGGTCTTTATGTCGGTTCTAACATCAAAATTTCCATCTGAAATTTTATTTGCTGCATTTTTTAATTTTATTAGTGGTTTTGAGATAGATTTTGATATTGCAAAAGTAGTAATTCCCATTCCTATGGTGATTACGATCCCAGTTAGAAGGATTCTATTTTGTAAAACGTTTATTGGTTTTTCTACCTCTGCTTTGTCAATCTCTGCCAATAAAACAATTCCCAGATCTTTTGCACAGTATGATGAACCATAGATTGGAATGCCCCTGTAATCGGGATAGAATCCTAGGGTCTCTTGTCCGTCATCGAAGCATTTCTGAACCCCTAACGTATCCACTTTCTGTTTGAATACTGCATTTTCAAAGAATCGGGATTCGGACAGCATCAGAAGATGCTCGTTAACTATGTAGACCTCTCCTGTTTCTCCAAGCCCGCTTCTGCTCAGTAAGACACTATCTATCGAAGCCGTTCTCATCTTTGAAATTATCACTCCAATTGGTTCGTCTCCCTTTTTACTGTCATCAGCATAGACGGGAGAGACAACAATCATTTTTTTGCCAGATTCAGTGGGTTCAAATTCTATGAACGATTGTTGAAGTCCTCTTTCGAAAAGTTGATCCCCCAAAAAGTTTTCATTCGCATTGCTTCCAAGAGAGAAATAGACATGTCCGCCATTACCAATTATTTTTACATCCTCAAACCCTATGGAAAATCCGATTAGTTCCTGAAACGCCTGAACCTGAATCAGGAAGTCTCTGCGATTGAGATCCTTTGATCCATCCAGATTACCTTCTGGAATATCATTCATTTTTAAAACTAAAGACTGAATCATCGGATCATTTGCGAGAATATTATTCTGCTCTATTCTTGATTCAAAAAGAAGCCTTATGGTGTCGCCGCGTACCGTCGATTCTCCCAACAACTGATCTCCTGCCCTTTCTTTTAGAATTTGGTCAGCATAATTGAAACTAAGAAATCCTGTAACTGACAGAGCAATAATTGATACAATCATTACCAATAAAATGAGTTTTTTACTAAGATTAAATGAGATCAATACTTTCATTATATCTTGATTTTATTCGCATATCAAGTCTTCTCGAGAATATCGTGCCTACAGGAATTATTCTTTGGATTGATAATTGTCTTCACCAATGAAATTTGTATGCAAAACCAGCTCAAAGACTTACAATTTATTATGAATTAATGATTTTTGTTCCTGATATAATCATCATCATCATTTTGTATTGGATTAAGAAAAAACCTAAAATTCCAGATGCAAACTCTAGGACTAAAAACTCAATGATCAAAAGAAATTAAAATTGAATGAACTAATCTAATCGACTAATTCGGTCCAACCTTTGACGAAGACTGAATTCTTGTATAATGGAACTGGTTGTCCAACGGTAAAGTCCATTGGTCTCATCCAAAAGATTGCTTTTGTTGGGCATACACCTATGCATGCACCATCAGAAATACATCTCTCTGGATAAAACACGAATGCTTTACCTCTCTTCCAGCCTTCAACTGGTTTTACTCTAAGGACATCTGGACCAAGTGTTGTACAGATTTCTACACATAGTGCGCATCCGATACACATTTGTTCACTGATGTCTGGAATTATTCCTACTGGCATATGTATTTCTTATGGTTTTGACAGTATATAACTTCCCTGAAAGTAAAATTTCATAACACCGTTGTAAAATCTAAATATTGTGGAAAACACCTAAGAATTTAAAATAATAAAAAGAAATTAAAATTGAATGAACTAATCTAATCGACTAATTCGGTCCAACCTTTGACGAAGACTGAATCTTTGTGGAGTGGAACTGGTTGTCCAACGGTAAAGTCCATTGGTCTCATCCAAAAGATTGCTTTTGTTGGGCATACACCTATGCATGCACCATCAGTAATACATCTCTCTGGATAAAACACGAATGCTTTACCTCTCTTCCAGCCTTCAACTGGTTTTACTCTAAGGACATCTGGACCAAGTGTTGTACAGATTTCTACACATAGTGCGCATCCGATACACATTTGTTCACTGATGTCTGGAAGTATTGCTACTGGCATAACAAAATTTTTAACGATTTTGATCTTTATATAACTTCCCTGCAAATTCATTGTTATAACGGCGTTTCAGTTTTCATAACACCGTTATAATTTTGATCGCTACATGTTTTTCACAATGTTCTATTTTTTTTAGCAAAATCTGTTTTTTCTAAAGCATCTATCACTAAATCATTCATACTTTTTTTAACAAAATACACACCTGTTTTTTCTGATTTCATAATGTGTTTTCCTCCTGGCAACAATGCCCATTCGTCATTTTCCTTTTTTCTTGCCATTGCAGTTATGACTACTGTTGTTCCAATTTGACTACTCATATCAGAAAGTAGCATCATGATTGAGCTTATAGATCTGACAAATTCTAGATTATCAAATAAATTGTGGATCCCATTTAAAGAGTCAATTATTATCATACATTTTTCCTTAGATGCATTGGAAATAATTCCTGACAGCTTCTCCTTCCAATTTGTCTCGTTTAGTTCAAAAATTATCACATTGTCTTTTTTCTGAATCATTTTTGATTCTACATATCCCGTGTAAAGCAAGTCTAAATCAACAAAAATAATTGGAATTTCTATTGAGTCGATTAGCTTGCTAATGAATTCTATTTTATGAAATGACTCTGAGTAAAGTATGATATTTGGATTTTTTTGCTTAAATTCTTTTTTTATTGATGTTAAATTACTATCCAAAACCAGCTCAGGACTTTTATCCAACAACGCTACAGCGTTTTACAGATATAATAATGAATTTAATGTCCAAAGACATTTCTGATGATTTTTCTGAATCAGAAAAAATCTATCTGAATAATGCATCAGTTTCATTGATGCCTTCCCAGAGTATTGATGCGATGAGAGAATTCTTAGTTACATACAATTCAATTGGTCCTGATTCTAATGATTCTGAATCATTTGTTTTTGAAAAACTACAAAATGTAAGAAAAATTATCGCAAAAATTATTTCTTGTCATCCTGAAGAAGTGGTTTTAACTCAAAGTACAACTGACGGAATTAATTTTGTGGCTAACGGAATTTCATTTGACAAAGAATCCAACATGATAATTCGTGGAATGGGACACGAACACCATGCAAATCTTTTTCCTTGGATAAATCTAAAGGAAAAAATTTCAGTAAAAAATTTACCCATTGATGAAAATGGATTTTTTAAACTCGATGACTTAAAATCATTCATTGACAAAAATACTAAACTAGTATCTCTTAGCCATGCTCTGTATAATACTGGGTCTATAATTCCTGTAGAAGAAGTGGGAAAAATTCTTCATAACAAAGTTCCATTTTTTATTGATGCTGCACAAACTGTAGGATGTATTGAAGACGTAGATGTGTCAAAAATTAAATGTGATTTCATGTCCTTTAATGGTTCTAAATGGCTATGTGGTCCAATGGGAACAGGATTGTTTTATTGTAGTAAAAAATCAAGTGGATTTTTAGAACCTAATACAATTGGTGGAGAATCCGGAATCATAAACGACGATTCAAAACTTACCTTCAAGGAACTGCCTGATCGATTTCAAACCGGATTCAGAAATTATGTGGGAATCGTTGGATTAGAATCCTCTGCAAGGTACCTCCTAAATTTTGGTATAAGTAACATTCATAAAAAAAATCAATATCTGTCGGATCTTTTAATCGATGAATTGTCAAAAATTCCAAATGTTATTTTGTACGGTCCAGGAGATCGTGGAGACAGAACTAGTATTGTGTCTTTTAACATTAAAGGATTGGAATCACAGACAATTGTAGATAAACTGGAAAAACAAAATATTGTTTTGGCCGTGAGGGAAATAATGGAAAAAAAGATTGTACGAGCATCTCCCCACTTTTTCAATACTGAATCTCAAATACTTCAGGTAGTTGATGCAATAAAGAAACTATAGATTTTCTTGTTCTTCAATTACCATCATGGTTAGGGTAGATTGAATTTTACTAATTTTTCTAATTTTGTTGGTAATGACGGATCGAAGATTTTCTGCATCACTGGAAGATAATTTCAAGATAATGTCATATACTCCATAAACTCCTTGAACCTCGAATTTGATCTCTTCGCTAGCAAGAATTTGTTTAGCTTCGTCGATGATAGATTCATCTGATCCAAGATCAGAATTCAATAGAACATATGCTGTAGGCACATGAAAGTTTCCAACAAGACAGTATTTAACTTTTCATTGATCAAAGACTGATTAATCAGAAATTCCGTCTATTGGTGTGAAGCCAATAGATCTTACACTTACAATATCTGAATCTATTCCAAGTTTTCCAGGATCTCCCAAACCTCATTTCATTCATTGGTCTGATATTGGTCATGATGGGTATAATCTGGAATTGCTATTTCTAAGCTCTCATACTGGAACACACCTTGATGCGCCATATCATTTTGCTCACAATGGTCTAAAAATTGATAAAATCCCATTGGATAGACTTTTGGGAAAAGCTATTCTCATCAGGCTCAAAAAAATAAAAAATTCCCCAATTACAAAATCAGATATCATATTGTTTGAGAAAAAGAACGGAAAAATTCCTACTCGTTCATCAATCTTTTTTTATACAGAATGGCAAAAAAATCTGAAAGACGAAAATTATTTCACTGAAAATCCTGGATTAGACATGTCAGCTGCGAAATACCTTGTATTAAAAAAAACTAATCTAGTTGGTATAGATTCTCCTAGTATTGATTTAGGCACCGACGAATCATTTTCAGTTCATCATATTCTCTCAAGAAACAATATTTTGATTGTGGAAAATTTGGCAAACTTAAATAAAATCACTTCAGTCAAATTTGATTTTACTATTCTTCCTCTAAAACTAAAGGATGCAACAGGTTCTCCGGTTCGTGCTGTGGCTTCGTAATTCCTTTCTATCTGATTTCGCAATACTAAAAATATAGAATAGTGTCAGTCTCTAATATGAGTAAACCTGGAAACATTTGGAGAAAGGTACATGGAAAGATTACAAAAAAACCTACTAATTTTTCCTGGTTAATTGAAGAAAAACTTGCAGGCTCAGGAATTCCGACAAGTTTTGATGAGTTTGATTGGCTTCTAAATCAAGGAGTAAAATCAATCGTGACAATGACTGAAAATTCATTACCTCCAAATTGGGTTCAGAATATTAATTATCTTCATGTGCCAACTCCTGACTTAACAGCTCCTGATATGGATAGGATTGATTCTGCAGTAGATTTTATTCATGAAAAAATTGATAATGATCAGGCTGTTATGGTGCATTGTGCAGCTGGATTGGGTAGGGCTGGAACAATTCTAGCATGTTATTATGTTAAATACAAAAAATTCTCAGCTGTTGATGCAATTGAAAAAATTCGAGATGAAAGACCTGGATCAATTCAATCTGAAGTACAGGAACTCGCAATAGGATTTTATGAAAAACATGTTAGAAATTAATTCAAACAAATTCTGAAACTAATTTTCCATCTACAACTTTAATTTTCAAAGTTTTATCTTCTTGGAAAAACAAAGTAATTCCACCTTCTGGATCAGGATCTTCAACTTTCACAAGTTCTATCATTTTGATTGGATCAAATTTTTCCATTCATATCACCTATTCTGGTATTGACACCGTCTCAATTTTTCCATCCACCACTTTCATAAACAGAAATCTGTTATCTTTAAAGATAAAGGTAATTCCACCTTCTTTGTCTGGTTCTTCAACTTCAAGAATTGGTTGTCCTAAGAGACCATCATATTTTGCCATTGTTAATTATCCAAAAAAGTTCCTTATATCCCTAATTGATAGTGATTTCAATTTCGTTAGAACCATTTTTTACGTTTCCAGCATCTGTAAAGTCATGTTTTTGCCACGATGCAAACGTTTCAGCTCCTATCTTATGCTTACCTTTTCCCAAATCTGATGCTTTGAAAACGAATTTTTCATTAAAGTCAAATAATTCTTGTCTTACCTCTTCCTCTGATAGCCTGATAAATGGCTCAAAGTTTTTGGCAACTTGTACCCAAATTCTTCTATCTTTCATTGGATTCACTAATTTGGGATTCCTTGTCCAGAAAATTGATGCTTTTCTATAGGTATCAATGGTTCTTCCAAGTTCTTTTTTCCTAAATCCCCCAGATGCTAATTTAATGCCGTATTTCATTTTAAATGAAACATCATTATTGTTGTACGCTTTTGTCCAATTAGTCTCGTTGAATGCTTTTCTAAGGTCTCCTTCAACAGAAAATTGGACATAAATCTCTACATTTTCATCTGATGAGTATTCTTCTTTAGATTTTATCAGTTTAATCTCTGAAATCTTGCTTTCTCCCATTGTAATCATTCATAATGATTTATATCCGCAATAAGTGCTTTTTCTGAATACATGAATGCAGAAGTGATCACTTCAGAAACGAATGAAATCAGTCTTTCAATCACTGAAACTGATATTGGAATTTTATACATAGTTCAGCACGAGCTGTTAAAGGCATCTAATGTTGATTTTGCAGGCGTAATAGTAAAACATCCTCTTACCAATGAATGTTGGATGAGAGTAAATTCTAGTTCAAAACCGCTAGGCGAAATCAAAAATGCAACAGAATCTGCAGTAAAAATGGCTGATGAGTTCAAACAACTGTTTAATTCCAAAATCAAGGTAAATTAAATTGAAATTTTGCCCCAAGTGTGAGGTTAAATTAAAAAAAAGTGGGATTGGACTTGAATGTCCTCAGTGTCATTACACCGAAGGGGAAAAAGTAAAATCAACCAAAAAAATTGTAGACGAAGAAGAGCCCGATTTCTCTCTTCTTGCTTTTGAAGGAAATGAAGGGGAAGAGTCTATGCCTACGGTCAAAATAGACTGTGAAAAATGCGGTCACGGTGAAGCAGTTGGTTGGATGTTTCAAACCAGAAGTGCCGATGAACCCACAACAAGGTTTTATCGTTGTCAGAAATGCAAATACACATGGCGTGATTACACATAACGTTTAACTGGTACATGTAGTCAACAAAATTGGTTTGACATTTGGAGCAAAGACTAGTGGTTCGGATGATCTAAAAGCTATCATATCTGCAATATCTACACTTGTTGAAGAAGCAACCTTTGTTGCAACGTCGGAAGGAATTACTTTCAGAGGAATGGATCCATCACATGTTGCACTAATTGATATCTCTTGGCCTAATTCTGCATTTGAAAAATATGAGTGTGATAGTGATATTAAATTTGGAGTAAGAATTGATGAATTTTCAAAACTTATCAAAAGAGCGGATAAAAAAGATAGCATAGAGATTAGTATATCTGAACAAAATATGTTACTTGTAACGGTTGGAAAAAATAAAAAATACAAAATGCGATTGATTGAAAGTTCAGCTACCGATACGCCTTTACCAAAAATTCCATACGACTCAAAAATTATTTTAGCATCTTCTAGGTTTGACAAGATTCTGGGCGATGTCCAGGTAGTGTCTGATTATCTAACAATCCATACACTGGACTCAAAAGGAGATTTTTCAGGAAAAGGTGATTCTGGTGAGGTAATAATTGATCTAGATAAAGATGATGGCGATGTAGAAGAGATTTCTTCGAAAGAAGACAGTGTGGGTACATACAGTCTTGAGTATCTAAATCCTGTAGTTAAAGCAGTAGGTTCAAACGCAGGCTCAATTACATGTGAATTTTCAAGTGCAAAACCCTTGAGAATCGAATTTAAAGTTGCAAATATTGGAAGAATTCACTTTTACTTGGCTCCACGGGTCGAAAGTTAAAGCATTTAAAGATTAACTAGCTCAGGTATTTTGAATTGAGACTTGTAATAAAATACGGTGGAACGTCAATTTCTACTGCTAAAGACATCCATTTGATTTCTAAACATCTAAACATATTATCAAAAAAACACAGAATTGTAGTCGTGTGTTCTGCAACAAGTGAAACGACAGATGATCTTTTGGGAATTTCTGAATCAATTAAAAAAGAAAATAAATCAGCAGCTGAACTATTAGCATCAAAAATTATCAATAGACATAAACAGTTAGCAAAACAAACTGTCAAAAAAATTGATGTACGAAAAAAATTATTGGTAAAACTTGACAAGGATTTTGCTGAACTACTTGCTCTAATTGATGGAATGGTGCTACTTGGAGAAGTTACACCAAGGACAATGGATTATCTAATTTCATTCGGTGAGCGATTGTCGATAAGCTTAGTCTCATCTGCAATTAATGATTTAGGTGTAAAATCCATTCCTCTTACCGGCAAGGATGTAGGGATTGTAACTGATTCTAATTTCGGTGAGTCCAAACCATTGATGGATACAACTAGATTAAGAGTATCAAAAACAGTTGATGCTTTATTTTTAAAGAAAACAATTCCAGTTGTTGGAGGATTTGCAGGAGCTGATCAACATGGACATGTCACTACATTCGGTCGAGGAGGTTCTGATTATTCATCTACTATTGTTGGTTCTTGCATTAAAGCAGATGAAATTTGGTTAATGAGTGACGTAAATGGGTTGATGACTGCAGATCCCAAAATTGTCAAAAATGCAAAGTTACTAAAAGAAGTTTCATACGTAGAAGCAATTGAAATGGCTCTATTTGGAGCCAAGCAGATACATCCACGAACATTTGAACCTCTAGTTGCCAAGAAAATTCCCATAAAGATAAGAAGTTCTTTTGAGGTAAAAAATGAAGGAACTCTGGTTACTGCATCTACATCATCTTCTGTCAAAAATACTGTAAAATGTGTTAGCAATGTTCGAAATAATGGTTTAATCGATATTAGAGGTGGAAGTATGATAGGGACACCTGGAACAGCTGCCAAAATATTTGCTACATTGGCAAAAGCTGGAATCAATGTGATGATGATTTCTCAAAACCCTTCAGAATCTAGTATCACAATTGTGGTTAAGAACACTGATCTTGATAAGGCTGTAAGTGTTTTAGAATTGGAATTATTGGGAAAAATCATTAAAAAATTGGAAGTTACCATAGATGTTGCAATAATTGCATTAATTGGATCTGGAATGCGTGGAACTGTCGGAGTCGCTTCAAAGGTATTTCGAGCAATTGAAAAAAATAAAATCAACATATCTATGATCACGCAGGGTTCATCAGAACTCAATCTTGCTTTTATCGTAAAAAATTCTGATACAAATTCAGCAGTACGTGCATTGCATAGAGCTTTTGCACTAGATAAAATCAATTAGAATAAATCATTTAAGTAAACAAAATTTATGAAATCTATTGAAAAAATTTACCGCTATTGCAACTATTGGCATCTTGGCAATGGGCATTCTTTTCACCTCTTTGGCATCTGATCAATTTGTTGATGCAGGTTCTAGAAAAAAAATCCATTTCACTCAAACAATTAACTCTTCTCAGGATCCAGGGATAGGATACGAAAATCATCAATTAGCATTTATTTTATCTCCAAATGAAGGAACTCTCTATGACGGTTCTATGACTTTTACTTCAAGTGAGTCTGTAGAAATTATGGTCTTGCATGAAATAAACTCCGAAGAAATACTAGGTCAGCCCACGTGGACAATTAACGAAAACTCTGTTTATGGATTATCTTTAATTGATTTACAGAAAAATTCAGGTTCTTTTGAGTTTACTGGTGCCGCAGTTGCGTTACGTTCCACAAATTCAAATGAGTTTACCGCAACTGTGAGTGTTGATGGTTGGATTCGTGGTCAACCAACTGAAGTTATAATGCAAAAAATTGAACTAGAAAAAAAAGAACCCGTTTCGTTGCTTTCTAGAACAAATGTCCCCGTCACAATTCCGATGTATAAAGGAATTTTTGATGGAGGCGAAGTTAATTATATAATCACAGATAGCAGTGATGAAGATTTTGCAAAAGTTCTTTCAAATAAGCAAGAATGGAATGTTGAGATGGCCCCTACACTGTCCAATATCCCTGAAGACGTTCTTCAAAAATTATTTGTTTTTAAAAATGGAATTAAGGGTAATGGGATTTATGGATTTCAGGACGAAGTATTTTCTAGTACTCCCTCACAAAAATTAGATTATAGTGCATTGAATTCTGTCGTTGAGGTTACGTGGAAAACAGGTCAAAAAGAAATCTTATTTGAATCTGCAGCTGAAGTTGTTGCAGCTGAAGAATCAGGCAGAATTGAATTTGATAAAACCAAAATTGTAATCAATGCATCTCAAATCATTTGGCCTGATGGACAAATGATCATACGTTCAGACAAAAAAATTTCTGATATTATGCCATACGAAGGAGGTCAAATAATTGAAATCAATGAAGATGAACTTACTGTAACATTTGTATCTCATAGGGGTTGGGGACCTGACGGAAAAACAATTTACTATATCATTACTGATGCCATGCCGTCGGGACCCGCAAAATCAATGGGAGTAGTTTCATCTCTAACTTCTTCAGAGATAATTACCTATACTGGTGCATTAGATTTCTTTCAATTTAAAAATGGAATTAAGGGATCTGGTCCTTTGGGATTTCAACCTGGGGTATCTAATGCTACGCTAAATGATCCAAATTACAGTCCAATTTGGAGAATTCATTTGGTTGAGTGGAGTAATCCTGAATCAGCAAAAATTTTGGAAACAAAGTCAGATATTGACGCATTTGAAGCAGAAAATTTCGTATCCGTTAGTGTTGCTAGACCAACTAGTACTGATTACATTATCAACGGTCCACTCATAGATCCTTTTCAATAAATTCATCGCTAAAAGGATAAATTACTAAATAAAAAATTTCTTTTACGATTGAATGGTAAACTCTACATTGTTGGTGTTGGTCCTGGTCATCATGATCACATGACATTTAGAGCAAAAGAGGCTATTGCTGAAAGCGATACAATTGTAGGATATGAAACTTATGTAAATTTGGTCCAAGATCTCATTGAAGGGAAAACTATTCATCGTTACGCAATGACACAAGAAGTTGAAAGGGCTCACCAATGCATTGATCTTGCAAAGTCCGGCAAGATAGTTTCACTTGTTTCTAGTGGAGATCCTGGAATTTATGGAATGGCTGGATTGATTTATGAGACTCTTGCTGAGATTGGCTGGAATCCCGATAATGGACTAAAAGTTGAAATTGTTCCTGGGGTATCTGCATTAAATTCATGTGCATCAATTGTGGGTTCACCTTTGATGACCGATTTTGCAGTTGTCAGCATGAGTGATTTATTGGTTCCATGGGAAGTAATCCAAAAACGAGTTGAATCTGCAGCACAGGGAGATTTTGTAATTGTAATTTACAATCCTGCAAGTAAAAAAAGAGTACATCAATTACAGGATACTCGAAAGGTTCTCTTAAAATATAGAAAACCTTCAACTCCCGTTGCAATAATTAAAGGAGCATTTAGAGAATCCCAATCAATGGTGATGACTAATCTGGAAAATTTACCCAATTATTCTGATGAATTAGGAATGACCACTACGGTTATCGTTGGAAATTCCTCAACATACACTTACAAAGATTTGATGATCAATCCAAGAGGATACAAATCAAAATATAATCTGGAAGAACAAACAAATCCCAATCTCAAAGTCTAATAGCTTTTCTTGATCGCATCACTTAACTCTTCACTAAGGTCTAGCTTGTCTCTTATTGGAGAAATTATTCTAACAAGATAATTCCCTACTGTTTGTTTCAAATCTCCTGGATGTAATTTCTTTCCAGCAAAATCTGATTCAAGATGCGAGAAATTAGAATATGATATATTTCCACCAAATTTCTCAGGTCTTTCCACATTCATTTCTTTAAATTCATGGAAAATTACAGTTCTTGCAATTTCTAATAATGGGTTATTTTCAATATTAGCTTCCTCGCACCATGTTTTACTGATTTTCTTCTTAATTTCATTATCTGTATTATGAATAAACACGCCTGAATTTGGATCAGATTTGCTCATTTTGCTTAACACTTGAGAATTACTTGTATCTCTAGGCTTTGATAGTCCTGGTAATAGCTTATGATGAACAGCTATTGGAACCTTCCATTTCATCTTAGGAAAAATCTCTCTTACTAACATGTGGATTTTTCTTTGATCCATTCCGGCATGAGCAATGTCGACATCCAAAGAATGTATGTCTACAGCCTGCATTGCAGGATACAGCAATTTTGCTACATCGATTTTATTGTCATCTTCTGAACGTCCCATTATTGTTAGAGTTCTCATGGTTCTGGCAATGGACATGTGCTTTGTAAATCTCACAAGCTCTGACCAATATTCTGTCTGTTCTTCATATAGTTTTGAACCTAATACGATCTCTGCATCAGGACAAACTAACTTGAAAGCATCTTGATAATATTTTGAAACTTTTGAAATCGTCTCCCAATTACCTCCCAGCTTATCATTAATCAGTGTGTGCCAATCTGCAAGAAAAATTTTACATTTTACTCCAGCTTTAACAAAATCATTAATTTTAAACCCAGTGCTAATCAAACTTCCCAGATGTAAGAATCCAGAAATCTCCAAACCAATGTAATGATTTGGAGAGGAATTTGTTTTAAACAATTCTATTAATTCATCACGCATTATCACTTCTTCTGTGGGAGGTCTCTCAACCAATTCAACTTTTTCTGTAATATCCAAATCAAACCATCTTTTGAGATGTAAACCTATAAAGCTATTCAAAACCATTTTTCATAATTACAACCTTTGAATAGATGAAATGTTAACATTATTTATGACTCTTGAAGATGGATTGGAGCTGATTGAAAATTATAAAAAAGCACTCGAAAAATTCATTGAAACTCTGCCTGAACAATCGGTTCAGTTGGGAACAGAAATGATCAAAACACTTTCCATGAACTCTAAAAATGAAATTAAAAACTTGGAAGCAATAGAGAAAGCACTTAAAAAATAATCTAGATCCAAATTAATCTGTTAGAATGTTCTAACCCTATTTGCAATTCTTTTTGTGTTTTCTAAGATCTTCAGAAGTATCAAATTCTGTTCCACAGGCTCTGCATTTCTCCTTTTTTTTATTATGTGCCTTTTCTTGATGTTTTCTAAATCTTTCAGAATCTGATAGTACCGTTCCACATTTTTTACATTTTAATTCCTTTTTTTCAGATCCAAAAAATCCCATAATGGAAATATCAATACATAATTGAAATAGTTTTCATTTGTAATATTTAAAATCATCTAGCATGTCAAACCTCTGAATCATCCAGGCTTTTTCTGGGTCTTGTACTAAGATAAAATGCATGTGTACTAATAATAAAAGATGCAAGAAATACTTTAGTAGCAAAAACAAGATTCCATGGTCTTTCTGGATCTGGATAAGCCACTAACAATTTATCAATATCTGGAACCAATCCGTCAATGACACCTGCGGTCATTTGTGCATTTAACACTGTAAAATTATACAACACTTCATAGAGTGATATTATTGAGAATCCCAATAACATTAACTGAAGTAATGCCATTCTGGCGCCAATGATTTTGTCCCCGGCAGTTCTTCTCCAACCGATTCTTGTAACACAATACCATCCAATTATCGTGGAAAAAAATATCCAAGTTGACACTCTTGCAAAGTTCTCAAATGGGATAGTTGTATTGTGAATTGCCTCTCCCATGACATAGGTTCCATTAGCTATCCACTCAATCATAGTTACGTATACGCCAAAAACCAGAGAAGCTGACATAATAAATCCGCAGATATAAAAAATATACAGATAAACTTTGTATCCTGTATCTGATTTTTCTAAATACCGTGATTTCATAATGCCGTCTTGCAAATTTTGAAATATAAAAATTCATGTTTCTTAAACGAGATTTATAGACTAGTGATGATCAGTTTTACTATTGAAAATTGCAATCAACACTCCCATATTGGACAAACAAGAGGCTATAGCAGCATGTAAAGTAATCAAAAATGGAACTTTGACCTCATCTGCAAAATCTGGAGGAAAGTACGTTCAAATTTTTGAAAAAGCAATTGCAGCATTTGTAAAATCAAAATATGCAGTTGCAGTTAATTCTGGTACAGCTGCACTGCAGGCGGCTCTTCACGCATTGGACATAAAAAAAGGTGATGAAGTTCTAATCCCATCATTTACTTTTATCGCAACTGCAAATGCAGTTGTTTCAACTGGGGCAAAACCTGTTTTTGTAGACATTCTAAATGAAAATTATACAATTGATCCTGATGACTTAGAAAAAAAGATCACAAAAAGAACCCGTGCTATAATTCCAGTTCATCTTTATGGAAATGTATCATTTGTAGAAAGGATTTCTGAAATCTCTAAAAAATACAATCTTCCTGTCATTGAGGATTCTGCACAATCATTGGGATCTACTTTCAAACAAAAACATACTGGAACATTTTTTGAAATGGGATGTTTTAGCATGTATCCTGCAAAAGTATTGACATCAGGAGAAGGAGGTTTTATTACAACAAACAACAAAAAGATCCGAGAAAAATTGCTGATGATTAGAAATCATGGCATGATTAATGGACATGATCCAAAAATATTCGGACTAAATTTTAGATTGCCTGAAATCAATGCTGCAATTGCAACTGTTCAAATTAAAAAACTACCAAATTTTTTAAAATCAAGAAAAAGAAATGCAGAAATACTGTCAAAACTACTTTCTGATTCTAAAGCAATACTTCCTTGCCCAAGAAAAGACGAGAATGTCAATTGGTATATGTACACAATTGCAACCGAAAAATGTAACAAACTTTTAAAAAAATTAAATGCCAATAAAATAGGAGCTGCGTGCTATTATCGTATACCTGTTCATAACACTCCTTTTTACAAACTAAAAACTAAACTTCCCATTACTGATTGGGCGGCATCACGCGTCATCTCCCTGCCAATTCATCCCAATGTAACCCAAAAGAATCTTGAACTTATTGCCAAAATTATCTATGATGTAGAATGAATATTGTATCTGAAGTCATAGGCGAATTATGCAAAGTAATTTTGCCTATTAATGAGGAATATTACGTGGGAAATCCTGATTCAAAAATAGCTGTTTGCACACTTTCAAGTATTGAATTGCTCAAAAGTTTTGCAGATTCTAAAAACCTTCAAGATATTTCAATTGTAGGTAGACTACTTTCTGAAAATAAGGGTATTGACTCAATTATTGAATATGTGTATAAAAAACAAAAATCTATCACCATAATTGTTTGTGGAAAAGAAGTCTGGGGTCACAAATCTGGGCATTCTTTATTCCAACTGTCTAAAAATGGAGTTGACAAAAATAAAAGGATAATTGGTTCGAATAGTCCGGATCCTTTTCTTACTGTTTCTTTATCTAAAATACGATACTTTCAAAATAATGTGACACTGGTCAATATGGTAAATGAAACTAACTTTGAAAAAGTTTTGAAGAAAATCAACCCTTAGTATCCGTTCTTTTGTCTTTCTCTGTTGATGTTGTTTTTTCTTTTGTATTCCTCTAAAATTTCATCTGGTGTGATTTTTAGCTCAATTGATGCTTGAACAACAAAATGCCATATGTCGATTAACTCTTCTCTAGCTTCAGATTCGTTAAAATCAACTGGAGTTTTCCACCATTTCCAATTTGTAGTCCTTTGCAGCTCTACTGCTTCATGCATGATTGCAGTACACAGGGCAGAAACTCTTCCTTCAGTGTCTTTAGGATATCTGTCTAGATTCATCATATCTGAGAGGCCTTTTTGAAGATTGAATATTGCATCCATTCTATCCTTGGTGGAAATATTTTCTGACAAAGGTAAATTAATTTTAAAAAATATTTAACTTAAGTCTTTTTAAAATCGAATCATTTTTTCATATATTTTTACACGTTTTGCAATTTCTCCTTTTCTGATTTTTAGCAATCCGTCTAAACCATATTTTTCAACAGCAAAGGATCCCATCACGTTTCCATAAACTACTGCTTTCTTGATTTCAGAAATTTTTGTTGATTTTTTACTTGCCAGATAGCCAATCATCGCACCTGCAAAAGAGTCTCCAGCACCTGTAGGATCTACTACATCCTCTAATGAGAAACCGGCAGTAGGAAAAATTACATCGTCATAAAACATCAGAGAACCATGTTCTCCTTTTTTTATGATTACGTATTTTGCTCCCCATTTCATCATTTTTTTTGCACATTTAATCAAGTTGAATTCTTTTGTAAGGAGTTTGGCTTCCTCGTCGTTAATCACAACCGCATCTACAGATTTTATCATTTTTATAACTGCATTGCGTTTTGTTGATATCCAAAAATCTATCGTATCACACATGGAAAATTTTACATTTTCAAATTCTTTTATCAATACAATATTTTGCTCAGGATCATTATTTGCAAGATAAACAAATTGAGATTTTTTATATGCATCAGGTACAGTAGCTTTGAAGTCAGCTAGTACGTTTAACTCAGTTTTTAAAGTCTGCCTGGTACTGAGTGTGTTATCGTATTTCCCGTCATAGCGAAATGTTTTGCCATTCTTGATGGCGAGTCCTTGTAAATCAAGATGTTTTGATAGGGTTCTATGGTGTTGTTTTGGAAAGTCGTTTCCAACTACGGCTATCAATCCTGTATCTACAAAATTGCTTGCTGAAATTGCTGCAAAGGTTGCAGCACCGCCAAGAACGCCTTTCAATGTTTTTCTTGGGGTTCTAATGGTATCTAATGCAGTTGAACCAAAAACAGTTAGCATTTGGCAAAAAACTAGTTTTGATATATAAATTCTCTTGCTTGCTCTTCTGTTGGATAGTATACGAACGGTACATCAATAGTTGTGATGGCCAGATCATATTTTATGATGCCTGAGATGCTGACTGAATTCAATTTTTCACTTCTTTCAGAATCTGTATAAAATGTACCTTTGACAATACTGGTGTTTAATGGTTGTAGGATGAATGATTCCAGATCACCTTTCCCAACTATTTCGTCGTTAGAGATTAGAAAGAACTCTGTTTTCCCTGCAGTCAACAATAGTAATGAAGGATTTTCAAATTCTAATTCTATGTTGTATTCTGAACCTTTTTCATCTTGTTCAAACATCTCGCTTTGTATAATGTTCACTCCAATTTGTGAGGCTGATGCGTACTGGGAATATCCAAAAATACTCATGCCTAACGCAAAAAGAATGATTATACCTATTTTTTTAGATGTTTCCATGACTAATTCTCACAAATTATCATTTTAATTCAAAACAAAAAAAATCCTAATTAATTGTGTAAAAGTTTTGATCTAATCTTAAACGTCCTTAGAGCTAACAGAATAAATCAAAATCATCCTATTACTTTTCATTGGCTAGAATCAAACTCAAAATGGGAGAAAATGAAATCGAAATAGATTCCAGGGATTTTTACGTTGATAATCAAACCATGGGGAAAATAATCGATGATCTTTCTAGTTATTTGCCGGATAATCAGGCAAAAGTTGTTTATGAAGATGAATCTTCTTCAATGCCACACAATCACGAAGAGTCATCTCGATTTGGTTTAGAATGTCTTGATGATGCTGAGACGTTTGAGCCAGAATTTAATGAGCCAAGTTATATCACATTTGATCAGGTCAAATCAAAGTTAAGAATTTTAGAAACAAGTGGATTCTTTGAGTCTCCAAAAACAGTTACTGAAACTGTTCAACAATTACGAGAATATGGTTGGGCTTCAAGCCCGTTAGATGTGTCAAAATCATTGGCAAAAATGGCCTCTGTAAATGAGATCATGAGAAACTCTGAGAACAATCTTACTCATTATTTTACTCAAGAATCATTAATTCCTAACTAAAATCATAACTGCATATTTCACAAATGGAAAAAATTTCGCCGTCTAAGTGATCAAAATGTGTATTACATTGTTTACATGTGTGATGGATGTCAAAATATCCATCTTTTTCAATTTTTCCGATTCTATTAGATTCCAAATTTGTGCTTTTGCATTTTATGCAATGACATCCACATTCAATTTTTATATTTTTTTCCAATAATGTTTGTATATCTAAAATCCATATACAAATCATTGGAAAAGAAAAGAGAAATACCGATAGAAATCGATGATCATTTTAAGCTCTTTGGAAAGGAAGCTTGGGAAGTAGATTATGGTGAAAAATGCGCTGTTTGTAATGTTAGAATTGATGAATATGGTTTTTGCTCCTGCGGTTCTAGTGGAGACTAAATTTTTTCATTAGTGGGATCATTAGAACCATTAAAAATCCTATTGCTAAAGGTGCAATCAGTGGAAATTCAGGAACAACTGTAGTTCCAATTATTGTTATTTCTCCTGCAGTATCAGGTCGTAGGTTTATCCAAGTATGAGTTCCATTGTTGTTAAATTCATGAAACAATTTTTTTTCATCATCGACAAATATTGCATATGGTCCCCACAATAATTCCAACGGTATTATAGTAGTAACAAATTGGTTGTCTTCATTTACATCAAAGCTAATTTCTTTTGTTGGTTGATCAAAGTTAAAGTCATCTATATTTGCAAGAGTAATGATTTCAACAAGAAATTTTTTATCTTCCCAATTAACTTCCATGTGGTTCTTTGATTCATTAAATGAATATTCTAAAACCATTTGACAACCATGACAGGTAAATCCCTTTTTATCATCAAGTAGAATTGGTCTATGATTTACAAAAATCACATCGAGTTCTTCTGGCAACATAAATGATGTTGTTTGAACATATCTAAAATCCCATTTCCATACACTGTCTTTTTCCAAGAGTGCTTCCTTAAGATCATATTCTATTATTGAAGCGTCACCTGAAGGAAAAATAACCACTGCATCATTGTTACCAATAGTCGCTAGTGTTTTTTCCATGCCTTCTTCGTTTGTAATAGTTAGATTCTGAATAACTCCATCTATCAAATTCAATTGTTTTGGAGAATTAGATGACATTACAATATGTTTGACGTGAACATTTCCTTGCTCGTCAACTGTCACTGTGACTGACTTTTGGTTTGCTTCCTCACTGACACTAATTTGCTGTGCACTTACAGATGGAACGATCATAAAAAGTGAGATTACGAGTAACAGGGCAATTTTTGTATTCATTTAGCTAATCTACAGTAACGTGATTCATTTGTGCTTTTTCTAATGGACAATCGTTTCCATCTCTATCAAGATTTACAATCTTGTCTGCAATATCCATTCCAGCAGATACTTCACCAAATACAGTATATTGTCTATCTAGGAACGTACTATCTGCAGTGACTATGAAGAATTGTGATCCTGCACTGTTTGGGTCTTGTGATCTCGCCATAGATACAATGCCTCTCAAATGTGATCTTGAACTAAATTCAGCTTTTACATTGTATCCTGGTCCTCCCATTCCCCATGATCCTTTGTTATCTGTTTTTGTATTGGGATCTCCACCTTGAATCATGAATCCTGGAATAACTCTGTGAAAAAGAGTTCCATCATAAAATCCGTCTTTAGCCAATTTTTCAAAATTTCTAACAGTTTCTGGAGCTAATTCTGGTAACAGCTTGAATGAGATGTTTCCTAGATTAGTTTCAATGTTTACAACTGCCATACGGTGGATCTATAGATGTAACTTAATAGTCTTTTGTGAATATATCTTATTTTTTTAATAGAGATGATACTAACTTTCTAAGCTCTGTGATCATAAAATTATTTTTTTCTTAAAAATTTTATTAATATTAATTTTGAAAATTTTCATTAATTTTTTGTTTGCCAATAGTTTTAAACTAAATTGAAATATCCAAAAATTTTGAAATTCTGAAAGTTATAGTGTTATATAGAACAAACAAGATTTGGTATTCGTTGAATCGTACAAACCAGAGCACGATAATTAAAGAAGCAATTAATTCTTACCTTGACAAAGGTGTGACCGATAAGCAGGACATTTACACAAAAGTGGTTGATGAACTTGGTGTCCCAAGGCCAACTGTAAGAAGAGTTGCAAGAGATCTTAGAACTGAATTATTGCAAAAAATTCAAATCTTACAATCTGACATGCCTAAAGCAACAACTGTTGCTGTAGAAGAAGAATAAATTCACGGCTCTTTTTTATTTTTAATAATGTTAAAATGTGATTTTGAGCATTACTATTATAAATAATGAAATTTTCAATAAATTATGGGATATTTCGGTAACAATCTGGCTACACTCGTAACTGGAGTTTTTGCTGCAACGCTTACTGGATTGTGGCCTTATTTTGTAGACTTTGCACCAATAATGAATTTCATATTCATTATGGCAGTTCCAATTACCTGGTTTATGACGATCACATGCTGGGTTTCTCAAAAAAGTACAGATTACATGCATAATCATGCCCCATCTCACAGTGAAAGTACCAGTGTTGTGAGTACACAAACAGTGATTGCCACAACCACTGGAAGTCAAGTAGGTCTTTCGGAAATCAAAGAAATCCAAAATGAATTATCTGCAGAGCTATCCAGCGTAAAAGAGTCTGTAAAGATCAAAGACAGTGAAATTGAAAGGTTACACCAAGAAATCTCTAATTTAGAAACACGTGTACAGATTGAATCATTAAAAACAGAGCTAGCCAATCTAAAGATGCTAGCCTCTGCTAGAAAATCTAAAAAATAGTCTAATCTTTACAGTGACAACAAATTTCACCGTGATTCGTTTTACAGCTAGGACAGCTTACTGCACCACCAAAATGACACTTACATGAACACAATTCAGTAGGATCTTTTTTCGTGGCCATGACTTCATTTTAAGCAGTCATGATATTTGACTTTTGTATAATTCCCGTTCATATGTTCAGCTGAATTTTTTCGTGAGCAAAAATCAATGTCAATTATTAAAAAACTTGTTAGAATAATTTGGTTTTTAAGAAATCTGTGGCTAAGATTGTGTATGTGTCTCTATTTTTTATCGAGCTTTGAAGCAATTTGTACAGTCTCATCCACCATTTCTTTTAGTCTACTTTCTACATCTTGATCTGAAATACTATTTTCAGTAATGTCTTCTGTAGTTAGAAATACAGCTTTTGGATTTGTGATTACTCTAAAGTATGACAATAATTGTGTGATTAATGTCTGAACATTGATGAAACCAATATTTCCGGCAGCCAAAATTGTTATTCCTGCAACCTTCCCTGCTGTTTTTTTATAGTTGACATATTCGAACAGATTTTTTAATGCAGAACTGAAAAATGCATTGTATATTGGAGAACCTATTAACCAAACATCTGCCTCAGTAATGTCTTTTTGAGCTTTCATCGTATCTTCGTTGTATTCTACGTCTGGCCCCCTATAGCATTCAATCTGACTTTCTGAAAGGTTGATGAATTTTGTATCTGGATTTTTCGATTTTGCATATTCAAAGACGTATTTCATAATGATCTGCGTATTGGCATTTTTTCTTGGACTGCCTGAAATTACAACAACCTTCATACCTCTCGCTATTGGTCTTTGTATTTAATTCGTGTTACTTTTAAAAGATTTAACGGGCTTGGAGGGCTTCGATCCCTCGACCTGTAACTTAGGAGGCTACCACGCTATCCATGTTTCGCGTCAAATTGACTCTGCGCCACAAGCCCAGCAAAAAAAATATTCTTAATTATTTAAGCGTATCAAGATTATTCTTTATCATATTTTGAATGATGTCCCAGTTCTCATCCTCTTTGTTATTCCATTTCTCAAAATACACAACGTCTTCCAGTTCAAGTCTTGGTAGCCATCCTTTAATTTCAAGATCCGGCTTTTCTGCAAAATCATTGACATAACCTAAACACAAGTATGCAACAGGAATGACGTGTTCTGGTAATTCCAAAGTCTCTTTTAATGTGTCATTTGATAGTATGCTTACCCATCCTAGACCTATTTCTTCTGTTCTTGCTGACAACCATAAATTTTGAATTGCACAACAAACACTGTAGAGACCGGCTTCGGGAATGCTAGATCTTCCAATCACAAACGGTCCAAATTTTGTAGGATCGTATGTTACGCAAATATTTACTGGAGATTCTAAAATCCCCTCTAGCTTGAATGAAAGATATTTTGACTTCTTTGGTTCTTCAACTAATTGAGATGAACGTTTCTTTTCCTCCTCGAAAGAATCCTTGATCCTCTTTTTTGTTTTGATATCTTTGATTAAGATGAAATTCCATGGCTGAGAAAATCCTACAGATGGTGCATGGTGTGCGGCATTAAGAATTTTTGATAGAATATCATTTTCTATGGGTCTTGAAATGAAATGCGATCTTACATCTCTTCTTGAATAAATTGCCTTGTAGAAACCTCTTTTTTCCTCCTCGGTGAAATCATTTGTCATCTATCATGTACCTCCATTCTTTGATTTGTTAAACGTTAATAATGTCAATTATTTTGATTAGTTTTCAATGGGCCTGTAGTCTAGCTGGTTAGGATACCGCCTCGACATGGCGGTGATCATGAGTTCGAATCTCATTAGGCCCACTTCTTAATTCTAATCTGTTTTGAAATCTTTGTCCGTCTCACTCCATGATGTCTGTGTAGTGATTTTTCCTTCAGATGTAAAATGTAAAATTTCTCCATTTACGGCCTTCTCATAAGTTTCTGAACTGACATCCTCTTTGTTTAACACAAACATATTTTTCAATGGGATCTCTGCCCCTGAATAAAACAAAGCCCTACCTGGTAAAGCCACATCTGCTGTGGAATATAATCCCGAACCTAATAGCATATCATCTCCAAATAACTGATAATCAATTACTGAAACAGTTAATGTCTTATCGCTTGGATTTTTTATTAGATACGTAACTTCAAACTTTGCCTGATCCCCTGCGGTGTTAACATTGATTAATTCTACATTTTCTAATTCAATTTCAACTTGTTCGAGTTCTACATTGTCCAAACTTGCATAAAAAATAATTCCTCCCATCAAAGCAAAAACTCCTGCAATTGCTACATATACTGTCAATTTACTCTGGAGTGCCATTTCATTGGTTGCTATTTTCTACAACTAAAAAAGGTTGGCAAGATCCAAATACATAATATTTGATTTAAAATATTCAAATCCATGGCCGCAATTGAGCAGGCAATAATCACTTGGATTCATCTAATTGCTGCTGCAATTTGGGTGGGAGGCTCTTTATTCATCGGAATCGTATTTTCACCTCTTTTAAAAACAATGACTGATTCTGTTGAAGAACGAATGCAAATTATGATTCGCGTTGGAAGACGATTCAATAAAGTCGCTGTACCATCGTTGATAATTCTCATGATTACTGGCCTATACACATCTCATGCCTTGATTGGGAAACCTGAACTCCTTGTTTCAACAAGCTATGGGACATTTCTGATCATCAAGATTTTTCTAGTGATTGGGTTGATAATTGTCTACGCGGTTCATGTCAGAGTCATTCGTAAAGACATAGAAGAAAAAATCATGTCAAATCAAATGCCAGAACCTGAAATTCAAAGGCTAAGAAAAAAAATCATTATCCTTGGAGAAATAACTGTGGTTTTATCCGTGGCGATTCTATTCTTTGCAGCCTTACTTGATGCTGGAGTATGAAATTCCCTCGATTATAACGTCAAATCCATTTGCTGTTTTTCCTATTCCATATTTGCAACCCGTGATCTTTGACGTGACAAACAAATTTGTCTCCAAATGTTTTGATATTTCACTTACCTGCAAAATTATTTTTTCATTGGCTAAGCTTGCAGGTAAAACTAACATGTCAGCCAGATTATCATCAATTGAAAAACTTCTAACAAAGGTATCTACATCTAAATCAAATTCACATGTTTTCTGATTATACAGAGCATCTGTTCCAATTATGGAATGATCGTCAATACTGTAAATCAATAAAGTCGCACCTGAATCCTTTGCTTCTTCGGATTTGATTGTTACATTAACTGCATAATCTTCACCCTCCAATCTCTTTGTAATTTCATTTACCTTATTGTGAATCTCCTCTTTGCTCAATTTTGAAAATGAGCAAATTAATTTTGCATTATTGGTTTTTCTTTTAGAAAACACTGTTGACTTTACACTTGACGGATATACTTTTAGTTGGATTTCTCCTTTGCCACTCGGATAATATCCTCTTCTAATTAATTCCAATGAAAAGTTGATTCCCATTCTTGAATATGCCTCTTTTAATACATGTTGAGTATAATCAATAGTTGGACTCCAAAGTACATCCGTACCTCCTTTGATTCTTAATTCAAGTCTTTTTTCTAAAATTGAAACTACTGGAATTAGTACTTGCAATACTAAGGGAATGCTTCCTGCAGTTGTAATATCTTCCTCCAAATTCATATCTTCAATTTTTCCTGGAATGAATTTGAATTCAGTTGATCCTATTTCCACACCTGTGATTTTTGCATTGGCAATTTTTTGAAGAATGTTAATTGCAGTAAGATGCTGTGGTCTTAATCCTGGAATTTTTCGATTGTTTCTAATGTTTTCTATATGAATCGGTTTGTTTGTAATGCATGAAAGTGTAATTGCTGATCTTATTATCTGTCCGCCGCCCTCACCGTGAGCACCATTTATTCTCAGAAAATCCATAAACTGTTTTCATTAGTACTCTTTATGATGGTTTTTTAAAAAGAAATTTTCTATAATTTGTATGAACGGTTTGCTTATTGGGAGATTTCAGCCATTTCATTTGGGCCATCTTGAAGCATTACAATTTGCTTTATCAAATGTTGATAAATTATGGGTAGGTTTGGGAAGTTCAAACAGACCTGTGGAGAAAAATAATCCGTTTACTGCTGAGCAAAGAAAGGAAATGATCCTATCATCCATCGATAATTCCATGAATGAGAAGATTACAATTTACTTGATTCCGGATGTTGACAATCACATAAGGTGGATTGAAAAGATTGATACCATTGTTCCAAAATTTGATTTAATTTTTTCAAATGATAATTTGACAAAACACCTGTACTCAAAAAGAAATGTCAAGGTTCTTGCGATTCCTTTTCTAAACCGAGAATCATTATCTGGTACTCACATTCGTGAACTAATTATTAATGATGGAAGATGGGAGGATCTTGTACCTGATGGCACTAGAAGTTATTTACAAAATACTGGTGCTAAGGAACTCTTGAAAAATCTCTAATTATAAATAAACCCCAGGATGACTAGTTGTAGATTAAGATGGAATATCTTTCAATGCTTCCTGGTCCAACAAATGTCCCTAACAGAGTAATGAGAGCGATGCTTGCACCTATAATCAATCACAGGAGTGATGACTTTGTTAAATTATACACTGATGTAGTGGATAAAACTCAGCAAGTATTTGAAACACAAAATGATATTGTAGCGTTGTCTGCTTCAGGAACTGGTGCAGTCGAGGCTGGTGTTGTGAATTTGGTTAAAAAAGGTGATAAAATAATCATTCCTGTAAATGGAGAGTTTAGTAGACGATTATCCCAATTGATTGAAGGTCAAGGTGGAAATGTTGTAAAACTTGAAACACCTCCTGGAGAAAATGCGACTTTTGACCAGGTCAAAGAGGCATTTGATAACAATAAAGACGTTAAAGCATTCTATGTGGTTCATAATGAAACTTCAACGGGAACCATGGTGAATTATCTTGATAAGGTGTCTGATCTAACTTCTAGGAACGATGCATTCTACGTCGTAGATTCTGTTTCGTTACTTGGTGGTGCTCAGCTTCCTGTCGATAAATGGAATATTGATGTATGCATGACCGGTGCGCAAAAAGCAATAGCTGCCCCACCTGGGATTTCGCCAATTTCTGTTAGTGCTAAAGCTAAAAAGTATATGATTGAAAATCCCCCTTCTACAATGTATTTCAATCTTGCAAGATACTTCAAATTTTATGATAACGAAAAACATACTCCTTTCACACCTGCATTACCGTTACTTTATGCATACAGAGAAGCATTGTCTGTAATGTTGGAAGAAGGATTACAAAATGTGTTTAATCGTCACAAAGTTTGTTCTGATGCGTTATATGATGGTCTAAGTGCTATGGGTCTTTCTCCATTTGCAAAAGAAGAAGATCGTTCAATTTCTATTGTCGCGCTAAATTACTTGGAAGGTTTAGAAGATAAGACTTTCAGAAGTACTCTTGCTGAGAAGTTCAAAGTCCTTGTAGCAGGTGGCTTTGGTGATCTTAAGGGTAAGGTGTTCAGAGTTGGATGCATGGGAGAAGTTTCTCCATACCATGTAATGAGAACCATTTCTGCAATTTCATCTACTTTAGTAATGATGGGATATGACGTTGATGCCCAAGCAGGGCTCAAAACTGCTGAGGATAAATTAAAGTCTCTCTAAATTTCATTTGACAGATTTTTCATTGATCTAAACATCTATTTCATCTTTCTTGTCGGCGTTGTAGACTTTGACAAAGTTTAACTTAATATAAGGAAATTCGAGAACGATCACATTGACTTTTGAAAAAGGTTCATTAATTCTAGTTGATTATACTGCAAAGGTAAAAGATACTGAGGAAGTTTTTGATACCACAATTGAAGATGATGCAAAAAAACATTCAATTCATGAGTCTAATGTCAAATATCAACCAAAACTAGTTTCTATTGGTGAAGTTTCTTATCCTGTCCTCAAAGGATTGGATGAAGCACTTGTAAAAACGAGTGTTGCAGACAAACTCGCAGTTGAAGTAACTCCAGACAAAGGTTTTGGTGAAAGAGATTCTAAAAAAGTTAGAATGATTCCTATTAGAAAACTTGGTGAAGATGCAGAAAAAGTCACCGTAGGAGATTCTATTGAGATTGATGGCAAAAGAGGTATTATTCGATACATAGGTTCTGGTAGAGTTCAAGTAGACTATAATCATAGGTATGCAGGAAAAACTATTCTGTTTGATGTCAATGTAATAAAGTCACTTGATTCTGCAAATGATAAGATTGATGGAATTCTAAAAAGCAGACTTCCAGTGGAAGATACAAAAATTGAATTTAGCCTAAAAGATAACGATGTCGATGTAATGATTCCTGAAGAAATTTTACGTGCTGATGGCTTACAAATCATGAAGCATTTCATTCAAATGGATATTTTCAAGTTCGTGTCAACTCTGAATAAAGTATCCTTTATTGAATCACATATCAACAAACAACCTCAAGAAAAGAAACCTGAAATTAAAGAAGAAACGCAAGAACAAAAAACTGCTTAAATTATTCCTGTGCTCCTTGCAAGACTTCTTGCTCTTTTCTCTGTCATAATTACTTCTCTTAGGATTGTGTACCTTTCCGGTCTCAATTCTTGTGCAATCATCAATGCTTCAACAATCTGTTCTTCTTTTAGACCAATTTGTTTTGCAGTAGTGGGCGCTCCTATATCCTTCAATGTTTTCGCTATTTTTCTCCAGTCTTTTCCTTGAATCTTTGTAATCATGATGGTACCCAATCCACATTTTTCTCCATGTAATCCCTTCCCTGGTGCAATTCTGTCTAATGCATGGGAAAAAAGATGTTCAGCACCCGAACAAGGTCTGCTACTTCCAGCAATACATGATGCCACTCCCGCACTAATCAATGCTTCAACAATTACTCTTACATCTAATCCTTTTTTGGAATATTGGTCTGATTTCTCCATAACAATCTCTGCACTCATGATTGACAAATTTGCAGAATACCTTCCATAATATTCCCCATTTTTATCACGTCCCAATTCCCAATCTTTTACTGCACTGATGTTTGCTACTAAATCCCCGCATCCGCTTGCAAGCAATCTAGATGGTGCTTTTTTGATAATGTCAATATCTACAAAAACACCCAAAGGCGCAGTAGCAATAATAGAATGAGGCTTGTCGCTTTTTACTGAAACGAACGGACTGGCAATTCCATCATGTGATGCTGCCGTAGGCACACTGACAAATGGAATGTCCAAATTGAAGGCCACCATTTTTGCAGTGTCCACAGAGCGGCCTCCTCCAATTCCGGCTATTATGTTACTGTGATCCTTTTTTACATCCATCTGAACTTTCTTTAGTGCACTGAATTGATTATCCTTTGATATATGCCAGATAAACTTGATCTTATTTTTTTCCAATGATTTTTCAATTTTCTGTTTTAGAATTTTCTTCACATGAATTCCTGTAATCAATGACACTTTCTTTGGTTTAGTTAGGCTGTGAAGAAATTCTCCAAATCTGTCAATATTCTTTTCACCCACGACGATCTGCCTAGGTAATTCCATCGTGTGTGAACTCATGTGATCCTGATTTTTTATCATTATTTATCATTTCAAGGGACAAAAAGTTATTTAAAAGGGAGAGATTCAACTCTGTTTATCTTAGTAGGTGTATTTTGTCAAATAATGTTGAAGAAAAAATTTTGCACGGGACTACCACTGTAGGTATCAAGGCTAAAGACGGCGTTGTTTTATGTGCTGATATGAGGGCCAGCGCAGGGTACTTTATTGCCAATAACAATACTATGAAAATCCAACAAATCGATTTGCATGCTGGACTTACCCTGGCTGGAGGTGTGGCAGACGCACAAAATATTGTTGATATATTACGTTATCATTCTAATCTTCATAGGGTTGAAAAGCAGGATTCTATCTCAATTCACTCTCTTGCAAGACTTTGTTCATTGATCTTTCATCAAAACAGGGGATATCCATTCATGGCTGACATTTTACTTGGTGGTTATGATGTGGAAGGTCCTTCATTGTTTAATGTAGATATGTTTGGTTCAGTAGAAGAGAAGTCATATGTTACTACTGGTAGCGGATCGCCTGTAGCATATGGTTTGCTTGAAGAAGAATATAGAGAAGACCTCACGATTGAAGAGGCAAAACAAGTGGCTTTACGAGCTGTAAAAGCTGCAATTACCAGAAACATTGGTACTGGTGACGGAATTAATGTCGCAATCATGGACAAAAATGGATTCCGTTTACTAACTGATGAGCAGAAGAAAGCCATCATCAAACTTTAGTGATTTAATGCAAAGAAAATACCAAGAAAAAGATTCACCTCCTAGCGGTCAAAATATAATGGCCATCATACTGCAAAGTATTCCAAAAGAAGCAAGTGTGACAAAAATAGAATATGAAGGGCCAAGAATTGCTCTTTACACCAATGCCCCTAGATTCTTAATCGAAAACAACGATACGATATCAAATCTTGTAAACATCATCAAAAAGAGAATTGTTGTCAGAACAGATGAGTCAATTAGAAAACCTGAAACTGAAGCTAGAAAAATCTTGGCTGAGTATGTGCCAAAAGAAGCAAATTTGCAAGGAACCATTTTTGACACTACCACAGGTGAGGTATCAGTTGAAGCAAAAAGGCCTTGGTTGCTTCAAAGGAACTCAAAGGAATTCAACCATGCTGAAGTCACCGAGAAGATAGGATGGAGGTTACGTATCAGAAAAGCCACCACTATTCCTTCACGTACGATTCAAACAATTAATGCAACTCTGAAGCAGGCCTCTGCTGAGAGAAGTAAACAGCTTAAACAAGTAGGCGATGAAATTTTTAGACCTCGACTATCTCAGAGAACTGAAGTATCTCTCCACACTCTTGGCGGATTTGGTCAGGTGGGAAGATCATCTATGCTGTTATCAACACCGGAAAGCAAGGTTCTGATTGACTGTGGTCTTAATCCTGGTGCCCGTTCTCCAATGGATGCTTTTCCAAGACTGGACTCTCTTAACATTACATTAGATGAACTTGATGCTGTGGTTATTGGACATGCGCATTTGGATCATACTGGATTCTTACCTGCATTATGTAAATACGGATACAAAGGCCCGATCTATTGTACCGAACCTACTTTACCCATGATGAATTTGATTCAATTAGATGCAATCAAAGTTGCATCTGCTCAGGGCAGGACTCCAATCTATGCCGAACGAGATGTCAAACAGGTCATGAGACAATCAATCACTCTTCCTTATGGAACTGTGACGGATATTTCACCAGACATCAAACTAGTTTTTGCTAATGCCGGTCATATTCTAGGCTCTGCTTTGTGTCACTTTCATATTGGAAATGGCGATCACAATTTTGTTTATTCTGGTGATATCAAATTTGGAAAAAGTATTTTGTTTGAAGCCGCTAGCTGGAATTTTCCAAGAGTTGAGACACTATTGGTTGAAAGCACATATGGTCTTAAAGAAGACATTCAACCAACGCGTCAAGAAGTGGAATCTTCTTTTATCAATGCAGTAAATAATACTCTGGCTGACGGAGGTAAAGTTTTGATACCAATTCCTGCAGTTGGACGTGCACAAGAAATCATGATGGTAATTGATCATTATATGAAATCAGGAGAAATGGTAGAAGCGCCTGTATTTACAGAAGGAATGATTTCTGAAGCATCTGCAATCCACGAATCATATCCTGAATATCTTGCAAGAGAACTCAAACAAAAGATTCTAGAAACAGATGACAACCCGTTTGATTCTGAATACTTTACAAACATTGAGCATGCAGATGCACGAGAAGAACCAATGAGGGATGATTCTCCATGTATAATTTTAGCTACCTCGGGAATGTTAGAAGGTGGACCTGTTTTGGAATATTTCAAAAATATAGCACCTGATAAAAAGAACAAAGTTTTGTTTGTTTCATATCAAGTAAATGGAACTATGGGAAGAAGAGTACTTGATGGTTCAAAACAAGTAACCATGTTGGGAAAAGAGGGTAAAGTTGAGGTCGTTTCAGTTAATTGTGGTGTAGAAAAACTCGATGGTTTTAGTGGACACAGTGATTACAACCAATTAATGTCGTTTGTGCAAAGATTGAGACCTAAACTTCGTCGGGTTTTGGTAAATCACGGAGAACGTAAAAAATCAGAAAGTCTCGCAATGAATATTAGAAGAATGTATAAGCTATCTGCACATTATCCACAGATTCAAGAAGCAATAAAATTATTTTAGATCGTACTCTGGTTTCCAGATCTTTATACTTGATGGGGCAATTATGATTCTCTCTTCACCTAACCTTGCAATTTCAGCATCAGCAGCTTTTGCAATAGAATACAATTCTTCTACAACTTTACGAAGTTGATCAACGTCTTTCTGAGCCAATGGTGTGACTCTTAGAATCAAAATCATGCCTTTTTTGATATCTTCTTTGATTGAATGAACATCGCTGACATCTCTAATTGTCATTGCTTTTAGGTACGTGGAATTTTCCTGTTTTTGCATTCTTATTGAAAATAATATCTACTTCCTCAAAAACTCTTCCTTAGTTTGAACTGCCTTTTTAGAAATTCCACGCCTACATTCGAAATTTGACATAAGATTGCTCTTCAGCACATTCTGCACTAACCTCACTCGTTGAATCCCCATTTTTAATTGAAACAACGCTTTGACCCATTGAGGGCGCATCGGAATATCTTAAGGTGACTGATGAAGCAAAATCTACATGAGATTTTGCATTTTTACCGCGTAAAATTGAAACTGGTCCTACATGATCTCTCGCTTCAAGTAGAACATCTTCTGGTAATGCCAATGCCTTGATCATCTCATTTTCATCTTTGTTTCTTCCAACGACAAATTTTGTTTCCTCATCTAATCTAAAATGTCTTCCAATCTTTAATAAATCAATTTCATTTATAGTTGGAGTTTCAATATGATCAAACAAATCTTTAGCTTTAATTCCAAATTGTGGTTCTGTAAGTAAACAACCACCTCCTGCATTTGGAGGGTTTTCAATTCCATATTCTTTTGCCATTTGTAGTTGAGTTCGTCGTGTTCTACCTTTAATCATACCGAGATTTTCTCTTTTGATCAAACCATCTTTTTCTGCATCTGTTGGCGGCAATAATCCAGCTGATAAGGGTCTGACAATTTTCCCCTTCAAGTTTGATTCTTTTTCAATAATGTGTAATGATGGTGCATGTTGACTCATTGGACGTTGTCCTAATACCTCTCCTGAAATAATAAATTCTGCACCTATTTCATCCATGTGCTTTTTTGCTGCATCAAACATCATAGTCCTGCAATCGACACATGGATTAAAGCCTGCACCAATTCCATGTTTAGGATGTTTTAACATCTCGATATATTCGTCACCAAGATAAACTGTTTTCAAATTTACATCTAGATCATCTGCTCTTTCTCTAATTTCAAATCCACATCCCCTTCCACAGTCAAAATCACAAAAGGGGGTTTTTATTGCAACAGCTGACACATCGAAACCCTGCTCCTGCATCATTCTAACTGCAAGCTGGCTATCTAGACCTCCTGAGAGCAATGCGACAACCTTCTTCTTCTCTGCTTTCTCGTCAACCATTGTGTTCAGACCTAATTTTCCTTATACAAACTTTACATCATACATAAATTGAGAATCAAAAGAATTCTTGTATGAAACAACGCAGAAAAAATCTTCTTAGAAACGCTCAGCATATTGATTGTGACACATTGGTCGCGTTTGAGCCTGAAAATCTATTCTATATGACTGGGTTTTGGGGTGAGGCGATTGGATTACTTGAAAAAAATGGAAAAACGACCATAATTGCACCTGAACTTGAGGTTGGTCGAGCAAAGGACGAATCTGTTGACTGTGATGTGATTACTGCCGAACGTGGAGAAGGTCTGATCACTTCGGTCATCAAAAAAATCAAGAAAAATTCTGTTTGTACTGATTGCCAAAATTATTCTGTAATGACATCCTTGAAAAAATCTGTCCCAAAAATAAAATCTTCAACTGAACCATTTTACAATGCGCGTATGATCAAAGATGAGAAGGAGATAAAAATTCTCAAAAAAGCATCAAAGATTATTGATGAGATGTTTGAAATTTGTTCAAAGAAGATGAAGATTGGTCAAAAAGAATCTGAATTGCAAACTCTTCTGATGATATATGCCCTGGAGCAAGAAATGTTTGACACCGGTTACAAATCCACATTAAATCCATTAATAGTTGCCGGAGGTCCAAACGGTGCACTCCCACATGCTCAAGTTACAAATAGGAAATTCAAAAAAGGTGATCTTGTAGTTACTGATCTTACACTAAGATACAAAGGATATGTTTCTGATGCGACAAGGACATTTGCGATGGGAAAGATCTCATCTCAGGCTAACGAAGCATATGAAATTGTCAAAGAATCTCAAAAGCTTGGATTAAAGTCTGTCAATCTAAACGTTGATTGTAAAGATGTAGATGCTGCATGCCGGAAATACATTGAGGAAAAAAATTATGGTCAATACTTTATTCATTCGACAGGTCATGGAATTGGTCTTGAAGTTCACGAACTACCAACAGTATCTTACAGAAGTGATACAAGGCTCAAAGAAAACATGGCAATCACTGTAGAACCAGGAATATACATTGAGAATAAGTTTGGAATACGAATTGAGGACTCGTTAATTGTAAAACAACGTCCAATCGTCATGCACAAATTCACCAAAGATCTAGTCACGATTTGAGCTAATCGTAATAGTTGACTAGCTCTATGATGTATTTTCCTTCTGAATTATTTGGCATAATTTTTTCAGACTCTATATTCACATTCCAATCATAGTTCATTTCACCCTTGTAAGATGAGAAATTAAAATTCACCTGGTATTCTTCTGAACCGACATTTGTTACCGTTAAATCCACAATCGTTTTTTTATGATCGAAAATTTTCTCATCCGGATACTCATCACCAATATGATTATCTAATGCCTCCATTACAGTTAGTCCATCGTCGTTTGGACCATCATATTTCATCAAAATATCTATGACTTGCTGATCTTCTTCAGAGAACTCTGGAAAGCTCTTTTCTAACGTGCCTTTTGTCATTTCAGGAATTACAAATACTACTAACATGGCAATCAATGCTAGGTAAATCGGAGCTCTCTTTTTGAGAAATGATTTAAAATCATTCTTTTTTGGCTTATCTTCTTTTTTCTTGATATCTTTACCCATTTCTGTCTAATCGTTTAGTTTTTTGCACTTAGAATTAAAACTTGCCAAGGAAACAAAATTATCCCATTTTTCTTAGTATATGTTGAGGTTTTTTCTTTGACTAATTCCCTTAATTCCTTCCTTTCTGAATAACCTAATTGGCTAAGTTTCTCTTTTAGTGGTTTTGCTATATACTTTAGATACGTCTTCCAGTAATCTTCAAAATTCCCTGGACTGTAATTAAAGACAAATTCGGTAACTTTAATGCTTGAAAATCCAGCTCGGCTTACTTCTTTTTTCAAGGCAGACTTTGTACCGAATCTATCTAGATTTGGTGAACCTGGAGGTATGTAGTCTGGGATAAACTCTGTAACTGAATCTATAATGCTACTAAAGTATGGAACTTTTTCTTTACTGCCATGAGTTGAAATTCCAAGATTTCCTGAACTTTTGAGGCTTTTTTTCATATTTTTTAATGCCTTTAGAGCATTTGGGAAGAAAAATAAAGCATATTGGCACGTTATGACATCAAATTTTTTAGAAAAAGAGAATTTCTCTGCATCGGCATTTACAAAAAACACATTATCTTTTTTTCCATTCCATTTTTTTGCAATTTTGATAGCTGTGGTTGAAGTATCTGCACCTACAACATATCCTGATTTCCCAATTTTCTTTTGGATTTCATTGGTAACTACTCCAGTACCACATGCAACATCTAACACATAATCTCCTTTGTTAATACACACTGAATTCACTAATTTTTTTGTACTTTGAAATGGTCCTTTATTGACACTTGCCCATCTCTTGTGATATCTAGGTGCAACTTCATTCCAAATTTTCATATTTCGTTGTTTGTATTCTGATGGAATGAATTTCATCTTACATGCTTTGTTGTCTATTGAAGTATTTTATGTAATCTCTTTCAATCTTCATCCTCTATACGTTTCATGATTGCTCTTTAACTTTGATTGTTCTGATATGATATTATTTTCATATCTATTGTTTTGAAAACTTTGATTCTATTTCTTTGTATTTTACAATTATTGTTTGATGTATATGTATTTTCATCTTATTTTTACTTCAATTTGTTTTCTTATGATTCTGGAAATTTTTTCTTTATTTGTCCAGCTTGACACAAAATTTGTTGTGGAATCCACAATTATCACTTGATTGTTTCGTGGATTTTTTTTGTATCTGAACGAACCTATGTCATTTGCTATGATCATGTCTGCAGATGACTCTTTCAATTTTCTCTTAGCTGATCTGATTAGTTGACTTTGCGTCAAATTTGTTTCTGCCTTGAAACCCACAAGAAATACATCTTTTTGATATTTTTTAATCTGATCAATAATTTTTGGAGATTTTTTGAGCTTAATATTCATGACTGACTCTGAACTTTTCATCTTATTTTTCCTTTGATTAATCGGAATATAATCTGCAACCGCTGCTGCCATTATTACGATATCCATTTTCTTCTTTAGTTCTGATTTGATTGCCATGTGCATTTCTTTACTAGATGTGACGTTGATTATCTTTGCACCTTTTGGTGGTTTTTCGCTTCCCTGTCCGTACACAAAAGTGACTTTGGCTCCTGCAGAAATCAATTCAGATGCTAGACTAACCCCTGTTTTTCCTGAACTTTGGTTTGTGATTGCTCGTATGGGGTCTATTTGCTCAATAGTGGGTCCTGCAGCAATCAAGATTCTCTTATTTTTCATTTTTGACGAAAATCCAAATTTTTTTAGTATGTTTTCTAATACTTCTTCTGGTTCAGGAGATTTTGCTTTGCCTTCGTTCATTATTGGAGAAATAAACTCAATTTTATTTTTTAAAAATTTTATATTTTTTTTTACTGCTAAATTATCATACATTGATGCATGCATTGCCAAACACATCACAATTGGTATTTTTGATCCAAATCCCACTGTAAGTATCGTTGAAATTGGGGTGTCATCAATTCCGTTCGCCAGTTTTCCTAACGTATTTGCAGTTGCGGGATATACTATCAGTAAATCTGATTGATTATAATCAGCTAGTTTGATGTGCTCTAATTCTCCTGTCAGTTTTGTAACTACATCGTTTCCTGTGGCCCATTTGAAATATTCTGGTTGTATCAATTTAGTGACTGCATTGCTCGCAACACACTTTACATCCGCACCGTGTCTCATTAGCAGTCTTGCAAGCTCTATTGCTTTGTATGCTGCAACGCTGCCTGCAACGCAAAGAATAATTTTTTTCCCTGCAAGTTCTGTTCCATATGAACTGACAATGTCCAAAGATGGATGATCACGTTTAGATGTCTTTTTTTTAACTGCCAATCTCTTCACGTAATTTCTCCAGTTCCTCTTCTTTCATTGAAAACCAGTGTTCCTTTGCAGGAAACACCGATGATTCCACGTCTTTTTTGTAGTCTGCAAGTGATTTTTCAATGTCCTCGGCCAAATTCATGTATCTTTTAGCAAATTTTGGTTTGATCTTGTTATACATTCCAAGCAAATCTTGAACTACTAGCACCTGTCCGTCACATTTCACGCCTGAGCCGATTCCTATTATTGGAACATTAACAGTTTCAGAGATGATTTGAGTGACCTCATGGCTAACCATTTCTAGTGCGATGCTGAACACTCCTGCATCCTCAAGCTCCTTTGCATCCTCAATCAATCTCATTGCGGTATCCTTTGTTTTTCCCTGTACTTTGTATCCCTGTGAAAGGACAGTTGTCTGTGGTTGTAGTCCTATGTGACCCATCACTGGAATTCCTATGTTCACGATCTCATTGATTGTTTCAGCCATCACCGCCCCACCCTCAAGCTTTACGGCATCTGCACCAGCTTTGATTAATTTACCTGAATTGTTGATGGCATCTTCTATACTTACCTGATATGACATAAATGGAAGATCTGATACTATTAAGGAATTTTTCCTTGCTCTGTTTACCGATTCTGTAAATATGCACATCTGATCCATCGTTACAGAAATTGTATTCTCATATCCAAGCATTACCATTCCTGCACTGTCTCCAACCAACAGAATATCAATTCCAGCTTTGTCGCACAATGAAGCTAATGTGTAATCATAACTTGTAATTACGGAAATCTTCTTCTTTTCTTTTTTCATGTTGATTATGTCTTGAACTGTTTTATGCAATCTTTGCTCTCCTTGTAAGGTTGTTTTTAATTTGCATGACGTTGTCTCTTAGGTTTTTCCTATTGTCAAAATTATCCACAATTTTTTGGAGATCCTTTTGGGTTTTTTCTGACAATTTTCCACAATCACTGATTAGCAGGTCGATTGATCTTGTAACGTTATCCACAATTGTGATGTCTGCAGTATGTGATGTCCTTGAAAGAGGGTTTAGATCAAATGTGATGACGGTTTTCCCTGCATTTCTCAGTGCCATGGTCCTATCGCCATCCTCTAGTGGTACAACCACCACGTCTGCTACAAAAATTCCATCCTTGTCAACAATTCTTCTTGCAGAATCAATACCTGATAGTTCTCTAGACGAGGAGGCACTGGAGCCTAGAATTTTGTTGGCTCCATTTTTCTTGAGGATCCTGATGATTGCCCTTTTCCTTTTTTCATCTGCATAAAACAGGTTTACCTCTAGCTTTGCCTTGACCTGTTTTGACAATCTTACTATCTGCCTTGGGCACAATGCTGCAATGTTTCCGTTGACTGAGATTACGGGTGTCTTTGCCAATAGCAGCTGTGCGGCTGCAGCTTTGATGGCATTCATTGCAGCTCTTCCTGTTTTTTCTCCCAGAAGATAGTCAAAAGCTTCTCCCCTGCCTTGGGCCAGAAGGCCTTCTTTTGCAACCAACCCATTGTCAAAACCTTTAACCAATTTTTCACGAATTAGTAGTGACTTGATTCTTGGGTGGGATTTCGGAATTAAAGGCATGATTTACGATATTAGTTGTCTAGGACTCGTGCTCCGTCGTTATCCAATTCCGATTTAATAATTATTCCATCAGGATATTTTTGCAAGATCTCTAGTACTCTAAACTCTTCTTCCTGTGGAATCATTGAAAAAATCGTTTCTCCAAAAAGAGCTATTCCACATTTAATATTATTTTCAGATAACTCATCTACGATCCTCTGCATTTTGGGGGTCATCACATCAACATACTTTGCAAATTCTAATGACATGTCTTGAAAGTGTTCATAGTTTCTTGATTCTAACAGTCTGTTTACCATTTTTCCTCCAAGGCCATTAATTTGGGAAAGACGCTCTTTGATGAATTTGTTTGTGGATATTGGGGAAAAACATATCATGATTATGGAAATTTTCTCTGTGGAAATTTTTTCGACATGTCCAATTCCTGGGGCTCCCGCCTTGACACGAATTTCAAAACCTCCGTGGTATGATGCTAAGACATCTCCAAGTCCAGTTTTGCAGTTTACTTCTGCATTGTGTGCAATTTGTCCGATTGTAGTTTTGTCTAGTTTTGTCCCAAGCGCTTGATCCAATGCAAATGATAAGGACAGTGCAACTGCACTACTGGAACCAAGACCGTATCCTACGGGAATTGAAATATCATGTTCAATTCTAAAAAACTTAGTTGAGAAATTTCCAAGATTCAGAAATTCATTTAAGACATATTCTGAGATATCTGTTTTGTCTGATTGATATCCGTGAGATATGATCTCAAAGCACGACTCCTGTCTGTCTTTTATCTCGATTTTTACTCTTGTGGTTACTCCTTGTTTAATAGAGAAGCCTGCTCCCATTGATCCAATACTTTGTAGATTATTCTGATTATCATCTAAATGAGCTTTGAAAAAGCCTGTTATGTGTGCTGGACAAAATGCGGTTGCCTCCATTGATTTTAGTTTAAATTATACACAAAATATAAGAATATGGCTTAAATTAATTAAATTAGTATAAATTGACTAAATTTATTCGACGCCTGCAGAAAATCGGTAGCAGCATTCTGGTATCATTGCCAAAAGAATGGATTGTGGCAAATAATTTGGATAAAAGCAGTGAAGTCGAAATTGAGACTGGTCAGGATAGCATATCAATATCTGCAAACAAGGAGGTGCGACCAACAAAAGATCTTGTGATCTCATATCCTCTTCCCAAAGAGGAAAATGTTGTTGCAGACATCACTGGAGCTTATCTTTTAGGATTTGACGTCATTGAGATCAATTCAAAATCAATCATTCCCGGTAAAGATAGAGAAAAAATTCGTAATTCCATGAGAAGACTTGTCGGGATGGAGATTATAGAAGAGGATGCATCTCATATCAACATGCAGTTTCTTTTGGATGCGACAACACTTAATCCTGAAAAGATTCTCAAACGAATGAGCTCTATTGCAATTGGTATGTATGACGATGTGTCAAATGGATTGATCTCTGATGACAAATCAAATCTACAATCACTGTCAAAACGTGATGTTGAGGTAAATAGGCAGTATTTTTTGTTGGTTCGTTTAATCCGTAGTACATTAGTTGACAAGAGATTGGCCAATGCATTTAACCTGGAAAACATAGATGTACTTGATTATCGGGTCGCCGCAAATATTCTAGAAAATGCAGGCGATTCCATTGTTGAACTCTCAAATTCAATCTATAACACTTTATTGTCAAAGGAGCATTCAAAAAAAATCTATGATGTTGTAAGTGATTTTAACAATCTTGCAGAAAAATCCATTGATGCATTTACCAAACCTGACAGATTGTTGGCAATTGAAGCCATCTCATTGCACAAGCAGTATGAAGAAAAACTAAGTTTACTACGAAATACACTTGGTACAAAAAAGCAAATTCCAATAGATTTTCTTGATGTTGTATACATGTTTGAAAGAATTGCCCAGTCTTGGGCAGATGTTGCCGATCTTGTCCAACCCATCTACAACAAATAATCAGTATAATTTTTTCTTTATGGCATATGTTAAAACTGCACAGATAGTTTTTGAATCTTGAATTTTTCCTGTTTTAATCATTGAAATCATTTTTTTCAAATCCATCTTGACTACTGATAGTATTTCATCCTCGTCTAATTTCAAATCTGAGGTTTTCTTCAATCCTGAGGCTAAAAAGCAATGAATTATCTCCGCATTATATCCAATTGACGGGTAGTATGTGATGAGGGGGGTCATCTTTTTTGCTGTATAGCCTGTTTCTTCTTCCAGCTCCCTGAATGCACATTTTATAGGCTCTTCTCTTTTTTCCAGCGTTCCAGCAGGAATTTCTAACACATCTCCATGGGGAAACCTATTTTGCTTAACTAGTATTATTTTGTTGTCTTCATCAAAAGCAAGCATGGCTGCAGCACCTCTGTGTTCGATTACTTCTCTCCTGACTTTTCTGCCTTCAATTTTTCCATCATAAATGCTAAGACCTAAAATTTTACCTTCATAGATCTTTGTCCTTTTCATATTTACATGAATTATTGTTATTATTTAATTTGTTTCGTATGTCAAATGTAGTTTGGGGGATTTTTTAAAATCATTAAATGCTTTTTCTATCCATTTTGTATAAAATGAAATTTTTTTTGGAATGAACAAGTCAGCTGATTCCACATTTTTGATGTTTCTAACTTTTTGTGTTAACTCATCCATCTTGAAAATACTATCACTGTACATGAACAAGACAATTTGATTTTTTGCTATAAACGGAATTTGTAAGTATGATTCATAAAATACATCGTTCATATTTTCTAATGTTTCTTTAACATCTCCTTTTATCCAGGCAAGAATTGCATGAGGAATAAAATTCTCAATTTTTTTAGGGTCATAAACTAGAGTAAATTGTATTCCGTCATTTTCGTATAGTTTTTCTATACATCTTGTTATTGTCTTAGTTGACATTTTTGTATCCTTTGCAACTCGTTCAATTTTTTGTCTAGGATTTTTAATCAATTCCTCTAAAATTTCTAAATCTGTTTTTGTAAGATTTGAGCTAAATCCTGGATTTTCTGCTTCAAAAATAGATAGTACTCTGACATCTTTCATCAATTTTTTTGCAAGTTCAATTTTTTGATTTAAGTTTTCCTTTATAGAAATACCGCAAACTGTTATTCCTCCAACACATGGGACGATAAAATATGGCTCACCTACAAGATTTGCTTGTTCTAAAATTTCATTAATATTTTGACCTGATACAACAAAGTACAAAATTCCATATCCTAAAACAGGAGGCTCAACTTTTATGAAAAATTCCTCGATAATTTTTCTTTCTTGCATTTTTCGTATTCTTGCACGGACTGCTCCTCCAGACATTCCTAATTCTATTCCTATTTGCCTGTCTGATTCTCTGCAATTGTTCAACAATCTACTTAAAATCTTCATATCTAATTTGTCCATTATCTTATCTATACACTCCTTATACTACATGAAAATACATAATCTATTATAAAATTGTCTATATTACGAATATTATACATCAAATACATTAAATATTAGACTATTTTATTATGTTTATGGATTATAGGATTAAACTTGCAAAAAGAATGCTATTCAATCAGAAAGGAAGTATGATTGGTGCTGTTTTGGCAGTGACCATTGGTATTTTGGTAATCCATGTAAATTTTGTAATTTTTCAAGGATTGTATGATGCTATTGTTAGAGATATCAGTGAATACAGTACTGGTGACGTAATTGTTACTGATGAATTTGATTTTATTGATAAATCAGATCAATCTCTTGTCCGATGGTTTGAACGAATCCCAGTTGTAGAAGCCGCGACGCCGCGGCTATCTTCAACTGCAGAAATGAATATGACAAAAAATGGAAAGCTGATTGAAGAAAGCAGAATTCCTTTAGTTGGTATTGATCCGTTTAATGATGTTAGAGCATCTACTGCACATGAAACTGTTTCAGATGGAAGTTATGTTTTTTCAAGAAATTCTATTGTGCTAGGATCTAATGTAGCAAGAGATCTTGGAGGCGCTCAAGTGGGTGATAATGTTAAGGTTCTTGTAGTAGACAGACAGGGAGAAGATCAAATTCGAAGATTTATTGTTACTGGAATTGCAGATTCACCTGGGGGTTCGGGATTTGATTATTCTGGAGTTATTCACATAGATACATTACGTGACATGATGAATAGACCTGGAGACACAGGTTCATTTATGGTTAAGTTGTATGATGATTCTAAAGCATTAGAAGTTAAAGAATTCTTTTTGCGTTCATTTCCAAATGAAGATTTTATTGCTGAAACTACAGAAGAAGCATCTGAAGCACAACTTGAAGGTTTCAGATCTGGAATTGCAATGATAAACATTATTGGTTATTTTGGAATGATGGCGTCTGCATTTGCAATTGTTACAATTCAGATGATGTTAGTTAATGGAAAAACTAGAGAAATTGGCGTCATGCGATCCATAGGGGCTAAGCGAAAAGATATTTTAATAATTTTTATTTTTCAGGGTATGATAATTGGAGCTATTGGTGCAGGTGTAGGGACTGCTGCAGGATTAGGTTATACTGTATATGCTAAGGAGAGCAAAATGTCATTCAATGGTAGTCTTGTTTTAGAAGTAAATTACAATTGGGAAAAAATAATTCAGACTGCATTAATGTCATTCATTTTGGCAATTATTGCATCCCTATATCCCTCGTATAGGGCGACAAAGCTACTACCCGTGGAGGCTATGAGATCTGTCTAAAGTACTTGAACTTATCAATGTCAGCAAAATCTATGGAGATGGTGACAGTAAAGTAAAGGCACTAGACAATGCATCATTTTCAATAGAACGAGGAGAATTTGTCTTGATTGTAGGAAGTTCAGGCTCTGGAAAATCAACATTGCTCAACATGATTGGGTTGCTAGATCATCCATCAGGTGGGAAGATCTTCATTGATGGAACTGATACTACCACACTAAGTGACGATAGAATCTCCTCGTTTAGAAACACAAAATTAGGATTCATTTTTCAATTCTCCAATTTGCTTGCTGATCTCTCGGTTTTGGAAAATGTATTGTTGCCAAGACAGATCGGAGGAACTGATGGGACCGCTGAAAAGGATGCTATAGGCTTGCTAGATACAGTTGGACTTCGAACTCAATTACATAAACGTGCAAACAAGATTTCTGGTGGCCAAGCTCAGAGAGTAGCAATTGCAAGAGGTTTGATCAACAAACCTTCTATTGTTCTAGCTGATGAACCTACGGGCAATCTTGATTCGGTAACTTCCGAAACAATTGTCCAACTCATGAAATCTATGGCAAAAAAACTCAATCAGACATTCATCATAGTAACACATGACCGACAGCATTTTGGTGATGTTGATAGGGTGATAACAATAAAGGATGGTAAGGCATTTGAAGGTGATCAGCCCTCTTCAAAAATGGAGGTCTTAGTATGATTGTAAAATTATTGTTGTTGTTATTTGTAATGGGCATGTCTACGTTTGTCTTTGATGATTCATATGCGCAAATCACTTCTGGAGGATTCGGTAATTCTCCTTTTGAAAGAGACTTTGGAGATGTAAAATTCTTGGATGCCTATTTTGGAACAATTGATGAAAAATTTGAGATTGATGCAGGAGACAAAAACGTTCCATTTACCGTTGTAATGGCAAATGTCGGAACTCAGGATATTACTGGAATACGGGGACAGCTATCTTTGCCTCTTGGTTTTTCAGCCTCAGATGGACCTAGTTCTATAATTCATGCTGATGCTGATTCAAATTCCCTAGCTGGAGAGAATTTCTACTTGACATTTTTTGTTGATATAGGCAATAGCGTTCAAATCCAACAATACCCTGGTACCGTAAAAGTTGATTATTCAAGGTTACGAGAATCAGGAATTCGTACGGCGTTTGAGAATTTTGATTTTAAAATAACTGGAGAAAGTGTCATAAATGTGCGTGCACTAGATCCGTTTCTTACTTCCCTACAGAAAAATCACGTAACGATTGAAATTTCAAATGATGGAACTGCTCCAATTTCAAGTGTAAATGTGGCACTGCAAAATACACAAAGTGAAAGGGCATCAACAACTCAGTCAATCACCAATGTTGAGAATGTTGTAATTTTAAACACTGATTGGGAGATTGGTGAAATTGATCCGAAATCAAAAAAACTTGTTGAACTTGACGTGTATGTGCCCGAATCTTTGAAAGGTGATACATTACGTGCACCCATCGAAATAACTTATTTTGATGCGCATGGTGAACAGCATACCATTTCACGAATCGCCGATTTCTATGTCAAGGGGTTTATTGATTTGTCTATATACAATGTAGATGCAATTGAATTATCTGATACACAAATGATAATAGGAGAAATAATCAATGAAGGTAACGAAGATGGCTTGTTTGGATTTGTTACCGTCGAATCTCGCGGAGATTCTAATATCAAATCAAATACACAATTTATAGATGAAATTGAAATTGATGCCCCTGTCCCATTTAACATTCCGATTGAATTTGATGGCGAGCCTAGATATGGAGATCATGAAGTCACTATCACAGTGAGATATAAGGATAGTATTAGAGAAGAGATCTTTTTACCTTATGAGACAACTATTTTTGTAAATGAGTTATCAAACGGTGACGACGATGATTCTGATTCAACATTGATGATTGTTCCAGCTATTTTGATTATGGTGGTAGCGATTTACATGATTCGTAGGCGTAGAAATAATATCATTAAGACGACCTGACAGTATAATTTTAAATCTTGATTGAATAATGAAGTATGACTAAATTGAAGTTAAGCATAATTGTTCTCATCTCAGTTTTGTTAGTGGGTGGTACGATAATTTCTTTGGGGTTTTTAACATCTCAAGAATATATTGATGTCCCAGAAATTTCCAATCAGTATGAAAAATTAGAAATATACAAAAATGAACTAGAAAAAATTAATCAACTTAATCAACAAATGTTGGAAGATTTAGAAATGCAAATCAGTAATTCTGATGAAGTTAATTTAGATCAAATTTATGAAGAAATTAAAATAGTTAAACAAGTAATTGAAGAAAATAAAACAGAATTAGAACAAGTGATCATAAAGTTGTCAGAATTGGAATCCGATCCATGATGAAAATTTCATTTGTCTCTAGGAGATTCATTTGAAATCATATTTTGTTCAACAAAAACTTTCTTGATATGTAAACAACATGCACATAGTTCTTTTTCGGTAGACAAAAAAGATTCTATGATACACATTTTGTAAAATCGATTTGATATTTTCTAAATTCATATAGTAATTAATTAAATTGGATTTATTGGAAACCCATCAAAAATTAACATTTGTAGGAGTTGTTTTTCTAGCTATCACGTTTCTGGTTAACTATTATCATCAAACAGATCATCCCGGTGTGGGATTCAACTATGCATATATTCCAGGGGTTGTAATGTTGGCATTTTTTTCAATTAGCTTTATTTTATTTACAAAAGATCGACTGTAATGTATTGGGCATTGTTTTCTCAACGTTGAATTATTATCCAAAAATTAATTTTTCTACTTTTTTGATTGCTAATAATCAAATTTCAAAACTATTAATGTAAAAATCATGCGTGAAGAATTTGAATTTATTCGTGCTAAACTTGACTAAATTAACCTCAGAAACATGTTATCATCTTATGCGTACGAGTTTTTTAGACCGTAAGATTATAAGCAATTACTTGATCTTGCGATCATGCCAGGTGATGAGATAGAAGTTCCAAAAGAGTTACGTGAATTTATGTTGGAAGGGGCACAAGAAACTCTTTTGGGACAAAATAACGGTGCAGACAGACAATATAGATATGGAAATTTACACATAAGAGAATACGCTGATAAATTTTTAGTTCATACTGACAAAATCGATCCAAGAAAAGATCCTTTGGGACATCTAGTTAATGATGCACCTGAATTTTTGATTGGTTTGGCGTGTGCTGTTTTTACTGGTTCACAAATTACAAAAAAACATAGTAACAAAAATTCGTCTTTAATCTTGGGAACTATTCTTTCAATTGCTTCTGGTTATCTGGGATATGTTGGAACAAAAAAAATTAAAAGCTATTTGGAGTAGATCTAATGTCGATTTTTAGAACAATTCAAATACTCATCAAATTATTCCCATCGGTTTTAGCATTACGTAAAGATAGAAAAATTTGGATAAACCAAAAGAAAAATGAAATTGATTTAGAACAATTTAGAAAAAATGCGCAAAAGGCCCTCGATGCGTTCATATCGTTGGGACCCGTCTACATAAAATTAGGTCAATGGCTCTCTTCAAGAGCTGATATCCTGCCTCAACCTTATTTGGAAGAGCTTTCAAAACTACAGGACAATGTACCTGTCACACCTTTTACACAAGTAAAGCCAATTATTGAAAAAGATCTTGGCCCAATAGACGAAACATTTGATGAAATAGATCCAAACTCTATATCTGGTGCCTCAATTGGACAAGTTTATCGGGGTTCTGTTTCTGGTCAACAAATCGTTGTTAAAGTGAAAAGACCCGGTATTGAAAAAGTAGTGGAGCAAGATCTTAAAGTCTTAAAAAAAATCCTTCCATTGGCGTTGAGATTCGTTGATCCGAATCTACGTTATTCGGCAAAAGCCATGCTCTCTCAATTTATAGAAACTGTTTATGAAGAGATGGATTATACCATTGAATCAGAAAATCTCAAACGTATAAAAAATGACATGGAGGGAAGCAGTCAGGTGATTGTACCATCCGTATTTGATGATCTCTCTTCAAAAAATGTCCTAACGATGGAATATCTTCCTGGAATCAAAGTTACAGATGTTCAGGCCCTTGAGGAGAAAGGCATTGACCGAGAACAGCTGGTTATTGACGTTCATAATGTCTTTTTTACCATGCTTTTAAAGCACTCAATTTTTCACGCGGATCCTCACCCTGGAAATATTGCAGTAACTGACGATGGGAAGCTCATTTTGTATGACTATGGAATGGTTGGAAAGATAAATGATGAGACTCGATTCAAACTGATTAGGTTGTATCTTGCATTGGTTGAGAAAAACCCCCCTAGAGTAGTTAATGCCATGAATGATCTTCAGATGTTGATTCCTGGACATAACAGATCTGTGATTGAAAAGGGAATTGAGCTTTCCATTCGTGCAATGCATGGTGACAAACCTGATGAAATGGAAGTGCAAAGCTTGATGGAGCTCGCTAACCAAACCATGAGCAAGTTTCCGTTTGTTTTGCCAAAAAACCTGGCCTTGTACATGAGAATGGCATCAATCATTGAAGGAATTTACAAAACGCATGATGTTGATTTCAAGTTTGTCAAAGTCCTAAAAAATATTCTTCAGGAAGAAAATTTAATTATGGGAGCTTATGTAAAAGAGCTAAAGAATTCTTTTGACAGTTTCTCAAAATCAATTGATACAGCTTTAAGGATTGGACCCGAAATGGAACAGCTTATGGGGGAATTTAAGTTTCACATGAAAAAGAAAAAGCCTGTGGTTTTAATTGGAGGAAGCATTTTTGCATCCGCAGTTTTTGTAGGTTCCGCAGTCTTATATCAAACCAATGAATCTATTGGTCTGGCTGGAATCACTGCTTCTGGCATCATGATGGGAATTTCTGTATTGCTGAGAAAATTCTAATTGATTATTCTATCGAAATATCTTTGCCTTTCTTTGCAACGGGGATAATTAACGTAAGTATTCCGTTCTCATATTTTGCAGACTCGATTTTCTCCTCTCCTTGGTTAATGTCTACTGGAAGTCTGACTTTTTTGTCAATCACATTCGGTCTTTGGTTTGAAATCAATCTCTCTGATTCTTTTTCGTCTGGTGTTTTTTGAGCCTTGATTGAAAGTACATCTTGGCACAATGTCATCTTGATGTCATCTTTTGTAAATCCTGGAATGTCGATTATTACCTTGAGACTGTCTTCAGTAAGATACATGTCAATTGGAGGCAAAACAAACTCATAGAATTCCCTTGACTTGTTTCCGATCTCCTTGATTACTTCTTTCATTAATCCCATTTTGAGTTGTATACCTGATTTTTGGTTATAAATCTTGACGATATTGACAAAGATGTCGATCTCAGTGGCATTCAGAATATGATAAATCACCGTCAAAGCAATCAAAAAAATTGAATAAAAAATTGATTACTCCGATAATTCTGGGAGTTGCTGTTGCTGTAATGCTGGTGATTCCAATCTCTCCTCCAACGCAATTACAATGCTCAAATGATAAAGGAGCATGTTACGAATCAACCCTACTCACAGTTATTGATGGAGACACGATAAAAAACTCTGATAACAATTCAATTCACTTCTCATTGGTTTTGGCTCCTGAATTAGATGAGAACGAAGGAGAAAATTCCAAAATATTCCTTGAGGCTATTTGTCCTATTGGATCTAAGATAACCGTAGATGAGGATGATGGACAGCTGCAAGGGTCTGATGATGGAATTGTAGCACAGGTACATTGTAATGGAATGAGTATGAATGCTGAGATGGTATTCAATAATTACGCAATGGTGGATGTTAGACATTGTGATAATAGTGAATTTACATTTGAGTTGTGGGCTAGTGAATGTAAATGAATGTTTGAGATCTAATTCAAAAGAAACAACACCGCTAATACATCCGTTTAATACTGTAACATGATTCTACTAAACGTAAAACCCTTGAGTAAGCTATTTAGAATCAAACTATTTTTTATTTCCAAATGAACTTTTTGACACTGTGAAGTAAAGTCTTATTCTGATAGATTTTTAATCAATGAATTTTTTACTTTGGTAACCTATGATTATTGTGATTGAGGGTGGAGATCAGGCAGGTAAACTTACCCAGTCTATCATGTTGGAAAAAGCACTAAAAAAAAGAAAGATCAAAACAAAGCTCTTTCATTTTCCAGATTACGATACGCCTATAGGAAAAGAAATTAGAAAATATTTGGATGAAAAACGAAAGTTTCCTCCCCAAGTAATACACTGTCTCTTGTCTGCTAATCGATGGGAAAAGCTTGATGAGATTTTAAAAGCCAAAGAGAAAAATTCTGTTCTGATCATGAATCGATACTACCACTCAAATTTGATTTATGGCCTTGCCAATGGCATGAAGCACAAATGGCTTGAGAGCCTAGATGCTGGTCTTCCAAAATCTGATCTTGTAATTTTACTTGACGTAACACAAAAAGAATCCTTTTCAAGATCCCCCCGAAACGAAAAAGGCAAAGTAATGAAAAGGGACAAGTTTGAGAAAAATGAAGAATTTTCAAGAAAAATATCTGAAATCTATCACACAACTGCAAAGAAAAAGCGTTGGAAAATCATAGACGCATCAAAATCTAAAGCGGAAATCCACGAAGAAATTCTAAAGACACTTCCCAAGAATCTTGAGATATGAAGAAAAATTATCTGGATATAGTAGATCCAATTCATGACTTTATTCGTGTATACGACTATGAACTACCCATAATAGATAGTCCCATTTTTCAGAGATTACGAAGAATTAGACAGCTTTCTGGCGCACATTTGACTTATCCTGCAGCTCAACATAGCAGATTTGAGCATTCCTTGGGAGTGATGCATATTGCAAGTCAAGCCGGATTTGCATTAAACGAAAAGGGATTTCTAAATTCTGATGATATTCAAATGTTACGAATTGCAGGATTGCTGCATGATGTTGGTCATGGACCATTTTCTCATATGTTTGAAGAAATAATTCAAGAAAAAAAAATCTCACATGAGGATTATGGCAAGAAAATAATCCTTAATTCTGAAATCGGCGACATATTGTCAAAAACCGGATTTGACAAAAAACTAATTTCAAAAATTGCGTTTGGAGAGTCAAAATTCCAATATTTGAATGAAATTGTTTCTGGCGCACTGAGTGCAGATATGATGGATTATCTTCTCAGAGACGGTTATTTTACTGGAGCTGAACATGCAAAGGTTGACTACAAGAGAATAACGGAATCTCTTAGCGTTCATAAGAAAAAAATTGCATTGGAGCGTTCTGCATTGTATTCTTTTGAATCCATGATGCATTCTAGATACCAGATGTTCAAGGCTGTGTATTTTCATAAAACTGTAAGAGCTGCAGAAGTAATGCTCATTCAAGCATTAAGGTTGGCTGATGATGAGTTTGGCTTCACATCTTTTAATCTAAATGAGTTCATTAATATGACTGATGAGTTCGTATTGTCTTCGATCATCTCTTCAAAATCTCCCAAACTAAAACGTTCAAGACAAATTGCAAATGACTATCAAAACAGAAAATTGCTTAAATGTGCATTTGAGAGAATTTTTACCAGTCAGACAAATCTGAAAAAAATGCGAACAGATGAACTCAGAGTAGATCTTTCCAGAAAATCTAAAATCGACGAAAATGAAATCTTCGTAGATAGCTCTGTCACCCCCTCTATCCCATTGGCTCCGTCAAAAAATGAGTCAAAGTCGATAATCTTGATTACAAACAATGTTGGAAAATCATCTGCTAAAGAGATGCCCATTTCGGAAATCCCTGTAGTTTCTGCCATTTCTGGATTCATGAACATACTTAGAATCTATACGAATCAAAAGAACAGAAAGAAAGTTGAAATTGCCGCAAAATCAATACTTGGTGATCTAAAATGAAAAAACGAATTGTAATCAAGTTATCGGGAAGAATTTTTAGCATTGAAAATGTCAAACTTTTAAAGGATTATGCTGAGTTTTTGGTAAAAATTAGTAAGATTTGTCAACCCATTGTGATTGCCGGAGGGGGTATTATCGCGAGACATTATATTTCTCATGCACGATCCTCTGGAGCAGATGAATCAACGCTTGATGAACTGGGAATTGAAATTTCTAGATTAAACGCAAAACTGTTGATTTATGCATTGAAAAATAAGGTCTATTCACATCCGCCCACCACTTTGCAAGAGGTAAAGCATGCGGTAGATGACGGATTAATTGTTGTCGCTGGAGGATTGCATCCTGGACAGAGTACTAATGGCACTGCTGCACTAATAGCTGAAAAAGTTAAAGCTGAGCAATTTCTCAATGCTACTGATGTAGATGGTGTATATGACATGGATCCAAATAAATTCAAACAGGCAAAAAAATTCAAACGAATTGAAATGAAGAATTTGAAAAATATGCTAGTGCACGAAGATTCTGTAGCTGGTGGTTACGATTTGATGGACATTGTCGCATTAAAAATTATTGAACGATCTAGAATTAAAACAAGAATCCTAAAGGCTGATCCGAAAATCATTGAAAAGGCAATTAAAGGTGGCAATGTTGGCACCGAAATTAAGCTATAGCGTCAAAACAGTCATTGAGAATCTTCGTTTTGAATTGTAGGTCTCGCTTGAGACCAAATCTGGACCTCTTTTTTAGGATATTCCTGCATTCCTGAATCCCTTAGTTTTTTGTAGATTGTTATAGCCTCTTCTTTTCCTACGGCTTTTGATTGGGCCTTTGTAAAACCGTCTCCGTCCACAATTATTGCCACATGTCCGTCTTCGGAGTTTATTACGGCTGTGTATTCCTCTTCTCCAACTGGATGAAATTTCCCATCAATTTTTTTGGTTGTCAGAGTCAACATGCCAAATCCAGCTACATCGAACATCTTCATCTGCGACTTGTTTGCTCTTATCTTTCCTTTTTGGACTGCTTGAAAATACTGCACAGATTTTTTCGTCTGCAATGGTATAATAACTATCTCAACATTTAAGATGTCAAGAGGAAATGTGAGGGTATGAATCCTAAAATTTTTGTAGGAATTGCAGTTGCAGCACTTGTGATTATTTTAGGTGGAATTTTGTTGGCTGGGCCTACGATGGTAATCCCATCTCAGGAAAACATTCCTGCACCTCAGAATATTTCTGAAGCCCTGCCTCTTCAGATTGAATTAGATGATATCTATGTTGAAAAAATTTCTGAGAGATCTGCGGTGATAGAAATTGCATTTGTAATTTCAAACCCGAATCCACGTTCTGTAATAGTTCAGACCATGGATTATCAGTTGTTTGCCACTGATTATTCTGATTCAGAACAAATCGCTGGTGGTGAAATAGGAAGTAGACCTACTGGAATGGTAGAGTTTGGTTCTAATTACTATACGCTTCTTGGTGAGAATTCAATTACTCTGAGAGATACCATTACGCTCAAAGGATCAGAAAACACTCCTGAATTATGGACTATTTTAAAGTCTGATAGTGCTTCTTGGAGGGTATCTGGCGACGTATTTTACAATCTAAGTTCAATGACTAGCGGTCAAGAAAATATTCTTAGCTTTGAATTTACAAAATGATCAAGTATCATAAAATCAAAAAATTATGATAATTTGTTTTTAGGGTAAAATTATTGACAAAGTTATAAAAGCCCGTTTCATTGTTTTTTATCAAATGGCAGAAGCAGGTATGGCCGCATTTGGCTCAGCAGTGGGCGTTGCAATTGCACTAGCAGTAGTGTGTTTCGCTCTACGTGGTAAAGGACATCCGGAACCACTAGATTAAACAAAGGAATTTTCCTTTACAACATTTTTCTACTTCTTTTCTATTCTTTGTTGCCAAATCCCAACATTTCTGCCAGATCCAAATGTTTGGCATTTTTCTTTTTCATAAAGCATCTTTCATAATATTGACATTCTGAGCACTCTGTAGATGGCTCCAAGATGGGAATTTTTTGTTCTTTAAGAAGATCGTTTAGAACCCTGACTCTTCGTATTATCTCCTCAAACATCTTTTTGTTACGCGAGATTGAAAACGTCGACTCTTTTTTGTCTCCCGTAATGTACACAATTATTCCGTCAGACTTGTCATAAATCCACATACATGCATTTAGATACAAAACATCATTTGCCAGAGGATTGTCAAGCTCACCAGCCGTCCCTCTAAATAACATGATGGAATCATCTACTAACATGTCTACCTGGCCCTTTAGTCTGATGTCTTCAATGGCAAATTCCTTTGGTTCGCTACCGTATTGCAATCTTCGTAGTAATCCTGATAACAGATCACTGAATCCTCTTCTTTCAATTTCCAAAGGATCAATTCTGTCATAGTATGAACGCCTAAGGCATTGCACAACCTCATGAAGATGAATTGTCTGAATGTCTGCAGAATCAATCTCTATGTTGAGCTCTTTTCCAATTGAACTAATTGCATTTTCAACAATGCTTCGGAAATCTCTATCCCCCATCATGATACTTCAGTTCTACGTATGTGTTCTTATACTTAGCTCATCAATTTCGTAATTCTTTTTGAAATCTTTCCCGAAAAGGCTAGAATGACAAAATGGATTCCAAAACCAATAACTGCACCTATTATGAGTTCTCCCGTTAGAAAATAAATTCCTAGAAATATTGATAATGGCGGAATCGTAAAAATCATGGCCAAAAATGAACTTACCCAGATAAATCTGACTAGCACTTCGGTAGAAATCTCAGTTTTTTTCTTTGGAAAGTTGAACATTTCTGAAACCCTATTCTTCTTCTAGGATTAACTTGGACATTGTTGTCTCAGTTGGTATTTTTTGTTCCACCGCAAAAGCAATAGCTGCCAGATTTCTAACTTCAAATGATGTTAACTTTGTAATTCCCACTATAGTTGCAAAGCTAAACATCTTCGTAAATGATCTTAATGAAGAGCTGTATATCGACATCTCAAATGCTCTCTCAAATTCAGCAATGGCGTCCAATTCATTTTCAACCTGCGGAACCAAGTCCTTGTATTTTGTACTTGATATCTCATTGAACGCATCCCTAACTGTTGTAGCTGCCATCATTCTACCGAGTAATTCTCTTGCAGGAGGACTAGTGGAAATGATTAGGTCCTGAATTTGCTCTTCTTGCAACCCCCAGAATTTCCCTCTGATCACACTTAGAATGTTGTAAAAGTCAATGTCCATTGCAACTATCTTTGTAGCTTCCTTATCCGAATAATTCTTCATAGCACCAGCTAAATGTTGTAACAATATTTTATCAAAATAAGTATCAAATATCTGAAGATTCTTTTTTTCGTTGTATAGTGCGGCTGCTTTTGCAATCTCGTCTGCAAATTGAACTGAATTTAAGCTTGCAACTGCCTCTTCAAAGTCCTTGGCAACTAGCGCTTTAACCACAACATCTCTTTGTTTGATTAATTCTTCTGCATGAAGATTCACATGTGATTCGATCTCTTCTTGGGCTTTTCCCAATATCTTTCCTTTTAAAATTAATTTTAGATTTGAAATAATGAATTTCATATAATATGCATCTAAAACGCCGGAATTTCCTGATGTTTTTGCAATTGAATAGTGTATATCTGCCAACCTACTTCTGAGGGCTGATTCAATACTTTGTGAAGTGTAAGGTTTTTGAATCTCAGATACTGCGTCTCCATAAACCGTATTCTTAATTCTAGTCATCAATTCTTCCAAATCTCTAGACTCTGCGAGAGTCTGAAAATCAGGCTTTGTCAGCAATTTCCCTCTTTTGCTGTATGCTTTTACAGACGCATAGACATTTTTAGAACCGCCCATTTAGATCAGTCTCCTTAGGCAACTGATTTTAATGTTTGGCGATCTCTTCCTAGGAACAAATTTTACGTTATTTTATCCAAAAAAGCAACGGCATTTACCTTTTCTTCCTCGGACAGTTTCACAAAGGCTGAAAGAATCTCTTTTTGGATGATTAGGGATTCATCTGAAATATTCTGCAGTTTTGAGAGATCAAAGGGTAGCAGATCATCCATCTTATTATCACAAAATGCCTTGACATATTTTTGAAATATTGAATACGTGAAAATGGGACTAGTTTTTAAAAGACTGGTCAGTGTTTTCTGAAATTCTTTTTCTCTTGATTCAGCTTTTGAAAAGAACTCTTCAAACAGACTTTCCCTATTTTTAACATCTTTGATTGACAATGCAATCAGTATTCCCTTTTTTGTCAAATGATAATATGGGATTCCTTTTTCTTGAAGCGCTTTTGGACCTCTTTTCAAGGGAAGTCTGCCATCTTCTTCTGCAATCTGCATAGGTAGTAATATTTCGTCAAGATCCCGGAATATTCCTGAATAGATGTTTTTCCAGGCAATTCCTTGTCTTTTGGCAATTTTCTGAGAAATTCCAGTTCTTGTCTTTTCTGCTGGATTTGCTCTGCTGCCTAAGATTGTAATGATTGCTCTTTGACGATTAGCTTCCCCCGTCAAATCATTGCCTTTTGTTTTGAATGTGTCAAAAATTGCTAATCTAGTCTTAGATTTTACCATGATTCATTCTCAATTGACATGATTTGCATTTTCTATGTTATTATCAGAATTTGATGAAATATAATAACTTACTTTTTTGCATCTTATGGAATCTCCAATGCTTAAATAATTTTTAATTTCGATAAGTTTAATGAATTCTAGGAACTACAAGTATGCTCTATTACTTGTAGCCGCAGTATCTATCACAGCAACGGGTGCTATGTCTCAGGCATATGCACAAAGTGTTGAAGATGGTATGGACGGATATGTTAAAGGGACCAGTGGAATTTACACTGGTAACCCTAACGAATGTTGGTATGATGATGGCGACGGCGGCATGCTACCTTGTCTTATAGACACAGGTGATACGGCATGGATGCTGACTGCAACATCATTAGTACTCTTCATGTCTCCCGGAGTCGGTTTCTTTTATGGCGGATTAGCCAGATCAAAGAACATCGTCAACGTACTTGGCATGACCCTTGTCATAATGGGTGTAATGTCAGTACAATGGGTTCTATGGGGATACTCACTATCATTTGGCGCAGTTGATTCTGACGCAAACTTGTTCATGGGCAATCTAGATTATGTTGGCTTTAATCAAGTCTCAGCATGGGCACCTCTCGGTGAAGTAGGTTCATGTGGTGATACATGGTCTAATGCTTATCAGATGAACGCAATGAAGGACGGCGACTATTGCAGTCAAGGCTGGCCTGGTACAATACCTCACCAGATGTTTGCAATGTTCCAGGGAACCTTCGCGATCATTACACCGGTCTTAATTATCGGTGGTTTGATTGACAGAATCAAGTTCAGTGCAATAATCATATTCGTACTCTTATGGGGAACCTTCGTCTATGACCCAGTAGCACACTGGGTATGGGGAGGCGGATACATAGGAGGAGGCTCATTAGACCTCGATCCGGATCTATCGCCATATCACGCATTAGACTTTGCAGGTGGTACTGTAGTACACATTACTTCAGGATTCGCTGCATTGGCAGGAGCCCTAGTCCTTGGCAGACGACTTGGATATGGCAAAGTGCCAATGGAGCCACACAACATCCCGATGGTAGTCCTCGGAGCAGGAATACTCTGGTTTGGATGGTTTGGTTTCAATGCAGGAAGTGAAGGAATGGTAGACGGCATCAGTGTCAGCGCATGGACTGTTACAAATACAGCAGCTGGTATGGCCGCAGTTACTTGGGTGCTCATGTCTTGGGCACATACAGGAAAACCAAGTATTGTTGGGGCTGCATCAGGAGTAGTTGCAGGATTGGTAGCAATCACACCCGCCTCAGGTTGGGTAGGTCCAATGGCTGCGATTATAATCGGCATTGCAGCTGGTACAGTTTGTTATGCATGTATAGCATTCAAGAGCGCACGCAAATGGGATGACGCATTAGATGTATGGGGAGTACACGGAATGGGTGGTCTTACAGGTGCAATTTTGACTGGTACACTAGCTAGTCCACACGTTTGGGATACTGGAGACGGTATCGGAGCTTGGACTGGTACTGCAGAAGGAATGGAACAGCAGGCAATCAGTATCATCGCTGCTGTGATATCTATAGGCTATGCCTTTGGTGTCACAATTGTAATCCTCAAAGTGATGGATGCCGTATGGCCTGGCGGAATCAGAGTGACTCCTAAAGAAGAGGAGATCGGTCTTGATTTGGCACAGCATGGCGAAAGAGCATACGTTAACGAATAGAAAAAAACCTTTTTTTCTTCTTTTTATTTTTGTACAAATCCATTTAGTACAGATCTTTTTATCTAAATCATGTTAATTTCCACTGTCGAATTAGACGGCATGTTAGATGATCCTGATGTCATAATCGCTGACACTAGGTCCTTTAAGGAATACTCAGAAGGCCATATTGTTGGAGCCGTACATTTGGATCTGTTTGCATTTCATTGGATTGACACCACGAAAGAGGGAATTGAACAATTTGCTAATCAAAGCAAAAACCTGTTTTCCTTTCTTGGTGTAACACCTGAAAAAAAAGTTGTATTTTATGATACGGTTTCTGGAATGCTTGCAGCAAGGGGAGTGTGGATGCTGATGTGTTTTTCTCATCAAAACGTCTCAATGCTGGATGGAGGAATCACAAAATGGAAAAAAGAAAACCTTCCTGCCGAAACAAAATCCAATGGATTCAAACCATCAAATTTTGCGGGAAAAATAAACACTGAATTGATTTCGGGATTTGATCATATTCGAGATAATCTGACAAATATCAAAATTCTTGATGCTCGATCTGCTGGAGAATACGATGGGAGTGTAGTTAGGGCTGCAAAATCTGGACACATTCCACACGCAATCAACATTGATTGGAATCAAAATATCTCAGAGGATGGCACGTTCAAAAGTGATGAAGAACTATCCAAAATTTATGACATTCCAAAAGATTCTGAAATTGTAACATATTGTCAGGGAGCGTACAGGGCTGCCAACTCATTTTTGGTCTTAAAAAAATTAGGCTTTAACAATGTCAGAGTCTATCTCGGATCTTGGGGTGAATGGGGGAACAGGGAACTCCCTGTGGAAAAATAGATTCAACCAAAAATTGATGTTTCTTCCTTTTTAATTTGATAGGAAGTCCTTTGCCTCAAAGAATCCCGTTAATTCTTTTGATAATTGATCGCAAAAAATGCCTAAAATCTCAAAATCTACATGTGTAAGCTTCTTTTTGCTGAACATTGCCAAAACTGCAATCGATTTTTTCTTATAGATTAGTGGATATGCTGCAAATGACTTAACCTTCTCTTTTTTTGCCCATGCTTGGTATTTTATTCTTGGATCATTTGTAACATCATTTGTCACAACTGCTTTTTTTGTTCTGATCACAGATCCAATTTTTAGTGAATCTATTGAAACCTTAGAAAATTCCCCATCAATATTTTTATATTTTCCAGCGCTGAATTTGAGCGTCAAATATTTTCGGTCTTTGTCTACAAACCAAAGGCGTGCAAAGTGCGCATCAAAATATTTTACCAGGCTATCTGTGATCGCTTGAAGTCTGTCATTTACATTGTCATATTTCTTCAGAGATTTTAGAATTTCATAGACTTGGGATTTCTTTTCACTTTCTTCGTTTTCACCGTAAATCATGTACGGTGATGATTTGATGATTTTTGATTCATAAGAACGGAAATCCGTTATCAATTCGCTAAATCGATTCAGGAAATTATGCGATTCCAAATCATACTGATCGACTGAATCAAATACAAAATGGCATATCCAATCAAAATCTCCACTCAGCTTACTCGAATAGATGCAAAAGTTTGACTCTTCGACATATTTTTCAAAAAGCATGACAAACTCTTCTGATTTTTTTGTAAATTTGAACTTCAACAGAATGGTTCTGTTGATCTTTTCGGATACGATGTTTGGATTTAATATTGCGGAGTATCCTAGAACGGTGTTGTTATTTTCCAATCTTACGAGTCTCTGTCGTATGGCCCTGTCACTTATCGTGTAACCAAGGTTTTGAAGATGCGTTGCAATTTCTTGAGATGATACGCGGGCATTTTTGCCCAAATTTGATAGGATGATTTTGTCAATCTCATCTCTCATGTTGATAATTGAACAACCATGGTTTTATTGATTTCCAATTCGGAAAAATAACAAAATTTTCTCTTTATTGACACTAAAATAACTTCCAAATGGGAAATTTTTTGTCAAATCAATTTCCATAGACAATATTATCGATTTTTCTTATAGATATCATGTATGGTTTGGAGATGAAACATGACTGAATTGATGAAGAGTGAAGAGTGTCCAAAGTGTGGCTCCAAAAAAATCAAATGCGAAGATGATAAATTTTCATGTGACTTTTGTGGATTATATTTTAGCTGTTTTGGAGGAAAAGCATGAAAAAAATACTCTATGTCATAATTCCAATCATTGCATTTTCAATAATATTTGTAAATGCCTTCTTTGGTCATCTAATTTTCGTATCAGAGACCCAGGAAGTATTGAACAAATATTCTGTATACATTCATTTGCTGTCTGAGTGGAAGAGTGATTCGAAGAATATTATTTTTGATGTGACAAATTCTTGGCATAAATCAGATAGAATTGCAAACGTCAACCATGTATTCGATGCTGAATCTAAAGAATACAATACAAACCAACTTCATGAAACAAATGGCAAATCCTTTGTAGAACTAAAACACGAGTTTAGTGATTGTCAGGAAGAATGGCAGCCTATGTTGTATAGGAAGGCAGTTGACACCGTACGACACGAGATAGAATACATTCAAGGTCAACAGCTAAGCACAGATCCTGACGTTTCAGTCTATCCCGACATTGAAAACAAGAACTATGATAATTTAGAACAGCAATCAAAAATCAGAGAGGGTTTTGCACAATTTTTCCCCATTTGTACATCCAAGGATATGACATCGTATGATTATAGTGTCAAAACTGATAACAAAGATTTGGGTTTTGATGTTTACTTTGTATCTTCATCGTTGCAGGGCGAAAAATTTTCGGATTCCGATTTTGATTTTTATTCTGGTATGGGCTGTCATGGTAAAAACAAACAAAGCTACAGTGGTACATGTGATGATGTGGGCAAAAACAGTGGATTGCTAGTCGTATTCCCAGATGATCTCAAACCCTGGACCACAAAAGTTACAGTAAATCTTTATGAAAACAATTGATGCCTTTGCTCAGTTCCTAATTCTTAACAAATTTTTTTATCTGTGCTCTCACCAACCATCTTTATGGGATTTCTGAAAAAAATTAAAGACACTGCAGAAAAAGGTGTCGAAAAAGGAACTGATCTTGGAAAACAAGGTGTCGAAAAAGGAGCTGAACTAGGAACTAAGGGCTATGAAGGTGTCAAGGATGCAGCAAAAAAAGGACATGATAAAGCTAAAAACGATTAGTTTTTTCTAAATTCTATTTTCTTTTCCAAATGAACTGGTTGTAAATCAATTCTGGCCTGATCTGTCTGAATGGTTGAGCACCGCCCACATACCATTTTGTAAAGAACTCGTACAAGTGCAATCTGAGAGACTGTATGTATACGATTAATCCTTCAATCATCATGATTCCTAAGTTTCCTCCTATGATCATGGCCATTGCTGCTCCTGATTCTACACCTCCTAGTGAAGTAAATGCATTATTTACCGTCAATAGCAATGCCGCATGTACAAGCAACATGATTCCCAGTCTGGCATAGCTGATAGTGTGAGCTAGACTCTCGACAGTTTTACCTAGCAGGACTTCCATGATGACACTTGCAGGGTCTGCTCCGTGTTCAGGATGTTTCTTGGCGTGCATTACGCCTCCAACCATCATGATTACCATTGATGCAATTACGATAATGACTGAAATTCTTGTGATAATCCACACCTGTGCCCAATCTCCAAGGAACATCGTCACCCATGGAACTGATTCAGTATGAACTTTGGAATACATGTTCATTACATCATATTGTGAACCGATTGCACACATCATGATTACGACAATTCCTCCGTAGAGTGTAATGTTTGGAATTGCTTCGGTAAAGACTACCATCTTTTGGCCTTCTTTTAATAATCTAATTACACGTAGTACCATTGCCCAAACCAAATGTACGATTCCGATGAACAATGAAACTTTGAGAATGTTGATTACTTGTTCAAATGTCAATTCGGCGACGCTGAGAATTCCTACTATCCAGCTTACCGAATGCAGCGCACCGCCTTCTTGCAACAGTCCTTCGAACGGTCCCATGTGATCTAGATGGAATCCAAACGCTTCTCCCGCCGCTACACCCGCAATCGCAGCTGATGCACCGGAAATTGCTATGAGCATTCCCCATCTGGATAATTCTCCTTGTCCCTTGAATTTGAACAATAAGCCTAATGCCATAAGTAACAGTCCGTGTCCCATATCTGCGAACATTAATCCGTAGAAAATTGGCCACATAAGAGCAATCATAGGAGTTGGATCTGGTTCTCCCGCTTTTGGAATGCCCTGACTCTTTGTAATTACCTCGAAAGTTCTGACAAACCTTCCGTTGTTAAACAGTGTTGGAATCTCTTCTTTCATCTTAGGATCAGTGACGTCCTCCACTACTGACATCCATTGTTTTGTGGAGTTGGTGAATTTTGTTTCCATGTTCTTTGGAATGAATCCCTGAATTACTGCAAAGTTTTTGGTACCTCCAGGTTTTCTTAACGTTTCAAGAACATCTTTTGCAACAAGTGATCTTTCGTGTAGTGATAAAATGTCTCTTCTGATCTTCTTTGTCAGTCCGGCTAATTCTTTTTTGATTGATGCTTGCTTTTCGGTAAGTTCCTTAATCTTTGATTCAGCTAGTGCGTAAGCCTCACTGGGAATTTGAGGAAAACCTTCTGGAATTTTAAATGTGTTTGAGTTAAAACTTCTCAGTACCTTTAGTACCTTTTCAGAATCTTCAGTGTCTGAAATAACCAATATCGCTGATTTTTCTTTATTCTCTAAATCGTATTTGTAAATAGTAACGCCTTCAAGTGAACGGCTAATTTCTTCATAATCTGCTGAGTTTATCACAAACAAATTTGTAAAAAAGTACTTCATCAAACCAAATCCTGATAGGTCCATCTTCATATTCTTGATTACTTCCAAGGTATCCTTGAGTGCCTTGTATTCCTCAACTGAAACCCTTGCATTTGCTGCATCCTCAAGTAATTGTGCAGGTTTGTCAATGATTGATGGGGTCTCTTTGCTAATCTGTGCTACCATGTCCTCAATTTCGTCAATCTCATAGTCTTTTTTCTTGATAATGGTTCCTTTGAACAATATCTCCATAATTCCCACTGTCAGAGGAATTCCCATTCCCTTGACGACATCGTCAATCGATTGATATGTTTGCTGAGCTTTTAGGAGAAGATCATCAATTTCAGGAGTGACTAAATCATTATTGGAGTCAATTTTATGATACCATTCAAATTCGGTCAACCTTGAAATAGCTTTTGGAGACTCACTTCTAGGTAAAATTACGGTTCCCAGTTTAATGTCAGCTATTCCCAAGACAAATTTTGGGTACTTTTATTGAGTTTAATATCTTTCCGATTTTCTTCCCAAACATTAAAATCTATTATAGGTCGACTGCATCCATTGGCTTCTCATTCTGCATTAGAAAGTACGATTGATAAAATTCTAAGTAATACTGAACAAAGCATTTTGGAAAACATAAGGTCTGGGCTAGATGATTCTCAGCAAAATCTTGACAATGCCATCCCAAAACTGGAGAGCGAGTATGATAAAATCATCTCAGATGGTGAGAAGGAGGCTGATAAGATTGCAAAGCAGATTACGGGAAGCTCTGACATTGAAGCAAGAAATAAGCAGCTTATGGCCTTAGAAGATGGCGTTAACAAGGTATTTTCCCAAGCATTAGATCAAATCACCAATTCAGATCGTAGTGGAGATTATTCAAATCTCATTAAGACGCTTATTGAGGAGGCAACTCAGATTTTGGGTACTTCGGACATTTTGATTTCTACAAATGCAAAAGACAAAGATGTTGTCCAATCTGTATTGTCTCAGTTTTCAGGAGCCGAGTTGACATCAGACACTTTTGATTGTCTGGGAGGAATTAGAGTAAAGTCTAAAGATGGTACAATGACATTTGATAATACCTTGGATGCAAGAATTGATCGTTTGAAGCCTTTAATAAGGAAAGAAATTGCAGCAAAATTCGGAGTGGGAATTTAGGACATGACAGCACAAGGTAGAATTGTATGGGTAAGTGGACCGGCTGTAAGGGCAGACGGAATGGCAGATGCCAAAATGTATGAAACTGTGACAGTAGGAGATTCAAAATTAGTTGGTGAAGTGATTAGATTGACTGGTGATGTGGCGTTTATTCAAGTATACGAATCAACAAGTGGATTAAAACCTGGTGAGCCTGTAGTCGGAACTGGAAATCCATTAAGTGTTTTGCTTGGCCCGGGAATTATAGGACAGCTTTATGATGGAATTCAAAGACCTCTTAGAGAGTTATCTAAAGCATCTGGTTCTTTCATTGGAAGGGGTATTACAACATCTGCAGTGGACATGTCAAAAAAATATCACTTTGTTCCAACTGCAAGTAATGGTGATGAAGTTGCAGCAGGAAATATTATTGGAACCGTTAAAGAAACTGATCTTATTGAACACTCTATTATGCTACCACCAGACCATAAGGGTGGTAAACTCTCAAACCTTGTTTCAGAAGGGGATTATGATTTGGAAACTGTATTGGCAACTATTGATAAAGACGGACAATCTGTTGACATCAAAATGTACCACAAGTGGCCTGTACGAAAACCACGTCCTTACAACAAGAGACACGATCCAACAGTTCCACTCTTAACTGGACAACGTGTAATTGACACGTTTTTCCCAATTGCAAAGGGAGGAACTGGTTCAATTCCTGGAGCATTTGGAACAGGAAAGACTGTGACATTGCACCAGATTGCAAAATGGGCTGATTCTCAAGTTGTTGTTTACATTGGTTGTGGTGAAAGAGGAAATGAGATGACTGAAGTGTTGGTTGAATTTCCACATCTTAAAGATCCACGTAGTGGAAAACCACTCATGGATAGAACCGTTCTTGTAGCAAATACTAGTAACATGCCGGTAGCCGCAAGAGAGGCAAGTATCTACACTGGTGTTACAATTGCAGAATATTATAGAGATATGGGTAAAGATGTTGTACTTGTTGCGGATTCTACAAGTAGATGGGCTGAATCACTACGAGAAATGAGTGGTAGGTTAGAAGAGATGCCTGCAGAAGAGGGGTATCCGTCGTATTTAGCATCTAGATTGGCAGAATTTTATGAACGAGCAGGTCGTGTTCAGGCAGCTGGTAGTCCAGACCGTAACGGTTCAGTTACTCTAATTGGTGCAGTTTCTCCATCTGGCGGTGACTTTACGGAACCAGTTACAACTCACACCATGAGATTTATCAAAACTTTCTGGGCGTTGGATGCAAAACTTGCGTATTCTAGACACTATCCATCTATTAACTGGATGAACAGCTATTCTGGCTATCTAGCGGACATTGCAAAATGGTGGAGTGCAAACATCAGTGAAGATTGGTTTAACATTAGAAGTGAAACTTATGGTATCTTGCAAAGAGAGGATACTTTAAAAGAAATTGTTAGACTCTTGGGTCCTGAAGCATTACCTGATGAGGAAAAATTGATTCTTGAGGTTGCAAGAATGGTAAAGATTGGACTGTTACAACAAAATTCATTTGATGATGTCGATACCTATTGTAGTCCGGAAAAACAATTCAAATTGATGAAACTATTAGTTGACTTTTACCAAAAAGGTCAACAAGCACTCAAAGAAGGTACAGCATTGTCTGACATACGTGAACTTGGTGTGGTAAGCAGTTTACTTAAAGCAAGAATGGATATCAAAGATGATGAGATGCCAAAACTAGAACAGTTAGATAAAGATATGCAAGAACAATTCAAATCAATTTCGGGAGTGAAGGTATCAAATTGACAGCAGAAGGCGGAGTTCAATACAGTAAGATTGCAGAAATCAAAGGTCCTCTAGTTGTTGTAGATGATGTAGAAAATGCAGCATTTGATGAGCTAGTTGAAGTTGAAACTACTGAAGGCGAAAGAAGATTAGGTAAGGTTCTTGAAGTAGGAAATGGAAAGGCAATTGTCCAGGTATTTGAGGGAACGACTGGATTATCCATCTCTGGGACCAACGCAAAATTTGTAGGTAAAGTTATGGAAATGCCTGTATCTAAAGAGGTACTTGGTAGAGTGTTTGACGGGCTTGGAAGACCAAAAGACGGACTTCCAGATCCAATTGCGGATAAATTTGTAGACATAAACGGAGAACCAATGAATCCTGAACAACGCGAATATCCAAAAGATTTCATCCAAACAGGCGTATCTGTAATTGATGGGCTGATGACTCTGGTTAGGGGACAAAAACTTCCAATCTTTTCAGGTTCTGGTATGTCTCACAATCTTCTGGCAGCACAAATTGCAAGACAAGCAAGTGTTGTTGGTACAGATGATGATTTTGCCGTAGTCTTTGCAGCAATCGGCGTGCAATACAGTGAAGCAGAATATTTCAGACGTAGTCTTGAAGAATCTGGCGCACTGAAAAGAAGTGTTCTATTCCTAAACACCGCAGATGATCCTGCAATTGAAAGAATCATTACTCCTCGTGTGGCATTAACCGTTGCAGAACATTTGGCATTCGATTTGGGAATGCACGTTCTAGTTGTAATTACTGATATGACAAACTATGCAGAGGCATTAAGAGAGATTAGTGCAGCAAGAGAAGAAGTTCCCGGAAGAAAGGGATATCCTGGCTATCTTTACACTGACCTTTCGACACTTTATGAAAGAGCAGGAAAACTTAATGGGAGAAAAGGCAGTGTTACACAAGTTCCAATTCTGTCAATGCCCTCTGATGATATCACACATCCGATCCCTGATCTTACTGGTTACATTACTGAGGGGCAAATCGTGGTTGGTAGAGATTTGTTCAGACAAGGAGTTTATCCGCCAATCAATATTTTGTCAAGTCTTAGTAGATTGATGAAAGACGGAATTGGTGAAGGAAGTACTAGGGATGATCACAGCGAAGTTTCTAACCAGGTTTATGATGCATATTCTAGATCACAAGAAGTAAGAGCCCTAGCAGGTATTGTGGGTAAAGCAGGATTAACTGAAATTGATCTCAAATACCTGGAGCTAGGTGATACTTTTGAAAAAGAATTCCTTACGCAAGCTACTGATGAGAACAGAACTATTGAAGAAACGCTGGCTCTCATGTGGAAGATTGTATCAAAATTACCAAAGAATGAGATTACTAAAATCAAAGACAAGCACGTAGAAAAATATTACAAGGAAGAGTAACAGAATATGTCATTTGGACAAAATGTTGCAGCAACAAAAATTGAACTTTTCAAATATAAAAAATCTACACAAATAGCTGTTATGGTTCAGCAAATTTTAGATGATAAGCGTAAAGTTCTCCTAAAAAATATTGAAGAGATGATTCAAGAAGCATCGAAAGCAAGAGGTGGAATTTGGGATCCCTTGCAAGATATTTACAAATCTGTTAATGAGGCATATTTGGCACTAGGTACCAATACTGTTGACTCTGTTGCAGAATCTACGCCACCTGTAATGGAAGTGGATGTTCATGTCAGAAGAGTTGTAGATGTTAAAATTCCGGCACTTACAGTGACTGAAAAAGATACAAAATCGATGCCTTATGGTTTTGCGGATACAAACTCTTCAATTGACAGGGCATCAAAACAAATCAAGGAATTGATGCCAAAAATTTGTAAAGCTGCAGAATATGAAAATTCAATTTTTAGTCTTGCAAAAGCATTAGAAAAGACGCAAAAGTTGCTAAACGCGCTAGAAAATGTCATTATTCCGCAATACAAAGACAATATTCGGTTTATTCTCTCAACCCTTGAAGAGAGAGAAAGAGAGGAATTCGCAAAGTTAAAAAAAGTGAAGGCAAAGATGGAAAGTAGATAATAATGGCAAAAGAAGAAATTAAAAAATTACTTGAAAGCTCGAAGAAGGATTTGGATGTAGACTATGAAAATTTTGTTGAATCCATAAAAGATGATCTAACTTCTTTCAAAAAGAAAACATTAGATCAGATTTAGTCGTCCTTTTATCCCGACATGATTTAAATATGGAAGTCATGGAGCCAGTTCGTAAATGAAAACTATCGTCATGTTACTCTTGGCAGCATCAGCAATTTCGATTCTAGGATCAACTGGAATTGCATATGCAGAAGATGGTGCATCTAGTGGCGACTCTATGAAACTCTTAGGTGCCGGTTTAGCATTTGGTATTGCAGCCGGTGGAGCAGGAATAGGTCTTGGTCAAGTAGGTGCAGCCGGTCTTGCAGTCATTAGTGAGAACCCAGCTTTACAATCAAAGGTATTCATCTTCGTAGGTATGGTCGAGTCAATCGCAATCTACGGTATAGTTATGATGTTTATTATCTTAGGACAATAGTCCGAACAACGAATTTTTCAAATTTTTAAATTTTTTATTTAATTATATTTTAGCTCGGTTACATCCAAAACTCTTGCACAGTATCTGCACTTTAGAACCATTCCTTCCTTGTTGATCACGTCCATCACTGATTCAATGTGTTCAGTGCTGTTTGTAATGCAGTCCGGATTGGCGCATCTGAAAATCCTATCTATCTCATTGGGTAATGATACTCTTCTCTTCTCAACAAGCTTGTATTCTTTTATCATGTTGATTGTAGCCTTTGGCGCCATAACAGCTAGCTTGTTGGTATCGTCATCTTTTAGGAACTTGTTTTCAACCTTTATGATGTCTTTTTTCTTGAATTTGCCACTTGGCACATTCAGTGCTATGGTTATTAGACTTCCGTCTTTGCCGTCAATTTGTAACGCATTTAGTACTTGGAGGCCTTTGCCCTCATCTATGTGGTCAATTACAGTCCCTTCTTTAATTCGTCGAACCATGAGGTCGGACTGTTCCATCAGAATACTTTGTATAGTCACCAGTATATATTATTGAAAGAATGAACGAGTTCTTCAATAAAGATATTATTTCAATCAAAGATTTTAGCAAAGAACAATTGGAGAAAATCTTTACCTCCACTGACAAAATCATGCAGTTGGATCCTTCTGAAAGAAGGGAAATTTGCAAAGGAAAAATTTTGGGATATTTGTTCTATGAGCCAAGTACTAGAACTCGTCTGAGCTTTGATTCTGCAATGGCCTCTGTAGGAGGAACATCGCTAGGAATTTCTGATGTATCATCATCATCCACTCAAAAAGGAGAAAGTCTTTCTGACACTGTTCGTATGATGTCAATATACTCTGACGTTCTCGTTTTACGTCATACTTTGGATGGTTCTAGTAGATTTGCATCAGAGGTTTCTAAAAAACCAGTAATCAACGCGGGCAGCGGAACAGAAGAACATCCCACTCAAGCAATACAGGATTTGTATACCATGAAAAAAGAAAAGAAAAGGATTGACGGTCTGAAGATTGGAATTGTGGGAGATCTAAAGTATGGGAGAACTGTCTATTCGCTGTTGTCTGGACTTGGAAATTATGACGTCGACGTTCATCTGATTTCCCCCGAATCCTTACGAATAAGATCTGATTCAACGTATGAGATAAAGAAGAATTTAGATTATTCTGAAACAACTGACATTGAAGACTGTCTGGATGAGCTTGACGTACTTTATGTGACAAGAATTCAAAAGGAAAGATTTCCTGATGAGGAAGAATATCTCAAAGTCAAAGGGAGTTACGTTGTAGGTTTGGGCATGTTAAAGCGAATGAAGGAAGATTCAATAATTTTACATCCGCTTCCAAGAATAGACGAAATTTCATCTGACGTGGATAAAACAGAAAATGCCCGATACTTTGAACAGGCTGAATATGGAAAACATGTACGTGCGGCATTACTAGGCATGACTCTCAATGAGAATGCCTTTTGAATTTCATCAAAATCCGTATTCCATATATCTAGAGACGTTTCAGCAAAATTGATTGACAGAGACAAAAATTATACCTATTTTTCCATTGGATCTGGTATTGTTTCCTAGACAGGAACTACCTCTTCGTGTTTTCGAACCTCGTTACAAACAATTGGTTGATGATTGTATGCTTGGAGACGGTCAGTTCGGTGTTTGTTTGATTGACGAAAACAATTCCGTGAACGGCTGGAATTCTCCCAAGATGGTGGGAACAATTGCCAAAATTTCTAAGTGTGAAGATGCTGATCTAAATGGATTGCAGTTAAACATTGAAACCCTTGGAAGAAATTCGTTTAAAATTAAGAAAATCATTCCGTCGTCAATTCCACAACCAACCAACTACGATCCGCTTTCCATGGAAGGACATCAGGAAATCTCTGACATACATGAAAAGATTGGAACCGAAGAAAAAATGTACATTCAAGCTGAGGTGGAGATGATTCCTGAAATTGATGAAAATATATCGTTTGAGAGATGGCAAAAGCTGGTTGAGCTTTGGAAAAAGAAAATCATGCAACAGGCATTACCTCAAGTAGTTGACCCGCATTCTTTAGATCACGTTCTAGAACAATACTATCTGAATACTGAGACACCAACAATTGACTACATCTATTCGCTATCTGCAATAGGTGCAAAGGATCCAAATGAGCTTCAACCGATATTGGAAGCTACAACTATGGATGATCTGATTAAAAACGTTGAAGAACTACTTACAGTGAAATAGACCTAATGGAATTAAAAAGATGATATTGCAAAAACAACTTGGAATTTTGGCATTGGCAGTCATCGTCCTATTTCCAGCTAGCAGTGTATACGGGCACGGATTTGGAATCGACACGATCTCCTCTGTGGACGTTCAGGGAAAAAGATTGACCATTTCAGTTGAGATGCCAATGTATTTTGAAAATGATCAGGACCAAATCACCATAACGGCAACTGAGGATAAATCCGATGAAAATGCAAAAAATGTAACTTTTCTTGTAGGCTTGTTTTACAAAGATGAAATGATATTTAGGAATTATTTCTTTGCCGAAGATGGAGTTTTGCCGATTATAGTGAATCCTACGCAGGATGATGAAATAGTAATTCATGGTGAGCAGGATTCCTTACTTGGAGCCTGGCATGGGACCGAATCTTCCCCTGTAGAAATTACGGGACCTTTGTTTGAGTCAGGAGGCTTGTATAACTTTGAAATTGAGATAAGAACTATTGATGAACCGACAAATATCATAGAAAACTCTGCCGTCTACAACGCAGACCTTAGTCTGATTGAGACAGTTTCCTTCGTTCAAAAAGATGCTGAGAACAATGATGTGGAATTTCGCTCAAAGTCATATTTTGACTCTGTTTCTAATTTCAACTATGACCCCAATGCAAAACAGGTGACATTTGAAATGCCATTTGATTGGAGTGAAAAGCAAATGTCTCACGTGTCTGTGGTCCACGTAGAGACCCATTTCCCTAAGGACTTTTCGGAATTCTTGACTCCTAGTTATTCAGCATATGTGAATGGAATTGAGCTGTTTAACTCATCTGTTTCAATTGATGATTATTCTGAAGATGATGAAAGGGTGGTGCATCTAGTCATGCTGCAAGACCATTTGAGATATTTGAAAAATGAAATGAAAAAATCTGATGAGCCCCTTCCCGACAACATGAAATTCAAACTGTCTACCAGTACTGAGAACACCTTCCCTCTAGAGGCGTATACAAAAAGTGAGGACTTTAAAGTAAATCTGTCGTGGGATCCTATGGAAATAGAGCCCGGGGTTGACACAAATTTTGTCTTTACCATTAGAGATGGGCGAACCAATGATCCTATGAGAAGTTCTGATTACACCTTCGTGCTTATCCAAAATGGAGAGGAAATTCACCGGACGTCTGGTATAGCACAAGTTGGAGGAGAATTCGAAAAATACACGTTCACTGAGGATCAAACAGGTCCTACAATTGTTAAATTTGAAAACATTCGAAATACTGGACAAGAAACTGAATTCAGTCTTGTCGTTGTACCTGAATTTGGTACTATTACACTACTTGTACTCTCAGTTTCAATTCTGAGTGTTATTTTCGTAACTAAAAGAAACTCCCTAAGTTTCTAAAGTGTAACTATCTTTACTGTACTAGTGATCGAATTGTTCATTACGTATAACCAAAAAATGTCCTGAATATTTCCTGATATATCTGGTTTTTATTCTTCTTAACTGTCAAACGTCCTAATTCTTGTTCTAATGACCGTCTGCAAGAACAATGGGAATAAAGTCTGCCTGGTTGTTGTCTAAGAACTAATCAGAGAATTTATTCTTCTTTTGTCATGTATACTTTTAACATAAAACAGAGAGACCGCAATTATCCCTAACGCGATTAGCGGAGATGCAATTTCAGTGTACTTTAATTTGTAATCATTTGATTCTTGATTTTGTTCTACGTTTATTGGAACTTCTGTTATTTTTACAGTTCCAATTTTATTTGCTTGTTGTTGAACAAACCATACATTGTTGTTTCCATCAGATGTCATAAATTGTGTAAATGATGTTTCTGTTGGAATCGGTACCTCGATCAAGTCCTTATTGTCAGGATCATAAACTCCTATGCTATCTACCGTATGTTGTGCAAACCAAATATTTTCATATCTGTCAAATGTCATACCAAAAGGCAACGCCTCATCATCATACACTGAAACTCTGTCAAATGTTTCCAAAATTGGATTAAATTTAGTAATTGCTAGTCCTGTATGTTCAGCAATCCATAAGTTCCCATCGTCATCAAAAATAAGTGCCTCTGGACCTTGCAGTACTGTTTCTGTCGAAATTTGGTTTACTTGGTTATTTTGAGGATCTATGTATCCAATCTTTCCGGTTCCTGATGCTGTATACCAAATTTTGCCATCTTCATCAGCCGTCAAGGCAAAGGGCAAAGCATCTCTTTCAGGCAATTGTATTTCTTCGAATGTATCATATTGTGGCATGTATTTGAGAATTATTCCCTTGTTGACAATTGTAATCCAAATGTTGTCATCAAAATCCGCTTTGATAAAAAGTGGGGTGTTGTCTGAAATAACTGGATCCAATTTAGGAAGGGTCTTTGTTACTATCTCCTTACTTTCTATATCGATAAATCCAATCTGATTTCTTGGCGTATCTGTAAACCAAATGTTTCCTTTGCTATCTTTTGTCAGAAATGTTGTTGTAAGCCCATCAAACACGTACGAGGAGAATTCTTGCGTTTCAAGTGAAAATTCCCATAACCTAGGGGATGATGCATCACTAATCCATATGGAATTCTTTCCATCATAAATTGGGAATAATGGCTTGGAACTCTCTGGCAGTTCGTATTCGATCACTTGCGCTTGGATATCTGCCAATCGTGGCTTTACGAATAAGTTCAAAATCTTCGATTCATTAGCATTTTCAGATCTCTGTGATTCAATTTCTACTAACCACTTTCCTGAGAAACCAAAAGTCAATTCTCCTTGAAATTCTTTTGGCTTGTCTTCTTCTTGTTTTACAAGTTTCATCGGAATTTCAATAGGGGAGATATTTTTTGATGGATTTGACATTTTTACTTTTATCTGATTTGAATCGTATAGAGGATCACCGTTAAAATCACTCACCTTTACTAAGATTGTATTCGTACCACTAGAAAATGGTGATATGTCTATGCTTACCTTGCTATTTTCTGTAAACTCGATTGTTTTAAATCCGTATATGGTTTCTTGTGCACTAACGTCCTGAATCTCTCCAGCTGGCAACGTTCCATTTGTTAGCAGCGCAACTACTCCCAGAATGATTATTCCGAGAACAGCATCAACTTTTAGGGATCTTTTTAGATCTCTGTGAACTGAAATTTTTCCTGATGAGATATTTCTTTCTGCTTTTTTCTGAATTCTAAATTGAACAAATCCTCCAAACCCGATCATGACTGATGCAATGATGATTTTGAGAATAATTAATTGACCGTAAACTGATTCTGAAATTAATCCGACGTCGCTCTCTATGAACCACATTAGAATTGGACCTGTAATGATTACGACGCCAATTGAAATTATGAATGCTATTGAAAATCTTGGAATGAGGACAAGACTCATCCTTTCTCTGTTTATTTCTTTTAATTGGGAAAATGATGGAAGCAAAATGAATACAAAATAGATTATTCCTCCAATCCAAATTGCCGCAACTAGATTGTGAATATAGTCCAATGCCAATGCGCCCATTTCTCCACTGGCCGCTCCATGTCCTATCAGACTTGTTGTTGAGATTAATACCAAAGACGCCACAAGCATGGGAATCTGACTATTCTTTGATAGTGTCTTTCTTTTGTCCATGCCGAACCAAATTCCTATCAAAATCACTGTGATGATCATCCTTGCAAGCCAAATTGTTCCAAAGTAAGTCTGGATTACATCCAACGGAGATGTTTCTAGTCTGATGGTTTGGATTGCAATCATGAGTATGTCTGACACAAAAACTAAGACCAAACCAATCCCAGTTATAGACATAAACTTTCCATGATGGAAAACTTCTATCCCTTCTAATTCATTCTTGATGAGTAGTTTATTCTGAGTTCCCCATATGACCAGTGATGCAATCACCGATCCTAAAACAATCGTTTGACCTGCAATGCCTAAAAATCTGGCACCAGCTTCTGGGTAAAATATGATTTCTGATTCTACAGACACCGCATTCTTATCTTTGATTACTACATCTCCAACTCCAAACAAAAATGCACTTGGTACCAAATGACCGTCAATCTTTGATAGCACTTTAACAGATGTCGTGTATATGCCATCATCTAAAGGGGGTGTTGAAACAATGAGAGATAGTTCATCTTCGTAGTATTTGGTATCCTTGCTGTCAATCTGGTCACCGTTACTATCGAAAACCTTGATTTCGCTGAAGTCAATATCAACTGGTTCAGAAAAAAACACTATTACTTCCGTGGTGCCAGCTGGTGCATTGGTTGATGCACTTGGTATGGTCTGCTCTGTAAATGGATGTGCAGATGCAAACGGAATGGACATGAATGATATGAATAATAAAACTGCCAGAAATTTTTTCATTTACTCTTCAGATCAATGTTGATAATTTAAACAGTTTTCATTGATTCGATCTTTGTACCAACTCACGTAAAGATAATAACTTGTCATTAACGATTGTTCGTAATGAAGATGATGATTTTTGGAATTATTGGCTTACTCTTTTCTGTTGGAATGCTTGCGCCTTCTTTTGCACATACAACCGTTCATGTTGAACAATATGAAATTGAAGCTGGGTGGGGAATTGAACCTCCAATCGTTGGAATTCGAAATGATCTTGTCTTCAAAATAACTGAGCCCGGAGAAACGGAAGGTACACACAAAGGCGTATCCAGCGTTTTCAAAAGTACAGATGCCACTGTTATGTTTGGTGGAGCTGCCAAAAAAATTGAAATTAATTCCGATCCACGACCTGGATATTATTTCTCATCAATCATTCCTACAAAGACCGGTAGTTACATTGTGGAGTTAAAAGGAGAAATTCACGAAACTCCTATCGATATCAAAATCCCGGTAGAAGACGTTGAGCCAACAGCTATCTTGGATTTTCCTCCTACGAGCAGTGAAGGAACTGCAGATATTTCTGCCTTGAAAAACGCTATCTCGTCTCTGCAACAAGATGTGTCAAAGCTAGAATCGGGTGAAACTTCAGTTCAATCTGATGGTGGATCTTCTTATGACTTTGCAATATTTGGATTGTCTATTGCGGCTGCCGCGATCATCCTCTCAATAATTGCATTGATAAAAAGAAAATAGAAAAAGAGGATTCCTAAAATCTTGGAACGACTCTAGATTTTGCAGTAACTGCTACGATGCTTATGATTGCTACAGCAAGTATCATCATTGCAATTGTACCAAACTCTGGCACAACATTTGTGAATACTACTTCTTCGCCTACTGGACCTGTAATTTCATCAACACCATAACCTTGGAAGGTAATAGTGATGTCTACTGGGTCAGAAGAACTAAGTGCTGCTGTTGTATGTACACCTTTACCATCGTGATGATGCGCACCTTCGTCATGCAAAACTTCTTCTCCGTTTTGCGTAACCATCATGTCGTGATTGACATGCTCTGCATCTTCGAACTCAACGGAGATTTCCATCATTTCGCCTGCAGTTGGCACAGAAGTCCATATCGAAACAATTGTACCATCAGATAACATTCCGGTTGCAGTTGCATCACCGTCAGCGTGCATCATTTCACCTTTGTCGTCACCATGATCGTCCATACCGTCACCATGTGTATCTTCCATCATCTTTTCAGCTCCTACTTCCTGTACTATGATCACTCCCTGCATCCAAGGATGAACCATGCAGAAATACGGATACTCGCCTACGGTCGTCGGATTCCACTCAAAGGAATTGTTGACCATCAAGAGGCTCGTGTCAAACACGCCGTCTGGCCCGCCTTCAGGCGTTCCGGATGTGTACGTGTGGGCCGCGCTGTCCGTATTGGTCATTATCACGACTCCGCCCACGTCCACCGTGGCAGTGCTTGGAATGTAGCATCCGTCTGCTGTCTCCTCACAACCTGGGGCACCAGAACCTGCTGCCGCATCGATTGTGACTTCTGAATGATCTGCAAAAGCAGCCGGTGTCATTGATACGACTCCTGCTGCAATGGCAAATAGTACGAAGAAAGAGCTAATTGCTTTTGTCTTCATTGAACAATTTACTCGCCGGGATACATAAAAACTTCTCTAGAATTTTCAGAAGCGAAGTCTGTTTTTTTTGAATTGTTGCAATTTTAAAATTCCGAACATTGGAATTCCGACATACATTGCAACATTGAGGGCAATAATTGAGATTCCGTATCCGATCATCTCATGTTCAGAGTCTATTTCTACATAATTCAACAATGCTAACGATGATAGCATAGGGGCCAACATCATCTTCATTCCCTCTTTGAACATTGGTTGTTCTCTTTCCAAGTCTGCAACCATTGGTGAAAATGAATAATACATTTGGTTAAAGGATTTCATAAATGCGCTACCAGAATTTGTTTTTAGGACTGTATTGTCTCTAATCTCTCTAAGTTGCTGTATTTGAGGTGCCATTTCAGAACCATATGCTGCAGTTGCAATAAGACATCCTCCTCCCTCTTCATTGGTTTCATCATTTTTGTCTTGCATTGCAGGTTCAGCATATGCCTCTCCCACAATGATGTCAAATGACACTGTCTCATCTGGAATTGGCTGGAACAGGATTCCTTTGATTATGAAATCCATCGTATATTTTCCCTCTCCAAGATTAAACTCTATTGGAATTTTGACTGTTCCCACTGATGTATGTGTAAGTGGTATGGGACCAAAAACAACTTGTTCATCTTTTAAAACAGTTATTGTGTAATCAACATGTTCTTGAATTTTTTGTGTATGTGGATTGATAAAATCTATGTTTATTTTCGTTTGAATATTTGGCTCAACGGCATCATGTGTTAATTTGACATCCAGAGTTCCCTTGTCTGTTGGCATCGTCTGAGATTCTGCAAAAGCTGGAATAATCAATACTGGAACAAGCAGTAACATCAAAAAAAATTTCATATCTCTGGACTTGAAAATCTCGAATAAAAGTTGTACTCTATTTGCTTCTTTGAGAATTTTTGTACTTGAAATCATATGCCATCTTTAAATAAGGAATTAACACAATTTCAGTATTGTATGACAAGTTTGCACTATTGGCGATAGTTGTTGGCATTTTCACAATTCCTGTTCTTGTTCCTGATGCTTTTGCTCATGGACTTGGAGGAGATCAAGCTGAACCTCTTACTTTCGGTGACATGGAAGTGACCGTACGCACACAGCTTAATCCTTCTGATATCACCGTAGGTGATCTTGATTCTGCAAACATGCAAGTTCGTTTCTTTGATACCCTGACTGATACAAATCTTGACAAGGTAACATACAGGGTTGAAGTCTGGCAAAGCGGTGAGCTCTTAGCTAGAAATTTGTTTTATGACGGTGATGGCAGATTGGATGTTAAAATTAAGCCAAAACTCGGATGTGATGAAGATCCTATAGAAACATGCACGGTTTATGGAGGTTCTGAACATGTAAGTGCTCCCGGAGCACTTTTTGTTCAAGGGGCATCTTGTTCTGATGAGAATTTGGATATATGTGCAAGACCTTCTATGACCGGTCCAATATTTGTAAAAGGTGGTTTGTATAACATTCGAGTCGATATAGAAGCTGCAACCAGTCCTAGAACTGTATTGGCCAGTCCGTTGAGCTATGAAACTTTTGTAAGTGTTGCACAAGAACAAAACTTTCTAATTCAAACTGCAAACGCTGAAGAAATTCCAGTTATTATAAAAACATACTATGACGATGTTGATAATTTTAAATTTGACAAGTCTGACAATTCTATTTCCTTTGATATGCCATTTGATTGGAGTCCTGATTATGTAGATCAGGTACAAGTGGTGCATGAAGAAGTTAGAGTGCCTAAAACATTTGCACCTTATGCAGAGGGAAAGCAATTCAAGGGATACGTCAATGGCGTGGAAATTGATCAAAGGGCATTGCTGAATGATCCTTACTCGTATGATGATACCAACATTGTTCATTTCCTCATCACAAATAGTGAATTGTTAAAAATCAATGAAACACTGGGTCCAGATAACTATGATAGTTTGCAGATGGACTTGAAATTGGTCCCGTTAGATGAGGCCTCAAAAAGTTCAACTGAGTTTTATCTCGTAGATACGACAAATTATGAGCAGGTACCAACTACTGTGAATATTTCATGGGATGGAAAGTATGGTGCAAATCAGGACATTCCATTTGAATTTACATTCTTTGATGAAAATAGAGACCTGATAAAAGATCTTAGGTATGCGTATGTAGTCCTTGATGAGTTTGATCAAGAAATATCTCGATATGATGGAGATGATCTAGGCAATCCTGGTATTGTTTCTGTGGAAGGAATTGACATCCAAAAAATATACATTCCTTCTGAAGGACAGATTAGATTTGATATCTTGGTTTATGGAACTGGATTCGATTATGATCCAAAATATGCAGGAATAGGCTCTGCAATTATTGAAATAGGTCCTGGTTCCCCAGATCCTTCACCCTCAACACCGTCACTAAAAGATGAAAAAGTGGCAATTCCTGATTGGATAAAGAACAATGCTGAATGGTGGGCTGCTGGACAGATAGATGATGAGTCGTTTGTTCAAGGCATCCAGTACCTGATTAAAGAAAATGTCCTGAAGATTCCTCCAACAGTACAAGGCTCCGATTCTGGCTCAGATCGAATTCCTGATTGGATAAAGAACAATGCTGAATGGTGGGCTGCTGGACAGATAGATGATGAGTCGTTTGTTCAAGGCATTCAGTACCTGATTGAAAAGGGAATCATGAAAGTCTGATCATAGGTTTTTAAATAAATTCTGCTAAGTGATAATGAAATGAAGGACATCAATGACATCATGCCTAAAGTGCCAAACATGCGTTGGGGGGCTTTAATGAACAAGGCTCCTACCAGTGAAAAAGTTGAAGAAATGAATAAAATTTTTCCAAATAATGGTAGATGGCATACTGTTTTTGAGGAACAGGATCAAGTCACAGTAGATGGAAAGGAAATTCGAAAGAAGAATCCAGACAAGTGGACATAGATTGAAAAATTTCTCATTAGTTGTATTCTTGATTGCATTTAGCGTATTCTTAGTTGGCTTTGATAACGTATATGGCCATGGAATAGGAAGTGAAACTTTTCCGCCCGTAGAACTTGACGGAAAGCTAGTCACTCTCGAGGTGTCATCTTCTCAAAGTGAACCTGACACAAGTGATGATCAACAGATATCTATTTCATTAATTGATTTTGATTCTAATATCACTTTACGAGATGTCACATTTCTAGTCAAAGCAGAACGTGGAGAGCAATTTCTTTTTGAGCAAGAATTCAAGGCTGATAACGGATTTATTGTGTTTAATTTTGTTTCAGAAGAAACTGACTCAATTTTAGTGGAGGAGGCTGATGACAACAGCATTTTTGGAACTTTGTTGGGATTTGAAAGTAGAATGGTACATGTCAAAGGGCCCAATCTTAGCGATGGCGGTTTATACAAACTGGACGTTAGTGTGTTAACGATGGATAACTACTCCCAAAAAATAGAAACACCTCCAGTTTTCAATGCAGGCATTTCAATTGCTCAGACTTCCGTACATAATCTTGTTGATCCAAACTTCGGAGAACAAAATATCCACGTTGTAACTTACTATGATGAAATTTCAGATTTTAAATACGATGCAGATTCGAAAGAGATTTCATTTTTTATGCCGTTTGAATGGAGCGAATCAAACATCAACCAAACTTCAGTCGTACATGAAGAGCTTGCAATCCCGAAAACATTCGGTGACTTGTTGGTATCTGGTTTTACAATGAACGTCAACGGAATACAGCTGTCTGAAGACGTTGTAAACATAGATGACTTTATCTCAGATGAGAGAATCGTTCATTTTATAATTTATCAAAGAGAGTTGACAAATATTTTTGAAAACAGCTCTGACCTAAACGGGATGAGTTTTACCATCAAACCAAATCTTGACTACGTTCATCTGAGTTCTGTTACTGAGAATGGCCAATTCAGAATTCTTACAACGTGGGAACCGGAAAATCTCAAATCCGATTCTAATGCAAGAATAATTTTTGATGTAACTGATATTTTCTTAAAAAATCGACTGGTTTCTACCAGCTATGAATTCTCAATGACTCAGAATGAAAGGGTAATTTTTGAACAAAATGGGATTAGCACTGATATTGAAAATGAACACAATGTAGCTGAATTTAGAATTCCAAAAGATGTTTCAGGAATTGTAAATCTGAACTTTGAAAATCTAGACAATAACAATCTTGCAAAAACCAGTATCCCTGTAGTCATTGACAGAATAACAACTCAAGGAGATCAAGTTCCAATACCCGAATGGATTAGAAACAATGCCTCTTGGTGGGCTGCCGGACAGATCGATGATGAGACGTTCATACAGGGAATAGAATACTTGATTGCAAATCAAGTAATTGTGATTTCTCAGATCTCAAAAGAATCTACAGATTCTGAAGAGATTCCGTCTTGGATTAGAAACAATGCCTCTTGGTGGGCTGCCGGACAGATCGATGATGAGACGTTCATTCAAGGCTTGGAATATCTAATACAGAAAGGGATTATACGTACTGGGTGAATTTGGTTCGATTGATGAACCAGTCTCTTTAAATTTGTAAAAAAACTAATTCCATTACTTTGTTTAGGCCTGAAAGTATAGTTGAAAAAAAATCAACGCTGTTTTCCATCGTGGTGACTGGAGTCATAGCCATCCTGGCCTTGCCGATAATTGTCCCTCATCTTTTACACGGATACCATTTGGCTCATATCTTTTTACACGTCGGAGGAATTTCTCTGGCAGTATTCATTTCGACACTTGCAGGAATAGCATATCTTCGACTAAGAACAAAAAGACTCTTTCTTAGTGCGGTTGCATTTGCCAATTTCATCGCGGCTGAAGTCGTGCTTCTGGTTGATGCAACATGGCCTTCGATCTATGATTTTGGCGAGATGCCGCTATCTGAGATAGGACATTTATTGACATTTATCACACTTGGGTTATTGGCATTAGGAGTGTTTAGAAATGACTGACAGAAACCTGCAAATTCAACAGATAATTGAACAAAACCCCGGAATACAATTTCGTGAAATAATGCGTTCATCGGGTCTAAAAAACGGGGTGCTGAGTCATTATCTTGGCAAGCTAGAGAAAACTGGTACTGTCAAGGCCATACGTGGACCACGTCAAGCCCGGTTTTACCCCCTTCAAATTACCAAAGATGAATCGGTTGTAATCACTGCTTTACGAAAACAAACTCCGCGAGATCTGTTATTAGCCCTGATCAAAGACGACGGATTGGAGTTTTCTCAGCTTGTACAAGAAGTCAAAAAATCACCATCAACTGTTTCGCTATATTTGTCACAATTAGTAGACGACGGATTGGTTGAAATCCAACTGGTTGAACTCAAAAAAAGATATCATATTAAAGCGAGGGATGTTATAGATAGATTAATTGAGGATTATCGACCAAGCCTATTTGAGAAACCTGCATCTGGATTTGAGGACATTATCAATTCTTTCTAAGAACTCATTTTTACTACTATTTGCAATCTCGTTATCGCTGGTTTGTGTAACACCAGTTTCCTTTGCAGATGTTTTTGTTCCGACCCATGAATATGTTGGATATTTTGATTCAAATGGAATTTACACCGTTGTTGGCAATGTCAAAAATGAAATTGGTTATGGAATAGTTCCTATCATATCTGTTTCAGTTATAGATGGCGAGAAAGAATTTTCAAAAACTATTCAACACGTGTCTTTAGCTTCTGGAAATGAGATTCCCTTCAAGATCAAATTCCCTGAAGTCTTAGGAAATTCGCCATCCTTGATGCCTGCAGAAATATCTTTTGAAAAAACTATTGCAAACGTCATCGCATTGGATGTAATTTATGATAAAACTTTGGTGGTTCATGAGGATGGCCATCTGACTGGCAGAGTAATTAACAATGGCAATGAGACGATCTCCAATTTCAAGATATTTGCAGTTATTCATGGATTTGACGATGAAACATTGGACATAGGCGAGAATGTTTTGCCAATTTCAAATATGGAACCCGGAGAGATCAGAGAATTCACAATGTATCCTGATCCAAAGTTCACTTCACAAGTCTGGTACTATAGCTGCTTCGCTGTTGGTCAAGATAGCATAATTGTCCTGAATGTTCCAAGAAATGACGAACAATTCAAAATAAGATACGATTCAAGCATCCTATTATCCTATCCTGAATTTAATCAACAAGGTACCTCTTTGTCATTTAATTTAATTCAAGGATGGTCGTTTGACAATCACATCAATTTGGAATTTCCAAAACATTCTGAGGATGAATCTTTCCAAGTCTTTCTAAATGATGATCTGATTAATTCAATTCAAAGTATAGATGACATGGGAAATTGGCATGTCGGATTCCAAATGGAGCCTCAGTCTGAAGGGGTTCTCACAATTTCCGGTTTTGATCCACATGGCGTGCAAATTGAAACTACATTGATTCCTGATTGGATACGTAATGATGCTTATTGGTGGCAGGATGATGAAATTTCGGATTCAGAATTTCTAGACGGGATAGACTACATGCTTGAAAAACAGATCCTTGTAGTATCTGAGCGAGAAATGGCTGAGGAATACCAGCGACACGTTCCCTCATGGTTAAAAACTTCTGTTGGCTGGTGGCAGGATGGTAAAATCTCCGATGACGAATTCATACACATTCTAGAGAATCTAATCAAACGAAAAATCATTGTTGTTTAATTGGTACATTCGACGAATATCCCAACTCTGTTTTATTTAAAATCAATTAACTAAATGATGCACGCCATAGTTAGATGAGAAATCCTAAGTCATTTTTGTAGGTGTTTCTCATCTTATTTTTTTCTATCAAATTGAATAATCTTATTATACAATTTTCATAGAATCTAAACGTCTAATGCTATTTCCATTGAGAGATGAGAATCCACATCCTCCGGGATTCAGGCCTAAAGTAACTTATGCTCTAATCGCAATTAATGTCATCGTGTTCTTTATGGAGGTTGCATACACAGGACAGTTTCTTGATTTCACAAATTCAAATGCATTTGTAATGTTTTACAACTGGGGTGCTGTACCTGGCTGCGTAACAGGTGAATTCAGTGGAGTGGATACGGGTAATGGCATAATGAACTGTCCTGCATTTTCAGAAGTCACTTTGCTGACATCGACTTTCATGCATGGAGGTCTGATTCACCTTGGGGGCAATCTGCTGTTTTTGTGGATATTTGGAGACAACATCGAACAAAAGTTTGGCAAGATCAAATATCTCGGAATATACATTGCATGGGGAGTTGCTGCTGGCCTAATCCACATATTTGGGGATGCTGCAAGTGCAGTGCCTGCAGTTGGAGCATCAGGTGCGATTTCTGGAATACTGGGAGCGTATCTTGTAATTTTTCCAAAGGCCAGAATTCAGACTTTCATGATGCTTGGTTTCTTCTGGAGGATGATGCACATTCAGGCAAGATGGTTCTTGCCTTTCTGGTTAATCTTTCAAAATCTTCTTCCCTTCTTCACTCAGGGACTTGGATTCGGTGTTGCAGGCGGCGGGGTAGCTTATCTTGCCCACATCGGTGGATTTGCCGTCGGTCTGGCAACAGGATATGTATACAAAAAAACACACAGCTCAGACTTTACCTATGGTACAAGGTATGGGTACAGACCAGATTATTGAACGAATAAATCTCTGATTCTATTTGTAACCATCATGCCTTTGATAACTGTGTCAATGTATCCTGGCAGAACACAGGAGCAAAAAGACGAATATGCAAAAGCAATCACAAAATCAGCAGTTGAAATTCTAAAAACAAAAGAAAGTCACGTAATTGTTGTTTTTGAAGACAATCCTAAAGAAAATTGGTTTTTAGCGGGAAACCAACTTTAATTATTTTTTAAAAATAATTGTCTGGAAAATATTTTCCAGACAAGTATTGACATACACACTATGGTCGGTTTGTATTTCTTTAAACAAATTTGCATAATAAGAAAATGGTACATTTGTAAGTTGTACCACAAGTTTATGCTTTTATTATCATGCAGCTTATCAATCCCATGAAAGCTGCAATTGTTCAGTTCAAAGCGTCAACTGACAAGCAAGTCAATCTTAAAACAATTGTCTCTTTCATCTCAAAGGCCGCTTTAAAGAATGCAACATTATGTGCATTTCCAGAATTCATGATGTTTTATACAAACTCATCTCAAACTTCTACACAGTTGGCAGCTCTGGCTGAAACGATAAGTGGAAATTTTGTCAGCACTATAGCAAAATCAGCAAAAGAAAATCGTATTCAGGTTGTAGGATCATTTTATGAAAAAAGCCACAAAAAGGATCGTGTATATGACACTTCTTTTGTAATTGACAGGTCAGGCAAGGTGGTCTCTACATATAGAAAAATCCATCTCTATGATGCCCTTGGATTTAGAGAATCTGATAAGATGATTTCTGGTAATAATATTGCCAAACCCATCAAAACGTCTATTGGAAAAATTGGAATGATGATTTGCTACGATTTGAGATTTCCAGAGATGTCCAGATCCCTTACGGTTGCAGGTTCTGAAATTCTAGTGGCACCCTCTGCTTGGGTTAAAGGTAGCATGAAAGAAGAGCATTGGATTACACTCAACAAAGCTAGGGCCATTGAAAATGGCTGCTATGTTATCTCGCCAGATCATGTTGGCAACATCTATTGTGGAAGAAGTCTGGTTGTTGATCCATACGGCAAAATTCTTCTTGATATGAAAAAGAAACAGGGAATTGGTTTTGTAAACATTGATTTAGAAAAAGTAAAACAAATTCGTAAAATTTTGCCCCTGCTCAAAAACAGAAGAACGGATGTTTATTCTAATTTGCAGGTTTGACTTTTCTACTTTCACAATTAAAGTTCCCACACTGTTTTGTCCATTTCTGGTTTCGTGAATAGCGAAAAATTATTATTGGCCACTTGCATGTGTTGCATGGTGTTTTGGTAGCTCGTAACTTTGCCTTCTGTAATAAGGGTGAGGATGCTTTGCATCCTCCGTAAAAATTCGAGCATCCCATGAATCGTTTTCTGGTGGTTCTGGATCTGATTACCATCAGTTCTCCGATCTTGCATTCGGGACACGACATCAATCCATTTTTTGGAGAATTTGTTCCGAGAATGATGTATTTTTTTTCTTTTGAGGACCAGGACAGATACCCGCCGCTATCCAGATATTGGATGATTTCTTTTTTGAAAACTGCCGTTACTGATTTCGTGGTTTTGACTATGTGCCTAATTATCGGTTTTTTAATCTGAACTGTTTTAGATTTAGTTTTTCTTGAACGCATATTGTATGACAAATCATTGATAATTGATTTTTATAGGGAAATGGGTCAGTGAGTTTTGTGGAAAAGGTTTGCGTTCTTGGTGCCGGCAGCACAAAATATGGAAAATTACCTGACAGTATTGCCGATATTACGACCCAGGCGTCGGTTTCAGCCATAGAAAGCGCGGGAATTGATCCGAAAGAGGTCAAAGCATCCTACATTTCAAACGTATTTGGGGTTGCTGACAAACAAGTACACCTTGGACCTGTATTAATGAGCAGATTGGGAATTCCTGATAAACCATCTTTAACAATAGAGTCAGCTTGTGGAAGTGGCTCTGTATCTTTTAGAGAAGCATATGCAAACGTTGCGGCGGGCTTCTATGATTGTCTACTTGTGACTGGTACCGAAAAGGTAACCCACACTGGAACCGAGTGGACGACGACTTATTTTGCATATTGTTCGGACTTTTTCTATGAGGGTCAAGCTGGCGCATCATTTCCTGGATTATTTGCATCCATGGCAAGGGCCTATCTAACTGAATTTGATGCTACCGAGGAAGACTTTGCAAACGTTGCAGTAAAGAATCACGAAAACGGCGTACTTAATCCAAAGGCTCACATGCAGAAAAAGATCACAGTCGATGATGTGATGAAGTCTCCAGTGGTTGCTAGTCCTTTGAAGCTTTATGATTGCTGTCCTTTCTCTGACGGTGCAAGTTCTGTTATTCTTTGTTCTGAAAAGTTTGCAAAAGAGCATGGCGGTAATTATGTTGAGGTCACTGGATCTGGCAGGGGTGGTTCACCCGCAGCACTGCAGGGACGTGAACATTTGACAACAATTCCAAGTACAAAGATTGCGGCAGCAGATGCATACAAAATGGCCGGCATTACTGCCAAAGATGTGGACTTTGCAGAAGTGCATGACTGCTTTACAATTGCAGAGGTTGTTGATACTGAAGACTTGGGATTCTTTGAAAAGGGCAAAGGCATTCAAGCTGTTCGTGAAGGCAGAACAAAGCTAAATTCTGATATATCTATTAATCCATCAGGAGGTCTCAAATCAAAAGGACATCCAATAGGTGCTACCGGTGTAGGACAAGTAGTTGAAGTGTTTGATCAACTAACTGGCAATGCTGGTGCAAGAACTGTAAAAGATGCAAAAATCGGTCTTACTCATAACTTTGGTGCAACTGGTGCAAGTTGTGCTGTTCACGTGTTCCAGAGTGTGTAAAATGTCTGTTGAAGAACAACTAATTGAATATGCTAAACAAGGCAAGCTCCTTACCCATAAATGTACGAGCTGTGGTCATCTTCACTTGTCTACGGCGTATTATTGCCTCAAGTGTGGAAGTAAGGGATTTGAAGATGTAGTTTTGGATGGGGTAGGCGCTGTTGCCACGTACACCATAATCACTGTGGCACCTGCTGGCTTTGAAAAGTATACTCCGTATGCATTTGTAGTGTTAAGCGTTGACAATTCTGATTTGAGGATCTCTGGATTTATGGCTGGAATCGCTACACCTGCAGATCTGCCTGTTGGAACGAGAGCCAAAATCACCGGATTTGATGAACGTGGAATCCTTATAGAAAAACAGTAAAATAATTTGCTTGAATTATTAAAAAAAATCCAAACTATTTCTTAATTATTTTGTATATTATATCGTCATCATGTCTGTAGAAATTACTTGTGGTAAATGTGGGGAGAAGATTACTAACATGAAGATGCTAAAATCTCTAAAAGACGTACTCAAGTCATCTAATGGCAAGTGTCCGTCATGTGGACAGAAACTTTCAACATCCGAATTTTCACTTGATGTACAAGAAAACTGATCATGAAGATCTTCACGCGAGATCGTTTTCGCGTTTGCAACGAAACTGATCATGAAGATCTTCACGCGAGATCGTTTTCGCGTTTGCAACGAAACTGATCATGAAGATCTTCACGCGAGATCGTTTTCGCGTTTGCAACGAAACTGATCATAATCGGTGAAAAAAGATCTAGTCACAAGTCTTATTTACTCCCCAGATGCACAAACAACAATGAAATCAAGCAAAGAGGAATTGTCTATGGATTCTGATTTGGACATCGACTCTGACTTGGATTCTGATTTGGACATCGACTCTGACTTGGATTCTGATTTGGACATCGACTCCGAATCTGAAAGAGGCGGCATAATGCGTTCTACTTCAAAACGTGTCAGGATGATCTTTTCTGTCATGGCAAGCCCAAATAGAATTGACATTCTTAGAATATTGAATTCCAAAGGCCCTTTGACTTATTCCGAATTAAAATCTCTTGCCGGATTCAAATCAAAAAAAGAGAGTGGCAAATTCGCATATCATTTGAGAAAACTACTTAGACAATCACTTGTTGCACTTAACAAATCTGAAAGACGTTATACAATCACAAATCTTGGAAAACTTGTTTTAAGCTTGGCCCGACAGATTGAAGAGCGATCTATTATAGAGAGTGGCAAAATGTATGTCAGGACCACTTCTGAGTCCATCGAGGAGTTTAATTCCCACAAAATCATTCAGTCTTTGGTAAGCGAAGGAAGCCTTCCATTGGAACTAGCACAAAAGATTACCGAAGAAGTCGAAAATAGGATCTACAAATATCAGACTACGTACCTTACAGGCTCATTAATACGAGAAATGGTGAATTCCGTCCTTTTAGAACACGGTCATGAGGAATATCGAAACAAACTCGCACGCCTGGGCTTGCCCGTACATGATGTCAAAGAGATGATATCTAATTTGGATAAAGTGGATAACGGTGCAGACGGATTGCTGTTCAATACTGGCCAGAGAGTATTTGCAGAACATCTTCTTACAAACGTATTGCCAAAGGATGTCGCAGACTCGCATCTTTCTGGAGATCTGCACATCACAAATCCTGGAATCTGGTCAATGATTCCCGATACAATATTTGTAAATGTCAAGGAGCTGATAGAAGACGGAGTTGATCTTGGCGGAAAATATCTTGATGTCTCAAGAATTCCTGCATCAAAACAGCTTGAAGATATTACAAGTTCGTTATCTGTCGTCATTGCACTTCTCTCAAAAGAAGCCTCACAAGAAATTGTACTTGATGGATTGGTTTCACTGTTTGCAAAACATTCAAAATCCTTACCAGAACTTGAACAGAAACTAACCAATGCATTTGCAACTGCGTCAACAACTTCCAAATACAACAAAACCAGTACAGGCGTATCCATTCGTTTGCAACTGGGGTCAGATGCAAAAATAATCAGCTCTATAATTAACGCATACAAAAGTTATGCAGAAATTACACCAATTCCAAAAATTGGTTTGGTAATTGATGCTGACAAAGGAAAACTATCTGACGTGTCTCAGGCTTTGTCAGAAATAATTTTAATCGGCGGAAAAGTAATGTTTGCAAAAGGACAGACATCAAGCTATGGAATCACAAATGGATCCACCAAGGTTTCTAGTCCGCTTTCCATTGCACTACAATCCGTTTCAATTAACCTTCCAAGATTGGCATTTGAATCAAACAAAGATGAAACCTATTTCAGAGCAAGACTTGCGTTGCTTCTAAAACCCGCTTTAGCTTCAATGACACAAAGAAAGAAAGAAATCTCGGATCTCACCAGGAGAGGACTCAATCCAATCCTTGCCAAGAATACTCAGTACATGCAAAGAAGCTCCGTGTCTCTTGTCGTAAATTTGGTCGGACTAAGAGAGGCGGTCTTCAACATTCTTGGATTCCAAGACAACAAGGCAGGCCGGGAAATTCTTCACAAAGTCATTGAGACTGCAGTTGACGTAGGTACGAAAAAAGGCAAAGAATTGGGAGATGTTGTGGCAATTTCCATGACTGAGACTGAAGGATCCACTCGTTTTGCGACCCTTGATGGCGAGAAATATGGAAAGAATTCCTCCTTGAACATGATGGATGCTGATTTCTATTCGCAGGGAATGACAATCAAAGCATCAGATATCTCTGACTATACTCCCAAAAGCGAGGTCATCTCCGAATGCAATAAACTTTCGAAATTGCTCAATGGTGGACTGCTTGTTACGTTGGATATTGACAAATATGCAAAAGTTGAGGAAATCAAGAAATCCATTGAAAAGGCATCCGAGCTTGTTCCTTCCTTCAAACCTGTAAAACACGTGGCAATTTGTGGGGAATGCGGTTTCAAGGATCAACCCTTTGAGGACAAGTGTCCAAAATGCAAGTCCCCTTACGTCGTATAGGATCTACAGATTAAAAGCCTCCTGGGTGGCAACCTCTTTTGATTTTTCATTCGGATGCGGATTCTGCGATCATCGTTTTTTATTTTCAACACTTTCATGACTCTAATTTGTAACGACTATGCAGATTATGCAAATTTGTTATCAGCATGAAATTTTCTTTAGGACCGTCTTTTTGAAACTTTCATGTGGTATTCACAGTCAACAAATAATGATGTGCTCGTTAGGTATAGCATATTTTCCTGTTCCTTTCAAAATCAAAGAAATTTCATGCGATCATCATGTGAATGTTCAAAGAATATCGTATTTGACACCACTCTGATGCACATCGTAGCGTAGTCAATTTAATTGGACAGATGTTTCAGGAAAAACCGACAAACAGTTTATAGCCATATTGATCATATCCTTGTCGGGGAGATTATAGTGGACAATTCACAGATAGAAAATACGATCAATGAGATCCGCAAGCGCAGTGGCGCAGTAACGGCTTTCAATAAAGACAAAATTTCAAATGCCATTTATCAGGCACTGGCTGCCACCTCTAAAGCCGACCGTGGTATAGCCGACAAACTAGCAGAAGATGTAGTCAACAAATTAGTCGAACAGGGATTCACGAGCTCTCGTGTACCTACAGTAGAGGACATCCAGGATATCGTAGAGTCAACGCTGATTGACAGCGGAAACAGTAACATCGCAAAGGCATACATCGTTTACAGACACGAAAGAAGAAAACTACGAGACGAAAAGATGAGAGTGCTCAATCTTAAGGCACTTGATCCCGTCTCCAAGAAGTTTGATCTGAACTGTCTTCGCGTACTGGCCTCAAGATATCTGTTCAGGAACGGAAAAAGCGAGATCGTAGAGTCTCCTACTCAGATGTTCGAGAGGGTGGCAATTCTGGTCGGTATAGGCGACATGCTTTACGATTCGCAGGTATTTGACAAATCAGGAAGCAGTAAGCAAGATGTTGATGAGGCAAAATCATACCTTGAAAAGCTTGATGCGTTTGACTACAAGTTCAAAGTTGGAATCTATTTCTTTAACAAATGGCACTTTAGATCGCTGATTCATCACTATGTGACACTTGCAAACAAGGGTCAGATGAAGATAAGCTTCAAAGATCTTTTGACATTACTGGCAGCGAAAAAACTCGAAGGCTATTCAGATAAAATTACCGAGTACTTTGAAATGATGACAAGCCAGGACTTTCTGCCAAATTCACCAACAATGATGAATGCAGGCGGAAGACTGGGTCAGCTTTCCGCATGCTTTGTACTTGGAATGAATGATGGAATGGAAGAAATCATGAAGTCGACTTCTGATGCCGCATTAATCTTCAAGTCCGGCGGGGGAGTGGGAATCAACTACTCTGATCTACGTGAGGAAGGCGACATCGTTGCATCCACGTCAGGTGTTGCATCGGGTCCGGTATCGTTTATGAACATCATCAACACCGTAACTGAAGTCGTCAAGCAAGGCGGCAAGAGACGCGGTGCAAACATGGGAATCATCGAGGCATGGCATCCTGATGTTGAAAAATTCATCACAAACAAAACAGAGCCCGGCGTTTTGGAAAACTTCAACATAAGCGTCGGCATCTGGGAAGACTTTTGGCATTCACTTGTAAATACAACGGACGGCAACTATGTGCTGCGCAGTCCTCGCGATAAAAAACCCGTAAAGGAAATCAACGCACATCATCTCATTGACCTGATTGCACTATCTGCGTGGAAGAGCGCCGAACCTGGATTGATCTTCTTTGATCAAATCAACAAGTACAACGTATTTGCCAAGGCAAGACAAGCTCCCTTGAGAGCAACGAATCCGTGCGGAGAGCAAAGCCTCTATCCTTACGAGTCTTGCAACCTCGGATCAATCAACTTGGTAAATCTTGCAAAGAGACAAGCAGACGGTTCATACGAGTTTGATTGGCAGGGATATGAGGAAACCATTCGAAAGACCACGCGATTCCTGGATAACATCATTGACGTAAACAACTACCCTGTCGATGAAATCAACGTCGCATCAAAAGAGTCACGCAGAATAGGACTGGGAGTAATGGGAGTGGCAGATCTCTTGTACAGGCTAAAGATTCCGTATAATTCCAAGGAGGGTTACGAGTTACAGTCAAAGCTTTCCGAAGCCCTGACCTACTACTCCATGGAGGAGAGTGTGGCACTTGCCAATTCTCGTGGAGAGTTCCCACTATGCTCAAATACAGAGTATCCGGAAGGAAAGATTCCGATATCCGGATACTATGAGAAGCCCAAGGATTCTCATTCGTATGAGTGGGATCCGCTGATTGCAAAGATCCAAAAATCTGGAATCAGAAACGTGCTTACCACGACTGTCGCACCGACAGGCACTTTGTCCATGATTGCTGACTGTTCAAACGGAATGGAACCCGCATTTGCACTGGTGTTTGAGAAGAGAGTAACAGTTGGAAGATTCTTCTACACCAACAAGATTCTTGAGGAGGCACTCAGAGCAGAAGGACTCTACAACGATGAAATTCTTGCAAAGATTGCAGACAACTATGGATCACTGAAGGGATTAGACGAGATTCCGCAATGGATGCAGGATGTATTTGTCACTGCAATGGACATTCACTGGGCTGATCATCTGATGGCTCAGGGAGTATGGCAGGACTGGATTGGAAACGCAATAGCAAAGACAATCAACATGCCCTACGATGTCACAGTGGAGGATGTAAAATCGGCATATCTACTTGCGCACGAAATAGGTCTGAAGGGAATGACCGTCTATCGTGACGGTTCCAGACACAAGCAGGTCCTGCACATGACAAGTGAAACTGCCACAAAGACGTTTGAGGTTACTCCGAGCCAGTACATGACTGACTTTATCACTGCGAACATCACAAACCAGTACATCAAGTCGCAGGTCACCGCTTCGTTGGCATTGAAGGCTCATGATGAGGAAATTAAGCTTGAGACCCCGAAGATAGATGAGGTTTCAGAGGATCGTCTGTGTCCAACGTGCAAAAATAACCTTGTATTCGTTGAGGGTTGCAGTATGTGCATCGAATGTGGATACAGCGGTTGCACGTCGGGATAGTTTCCCATTTCATTAAATCCGCATTATCTGGGACCTGCATTGCAGGGAGGCAATAACTGCCTATCGTCCAGTAGTTGTCGGTTGGCAATTGGTTAAGCGTGATAGTATATGAAAAAAAGCAAAAGCCTGAAAACCATCAGGTGTAATGCTTCCTGGGAGGACGTATGCTATCACGATATAATTACGAAATTTTTATTTCGATACTAATTAAATGTTCAAGAGATCCATAACTCTATTTTATTGAAAAATCTGACAAATTCATAACAACTTTTTTACCTGTATTTTGTTCTTGATTCAAAGTGGACAAGAAAGTTATAGGAATTATTACTGCTGTGGTCATAATTATTGCAATATTGTCTGCAGTATTGTTCTTACCAAATTCTGATATTGCTCCTCCGACAATTTCTAAAAAATCAAATGAAAAAATTGGTCTAGTCATCAATTCTCCAAATCAGTCCACTACTCTGCTAGAACTGGATCAAATCTATTCTGAAGCATCGGGTGCAGGAATTGGAAGAAGTAACGTCTATCTCTTTTGGAATCTGATCGAACCGGTTCGCGGGGAATTTGACTGGAGACAGTCTGACGCACTGATGAGCCTTAACAAAAAGAATGATCTCAAAGTAACACTGTACTTTTCTATAATCAACGGCGAAACTCTCGGACCTTTTCCAAGTTGGATTGGAAAGCCTTCTTTGAAGTCTATAGGCGAAGACAGGGTAGTCAGCGTCCTAGATGCCGTATTGTCACGATACGACATTATAGACACTGTGATTCTTGCAGGAGAGACAGAATCACAGTTCAGGTACAGTGAGCAAAACATTCCAGTCTACAAGGAATTGTTCTCAGGAGTATATGAAAAGACCAAAGAGAAGCATCCTGACATAAAGATAGGGAACGCATTCGCACTGCATCAGGTTTTGAACAAAGACCTGCAATCCGTAGTCACGCAACTGACCATTGGTGATTTTGTTGCATTCTCATACTCTCCAGTTGACAGTCTAAATGACATTGTGAAAACTCCGCAGGAGGCCAAAGAAGACCTGCAGCAAATGTTTGAACTGGCAGGTGACAAAAAAATCGGAATCTTTGAGATTGGATGGAGTACGTCTGACTTTGTAGGGGGAAGTGATTCCAGGCAAACAGAATTTCTGGAAAAATCATTTGAATTTTACGCTGAAAACGAATCAGAATTGGAGTTTCTTACTTGGTATAGGCAGTATGACAGGATAGAAGGCACATGTATAATAGAAGATCAGACCATTGGTGATGACACTCTTACTGTGGGAGGTTCCGGCTTTGGTTCCAGTGAGCACGTAATTGAGCGACTGAGCAACTATGTTTGTAATGCTGGTCTGATAAACAGTGATGGTACCCACAAGTCTAGCTGGAATGAATTTGAAAGACAAATAGACATGACAAACTAAAATGTTCTCTTTAGTCCTGTCCGAATCCGCATTGGAACTTGTCCCGTATGAACTGGAGAATCATCCCTCAGTAGTTTCGCATGCAAGACGTCTTGGAAAAAACCCGTTTGAAATTCTACTGGATAACTCATGGCATTTTGCAGCCATGAGGGGAATCAATAACGAAATGAAAAGAGGAAGGCCTGATCTGGTGCATTTTTCAATTCTTGAAGCCACTACTATTCCGTTATACTTGCAAAACAAGATGAGACTTTACGTCCATACTGTTGATGACAAGGTGATATCATTTGGAGAAAATGTCCACATTCCCAAATCATATCACAGATTCGCAGGTGTCATCGAAAAGCTGTACAGAGAGAAAAAAATCACATCTGGCAACGGTGACATGTTGTTGACAATTGAGGATAAAACATTTTCAGAACTTCTTGATGACATCAATCCGTCAAAGACGTTTGGGTTTTCTACAAACGGAAAAAAGAATACCTACGAAGAAATCGCAGCAGAGATTTCTGATAATGCATGCGTCGTATTTGGAGGATTTCAAAAGGGTCATTTCTCTGATATAATACAAGGCAAAATCACTGATCTTTATTCAGTAGGTGACGAATCTTTTGAGGGACATGTAGTAATTGCAAGAATGCTTTACGAGTATGAAAAAACCATTTTTATGTAGGAAACAAAGTCTGCATTCTATCGCAGTCATAGTATAGCCTGGTTAGTATTCGGGGTTTCCAACCCTGTGACGCGGGTTCGAATCCCGCTGACTGCATATCAAATCATTATCAGAATCAATTTTTAGGTGTATGATTAGAGATCATTGTGAAGCCCAAGGTGAGACAAATCGCAATGGAAAGGATGGAAATTCTTGTGGCAAATGCGATCAGAAATGCAAGGACAAATCCCAAACTTTCTCAACGACAAGCTTTCCTTGCAAGAAGAATAAGTACCAGACACAAAATTCGAATGCCATATCATCTTAGAATGGTCTTTTGCAAAAAATGCAAGTCCTTTATTGTCCCAGGAATAAACTCCAGGATTCGTCTGGGCAGGACGTCCGTAAAGTCGATCAGAATTTCATGCAATCTGTGCGAGAATACTTATCGCAAAATTATACCTCAATGATTTATAAGACGATTATCAATTTTTTGATTTTATGGCAAAGGTATACGATGTACCGGCAGATGTATTGATAAAGAGACTAGCAGACGTATTGAGAACCGAAGACATTCCTGCACCATTGTGGATTCCATTTGTCAAGACCGGTGCTCATGCAGACAAGCCTCCGCAAGACAGGGAATGGTGGCAAACAAGATGTGCTTCTATTATGAGAAAAATTTACCTTAATGGTCCTATCGGAGTTAATGCTTTAAGAAATGATTATGGCGGCGGAAAACCATCCGGATATGGCGCTGCTCATCACAGAGATGCCGGTGGTGCAATTATTCGTAATGCAATTCAGGGATTGGAAAGGCTTGGATATGTTGAGAAGGTTGAGAAGAAGGGACGTGTTATCTCTAAACAAGGAATGCAAAAGCTTGATAGGTTATCGACAGAAATTCTTAAGGAAATGATTGTCGAAAACCCTGTATTGAAAATTTATTCTTAGGTATAAAATGAGCTTTCCAGAATCCAACGATCCACCACATGACAATAATACTGAGCGTGCAAATCATGAGATGGCTGCACAAAAGGAGCAAATACTCAAACAGGTACTTGAACCTGCTGCCCGAATGAGACTAAATAACATCAAAATGGTAAAACCTGAACTTTCTGATATGGTCGAGCAATATCTGATTGGGATGGCAACGCAAGGAAAAATTCCAGGTCGAATAAACGATGAACAGCTGAAGCAAATACTACTCTCCACGCAGCAACCTAAACGTGATTTTAAGATCAATAGAATATAGGCTAGAAAAAATATAATTATGGGTACAAATTTTGTTTATTCATGAAAGCCGTTGTATACAATGAATACGCACCAGATGATAATTATGCTAAGATCCTCAAAGTCCAGGATATAGATAGTCCAGAACCAAAGTCCGATGAGGTAATTTTTACCAATAAGGCATCCGCCCTAAATTACAATGATATTTGGGGAATGAGAGGAGTACCTGTAGCGGTTCCGCTTCCACACGTATCCGGTTCCGATGTTGCAGGTGATGTAATTGCGGTAGGTGAGGATGTACAAAATATCAAAGTAGGTGATAGAGTTGTATCTCATTCTAACCTAGCTTGCAGAGTCTGTAAAGCATGCACAGACGGAAGAGAATTTGATTGTGTAAAGAGACAGGTATGGGGATTTCAAACTGGGCCCCTTTGGGGAGCTTATTCTGAAGAAATACACTTACCCGAAGTCAATGTTTCAAAAATTCCAGACAATCTGTCATATGATCAAGCAGCAGCTGCATCAATGACATTACTTACCTCGTGGCATATGTTGGTAGGTCGTGCAAAGATTACCCCCGGACAAACTGTCTTAATTATGGGTGGTGGTTCAGGAGTTGGAAGCTTTGGAATTCAAATAGCAAAACTGTACAATTGTAATGTAATTGCAACTGCCAGTCCTGATAAATTAGACAAATGTCTTGAGTTGGGTGCAGATTATGCCGTTGATCACAGAAAAGATGATTGGCAAAAAGACGTATTCAAAATTTCAAAAGAAATTGCTAAAACAAAGGGAGAAGCACCTGGAATCGATCTGACATTTGATCATATAGGTGAGACTCACTTCAACAAGCAACTAACGTTACTCAAATACGGTGCATCTCTTGTCTCATGTGGTGCTACAACGGGTTATGACGCAAAAATAGATCTTAGACACATATTCTTCAAAGGAATTAACGTCTTGGGTTCAACTCAAGGAACAAAAGCTGAATTAGATCAAGGACTGTATTGGATGGGTCAAGGCAAAATTAAAGCCGCAATTGATTCAACCTATACGTTTGAACAAGCTGCAGATGCTCACACAAAGATGGTGACCGGAAAGGGTCTCTTTGGCAAGATCTTAATGAAGCCAGAGGGTGCTTAGTCATTTTATGACACAGCTTTTCAGAAGCCTCATTTTTGTTCCGGGCAACAATCCGAGGTTTCTTGAAAAAGCTAAGACTCTAAATGCCGACATAGTCTGTTTTGATCTAGAGGATTCTGTTCCTGATGATCAAAAGGCTAATGCGCGAAAGCAAATCAAGCAGGCTCTAAAATCCAAAAAATCTTACGCATCTTCAGTTTTTGTCCGTACCAATTCCCCTACTTCCGGAAAAATACCAATGGATCTAAAAGAAATCGTCCAAAGAGGAGTTGATGGAATTGTCATTCCTAAGGTAAACAACGTCAAAGAAATGAAAAAGATAGAAAAGGTTCTGTCCAAACTGGAAAAAGCGCGAAAGATAAAACCAATACAAGTTATTCCATCCATCGAGTCATCAGAAGGAGTGGTTAACACATATGAAATTGCATCATTTGGCAAAAGAATTTCTGCCGTAGTCTTTGGAGTTTTTGATCTACTCAATGATTTGGGAGTTGAATATACAAAGAATTCGGAGGGTGCCAAATACTCTAGAAGAAAAATTCCTGTTGATGCCCATGCAGCTGGAGTGGCAGTAATTGATGCGATTTGGCAGGATCTCAAAGATTCTAAGGGACTTGAAAAAGACTGCAAAATTGGAAAAAGCCTTGGCTATTCCGGGAAAAGTGTGATACATCCTGATCAAATTTCAGTGGTGCATAGGCTTTTTCATCCAAATAAGGGTGAGATTCAATGGGCTGAGAAGGTATGCAAAGTATATCCTGAATTTGTTAAGAAAGGAAAAGGTGCTATTACAATTGATGGAAAAATGATTGATGAGGTACATTACAAACAGGCAAAGGCACTTTTAGAACTCGTAAAATAGTATGGAGTTTTTTATTGTAACCCTTGCATAAATTCATCTTGTCGATTCTAAAAAATTTCTGTCAAATTGCAATATGTTAAAAATGATGAATTTTTATCAGATTGTGTAGAAATGATCAATCTTCTTGATCCCTCAAATGTTATTACTATGATGTTTAATGCTGGAAAATTCAATGAACTGTATAACTACTGTAAAAGCTTACTGGAAAAAGATCCTGATGACATGATGGCACTACAAAACATTTCATTGTCATTGATACACTTAAAAAAATATGATGAGGCGATAGTTTTTTGCGATAAAGTTCTGGAAATAAAAAATTCAGATACATATGCATTAAAAAACAAGATCTACGCACTTGAAAGCCTAAAACAGCATGAAAGGGTACTGGATCTTTGTGATCAAATACTTGAGTCAAATCCAAAGGATGTTTGGGTACTAAACAGCAAGGGTCTATCTCTTAATGAACTAGATCGTCACAAGGATGCCCTTGAGTACTATGACACTACCCTGATTATAGATCCAGACGATGTTACTGCCTTGATGAATAAAGCTATTTCCCTCAGCCATCTAGGGAATTTCAAAGACTCCATTGAATACTATGATAGAGCTCAAACAGTTAATTCCGATCTAAAGGAAATACCTCTTGCCAAGTCAAAATTATTTGAAAAGCTGGGAATGCAAGATGATTCGTTTCTAGCTGCGCAGGGAATTCTCAACAAAGATATGGCAAAAATTAAAGACGATGCGAAGGAAAACAAGTGCTCCGTTTTTCATCAATTTTGTGAAAATGAATTTAAGAATTCTGAAACAGAGTGATTCGAATTGCATAGAAAGTTTTCAAAAAAAAATATTAAATTTTTGATTTGAACTCTCTAACATTCATCCAAAATGAATTTCTCTTGTTTTACCAATGTTATCAAATGCCATTTTTTCTAAATGAGTCTAAATGATTTTATACACAATATCTCTAGTTGGATTTATGTTTACAGGTATTGTGGAAGGTATTGGTAAAATAGAAAAAATCTCTAAGGATACAAAAAATAGAAGTGCTGTCCAAATGACTGTCAATCTGGGAAAACATGCAAAGGGACTAAAGATTGGACAGAGTGTGGCTTTGAACGGGGTTTGTCTTACTGCAACAAAGCTCACAAAATCAAGTTGTATTTTTGAAATGATTGAGGAAACGACAAAGAAAACTGATCTTGGAAATTTAAAAATTGGCGGAATAGTAAATATCGAACGAAGTCTAAAGGCCGGTGAAAGATTGGAGGGCCATTTTGTCCTGGGTCACGTGGATGGCGTAGCTGCAATTAAAAAAATTCTGAATAAGCCCAAAGAAGTTCAAGTCTGGTTTGAAGTTCCAAAAAAGCTTTCAAAGTATGTTGTGAAAAAAGGCTCCATAGCAATGGATGGAATAAGTTTGACAATAGTTGATGTCAAAGGGACACTTGCTTCGGTTTCATTGATTCCTCATACCATTGATGTTACAAATTTTCATACAAAAAAAGTGGGCGATAAAGTTAATATTGAAACTGACATTCTCGGAAAATACATCCTGAAATAACATTGGTTATCAACTAATTTATTGGTAATTACCAATTTTAAGGTAAACTTTATAATTAGATATTTTTTCCTTCATGTATGTCACTAGAAATTGCCTTGGAGTCTTTGAAACGTGGAGAATTTGTTCTGTTATTTGATTCGGCTGGACGAGAAAATGAAATTGACATGGTGGTGGCGGCAGAATTTGTGACACCAGAACATGTTGCGAGAATGCGTCAACACGCTGGTGGACTTTTGTGTATTGCACTTGAGCATAAGTTTGCAACCTCTCTGGATTTACAATACATGCATGAAATTCTTTCAAATGCTTCAATCTCTAATAAAGAAATGATCATGGGATTGGCTCCTTACGGTGATCATCCTACTTTTTCATTGTCTGTAAATCACTATCAAACATACACTGGAATCACTGATAAAGACAGGGCGTTGACAATCAGCGAAATGGCTAAAATCTTTAATGTTGAAAATAGCCAGAAAAAATTTGCATGCTCTTTTAAAACTCCTGGACATGTGCCTCTGTTGATCGCATCTAAAGACCTACTGGCTGTGCGTCAGGGCCATACAGAAATGTCTGTATATCTAGCTCAAGTGGCAGGTCTGACACCTGTTACTGCAATATGCGAAATGATGGATGCTGAAACATATGCTGCATTGTCTGTTGATAAGGCAGAACAGTTTGCAAAACAAAATGGAATTCCGTTGATTGACGGAAAAGAACTCTTAGAATACGCCAAGGTGAATTAGTTTTGAATATTGCTATAGTGGTTTCAGAATTCAATGAGGAAGTGACATCTAGAATGCTTGCTGTATCTCAAGAAAAAGCAAATTCACTGAATTTAAAAATTTCATACACCTGTACTGTTCCCGGAGCGTTTGACATGCCCATCATTGTGGATTCTCTGTTGAAAAGAACGAATGTTGATGCTGTGGTTACTCTGGGTGCAATAATTAAAGGCCAAACAAAGCACGATGAAGTGATTTCTCATTCTGCAGCCCAAGCCTTGACTAATTTGTCATTAAAGTACCAAAAACCCGTCTCTTTGGGAATTTCTGGACCCGGAATGCAGGAAAAACATGCCTATGCTAGAATTAGACCTGTTGCAGAACGTGCAGTTGAAGCAGTCGTGAAAATATCTGGGGAACTAAAGAGGATCCAATAATGATTCAACTCAGCATACTGAAAATCACTGAATACGGTCCTTGGACGCTTACTCTGGGAAGCGATAGAGAACATGAACTTCAAATGCTACAGTCATCACTTTACAAAGAAGTGCATAAATTATTTTCAGACAAAAGCTGTATAGTTTTTCTAAACAGATCTGATGAGTTTTTTGTGATATCAAATGGATTGGACTTGGATGATCATATACAAATTCAAAAATCGCTTTATTCGCTATTTGATGTTAGGTTAAACATTTCAATAGGATATGGAAACTCTCCATTCGAAGCTAATTTGAAAGCATATGAAGGGAAAAAAAATAAAATTGTACTAAATGAAGAATATGGCATATTTGGATTCATTAAAGAAAAATCTGGATCGCATGCCTCCATAATGCATCTAGATGTAGATGATCTTTCTTCAAGAAGAAAAACCAATTCTCCTTATGAGATCTCCTCCATTATCTTTGAACTGTACTCAAAAATGTCGAAATTTTTCTTAGAAAAAAATTCCCTGACATTTTTTATGGGCGGTGACAATTTCATGGTGGTGTCAAATGATGAAGCAAAAAATTCTGTACAATCATTTATCGACATGATCAAAAATGATGATGACATTTTTTTGAATTGTGGGATAGGTAATGCAAGTACTGGAAGAGATGCGGTAAAATTAGCAACAAAATCCCTTGATACCATACGAGAAATTAGAGATTCAGGAAAAGAAAAACCTGAAGTTTATGAGTTGTCATGCTGATCAAAAATATTAGCATATTGCGCGGTTCAGAATTAGATTTTGTCTCAAATACAAATGTCAGAGTTCAAAATAAATTATTTAAAAAAATTCAGTCAAAAACAAAACCTGCAGCTAATGAAAACTCGATAGATGGAGAAGGACTCCTTATGATTCCCGGATTCATTAACGCTCATACGCATATCGGTGACTCAATAGGCAAAGATATCACTCTAAACAGTTCAATTGACGAAAAAATTCACCCTGTTTTCGGAGTCAAGTCAAAAATTCTCAAGAACACCTCCGATGCAAATCTTGAAAGTTTCATGAAAAATACCTGTCATTCGATGATTGGAAAAGGAATTACAACTTTTGTGGATTTTAGAGAGTCTGGATTGAATGGGGTGAGACTGTTAAAAAAAGCATTGTCAGACATTCCACTACGCGCCATTATTTTAGGTCGTATGGATCTTTACCATAATCATGATGAAATAAAAAGAAATTTGCCTTTTCCTAAGGCCGAATCTGATAAACTTCTGATGCTACTAAAAGAATGTGATGGAATCGGTATTAGCGGTGCCAATGAAAACAGCATCAGAATGTTGAATTACTATTCAAAGGTGTCAAAGATTAGGGCAATACATTCTTCCGAGACACAAGAAAGTGTAGCTAAATCAAAGATGATGACCGGAAAATCTGAAACAATTAGAGCACTATCTCTAAAACCTGATTTTTTGGTTCATATGACTTACGCCTCAAAAGCCGATCTTGAAGCTACATCAAAAAAAACTCGGGGCATCGTAATTTGTCCTAGGGCAAATTCATCTCTGGCTGAAGGAATTCCTGACATAGAATTAATGCAAAAGTCCGGCTGCACATTAGCGTTGGGTACTGACAATGTAATGATCAATTCTCCTGACATGTTCAGGGAAATGGATTTTCTTTGGAAAGTAACAATGGGAATTCATAAAAAAAGAATTGATCCTAGAGAAATTCTAAAGATGGCAACAGTAAACGGAGGAAAAATACTGAAAAAAGATGTCGGCGTAATTGAGTCTGGAAAAGTTGCTGACTGTGTTTTTCTAGATAAGCATGCTTTAGATCTTGAACCAATGCATAATCCGTACGCATCAATTGTACACAGGGCATCAGAGTCTGCGATTAAAGCAGTGATGATAGAGGGGAAAATCGTACATGGAAAAATCTAACAAGCCATATGTAATTTTAAGTGCTGCCATGTCTATTGATGGAAAGATTTCCACAAAAAAGGGAGACTCAAAATTTTCTTCAGATCAGGATATCATCAGACTGCACAAATTAAGATCTAGAGTAGATGGAATTCTAATAGGAAAAAATACCGTGTTGCAAGATGATCCTTTGCTAACTGTACGATACACACGTGGAAAGAATCCAGTACGAATAATTTTGGATTCCAATGGTGACATACCTTCAAAATCAAATATTCTGCAAACATCCAAACAAGTTCCTACAATTATAGCCGTATCAAAAAAAATATCCAAACTTGACCTTGAAAGGCTGCACAAGTTTCCAGTAGACGTGATTATTACAGGTGAAAAATCTGTAAACATAAAATCATTATTGAAAAAACTTTTAGATAAAAAAATTACAACAATTCTGGTGGAGGGTGGAGGTTCTACCAATTGGGAATTTGTTAGACAAAATCTCTTTGATGAATTAATTCTCACTCTTTCGCCTTTTCTCATCGGAGGTAACAATGCAATATCATTTATTCAAGGTCAGGGGTTTGACAAAATTTCAAAATCCCCCAATTTACGGCTTAAATCTATTAAGAAGATCAAAAGTCATCTTGTTTTGAATTATGAAAAAGTGTAAGTTATTATACTTTCTTTGGAATAAAATTACAAGAAATTGGCAATAAAAAAGACAACGTCAACAAAAAGAAAAACTACGACAAAGAAGGCCGCCCCAAAATCTAAAAAACCGGCATTTGGAGGATATGCAATCAATTTTGCAGGACGTGATGAGACTGTAGAACAGGTATTTGGAAAGAAACCCATCGCACCAAGTGAAATGACAAAAAAGATTTGGGCTTTTGTAAAATCAGAAGGCCTTGCTAATCGTTAAAGTAATTTGTTAACAAAAGACTGTTAACTAATTTCTATCTTTTAATTATTTTAATAAAATGAAAAAGATATAGATATTGGATTCAAATTGACAGTATTATATCAACTGCGTCTCTAAGGAAGGATCATGAGTTAATCGAAAAGGTTGTCAAAGCAATGCAATCTACAATTCAACTGTTGAAAGATGACAAACAGATTCCTGAGTCAATTCTTTTACCTGTAATTGATTTCTCAAAAAACTTTACTGATGTATGCCATCACAGCAAAGAGGAAAAATCGCTATTTCCAGCTCTAGAAAAAGCTGGCATGCCTACCAACATGGGGCCAATAGCTATGATGTTGATTGATCATCAACGCTCAAGAGAAATTGGAGTTGAAATGGAAGAATCTGCAAAAGAATATCTTTCATCGGGAAGTTCTGCGAAACTAATATCTGATATGACTGATTATGTTGAACATATCACAGAACATCTTTGGAAGGAAAACAACAAATTATTCATGATGGCTGAAGCACGATTACAGTATGTCTCTGAACAGGTAGATGAAGAGTTAAACGATATTGAAAAATCTAAGCTCGATGATCTTGGAAAAACTAGAGAACACTATGAACATCTAGCTGAAAATCTTACAAAAGACGTAATTCAACAAGGCAGTTAGAATGTCTAGTAGTTTGTTTGGTCAAGTAACAGGCGTTAGAAAATTTTCAAATGGTGACATTGAAGTTGATTTTTACCATGAAGGTGGATTAACTGAATATAGGCATTCATCTGATCCAAGTAGATTGAGTAATTTTCCAAAGGATTTAGTAGAAACTCTGGCATCTACATTGTCCTCTGATATTTGTATCGAGATAAATTTTGATGAGGATGGGAATCCTACTTTTGTGGAATTAGAAGAATGTGATGCCGATGATGACGATGAACTTGAACAGAAACAGTACTAAGTCCCCATTTTGAAGAATTGAATCTATTCAACATAGTGATTATGTGTTAAATTGTCGTAAAATCGGACTGATTTCAAATTTATAAATTCTAACATCCCGTATCTTGACAATTCTCTTCCGAAACCACTGTGTTTGATTCCTCCAAACGGAATTCTGGGGTCCGAAATTACTACGTTGTTGACGCTTACGATTCCTGATTCAATTCGTCTGGATATTTTATCTGCCTTGGCAAGATCTTTTGTCCAGATGCTGGCACCTAGTCCGAATTCACTTTCATTTGCTAACTTGATCGCCTCACTCTCATTATCAACAATAGTGATCGGTGCAACAGGTCCAAAAGTTTCTTCATTTGCAATTCTCATATCTGATTTTATGTTTGTGAGAATTGTTGGTTTGTAAAAGAATCCTTTTCCCTCTACTTTAGAACCTCCTAGGAGAATTTCGGCACCTTTCTCCTTTGCATCTTCCACAATTCCTGAAATTGTATCTAGCCCATCTTTGCTTGAAAGTGGTCCTATGTCTGTTTCATGCAACATTGGATCTCCTACCTTTAGATGTGATGCCTTTTTGATAAACAATTCAATGAAATCTTCTGCTATGTTCTTTCCAACAAAAAACCTCTTAGATGCTACGCAACTTTGACCACAATTTATGAATCTGCCTTTCACCGCCCCCTCTGCAGCCTTTTCTATTATCGCATCATCAAGCACTATGAATGGATCACTGCCACCTAATTCTAGCACGCATTTTTTCAAGTGTCTTGCTGATCTTTCTCCCACCTTTGCTCCTGCATTCGTACTGCCTGTGAATGTTACCGCATTAACATCCGAATCAATAAGGTGATTTGCGGATTCAACACTTCCAATGACCGTCTGAAAAATTCCATCTGGAATGCCTGATTCTGTAAATGCTTTCTCAATTTCAATGCCTGACTGCATAGTTACTCTGGATGGTTTCATTACAATTGCGTTGCCTGCCATCAAACAAGGGGCTGCAAATCTCAAAGCTTGCCAATAAGGAAAATTCCAGGGCATGATGGATCCAATTACTCCTAACGGTTCAAAAGTTAGGAAGCTCTTTCGTGCATCTGTGTTTAACACTTCATCTGTGAGGAAGCTGTCTCCATGATCAGCATAAAATTCCAATGCCCATGCACATTTTTCAATTTCACCTATGGATTCTTTTAGTGGTTTGCCCATTTCTGATGTTGCAACTTTTGCAAGTTGTGTTTTGTTTTTCTTCAAGTGTTCTACCAAATTGTAGATGTAGCTTCTACGTTTCTCATAATCTTTTTTCCATTCTGGATATGCTCGTTTTGCTTTTCCCACAATCTCAAAAACTTGATTTCTATCCATTGGAGAATATTTTTCAATTTCTTCACCCGTTGCTGGATTAATGGTGGTAATTTGGTTCAGGGCTTGATTGTGATACTTCTCCTATTTAATGTACTACCTATTTTATCAAGTCCCTTAGACATCTAAATCAATTTACATGTCTATGATGATTTTTGAACTTGATTTTTTTGTCTTGACGAATCTATTTTCAATTAGAACGTCTGCTGCATATCTTTTTTAATTTCATCGATTTTTTTTGAATAAGCCTTTCTAGATTTATCATTCTTTTTTAGGTTCAATACGTTTTGACATGATGGACACTTGAACATCTCATCAAGTGCATTTTCGAATGTCACTCTTGGGCAATCTTCGTTGCCACAATGATAGAAATCTGAAGCATTTTCAAAATCTAATCTCTGCTGCAACCTTTCACCGATTTTCTTCTTTTGATTTTCAATGAAATGTTCTACTTCCTCTCGTCTTGTTCTCCATCTGTAAACAAACCATCCTTTTCTCTCGTCTTTTACTCTAATTCCTGTGATGAGTGATTTCCCAAATAGATCGTATAATACTTTTCTTACCATGTTGATTCTAAGACCTGTCGAGCTTGCAATTTCCTCATCTGTTGCGTCTTCAGCTTTTAACAGAGATCTTGCAACTTTCAGGTATTCGTCTCCTCCAATCATTGAAGCGATTCGAATGAAAGGATCTTCGTATCTGTCTACCAACTTAAATGAGTACTAATTTTCTATTATTAATCCCTTGTTTCCTTAACTTGTACATTTTTGCCATTTTTTGTGGGTATGATCTTTCTTTTAGCATGTGAAAATTCTTTTTTGAATTGTTCGCCTTTCTGTATTCGATCTAAAACTATTGCTAATGCACTAATTTCAGAATGGGGTTGACTCCCAACTGCTACATTGTAGTCTGCCAACTCATAAATTTCTCTCGGAACTTTCTCTGCTCCTACAACGATTACTATTTTTTCCTCGTTTCTGAGATTAATCTGTACGTCATCTATACTTTCACCATACATTGAAAGATGAATTATTTTGAATCCTTCATCTTTTTTCTTTTTTACAATAGTTTTCCATTTCTCGATAAACTCTATTTTGAAGTCGCCTCCCCATGTATTATTGATCTTTTCAATAGTGTCTTTGATTTCTGGATTTACTTCTGTCATAAAGATTCTCTCTGCCCCAAATCCCCTGGAAACCAATGCCACATGAGTTGTTACTCTGTCATCTCTGACTAGGCGTTGTCCGATTCTAACTACTTCAATTTCCAAATTGTTTCTCTGCCTCTCTCCATTCGTTATTTTTTGGTTGATGATAGTTCTGATTTTCTATTGTTTCTTTGATTAATTTTTTTAATTGTGATATATTTTTCCCCGTTTTTGCAGAAATTAGAATCAATTTCCCATTTTCACTAAGATTAAGGGAACTGATTTTTTGTTCAATATCTTTATCTCTCACTAAATCTGATTTATTTAGAGCGTATACAATTTTACTTTGCTTTACTCCTAATTCATTTAGAGTTTTCATGCAGCTCGAAAATTTCTTCTTTAATTCTAAAACTGAATCATTAACATCGATAACCAAAATTATGAGATCAGTATATGTCAATTCTTCTAATGTTGATCTGAATGCGTCAATCATGTATGCGGGCAATTTGCTAATGAAGCCAACAGTATCTGCAATCAAAAACGGCTCTTGGGAAATTACCAACCTTCGTGTGGTGGTGGTTAATGTTGTAAACAGTTCTTTACTCTGATCTCTTATTTCACCCGTAGCTTTGTTAAACAACGTTGTTTTACCTGCCGATGTATATCCTGCAAGTGAAATTGTTCTAAAACCCATTCTCTTTCTACCTTGTCTGTGGAGCTCTCTTTGCTTGCCAGCTTTTTCAAGTTTTGATCTAACTGTTTGCATTCTATGTTTTATGTCGTTATAATATACGTCAACTTCAAATTTGCCTATTCCCATAAATCCTGGCTGTTCTCCCATGTTTGCAAGCCTGACTTTCTCCTTGGCTCTTACCATCTCGTATCTTAGTTGTGCCAATTTTACCTGCAATTTTGATTCAGCACTAGATGCTCTGCTTTCAAAAATCTCAAGAATTAATGCCTCTCTGTCCAGTATCTCTCTATGTAACACTGTGGCAAGATTATAGTTCTGACTCGGTTTCAATATCTCGTCAAATATAATTACATCAGGTTTGACCTTTTCTGATATTTCCTCTAATTGCTCTACGACCCCTCCGCTAATCCCGTACTTTGGTTTTTGAAGGAAATTTTGTTTGATTAAGTGAACAACTTCATATCCTGCAGCATTACACAACCCTTTAGCCTCATTAATGGAATCTTCCTGATCATATGTAATTAAAATAGCAGAATTCATCTTAATTCAATTCGTATGTTGAATCTAGGATAATTATATTGGACATTTTTGGAAATCAATCCGAGGCTTTTTTTAGTGTTTTTTCTATATTCATATTCAAAACTATTTCGGCAATATCACTGGCATATTCAGAAACCCTTCTAATGTTTTCTGTCATCCTTCTAACTCTGTAAACTTCCTCATCATCTTTTAATGATTTTGAGGCATCCATGACTTTTTTTTCAAATTTGGTTATGTCTTCTATCTTCTCTATAGTTTTTTCTGCTTGATTGTAATCCTCTTTGAATAATGCTAGACATGAATCATCTAATGCCGACAAACAAAACTCGTTCATATCCTGCAGTTTTTGCAAAATATCCTTTTTAACTGATTTTTTAAACTCTAAAAGATCTTTTGCAATGAACGCGGCATGATCTCCAGTTCTTTCAATATTTTTTACAACCAACCTATATCCTAAACAGTTTCTGGCATTTCTAAAACCCATTTCTTTTAGCATGTGTTCACTTTGAATTGCAATTTTTAACTGACGAATAATGTAAAATCCAAATCTGTCTACCTCATCATCTGTATTGATTACTTCTTGTGCTAATTCCAAATTATTTTCTTTTACTGCCAAAATCGCATCACTAGACATTGATTTTGCCAAGTGAATCATTCGTTTGAACGCCCCATCAATTGACAGTTCTAGTAAGTTGACAAGAACCTGAATTGTAATCCCTTTACTAGAATCTGAGGTGATCTCTGAACCCATTAGCATTCGTTTTACTGCTCCTTTCACCGAGTTTCTTTGAAGGGCGCTTAATCTGTCATTTTTAGGCTTGACAATTATCGTCTTAAATCCTAAAAAATACAATGAAATTAATTTTCGAACAATGGCTGACGATTCCTCAGAATAAGTAATCTCTATCACAGCATCTTCTTCTTTTTGTGTTCTTGACACAAATTTTGGCGGATAAAGTTCCAGCGTCGATGATCCTTTACGAATCATCCGTAGTTGATCTCCTTGCTTTAGGCCTAATTCAACTATCCATTGTTTTGGCAGTGAAACTATGTATGATGATTTTCCAGTAAATTGAATTTTCCTGGTTTCTTCCATGACTAAAGAGAAAAAAACTATTCTATATAGTTCAATCTTTGATTTATGTAATAGCATTGAACTAATATTTAGAAAAGATTGTACTACGTATGTGGACCCTGTATCAAAACTTAAGCATTCAATTGATGCATTGTTTGGAAACGGTGTATCGCGTTATTTACCAAAAAACATCGAAATTATATTTTCACGTAAAACTGGAAGGATAAGAACAGTCTCACATAAAGGAAAGATGTTGTGTACTCTTAGAATAGATGGCGGTTTAGCTATCAGTCCTTATTTTGCTCAAATATTATTAAAAAACAAAAAGTTTCGGGAAAACTGTCTTGAGATAAACGAAGATGCAGCTCCTTTTGTAGAAGTAGGCAGATCTGTTTTTTGCAAACATGTTATTTGGTGTGGAAAAAGAGTTGACATTTCTGCTGATACCCCTGTGTTATTCAAAGACCAGGTAATTGCTGTTGGAAAGGCTGTTTTATCCTCAGAGATGATTTCTGATTTTGATAGAGGCGTGGCCGTGAAGGTCAGAGATAGTTTAAAAAGTCGAAAAGAGGAAGTACAACCATGATGCGGGGAGGAAATCGCGAAATGCGAAGGATGATGGATAAAATGGGTTTAGATATGAATGAACTCTCCAATGTCCAAGAGGTAATAATCAAGACTGACAAAAAAGAAATTATTATTTCAAAGCCCTCCGTTACTGAAATGAAAGCAAAGGATAATTCCATTTTTACGGTAACTGCAGATAGTTATGAGGAACAAGAACTAGAGGTTCCTATTTTCTCTGATGAAGACATTCAATTGGTTAGTCAGCAAGCTGGAGTTGATGAGGAAAAGGCTAAAAATGCTTTAGAAGAGGCTGAGGGCGATCTAGCTAGAGCTATTTTACTACTAACTACTGGTTAACTACTAATTTTTCAAATTTGGCATGCCTGAAATTGGATTGAAAATGAATGATTTAAGTAATGGAATTATTAGATTGGAGATATAATGAGTAGCATGGCTGAATCAAAAGTTACTGGAATCATCAAATCCTTGAATCTGTTAGAAGATGATCTAGATTCTTTAAACAGTAAGGTGGGTGATATGAAAAAACAACTTTTTGTAAAAGCACAAACTGAGATTGATAGCTTATTAGAAAAAACTCGGGAAATGGCTACAAAAGAGGCTGAATCAATAATCAATGCATCAAAAGAAAAGGCAACTGCCGAATCTGCAAAAATCTCTCAGGCAGGGGATGCAAAGTTATCTGAAATTCAGTCTAGTATTGATGCGAATTTTGATGAGGCAGTCAAGCACGTAGTGGCTACAGTTTTGAAGGCATAATTCTAGACTTTTAGATGTCTTGTTTTATTTAATGATGTACTAATTATCTAAAATTGAGTTTTTTCAATATTTTGATTTCACTGCAAAATTAAAAAACACAAAAATAATTTTTTAGAAATCATTTTTTCCACTGAATAGTTTCTGAAGGACTTGTTACAGTTTGTGTGTATTAATCTAATATTTTTTATAAAAATCAAATTTGTTATATAATTTTTTTGAAAAATTTCCAAATTTTTATCAAATTTTTTCAATATTTTATCGATCCATGCTTATATAGCTATGAATTCTATAGGATGTACTAAGATGACGTGTAAAGGAATCTGTGTTAGATATAAGGCTCAGAAGCCTGTTGGCACTGGAAGATATGCTTCAGGTCAACGTAGATGTCAGATTTGTGAGATCTTTATCAAATGGGAAGGTCTTTGGTGTCCTTGCTGTGGGTACAGATTAAGAACCAAGCCGCGTAATTTGAAATATAAGGCAAAATTGCGCGCTAGAGTTGAGGCTGATTCTATTGAAGCTCAGGCAGCTACTGAAATTGAGTCGGGAGTTCCAGAAGTAACAGCCAAATCGAAAACCGGTAAAACCAAATCGAAAACCGGTAAAACTAAATCAAAAACAACCAAAGAAAAGACTCCTTGTCAATACTGTGGAAAATCATTTGTTTATCCAGATAAACATGCGAAGAATTGCAAAAAAAACCCTAATCGTATATCCTCTCAATCTGATGAATCAATAGCAATAAAAGCATAGAAATTTCTCATCTAACCCGTTGACCTCCTCAAATGGGTTTTTACATAAGGTTCTAACTTTGGAGAGTCGAACATTTGTTTTAAACATACAAAAATTTGAAAATGGCTACTTTGTTTCTGTAACTGAAAGTTCCAATAAACTTGGTGCTATGGTGGTCTCATTGGCTACCGGCCCTGTACCTGTAACAACAACTATCATTCCCTCAAAATCTGAATCTCTCTTTCTAAAACTTGTTGCTGAACGAATTAGTACTAGAATGAGAGGAATTGCCCTGGTTTCCACATTTCTTCAAAAACAATTAGAACCCGATACCGCAAAATCCTTAATGTCTGAAATCATGGATATGATTGATAATGAGTGATCTTAGAAATTACGTTTCAAAAGTTAAAAAATCTAAAGAACTTCATACCGTAACAAAACCCGTTTCAACCAAATTTGAAATTGCTGGAATTACTGCAAAAGTTGATGGTTCAAATGCTGTATTGTTTGAGAATATTAGAGAAAGTAATTTTCGGTTAGTTTCAAATTTGGTAGGTACTAGAAAACGTTTTGCCATTGCTGTGGGTGGTACAGAATTCAACATTCATGAAAAAGTGGTTTCAGCTATCAAAAAGGCTAAAAAACCAAAAACTGTTTCTTTGGGAAAATTCATGGAAAATAAATCAAAAAATCTGCTTTCAATGCCAATTGTGTCTCATTTTGAAAAGGAATCTGGACCGTTTATCACATCCTCCATCGTGTATGCTAAAAATCCTGAAACCGGAAAACAAAATTCTTCATTTCATCGACTCATGCCCATTGACAAATCTCATTTTTCTATAAGGATGGTTGAAGGACGTCATCTGCATAGGTGTTTTATTGATGCAAAAGAACATGATGAAGATCTTAAGATTGCGATAACTATAGGTGTACATCCTGCGATTTCTATTGCAGGTGCATATCAAGCTGACTGGGGAAAAGATGAAATAGATATAGCTAACTCGCTCTTGGACGGAAAATTGACTTTGGCAAAACTGGCGTTTTCCGGATTATGTGTGCCGTCTGGCTCTGAAATTGTATTGGAAGGAAAAATTCTACGTGACAAAACTCATCCTGAATGGATGGTTGAAATGCTTCAAACATATGATCATAAAAGATCTCAGCCAGTGTTTCAACTTGAAAACATGTATTTTAGAAGCAATCCCATATTCCATGATGTTCTGGCAGGTTATTCGGAACATCGTCTATTGATGGGAATGCCAATTGAGTCTAAGCTAAATGGAGAATTGAAGCAATCCTTCTCTCAAGTTAAACAGGTATCCATGAGTAATGGTGGATGTAATTGGCTGCACGCAGTTGTACAGATTAAAAAGAAAAGTAATTCGGATCCAAAAAAAATTATTAAGAAAACATTTGCGTCTCATCGCTCACTTAAACAAGTAATAGTAGTTGACGAGGACGTTAACCCCAATAGTGCAGAATCTGTGGAATATGCTATGGCCACTAGATTTCAAGCCGACAAAGATTTAGTAATCGTTAAAAATGTACGTGGTTCTAGTCTTGATCCCTCTAGTGATCAACGTAAATTGCAGACTGCAAAAATGGGTATTGATGCAACCAGATCCCTTTTCAAACGCCCTGAAGGATTTGAAATGGCCAAAATTCCCAAAATTGATAAAATTAAACTGGCAAAATATTTCAAATAGCAAAATCATCTGGTTAAATTAAATTGGATGGAATACTTGCTTGTTTTAAGATTGAAAATGTCTTCAGAAAATAACCAAATTCGTGAAAAAAGTCCATCTGAATCACATGCGGAAGTAATCGTTAGGATGTTCCCTTCTGATGCAAATCCCGCTGGAAATGTTTTTGGTGGTGAAATTTTAAAACACATTGATATGGTTGCCGGAATTGTTGCTCAACGTCATTCTCAATCAAATGCGGTCACTGTGTCTATGGACAGTGTAAATTTTCTGAAACCTGTTTTTGTTGGAAATGTTCTGACATTAAACGCAAGAATCAACTATGTTCATAAATCATCCATGGAGATAGAAGTTAAGGCGGAGGCTGAAGATATTGTGACTGGAATAAAAACTGTTACCGGGACTGCTTTTGTTACCTTTGTGTCTCTTGATAAAAGCGGTAAACCTATGCATGCTCCTCAACTTTCACTTAAAACCGACGATGATCGAACAAAGTTTGAAGAAGGCAAAATTAGAATGGAAAAAAGAATCAAAAATAGAAAAAACTAATTTTTCTCAGCATAGATTCATTTAAGAATCATGATTACCGTATTCTACGTATGTCTGAACAAGTAAAAAATAATGAATGGGATTCATTATGGGGTGAATACACTAAATCTCTTGAAAATTGGAAAACCCTTTTTGAACAAATTCAAAGTGCAAGTAATGAGATGCAATCAAAATTCAATGATGTATGGGATAAAGCTACTGTTGAATCCAGTGCTGATACCATGAAACTGTTTGGAGAAAATTGGCAAAAAGCTCTCAATGAAGTAGGAATGAATTCTTTCAAAGAGTTTGGAGAAAATTGGCAAAAAGCTCTCAATGAAAATAATGCATCTGCTTTCAAAAAATTCGCTGAAAATTGGCAAAAAACACTCAGTTCATCAGGATTGGAACAAATGAACGCTTATGGCGAAATGATGAAAAAATTTGCTGAAACTTGGACTTCAATGTGGCCAAAATCTCAATAAAACAATAATTTTGGAATCTGGTCGTTCTCCTTTTTTATTTTATTTGATGTCCTTCTGTGATTTTGCTCTTTCAATTAAGTATCGTGGACTTGATTTTTTTTAAAAAATTTCTTATTTTTGTTTAATTCTGAATTTTTTGATGTGAGAAATGTCAAGTAAAAAAATAATTTGATTTGGAAAGATTAAACGTGTGATTGGCTGAGAATTCTCTGTGTCTGTCTCTCAAAATGAATGTTATATAGAATTAGCTGGCTTTGACGATCTGGCACGATATGTTTGTGCATTTCAAGAATATCCTAAACGAGTTTACACACACGAATTAGAAGGTTCGAGAATAATTTCTAGTAGTCAAACACTGTCCAACACCTTATTGATTTTTTATGTTCCTGTTCCAAAATCTGGCAGATACGTTTCATATCAGATTGCTAATGGAAAAGAGGTTTGTGAAATCGTAGAATCTACAAAAGATATTTCTCATTATGCCCCTGTTATTCATATGGAATCTAAAATTTCCTCGTTGCCGGTGAAATCAAAAAAACTCATCGATCAATTCAATCCAATAGAAGTACAAGATCTTGGGAGTTTGGCACGTCTAACGTATGATCCTGAATTTCCTGATGAGCAAAATCTTACACTGTTTGCCTTTCCTCGAAAAGATTCTTGGATATTGGGATTTTTAACATCTTTAGAAATGGATGAAGTGTATTATAATTTCAATTACGTGGAATTGGATTCTGAACCCACAAAACATTTTCTTAAATATCGTGGAAATCACGGACAAGATCCTGAATTTTCGAATCATTTTGATCATGGTTTTTCTTATTTCCCAATAATCAAAATCAAGAACGAACATCTCATTTTTGGCTTTTCTGGTTGAACCTAAATACCATGAAATCTGGTTAACTCTTTAATTTTCATCCTTGACTCAAAAACTAACTGTTTGATTATTTCCATGTATACTTCAGACGTGTATGCGATTTCACAATTTTTAAATTCTTCAATGTCAATGCAAGCTGATGCAATTATCTGCTCTCTTCGTATTTTAGGCTCATTATTTTTATTTCTTTTCTGGTTTATAATCTCTAAAAACACTGAAGATTGTTTTTTTATCTCGATGCTCAAATCTTCTCTAGATCGAAATTTCATATGTTTCAAGTCAATTTTGATTTGCTGTTTTACATCATCTTTGTATCTGTTTGATGCTCTTATCATAATTTTGACTTCGGGCAATCTCTTGAATTTATCTTCAAATAAACATATTTTTCTCATTATGTTTGGATATTGATTTTTATGTTTATCCAAATATTTTTGAATAAACCATTCGGAGAATTTTATCGCATTTTTGTCATCTTTCAATTTTGCTTTTTCAAAAAATTTTTGTTCTGTTACTTTTTCTGAAACAAATAATCCAAATTCAGTATTCGCCTCTTCGAAAATTTGATTTTTGATCCTATTAATTGAAACGACATATTTGTTAAAAAAATAATTCACATAGAACGGTTCGGGATCGTACTGTTTAATCTGTTTTAAATAAATTTCACAGTTTTTTATTTCTTCTTCAATTTTCACTGATTTTGATTATTCCCTGTTGTATATTTTGATTGTATCTTTAAGCTTGTTGCCAAATCTTTAAAAATCTCATTTACACTGACATCTACTAAATTGATTGTTGCATTTTCTTTCACAATTTGTTTCTCAAATTTTTCTTTAATTGCAAATGACACAGAAGACCAATGCAGAATTCCTTTTAGTTGTTCCTCTATTGTGGAATTAGTTGTAGGGAAATTTGATGGAGAAAAAACAATTCCATTTGTCCATTGCATGGTGGGTATGCCTCCTCCCCCTGATTTAGTACTGAATGCAATCTGCTTTACCCAGTCTTCGAATTTATATTCAATTATTTCGTGAATAATCAATTTTTTCCATGGCTCAATAGAAATTTCCATTTGTTATTTTGATATCGATTAGCTAAATATTCTTTTATTTGCAAGTTATTATTCATTTTTTAAAATTTGATTTGACAATTATGTTTTTTAATAATTCTAGTTAAAAACATAATTAATCGAATCAATAATTGCTGTCCCGTTAAATCAAATCATGTGTTTAATCTTAATCTTCTATTGAATGTTTGAAAAAGATGTACCCATTTACTAATTTGTTCTTAATTTTGCAGTCTCACTAATGTCTATTGTCCAATTTTTTTAAATTAAATTGAATGAGTTGAAAATCACATTTGAGATCGATTAATTAGTAGAAACAAATCTTTGTTTTTTGTAATGAAAAAATGGACTGGCTATTTAATTTCAGAAGTTGCATATGATTCAAAAAATTTGATTTCTATTGCTACACGACATAAAGATACTACTTTGGGAATTACCAAAGGTGAGCCTGTAGATCGTCTAAAAATTGCTTCAGATATACGAAATGGTATTTCATACATTACCATTTACAATGGCAAAAACTCATGGACAAGAGGACATAAAATCCAAACTTTTTCTATTGAAGGTAATCCCTACTTACGAATTGATAAAAATAAAGTAAAATTAGATTATTTTGGAGACATTCCTGAATCATCTTTTAAAGAATTAAAACTGGTCCCGGAACCCGAGCCTGAACCACCTAGACCATCCGGTGCCAGGGGCTCGCTGCCAAAAGAGTCCGCAGAGGATCTTCCTCAGGAGTTGGAACTGGTCCCGGAACCCGAGCCTGAACCACCTAGACCATCCGGTGCCAGGGGCTCGCTGCCAAAAGAGTCCGCAGAGGATCTTCCTCAGGAGTTGGAACTGGTCCCGGAACCCGAGCCTGAACCACCTAGACCATCCGGTGCCAGGGGCTCGCTGCCAAAAGAGTCCGCAGAGGATCTTCCTCAGGAGTTGGAACTGGTCCCGGAACCCGAGCCTGAACCACCTAGACCATCCGGTGCCAGGGGCTCGCTGCCAAAAGAGTCCGCAGAGGATCTTCCTCAGGAGTTGGAACTGGTCCCGGAACCCGAGCCTGAACCACCTAGACCATCCGGTGCCAGGGGCTCGCTGCCAAAAGAGTCCGCAGAGGATCTTCCTCAGGAGTTGGAACTGGTCCCGGAACCCGAGCCTGAACCAGAAAACTCATCTAAGGAATTTTCACAACTAAACAATCTACATCAACAAATCGATGAATTAAAAAATCTAATTTCTGAGGAATTTGCACCAAAATCTATATTCGAAGAAGAGCAAGATGGAAATAAATTATTTAAAATTGAGGAATTGGCCAAAGATGTTGAAAAATCTGAACAAGATGAAATTGAATTTGAAATTATTCAGGAACTGCTAAAACAAAACAAAAAACTTGACGATCTTGAGAAAAAACTAAATGATTAAAATCAAAAATTATTTTCGAATCTAGTTTTAATGTGTTTTATTTAGACCCCATTCTACAATGAAAGTATTAATTTGAAAAAACGTTATGAATGTGTGATCAAAAAATTAAATCACGAACTAATTTGAATTAAATGATATTTTTAAAATACTATATTCTTTCAATTTTTAAATCAATTTACTACATTTGACCTGATTGCCATGCTTGGTTAAACTTTTTGATAGCTTCTTGATACGCTGTAATCGAATCATCTCCAGATGTTTTAAGGAATTTCTCCCATTGATAATTAAATTTCTTTATTGATTCAATATTTGTTTCTTTGAATATGTTTTCAATCATCTTTGTTTGTTGTTTGATGTATTGGGGGCCTATCTCCTCCCATGTGTTTTCCCAGCTTGAACTAACCTTTTTCAATAATTCGGCATCTGATTCCACTGCTTTTTGACAAGCATCATGATATGTCATCAAAGTTTCATTTGTGGCTTTTTGCCACTGTGCAAGAGATTCTTTCCATCCATTTAGTGCAGAATTGTAATCTTTCCAAGCTTTTTCAAACTCTGGTTTTTTTGCCGCAACTTTAGACTGTTTTTTTGCCGCAACTTTAGACTGTTTTTTTGCCGCAACTTTAGACTGTTTTTTTGCCGCAACTTTCTTAACTACTTTCTTTTTAACTGCTTTTTCGTTCTTAGATGCCATGCTTTTATTTTCAAATAGTAGGTGTTAAATCTTTTAATCATTCAAAATAATAAATTTTTGAATATTCAGTTTTGTTAAAAGTTAGAAGCTTTTGAGAAGTTTGCACTATATCTTCTATCTTTATTTTTAAATAAATTATGGTGTTCTTTGCACAGATTCCTAGTTTCTCTAAAGCTTATTTTTACTGTTTCAAAGGCTTTACGTTTACATTCTGAAATACTACACTGCACTGTTCACAAATAATCCATATTAATTAATAAAACTTTGAAATTACACAATTACCTCTGCTAACTTTTTATGATATCAGAATATGAAAAACTTATGGATGATGATGAAAAGGGTAAGAGATTTCTAGAATTAATTAATGATCAAAATAATGTTCAATGGAATCTGATAACAAAACTGTCTTCTCTGATAAATTCAGAATGGACTTCTCAAGAATTAAGAGAAGAACTTGTGACATTGGTACAAAAGCATTCAGAAATCACTAAAGAGCTAAACAGTCTTGATGATGATGCTAGTATGCTATAATGCTGAATCTACCATTAATGCAATAAATAACACGGCTAAGTATGGACTAGAAAATTTAAACAATGTCCATGCAGCTTTTTCCATCGGCTTGATAATCACCCACGCTGATAACCCTATCATTAGTGCGCCCGATGCAATTGCCGTCCATAGATACACTGCACTTACCATCTCATCTCCACTTTCAGATGTTAAGAAAAATGGGGCAATTGAAAATAACACCATTACCACTGTAGAACCTGCAATAGCTCTGGCTGACGTTTTTTCTGATTGTACTGCAGTTAGCATTGGAACGTTGACTTTGTTATAATCATCTTTGAAATGCAGGGTTAAAGCCCAAATATGCATTGGAATCCATATGAACACCAATCCTGCCATTGCAAGACCCATTGTCCATAAATCTGACATGGTGACTGCTACCCATCCTATCATCGGTGGCGAACCTCCGCATAATCCGCCTAAAATTATGTTAGTTCTGGAGTTTCGCTTTAACACATATGAGTAAATTATGATGTTATTTACTAATGCGAATGCGATAAATATGGTTGCCCATATGCCTTGTTCCAAAGTTGTAGTGAAAGAAATCCCAAATGCCAAAACCAGTGAAATTCCTGCTAATGCTAATCCAAAATTTCTCGCTTTAACAGCTGGATAGATTCTCTTTGACGGCAGTGGTCTCTCTTTTGTTCTTTCCATTATGGCATCGATGTCTTTATCGTGATAGTTTGTTAGGGTGTTTGCTGCAGCTGAACCTGCTGCGACAGAAAATAACATCAGAATCCATGTTGCAGGAGAAATTTCAATATCGTAAATGTTTGAAGCAGTTAATGCGGCGCCAAATGCTGTAAACACCAGTAAATACCAAATCTTGGGCTTTGTTAACTCGTAGTATACCGCAACCCTGGACTCTGATTTTTGTTTCTGCAATATTAGTCACTATCCTTTGATGGCATATATGGCATTGCTTTCATCCTAGACTTCATTTCGATAAATGACTCTGAAGATTGAATTCCTTCAATTCTACCTATCCGTTCAGACACCATTTTATGCATTTGATCTAATGATTTTGAATACATGGTCACTAGTATGTCAAACCTTCCTGTAACTTCTGCAACTTCCCTTACTCCTTCAATTTTAAATAATTCTTTAATAATATGATCTCGTTTTTTTGTATTCATGTTAATTCCTGTTAAAGCTTTGACATTATAGCCAAGCTCTTCATTATTCACAACAATTGTAAACTTCTCAATTAGTTTCTTTTTGACTAGTCTTTTGATTCTTGAGTAAACTACTGATGAATTGACATCAATTTTCTTTGATAGGCGTGGGACAGAAATTGAAGCATCTTCTGATAACTCTGATAAAATTTGTAAATCTAATTTGTCTACCTTTGTCGTCTAGAACACCTGAATCGATGTGGATTTGTGGATCTTATAAAGTTATTATTGTAAAAATTACAAAAAATGTTCTAAATTTTACTTTTTTTGTATAACATTTCAGCTAGTAAAACTGCTCCTTTCGCTGAACCCATTTTTTTATTGTGTGAAAATAACATGTATTTCAGACCATTGTCAAACAATTCTTCTTTTTCAACTCTTCCAATGGTTGTAGTCATCCCATCTCCCACGGTTCTTTCCATTCTTGGTTGAGGTCTGGTGGGATCTTCGTGAAATGCATAGTAGTCTTTTGGGGCTGATGGCAATCCTGATACAGAGATATCCTTATTGGATTGATTGTATGTTTCCTTAGCCTTTGCGGGATCAATTTCTTTATCTGTCTCAACAAAGACTGATTCAGTATGTCCGTCTATTACTGGAACTCTAGTACACGTGCAGCTTATCCTGATGTCCGCATCTTCAATTTTCCCATCTTTTAGTTTGCCTAGAATCTTTCTTGTTTCCAATCTTACTTTCCCTTCTTCTTTTGGAATGTACGGGAGGATGTTGTCTGTGATGCCCATGGCTGATACTCCAGATTTGCCTCCTCCTGAGATTGCTTGCATTGAAGTCATCATGACTTTTTTTGCTCCATATTTTTCTAGTAGTGGTTTTAATGTAATTGCAAGGCCCGTTGTAGTACAATTTGGTAAGGGTGCTACCCAGCCTTTCCAGTTTCTATTTTTCTTTTGGGTTTCCAGTAGTTCTGTTTGTTCATCATTAATTCCAGGAATCAAAATTGGCACATCTTCTTCATATCTATAAGCTGAACTTGTAGAAATCACTGGCAAATCTGCTGCCATCTTAGTTTCAATGTCTCTTGCGGCTACAGATTCTACTGCAGAAAAAACTAAGTCCAGTTTAGAAACGTCTAACTCATCTACTGTTTTAACTGTCATTTCTTTAATATATTCGGGAATTTCCCCACCTACATCCCATGCAACAATCCCGTTGGCATCTTTGATTGCGTCAAGATATTTTTTTCCTGCTGTGCGTGAAGATGCCGCAATCTGAGTAACTTCAAACCATGGGTGAGAATTTAATGACTGTACAAATTCCTGACCTACAGCCCCTGTGACTCCAATTATTGCCACTCTTTTCTTATCCATGTTTATGGGTAATCACTTTCAATTAATAATCGTTTTCTGTATTACCAAAACATACTAAATCGGCTATTTCGGTTTGGAACTGTGAAAATACAAACAAAATCATCCATCTTGAAACACATTCCTGTTGTTCACGGAGGAAAAAACCATTTGTCAAGCCCTCAAATCATCGATTTTAGTTCAAATATTTGCCCTATAGGAACTCCACTCTCTGTAAAAAAAATCCTTAAAAAAAATATTGATAACATCAAAAATTACCCTGATTCAAATTCGTTTAATGTGATCTCAAATTTAAAAAAATATACAAAATTAGAAAAATCTAATCTATTGGTTGGAAATGGGGCGATAGAGATAATCTATAATTTCTGTTTCGCATTTTTGTCTAAAAAAACTAAAGTATTGATTCCGGTCCCAACTTTTCAAGAATATGAATCTGCAGCCAAACTAAACGACTGTAAAGTTTCATATTTTAAAACCATGAACTTGTCCCAAAATCTAAATTCATTTATCTCACATATACCAAAAAATGGATGCGTATTCATATGCAATCCTAATAATCCTACAGGGAAGCTTCTGCAAAAGAACCAATTGCTAGAAATTATTAAAAAAGCAAAAAAACTCTCTACTCTAATCTTTGTCGATGAATGTTTTATTGAAATGGTTCCAGAATCAAATGAATCTATAGTATCATATGTGAAAAAACATGAAAATCTTTTTGTTTTACGTTCACTAACAAAGTCATTTGCGTTACCCGGGATTCGAATTGGATACGGTATAGGTTCAAATCAAATGATTAAAGTTTTGAAAAAGATAAAAATTCCATGGAGTGTCAATTCTCTAGCTCAAGACGCCGCAAACACTGCTCTGAAAAATAAATCCCATCTCGCAAAATCTAATTTGGTTATAAAAAAAGAATCACAATACCTGGTCAAAAAAATCAATGAAATTGATGGATTTCGTTGTGAACAGTCCTCCACAAATTTCATTTTAGTAAAAATTAAGCAGGATTCAACAAAACTACAAAAAAAATTAATTGAAAAAAATATCTTAATCCGCGATTGTAAAAATTTTAGAGGGTTAGACAAACATTACATTCGAATTGCTGTAAAATCCCACAATGAAAATCTAAAACTTATCCGGGCATTGGTGAATCTCTGATGAGATCTTTGATGATTCAGGGCACTTCGTCAGGAGCTGGCAAAACAATATTGGTTGCAGCTCTATGCCGGATTTTTTCTGATAAGGGTTACCGTGTAGCTCCATTCAAATCTCAAAACATGTCAAATTTTGCGTACATTGATTCAAATTTTGAAATTTCTAGAGCTCAGGCCATTCAGGCAATTGGCTCAAGATGCAAAATTACTCCTGACCTAAACCCCATTTTACTCAAACCTGTGGGAAATTACAATAGTGTTGTATACCTGAATGGCAAAAAATACAAAAAAATGCATGCAAAAGAATACTATGAAAAATTTGTAAATAATGATGGCTTTCGAATAGCCTCAAAATCTCTGAAAACCTTACAAAAAGACTTTGATCTAGTTGTTATGGAAGGTGCTGGATCTCCTGCAGAAATAAACCTGCAAAAATATGATATTGCAAATATGAGAATTGCACAAAAGGCTAAAGCTTCTGTAATTCTGATTTCTGATATTGATCGTGGCGGTTCATTTGCAAGTCTTGTTGGAACCATGGCCTTGATTGAAAAAAAATACCAAAAATTGGTAAATGGTTTTATTTTTAACAAATTCAGAGGTGATTTGGATGTGTTGAGACCTGGATTTCGGAAACTCAAAACAATAACGAAAAAACCTGTTCTGGGAACTATCCCTCTGGTTGATTTAGACTTACCTGAAGAGGACTCTCTAAATGTTAAACCAAAAAAAATTCCATGGACTAAAAAAAATATACTAAAAATTGATAATGAAATAGATAGATTGGCACAAATTGTCAAATCAAATATTGCAGTAAAAGATATTGAGAAAATGTTACGATGATCTTTGAATCTTTACTGATTGTTGGTTTTGCACTCTTATTAGATTTTAAGTTCGGTGATCCTACAAACAAATACCATCCAACTGCTTGGATTGGCTCTTTTCTAGCAAAACTCACGCCGATCATAAAAAATGAAAATCCCTTGATGGAAAAATTTGGGGGTGTGTGTATAATTGTAATTACTTCTGGGTTGGTAATTCTGTTGCTAATTGTATTGGATACTGGAATTTCCTTCATGACAGTTGATTACGCATCGCTAATTATTTCTGTGATTGCTGGAGGATTGCTGTTAAAAAGTACGATTGCCATTCGCGGTATGGAAAAACATGCTAAATCTGTATTGGAATCACTAGATGAAAAAAATCTTGGAATGGCTAGAAATAATCTCTCTATGATTGTGAAGAGAAATACATCCAATTTGGATAGAAACCATATTCTTTCAGGCGTGTTAGAAAGTGTCAGCGAAAACACTGTGGATGGGATTACCGGGCCTTTGTTTTATTATGCTCTTTTTGGATTGCCTGGCGCATTTGTTTATAGAGTGATAAACACTGCAGATTCAATGATTGGATATAAGACTGATTTCTTCAAGAATATAGGCTGGTTCGCTGCCACTTGTGACAGTGTTCTAAATTACATTCCATCTAGATTGACCGGAATGGTGATGATTATTTCAGCGGCTATTTTACAGAAAAATTGGAAGGAATCGTACAAAATAATGATCAGAGATGGAAAAAACACTGAGAGTCCTAATGCAGGCTATCCTATGGCTGCTTTAGCTGGAGCTTTGGAAACAAAATTTGAAAAAATTAATCATTACAGATTGGGCGATGGTGAAATTCCAATAACAAAAGAACACGTGCACTCTGCAATTTCGATCATGAAGCTTACGTCGGTACTTTTCTTTGTTATTGTGACCATTCCAATAATCTACATTTTATCATTGATTGGATGGTGGATATATGCTTAAAGAAATAGGTTCTGTTTTCTCATTTTTAACCATTTTTCCATCATCAAATTCCACATTAGAAAATATCGCAAGGTACATGTTCGTATTTCCTCTAGTCGGAATTGTAATAGGGCTTTTAATTGGTTCATTGGGTTTCGGGCTGTCTTTTTTCTTGGAACCTGTATTGGTTGGTTTGTTGGTTGTTGCTTCTATTGCAATCATAACTGGAATACATCATATGGACGGTCTTGCCGATTTTGCAGATGGGTTGATGGTAAAAGGCTCAAAAGCAAAAAAACTCAAAGCTATGAAAGATCTTTCTACTGGTTCTGCAGGAATTGTAGCAGTAGTACTTTATCTCATTGGTCTAATACTGACCCTTTCTCTTACTAGTGGGTTTGATTTGTTTAAAGCACTCTTAATCAGTGAAATCTTGGCAAAATTCTCAATGGTTTTGATGGCTAGTTTTGGCAAATCTGCGTCATTAGGTTCTAATTCGCCGTTTGTAGAGATGATGAAAGACAAGAAAAAACTTTCTGCAGCATTCTTCATAATGCTGATTCCTGTTATTGCTATTGGAGAAACTACTGGAATTGTCATGCTTGGAGTGGTTGCTGCATTAACTTTTTTTCTATTGTTGATCTCTACTCGTAGTTTTGGTGGAATTACTGGAGATGTGCTTGGTGCTACAAACGAATTTAGTCGCTTGGCTTCTTTGATGGTGTTTGTTTCAATATGATCGGTATTGTTATGGCCGGTGGTAAAGGCACTAGGATGAACTTGGATGGGGAAAAACTATTGTTGAATTACAAAAAACCCATTATCTTCCACGTTCTCGATTCGTTAAAAGATTCAAACTCATTTTCAAGAATTTTGGCAGTAACCAGTAAAAATTCCCCTAATACAAAAAAACTAATCGAGAAAAACAGTTTTGAAACTTTTGATACCTCTGGATTTGGATATGTGGAAGATCTAAACTCCGTATTGAAAACCATTCAAGAAAGTGCTTTTGTGACGTCTGGTGATTTACCATTATTGGATAAGGAAATGGTTCAAAAAATTATTTGTCTATATGATTCTAAAAATACTTGGACTAGTATTCTTGTCACTAAAGATTTTTTGACCTCGCTTGGCCTTAGATCTGATTATTCTGTTAACTATCATGATCAAGTTTGCCATTATACTGGAATATCTATAATCAATCCTGCAAAAATCACTTCATTGGAAAATTTGACAGAAACGTACATCGTGATTGATGATACGAGAGTTGCGTTTAACCTAAACTCTAAACAAGATTATGATTTACTCGGCACTACCTGAAATTTTACCATTTATCTGAGCTTTTGATCCTGTTGGCTCCGAGATAGTATTTCCGCAAGAGTGGCATGCTATTTGGGTTGATGCATGAGAATATACTATCTGAAGTTCACCGCATTCATTGCAGCTGACCTTTTGAAACTTGCTAGATGGTTTTGGGATCTCAATATGGTCTTTCTTCATGCTGCCACCAACTCAAATTTCTTAATTCTAACACCTGTTTTATTGTATTTCTTCTTACATACAGTACATGTCATGATAGGGGTAACTTTCTTCGTAACTTTGGCTGGTTTAGCTAGTTTTGGAAATTTCTGTCCGCCATATCCTTTTTTGCGTTCTGCGTGTCGACGCTCACCTCTGGCAGAACCCCGTCTCTTTCCAGCCTTGTAAATGGAGACCTTTTGTTCAGTATGTGTTTTACATTTTGCACAATACTTTCTGATCACCTTGGGAATGTTCATATCAACAAAACCTCTTCAACCGTAATTTAAGCATTGAATCTATAATAGGCACAAAAACCAACTAAAAGTCATGACCTCGAATCTGGCAAATTCTATTCGGTCTCTGAATTCTGTTGCAATGGGTGAGAAAAAAGCCGATCTGATATTAAAAAATTGTAGTTTGTTTTCTGTTTACACGCGAGAAGTCATCCCAAAAATCCAGATTGCTGTTACTGGTGACAGAATTGCATATGTCGGACCAGATGCATCACATTCGTCTGGTCCTAAAACCGTCATAATTGATGTAAAAGAAAAATATGTCGGACCTGGGTTCGCAGATCCTCATCTGCATATAGATCAATTTGTCTTGCCATCAGAATTTGCAAAAAAAGCACTTCTTTGTGGTGTCACTTCCCTCTTTTCAGATCCAATTGATGTTGTCAGTGTAGCTGGTAATCGTGGTTTTAAAGAATTTCTCAAACTAGGTGAAAATCTTCCAATTCGAATTTTTCAAGTAGTTCCAGGTGGTCTTCCTGTGGATGCAAAATTCAGTAATAGTAAATCCATGACTTTGCCACAAGCAAAATCTGCTGTAAAACATCCACACGTTCTTGGAATGGGAGAAGTTTTTTCATGGACCAAAGTCACTCTTCGCGAACCAAAAACAATGAAGTCTCTTTCGACGATGCTTGAGTGTGACTGTATTATTAATGGACATACTGCAGGTGCAAGTGAAAAGAAGCTTAACGCGTATGTCTCATCGGGAATACTATCTTGTCATGAGCCAATAAACTTTGATCAAGTTTTAGAAAGACTGCGTCTTGGCATGTGGATAATGATTAGGGAGGGCTCTATTAGACGTGATCTTAAGGAAATAATTCCACGGGTATTGTCGCATGGAACATATCTAAATCGATTAATGTTTTGTTCTGATGGTCTTGATCCACTTGACCTTGTGCAGTTTGGACACATTGATCATTGTATTCGTGAATCAATTAATCTTGGATTGAAACCAATTGATGCAGTCACAATGGCATCAAAGAATAATTTTGACTATTACAATATGGGAAAAGATCTGGGTGGAATTGCGCCTGGAAAGCTAGCCGATATTCTAATCTTTGATGATATGAATTCATTTAAACCAAACAAAGTTTTTGTCGGGGGAAAATTGGTTGTCTCTAATGGAACTATCGTAACGCCAATCAAGAAAAAATTAATTCCACCCTGGATGAAAAAAACCGTCAAGCTAAAGAACTTCTCAGAAAATGACTTTCAAATAAAATCAAAAAAGAAAGATGTTGTCGCAAATACAATATACATGCAAACCGAAATAATTACAAAACTAGGCTCATCTGATCTTCATTCAAAAAATGGGCATGTCTCTGCCTCGTTAGATTCTGACCTTTGGAAAGTTGCCTCTTTTGACAGGATTCATGGCACTGGTAGAAGTTCTGTTGGATTTCTTGAAAATTTTGGAGCTGAGATAGGAGCTTTTGCATCTACGTGGAGTTTTCATGAAAATGATATGATTGTTATAGGTTCGAATGATTCTGACATGGCCATTGCCTCTAATCATCTTGTTAAGAATCAGGGAGGACTCGTTGTAGTCAAGTCTGGGAAAATTATTGCTTCCTTACCTTTACAAATGGCCGGCATTGTCTCGACGGACTCCTTTGAAAAAGTTTCATCAAATTTCGAAAAAATCAATAGTGCCATTGTAGATTCTGGATGTGTTTTTTCTAGACCTCATCTGATTCCATTATTCCTGCCATTTTTGGCGTTGCCTTCCGTCAGAATCACTTCTGGAGGGATCGTTGATGTGAAAACACGAAATTACATATCCCCGATCAACTAAGCAATGTTAAAAAGGGGGATTTTGTGAATTGAAGCTGAATCTAAATGGCATCAATACAGCAAGGACCTAATGGACCTGTCTTAGTTCTTAAAGAAAGTGCACTACAGCAGAAAGGAAAGGATGCACAACAAAACAATATTGCCGCGGCAAAATTAGTTTCACAATTGGTTAAAAGTAGTCTTGGTCCTAGAGGTCTTGATAAAATGTTGGTAGATTCCCTTGGTGACGTTACAATTACAAACGATGGTGCTACGATTCTAAAGGAAATCGATGTACAGCACCCAGCAGCAAAAATGATGGTTGAAATATCCAAAACAGTGGATAATGAAGTAGGTGATGGAACAACATCCTCTGTTATTTTTGGAGGTGCACTATTAGCAAAAGCTGAAGATCTTCTTAACAAAGACGTTCACGCGTCAACCATTATTGATGGTTTTCAGTCAGCTTCAGATAAAACTTTGGAGATATATTCGGATTTGGCAAAAAAAATATCCTCTGATGACAAGTCCTCTCTTCTTAAAGTTGCAATTACAAGCATGCAATCCAAATTAATATCTGAAGATAGTGATGTTCTTTCAAAAATTATTGTTGATGCAATTCTAAGTATTGCAACTAAGAAAGGTGATGACTATTCAGTTGACCTTGAAAATATCAAAGTTGAAAAGAAGACTGGTGGTTCTATCGATGATACTCAAATTGTAAAAGGTATTGTTTTAGATAAAGAGATTGTTCATAGTGGAATGCCTACGAAGGTAGAAAATGCAAAAATTGCATTACTCAATTCTGCATTAGAAATTGAAAAAACTGAACTTAGTGCAGAAATTAGAATCACTGATCCCACTCAAATGCAGATGTTCTTGGAAGAAGAAAATAGAATGTTAAAGGCAATGGTTGATAAATTACATGATGTGGGCGTGAATGTCTTGATCTGTCAAAAGGGAATTGATGATATTTCGCAACATTATTTGTCTAAATACGGCATTATGGCCATTCGTCGCGTCAAGGAAAGTGACATGATAAAACTTTCCAAAGCTACGGGCGGTCGTGTAATCAGTAACATTGATGATCTTACAGAAAATGACCTGGGCGTTGCTGATTTGGCTCATCAAAAGAAAGTGGAGTCTGATAAGTGGGTTTTCATAGAGGGTTGTAAGCATCCTCAGTCTGTAACGTTACTGATTCGTGGTGGTACTCAGAGAGTTATTGATGAAGTGGATCGATCAATCCACGATTCATTAATGGTAATTAAAGATGTCATTGAAAAACCTGCCATTGTTGCTGGAGGTGGTGCACCTGAAGCATTTGCTGCATCATTGCTAAAAGAATGGGCCGTAAATTTTGATGGACGTGAACAACTTGCAATTAAGAAATATGCTGAGGCATTAGAAACAATTCCTCTCACTATTGCTGAAAATGCAGGAATGGATCCTATTGACACCATGGCTAATCTTAGAGCCAAACAAAATCATGGTGAGAAGTGGACCGGGATTGATGCTAGGAATATGAGGATTGCAGATATGATGAAGATTAATGTTGTAGAGCCAATTGTAGTCAAAGAACAAATTATCAAATCTGCGACTGAAGCAGCATGCATGATTCTTAGAATCGACGATGTTATCGCTATTTCTGGAGCTCCAGGCGGTGGCGGAATGCCTGGAATGGGTTAAAATTTTTAGTTAAAGATTAAGCATCCAAGTTTTTGTAAAGATTGTTGTATAGAGTTGGTGTAGATTTAGGTGGTACAAAGATAGAATCTGTATTGCTTGATGGTAGTCATAATGTTGTCAAAAGAAAGAGGATCAGCACTCCTCACAACGATTATCTACAAATTCTAAATTCCATTTCTGACCTAGTCATGGAAATATCTGAAAATGTTGATGATTTTTCACTGGGCATTTGTACCCCTGGTGCAATTTCAAAACAAACTGGGTTGATTAAAAATAGTAATACTCAATGTTTGATTGGAAAAAACATCAAATTGGATCTAGAAAATCTAATTGGACAAACAATTTCTATTGAGAATGACGCAAATTGTTTTGCAATGGCTGAAGCTACTTTCGGTGTTGCTTCAGATTACAAAATGGTGCTAGGTGTCATTATTGGTACTGGTGTGGGTGGGGGAATTGTCATTGATAAAAAATTACACTCTGGGAGAACAAATATTGCCGGTGAATGGGGACACCATGTTTTACATCACAATGGCAATTTGTGTTATTGTGGTAAAACTGGATGTGTGGAAACTTACATCAGTGGACCCTCTCTTGAAAAACATTGGGCTAGACTTACCGGTAAATCGCAAAATCTACCTGAAATCCTCTCTAATGTTGATAGTGAAATTGGAAAAAAATGGAAGAATAATTTTTTAGAAAATTTTGGATTTGGTCTCGCAAATGTGATAGATATTCTAGATCCAGATGTAATCGTTTTAGGTGGGGGTTTGTCAAACATTGATTTTCTATACACTGAGGGCAAAGATTCTGTTTATGACAAAGTATTTTCAGATTTGGTAGACACCCCAATATTGAAAAATAATCTGGGTGATTCTGCAGGTGTTATTGGCGCTTGTATGCTTTAGTTTGGACATCCTTCCATCTTCGAAATAGAATACCCGTCCGTCATTATCTCAATTTCCATATCTTCTGGAACTGACTGAGTGTGGCAGAATTTACATTCTTTAGTTGTCACAGTTGTTGTTTCTTCTCCAATCGATTTTAGCCATTCTTTTGCAAAAGAAATTGCCTTTTCAACCTCATTTTTGTCCGTTAATACGTCAAAGTGCATGGTGTGCCCATCTTTTGCTTTTACATATGTGTCAAAAACATGAAAATCCATAGCTGCTACTGATTAATAATATCGGTAATTTCAAGTTTTAAAATGATTTTACAGAAAATTGCGTATCGGTGCTAAATTGTAACTTATTTGCTCTATTCTATTTTCTAGGCTTCTGAATTTCTATTGCGAATCTGTATAATTCGTTTCTATTGTGGTTCTATTGTAGCAGGTGGCTTGCTTGAAATAGTATAGGTTACCCATGTAACGTCTTGAATTTCGTTGGTAATTCTATTGCTCATCTTTTCTAAAAGATCATGTGGCAATCTGGTCCAATCTGCAGTCATTGCATCTATCGAATCGACAACTCTGATCATCACTATATTTCCATATTTGCGCTCATCTCCTACTACTCCTACTGCTCTGTCATCTCCAACTGCTGCATATGCTTGCCATACCTTTTCGTATAGTCCAGCTTTGATTAGCTCCTCTTCGACAATTTTGCTTGCCACCTTTGAAATTTCCAGCTTTGTTTGGTTTACTTCTCCAATTATTCTAACTGCTAGGCCAGGACCTGGAAATGGATGTCTCATGAAGAGTTTTTCAGGAACCTTGAGAATCTTTGCAATTTTTCTTACCTCGTCCTTGTAGAGTTCTTTTAATGGCTCTAAAATCTCTAAATCTAGCCAATCGGGTAAGCCTCCCACATTATGATGTGATTTTATCACTGATGCCGGGCCTTTTGATACTCCACTTTCAATCACATCTGGATATAGTGTACCTTGAGCTAACCATTTGAAGGGACCTTCTTTCTCAGCGAAGTTTGTAAACACATTGACAAATTCTTCTCCTATGATCTTCCTTTTCTTCTCTGGGTCTTCTATGCCTTTGAGTTTTTCTAGAAATGTATTTGCTGCATTCACAGCTTTGAAATTCACTTTAAAATTGTCTTTGAACATATTTTCAATTTCATCTTCCTCGTTTAATCTGAGTAGGCCGTTATTTACAAAAACACACTTGAGTCTGTCTCCAATTGCCTTGTGAATAAGTAATGCGACTACCGTCGAATCTATTCCTCCACTAACTCCGCAAAGAACATTTCCGTCTATCTTTGAAATCTTCGCAACAGATGTTTCTATGAAGTTCTCCATGGTCCATTCTTGTTTTGCTCCACAAACTGTTAATACAAAATTCTTTAGAATTGATGTACCTTGTTCAGTATGTACAACTTCTGGATGAAATTGAATTCCGTATATCAATTTATCTTCTGATGCAATTGCCGCAGCCCTTGCATTTTCAGTGTGGCCAATTACTTTAAACCCCTGCGGAATTTGTTCTGCCTCGTCTCCATGACTCATCCATGCTCTGACTGATTTTCCTATTCCATTGAGAAGATCCTTGTTACTGTCTATTGTTAGTAAAGATGAACCATATTCCTTGTTTGCTCTCTTGACTTTTCCACCGTATTTGTTTACAATCAATTGATGACCGTAACAGATTCCAAGTAATGGCAAATCCATTTCAAAAATCTTATCTTCTGGAATTGGAGCATCTGTATTGTAAACGCTTGATGGCCCTCCAGAAAAAATTATTCCGGTTGGGTTGAGTTTTTGTAATTCTTCATAGCTTATGTTGTACGGCACTAGTTCAGCATACACAGAAAATTCTCTGATTCGTCTACAGATTAGGTGGCTGTATTGCGAACCAAAATCTAAAACTACTATTTTATCCATATGATCACTTGTTGATATTTTCAAGCATTCTAGTCAATGACCATCCTGCTGTATTGATTAACTCGTTGACTCTTTCTTTCTGTCTATAGTTTTTAATAATTATTTCTCTGATATTTGTACCATTTTTGTTAATTATGTAGTCGATCATTGATTCTCTCTGAATCTTTCCGTCATTTGCTTCCACATTATCTCTTTTTTTCATTTCTCCAATTATTCTGTCTAAGAAAAATGATTTGAAGGGAGGAGTGTTTGCGTCGATCAAAATTTCATTATCTAAAACTATGGAAACCTGTTCTGGAGTAACGTATGCATTTGCAATCAGCTTTCCGTCATTTGATCGTTTAATAGGAATAGAAATTTCTTCGGGTTTCTTGATCGGAATAGAAATTTCTTCGGGGTTTTTAGTGACATCTGCCTTAATTTCTAATTGAGAAGCTTTCGTAAAACTTGAATTTTTTAAAAACAGGTCTAAAACTGTGATATTTTTTTCGATCATTTCGATGCCTTCTTGATGTTTTTCTATCTGTTCGATTAAACTTTCTTTTAACGTTACAATTTCCTTTATTTGTTCCTCAGAAAATTTCATGATTTGTTAAAAATGAGATTAGTATTAAATGCATTCTAGGTGATTATGTCATCTAATTGTTTATAAGATATTTTTTTAAAGCCGCTAATTGGTCTCGACGTGGTAAACAATTCTGATTTTGTAATTGTTGAGAGCCATTCTAAAAGCGATTCTCCTTTTTTTAGCTTCATCAATTTGATCATTCTTTCTGATTTTTTTGTTTCCGAAAATTTCCCAATTCGTTTGCCGAAGTCCATTCCAAACAAAATGATCCTCTTTGCCTGAAAGTGATTTGCCAAAAACACTCCTCTGTCTCCATCTGTAAAACCTCCAAAATTCTTAATTTTTTTAAATGGTTTTGATTGAGACGTCCCAATACAGTTTTTAAATTTTTTTGCGAATTCTAGCTTTCCTATGTTATCTCCATGTGCATGTACGACAAAAATTGATTTTGTTTTTGCAATTTTGTCCAGAGTTTTTTCATCTCCGTCCAAATCTGTAACAATAATATCTGGAATTATTCCATTTGTTACCAGTGGTTTGACTGAACTATCTGCAGCAATCGTTACTACGTTCTCATACTTTTTTAACTCTGGAATTGCACTGGACAAAGATGGACCAGATCCTATGACGAAAACTGTTTTTTGTCTAATCAAAGTGATTAATTTTTTAGAACTATCTGATTTTTCTAATATTGAATCTAGAATAATGGCTGATTCTTCATCCTTTTTTTCGTCGTATCTGAATTCTTTTAAGATGACTGAATATCTTTCCCCCCAACCTGAAATCGTCATATGACTCAAATTGCATAGTTTTTGATAAATCATGTGGCAAAAATTGGCAGTGTGAGGGTTGGTGGAAAAAATCCTGTACGCATCATGGCCATTCTAAACACAAGTCCAGAATCATATTTCAAAAAATCCATCAATATAGGTAAAACTCAGATAAAAAATACTGTTAAACAAATGGAAGACATGGGGGCAGATTTTATAGATGTGGGAGGAATGTCAACTGCTCCTTATCTTCATTCCACAGTTTCAGAAAAAGTTGAATCAAAACGAATTCTAAACGCAATAAAAATAATACAAAATCATTCCAACATTCCCATATCTGTTGATACATGTAGAGCCAGCGTCGCTAGAGATTCTTTGGAATGTGGAGTTGAAATAATTAACGATATTTCTGGATTAAAATATGATGAACAAATGAAAGAGGTGGTTTCAAAATTCTCTCCCTCTTTAGTTTTGTGTGCGTATAGCTCTAAGACTGTACATGGAAACTCTGTATCTGTTACAAAAAAACTTCTTAAAGAAAGTCTAAGTATTGCAAAAAATTCAAACGTTGATCCTGAAAAAATTCTCTTGGATCCTGCAGTTGGATTTTTTAGGAAATCTGGGTTTGGACCGTTTTTTACAAAAACAAAGGCTGATTGGATTAATCGGGATCTGTCTATTTTGAAAAATCTAAATGACATAAAGCAGGATTATCCAGCTCTGATCTCTGTTTCAAACAAATCTTTTCTCGGGGAAATTCTGGGAAAGAAAAACCCTTCAGATCGTTTATACGGTTCCATAGCTGCCGAATCTATTTCTGTTGCTAATGGAGCTAATGTAATTCGTACTCATAATGTAGGTGCAACCAAAGACGCAATCATGATCGCATCTAAACTATCCGAGAAACACAAAGGCTTATAATCGATATTTAACCTTCTTTCAAAGGTTTCATTGGAATTTAAAGAAGGATTAACTTTTGACGACGTTCTTCTTGTACCCAAATATTCTGATATTACAAGTAGAAGCCAGACAGATCTAACTACAAAACTATCGCGAAATCTATCAATTAGCATTCCTTTTGTCAGTGCAAACATGGATACTGTTACCGAGTCTTCCATGGCAAGTGCTATGGCTCGTGCTGGCGGTATTGGTATTATACATAGATTCTTGACTATAAAGGAACAAGCAAACGAAGTTCTCAAAGTAAAACGTTCGGGAAGTGTGATGATTGAGAATCCTTATTCCATCTCTCCAGACAAATCAGTTCAGGATGCTATGGATTATGCTGAAGATCAAGAAATCTCTGGTTTATTGGTTGTTGATTCTGATTCTAAATTGATGGGGATTGTTACTGAAAGAGATTTGCTGTTTGCAAATGATGATACCAAAATTCAGGATGTAATGACAAGAGATGTTGTTACTGCAAAGGTTGGTGTCACTCTTGATGAATCTAAAGAACTCTTGCACAAGCACAGGATTGAGAAATTACCCATTGTTGATGAATCTGGAGTCATCAAGGGTCTAATAACAAGTAAGGATATTACAAACAATGCTGACTTTCCAAATGCGTCTAAAGATAAGAAAGGAAGGCCTTTGGTTGGGGCCGCAGTTGGAGTTAAGGGTGACTTTTTAGAGCGTAGTGAATCTCTTTTGGAAGCTGGTGCAGATACACTTGTGGTTGATATTGCACACGGACATAGTGAAAACGCAATGAGCACCATACGTAACATAAAGAAAGCGTTTCCAGACTGTGAGCTGATTGCAGGTAATATTGCCACGGCTCATGGTGCTGAAGATTTGATAAAGGCAGGTGTTGATGCTGTAAAAGTTGGTGTTGGTTCTGGTTCAATTTGCATCACTCGTGTAATTACTGGTTCAGGTGTTCCTCAGTTAACTGCTGTAATGGATTGTGCAAAGATTGCTAAGGATTATGGTGTACCGATAATTTCTGATGGTGGAACTAGAACTTCTGGTGATGCCACAAAGGCGTTGGCATCAGGCGCTTCATCTGTAATGGTGGGAAGCATGCTTGGTGGTACTGATGAATCTCCTGGAACAGTTTTGACTAAAAATGGAAAGCGGTTTAAGGTATATCGAGGAATGGCATCCTTGGCTGCTTCTATAGGTCGAAAGTCCAAAGAAACAGGATCTATGTCCCTTGATGATGATCTAAATGATTATGTTGCAGAAGGAGTGGAGGCCATGGTTCCTTACAAAGGTACTGTAACTGATATTCTAAAACAACTTACGGGAGGAGTGCGCTCTGGTTTGAGTTATTGTGGTGCACATACCATCGATCAAATGCAAGAAAATGCAGAGTTTATAAAAATGTCCAGGGCTGGATTTGCAGAAAGTCAGCCCCATGATGTTTCTTTAATGTAGATAATTTTTTAAGCGGTATCTGGAATCATTTCAACATGCTTTCAAATAGGACTATCATTGGATTGGTAGTTGGAATTATCATCATTGTATTGGGCGGATATTCTCTAGTATTACATGCTGGAACAATCGACATTGAAGAAGATTACATTGTAGCCATAGGAGATTCAGTTCCTTACACAATTCCTGCTCCAAAGAACACTTCTCAGCACATGACTGTTACGGGTGACGCTTTTGACCTTAAACTTTCCAGTCCTGATGATGGGTTACAAATCCCGAACACCTCGTACAAAAAAGAACTGGTGCTGGATTGGACTCATTTAGAAGATGGTGACACAAAAATACTTATTCAAAATACTGGAAATTCTGAATTGCATATTACCGGAGAATTAATTCGAAGCTCTGATCCTATTTGGTTCACATATGATCTCATGGTGGTAATCTCTGGTGTGGTGATTATTGGATTTAGTATGGGGTTCACGCTGAGAAAACCAAAGGGATTTTAGCGTAATTTTGCCGATGGGTATGAGCCTAATATCTTCATAAAATTTGTTTCTTTTTTGATTTTTTCTAACATTTTGGATATTTCCGAATCATCTTTATGTCCTTCAAAATCTGCGTAAAAATTGTATTCCCAAGTATTTACTTTTGTTGGTCTTGATTCAATTTTTGTAAGATTGACGTTGTTTTGGTGAAAATTTTCTATTATTTTATACAATGATCCTGGCTCATGCTTAATTGAAAATATGATTGATGTCTTATCATTGCCTGTTTGCTCGCTTTTTGTTTTTGACAATATGAGAAATCTGGTATAGTTATTTGGATTATCTGCAATGCTGTGTGAAACAATTGGCATTTGATAAATTTCTGCTGCATCTTTACTGGCAATTCCTGCCACGCTGTTCTTTTTTAGTTCCTTGACAATTTTTACACTTCCTGCAGTATCATATGTTGGAATTGTTTTCATGTTGTTTTCTTCAATAAACCTTCTACATTGTCCTAAAGCTTGCGGGTGTGAATAAACAGTATCTATTTCATTTAATTTTCCGTTTCCTATTAGGCAGTGTTCAATTCTATGATAGATTTCTCCTATTACATTTAGGGGTGTAGAATTTAGCAAGTCGTAGCTTTCCCCAACACTTCCTTCGAGGGAGTTTTCCACTGGCAAAATAGAATACTGTGTTTCCTCATTCGCAGTGCTTTCTAGTACTTTGGCAAATGTTGAAAGAGGTACAGGGTCAATTTTTTGATTGAAAAACGATTTACCTGCTGCTTCACTATATGCGCCTCGCTCACCTTGGAACGAAACATGAATCATTTGTTAGGACCTTAAATTGACGAAATCACTATTTCCGAAGTTTGTAGAGAGTTTTCTCTCATCAATCCATGCGCAGTCTGTACACTTGATGGCATCGCGCATTGGAACCACCTTGCCTCCACATTTTCGGCATTTAGTGAATAAAATTCCCAAATTTGGTTCACTGATTCCTGCATGAATTGTACCATTAAGATGATTGAGAATTTTTAATGTAACAATGTCGTTGACTAGTGCAACATTTCTAATTCTTAAATTTCGTGTTCCACAGACACATTCCACTTTTGACGTGGTCGGTTTTCCATTAATGTAATCTATTGAAACTGCAATCATGGATGACATGACTGCTGCAACTGTGCCAATAATGATGTCTCCAACTTTAGGAATTGACAGGAGTTTTGGATGTTTAATGTTGGCAGTTCTTGATTCTTTGTCAATGTCTTTTTCACCCACTGTTGCTGCTCTTACCATATCTCCATCATCAAAGGCATTATTTCCTGCTTCATACTCTTCAATGGACGCTATTTTGTCACCTGGAAATATCGTATTTTCAGACATGATGTGAACTTTGCTTTTATGATTATAATTGTTTGTGGTCTCAAAAACATAGGAAAATCATATATCTTCAAAAATCTGAAAAAATACATGAAAGCTCTGATTTATGATGAATATACAACTGATGATGATTTTTCTAAAATCCTAAAAATTAAAGAAATTCCAATACCTGTACCTAAATCCAATGAAGTAGTCTTCAAGGTAAAGGCAGCCGCGCTTAACTACGATGACATCTGGGGGATGAGAGGCAAACCTCTGGCAATTCCTTTGCCACACATCTCTGGAACAGATGCTGCTGGTGAGGTCACAGCAGTTGGCAGTGATGTGAAAAATATCCAGGTTGGAGACAGAGTTGTTTCACATGGAAATATGTCCTGTCGAGTTTGCAAAGCATGTACTGATGGACGAGAATATGATTGCAAAAAACGAACCATCTGGGGTTTTGAAACTGGTCCTCTCTGGGGTGGCTATTGCGAATTTACTCATCTTCCAGAAGTTAATGTCGTTAAAATTCCTGAGAATGTATCTTATGATGAGGCAGCAGCAGCGTCCATGACGATGTTGACTTCGTGGCATATGTTGATAGGAAGGGCCAAAGTCCAACCGGGCCAACTAGTTTTGATAATGGGTGGAAGCTCAGGAGTTGGAAACTATGGAATTCAGATAGCAAAACTTTTTGGATGCACCGTTATTGCAACGGCAAGTCCTGACAAACTTGACAAGTGTCTGGAACTTGGTGCTGATTATGCTGTAGATCACAGAAAAGATGATTGGCACAAAGAAGTTAGACAAATTGCAAAAAAAATCACCAAGCCCTGGGGGGATGTAACGGGTGTGGATGTAATTTTTGAACATATTGGAGGTTCCCATTGGAACAAAGAACTAACATTGTTAAATTATGGGGGGACCATTGTGACCACTGGAGCTACAACAGGCTATGATGCAAAAACTGATTTACGTCATATTTTCTTTAAAGGACTTAACATCTTGGGTTCTACTCAGGGAACTCGTGCTGAGTTGGAACAAGGCTTCTACTGGATGTCAAAAGGAAAAATCAAGTCCATAGTTGATTCAGTCTACTCGTTGGAACAAGCTGCAGAGGCACACACAAAAATGCTCACAGGAAAAGGCTTGTTTGGAAAAATTTTGATTAGACCTGGAGACTGATTGCTTGACAGATCCAAAGGTAAATTCAATTTTGGATGAAGGAAATAGGATTTTCTTACAAGGAAAATACAATGAGGCGGTAAAATATTATGATAGAATCATAAATGAGATTCCTCATCATGCAAGCGCTCTTAATAATAAGGGATATGCTCTCAGTAAACTAAAAAATTATGACGATGCAATGAAATGCTATGATGATGTTTTGAAAGTATTTCCTGAAGATCTGGCCGTACTGATTAACAAAATCTCATTGCTGCGTAAACAAGAAAATTATGCCGATGCTCTGTCTATATGCAATTCCATTTTGATGAAAATTCCAAAATACAACACTGTTTTGTATCATAAGGAACGAATTTTATTTTCTATGGGAAACTTTGACGAGTCAATTGCATGCTGTGGTATGATATTGAATGATTATCCTGAGAATGCTGATGTACTGTTTGACAAATCGTGCAGTCTTGCAATGCTTTCTAAAAACGATGAATCTTTCAATTTTCTTGAACGTGCAATTTCTCATGACATGAAATACAAATCTAAAGCAAAAAAATCCAAATCTTTTGAAAAATTGTTGAATGAAACTAAATTCCAAAATCTGGTAATGCGATCATAGCCAATGCTGTTTTTCCAAATATTCACCTATGTCTTCTTTACGTAAAATTTTGAGAAGGGCGTTAGCTTGGGGCGTGGACAATACAGGTTTGTCAAATTGGTTATCCGTAGAAATTCTCGGACAGGCGACCTGAATAAAAGCATCAATTCCTTTAAGGTTTCTTAATCTGTCATTTGTGATGTCTGTCAACGCAAACAGCTGAACCTCTTTGCCTTCTTTTTCCAATTCCTTTTTGATTTTTAATCCGAAAATCTTGGACAACTGCCCTTCTTTCAGTCCAACGATCACTCCAAATGATTTCGCATCTGCTGCTTTGTATATTGCAAGAGTAGCTTTCTTTTTTAGCTGCAAGGCAAACTCTGTCACTTCCCTAACCTCGTTAAAGTAAGGATCCAAAACATACGTGGGTAGGCTTGTCGATAACGCAATACCAGCTGCATGAAAATTACTTTGTCCTAAAAACACATAGGCGTCCACCTCTTTTTTCAATTCCGATGCTGGATAGAACTCACAGCCAAAAACTTGACCATCGTTAAGCTGGCCTTTACCTTTCCCTATTCTGACGTCTATTCCTCTTTCTGTCAAAATCTTTTCCACTTTATCCATTTGATGTAGGTGTTGGCTATCTGTAACCAACGAAATAGTTTTACCTTTCAGTAATTCTGTACATTTTTTGGCAACGCTGTCAAATTCCACATCGTCAAAAGCGTCAATCAAGACCAGGTTTTCTTCTAGAGATTCCGTGTTAATCGTATGTCCAATGTTGAATTGGATCTCGGAACCTAGAATTTTTGCACCAGTTGTATTTAGGTCACAGGTTCCCCACGTTGTGTCTGCTAGCACGTAAGCTGGAATGTCAAACTCTTTTGTAATCTTCATAGCTGTCTCTTGAACTTGGGGAAGTATTCCATCAGGGCCATTTAATGAAACTGAAGCAGGATTTTTTTCTGTAATTTCTTTGAAAATTCGTTCTTCGTCTATTATGATCAATTCAGCTTGCAATGTTGAGTTATTAATTTAAATCAATTGAACCTGCAACAAGTAAAAATGTCTGAGATGTAAACATGAATCATGGAAGAAGAGACAATTCTGAATATTGGATTTGATGATACTGACTCTCCTAAGGGAATGTGCACCACATTTCTCGCCTACAAAATTGTTGATTCACTGCAGAAACAAAAAACTGTTTTTCTTGACTTTCCGAGATTGATTCGATTTAATCCCAACATACCCTGGAAAACTAGAGGAAATGGAGCGGTTGCAATCAAAATCAAAACAAAAAATCCGTCCAAGATCAAGAATCAAGTCAAAAACATGATATCAAAATACTCTGATACTAAAAATGGGGCAAATCCTGGACTGGTATTTCTTGAAAGTCCATTTATTCCTGTAGAATTTGTTAAATTTAGTAATTTAGCTTTGTGGCAATTGATCAATCGAGATCATGCGAAAAAATTTGCAAAGAGAAATAATTTGGAAGTTTATTTCCAAGGAAATGGACAAGGGCTGATAGGTGCGATAGGTGCGATAGGATATGATTTTCATGATCATACATTGGAATTATTGAGCTATAGAAAAAAATCAAAATTTGGAAAAGAAAGAAAAATCTCTTCTGAAAGTGTGAAGATCATGCAGGATCAAACTTCTCCCAGCACCTTTAACAGCTTTGACGTCGAGAAAGAACGCGTCTTGATAATGCCCCATGGGCCTGATCCTGTTTTTTATGGTATTCGGGGTGAGAATGTCGATTCATTACTTCGTGCTACTACAATTCTGAAAAATGAAGAAAAACTTGACGGTTACATGATTTTCAAATCTAATCAGGGAACAGGAGATCATTTGACAAATGAACTAAATGCTGAAAACATGAAACCATATGCATCTGGAAAAATTACTGGTATTGTCTCCAATATGCCAAGAATTGCCAATGGGGGTCATGTGTTTTTTAAAATCATTTCTAAAACCCATGAATTTTGGTGTGCTGTATACAAGCCCACAGGAATGTCAACTGTTGCTTCAAATTTGATTAAAGGTGATAAAATATGTGTGGGCGGGGGCGTTAGAAAGGCATCAAAAAATTTCCCTAGAATAATAAATTTGGAATTTCTTGACATTCTAAATCTAGAAAAAAAAATGTCGACATCGAATCCCGATTGTAATAAATGCCATAAAAAAATGAAATCTAAAGGCATGCATCAGGGATTTCAGTGTATTCGCTGTGGAAAAAAATCCCCAAAAAAGATCTCTTTTGAGGTTTCAAGAAAAATCAAAAAACAACTCTATCTTCCAAAAATTTCTGCACACAGACACCTAACCAGACCCTTGCAACGTATTGGAACTGTCAACGACAAATTCGATTTTGACGAATCTGTTTCATGGTTTTGTGTTTACCGATAGAATATAGCGGGGAGTAGATTTGAACTACTGATTTGCGGGTTATGAGCCCGCCGGGATGACCTGACTTCCCCACCCCGCTGAAGATAAATGAAGTTTCAGCAGTATATACGCTTTATCAAATTCTTGAAAGTAATTAATATGATCTGAAAAGATTATCTTTTTGTGGACAAGAAAATCCAAATAGTTGTAGTTTCTGTTGCCATAGTATTTTCTGTGTTTGTTTTAACTTCGCCGTCTGATCCAATTCCTTTGCCTCAACCTATGACAAATTCTGAAAGTGACTTTGTATCTATTTTGGCTGAAAATTTAGATAAGCCTCGTTCAATTGCCGTGTCTGATAATCGAGTTTTTGTTACAGAAAAGGACGGTCTGATTAGGGTAATTCAAAATGACATTTTGTTGGAATCTCCTTTGGCTGCACTGCGCCCTGCTGATGTCTTTGACGGGGGATTGCTGGGAATCGCATTGCATCCGAATTTTTCAGATAACCATCACATCTATGTATTTTTGACATATGATGAAAATGGAATTCTGTGGAATAAGATCTTAAAAATCACTGAGAGCGAAAACAAACTACAAAGCGCAGAAACCATCTTTGATAAGATCCCTGGTTCTTCCTTTACTAATGGGGGTTTCATCAAATTTGGACCTGACGAAAAATTGTATGTGGGAACAGGTACCGTCTCTGAGGCGTCTCATTTACCTCAGGATCTTACTTCTTTGTCTGGAAAAATACTTAGACTCAATGACGATGGAACTATCCCTGATGACAATCCTTTTGCCGATTCTCCAATCTATTCACTGGGACATAGAAATCCACAAGGAATGACCTGGGATGACGCTGGAAATCTATTTGTAGCAGAATTTGGACCTGAAAAAAATGACGAAATCAATCTAATTCAGCCCGGAAAAAATTATGGTTGGCCTGAACATGAATGCTCGGGAAATGATGATTTTGAAAACGCTGTTCTTTGCTATGATCCAAGCATAGAGCCTGGTGGGATCTTGTTTTATTCTGGCAATATTGATGATTTTGAATCTTCATTCATTATGGCATCTATGAGGGCAACCAATCTGTATCAGTTGGATCTTGAAGAGGGATTAAGTTCCCAAAAATCAATTCTTAGTGGAATAGGTCGTGTTCGTGATGTGGTACAGGGAGATGATGGAAGTCTTTATGTAATCACTTCAAATACTGATGGAAAAGGTTTTCCTGATAGCATGGATGATAAATTATTGAGGATATTGAAATAAAATGCCGGACTCGTCAATTTCAAGATTTTTTGAAAAATCTAGAAGAGAAAGACTTGATGTTGTTGCAAGCTTTGCGAATTTGACTGATGAAGAACTAGACATCTTGCAAAATACCGATGGAGGTGTCTCATTTGATAAGGCTGATAAGATGATTGAAAACGCAATTGGTACATTTGCTCTGCCTTTGGGGGTTGCTACGAACTTTAAGATTAACGGAAAAGACTATGTCGTTCCAATGGTTATAGAAGAACCCTCTGTGATTGCAGCTGCTTCAAAAGGTGCAAAAATTGCTCGAATCAAGGGCGGATTTGAAGTAACTGCTGAAGAATCTTTTAGCATCGGTCAGATACAAATGCTGGATGTAGACATTCCTTTTGCACTTGAACAAATCAAAAACAACTCCGAAAAAATTCTTGAATTAGCAAATTCAAAAAGTAACACCCTGTCTAAAATGGACAAAGGCGCAAAAGAAGTCTCTTGCAAGGAAATCGATACGCCTTCCGGTAAAATGCTAATTGTGGAATTGCTAATTGATGTGGGTGATGCAATGGGTGCCAATGTCACCAATACCATGTGCGAAGCTGTATCTCCTTTAATCGAGGAGATAACGGGAGGGAGAGCGTTACTTCGAATACTTTCTAATTATTCTACACGAAGGCTTGTCAAAGCAAAAGCTACGTTTGAAAAAAACGCTGTTGGGGGAGAACTGGTCGTTGACAACATAATTGCAGCGTTTGAGTTTGCCGATAACGACGTTTATCGCGCTGTAACACACAACAAAGGTGTGATGAACGGAACCATAGCTGTAGCAAATGCTGTTGGTCAGGACAGCAGAGCTATAGAGGCTGCTGCAAATGCATACGCTGCAAAATCAGGCAATTATCGCTCTCTTAGTAAATGGAGTAAAGACAATGACGGAAACTTGGTAGGATTGTTGGAAATACCTCTCTCGGTGGGTGTTGTTGGTGGGATTGCAAATGTTCATTCTGTATCCAAAGTGTGCGCAAAAATACTTGGTGTTTCATCTGCACAAGAGCTTGCATGTGTCATGACTGCCACTGGTTTGGCTCAAAATTACAGTGCAATCCGGGCCCTTGCCACAGAAGGAATCCAAAAAGGACACATGCGATTACATGCAAGAAACCTCGCTGCAGCTGCAGGAGCTACTACTGATCAAATAGATGAGATTGTCCATAAAATGATTGTAGAAAAGAAAATTTCACTTGATGGCGCTAAAGAACTGCTTGAGCAAATTTAAACATGCTATTATTGTCGAGTTTTCGGCATCTTTATTTGATAATGCGTTAATTTCTACGTGTGAGAAGTTCCACATACAAGGTAATTGAAAAGTTTGACCCGAAAAAAGACTATGGTATAAGCATCTATCCGCAGCTTGCAAAGTGCCTTCAAATCCTGGATTCCGGATATGTCTTTACCCCAACTATCTTCAGATGTGTTCGTATGCTAGAATGTGGAAGGAATTAACGGAAATGAAGATTGAACAGATTGTATTATTCGTATCAACAAAGCCTGGATTCTCGCAGGTGTTTGCAAGAAACCCCGAGGATTTTGATGAAATGTTAAACAAAAGAATTGAAGTTTCATCATTTGACAGGGTTTGTAAAGAATGAAGTTGAATCATCTCAAGAAATCAAGAATGTTGCAACGTGCAAGCACGGAATGTCTGGCGGTTCAGAATGTACCAGATGTCTGACAGAATCGGATTTGCTTTTGGAATAAAGTCCACTGAAGGTAACAAAATGTTGTAACTGTTGATTGAAGATGCAAGATCAAGGATCATACTGCATAACTCAGAATCATATGAGTACAACATCAAGTGAATTTTATGAACTGATTCCAAACCATCACAGTTTTAAATCAAGCAGCACTAAGATCTACGAATGGATGATTGCGACGATAAGGAAAAGCAGAGGAGAATAGCAGACGGAACGTATTATTTGGAAATTGGTACTGAAAACATGTATGTCCTGAACTCTTCTTTTGTGGCATCTGTTGAGAATGCCCAAGGCCAGATGAAATCGCAGCCCCATAAGATTGTACACATAAATGAATATGATGAGTCCGGAGATAAAAAATACACTTGGACATACCAACGTGGCCAGGATGGGAAGGTCAGAACAAAGATCTGGAAAGATGAGAATGGAGACGTAGTTTTAACTGGAGACTACGAATACGATTCTCAAGGAAATATCAAAAAAATATCAACTCATGACGGAAATGGTGGAAATCGTGCTTCAGAAGAATACGAGTATGACTCGCAGGGAAGAGAAACAAAATCAACAAGAAAAAATGCCGATGGAAACATTCACAGTACAAAAGAATCCGAATACGATGCCAATGGAAGAATAAAAAAAGTTACCAGAAAAGACAGCAGGGGCAATGTGGAGCATACAGAGGAGCATGAATATTCTGCTCCTCCCGATTCAAAGAAAACAAAAGTTGTCAAAAAAGATCGTCAGGGCAATGTAACAAAAACAGAAGTCTACAAATACGATCAAACCGGAAAATTAACCAAGAAAATTACCCACTGTGGAGCTGAGAACGGACCGGTTGATGAGCAAGAGGATTACGTATATGATAAAATGGGAAGAAAAATCAAAGCAATAAAATCAAAAAACGGAACAACCACCTGGACTACTGAATATATTTATGAAAAATAACCTTTGATTTGTCATTATTTCATACCCCTTTCATCTGTCATTGAGTGAGAATACTTCAATTATTTTCTAAATTCCTTCAAGGAATAACATCACAGTCAAAAATGATTTGATGTTCTCTTTCTTATTCCACAAGGTTGCAAAAATATATCTCCATTAGGAATTTTACGTTATTTTTCATCTCATACTTTTCTAATGAGACTCAGCCTCAAAATCAGGCGTGAATGTCGAGATTATAATTATACTCTAAAATGATCCACTAGCTCGATTTTAGGCATGCAAAGTGAGCTAAATGAGACATGGTTTGAAATTCCCGAAACATGCCATTTAACGCCTGAGTTATGTCACAAATATCTAATTTTAGAAACCGCACAAAACACCGACCTTTGTACCTGAGAAAGTACACAAATTTACAAATAATTTTCTAGACACTACTCGTGCGTAAAAAAGGGCCAGTTTAGGTTACTTTGTACCGGACAAATGACCAGTTAAGACAAGATACCGTCTCTTAAATTCAATAATTTCCAAAATCAAGCATATGCCATTTGATGATATCGTACTTCGAAGACAGTGTATCCAGCAGACGATAACCAAACTAAGAAAGTCAGACAAACCAGTCAATCGCTTCACCGTGCAATCCGAACTTACCAAGGCAGGATACGACATTTCAGAATCCACAGTGTACAGAGACATGACAGCCCTTAACAGAGAAAATACATGGATCAGAGACCTTTCAGAATCAAATTATTCGGCATATCAGGAGGAAATTTCAAACAATCTGGAATGGGTGATTCATCAGGCCGCAACCCAATACGAGAAAACAAATGATCACGTATGGCTTAACATCATTCTAAAGGCACAGGATACAAAGATGAAGTATGCAAACGGAGAGAACATCAACATTTCCGCTGCATTGCTTGGGAAGAAATTCAACGAATTAAAAGACGAACTGGATGAGAAAAACAAGAGACTTGAAAGTTCATCATCATTGAACATTCAAGAGCACAACATAATCGATGTTGTCGATATGTGTAGAAAACAAAAAGAACATCATACGGAGTCGGCAACAAATCAAACCGCATGATCAAGACAGTATGAAATAATTCCCGTCTCTTAAATTCAATAACTTATCTTGCCTTAGTGTATGGCAAAGCAATTCGTACCAATCATGGTGGATGAGGCAACACGAAAACAAATCAGAACAAGCAAGGGAACACAAAGCTATTCTGATTATTTTAAGACGTTGATGGAGAAAAAACAATAATCATGTCTTGTGTTTCATCGCAGTCATTTCACACTTTATCATTTACCCTAGGGGAAAAGAAAAATACTTCCGTACATTCATCTTATTTCCAAAACAATAATTTAGAATCAGTTCCCCTAGCCTTCCAGAAACGTAGATCAGGCTTCCACATTATGGAGTCATAATATATACCCATATAATATGATAGACCCGATTAGTTATTCTTTAGACTCCCGTGTATGCCAATCATAGTGGTATGTTGTTAATAATTTATTGTTATTTATTTCCAATAAACAAATTTTAAGATGAAAGAAACTAAATTTTAAAACTAGATTATGTGTGAGTTATAATGAATCCAAAAAAAGATCTTATTGCGTTCAACACAATTTCTACGTGTTCACACTTTATCCAATATCTATAATTAACTAACCATCAAAACACCTCTTTAAACTCATTCAAGAGTTTGTAGGTTCATCATTCAAAATTTGTAGATTCTGTGGCTGTTGCAATTTGTTTTTCCAAATCATTCTCAATTTTTTGTTGTAGTGTTTTTGGAAGCACATAAGTCTTACATCATTTCCATATTTAGAGATCATTCCTGTAAATTTAATCAGTAAAAATTTACTCGAGTCCTACATTTCAAGGAATCCCACAATCTTGAATTGTATAATTGCAATTGGTTCTATGAAACTTTTAAAATCATCTTTGAGTATTGCAACGTAATACTATGTTTTCCTTACAAAACACTATTAACGCAATATCAAAAAATCTGACTCAAAACCACACTTTAAACATGCTATTATATAGATAGAAAGTCAAAAAATTGAAAATGTCTGATGTAAAATTTGCCATTCCCAAAGGAAGTCTGGAAGCAGCTACTTTCAAACTATTGGAAAGATCCTGGACTAAAGTAAATAGAAAAGACAGAACTTATCGTGTGTATTTGGATGATCCGAACATCATTGTTAAAATGCTCCGTCCACAGGAAATCCCGACCCTTGTTGACGAAGGACTGTATGATGTAGGAATTACTGGCAAGGATTGGGTAGGAGAGACAAATTCTGATGTTGAACCTATCTTGGATCTAGAGTATGGGAAGATAAGACTGGTAATTGCCTTTCCTGAAAAATACAGGTACAAGAATCTTGATGCCATGATTGCAGACTATGGAAAAAAGAAAAAGGTGTTGCGTATTTCATCAGAATATCTAACCACTGCTTCAGATTTTTTGAAACAATGCAAATCATACAAAAAGTATCACGGTTCAAAAGATCCATTGATCGTAACTCCTTGGATGAGACTCGGTACCAACAAGAACGTGCAGATACACCTGTCATTTGGTGCAACTGAGGCTAAACCTCCTGAGGATGTTGATGCAATCATGGATGTTACCGAAACCGGAACAACGCTAAAACAAAACAAACTGAAAATTGTGGATGAGGTTCTAACTTCCACTGCTCATTTGATAGTAAATAAAAAGGCATTAAAAGATCCTAAAAAGCGCGAAAAAATATTTGATATTGTTACGTTGATGAAAGGTGCCGTTCATGGCAGAAAGTTCTTACACATTTATCTAAATGTTGAAGAAAAAAACCTAAAGAAACTTTTGACGCAGATGCCTTCTCTCAAAAAACCTACTATAAGCCCGCTAAGCGAACAAGGCTGGTTTGGAGTCAACACAGTAATACGAAAAGAAGAATTTCACAAACTTATTCCAAATCTGAGGAAAATTGCTCAAGGTCTCGTGGTTCATGAACCTAGACAAATACTTGAACTTGAGGAGATAAAGCGCGACGAAGAAAATTGATGAGAATAATCAAAATCAACAACGTTGAAAAGTTTGCAATACGAATTACCCCAAAACAATCTCAAAAAAGCAGAACAATCGTTGAATCCATTCTCAGAAACGTTCAAAAAAATGGAGATGTGGCAATTAGAAAATACGAAAAAAAATTTACCGGCGCAAGCATTTCATCACTACGTGTTTCCAAACAGGAAATCAGAAATGCATACTCAAAAGTTTCAAAGACTGAACTTGAAGCATTAAGATTGGCAAAAATGAGGCTTGAGAAAACAGAATCCAGAATTAAATCCTTGTTGAAAGACATTACAGTAAATCATGATGGAATAAAGGTCTCCAAAAAATTCATTCCACTCGAAAACATTGGATGCTATATTCCTGGAGGCTTGGCGCGATATCCTAGTTCCGTAATAATGTCTGTTGTTCCAGCAAAAATTGCTGGTGTGAGAAGAATCGTAGTTGTATCTCCTCCAAATAGTGACGGAAAAATAGATCCGCTGACTGTGGTGACTGCTGATGTATGTGGTGCTGATGAAATCTACAAAACTGGGGGTGTGCAATCTATAGCTGCATTATCCTTTGGAACCAAAAGCATTTCAAAGGTTGACAAAATTGTGGGCCCTGGAGGCGAATTTGTAACTGCCGCGAAATCTGCGGTTAGTAACCAAACTGGAATTGATATGCTTGCAGGTCCTACTGAATTAGGTATTGTTGCAGACGCTACTGCCAATCCTAAATTTATCGCATTGGATCTTGTATCTCAGGCTGAACATAGCAGTGACACGTTTTGCTATTTGATTACAACTTCTGAAAAACTTGCAAAATCCGTAAACAAAATTCTATTGGAATTGATTCCAAACGTTGAACGGAGTTCTTTTGTTAAAACTAGTCTGAGAAAAAATGGATTTATTGGCATATGTGAAACCAATTCTGACATGATTAAACTTGCCAACACTCTATCACCTGAACACCTTCAGATTATGACCCGGAAATCCGAATCACTAGCGTCAAAAATCACTTCTCCTGGGTTAGTATTGCTGGGTGATGATACTCCGTCAGCTGCCAGTGACTATCTTTTAGGTTCAGACCATATTCTTCCTACCAACGGATTTGGGAAAATCAGAGGTTCATTATCTGTTATGGATTTTATTAAAATTAGCACTTGTGTAATTTCATCAAAATCATCACTATCTAAAATTTCCAAACATATGAAAGTACTTACAAAAGCTGAAGGGCTTACTAATCACTATGATGCAGTTAGAGGTAGATTGGAATGAAAGAAGGTTGGTTTGAAGAGAAAATAGAAAAAATCTCGTCCATTGGAGGTTATCAAAAACCTGAGTTAATACAAGATTCTGCAAAGCTTGATTCAAATGAAAACCATGTAATCTCAAAACAATTTCAAAACGACATCATTTCATCTGCAAAAAAAGTCTCTGACATCCGAGAATATCCTCTTGGTGGAGTGGAGCGACTAATTGATGCAATTTCTAAATTTGTAAAGATGCCTTCTTCAATGATTGGAATTGGTAATGGTTCTGATCAAATTTTAGATCTGATTCTTTCAAACATTGCATCAAAGCAAACCACAATTCTTACCTCAAAACCTACTTTTGGATTCTTTGAGGAACGATGCAAGCTTTACGGAATTTCTCTAATCTCCATTCCCTTTTCAAATGAAATGAAACTGGATGTAAATGATTTTGTAAAGCAATCAAAAAAAGCCGATATTCTCTATCTTGACTCCCCGAACAATCCCACGGGATTCCAATTCTCAAAAAATGAACTGCAAAAACTTGTAAAATCTTTTAACGGTCTTGTGATAATTGATGAGGCCTATGGTGAATTCAGCGACTACTCTCTCGCGCGTATGGTGAAATCTACCAAAAATCTGATTGTGGTCCAAACTGTTTCAAAGTCATTTGGCTTAGCTGGTTTGAGGCTAGGATACTTTATTGCAAACAAAAAATTTACTGATGTTTTTATGAGCATTGTGCAGTATCCATATCCAGTAAGTACCATCACTATAGAGTCTGGAATTCAGGCTATGGAAAAATCAAATTTGATGAACGACGCAGTTGAAACAATAAAGATTGAAAGAAAAAGAATTGTTGAAACCTTGCAAAAATACGATGCCTTTGAAGTCTTTGATTCCAAGGCTAATTTTGTGCTCTTTGATGCTCACGGTTCCTACAAACGTGTCTATTCTGCTCTGGCAGAGCAAGGTATTTCGATTCGTAAGCTTGGTAAAATTGGAGATCATGAAGGGTGTTTAAGGGTCACCGTTGGAACTAAAGAAATGAATTCCAAATTCCTATTGGCTATACGTGATTTGTTAGGATGACTCTTACAAAACAATCTAATGGAATTCATATCGATGATTCCGCAACTGAAGATCTATGTAAAATCGATGCTATAGTTTTTGATTGTGATGGCGTTTTAATTGACATAACAAAGTCATATGATTTGGCAATTATTAGGACGACTCAATACATTTTGAAAAATTTTGCAAACATAGAGGATGCGATTGATGTAGATTTCAAGATAATTGATGGATTCAAATCCACTGGGGGATTCAATGATGAAGTTGACCTGACATATGCAGCTGTTCTATCTTTGGTTGCTGCAAACAAATTAAAAAAAGATCAATTGACGTTTGTTTTTGATACAATTAGAAATTCTGATTCTAGTGGCATTGTATCCGTGGAGAAATACGTTGAAACTTTAACTGATGTCTCTGAAATCAAAAAAATACTGTCTTTTCCAGGACCTCATGATCAAAACCTGCTTTATCAGATATTTGATCAGCTTTTTTATGGACCTGAATTGTATGAGAAATTGTTTAACAAACCCTCAAAATTTTTTGAGCCTGGATTAATCGAACAAGACGATGTCATCTTAAATAATTCGTTGATTGAAAAATTACAAAAAAAATTTGATTCAAATATTGCAATGGTCACTGGACGGGGCAAAGAATCTGTGCGTTATTCGTTAAAAGAAATGCTAAAAAAATTTGACTTGAAGAATTCAGTGTTTCTTGAAGATGAATCAAGGGAACTTGCAAAACCAAATCCTGAACCTTTGTTGAATTCCATTAAAGGCATGAAAAGTACTTTGAATCTGTATGTCGGTGATTCTATGGAGGATTTCATCATGGCTAAAAGAGTGACTGAATTGGGACACAAGACTATTTTTTGCGGGATTATGGGCACTAGCAAGAATCCTCTTGAAAAACTTGAACTGTTTGAGCAACATGAGGCTGTTTTGGTACTTGATTCAATTCATTTGCTCCCAAAGGTATTAAATTTAGAATAGACAAGTTCTGATGGTCTGAGAAATATGGCATTAAGAAAGGCATCAATCAAACGAAATACCAAAGAAACCAGCATTTCCGTATCTGTAAACTTGGACGGTGCTGGGAAAACCTCTGTAAAAACTGGAATTAATTTCATTGATCACCTTGTCGTCTCCTTTGGAAAACACAGCATGATGGATCTCAAGGTTGACGCTAAATCTAATGATGGAATTGATCATCATCTGATTGAAGATACTGCAATAACGATAGGACAAACAATTGACAAGGCTTTGAGCTCTAGAAGCGGCATTACAAGGTTTGGCTATGCGTCTGTTCCTATGGATGAGTCTGTTGCAGAGGCTTCAATTGATCTGGTGAAACGCCCATACTGGAAGCTTACTCTGTTGATTAAACGAAGCAAAATTGAAGGTGTTTCCAAAGAAGATTTGGAACACTTTTTCCAATCATTACTGCAAAATCTTAACAGCTGCATTCATCTGACTGTAAAGTATGGTGAAAATGATCACCACAAAGTTGAAGCTGCGATCAAATCTCTTGCTGTTGGATTAAGAAATGCAGTATCTACGGACAAAAAACAAAAAGGCATTCCAAGTACAAAAGGTTCTATGTAATGGTCAGCGTTGCGATTTTTGATTACGGGGCGGGAAATATCTTTAGCCTGAAAAACTCTCTTGAGAAGGTCGGTGCCTCAGTTGATGTGATCACCACCTTTGATAACCCTAATACCTATTCTGGATTGCTCCTGCCTGGCGTTGGAAACTTTGATCCTGCCATGAACAGTATTAGGGATTTTTCTAAAACTCAATTTCGTGAGTTTGTGGGAGATATGCCCGTTCTTGGAATCTGTCTTGGCATGGAGATGTTTTTCGAAAAGAGCGAGGAAGGCAGTCAACCCGGTCTGGATGTAATAGAAGGTAACGTCATAGTGCTTCCTCCATCCTTGAAAGTGCCTCACATGGGATGGAATAATCTGGAAATTAAAAAGCCGGGAAAGATTCTTGATGGCATTGAGGATGGTTCTTGGGCATATTTCGTTCACTCTTACAGGGTCAATCCAAGTTCGGATGACGTTATCACTGCAGAATCTGACTATGGGATAAAAGTTCCAGCCGTGGTTGAACATGAGAACTTTTTTGGAACCCAATTCCATCCTGAAAAATCTAGTACTGCTGGAAAAATAATGCTGAAAAATTTTCTCAAAGAGTGTAAAAAATGAAAATTATCCCTGCCATAGATCTGATGAACGGCCAAGTGGTCAGGCTCTATAAAGGAGATCCTAGTCAGAAGACGGTCTACAGCGATGATCCTGTAGAAATTGCGAGACAATGGGAATCGGCAGGTGCGGATATCTTGCATTTGGTTGATTTGGATGCCACCCTGGGAATGGGATCAAACCTGGATATGATAAAAAAAATTCTTGACGCTGTATCTATCTCCGTAGAGGTTGCAGGAGGACTGAGGAGCAGATCACTCGCAATGGAAATGGCAAAAGTTTCAGAACGAATAGTTTTGGGAACCCTTGCCTTTAAGGAAAAATCCTTGCTGAAGTCCCTGTTGTCCGAGCTTGGGCCTGAAAAAATCGTGATATCAGTTGATCACAAGGATGGCGAAATCGTAATTCATGGTTGGCAAAAAGGCACTGGAATTCAACTGATTTCTGCCATGAAAGAATTCCTTGATATGGGTTTTACCGAATTCCTCTTGACAAATGTGAGTCGTGACGGAACACTTGAGGGTCCTGACTTGGAATTTTTGGAACAGGCATGCTTGCTGCCTAATGCAAATGTCATTGCAAGTGGTGGTATATCCGATGTAAATGATGTCAAAGACGTTAAACAGAAAAATCCCTTTGGAGTGATTCTTGGAAAGGCAATGTATGAAGACAAGGTCTCAATTGAGGAGGCAAAAGAGTTCTCATGACCCTTACTAAAAGAATTATCCCTTGCCTTGATGTAAAGAATGGAAGGGTTGTCAAGGGACTACATTTTGAATCAATCAGGGATGCAGGAGATCCCGTGGAACTTGCAGAAAAATACAGCAGTGAGGGGGCTGACGAGCTGGTTTTTTTGGACATTACAGCATCTAACGAGCAACGAAAAACCCTCAAAGATCTGGTTCGAAAGGTGGCCTCCGTAATAGATATACCATTTACGGTGGGCGGCGGAGTCAAATCTCTGGAGGATGCGAGAAATATTCTGCTAAACGGCGCTGATAAGGTAGGTATAAACACCGGCGCCGTAAAAAATCCTAAAATCATCACCGAACTAATGGAGATATTTGGCAGGCAGTGTGTGGTGGTTGCAATTGATGCCAAAAGGAATTTTTCGGCAAATGAAGACGCAACCATGTTTTCAGAAAACGATAAAAAATTCTGGTATGAAGTTTTCATTTACGGTGGGAAAAAAGGCACTGGCATTGATGCAGTATTGTGGGCAGAGGAAGCAGACAAACTTGGAGCTGGTGAGATCTTGCTTACCAGTATAGATAGTGACGGTACAAAAGACGGATATGACATCCTGTTGACAAAATCAGTCGTGAATTCCGTATCCATTCCGGTAATTGCATCCGGTGGATGTGGAAGTCCTGATGACATGGTTAATGTATTCTTTGAATCAGATGTTGATGCAGCTTTGGCAGCTTCCATTTTTCACTATGATACTCATGGCGTCAAAGGTGTTAAATTGCATCTGAAGAAAAAAGAAATTCCTGTAAGATTATAATATATGATCAGTGAATGGTTAGTGTGAACAAGTCGCTTTCTGATATCGATTTTAAAAAAGGCGACGGTTTAGTTCCGGTAATTGTTCAGGATGTAAATACCAAAGAGGTTTTGACGTTGGCATATTCTAACAAAGAATCCCTAGAGCTTGCAAAAACCACGGGCAATTCCTGGTTTTGGAGTCGTTCTAGAAATAAGCTATGGATGAAGGGGGAGGAATCTGGTAATATTCAAAAGATAAAGGAAATCCTGGTTGATTGTGATGATGACGCGATAATTTATCTTGTAGAGCCTTCTGGCCCTGCATGTCATACTGGTAAAAAAGTTTGTTTTCACAACAATCTGAAATGATTCAACACACTGGATGTTCGTAGTTCTCATTAATGTTTGGAATCATCTCGTCTGTGATCTCAAAGCTTATGCTTTTGTAATCAGTACCTCTGAATACCACTGCCCAATTTCCAACAATGTCTTCTGCAGAACATATGCCTTTGATTATCGAGAGCTTTGGCTGCATGTAATAGTTGAATTGATTTTTTACTTCCCCGTCAAATGGAATTGTTTGGTATACTGAGAGATGCGTGTCGTTAAGCTGCCTTAGGAACGCAATCTGCCCCTTATCTTCTGATTTGAGCCCTTCGATCACCAGAAATATTTTTTGACCAAGACGGTATTCCTCGCGATCAATCTGGAAAGGTCCAGATGTCGTCCAAGTTCTTTCCTTTTCCAAATAGTAGTTTTCCAACTTTATTTTTTCAATTTCGTCCCATTTTGCCTGCATTTCTGAGGTTTCTTCATCATCTTTGGCTGTCTCGCTTATGCTTTTGTCATCTGTCTCTGAATCTTGCTCTGCTGTCAGAATGATTCCTAAGATTACTATTATCGTAATGCCTCCAATGATGCCCATCACCCCATTTTTTTTCATCTGATTGTTTTTTTCCAAAATCTCTAAAAACCTTGCTCCTTAATGTTCGATGTCTGGGATTTTGTTTTTGAAAATATCGTGTATTTTCTGTTCTTTTCGCATCGTCTCGTGTTTTGGTATATTTTTGTTCTATTGAATTAAGTAATACTTAACTTGATATTAGGATTTTTTATCTATGTTTTCAAAGGAATCACAGATCTTGTCTAGAACATCGCTTCAATGCAGAGAATGCAAAAAAGAATACGAAACTGCGTTCAAGTACGTCTGTGAGGAGTGCTTTGGGCCTCTTGATGTAAAATATGACTTTCCTGCCATTACAAAAAATACCTTTGCAAATCGCGAACAGACATACTGGAGATACTTTGAACTACTCCCAATAGAGAGCAGATCAAACATTGTCAGTATCGGTGCAGGAATGACTCCGCTCATCAAGGCTGACAATCTTGGAAAAAAATTAGGATTAAACAACCTTTACATAAAAAATGATTCTGTCAATCCCACTTTCTCATTCAAAGACAGGCCTGCTGGGGTCGCAATATCCAAGGCAAAGGAACTTGGACTGTCTTCCGTTGGATGCGCGTCTACTGGCAACCTGGCATCTGCAACTGCAGCACATGCGGCTCAAGCTAGATTTCCATGTCATGTGTTTGCACCAAGCAATATAGAAATGGCGAAAATAGCACAGGCGTTGTCCTACGGCGCAAACTATATTTCCGTAGATGGAACATATGACGATGCAAATAGAATTGCAGCACAAATCGGTGACAGCAAAGGAATAGGCATAGTAAACATAAACTTACGTTCTCACTATGTGGAGGGCTCCAAGACGTTTTCATTTGAGGTTGCAGAACAGCTTGACTGGCAGGTTCCAGATCATCTTGTAGTTCCTGTGGGAAGTGGTGCAATGCTTAATGCAATCTGCAAGGGATTTGAAGAATTACAAACTGTCTCGATGCTTGACGACGTATCAAATATGCATATGATTGCCGCACAACCTCATGGATGTGCCCCAATAGTTGACGCTTTTAAGAAAAATAGCAAGGAGGTAATTCCTGTTGAAAACCCTGATACTGTGGCAAAAAGCCTGGCAATTGGAGATCCTGGGGATGGGAGATACGTTCTGAAAAGATTGCAGCAGTACAACGGATTTGCTGAAGAGTGCAATGACAAAGAAATCCTTGATGCAATTTTGCTGCTTGCGCAAACTGAAGGAATATTTACAGAACCTGCTGGAGGAGTATCGATATCTGTGCTTCAAAAAATGGCTGAACAGGGAAAGATTGATGCCAATGACAAGGTGATATGCTATGTCACGGGCAACGGGCTAAAGGCTACCGAATCAATCATGGAAGTCTTGGAAAAGCCTGCGGTAATGAAGGCAGACGTAGGCGAAATATCGGCGGCAGTGAACTGATGACCTCCATCATATTCACGATCCCATCTGTTCTAAACAAGAGTGGGGGAGAAAAAAAAATAGATGTATCATCTGATTCTCTGGTTGACGCATTTGCAAAGGTATCAGAAATAATGGGTGATGATTTTAAACGTAGGGTGTTGGAGGCTGACGGCACTCCTCGTTCCCTAATTAACATATACATCAACGGAAAGAACGCAAAATTCTCTGACGGCATGAAGACTGTTCTGAAAGATGGTGATGAGATTTACATTTTGCCTGCAGTAGCTGGCGGCTCGGAAGAATTGTCTGCAAAGGAACTTGACAGGTTCTCGCGTCAGGTGATGCTTGAAGAGATTGGATATAATGGACAGCTGAAGCTAAAAAATGCCAAAGTTTGTGTAGTTGGAACCGGTGGCTTGGGAAATCCCATCACGTCTCGACTGGCTGCAATGGGCGTTGGAACCTTGCGTATTGTTGATAGGGATGTGATTGAGCTATCGAATTTACACAGACAGACAATGTTTGATGAAGATGATGTCGGTCGCGTCAAAGTCGAGGCAGCCGAAAAAAAATTGCGTAAGCTCAATCCTGATTGTAAGATTGAAGCGATGGCAGTCTCTGTAAATGACTATACCGCGTTGGAAGTCGTAGAAGGATGCGATGTCGTAATTGATGCGCTTGACAGTGTTAATGCAAGGTATGCACTAAACAAGGCATGTGTGAAGTTTGGAATTCCATTTGTCACAGGTGCAGCAGTCGGAGTTTCCGGACAGGCATTTACAGTTTTGCCAAAAAAAACCGCATGCTATTTTTGTATGTTTCCAGAGCTGGATGAGGATTCAATGCCTACATGCAGCATTGAGGGAGTGCATCCATCAATTCTCTCAATTGTTGGAGGCATCGAAGTAGCAGAAGCTGTGAAAATCCTCCTTGGAAAAGAGCCAAGTCTGTCTGAAAGAATTTTGCATATTGATTTGGAAAATCTAGATTTTAACAGTACTAGGACGTTCAGAGCAGAAGAATGTCCAATATGCGGAACCGGAAAACTTGAAGTTACGGCCAAGGAAGAGCTAATCCTAGAAGAACTATGTGGCAGAAACCGGGGAAAGCGTACATATTCTATCACTCCAACTGATGTGTTTGATCTAGATGTAAACGCTGTAACCTCAATTGCAAAAGACAGAGGATTTGTAGTTGAGAATCAGGGGAATTTGGGATTGTCTATGAGAACTAATGAGTTGTCTGTAAGCTTTATGAAAAAAGGTTCTGCTGTCATTGTAGGACCTAAAGATGAACCTGACGCTGTATCTTTGTACAAAAGTCTGTTGAGAAAAGAAACTAAGGCGTAAATTAGGCGATAAAAATTTTATTAAATTCAATTAAAAGCTAAAAAATCTGACGATCAATTGACAATTGATCTATTAAATAATGATAATTAAAAATAATATTCTAAAAAATATATCTAATTTGAAAAACAATTAAAATAATTACAAAAAATGGACTAATTGTGGACAATTCGTTCATTAGGCTTTTATACTAATTTTTAAGAAAAAAATCAATAACATGAATAACGAAATAGGACGTAAAATAACTAGTCTTACACTTATGACAATAATGCTAGCAGGCGGTATGGTTATCGCTGCTCCATCTATGATGCCAGCAGCCCATGCAGCCAACGCTAACTTGTTTGTCTCCGCAGAAAACTCACTGTATAACAACTACTTTGGTGGTGCTCAAGTTATTGAAATTGTAATCAATGACTCTGATATCAAAGAAACTGATGAATTGAAAGGAGAACCTGATGTTACCGTTAACGGAAAAATTGTCCGTATGGCTCAGGGAGTAGATGGTTTGTGGTATGCATATATTACAGACAAGAACACTTCCATAGTAGCTGATGGTAACCAGGCTGCTACCACTAATACTGGTGCAGGCCTCGATTTCGGTCTATTCTGTAATAACCTCTCAACTGTTGCTGGAGTCACCGTAACTGATACCCAAGGTATCTGGATTCCAAGAACAGTCGCAGGTGGTACTGCAGTAACCGGAATAGAAGGTAACGTTGTTCCATTCACAGAACCAACATGTGATCTAGGTACTGGTGCAGTCGGCGCAGATCTCTTCAATAACGTAGTTAGAGAAGCAAAAGATCTGTCTGATGCAGTAGCTGGAGCTCCTGCTCCAGATGGTCAAATCGGCGTAAACGTCGGTATGTTCCCATTCATTCAGGCCTATGACTTCAATCCAACAGGTAACGTAATCGTTCAGTATAACAAAGGTAGCAATGTTCAAACAACATCACTAACCTTTGATACACTAGACGGATACATTGATACCGCATTTGACCGCACTTCATTCCCACCTGGTTCTCAAGTACACGTAACCATCTCTGATATGGAGTTGAATTTTGATCCTACCGATGAGGATTCAATTACATTTACCACTGATGGTTCCGATACTAGATACCAAGTGTTCGATGAAAGTGGAAACAATGCTGGAGCATGTGCAGGATATACTAACGTTCCAGGTGGAGTTACCGCTGTATGTGGTGCTGGTGCCTTTGACGGAACAATCTCTGCTGATATCGTACCAATTCTAGATGATCTTCTCTTTGAAGATGGTGGAATTCTCATACTTGATGTTGATGCACAAAACGCACTAGCTGGCGATATATTGGTAGTCGATGGAAACAGCGACTCACAGTTTAGCGCATTTGCAACACCAACATTCGTAACCGTTACAGAACTCGGCCCTAACAGCGGAGTCTTTGCAACATACGATGAGCAAGATGACTCAGTGTTGTCTATTAATAGCGCAGCACAGAGAGGTACTTCCGCAATTGTAGATTATGATGATACAGGATACACAGTACTCGTATCAAACGACTTTGCATCTATTGATATTCAGCCAATCGATGACGAATGGAGCTCTGGTGAAGAGATTCCAGTAGTCTTGCTGGATGATGACCTAAACTTGAACAGTAGATTTGATGAGGACTTGGATCTAAACAATCCTAATATCCCATTGATTCCATCTGTAAGAATTGGTTCACCAACCACATTGGCCGCTGCAACAGATGTATCGCTTGTTGATCAAGTAGGACCTACAGCCTTACCACTAGTGATCGCTGACAAAGTTCAGGCATTTAGTGATAGGTTGATGGCAGCCAACGATCTGTCATTTGCAATTGATATTCCTGTAGTAGATGGCGATGACTTTGTAATTACATATGGAACCGTAGGAGATAACCTACATGGTCCAGCACCATTTGATGGTGCCGTCAATTTCCAAGGATTTGGATCATTCAATTATGATATCAGATCTCTTGCAGATGATGGTAACCTTGAAGGACTGGACTCTGTAGATCTTACTATCAATGGAGTTTCACCAGCTGCATGGCAGAACCTTGATCTTCAAGGTACAGTCTTGCTTACTGACGCACTCGTCGGTCCAAATATCGCAACCAATGCTAACGCAGCATCATTCGAAGCTGCAGATGCATTGATTGTTAGCTTTAATTTGGACATTAGCGGTGGTGCTGATGTATATCCAGCTAATGCTGTAACTCCAATGGTAGCTGACTTCTTCGGATTCGGATTCTTCAATGACGGCGTTTTAGCTAGCGAAAGAGTTGACAATATGATTGTCAGAATGGAGCTAGAAGAAAGCGGCGATAACACAGGAGAATTCGTAGGTTCACTCGAATACGTAATGCTTAATCAGCTAAACATTCTTGATGCAGATACATATTCTGATCTTAGCACAGTTGGCGATGATCCAGGATTAATCGTCATCGAGGACTTTACTGATGAAGACTCTCTAAGAGTAGATTACAATGACTTGGGAGCAGACGGTGTAACTACACCAGTCGGTGACCAAGAAGAGGCTCCTTCACATTCCGGAATCGTTTCATTTGATCTTGATACATACAAAGTTGCAGATACAGTTGCAATTACACTTGAAGATGCCGACTTGAATGTAGATAGCGATTTAATCGAAATCTATACCATCGTTGGTGGTGCTAACAATGCAGTCGAACCAGCAGTAGAAACTGTTGGTGTCGCAGGTCTAGGAACCCAATCATTTGGTCCACTAGGCTCATTGCTAAACATTACCTTTGATGATCAAATATGGGCCGCACAGGGTGTAACCATTGATGGTTCATTATGTGCTACAGCCTTTAATTCATTCAATGACGGATTTGGTTCTACAGGATTCACTCTTATAGAAACAGGTACTGATTCAGGTAAATTCACAGGAGACTTCCAAATTCCAGATAACTATTGTGACAGATCTAACGCAGCAGGTGCAAAAGCAAGCACCACAGGTACTGATATTGAAGTAAACTATCTAGACTTTAGAGATGCATCTGGTGAAATCATCGAAGTAGGTGATTCAGCAGGCATCAGAGCCAACACTGGTTCTATCAGCCTAGACAGAACTGTCTATCCAGTACCATGGGGTTCCCTTGCTGACTTTGGCGGTGCACTCAACACTAACACCCCATCTGGAGCATCACTATTCCCAGTTCACGTAACTGGAGTTGATGGTAATCTAGATAACCTTGATAGCAATGCTAATCAAGTCGTTGAGACATTACCAAACGGAGACTTGACTGTTCATATCAGAGTCAACGATCCAGACTTTGACATCTCAGCTGCAGGTTCTGACGTAATAGCATTAGACAATTCATCTACTGACCCAAGAGGTCCTGTAAAGATTACAGTATCCAGAGGTTCTGACGAGGTAGTTCTAGCATATGCTGGAGGTTCCACAGAGCAGACTGGTGTAATCGATGTTGGTGACAGCGGCAAAGTCGTTGAAACCGTCGCAAACGGACCACTCGGATTTGTATTTGATTCTGCTAATGATGATGCAGACAACGGTGGCGTCGCAGGTATTCCTGAAATAGATGGGGATGCAACCGACGATGATAGAGAAATCCGACTTCTTGGTGCAATCGATGAGATCGCACCTGATGCCGGAATCTTTGAACTTGACTTTACTATCAGATACACAGATGGACCAGCTTCATCAGTATGTCCTGATACCGCAGTCTTCAATGCTCTTGATACCACTGTCGCAAACACAAGTGAATTAAGCAGATTTTCTTCACAGTCCGCAACTGGTGAGAACTACTGTATTTTACAAGGTGATATTATCACCGTAGAGTACACTGATCCAACCGATGCAGCAGGTGATCCAAACACTGTAACTGACTCAGCAACATTTGATCTCAGAAACGGTGTCTTGCAATCAGACAAATCTGTCTATATCATTGGTGGCGACATGATACTCACTATTATTGAACCCGATTGGGACCTTGACAATGATGCAGCAGAGACCTATGACCTCGATGTTATCGAGTGGGACTCTGATGCAGCAACACTATCCATGGGTAACCTTGGTGGTGCAGCAAGCAACAACGGACTATCATTTGATCCAGAACCAACAGACTTTAGAGAGACAGGTGACTCCACTGGAATCTTCCAGATTGTCATTGAAATCCCTGAAGAACTAGACGGTGACCGCCTTGAAAGAGGAGAGGAAATTGTCTTAGAATATACTGATTGGGGACCATCAGGTAGTGACTTCGTTGGTCAAGAAGATGAGGATATCAACGTAACTGTCTTTACATCAAACTTTGGAGCAACTGTAGAACTTGACCAAAAAGTCTACTCTTGGACTGATAAAGTATACATAACCGTAGTCGCACCTGATCACAACTTCGATGGCGACTTAATTGATGAGGTCGGTGGTAGTTCACTTGATCCAATCAAGATCTCTACAAGAGGTCATGACATCAATGAGTACAAGCTAGTCGAAACAGGTACTGACACAGGCATCTTCACTGGTGAGATCATACTCACTGGATTTGGACACGATGCTGATGGTGATGCTGACACAGGTGATGCGAACGGATTTGATACAAATCCAACTAACTCAGCTGATAATTCAGGACCAACAGACGGATTCCTACAAACTGATGACGATGACGGACTTACAGTCTCCTTTGAATTCTCAGAGGATGAAACAGTAGTCGGTTCAGCACTTATCAGATGGAATATCGGTGAAGTACAATGGTTAGAAGCAAGTTATCCAGCTAGCGGAACAGGCGTAGTAAGAATTATTGATCCAGACATGAACTTAAACCCAGAATCAGTCGACAACTTCGATGTCGATGTGTGGTCTGACTCCGATGCCGGAGGTATTGACCTTACTGTAACTGAGACTAATGAGGCAACCGGAATATTCGAGGGCACTGTGTTCTTCACAGTCGCTGACGAGTCATCTGGTCACAGACTCAGAGTCGCAGAAGGTGACACTGTCACTGCAGAATATGAGGACAATACACTACCAGATCCGTACACAACTGCCGATGAACTTGATATTACTGCCACTACACTAATTGGCACCGTAGTACCACCTCTCGAGAGAGCACCAGCTGCTAGCTTGAGAACCGTTGATGCATTCGGAAACAGCTTAGATGCTGTCTCTGTTGACCAACAGGTACAAATCAGTGCTGACTTAGCAAACGGTCAGGATAGAGAGCAATCATTTGCATACTTGGTACAGATCCAGGATGGCAATGGCGTAACAGTATCACTAGCATGGATTACAGGTTCATTATCTGAAGGTCAATCATTCAGCCCAGCATTATCATGGATTCCAACAGAAGCAGGAACTTACACAGCAACTGCATTTGTATGGGAGTCAGTAGATAATCCAACGGCATTATCGCCTCCAGTTAGCACAACAATAACTGTACAATAAGTAAGATACTAGTTCTAATTTTCCTTTTTTCCTTTTTTTGAATACCTTCTAACGAAAGTTATGCATGGTTTTTTTTCAGAAGTAATATCTATGAGTAAGTTGGCAATTAATCAATTAAGTTGAAAATTCATCTTTTATGTTCTGTCTTGGCCGTTCTATTGCTTTCAAGCATTCCGAGCTCGTTTTCAGAGGAATTTGAGCTTTCTACAAACAGCAAGGTCTATTCTCCTGAGCATAATCTGCAAATCTATGGTAACGGCTTGCCTGAGGAAAATCTGATCATACGAATTTTTGCTCCAGATGAGTCAATTGCAAAATTTGATCAGCTTACCACCAGTTCTGATGGTTCATTTAACTATGATCTGCTTACATGGCCAGAGCCTTCCACGGATTTCCCATATGGGACGTATACCGTTGAGGTAATCAGTACGGAGCAAAACGGAATTTCCAAAAAAATCGATGTGAAATTTTCTTCCACGACTGATCTTTTGGACGTGCCAGTAGAAAGACATGTCAGCACCCTGGTCTTTGCTCCAGAAACTTCTGCCATCAATCAGTCTCTTAGAGTATTTGTACAGACCACCAGCGACGGACTTTTGGTCGGAAACGAACCTTCTGAGTTGTTGGGATCTACTCACGTGCATCTTCCATCGGGAATTTCCGTTCTGCTTTCAAGCTCGTTTAAGACGCTGCATCAGGGTTTGTACTATGTAGATTATACTCCTGTTGAGGAAGGAACCCATGTTTTTCATGTGGTAGCTTTCAGTCAGGGGGTCACGTCTCACGGTTCTGCCGCAACTACCGTCTTAAGTCAGGATTTGGGGGGAATTTCTGATCAAATAATCAACCTGAATTCGATTTTGGATGAGACATCTCACGAACTTGATGTGCTCAAGTCAGAAATTGAGGGATTTGATAATACGCTAGATGAGGCAAGTGGAAAAATTGACGAGAGCATAGGCACCATATCGACGTCAGTCAAGTTCATCAGCGAAGCCTCCTCTCAGCTTAACTCTTTGCTGTTTCCGATCATTGCGTCCATAGGAATCATCGTTGCTTTGCAGATCGCGATTCTTGCTCGAAGAAGATAATTATAATAATGCAGAAAGTTAAAACCAACCTATGCCCAAAGTGGCTACTTTGTTTTTCATAATTCTTCTTTTTTCTTCCACGCTTGCTAGCTCACATGCAACTATTGACGCTGATACGATGAATGCAAACGGTGTTCCAAGTCTACTAAATTTTGATTCTGGTATAGTTGGAATCGATTCAGATTTTTTTGTTGAAAATGACTACAAGAGATACTTGGTTTTTGGAAAAAGTTTGGAAAACAATAGCTTTCTAAAATCTAGCTCCATACACCATGTAAATTCCGATGCAGGGTTCTTTTCTGTATCCGTTCTTTCTGAAAAGTCCGCATCTGGTCTGATCTCCCGTGGATATCACGTAATCGAAGACTTCAAGTTGGATTTTCATTCGTCTGATGCTGAAATACAGGATGCATCAAAAATTGGCAATATCACTGGTTCAAGTTTAGCCAAAAAACAGTATGGTGCAACTGGCAATGGCACTGTTATTGCAATTGTGGATACGGGGGTGGATTTCTCCAATCCTGACATTCAGCATTCTCTTGCAAGGGATGAAATTAACCATCCGATAATGCTTGATTCTGACGGTCAAGGGATTGTATTGACAAATGCGACGTTCTACGCATTCATAGATGAAAATGAGATAATTCGAAATTACAGCAAACCTATCCCCTCTCACATGACCTCATCGGCATATGTCACGCGCGATGGCGTATTTCTTGACGTGTCACAAGGTGGGAAAGGCAGCGACATACCGATTTACAATTCCTTTTTCCCACAGCTTGGGAATTCTGTTACTTTCAACGGTACTTTGGATGTGGACATGAAAATTGGCGATGACAACAGAAATTACATAAAGTCAAAAAGTGGGGAGTATCACCTTGGTGTAATTTATCAGGGAGGGTTGCAAGGTTCCATGGCCAGAATACAGGTGGTGCCTGTACTTCTAGTGGACTCGTACTTGTCTGGAGTTTATGACACGTTGATTCCTGATCTAAGTACTTCTTGGGAGGACTATACTAGATTTGACTTGGCGACTGATGAGAAGGCAAACTATGATTTTGATTTTACGGATGAAAAGCCAATTGTGCTGGGTAGTGGGAATGAATTTCTAGTCTATGATTCCAACGATGATGGAAAAAATGACTATAGTGCAGGAACCTTTGGTGCACAGGTTTTGGATGTATACGGAGTAATCAGAAACAATTCCACATATGTCGACGATTCCCTTAATGCAATCAACGGAACGCTGTTGCCGGCAATAGATCCTGACGGTGAATTTTTTGGATTGATGACTGATTTTATGGGTCATGGCACTTCTAGCGCTGCATCAATTACTTCACGCGGTCAGGAAACATATGACATTTACAACAACTCAAAATCATATTCCATTACTGGGGTGGCTCCCGATGCAAAGATTGTTCCAGTTAAGGCGTTATGGTTTGGAGATACTGTTTATGGATGGCTATGGGCCGCAGGATTTGAAAATGATGATAACGATTGGAAATTTTCTGGCAAACCAAGAGTTGACGTGATTTCAAACAGTTGGGGCGTTTCCAACTTTCCATCCTTCAATGCATCGCCCGGAATGGATGTGCTATCGTTGGTTCTGAGTGTGTTGGCAACTCCGCACTCTTTAGACGATGACTATCCCGGCATAACGATAATTTCCAGTGCCGGGAATTCTGGTCATGGGTATGGTACCATTGGATTGCCCAATGCATCCCCGTTTGGAATTTCTGTTGGTGCTACAACAAACAATGTGTTTGTGGGATATGGTCCGTTTAAAGATCAGCCGCGTTTTGGCAATAGCACTGATCACAAAAACCATGTAGTTGATTTTTCCAGTAGGGGTCCTGGCCCGATAGGTGATCCCAAACCTGATATCATGAGCATCGGTGCTCATGGGTTTACTCCGTCTAACGTTTTAAAAACAGAAAAGAATTCAAAATCCGAGTCATTTTCATTATTTGGAGGAACTAGTATGGCTGCACCATTAGTTTCGGGAAGTGCTGCAGTGCTGATGGAGGAAATGAGAAAGCAATCGCAAGACTATGATTCATTTGATATCAAAAATATTCTTATGTCCACCGCAACTGATCTGCACAACGATCCTTTGACTCAGGGATCTGGGATCGTGAATGTTGAATCTGCTTTGAATTACGTTCATGGGAAAGACGGTGTTTTCATAGTACATAATGACGGTTCATATGACAACATCAAAAATATTCTTCAGCCTGCCATCAGCAAGGTCAATTCAACTGAAATCGGGTTTGAAAGATTTGAACTCCCCGCTCGTTCATTTCCAATGACAAGTTGGTTTGCCGGTCATCTGCTGCCTGGAGATAGGACTACTGCCACATTCACCGTGGAAAATCCTACCAATGACACGCTTGCAATAGATATAACGCCTCAAATTCTTTCATTGATCTCAAAAACTCAATTTAACGGAACCACTGTTGCTAGGCAATCTGATTCATCATTGAATAACACATTTGTACCAAACTATGTCAAACTGTCAGATGTCACTTCGCAATCTGATCTTGATGAGTTCTTCAACGACGAAAATCCAATTTCAGATGAGTCGTCACTTATGATTCTAAATCTGAATTTCCCCTTTGCTGACTTCATGAATAATACGTCTGACATCTATGCAGACGATCTCAAAATTTCTTCTTTGTATGTTTATGATTGGATTGATATCAATAATGATACAAATGTTGACAACGATGAATTGTCCATGGTTAACAGAGCTGGCTCGTGGGGAACTGTTCAGGAGCTAAGAGTTTCAGAACCCAATGAAAAATTTGAAGGTGTTCCATTGGTGGGGGTTTATCCTGTACCTACTAGATATTCGTATTGGCTGGGAAATACGCAAATGAATTCAACATCTATGGATTATACAATTTCTGCAAGTTACTACGAAAAGGAAAAATGGCCTCTACTCTGGCCTGATGCAGAAACGATTTTGATTCCGCCAAAGAATTCTTCTACGGTGGATGTGACGTTGGTAGCTCCAAATGATCTGCAGACTGGCGTCTATCAGGGATTCCTGACATTTGAAAGTGATGATCATGTAGTGAATGCTCCAACATCTTTTGTGATCAAGCAACCTGTAACTGATAGTGAATCTTCAATTCTGATAGAAGGGTTGGAAAGTAAAGATGTTCTATACGGTAATGGATATACCAAAGGTGCGTTTGATATGGCCAATCGTTACATGGCAGGAGACTGGAGACAGTATTACTTTGATATTCAGGACGAATCGATAAACTCTGCTTCCATAGAACTTTCATGGATTAGCGATGACACTAATCTTTCTGTGTTTGTAATGGATCCATCTGGAGAGATTGTTCAAACAAATGTCCCATCTGGAGTTTTCGGTCATTTCCTTGGGTGGCCTTCTCTTGATTGGCTCGGCAATTCAGCTTTCAGTCAAGGAGGCGGCTTTTTTCCAGTGAAAAACAAGGATGATACGTCAACGGTACTTTATGTGCCAATCAACCAGACTGGAACGTATACTCTGCTTACTCATTCCACTCTGTTTGGCGGCTCATCTGTCACTGAACCTATTTCACTAGCAGCTAAGTTCTCAAATATTTCTTCAGAAATGGTTGTTGATTTAGAAAAACGGGATGTTCTGATTGAATTAGTACCTGAATCTTCAGAAGAAAACACGGTGTCCGTTCCTGAATCTGAACCCATGCCTGAAATAACCTCTGTGCCTGTAGCAGTGACCCCTGCATCCGCTGATCTTCCTTTTGGTACTGGAATTGCGATCGGAATTGCGATCGGAATTGCAATCGGAATAGTTATAATTTTCATTTTCAGACAAAAACAGCCAAATAATTGAATAAGATTTATAAACAATTTGGCGAAGGTGAGCTTGGATGTCGGAGCTGGGGACAAAAAAGTCTAGCGGATTATCCCGAAGAGACTTTTTGAAATTAATTGGCGCTGCAGGCACAGGTCTAGCATTTGCTCCATTTGTTCCGTTTGGAAACTTCATGCCCAATCCAAATCAGGCTTCTTTGGAAAGAGTTCCGGTAATTCTACCTGATGGCACTCAGGCCGATGTCAATAGTTATCCAATTAATCATGCAGAAGTTATTACGTATCCTGCAACTGGTGATGCCGCACTTGATGCTGAGGCATTTCGTAAATGGCAGTTTATTCGTCTTCCAGAGGAATTAGGTGGAGGGAAAACCGATGCTTCGGCCTTTAGAGCCTATAGTATGATCTGTTTACATTTGTGGTGTTTGTGGAAATATTGGCCTGATGATGGCAGAAAAAGAGGCGAATGTCCTTGTCACGGTAGTATGTATGATCCTATGACTGGAACGGCATTTGTCGGTCCTGCTTCGGTACAGGCTGCACCCGGAGATACATTGCCTAAGCTTACTTTGGAAGTTGATTCGGCAGGATTGGTGTATATCATGCCACCTAAGTTTAACGCAAATGAAAATGGAGTTATTGGATATGGCCGTTTCGCTTGAGAGAAGGACAGGAGTCGTAGCACTTCTTTACTGGCTGTGGGATGGTGTAGACAGAACTATTTTTACTGCAATCAAATTCTCATTTCCTGCAAGGTTTGTCAGTCCGTTTGGCTTTTTGGGAATGCTCACATTCATTGTATTCATAATTCTTGGTGTTTCGGGTGCTTTGCTCATGTTTTACTATCAGCCTATTTTGGACAGAGCATGGGACAGTGTTCAGTTTATCAACGATGAGGTACCATTTGGTTTTCATATTAGAAATATTCACTATCATGGCTCGAATGCCATGGTTCTATTAGCAGTTCTACACTTATACTATCAATATTTCAGTGGAAGATACAAAATCAGAAATGAAGTATTATGGATGACTGGAGTTATCTTAGGTACTGTTACTATTCTTGAGGCCTTTACAGGATATGATGTAATTTTCAGTGAAAGGGCAGAATTGGCAATTAGTATTGCTGCTTCGTTGACCACGTCTATACCTGTAGTGGGACCGACTATTCGTGATGCTGCGTTAGGCAGTGGGTTCTCTGACTTTGTTTTGAGGTTTTACGCCCAACATGTATTCTTGTTGCCAATCGTTATGCTTGGACTCATGGCTGTACACTTCCCAAGATTCTTGGTATTTGATGTACCTATGGTTATGGCAATCGGTGGTGCTATTTTGATTACGGGTGGGGTTTTCCCAATTGACATGGGGTTCAAGTTTGAGCCCACTGTGCCGCCTGGCGTGACAGTTCCTGAGTGGTATCTCACTGGAATCTATGCGTTCATGAGGACGCAGTATGACAAGTTTGTTACTGGCTTGCTTTGGCCATTGCTGTTCATTATATCGTTCGTGCTAATTCCGTTCATCGACAGATATAAGAAATTCTCTTGGAGGGATAGACCGATCATTACGGCATTTGGTATTACCAGTCTTGCTCAAATCATGGTCACTACTTACTGGGGATTCTATATCTCACCAGATATCTCCATTCCATTGGTAGAACGTTTGGTAATTGATCCAATATTCTTCTATTCTACAATGATATTGTTGGTCCCATTGGGTTTCGGATTTACCTATATGATGATCAAGCTAGCAAATGAGGCTGAAAGAAAATCAAAGCTTGCAAAAACCAACGGTCCTCAAAAAGTTGCTACTGTAAATCTATCTGAGAAGTGGATTAACTGGTTATTGATTGCACTATTAGCATTCCAGGTATTCCTGAACATTGCGGCATATAATGCGGCTTTAACCGGAATGAAGAATATCTCATTGTTCTTTATTGGAATCATCTTGCTTGTGTTTGCAGCATTCTTCCATGTCTATCGTTATGCCATGGCACAGCAAAAGAACGCTCCACCGCCCGCACCTGTTCCTGTAGCTGACGAAAGACCAAAACTTGTCGAGTCTGATGAATATGATGAGTCTGAAAAAATTGCAGAACTAAGTGCAAAATATGAGGACAAGTCTGAGCAAAAAGAGTGATACTGTAAAACTGATTTGTCCAAACAAGCAGGTTTCTAGGTTATTTTGTTTTTCCTTTGCAAGTCGATGTATATTTATTGATAGATAATATCTTCAAAAATTCTAAACAAGCTTTATAAGAACTTGGGCGATTAAAAAATTGTGAGCTCTTCTATGTCAAGCCATGCATATGGTATTGGTGTTATAGCTGTAATTATTGGCATGTCCGTATCTGTTGTATTTTACACTTCATTTTATCTTCCTGAATCTTTATCTAAGCCATCCGTATCTGATCACATTCTGCATCCCGCAGATGACTTGATAATAGATATTGTTCCCGGTGCCGTAATTGAAGGAAATGACAACTATGTTCCTAATCATGCTACTGCGTTGTTGGAGTTCAGTAACAATGTAATATGGACAAACAGTGATGACACTGCACATACTGTCACTCCAGATCATAGACATGCTGATTCATACAGTGGCGACTTTGGCTCTACGGGAGTTCTTAAACCTGGTGATACCTATGAGTTTCTGTTTACAGAACCACAAGAAGTGCATTACCATTGTCAACCTCATCCTTGGATGACTGGCTCGATAGTTGTAGAGAAAAGCAGGTTCTAGATAGAATATTTTCCAAAAATAATCTTACTTTCAATCTCTTTGTGTTGCTCTATGATTGACACTCTGAATTTTATCTCATATTCCTGCTTTGGCTCAAAATCAATCTGAGCAGTAAACTCTGCCTTGTCATCTGTCATCACATCCTTGTTGATAAACAATCTAGAAACATTCTGTGAGATTTTTTTTCCGTTATATGATTTGTAAATGATGTGCTCGTTGGAATCCAAAATCTGAGTATTTATCACAACTCCGTCATATCTGCCAGGATATGAGACTGATATCGTTCCTTTGATTTCTGAACCTTGATGAATGTCAGTTGAACTCAGTTTGAATTCTAAATCTTTCACAAAAATCCCCTTTCAAATAAGAATAATAATTTTGTTAAGTGGGCCCAAAGGGCTTCGATCCCTTGACCATTGGATTAGAAGTCCAACACTCTATCCATGCTGAGCTATAGGCCCAAAAACCTAGCAATTAATTGCCATTTTAAGGGTTTAGAGCCATTTTTTCTGATTATTCTCTCTTTCCATTTTGAAGAGAAACTGTTGTGCATAACCTGCGAATGGTCCAAAATGCTTGACGATCTTTTCGTGCATAATGACATATTGTTTTTGTGTAATGGTCTTAGTTTCAATCTGAAATTTTTCTGAATAGTATTTTTCTAAAATTTTGATTATCCATCTGTCTATCGGAAAAGCTTCTAGCTTGTTTAGAGAAAATAACAAAACGCAGTCTGCAACTTTGTTTCCAACCCCTGGAATAGAGCAAATTTCCTCTTTTGCTATGTTGTATTCGCATTTCTTTAGATGTTCAAAATCAATCTTCTTTTGATAAACTAATGCGGATGCATCTTTGATGAACTGAGCTCTATATCCTACTCCGCATTGTTTGATTTCCTCAATCGATGCTTGTGCAAGTTTCTTAGGTTTGGGAAACAAAAAAAATTCCTTATTTTGAAATTCTACCCTGGTTCCGAACTTTTCTGATATTTTCTCCAGGCTATTCTTAATTTTTTGAATGTTTGAATTTGCAGATATGATAAAGGAAATTAAGCATTGAAATGGGTCTTGTTCAAGTATTCTCAATCCGATGTATTGTTTAACTGCTCTTTTTGTCGTCCTGTCTTTTGAAATCGTCTTGATAATTTCTTCAATATTGTCTTTTTTCCTAAAGAAATCTGTCTTGTAGTCTTGAAAGGACTTGATTTTTCCAGTTTTGTTTACTTGTAGGATGTCTTGACCATTGACACCGAACCAATAATTTCCGTCTTTTCTCCATAGAAACACTTGTCCACTATTGATCGAATTTTCGACATCAATTACAGAATAATCTTGCATCTTAGATGGTTATTTCATCATTTACTGCTGGCGCATACGTATCAAAACCGAATCTCTCATGAATCTCTTGGGCAAAAAGATCACACGATTCAGAATCTCCATGTACAGTCCACACCTTTGGATTTCCTTTGATTCTTTTTATCATGTCAAACAGCTCTTTTTTGTCTGCATGTCCAGAAAATTGGAATTGCTTGACTTGCGCTTTGACATGAAGATCTTTGCCTCTGGTTGAAACCATTCCTGTATCTAGTAGTTTCTTTCCTGGTGTGCCCTCTCCTTGATATGAGACTAGAGCAATTCCGTTATTACTATCAAAAGACAGTTGCTGTAGATAGTATACTGCATTTCCCCCAACCAGCATTCCTGCTGGTGAAATCACCACGCAAGGTTCTTCCATCGCTCTCTTTCTTTCTGAATGTTCTCTAATCGCCGTCGCACTTTTGATTGCTTCAGAAAATACTTTTGGATCTCTGAGGTATTCTGGATGTTTAAACATGATCTCGTTTACTTTTAATGCCATTCCATCCATGATGATCTTGTGCTTGAAGTTTGCACTTCTTAAAATGCAAGCAATTTCCTGAGAGCGCTCAACCGAAAATGAAGGGATGAATAATATTCCTTTTCTGTCCATTACCTCGTTTGCAAATTCTATTAGCTCTGCTTCTGATTCGGTTCTGGGCTTCTGTTCAGTTTTTGCATACGTGCTTTCAGTGATTAGGAAATCTATTTCTCCTATGTCCAAATCCATCTCTTTGAGCATTCTTGAACCGTTCGTTTTGATATCTCCCGTATAGAACAGTTTCTTTCCCTGCGATTCCACCAACACGGTGCTTCCACCAATTACATGTCCGGAATTTCTAAATTCGAAAGTTGCGTTTCCTTTGGTTATTTTTTCCTTAAAACCCACTTCCTTTGCGTTTTTCATCATGTTGTTTAGTTCTGGCAGATCGAATGGATGAGCATTCTTTTCTATTTTTAACATGTCGTTGATCAACAATTTTGAAAGATCAAACGTTGGTGGTGTTGCATAGACATCTGTATTGCCGCTTACAAACAGTGATGGAACGTTTCCTGAATGATCTAAATGAGCATGGGTGATGATTACCGCGTCTAGGTCTTTTGGCTTCACATGTATGGGGTATTGTGGTGGTGATCCTCTTCTTCCAAACATCACTCCGTAATCCAATAACAGATTTGTACCATTACAATTAACCAAAAATCCTGATCGGCCTACCTCGTTTGCGGCTCCTAAAACTTTAACATCCAAGAATTAAGTTGAAATTTTATCTACGTTAAAACCTTGTTAGGATAGATTGAATCATTATGCTTACTATGGAATCTCCAAAAGCTTTAATTAGTGTAAGCTAAGATTCGATCCTCATGGGAAGAACCTATGATGAGTGGATAGCTCAACAAGATCAAGCTGTCGTAGCAAAAACTCGTGCAGGCGATGAAGGAAACAAACCCCTTTTGAACCAAATCAACTGGATTTGGGTTAACAATCTTATGAACAAGAAAGCAGACCTTAATCCATCATCAGCAGAATTACTCGATTGGGTAACCTCTGGTCAAATTGATGCAATGAGAAAATAAACGTGCACATCACGTATCTTTTTGTTTTTTAAATTTTTTAAAGTGGTCTTATCCGCATTTGTTTCTAGGCCGATCAATTTCATAACAGGGTTATGATATTCAATCATGGTTTAAATAGACACCAGTAGAATTGATTGTTGTAATGCCAATAGCAATACTTCCAGACATTGATGAACAAAGATGTATCGGATGTGCACTATGTGTAGAAATCTGTACAACACTTGGTCCCGATGTCCTTAGAGTAAAACCTGTTGAAGGCTGGAAGAGAGGTAAAGCATTCGTATTTTATCCAGAGAGATGTATTTCTGATGGTGCATGCATAGGTGTATGCCCAACAAAATCAATCTTTTGGATGAGACCAATGAATTACACCGCTGGACAACCAGTACCTCTTCACAAAAACGGTATCTTCATCAACGGTTGGGCAGAAGACGCAGCACTGTAAGCTTAGTCTTTTAGCACATTCTTTTTTCTTATTTTTATTTTACAAAAGTTTTTTTCTTGATCTCTTTTGACAAACTTTTAACAAAGTAACTCAGGAATTCATCCTTTTTGTCATAGTGGATCTCTGAAAAAGTATTGTTTGAAAAAAATTCTTTCCAAGTTTTCTCAAATGTGGGGAATTCCTTGGGTTCGAATTCCATTCTTGAAGTCTCATGATGTGCAGCTGGAAATATGTCTGATATCTCAATTGGAATGAGTCCTAATTGTGGGTTGTATTGGCAAATTTGAAACGATTCGAAATCCTTGATTCTCTTTTTAAGTCCGATGTATTGCTGAGACAGGTAGCCTGGTTTTGTGTTGAATTCTTTAATTACTGCCACCTTGGTCTTTTTTGTTTTGAATTCTCTGACAATTTTATGAAATGATTGGACCTCGGGACGATATTGATCCTCTTTGTCATACAAGAAAATAGCTTTTTCCTTGAACTTTGGTGTACTCAAACCTAAGAATTCATAATTTTCAGTCATCACTTCTATCATTTCAAACAGTTTTGGATGTGCTCTTGCTTTTTTTATCACGTATTCCCATAGTCTGCCTTCGTGAATAGATTGTTTTACCTTGTCGACTTCTAGCTTGATTGCATGAAGGTTGTGGATTGCCAACTGATTTATTTTTTCAGTTGTTTCTAATTGGCGAAATTCATCTGGAGTATGTTTTGAACAAATTTCGCAATTACATGGGAATACTGTAATGTCTGACAAATAGCGTGTACCGTCATCTGTAATGTATCTCAGTTGTTTGGCATACAGCATGTATGAAGCTGAATCAAAAGTATCGCATCCGAGAGCAACTGCAAATGGTATTGTGAGTGGATGACCTGCGCCAAAAAGATGTAACGGAATGGAATGCGGCATTTGTTTTTTTGCCGCAACAATCATCTGTGCCAGTAGTCTATACTCATATGACTCCATGAATTCAACTGGACTTCCTAGTGCAAGCATCTGATAACCGATTTCTATCAGACCTTTTGTAGATTTTTTAACGAGTTCAAAATGCTCTCCTCCCTGAATTGGTCCGACCCAAATTTGGCCATTTTTCTCGCTATCTCTTAATGTTTGCTTTGAAACTTTGAGTGTGTGCTTAACATATGCTTCTGCCTTCTTGATTGGCATGCCGTATCCAGTAGGTTTGTCTAGGGGTATTGCAAAATCTGTCATTATGCCTTTTTCAAAGCTTGCCATCTCTGGAGGTGATACTTCTACATCTCCGTACTCTAATACCTGATATCCTCCAGAATCTGTCATTATACCTTTATCAAAATCTATGATTTGATGAATTCCTTCATCAATCGCCTTGTCTCCGTAACTGTTTCTTGTAATGTATGCGTTGGTGATAACCAAATCAAATCCGATCTCTTTAATTTTTTTAGATGGGATTGTCTGTTTTACCGGATGAATCACCGGAACAAATGCCGGCGTCTCAATTTTTCCATGATTTGTATACATGGTACCGATCCTTCCGGCTAAATCCGTTTTAGATATCTCAAACAAGTAATTACACAAATCTGGATGCGTTATTTAATCAATGACCAAAAAACTTTTTCAAGTCATCGTTGTCTGTCACTAGTCCTAGCCAGTCTACTTTGTCGGAATTATCATTCCCGTGAATTAGGTTCATTGACTTTTCAACCGTTTTTGAAATATTCTGATTAGTGACTTTAATCTGGAAAACTTTTTCTTGGAACGTGTGAGTTGCATCATGTGCGATAACTCCTAATATTTCGCTGCCTGCGTTTTCTTTAATTTTCTTGTTGGAGTATTTTCTTTCTTTGTAAACTTGGATTAGATCATACGGGCTTCTTCTTAATACAATCATAATTGTCACCTGATTTTTATCTAAAACGTATGGCGCCAAATGTCCTACGATGACATTTTCTCCAGATATTTTTTGACCCATTATTCTTTTCAGTTTTTTTACATCTACGTCATTAGTGTCCTCGCTTTTTTCAAGTAATCCTGAATTTTTTGCAATCGTGTTGATGTCTAATGTTGGCAGATTTAATTTGCCTGCAATCTCTTTCGCAATTGTGTGTTTGCCTACCCCTGGATTGCCCGTTATCACTATCGACATGATGGAAAACCATACTTAATCAGATTAAACAATTTCTGCAATACTAATAAGTAGAATTGGATGTTTTACAGTATTGCAAATTGGTTTACTTGGAAAGGCAAATGTTGGAAAATCTACATTTTTTTCTGCTGCAACTGAAACTTCTGTGGCGACAGGCAATTTTCCATTTACCACAATTGAACCTAATGTGGGCGTAGCATATGTGAAATCTGAATGTGCCTGCACACATTTTAAAATTCAGCATGATAATCCTCTTTGTATTGATGGCACTCGTTTAATTCCAGTAAAAATCATTGATGTGGCTGGATTGGTTCCTGGTGCACATGAGGGTAAGGGATTGGGTAACCAATTCCTTGATGATGCTAGACAGGCCGAAGTTTTAATTCATGTTGTTGACATCGCAGGTACTACTGATATTCAGGGACAATCCGTTCCTATAGGAACACATGATCCTTTGGAAGACATTGAATTCGTTAAAGATGAGTTTGATCAATGGTTTGTAGATATTCTAAAGAGGGAATGGGATAAGATCACTCGTGAGATAGATCAAAAAAGGGCAAAACTAACTGATGGTATCGCGAGGCGATTTTCTGGACTTGGGATTAAAGATTTTCAGGTTCATGAAGTGTTACAAAAACAAGGACTTGTATCTAGAAACCCCAAAGAGTGGGCAGATGAAGATATTGAAAAATTCGTAAAAGAACTTAGAAGTAATACAAAACCTATGATTATTGCTGCAAATAAGGCAGATCTTTGTCAGGACCTTGATATTTTAAAACAGATTTCTGACGTTATTGTTCCTTGTAGTGCAGAAACAGAGCTCCTTTTACGAAAGGCATCAAAAGCTGGAATTGTGAATTATTCCTCTGGTGACGAATCCTTTACAGTTGCAGACGGTAAGGAAATCCTGCCACCCCAACAAAAGGCATTGGATCTGGTACAATCTGTTTTTTCGAAGATCGGTTCAACTGGCATTCAAAAAATTCTAAACTCCGCCGTTTTCGACTCGTTAAAGTTCATCACTGTGTTCCCTGTTGAGGACGAGACTAAACTGATTAACAAAGAGGGTGTAGTGTTGCCAGATGCAAAACTACTCCCACAGGATTCAACTGCGAAAGATTTGGCCGCTTTAATACACGCCGACATTGCAAAAGGTTTCTTGCATGCAATAGATTGTAAAACTAAGCAAAGGATAAGCGGTGATCAGAAACTAAAGAATGGTGACGTGATAAAAATAGTATCTACCTTGAGTCGTGGATGATATGCTAGGTCTGGGAATTGAAAGTACGGCCCATACGTTTTCTTGCGCTATTCTTGAAAAGTCTGGAAATAAGGGCAAAATTCTTTCCGATGTACGAAAGATCTATCGTCCAGAAGACGGGGAGGGAATTCATCCCAGGGAAGCGTCTCGTCATCACGTCGAGAACAGTTCAATGGTTTTATCCGAATGCCTTCAAGAGGCAAAAATTGTAATCAAAGATCTTGATATGATCTCATACGCTGCAGGTCCTGGCTTGGGACCCTGTCTGCGTGTTGGGGCTGTGGTCGCAAGATCTTTGGCCTCGTTTCATGATATCCCGATTTACCCTGTAAATCACGCAATCGGTCATATAGAGTTGGGAAAATTACTGACAGGGTCTGTCAACCCATTGGTACTCTTGGTGTCTGGAGGACATACCATGTTATTGGCATTTCTCAATAAACAGTGGAGGGTTTTTGGTGAAACTTTGGATATTACCTTGGGACAATTACTTGATCAATTTGGGAGATCCATTGGATTTGCTTCTCCATGTGGAAAAAACATTGAGGAATTGGCGTCTTCATCTTCTAACTATGTCCCGCTGCCATATTCCGTTAAAGGAAACGATGTTTCTTTTTCAGGTTTGTTGTCTGCAACTAAATCTGCAGCGGAGAAAAATAAAACTGATGCGTGCTATTCTTTACAAGAAACTGCCTTTGCAATGATCAGTGAGACTGTGGAGCGTGCACTGTCATTCACACAAAAAAAAGAGTTGATGATAGTTGGAGGTGTGGCCGCAAACAAAAGATTGTCTGAGATGCTTAAGGATGTATGTAAGCGTCATCGGAGCAAATTCTATGCAGTTCCTATGCGGTATGCTGGTGATTGCGGCAGTCAAATTTGTTGGACTGGACTTTTAGAATCTCAAGTAAAGCAAGGTGCTATGTTAAAAGATACTTTTGTGAGACAATCCTGGAGACTGGATTCGGTAAAAGTTGACTACTAATTTTTGCAATTGAGCATTTGTTTCTCGATATCTTTTAGCCAGTGCTTTGTGTTGAATACTCCAAACTTGTAGGTTTTCTCTCCTTCATCTGTTTTTGAAGTAAAGCACACTTTTTTCATCAACAGTCCCTCTTTCCATGTTTTCGTTACATTCTCTAATGAAATATCTAATACCGTCTCACCAAAATGTTTTGAAAAATCCATTATTCTTGCATTAGTCTTATCAAAAGCTAGTCGTTTGTTGGTCAATGTTAAAATTCCTGGGCCTAGGGTGTCCTCACTACAATCTTCTTGCTTTATTCTTTTTTCTCCCTCTTCCATGATCAACTTTTATTGAATTCCTTTGGTTATAACGTTAATGAAATTATTCAAAAAAGGCGCAGAGGCTGATCTGTATAAGACTGAATGGCAAAACTCCAAAGCAATTTTGAAAATCAGAAAGACAAAAACTTATCGTAACCCTTCACTTGATTCAAAAATTCGTAAACAAAGAACAATTAAAGAATCACAAATGATCTCTCTTGTAAAATCTCTGGGTGTTCCTACTCCTCTAATCCACTTTGTGAATTTAAAAACCAGCTCCATAATCATGCAAGAAATCTCTGGAACGACTGTTCATGATCTTCCCGAATCTAGAATTGTTGAACTGTCTTTAGAGATTGGAAGACTGGTTGGAATTTTACATAAAAACGGAGTTATGCACGGTGATCTGACAACTTCTAATTTCATTTTGTTCAAAAAAACAGTGTTTGTGATAGATTTTGGTCTATCTCAAAATACTATCAAACCTGAAGATCATGCTGTTGATTTGAGATTAATTAAAGAAATTCTCAATAGCGCTCATGCCAAAATTATGATGTCCTCCTGGAAAAATTTCCTTCGTGGATACAAAAATGTGGTTGGAAATGTGTATTATTCTAAAATCACTAAACTGGTCTCTGATATAGAAAGTCGGGGTAGATACGCAGAAGTTGTCTGATCTGTTTTTTGTTTCTTCTAACCCTCACAAATATGATGAGGCCAAAAAAATTTTGCACGGTTTTGACATTAAACTTGGTTTTTCAAAATCTGAATTAGAGGAAATACAATCCAATTCTCTTCATGAGATTGCAAGAAAAAAAGCCCAACACGCATTTTCAAAACTCAAGAAACCTCTCATTATAGAAGATGATGGATTGTTCATAGATGAGCTTGATGGTTTTCCTGGCCCATATTCGTCATATGTCTTCAAAACTATTGGAAACAAAGGAATTCTTAATCTCTTGACAAATCACAGACGTGCAAAATTTATTTCTATAATCACTTTTTTTGATGGTGAAACTTTGGAATCTTTTGATGGACGATTACTTGGTTCTATTTCTAAATCTCCTGTGGGGGAAGGTTGGGGATTTGATCCGATATTTATTCCAAATAATTCTGACAAAACATTCGCAGAAGCTAGAGATAAAAACAAATTATCTCACCGATACAAATCACTAAAAAAATTCGCTAATTGGTATTTGCATAAGTAGGAATAAAACGATCAATCATTCGGTCGTTATTCTGTAAGACTGAAATTCTTGAAACTAAACTTTCATCCATTATGGAAAATATTTTACTTTGTCTTGCAATCTCTGAGCTAAATTTTTTTATTTCGTCCATCTCTAACATGTTTTCATGTTCCAATCTATTTGTCGAGCGTCCAATATGCATGTATGACTTTATTTCGATAAAGTGCGGACTCGCTTTTCTAAACATTTCTGCAAATGCTGGAATCGATTCTTTCTGATCATTGTAGTTTCTAATCAAAGTAATTCTTAGAACTGTTCTCGTATCCAAATCTTTTAGCATTCCAAGCGTTCTGTTCCATCTTTCCCACGAATCGTCATATCTTGGTTTGTTTATCTTCATAAATGACTCGTAGTCTGCAGCATTTGTTGATAGGTACAATTGTGTTGGCAGTGCATCTTCATCTTGTAATTTTTGAATCATGTCTGGCTCTTGTCCATTTGTTACAAGAAAAATTGACTTTGTCTGTTTCAATGAGTTTAGATATTTGATCAGTTCTGGTAATTTTGGATACATTGTGGGCTCTCCCGATAGTGAGATTGCATAATGACTGGGCAACAATGATTCATCCAATCTTTGTTTGTCGTTTCTAGAATCTCCATAAAACCCGTTGATCAGTTTTTTTCTTTCTGCCATCAATTTTGTCAAAATATCCACAGGTTCTGCAACTTGCTCTAAATCCATATTCATTGAATCATAAAATTCCATGGGTCTCCAGCAATACACGCATCTGTTCTCACAATACATTCCAGCTGGCGAAAATTCCATACATCTGTGAGTGGAAATGCCATAAAATTTGTGCTTGTAGCAGCTCCCTTCATGTTTGAATGATTTTTTTGTCCAGTGACAAAGTCCTACAGTTGAATGATCCGCCACTCCGTACTTTGCTTTTTTTAATTGGGCTGTGATCGCCGGTCTTATCTGAATCAATTGCTCTTCTTCTTCAACTGTTTCACCAGAGCAACTCATGAATTGAGATCGTGTTTCACTTTACTTAAATTGATCGTGATTTTCATCTGACATGGAAACTTTTCTCTAAACTCCTGATGTTTATAGCTGATTCTAGAGTGAGGTTTAATAACTGGATCCTCAAGATAATTCTAGGCGTTGAAAAAAATACATTCATTACCGTTTCTACTGTTACTTGTAACAACCTTAACTAGTGTTCCAATTAATCCTGCTTTTGCACTTGATGACTTAGATAATGACGGAGTTTCTGATTCTCTTGACTCATGTCCAAATCTACATGAGGATTATGACGGTGCAATAGACGGTTGTCCCTCGAATTTTGTTCCATGGTATGACGAAGACTATGACGGAATAGAGGATCACATAGATCTCTGTCCGAGTGTGAAGGAAACATACAACAAGTTCCAGGATACTGACGGCTGCCCTGACACACTATCTGGAAGCGGAAGTGGCGGTGCAGCTGACACCGACGGCGACGGCTTTATCGACTTGGTTGATCTCTGTCCGAACCAGCCGGAGACGTTCAACGGTATTTTGGATACTGACGGCTGCCCTGATTCATACGGTCATGGTGACAGAGATCGTGACGGTGTTTTAGATTATCTGGATGAGTGTCCCCTGAATTCTGAGACCTACAACAGATACCTTGACGCTGACGGCTGCCCTGATTCTATAAATGATCTAGATTTTATTGATACTGATAATGATGGAATTCAAGATAAAATTGATCAATGCATAACTGAACCTGAAATTTATAACGGCTATCAGGATACTGACGGCTGCCCTGATGCCACATTGGATTTATCTTTTGATGATAGAGACAATGATGGAATAGCTGATGAGTTTGATATCTGTCCTGATCACCCCGAAACCTTCAATAGGTTTACTGATTATGACGGCTGCCCTGACTCCATTCTGTCGTTTGGTGGAACATTGGATGATGCAGACGGTGATAGAATTATGGATGTTGATGATGCTTGCCCACTAGAACCTGAAAGATATAACGGCTATCAGGATACTGACGGCTGCCCTGACATTCCTCCTTATTCTACTGATAACGATTCAGATCTTGATGGCATTCCAAATAGTGTAGATCAATGTCCTATGGTAAAAGAAACTTTTAACAAGTTCCAGGATACTGACGGTTGCCCTGACTTTGTAGGTTCTGATAAGGGAGTTCCTGACACCGACGGTGATGGTGTTAATGACTTTTCAGATCTCTGTCCGAACCAGCCCGAGACATTCAACGGTTTCCAGGATACTGACGGCTGCCCTGACCTTGATTCCACTAGTGATAGAGATCAGGATGGAATTTTAGATTATTTAGATCAGTGTCCAACTGCAAAGGAAACATACAACAAGTTCCAGGACGCTGACGGATGTCCCGACAACATATCCGGTTTATTGGGATCTGACTTTGACGGTGATGGCATTGATGATCTTAATGATCGATGTCCTCTAGATCCTGAAACTGTAAATGGCTATCAGGATACTGACGGCTGCCCAGACATTTCAGTATTGGATTCGGACGGTGACGGAATTAGGGATACGTTAGATCAATGTCCTTCTACTGCAGAAACTTGGAACCACTATCAGGATACTGACGGCTGCCCTGATGATCCTATGCAGTCTGATTCTGACTATGACGGCATATTTGATTCTGTAGACCAGTGTCCACTAGTACCTGAAAGATATAACGGCTATCAGGATACTGACGGCTGCCCTGATTATCCTGATTACATCACTTCAGTCGATTCTGACTTTGATGGAATAGTTGACAGTTTGGATGAGTGTCCATTAGTGCCTGAAACATACAACAAGTTCCAGGATACTGACGGCTGCCCTGACAATGTAATTAACGATAAAGGGATTCCTGACACCGACGGCGATGGCATAAATGACTACAATGACCATTGTCCGAACCAGCCGGAGACGTTCAACGGTATTTTGGATACTGACGGCTGCCCTGACGATTATATTTCAACTAATGATAGAGATCAAGATGGAATTCCAGATGCAATAGACGCATGTCCGACTGCAAAGGAAACATACAACAAGTTCCAGGATACTGACGGCTGCCCTGACACGATTTCTGAGTCATCCGTAGTAGATTCTGACAATGACGGCATCCCAGATGCCTCTGATGATTGCCCACTGGTTGCTGAGAACTACAACGGTTTCCAGGATACTGACGGCTGCCCTGACAATGACATGATACAGGTTGACACCGACGGCGACGGCGTACCAGACGTAATGGACATGTGTCCTGAACAAAACGAGGTCTGGAACAAGTACGTTGACTATGACGGCTGCCCTGACGTCTTGCCACTTGGAAATGTCATAATTGACACCGACAATGACGGCATACCTGATGATGCTGACTCTTGTCCAAATGAAAAAGAATCTTGGAACAAGTACAACGACTATGACGGCTGCCCCGACATTTCGCCAGAACAGTCAAGATACAAACATGACGTTGATTTAGATAACATCATCAATGAAGACGACTTGTGTCCGCTGGAACCCGAGGATTATGACGGTGACAGAGACGCTGACGGATGTCCTGACCTGTAGGAGTATCTGAAAATGAAAAAACAATACCTCCTGGGATTTTTGCTTTTACTTACGTCCACGATTGGAATGATGCCAAGTGGCGCTTTTGCCGTTGAGGTGAATGACACCGACGGTGACGGCGTTCCAAATGACATGGATCAATGCCCTCACCTGTTGGAGGACTATGACCCTGAATATGGCAACAACATAGACGGCTGCCCTGCTGATTTCGTTCCATGGTATGACGCTGATTATGACGGAATAGAGGATCACGTAGACATGTGTCCTACAGTCAAGGAAACATACAACCGATACCTCGACGCTGACGGGTGTCCAGACAATTCTCCTGATGATGCAAAAGGCATTGCTGACACCGACGGCGACGGCTATCCTGACTTTATGGACTCGTGTCCGAACCAGCCGGAGACATTCAACGGAATTGACGACGCCGACGGATGTCCCGATGACTTTTCATACGTTCTAGACTCTGATCAGGACGGAATCTCAGACGGAATGGACGCATGTCCGATGGATCCTGAGACATACAACCGATACCTCGACGCTGACGGCTGCCCTGACAGCGTTGACGATGTCGGTTCACAGTACACTTTCCCTGACACCGACGGCGACGGAATAGAGGACAGGTGGGACGCATGCGTTGACGAGCCGGAGAACTTTAACGATTACCTGGACTATGACGGCTGCCCTGACATTCCGGGCACTACTGCCGGTGACATATTGGATGCTGACTATGACGGCATTCCAGATGACATGGATGCTTGTCCGTTGGAACGTGAAAACTACAACAAGTTCCAGGATACCGACGGCTGCCCTGACGTATTGCACTTTGACGTAACCGGAGATGCCGACGGCGACGGAATTGCTGATAATGATGACCTGTGTCCATTTAGTCTTGAGACATACAACAAGTTCCAGGATGCCGACGGATGTCCCGACTATGTGGCAGACAACAAGATGACATTTGACACCGACGGCGACGGAATTCCAGACAATCTGGATCTTTGTCCGAACCAGCCGGAGACATTCAACGGTTTACAGGATGATGACGGATGTCCCGATGACTTTTCATACGTTCTAGACTCTGATCAGGACGGAATCTCAGACGGAATGGACGCATGTCCGATGGATCCTGAGACATACAACAATTATTTGGATACTGACGGCTGCCCTGACAGCGTTGACGATGTCGGTTCACAGTACACTTTCCCTGACACCGACGGCGACGGAATAGAGGACAGGTGGGACGCATGCGTTGACGAGCCGGAGAACTTTAACGATTACCTGGACTATGACGGCTGCCCTGACATTCCGGGCACTACTGCCGGTGACATATTGGATGCTGACTATGACGGTTTGGCAGATCATTTGGATGCTTGTCCAAATTTGGCTGAAAGATACAACGGTTTTCAGGATGATGACGGCTGCCCTGACAGCATTGATTATCAAACCCTTGGCGATTCTGACGGTGATGGAATCTATGATGATTTAGACCAGTGTCCAACTGCAAAGGAAACATACAACAAGTTCCAGGATACTGACGGCTGCCCTGACTATGTGGCAGACAACAAGCTTACTGCTGATACTGATCAGGATGGAATTCCAGACTATCTGGACTCATGTCCGAACCAGCCCGAGACGTTCAACGGAATTGACGACGCAGACGGCTGCCCAGATAAGTATGCTTTTGGGTTAGATTCTGACAATGATGGTATCTTGGATATGTTTGATGCATGTCCACTAGATCCAGAAACATATAACCGCTTTTTAGATGCAGACGGCTGCCCTGACAGCGTTGACGATGTCGGTTCACAGTACACTTTCCCTGACACCGACGGCGACGGAATAGAGGACAGGTGGGACGCATGCGTTGACGAGCCGGAGAACTTTAACGATTACCTGGACTGGGACGGCTGCCCAGATGTATTGGCTGCAGAGTCGACAACCCCTAATTCTGGCGATCTAGATGCTGATGGCTATCCTGACTCTCTAGATTCATGTCCTACGCTACCTGAGACCTGGAACAAATACAATGACAGTGACGGCTGCCCAGATATAGCTCCTGAACAACAGAGATTTGTCCATGATGATGATCTAGACGGAATCATCAATGACGATGATTCATGTCCGCTGGAACCCGAGGATTATGACGGTGACAGAGACGCTGACGGATGTCCTGACCTGTAGGAGTATCTGAAAATGAAAAAACAATACCTCCTGGGATTTTTGCTTTTACTTACGTCCACGATTGGAATGATGCCAAGTGGCGCTTTTGCCGTTGAGGTGAATGACACCGACGGTGACGGCGTTCCAAATGACATGGATCAATGCCCTCACCTGTTGGAGGACTATGACCCTGAATATGGCAACAACATAGACGGCTGCCCTGCTGATTTCGTTCCATGGTATGACGCTGATTATGACGGAATAGAGGATCACGTAGACATGTGTCCTACAGTCAAGGAAACATACAACCGATACCTCGACGCTGACGGCTGCCCTGACACACTATCTGGAAGCGGAAGTGGCGGTGCAGCTGACACCGACGGCGACGGCTTTATCGACTTGGTTGATCTCTGTCCGAACCAGCCGGAGACGTTCAACGGTTTCCAGGATACTGACGGCTGCCCTGATTCATACGGTCATGGTGACAGAGATCGAGACGGAATTTTAGATTACTTGGATGAGTGTCCTATTGCTAAAGAAACATACAACAGATTCCAGGATACTGACGGCTGCCCTGACACGATTTCTGAGTCATCCGTAGTAGATTCTGACAATGACGGCATCCCAGATGCCTCTGATGATTGCCCACTGGTTGCTGAGAACTACAACGGTTTCCAGGATACTGACGGCTGCCCTGACAATGACATGATACAGGTTGACACCGACGGCGACGGCGTACCAGACGTAATGGACATGTGTCCTGAACAAAACGAGGTCTGGAACAAGTACGTTGACTATGACGGCTGCCCTGATGATCCTATGCAGTCTGATTCTGACTATGACGGCATATTCGATTCTGTAGACCAGTGTCCCCTGGAAAGAGAAAATTACAACAGATTCCAGGATGATGACGGCTGCCCTGACAGCATTGATTATCAAACCCTTGGCGATTCTGACGGTGATGGAATCTATGATGATTTAGACCAGTGTCCAACTGCAAAGGAAACATACAACAAGTTCCAGGATACTGACGGCTGCCCTGACTATGTGGCAGACAACAAAATGACATTTGACACCGACGGCGATGGCATAAATGACTACAATGACCATTGTCCGAACCAGCCGGAGACGTTCAACGGTATTTTGGATACTGACGGCTGCCCTGACGATTATATTTCAACTAATGATAGAGATCAAGATGGAATTCCAGATGCAATAGACGCATGTCCGACTGCAAAGGAAACATACAACAAGTTCCAGGATACTGACGGCTGCCCTGACACGATTTCTGAGTCATCCGTAGTAGATTCTGACAATGACGGCATCCCAGATGCCTCTGATGATTGCCCACTGGTTGCTGAGAACTACAACGGTTTCCAGGATACTGACGGCTGCCCTGACAATGACATGATACAGGTTGACACCGACGGCGACGGCGTACCAGACGTAATGGACATGTGTCCTGAACAAAACGAGGTCTGGAACAAGTACGTTGACTATGACGGCTGCCCTGACGTCTTGCCACTTGGAAATGTCATAATTGACACCGACAATGACGGCATACCTGATGATGCTGACTCTTGTCCAAATGAAAAAGAATCTTGGAACAAGTACAACGACTATGACGGCTGCCCCGACATTTCGCCAGAACAGTCAAGATACAAACATGACGTTGATTTAGATAACATCATCAATGAAGACGACTTGTGTCCGCTGGAACCCGAGGATTATGACGGTGACAGAGACGCTGACGGATGTCCTGACCTGTAGGAGTATCTGAAAATGAAAAAACAATACCTCCTGGGATTTTTGCTTTTACTTACGTCCACGATTGGAATGATGCCAAGTGGCGCTTTTGCCGTTGAGGTGAATGACACCGACGGTGACGGCGTTCCAAATGACATGGATCAATGCCCTCACCTGTTGGAGGACTATGACCCTGAATATGGCAACAACATAGACGGCTGCCCTGCTGATTTCGTTCCATGGTATGACGCTGATTATGACGGAATAGAGGATCACGTAGACATGTGTCCTACAGTCAAGGAAACATACAACCGATACCTCGACGCTGACGGGTGTCCAGACAATTCTCCTGATGATGCAAAAGGCATTGCTGACACCGACGGCGACGGCTATCCTGACTTTATGGACTCGTGTCCGAACCAGCCGGAGACATTCAACGGAATTGACGACGCCGACGGATGTCCCGATGACTTTTCATACGTTCTAGACTCTGATCAGGACGGAATCTCAGACGGAATGGACGCATGTCCGATGGATCCTGAGACATACAACCGATACCTCGACGCTGACGGCTGCCCTGACAGCGTTGACGATGTCGGTTCACAGTACACTTTCCCTGACACCGACGGCGACGGAATAGAGGACAGGTGGGACGCATGCGTTGACGAGCCGGAGAACTTTAACGATTACCTGGACTATGACGGCTGCCCTGACATTCCGGGCACTACTGCCGGTGACATATTGGATGCTGACTATGACGGCATTCCAGATGACATGGATGCTTGTCCGTTGGAACGTGAAAACTACAACAAGTTCCAGGATACCGACGGCTGCCCTGACGTATTGCACTTTGACGTAACCGGAGATGCCGACGGCGACGGAATTGCTGATAATGATGACCTGTGTCCATTTAGTCTTGAGACATACAACAAGTTCCAGGATGCCGACGGATGTCCCGACTATGTGGCAGACAACAAGATGACATTTGACACCGACGGCGACGGAATTCCAGACAATCTGGATCTTTGTCCGAACCAGCCGGAGACATTCAACGGAATTGACGACGCCGACGGATGTCCCGATGACTTTTCATACGTTCTAGACTCTGATCAGGACGGAATCCCAGACGGAATGGACGCATGTCCGATAGATCCTGAGACATACAACCGATACCTCGACGCTGACGGCTGCCCTGACAGCGTTGACGATGTCGGTTCACAGTACACTTTCCCTGACACCGACGGCGACGGAATAGAGGACAGGTGGGACGCATGCGTTGACGAGCCGGAGAACTTTAACGATTACCTGGACTATGACGGCTGCCCTGACATTCCGGGAACGTCTTCTTTCCAAGATTCAGATACTGACTATGACGGCATTCCAGATGACATGGATGCTTGTCCGTTGGAACGTGAAAACTACAACAATTTTCAGGATGACAACGGCTGCCCTGACATTCTGTATTTTAATGTAAATGGTGATACTGATAGTGACGGTATCATGGATAATGATGATTCCTGTCCAAACCAGCCGGAGACATACAACAACTACCTCGACGAAGACGGCTGCCCAGACTTGATTCTTGATAACAAGCTCACACCTGACACCGACGGCGACAGAATTCCAGACTATCTGGACTCATGTCCGAACCAGCCCGAGACGTTCAACGGGTTCCAGGATGCAGACGGCTGCCCAGACAAGTATGTGTCCGGATTGGACTCTGATCAGGACGGAATTCCAGACGGAATGGACGCATGTCCGATGGATCCTGAGACATACAACAATTATTTGGATACTGACGGCTGCCCTGACAGCGTTGACGATGTCGGTTCACAGTACACTTTCCCTGACACCGACGGCGACGGAATAGAGGACAGGTGGGACGCATGCGTTGACGAGCCGGAGAACTTTAACGATTACCTGGACTGGGACGGCTGCCCTGACATTCCAGGTGTGTCTTCAGAAGGTTTGATTGATTCTGATTATGATAGTATTCTAGATCATGTTGATGATTGTCCTTTGGAACGTGAGAACTTTAACAAGTTCCAGGATGATGACGGCTGCCCAGATGAAACTGAACTTTTGATCACAGGTGATTCTGACGGCGACGGAATTTCAGATCGATTTGATATGTGTCCTTATGCCAAAGAAACCTATAATCAATACCTCGACAAAGACGGCTGCCCTGATTTAATCCCAGACGGGTCAATTACTTATGATTCTGACGGCGATCGAATTGTTGACAATCTGGACTCATGTCCGAACCAGCCCGAGACGTTCAACGGGTTCCAGGATGCAGACGGCTGCCCAGACAAGTATGTGTCCGGATTGGACTCTGATCAGGACGGAATCCCAGACGGAATGGACGCATGTCCGATAGATCCTGAGACATACAACAACTACCTCGACAGTGACGGCTGCCCAGATACGACTGACTCTGTTGTTCCATCCTACATTTTCCCTGACACCGACGGCGACGGAATAGAGGACAGGTGGGACGCATGCGTTGACGAGCCGGAGAACTTTAACGATTACCTGGACTGGGACGGCTGCCCAGACATTCCAGGATTTTCTAATTCTGCACTATCTGATGTAGATCACGATGCAATCCCAGATGTATTTGATTTATGTCCTACAATTGCTGAAAGATACAACCAATTTCAGGACGAAGACGGCTGTCCCGATTCGTTAGATCATGCTTCATCTGGAGACTCAGACTTTGATGGAGTTCTTGATGATGTAGATCAATGTCCTTCTGCCCGTGAAACATACAACCAATTCCAGGATGATGACGGCTGCCCAGACTTGATTCTTGATAACAAGCTCACACCTGACACCGACGGCGACAGAATTCCAGACTATCTGGACTCATGTCCGAACCAGCCCGAGACGTTCAACGGGTTCCAGGATGCAGACGGCTGCCCAGACAAGTATGTGTCCGGATTGGACTCTGATCAGGACGGAATTCCAGACGGAATGGACGCATGTCCGATAGATCCTGAGACATACAACAACTACCTCGACAGTGACGGCTGCCCAGATACGACTGACTCTGTTGTTCCATCCTACATTTTCCCTGACACCGACGGCGATGGGATAGATGACAGGAAAGATGCATGCGTTGACGAGCCGGAGAACTTTAACGATTACCTGGACTGGGACGGCTGCCCAGATGTATTGGCTGCAGAGTCAACGATACCAACAAGGCCTGATCTAGATGCTGATGGCTATCCTGACTCTCTAGATTCATGTCCTACGCTACCTGAGACCTGGAACAAATACAATGACAGTGACGGCTGCCCAGACATAGCTCCTGAACAACAGAGATTTGTCCATGATGATGATCTAGACGGAATCATCAATGACGATGATTCATGTCCGCTGGAACCCGAGGATTATGACGGTGACAGAGACTATGACGGCTGCCCAGACACTAACTCTTCTCAGTAGAAATTTTCTTGGTCAGTTTTTGAAACAGTAAATATATTCAACATGTTCATTTGACGCATGCTTCCAAAATTTTCCAGTCCTGCATTTTTGGCTCCGATGGCGGGTGTCAGTGATCCTGCTCTTAGATTGCAGTGTAAAAAAATGGGGGCTGGATTGGTGGTGACCGAATTCACTAGCATTCATAGCATTATCGCAAAAGAAAAGCAGTTCAAAGAAAAAATGCAGACAATACGAGAATTCATCGAATATTCTGATCAAGAACGTCCTTTATCCATTCAATTATTTGGTTCTGATTTAAATGCATTAGAAAAGGCTGCCAAAATCGTGGAACCTTTTTTTGATATCATTGATTATAACATGGGTTGTCCAGCCCCACATATTACTCAACAAATGGCAGGGGGTGCCTTACTACAAGAGGCCAATTTGACTCAACAGATATTTAGCACTCTTGTAAACGCTGTAAAAAAGCCTGTTACCTTGAAAATTCGTTCTGGGGTAACTGATACAAGTAAATTTTTGTTTCGTGAAATTGCAGAAATTGCAGAAGATGAAGGAATTCAAATGATTACATTTCATCCCCGAACTGTTAGTCAGGGATATTCCGGCCATGCAGATTGGAAAATGATCAAGGAACTCAAAGAAATTTCCAATATTCCGATAGTTGGAAATGGTGATATTGTTACTCCAGAGGATGCCAAAACCATGTTTGATGAAACAGGCTGTGACTATGTGATGATTGGCCGTGGTGCAATGGGAAATCCATTTCTGTTTGAACAGATAAATGATTTTCTTAAGACTAATTCTTACAAAGAATATTCTTTCAAAGACAGGCTGGATTCGTTTTTTGATTATTTGCATCTTACCAATGCGTACAAAATAAAATTTGCAAATATCAAAGGTCAGGCAATGAGATTTACAAAGGGTATGAAGGGCGGCTCAAAATTACGCTCAAAGATCACTCTTTCAAAAAATACTGTGGAACTTGAAAAAATAATGAGTACTGCATACTCTTTAGACTAGAAACTTGATAAATTTCTCCATATTTCTTAACATTTGTTTGCAAAATTATAAAAATCACTGATAAATTTTTAAGTAAATCGAATTATTCTTATATATTTCAAAATGATATTTCATATATGAAAATAGAGGTATCCAAATAATTGGCAACTGCTTACGTTCTCATTAATTGTGAGTTAGGCTCTGAGAATGCTGTTATATCTGAACTAAAATCAATTGAGGGTGTAGTTGAAGTACATGGTACATTTGGCGCATATGATATTTTGGCCAAGGTTGAATCTACTCAAGTAGAGGCATTACGTGAAACAATAACTTGGAAAATCAGGAAAATACCAAAAATCAGATCAACTCTGACATTGATGGGAATAGAAGGACAACAATAAAAATTAGAATTTTTTCATTTTTGTATTGATACTAATATTCTCATTTGTGTCTTCAAATAATTTTTTGAGGAGTTCTGATGAATACTTGAATTCAAACTATTCTGAAATAAAATAATTATAAAAGAAAATGATTAGAGGGCTTCTGAACCGCTCTTTTTAGATGCAATATTCAGAACGCTTTCCACGTTGGATACTATGACAATGCCGTCTCCGCCTTTTCCAGTGTAAGCTGCATTGGCAATTGCTGTGGAGACTTTTTCAACTTCTGAATCATCTACAATTGTAGTAACCGTTGCAACTTTGTTGTATTCTGCGGTAATTGTGCCTGTTCCTCTGCCGGATCTCATTTCTTGTCTGGCTCCTGATCCCCTGCCATTTCCTTCTAGAATGGTATATCCTCCTACAAGTTCATTAATTGCATCGGATACTGCACCTATCTTGTTACCTTGAATGGTTGCCTCAATTCGCTTCATTTCAATTGTTTTTTTGGTATTCTTTAAAAAAGATCATATGTTTTTATTTTAATTCTGTGATACAGGGAATTTTGTGGGTTATGTCATTATCCTCTTACTTTTTTTAATATCTGTTCAAATGAAAGTCATGAAAAGTGATGAAAAAAGATCTCATAGACTCAACTATCTTTTAAAGTACTATTTGACCAATCCTGTTGAAAATGATCTATATCAAAGAGCCAAACAAATGGGTGTGACTGATTCAACTGCAAAGGATTACATAAGAACAGTGATCATACAGGCCCAAAAAATCTGCTCGTAATAGGCACTAATATTATTGAGAATTTATTTTCGGTGTGTGCTAACAACTATATCGTTCCTAATCAATATATTCATAAATAATCAACGCGAGAATAAGTACGCATGAGTGATATGCTACTTGATGACGTAAAGGCTCTTTTAGACAAAGATTTTGGAGATGATCGAATCTTAAAGCAGATTTGTAGAGCCTGTGAACGTAATGAAGTAGTTAGTAACTATGAAAGAAGATATGTTCGAGAATTGGCAGAAAAATATCTGGGGAAAAAACCCATGCCTGCTCAATCAGCAATTAATGAATCTAAACCCGTGATCCCATCTTCTCCACCCGCTGAAATTCATTCTGTGAAGCAAACTCAAAAACTTGAAACACAAATACCCAAAATTTCCAATTCCAAACAAAATAATAAAAAAATGATGTTGGGGGTAGGTGGGATTGCCTTGGTGGCAGTGGTGATAGTTGCTATTGCTGTATCTTTTAGTGGCATCACTAATGATGGTGTAAAAATTGATGAATCAATTGCAGTTTCAACAGCCTCATTATCTATTCAAACTGATTTAGCATCGTATGCAAAAAAAGATCTAATTTCAATTAGTGGGTTATCTGACACTTCTGGTACTGTGAATCTTACAATAAAAAACCAAAGTGGTGCGCTTGCCTGGACTGAACAAATCGATGTAAAAACCAATGGTCAGTTTTCGACCTTGACAATTGCAGGAGGTCCTGGCTGGGAAAGTTCTGGAACTTATACTGTTTCGGTTGACAATGGTGTAGAAATAACATCTAACACGTTTTCATTCACTACTTGACGTTTTCAAATTCTTTCCAATGTGCATCAATCAAATGTCTTAATTCTTCTATGCTAATTTCATTCATATGTTCACGATAAACAATGAATTTGTTTTGTTTATTAGAATAATTCCCGAAAATATCTGTGGTATTTTTTGAAATTCCTCCAGTTCTCCATTGGTTCATTTCAAACATGTACACCGTAGAGTCTGGATTTGTAAAATCAATATCATCGCATCCTATAATGTAGAGATAGCATTTTGTTGCCATGTTTAATTTCTCATGCAACTTCTCATAAGCTATCATTTGCCCTTTAGCAATGTTGATCTTATCGTCGTGAAATCCCTTGAATTCTAAGATAATGAAACCCCCATCATGCTCAATCATCCAGTCTATGTCTGTTCCACCTGACGCGATCATACCATGTACGATCAAGTCACCTAGTACTTCTCGTCCGCGTGTAAATTCGATTTCGTCAAAAATCTGATATTTTGATTTGGGACTCTTGCGTACGGTCTGATTCACATCCTGTCTTGTTCGAACCGAACTTCTTTTTTCATATAAATTCTCAATCAAGTCGCTAGTTTCAACGGGCAACATTTTCTTAAATTGTAACTGGATGATAAGGAGATTAGTAAAATTTAGTAAAGTTCCGTGATTTTTCTGTTCTATCTACAGAAAAATTCGTTTCCTGTTCCTTTGTATAGGATGAAATATTCCTCTTGGTTTTTTCTATCTTTTTTTGCATTCAATGCGTCTTGGTACCTCTCAAAATGTTCAACTAGGTATAGTTGACTTCCTTGTTCCGCAAAATAATCTATGCCAACCAATCCGAAACCTGATTCTGGAGTCAATCTTATTTTTTCTTCCTCAAAAATATCTTTGGTCAACTTCTCAAATGTGTGAAATACTGGAAATCATTGATCATAGATCATCAGTTTCTTTTCTTCTAATAGTGCATGCAAGTTGTGAACAGAGCGATATACGTCTGCTTCTTTTTTAGCTCCCGTACACACCAATTTTCCTGAAGCAAATAACAATATCACCGTTTTTGGATCTAGCATTCTGTGGATTAATCCTGGAAACTGCTCTGGTTCGTACATACTCCTTGCCAACGTCCTTGCTGCTTTTTCCAAATGAATTTTGCCTCCCAAATTAATCGAGGCCACCATGTTCTGGACAGTAATTACTGCATCTTTTTTTATCTTGATTTTACCTTTTCTTAATTTTTGAACTACGGTATTGACTGCCTTTATTGCCATATCTTCTGACTTAGCTCCTGTGCATACCATTTTGCCTGTTCTAAAAATTAGTGTTGCAGTTCTAGGGGTGGTTAATCTAAAAACGAGTCCTGGAAACTGCTCTGGATGATATTCTGTATCTGGAAATTTTTCAGTAATCTCAATTAGATCAATTTTTTGATCAACTGATGCTGATGCAACAACATTTTCAACACTGACAATGGGTTTTGTTTGGGGCATGAGGAGGGAGTTTAAATAGTCCTTTATATATATTCGTCAAATACTCTTGAATTTTCTGAATTAATTCAATGATGTCCAATCCATTGATATCTGTATTCTTCATCAATAATGTCCGATACAATTTCTTTCTCTTTCATTTTTGTTCTTGGAATGTTTGCATCAAAAAATCCCAGTTGACCCTTCCACGGAATTGGAATTCTAAACGCCTTTGCATTTTTTAGGAAAAACCCAAAAGTTCTTTTTTGATATTTTCTTGTTGCCATGTGAAATTTCTTATCTGCTCTAACATCTTTCATCGAATCATATTTTTTTACGCTGTATAGTTGCACTTTACCTATAATTGCACCGGTAACAAATTTTTTATCCATTTTTAATCTTTTGGAATCTTCCAATCTTATTTTTAATGGAGCATGAACCAAAAATTCTCCACGAAAGTTTGTATTCCAACTTCTCAGCTCTATGCTTTTTTCTCCAGATATTATTAAATCAGCAAATGGTTGAGAAATTGAAAGGCATTTCAAGAGGATGCTGTTATTCAGTTGCTGCTTTGATATATTGACCAGGATTTTTGCCTCTTCCTTCAGGCAAGTTTGTAATGCCGCCGTTCAAGCTTTCTGTTATTATGCCTTTACTTGCAAGTACTTGTGCAGTCATTAGTGAAGTGTTTCCTGCCAAACAAATTAACAATGATTTTCCTTTGGATCCGTCTAGGTCCTTGGTTAATTCTTCTGGAATTTGCTGTGTGGATAATAGTTGATTAATTGTACTAGCTTTCGGTATTGCAATTTTTTCTTTATCCACTCCTAAAGATCTAGCAATCATCTCTATTCCTTCTTCTTTTGGTGTATACGAAGTATGAACCCATATGATTTTATCATATTCTTGAGTGCTTGATGCTGCTTCATCTAAAGAAACTTGAATACGTTGATTGTTTGACATGGCTTCGAGATTTTTCCTGTACTTATCTATGCCATCCGCCACTACAACTATAAATTTTCCTTTATCTCCATCACTTAGCATTTCTAATATTGAATATAGTGCTAAAGCTGTACTTTCCCCTATGCTGTGTCCTTTGTCCACGAAGAATTTGAGTAAGTGCTTTGCCTGCCCAAAATCAACCTCGTGTTCTGCTGCATATGCATCTGGATTATACAGATTCAGTCCTTCAGCTTTTGCTTTTGTTCTAATTCCTGCAACATCTTGGCCTGGAACTGGAAAGACTACGTGGATTGCCTTTTTTCCGTACTTTGTGTTCATATGTCTACTTAGTCCTCCTGAAGTGCCCCCTGTTCCGAAGGCACACATTATTCTGTAGTCTTCTAACGAGTCGCTGTTTTCCTGTAATTGTTGTTCGATTTCTACCGCCGTAATTGTTTGGTGAGCATCAATGTTTAATTCGTTGTCGTATTGTTCTGGACAAAAGCACCCATAAATTTCTGCTAGCAGTTTTGCCAAATTGATGATGTCTTGTGCTGCAAGCAATGATTCGATTTCAGTAATCGAATTATCAAAAACAGTAGGATCAAAACCAAGATCTGTCAATTGTGAACGAACATTACCTGCTGTTGCTTTTGCCTTTAATGCATCTGCATCACTATCTTTCATTCCTGGTGCGGGACAAATGTCCATGTCTAAATCCATTATACGAATATTCTCGTTTCTTAATTCCTTAAACACTCCTTCTTGCAATTTTCTTGAAACAAGTGATATGACGGTTAACCCTAGCTTCGACATTTGTCCTAGTGCAATTCCAAAATTTCCTGATGTTGCTTCAATGATCATTTGGTTTCTTTTCAGCTTTCCCGTCTTGATTGCGTCATGCATGATGTGTATTGCAGGTCTAACTTTGATAGAACCTGATACCAATTTGGAATCAAACTTTCCATACACTTTCAAGTCCAAATTTGATATGTTTAGTTTGTAAACGCTTTTTGCACATTCTTTAAGATCCTCTGTAAGATCAATTAGTGGCGTTGGATTTACCACTTTATCCTCTTCTAAATGTGGTATTTTATTCCAAATATCTTGCTCAAATTTTTCAAGTAGTACTTTATCAAAATCATTTTCTGACATTTTCTGGCTAAACTGTGGTAGTTTTTTGCTCATATAAAATATCTGATGAACTGTGATGCGATTTTTTCTTTGATTTCTGAATTATACATCCAAAATACTGATTACTTTGTTTGGAATGTCCTTTAGCCTGCTAACTGCCATGGTTTTTTCATATCCTAAATGTTTTAGGTTATTTGCTATGGTTATGGATCTAACTGTGTTTGGGCCCAATCCTAATGCAATCATGTTGATTCCTAATCCTTTGAGGGATTTTATCATGTTTCTTACGGCATCCGAATCAGATGGCTCTCCATCTGTTAACGTTAAAAAAATGTCCGGTCTTTTTGACTGTAAAATTGAAAACATCCTATCATAAACCTCAGCTAGCGGGGTTGAACCATTGGCCACAATCTGTGCTAATCTTTTTGCCGTTATGTGATTCCATTTGACATTTTCTGGTTTAATTGACCAACAAACCATTGATCTGTTTTGAGTGCTGAATGCATACACCGCGAATTTCACTTTGAGAAAAGATAGTACTTCACAAAGTGCTAATGTTGCTTTTTTGTATTCGTTTGCATCCGATGCGATACTGGAAGAATGATCTAGTAGAATTACTATTTTTGTTTTAATGGATTTTTTTACATCTGTAAAAAATGGCTCATTTCCTTCGATATAGTTTTCCTCGTCAAATTCATCTCCGGATTTTAGATATTGTTCTTTCCAACCTGATTTCCACTCTTTAAATTTAATTTTCAATCCGTTAATCAGTTGCATGTCATAAATCGTAGTTTCATCGACATTACTTGCTGTTGGAATTTGAATTCCAATTGATTCTGGAGTCAATCCTTTGTTCTCTGTTTTTGTATTTTCGTCTAGCAATACTTTGTATTCGTCGTATATGTTATCTCCCCGTACAACCGATGTAGGATCAACAGTTCCAAAATCACCTTCCTTGTTCTTGGAAATAATTTTTAGTACCTTAAGTAACTCTTCTTCGGATAATGCCATTCCCGCTTTCATAAAAGGTAGGGATACGGGAATTGTTAGAAGTGAATCAATATCTAACATCTTGATAATTTCACCAACTTTTTTTTCAAGCCATTCAGTATCGTACTTTTCATCAATAGCTTTGTTGACGTTCTTCCTTGCAAATGCTGTTGCCTGTTTAATTTTCTCAAAGTTACTTGATTGAATTTCACCTTTTATGGCGCCGAACATGAAATACTGGTGAAATGCCTCCACAATTCTTGCTTTTCCATAAACTGTATGGAGTTGTGGTCTTGATACTAACATGTATGTATAGTTGAAGATTATTTCTTCATCCATCCCTTTCCATCTTTTTCTACCCATCTGCTCTATCCTCTGAGTTTCTATGGTATTCAGGATGAATCCAAATGCATGATCATTGCTGAGGATTTTTTTACAATGTTTTATCCTCATTGCTTCGTACCATAACGACGTTCTAAATTGTCTATATTTTTGAAAATCATTCCCAATTCTTTTTTCTAAAGGCGTGAGGATCACTTTGTTTTCTTTGAGTCGTGTTTTTGTTTCAGCCTTCTCAGAAATTTCTACAACAACGCTATCATTTTCGGACCATCTTCTAACTAGAAAAGTGGCAATCTCCACCAAAGAATCATTTTGTAGTTGAATGCCTTGCATTTAATTTCCAAACATAGAGGTAATGATGTCACTAACTTTTTGATATTCTATATTTCCCCATTGTGCGTAGACATTTCCAAATACAATGTCTGCAACTTGTTTTGATGACATTCCTTTATCCAATAATTTTCCAAACGCAATTGTTTCCCTTAAACTTGGCGAATAAAATAGCTCTTCAACTGCAGCTGCTTGCCTTAATGTGTTTGCTAGCTTTATGGCCTGAAGAATTTCTGATTCATGATTTCCAGAAATGTGCTTTTTTACAATTTCTAGCTCTATATTCTCTGGGGGATATTCTAATCTGATTCGCACTGGAAATCTGCTTAGCAGCTGTGGTGGTAATTCTTTTGTTCCGCTGTGTGTAAGTGGATTTATTGTCGACACGACGAACCAACTTTCTTCTGCTTTGACAACTTCTCCGGTTGATTCTTTTAAAACTATTTGTCGTCTATCATCTAATGCTTCATCCAGTCTAAGTAGCACATCTGCTTCTGCAGAATTAATTTCATCCAGGTAAAGCATGTCTCCACTTTTCATGGATTTTATTAGTAACCCTTCATCAAAACTTACGGTTCCTTCTTTCAGAGTTTTTGTACCTATGAGATGACTTTCTCTTGTTCTAAGGCTAAAGTTAATTGAATCTAAGTTAATGTTTTTATTTTTTGCAAAATCTCTTACGAGTGATGTTTTTCCAGTTCCTTTTGGTCCTATAATGAGTACAAAAAGGCCTGCCTCATAGGCTTTGTTTAGAATCTGAATTGAATTGCTCCAATCTAGATATTGAACTTCTTCCAAAGTATGTTTTGATAAAATTAAACAATATTTAATTTTAGATCTATGAACCGAACGTTTCTATTTTTGTGAAAGACTCGTTGAGTCTCTGATGAAGCTGTTTGTTCCACTGATCAAAACCCTGTGGCTCTTTTGGATAGTTATTGTAATGTTGGACTAACCATTGGTTTTCTTTTGATGTGTACCTGAGTCCCTCAGCCACTGTTTTATTTAACGCTCCTCTGATGATCATTCCTATTTTTCCTAATCCTGAAAAGTCTGGATGTTCCCCTTTGCTAATTGATTCTACATCCATGTTGCCCAAAAAGTGTTTCATTCCATAGCTAATTTGGTCATTTGTCATCTGCTGAACTAATCTTCTAAATAATTCTAGACCTGCAGTTTTGTATCCATATTCTTTGATATAGTCTAAATTAAATTGCCATAAACTTGCCTCTGAAACATCCTTTGCTTCAATTGCTTGAACTACGTTGTTTCCCAGAATTGTTCCTGCAATCAAAGCTGGTCCTATTCCTCCTGCATCAATTGGTTTTGGCATCCATGCAGAATCTCCAACCATCATGTATCCTCCTGACACCATGCAGTCATTTTGTCTTCTGACAGAAACTTGGAAGACTCCTGAGTTGTTGTTAATGTCTTCAGGATCATTTGAAAGTTTTGCATTTTGAATTGCTGTATTTCTGTGTAGGTATTCTTTCATCAGGGATTCCACATTATCTTTCTTTCCAAGTCTTTGATTTCTTTTATCTAAAAGAGATTTTTCTACACCTAAACCTATGTTTACTTTGTTATCCGCTTTTGGAAATACCCATCCGTATCCTCCTGGTGCGATATCTTGATCTAAATGTATGATGCAATAGTCTGGATCAAATTCTGTGAGATCTTTTTCTCCTGGTTCGAAATACATGATGTATCGTCCGGTTGATTCTAGATCACGTCTGTCAATTCTCTTTTCAACTTTTGTAGAGTTTTGAAGTCCATTTCTGAGCATGGATGTAACGCCTGTTGCGTCAATAACTATTTTGGATGTTTTCTTAAACGGTTCTTTTGTTTTATTATCTGTTCCTTGAACTCCTATGACTTGTTGACCTTCATAGATTAAACCTGTAAGGCTTATTTCATTCTCTAATTCAATTCCCATTTTTCTACATCTCTCATTTTGAATTTCAGGCAGTTTTTGACGGTTTAGCATATATCCTGCACCGTCAAATGGAATTGCTGTTTCTTTATCTGGTGAAAATGCCATAACTCCTTTTACATCATGTTCAATTTCGGGTTTAGTCCATTGGACCTTTATTCTGTCTGTCATGAAATCTACAGCTTCTTTGGAACATGCATCTCCACATACCCAACCTGCTAATGATTTTCTACCTGGGAACGTTGCTGGATTCCTATCTACGACTAAAATTTTTAAATTTTGATTTGAATAATGGGCAATTGATTGTGCGGTAATTGTACCTGTAAGGCCTCCTCCGGCAACTATGACATCATAATCTGACACGTTATTCGAACTTGTTTCACCGTATTTAAAATAATACCATGTAATCGCTATGAAATTTGTGTTATGGTGACAGATCGATTAAAAATGGGTCGGTTCGTCGCGGCGTCTTCAAAGCTTTCGCTCAGACTGGAGCGGCTAATATTTCCTCATTCCCAAATTGTATGGTTCAGTCATTCATATTTAATTCAGTTGGCAATTTGAAATGTTTCTGCAAATATTTTGCTTGTGTATTTCTTGTTGTAAATTGGTGTGAAAATTTTTAATTGTATTGTATCTTGATCTCTGACCATGAGATTTCCTTTGATCAATTCTTGTTTATCTAATCTCATGTGAAATCTAGAATTTATCACCCTTTCTTCAATTTCCTCTATTAACCGATTTGTATGTTTTCTGGGTAACGATTTGAATAAATCGTGTATGAAATTCTGAGCATTTTTTTTTACAATTTTCGTGTTCAACATGATTATGGGATTTCCATAATGTCCGATAATTTCTTCAATTGCAAAATCCTTCTCTTTTAGCCCAAACTTCTTTTCAAATGCTTGAAACATTTTTTGAATGTCTTCAGTTGCATGGACAATCACATCTATTGTGATCTCAACCTTATTTGTCATAGTATATGATGAATGGTTTGATTTTCTATGCTTCGAGCAATTTTGTTTCTTTGTCTGCAGTTCTGACAAGTTTCACTTTTTCTAGACCTACGTGTCTTACTCTGATGACTTTTTTGAATGCGGCCATTATGTCTGAATTAATTTTGCTGTAGCATGTCGCTTGAACAAATTGATCAATTGTCATTTCTGGAATTGTTTTGTTAATAACGTCTCGTGCAATAATTCTAAGTGCATGTTGTCTGGATGTGTTTAATTGTCTATGGGTTAGAGCAAGCAACTTGATTCTAAAGATGTAACCGTCTTTTGTTTTAATGTCTATTGTAAAGTTAATCTTGGATGACCCACGTCTTACCAAGCTTCGCAAAAATTCTTTTGAATACTCATATCTCTTGAAAATTGATGATGCTTTATCTCCCTCTACACCGCTAATTTGGAAATAAATTTTGTATTGATGCTGTGAAGGATCTCCTTTCAGAATATCATAAAGTGTGACTTCCAAAACTCGACCTACTGCATTTTCATCATCCGTAATTGGAACATACGCAATTGGAACATTGTTGAAAGAATCAGGTGCATGTATTGTTACCCAACGTTTATCTCTCCACTTATCCTTTATTCGACCTTTTCTACGTGCCAATTATTAATCGACCTTAAAGTCCAAAATATAAGGGTATGTCACTAGATCTCTTTCTGATTTCCCATGTACTTTTGTAAAGCCTTAGGAATTTTGATATGTCCATCTTTTGTTTGACCGTTTTCCATGATTGCCACCAAAATTCTGGTAGTAGCTATCAAAGTACTGTTTAATGTGTGAACATATTGTGTTTCCTCGTTAGTTTTATCTCTGAATCTGATCTTTAGTCTTCTAGCTTGATAATCCAAACAATTTGAACATGAGACGATTTCTCTGTATGCTTTTTGTCCAGACATCCATGCTTCTATGTCATATGTTTTAGCTGAAACTTTTCCCATGTCTCCCGTTGATAGTAGCATTACTCTGTAGGGAATTTCTAAGCTTTGGTAGAATTCTTCAGTGTTTGAAAGCATTTTTTCATGCTCCTTCCAGGAATCTTCTGGTCTAGAAAATACAAATTGTTCAATTTTGTCAAATTGATGTACTCTGAAAATTCCTTTTTGATCTCTTCCATGTGCCCCTGCTTCTTTTCTAAAGCATGGGCTAATTCCGGCATATCTCAAAGGGAGTTCTTTCCCTTCTATGATCTCTTTGGCCCTCATTGCTGCCATGGCGTGCTCTGAAGTCCCAATCATGTATAGATCTTCGTCTTCGATTTTGTAAATGACTTCTTCAAAATCATCTGCAATCACTGCTCCTTCCATCGATTCTCTGTTAATCATGTATGGTGGCTGAACGAGCGAATATTCTTTTTTTGAAAGAAAATCCAATCCATATGAGATTAGAGACTGATTCAATCTGACAAGATCGTTTCTCATGTAATAGAATCTTGCGCCTGCCACTTTTGCAGCCCTTTCAAGATCAACTATGTGTAAATTTTCTGAAATATCTATGTGATCATTTATTTTAAAATCAAACTCTGGGATGTTTCCGTATTTTCGAATTTCTTGATTCGCACTTTCATCTTTACCAATTGGAACTGATTCATGAATAAGATTTGGAATGGTTGATGCTAACTTGGAATATGTCTTATCAACGATTTCTTGCTCTGATTCCAATTTTGCAAGTTGATTTGACACATTTTTCATTTCTGACAAAATAAATGATGCATCATCTTTTGCCTTTTTTTTCTGAGCGATTTCTAGTGCTACTTGGTTTTTCTTTTTTCGTAATTCATCTGTCTTGAGAATAAACTCACGTCTTTTTTGATCTGATATGATCAAAGTATCTAAATCAAAATCCACTGCTCTGGCTTTGAGCATGTCCCGAATCACATGTGGTTTTTCTTTCACAATTTTTGGATCTAACATTATTCAATCACCTTTAGTGCAATTTGAATATGTTCCATTACTTCATCCACTGTGCCTATAATCTGCTTCATATTCTTTTTACTTTCAAAATTAAAAATTAGTTTATTTTCCATATTTTCTACACAAATACTGAGACCCTCTGGAAAATCTACATTATCTGGCGCTAACGCTTTATTCACGGTTTCAGCTTTTTCTTTAGATATGTTGTTAAGAATTATTTGAACCTGACATGTTAATGACATTTTCTTCTAAATATTTGATAAATTCATCTAATTTGTCTTTAGTTATTTTTGCTCCTGCAGCTGATCTGTGACCTCCTCCAATTCCGTCAAATTTTTGGGCGCCACTTCTCATTATTTCACTGAGATTGACTTCTAGTCTGCAATCAAATGATTTTCGTGATGAGAATTTTATCGTATTCTCTTCAGCCTTTGTCCTTAAAATTATTATTTTTCCTGAGTTTTTAGGTGAACCTGCAAATAACGATGAAATTGTTCCAGCCATCATTTCAGGAACTACGTCCTCTCCGTTTATCAATACGGATGCGTCATTTTCAGAAACTCTCCATCTCTCATTAGATAAAATTTTTATACATTCTCTGATCTTTTCTCTGAATTCTCTTAGGATCTCTTCGGCTTCTCTCATGATTGCATCTCTATTTCCCATACAAACTGCCATACCTACGCTTGAGCGATTAATTCTTCCACATGAGTTTAATATGGATGCAAATTCTCTTCCGTCGCGTAAAAAACTCAGTTCATCCTCTTTTGGAAACGTGTAGGTATGCCCGATCAGTTCATCCATCATGCCATCTGTGTTTTTTCCTGGGGAAAATTTTCCAATTGCTTCAATAACCTGTTTTTTCTCATTTTCATTCAATTCAGCTGGAACTCTCCACCTGCCATCTTCTTTCAGGTTCAAGCCTGAAGACTTCAAAATTGATAGACAGGCGTCTCTATTCCACGTTAATCCTTCGATAAACGGATATGTTGTAAATGCCAAGGCGTCAGCAACAGGCTTTGTTTCTCTTCCTGTTAGCAATAAATCCAAATCGATGTCAACCAAACCTTGCTCTTTTGCTACTTTGGAAATCTCGAAATTTTTACCTGTTAGTGATTTTTTCTCCCCTTGATCTTGTTTGTCTCCTAATGCAGAAACAACTGCTATCGCTGATAAGTCTGAATTCCTATCGTCAAGTGACATTGATGCCAAATATGCCATGCCTCCTGCACAAATTTCATTTCCTCCGTCTATTCCATATTTCCAGGAATTGATGACATTCTGATTTTCTTTCTCTTCCTCTGAAATTTGATGATGATCTAAAATGATCCAATCGTCTCCCAGCGTTTTATCTAATTCGTTTGCAAACCCTCCTCCCAAATCTGTAATTATGTGAAACTCTCTGGAATCTGTTTTGAGCGATTCCAAAACTGTTTTACTAAATTCTTTTGATGTTCTAACTGTACAGTTTGCTTCTGCTCTGAACAGTGCTTTGCTAATTATGCTTCCTGAGGATAAACCGTCACAGTCTATGTGCGTTGTAATGGATATTGGCTTTTTTGTTTTTATGCAATCGGAAATTCTGTCTTTAAATAATGAAAGTGCCTCTCCAAGTGATTCTGTCATTACTCTAATTGAGCAACAACAGATTTGTATTTCCAAGTTTTAGAAATTCTTCCAATTCTTTTGTAGTATACTGACAGTCTGTGAACTTTGGCTTCTATTAATTCCAAAGATCTAACATTTCTGTTGTCTCCTTTATTTGCCTTAAGGTGTTTTTGAAGACCAATTGCTTTTCTGACAATATTTTCAAGATCTTCAGGCATCTCCGCTTTCAAATCATGCTCTTCTAAAATTTGACCCATGCTCTTCTTTGTAATTGATTTGATTAGTGGAATTGCATGTTGATCTCTTAACTTGATCCCAATTTGACTTGGAGTTAATCCGTCTTTACTATATTTTATCACCAATTCTTCAATTTCTGCAGGACTTTGTGTGACCCAAGAATGTACACGAGGCGTGGATGGTCTTATTGAATGTGATTTTCCATGTCTGTGTGTATGCATACGTCCCATGATTTGCCTGATCATAGAGCAGAATTAAACGTTACTTATACTGATCTCGTACATTATTGCATAATTTGGGGTTTAGAATAAAAGTTAAATAAGTCACTGGCTCCAAATCGAACAGGTAAACAGTATGAATACAAAAATACTATTAGCAGCATCCTTAATTGCTGTTTTCACCGTTGGTTACTATGCAGAAAGTGCAGTAGCATTTGCACAGTACATGGGTAACGTTGGTGGAGAAGGCCAAACAGGATCATATACTCTAGAAGAAGCACTTGAGCTTCAAAGACGAAGGATAGAATCAGCAGAAGCAAACCCATCTTCTGGTTCAGGAACTCCTTATCTTGATGCAGGTGGTGTAGTTGGTGCTACACTTATTGCAGCTGCCGTATTTGGTGGTTTGTCAGGAGCTTTTTTGATTAGAGGAAGATCTGGCAAATACGCCGCAATGGGTAGAGGATAAGAAAACCTCACTTTTCTCTTATTTTATTATCGTCTCTTAGTGGATACTGATCTCGTACTTTTTGATAATAAAAGAAATGTATATATCGCAGAAATAGAGCCAAATTATTATGATTCCTATCGTAGGTACTTTCCTAAGTATTCTGTCTTCACTTACAGGACAATTAGGACCAAACTATGATCCATTATTCTATGATGTAATGCTTTACATCTTCGGAACCATAATGTTTACGATATTCCTTCTTGGAATTATCTCATTCTGGTTACGTGTACACGGCTGGGCTTACAAAGACAACCGTGAGAGATGGGTTGATGAATTAGACAGACACTTTGAAAGAGAAGGTATAGGTCTTATTCCAGACAACGGCAAATATTGGTAAAATTACCACCTTTCATCTTTTCATTATTTTTAATATCTTTTAGTTAGAACTATGCAGAATTTTATAATATTATTTTTCTAAGTCTACGACCACTAGTCTTCTAGATCTGGGAGGAAATCTGAATCTTTTGATTCATCATATGCTTTTGTAGTAAATACTCCCTTGTAGTGATGTCCATCTTGTAGTGGGTGATTGATGAAATGATCTGATTTCTTATCATTGACATAAAATGTTGATTTGTTTTGATCCATGTCCCTTAGAGGAAAGTCCCACATCCATAAAAAGTGACCAATTTCAAATGGATATTCATCTTCCCATTCGACATAGATCGTACCGTCATCCGTTAGTGTATACATTGTTCTCTTACATTCATCATCGTTTAATCCTGCGTTAATGTTGGCAGGTATCTCTGTTGGAAGACCGTCTATAATTAGTTCTAAAGTAACTTTCATTTTGTATGGTGTGTCTCTGTTGTCGATACAAACTTTGAGAGGATTGTCTTGATTCAGTTGACCTTGTATCAAAGTACTTCCCAAACCAATCGATATTGCGATTATCGCAGTTATTCCGAGAAACTTGAATGTTTTTTTCCTTTTGTATGGATCCCCTGTACCAGGCCAAATCATAGTGATAAATTTGGACAGATTCCTTAAAGTCCTTTCTCTTATTCATACGTGATCTCTATTGTGTCTAGTTCGTCTTGATGATCTGCCAGAAAATATGTTATGATGTTTGAGTCTATTTCAAGCCATTCTGATTCGCCTTTGTATGGGAGATAATCTTCTATGAACAGGCCTCCTGGACCTGTTACTCTGACTCTTGTTTTTTCGTTTTTTTGTTCTATCTTGAATGGTAATTTCAGATCTTTACCTCTTCTTTCATTTTGAATGTTAGTTTTGTATTCATTTAATCTGAATTCTACTGTTCCAGAAAAGTAACTTTGAAAAATATCCAGTTTTTTTATTCGAAAATCAACCATGTTTTTGTTATTTTTTCTAAAACATAAAACTTGGCATGTTGAGCTCACGTTGCCGTAAAGATATCTATAAAATGAAAAGGAAAAAGTGGGTTGTTTAGATTACTTGCCAGGGTCGTGTTGCAAACGTAATGACATATCCAACACCGATAATGATTGATTGATATGCGATGTTAGTATATGGGATCGGTTTGATAATTGGTTCTCCTTCAACAACAACTGTTTGACCTGGACCGAGTCCTGGACCAACTTTTGCCACGTTGAGTTGGGTGTGTACGTGGTATACACCTGCTTCAAGTGCTTTGGCTGATAGTGAGTAATCGACGACAGCGTTACCTGCAATGTCAAAGACATTACCTGGTGGATCTCTTGCCAACATCTCCCATCTGTTACCTGCATTGGTTGACTCTGTGAAAATGGATAGCCATCCTCTTAGGTCTCTTTCTACTAAACTGACTAATGTGCCTTGAAGTGTCAAGGTTTCGCCTGTTTGCAGGGATTGTCTGTTGAAGGTTTCATCCTCAATTCTAATGAAACGACTCTGGAGTTGTGCTTGAACACCGTGTGCATCTGCAGTTGGAAGTATGGTTTCAACCCAGTTGAAACCCAAAGTCCCTAGTGCAAGTACCACAGCTAGTCCAAATACGAAAATTCTTTTTTCGACCATAGTTATCCCTAAGATTTGGAATTAAGATTCATCGTTATATGTTTTACCTTCATGGCGAGAATCGATCCTTGCTAGATGCTAATCGTCATTGTTATACAATCAAATCTATAAAAAAATGATATAATTATTACATTTTAAAGTTTTTAAATTAAAATTATTTTATAAACTTGTATTTTTTTCTTCTATTTTTTTAAAGAAATTCTCCATATTCAAAACTATTGCTTTATATCATGAAATCACATGATTAGAGCATGGCACAGATGCCCGCATTAATCCCAAAAGAAGTCGAGATCCAGAGACTAAAGAAAATCTGGCTTATCGTCATCGCAATGGGTTCAGTTGCTGCATCAGTCGAAGTGGATAACTTCGTTGATGGATCTTTGCATCAGACCTCTATCAGAGACAGTGCATTCACACCAGCTCACTGGTGGCTATACTCACACTTCATCACATTACCGATTGGATGGGGTATGGCAGCAGTCTATGATAGAAAAGTACCAATTCTCAGAGGCCCAAACAACTCGATGAACACAGGATTGAAGATGACCATTCTTGGTTACCTTGCAACCATGTTCACGATCGGAGTCAACGAGATGTGGCACTTCTGGTTCGTAGAGGAGATCTTCGCAGTACCAAACCACTGGATGTTTAACATGGGAGTCGTAGTGGCTTTCATGGGCGCATTGGCATACGTGGTCAGAGTATACGCTCGACTCGTAGAACTAGGCGCAGAGACCCCTGGTGAGAACCCATACGTTGCAGAGATGTACAAGATGGCCCTTGAAGGCAAATTGTACAGCAGAGCAATCCCTTAGAAAAAGTGCATCAGCACATTTTTTTATTTTATTTTCTATTGATAGACGTAGATCGTACATTGAATTGATTTAAGAAAGACTTAAAAGAATCTGAATTAGAATAAATCCAGAATGACTCTTCCTAAAGGATTTGGTTCTGGCGGCACTGGTGGTTCATCAAGTGCTGATGTAGAACGAATGATTGGAAAACGCGTTGAAAATATGACTGGTATGATTACAATGTCATACTGGGCAGCATTGATAGCAACTTTCGCTGGTACTGCAGCTGGATATTTCTATTATCCATGGGCATATCCAACAGCAAGTGGTCACTTTGCATTCATCGTACTTGCAATTATTGAGGCAATCGGTTACATCTTCTGTGTTAAAGTCATGGAAGAAGGTTCCAACAAGAATAGTAATGGTATTGTGGGCGCTAGTATAGCAGGCTCTGTAGTATTTGTACTTGTAGTAGTTCTATTCGTTGGTAGGTAATCTAAAGAAACCGTTCAATACACTTCTTTTTCATTTTAGTTTGGTGAGTTGAGGCTGCTGTTTTTCATATTTTTGTTCTCTAGCAACGATCTTCATCATACACTAAAATTTTATATACAGACCATTTCTTTGACTTCTTATGGTCTGGTTAAGACGATGTACACACTACTTATTCATAGTAGTAGTTGCAGTTAACTCAACACTGTTAACAATTAATGCAGGAGATTACATCTTCTACACTGACTGGGCTTGGACTTCGTACACGGTATTCTCAATATCGCAAACGTTGATGCTAATTGTAGGTGCTACATATTACCTAACATTTACTGGCGTTCCAGGCACAGCAACGTACTACGCTCTAATTATGACAGTATACACATGGATAGCGAAAGGCGCATGGTTTTCGTTAGGATATCCATATGACTTCATTGTAACTCCGGTTTGGCTTCCATCAGCAATGCTTTTGGATTTGGTCTACTGGGCAACAAAGAAGAACAAGCACTCCTTGATACTGTTCGGCGGCGTACTGGTAGGAATGTCATTGCCATTGTTCAACATGGTAAACCTGATAACAGTAGCAGACCCACTAGAAACGGCATTCAAATATCCAAGACCAACATTGCCACCATACATGACACCGATAGAACCCCAAGTAGGTAAGTTCTATAACAGCCCAGTAGCGCTCGGTGCAGGTGCAGGTGCAGTATTGGCATGTACATTTGCAGCATTAGGTTGTAAATTGAACACTTGGACATACAGATGGATGGCCGCTTGGTCAAAGTGGGACTAACCCTCCAACCTTTTCATTTTATTATTTTTGTTTAGAGGATTCTATGCACCTCGAAAAAGTTTGATTAAAAAATACTGCACAGCTTGTGATCTTTTATTGTCTATTTTGACAATATGTGATTCTAGGATAATAATATGTGAAACAGCAATACAATCAGATTCTTGCTTCTCCCAAACCATTCGTAAAATGGGCTGGTGGAAAACGCCAGCTTATTCCAATTTTAAATGAAAATTTGCCTGAATCTTTTGGAACATATTTTGAACCGTTTTTGGGAGGAGGAGCATTGCTTTTTCATATGCTCATTGAACGTAGTGGTCAAAAATGCAGTATTTCGGATCTAAATTCTGATCTGGTGTTGGCATATACCACTGTTAGGGACAGAGTGGAATCATTGATCAGCTCACTAAAAAACCATGAAAAAAATTACCAAAAAGACTCTAAATTATACTATTATTCTATTAGGGAAAGCAATCCTAGAAGTCAGATTGAAAAAACTTCAAGATTGATCTTCCTGAATAGAACTTGTTTCAATGGTCTATATCGTGTAAATAGTAAGGGGAAATTCAACGTTCCCCTGGGAAAATACTCTAATCCAAATATTGTAAATGAGGATAACCTTCGTTCAGTAAGTCGTGTATTGCAATCAAGTAAGACATCAATCCAATGTTGTGATTTTGAGGCAGTTCTACGAGATGCCAAAAAAGGCGATCTTGTATACTTTGATCCGCCATACCAGCCTGTCAGTAACACGGCTAATTTCACCAGTTATACAAATAAGGATTTCACATATGATGATCTTGGAAGGTTGGCTGACCTTTGCACTGATCTGGATTTGAAAGGATGTAAAGTTCTTTTATCTAATTCAAATTCTAAAGAAGTTGCTGACATGTTCTCATCAAAACCCTGGAAAATCAATAAAATTAGGGCAAATCGTTCAATCAATTCTAACTCTCAAAAGAGAACTGGTCACTTTGAGTTGTTAATTAGAAATTATTAGGAGCTTCGAACGGGATCTGAACCCGTGACCTTTACATTACCAATGTAACGCTCTACCAGACTGAGCTACCGAAGCACAAATTCACTCAGAAGAAAATCTTTATAATTCTTCATCCCGAGCGAATTTACTCTAAACTGTTAAATTTCACTCAGATTTTTATCCTTTTGGAGGAGTAATCAAGCCTGGCCAAAGTAAGCACTTGATGCTTTTGGACATGCAGGACTTAAGATCAAATAATGGGTGATCCTGTCTTTCAGGAGTTCGCGGGTTCAAATCCCGCCTCCTCCACTCTATCTGGGATTTCTTATTCCTTTGGAATTTAGGACCTCGTATACATCTGGGAGCGAAAATACAAACCCCACGTGTACGCAATCTTTTTCGTCACATAGTTGACAAAAGAGCTCTCCTTTTTGAATTGCAACTTCTGCAATTCTGTTTTTAATATTGTCTTTTAGTATGACTCGATCATCATCAATTGATATCTTTTCAATCTTTGGGGCATATCTGGCAAACGTCTTATCCTTTTGCATCATTTCCTCTAGCATGTATGTTACATAGCCTGCAAAACTGTTGACTCCCTTCATTGTAAGGTCGTCTTTGCTCTTTTGATAAACTTCGTGGAATTTATCATAGACTGTTTCTGAAACGGTGATTGATTTGAATCCGGCTTTTGGCAATTTACTTTTCCTTACCGTACAATAAAGTACATGGTATTTAATGTTTTATTTTAAAAATAATTTTTTGGAAATGAGAAAATCACTCTTTATACACCGTGCCTGATTAACTAGAATGTGGCCAAAGGATATTCTTCTGAGCAGATTCGTGAAAAGCTGATTTCGGTTTTGGACGGTGTTGTTTCTGGAATGTCTGGGGTTGAGATTTCTAAAAAAATGAATGTCAATAGAATCACGATGACAAAGTATCTCCAAGTTTTTGCAGCAGAAGGGCTACTTCGACAAAAAAATATTGGTAATGTGAATTTGTGGTTTTTAGAACCTGGACAGGAGTCTTTTACATTTCCTGATGATTATTACAAAATATCTTCACAGTATATCGAATACCTGGTAGATGGAAATGAATCTCAAGTTTATTCGTTAATTCACAATTGTTTGTATTCTGGAGGACTTGCAAATCGTCTGATTCTTGAAGTGATATTCCCGTCTATTGATTATGTGAAGAATCTGTATGATGATGCAAAAATTGGAACTTCTGAAAAGCATTTGCTTGAGACAACCATTTCAAAATCACTTCAGATTTTTAATCAGATTCAGGTAGTCTCAGATCCAAAAAAAAATGTGATTGTTATTGCATCAGGTGAACAAAATAAATTGGATTCTGAAATTGCTTCTGCTGTATATCATTCTGACGGATGGCGTGTTTCTCATTTGGGGGATATGTCTACGGCAATAAATGTTCTATTTGATCTTGATTTCCAAAAATTGGTAGGAAAAATCTGGAAGCAAAAACCAGGAATCTTGGTGATAGCGATATTTTCTAACATTCCTGAAGATCTGATATTTTTTGCAGATTCTATAAACCCCATCAAGGAAAAATCATCTAAACCCATGAAATTGATACTATGCGGCCCTGTATCTAAAAAAACAAAGGCAAAATCTGACCTTACGACAGAAAAAATTGAAGATGCCATACAATGGTCTCAGACTGTATCTCAAAACCTAAAATGATATCAAATGGGCCCGATGTGATTCGAACACATGACCTTTCGATTATCAGTCGAACGCTCCAGCCAAGCTGAGCTACGAGCCCACGAACAAATCTCTAGGCTAGAGTCATTTAAGTTTAGTTTTCTTTCCACTTAATCGAGCATCCTATTGAAGGTTCAAAATCATTTTGGATATTTTCTCCGTCCAATAATTTTTGCATGTTTATTATCATTGTTTTTTCAGTTGCTTCATCGTCGGGCTTCATGGCATTGTCTATTTTTCCATGAAAAACTAATTGCTTTTGGCTGTTAAACAAGAATGGATCTGGAGTACACATGGCACCATACTTTCTAGCAATTTCCTGTGTTTCATCTACTAGATAATCAAATTCAAATCCTTTTTCCTTTGCAGTTTGTTTCATTACTTCAAAACTGTCCTCTGGATAGTCAGTTGAGTCATTGCTGTTGATACCGATCACTGCAATCTTGTCTCCAAACTTTTCCTGTAATTCGTTCAGAGCATCTACTTTTGCTTTGACATACGGACAGTGATTGCACATGAAGATTACCAGAATTCCTTTGTATTGGCTATAGTCTTCCAATGAGTGCTTTTTATCATCAATTCCCAATAACTCAAAATTCGGTGCGATGTCTCCTTTTTTTAGCTTAATTTGCGATTCTAAAAGTACCATGACGTAATACTCGCATATTCAAATAAAATTCTTGCCAAGAAGACAACAATTAAAATCCACACTTTATCCATCCTTCGTGTGGGCCGGTAGTATAGCCTGGTAGTATACCCGCCTTGCACGCGGGGGGTCACGGATTCAAATTCCGTCCGGTCCACTTTCCATTTTGGCGATCCACACTGAAATTCAGATTTCAGGATGGATTTAAATAGGATAGGTTTTGGTTTTACTTTATGGCAAACGCAACAGACGCATGGCCGGTATTCATCCCACTCATTGTAGGTTTGGTTCCAGGTTTAATTTACTGGTTAGCAATTACCGCAAAGAGAAACTAAAATCATATACTATTTTTAATTTCTTTTTACTTTCGACACCTAGTGCGAACTAGGTTAAACGATGTTACCTTTCTTGTTTACAAAATGTCATGTTATACAAAATTAATCCCTATTCGTAAGGAATTGTGATTATGAAGCTTGTTTTGTGTTCATTATTGATTTTACTTCTGATTCCAGTATCGCATGCATATTCTCAAGAATATTCAGACAACGCCTCTACGTTAACCGTGTCTCTGAATAGTTCGTCTCAGTACGTCTATCAGGATGCCGAAGGGTACACGGTAGTGGTTGGAATGATTGAAAACAACGATTCTTTATCATCAGTGACCAATGTCCAAATTCAAGTAAACTTTTTTGACGATTATGATCCCAGTCCTCTGGAAGTGGTATTGGGAAGTACAGCATTGGAGATGATTTCCTCCAATGGACAGTCTCCGTATTCGATTAGATCTGAGACTCCGAATTCTGGCATAACTCAGGCATCTGTTTCGCTTTTAGGATTTGATTCTTCTGAAGAAAAACAAAATGGCCTCACAGTATATTCTACTGATGTGTTTTTGAACAATTCATTTAGTTTCTCTGGAATTCTAGAAACAGCCGGTGCTCCAAATTCTGATGTTCTTGTACATCTTGCGTTTTATGATGGTTTTGAGCCTCCGAGAATTCTTAGAGTCGCTACAATAGACCTTGGAGATGTGGCTCCAAATTCTGAAATTACATTTGATTTTGATGGGAAAATAGATTCACGTTCTGTTGGGTTTTTTCTGTTTGCAGAATCTGATATTTTTCGTTCCGATTTTATCGATATAGAAATTCCCCCATCTCAGATATCTACAAAGATGGTGACGATTTCTGACGTTTCTATAGATGATTCAGATGGAAATGTTTTGTCTGAGCTTAAGGTAGGTTCTCAGGTAAACATCAAAAGTAAAACCATGATTGAGTTTTCAGCCGATCAGCTCACTGATGAAACAGCATATACTTACTACGTTCAGGTAAAGGAATCGGGAAAAGTCCCATACGTTGAATATATTGGAAAATCTGACGGACGATTCATTGGAACCGGGCAAGAGACTCAGACAATAGACTGGATTCCTGAAAAAGCTGGACTTTACTTTATTGAGACGTTTGTTTGGGATAGAAGCAATGTTCCTATTTCCGAGCAAGGCCCATTTGTCCTGATTGTTGTAAAATAGATGTCACATTCTAGTATCTACAATTTACTCACCGTTTAAATGCAGAAACAAATGTGTTTTGTTGTACATGAGGCTAAACGCGTTTTTCATACTCGCCATGATCTCATTACTGTCTTTGTATTCTTCAGAACAATTGGCTTTAGGTTATGGAGGTGCACCAGAACAAAGTAGCGCAAATAACTATACCGTGAAGATGGTTTCTGATGCAGAGTCATATGCACTTGGAGACTCTGTGATATTTTCTGGCAGTGTGAATAAATACGATGAAGATAGAAGTTTACGAATTTCAATTTTTGATTCAGGTAACGATCTAACGGTAACCCAAAAAACCCCTGTAGATGCTGACGGAACCTTCCTACATAAAGTAATGTTGAATGAAAAATTCTCTGAAGGAAAATTCAAAGTCAAAGCACAGTATGGTAACTCAAAGGCAACAATCACGATTATGTCATTTACAATTCACGTATCTGACAACGCTTTGATCTCACAGGCAGATGCGGAAATTCCCGAGTGGATAAAGAGCAATGCTGGATGGTGGGCAGACGGACAGATTGACGACGGCTCATTCGTGGAGGGAATGCAGTTTCTGATAAAGGAAGGATTCATGAAAGTTGATGTAATTGAGCAGGGCTCAGCCTTACAGGCAGATGCGGAAATTCCCGAGTGGATAAAGAGCAATGCTGGATGGTGGGCAGACGGACAGATTGACGACGGCTCATTCGTGGAGGGAATGCAGTTTCTGATAAAGGAAGGATTCATGAGCGTTTCTAGTAGTTAAATTTCTAAAAATTGAGTATGTTTTAAAGAACTGGTAGATTTATTTTCAAAGACTGTGATTTGTTAGCATGTCTAAGTATTCTCTTGTTGCCCTGGGTGGAACTTTTGACATTATCCATAGGGGACATATGACTCTGCTTTCTAACGCATTTGAAATTTCGGATGATGTCATAATTGGGTTGACCAGTGATGAATTAGCTGCAAAGAAAGGCAAAATACCTTCCAATGATTATGAAAAACGGTTTGAAAATTTGACCTTGTCTATTTCAAAAGATTTCCAAAACCATTCCTTTCAGATCAAGAAGCTAGATGATGATTTTGGCCCAGCTGTTTTAGAAAAAGGTGTTGAGGCATTAGTTGTCAGTGATGAGACAAGCACTCAGGGTGATGTTCTAAACAAATTGCGAAAAGACAAGAAACTTCCTCCAGTCACAATTGTTGTGGTCTCCATGGTTTTAGCAAAAGATGGGGAAAGAATTTCCACATCCAGAATAAAAAATTCTGAAATTGATTCGGAAGGAAACTTACGATCAATTGACAAGCAGCTTGCAGAATTTTGAGTGGTTGCAATAAAACAACATTCTTTGATTGAGAATATGGCAATAATTGGCCACATGATGAAGAAAATTGATACCGACGTAACTAATCTGCAACAGGGTTTGCACCCCCAAAATCTTTCGTATTGGTATGACAAGATCATTAAGGAGACAATCGAGATGGCTCCTCCCTGGCTTCAGGATAAAATCAAAGTCCATCAGGATCCAATACTCACCATGAAATTTAACTTGGATATCTCAAAACGTGCAGTTAGATATTTCATGATAATAGTTGACAATAACTTGGATGACATGCCGTATTCTACGAGGCTCTATTTTCTCAAAGTGCAGGAAATTCTGTCTACAGAGATGGACAAATCTCTAGTTTGATGACCTTTTTCATTCTAGGCATAAATTCAAGCTCTAAGTATCTATATCCAATGATAATGAAGATGTGAGTAGCATGGAATTTTACAAATCAAAGTATTCTGATAAAAAAAAATCTGATAAAAAGCGTAACCGAAAAAATGAACCTTCTCGTTCTTTTAGAAACTTCCGAGACGACCGCGGCTCAAGGTATTCCAGGGAAGAGGGTAGGGGAGAATCCACAACAGTAACTTGTTCTGATTGCGGTACCGAATGCCAAGTTCCGTTTGTCCCGAGAACGAGCAAGCCCGTTTACTGCAGTGATTGTTTCAGGCAAAACAAGCCGCAAGATTCTGGGAGTGACAGAGACGACCGCGGCTCAAGGTATTCCCGAGACGACCGCGGCTCAAGGTATTCCCGAGACGACCGCGGCTCAAGGTATTCCCGAGACGACCGCGGCTCAAGGTATTCCCGAGACGACCGCGGCTCAAGGTATTCCCGAGACGACCGCGGCTCAAGGTATTCCCGAGACGACCGCGGCTCAAGGTATTCCCGAGACGACCGCGGCTCAAGGTATTCCCGAGACGACCGCGGCTCAAGGTATTCCCGAGACGACCGCGGCTCAAGGTATTCCCGAGACGACCGCGGCTCAAGGTATTCCCGAGACGACCGCGGCTCAAGGTATTCCAGGGAAGAGGGTAGGGGAGAATCCACAACAGTAACTTGTTCTGATTGCGGTACCGAATGCCAAGTTCCGTTTGTCCCGAGAACGAGCAAGCCCGTTTACTGCAGTGATTGTTTCAGGCAAAACAAGCCGCAAGATTCTGGGAGTGACAGAGACGACCGCGGCTCAAGGTATTCCCGAGACGACCGCGGCTCAAGACAATCTTCTAGACGTGAATCTCATAAAGAAAGTTCTGGTTCGAAAAGATCTCGAAGTGACAAGTTTTTAAGAAAACAGGAAAGCTTCTACTCTAACGGTTCTGACAAGTTTTACGAAACAATTAAAGAAAAATTATATGAAATTTTGGGTGGAAAAGTTTGTTCTAGTTGTGGATATAAGGATGAAAGAGCATTAGGAATTAGTCCAATATTTGATAATGGAAATGACGGACGTGGTAGTGATGCTGCTTCATGGGGTAAATACATCTCATCACATGATCTTGCCCGTGAAGAATTGAAAGTATTTTGCTTAAATTGTAACCAAATTCGTGAACCTGCCTCAAAACCAAACAAATCTCGCTCATTATCCAAAAAGAGCAAATATTTCCCCCGCTGATATACAGAATCACCTTTGAGAATGTATTAACACTTTAATTATAATTATTTCAAAATTAATGTATGAATAGTGACTTTAACGCACTGGGAATATCTCTAATAGCAATGGTTGGAATTGTAACTCTGTATTTCGTTTCTGGCCTTTAGTTTTATTCTTTATCTATCTCTATGACGTGCTCGAGAACCTTAGTTGAAGCCAGCTCGTGTTCTTTATCGATCACTGACTGAATAAAGTCTGCAAATTTCTCCACATTATATTCATCTTTTAGCAAAATACTGTGTGCCGATTTGTCCTTCAACGAAATCACCAATTCATTTTTTATCACATTTAGAATCCCTGTGATGAATGTCTCTTTTCCCTCTTTGATGAAAATCAACGCTGCTAATTTCTGAGCTTCGTACTTATCATCACATATAATGTTCGTTTTCATTTGTTCTCAAAAAGAAATTGGTTTATCTGGCTTTTTGCTTTTTCTCTTTTCTCTTGATGTTTGGCAAGAAAACTGTTGATTTTTTCAATTAAAATTGCTTTTAGTTCTCCGGAGAGCAACTTTCCAGATTTGTAATCGTCATAAATGATCTTTAACCTTGCATCATCGGGTTCAAAAAATATTCTTAGATACTGATATGATACATCTACGTCTGGATTTCCGCCAAGCTTTCTGTGTTGTTCCACGTCTTGCTGCCCTCCCGAAAATGCAAACTTGTTAATTTTCTTTTTTACAACATTTGGAGAATCTGTTGTGTATATTGTGCCTTTGTCATCAGACGCAGACATTTTCCCTCCTGGACCCTCTAAACCAGGAATCATAATGTTGTGAATCAACGCAGGTTTTTGTTTCCCAATCTTAGGTGCAATATCTCTTGTTAATCTAAAATGAGGATCCTGGTCCACTCCCAATGGAATCAGTACAGGTTTGTCTTCGATAAAACACGGTGCAGATTGGAGCGATGTGTAGAAAATCATGCCGATGTTTGTCTCATTTGTAAACCCAAACGTGGCTTTTGTGTTTGAAAAATTAATTTTTTTTGCCACATTTGCTGCAATGGGATACAAGGTTTGGATATTCCTTGTATTGATGATAATTTTTGTTTTTTCTGGGTTGAAACCCAGTGCGATAAAATCCAATGCATTTTCGTATGCAAATTCATTTGTTTCCTCTAAAGTGAGATTTTGTTTAGAATAAAATTTCTCATCATCAGTAAGCTGAAAATAAAGATTAACATCAAATTTTTCTTGTAACCACTTTGCAAACATCCATGGGACCAAATGACCAATATGTGTATGGCCTGATGGCCCTCTTCCTGTATACAGAAAAAATTTGTTGCCTTTTTCATATTCATCAAGAATCCTGTTCATCTCTCTATGTGAGAAAAAAATGCCTCTTCTGAGCATAAAATAATCTTCTCCGGTATTTTCCTTGATTCGTTTTAACAGATCTGCTGAGATCTTCTCAGTGCCGAACTTCTTGATTAGCTTGTCATAGTCAATATCGCCTTCCACGTGCCAAGGTGTAACGATAAAGTCATCTGCAGACATTCCTCTTGGCTTAGGTTAAGGTTTAAAAAGTCTTTTTCGAATTCTTTGCTGTTGTCCCAAGTTTTCCATGATATAGAAAAAAAAATTATTACTTCTTTAAGGAATGGACACAAGCAATCCCCTGAATCACTTGAAAAATCTACACATCTCTCACCTGATCAAATCAGACGAGGAATTGAATGGCTCAAGCTAAAAGACTTGGCAATTGTAACAGAATCAAAAACAAGTGTGATCAGTTTAGGTAAAAATGGCCTTGAATCTTTTGAGAAGGGATTGCCCGAAAGAAGATTGCTGAATTTACTAAATGATGGCTCTAAAAAATTATCGTTCTTGAAGGATCAATTGGGATCTGTTTTTGGACCTTCGATGGGATTGGCTAGAAAAAATAATTGGATTGAAACCTCTTCCGATTCCATCTCTCTCAAGAATTTACCTGGCGAACTTCCGGGCGAAAAAACTGTCAATCTTGTAGGAACTGAGAGACTTCATTTGGATAAAATTGATCAAGATGATTTATCGGCGCTTTTAAAACGACCTGATTTTATTATCGAGAATGTAGTAAAGACAAAACAAATTGCCCTAACTGATTCTGCAAAATCTTTGAAACTTTCAGATTCTTTTGGTGAGATCGATGTTGAAGCTAAAGTTCCAGAAACCTTTGTTGCAAGAACCCATCCTCTAAAAGACACCATAGATGAAATACGTGAAATATTCGTCACGCTTGGTTTTTCAGAAATTTTTGGAAATATGTCTCAGTCGAGCTTTTGGAATTTTGATGCTTTGTTCACTCCTCAGGATCATCCTGCAAGGGAATTACAGGATACGTTTTACTTGGATGGCGTTTCTGCCAAAAAAACTGGAACACCTGATCAAATTAGAAATGTATCTGGTTCCCATAAGAAGAACTGGAGATATCAGTGGGACATCAACGAAGCGCAAAAAATGGTTTTAAGGACGCATACTACGTGTGTGACCATCAAACATCTGGCAGAAAAAAAACCTGATGAGGCGCGAATTTTCTCTTTGGGTAGGGTGTTTCGAAATGAAAAGGTGAGTTACAAACATCTTGTTGAATTTAACCAGGTTGAAGGTATTGTTGTTGGAAAGGATGCCAACTTGAGAAATTTAATGGGGATTCAACGCGAATTTTACAAGCGAATCGGAATAACCAAAATAAAATTCTGGCCAACTTTTTTCCCTTACACTGAGCCATCTCTTCAGACAATGGTATACAATGAAAAATTAGGAAAATGGATTGAGTTGTTTGGCATGGGTATTTTCAGACCTGAAGTGACAAAACCCCTTGGCATCACGCAACCTATTTTAGCTTGGGGCGGAGGCATTGAAAGAATTGCCATGCTCAAGTATGATCTAGCTGACGTAAGAGAATTTTACAACAATAATCTGGGATGGTTAAGGAGTAGTTCGAAATGCCAGTAGTAGAATTATCTTATTCTCGCCTTCAAAAACTGATTGGCAAAGTATCAAAAAAACAGATTTCCGATTCTTTACCTTTTCTAGGATTGGACATAGAGTCTGAAGACAAAGACAATGTGAGAATCGAGTATAGTCCAAACAGACCTGACTATTCGACTGATTTTGGAATTGCACTTGGATTGCAAGGATTACTTGGAATTAAAACGGGAGATATAAAATTAAAAATTAAGAAATCCAGTAAATATTCAATTTCTGTAAAACCTGGCGTGTCAAAGATACGGCCTTTTGTTACTGGAATTGTTGCAAAGAATGGAAAAATTGACGATAAGACGCTTAAACAATTGATCACAATGCAAGAAGATCTTCATTTTGGAATTGGCAGAAAAAGAAAAAAATCTTCAATTGGAATTCACGATTTAGACAAAATATCATTTCCTCTGGTCTATTCAACTGCTGATAGAAATCACAAATTTGTACCTCTGAATTCCAAAGATGAAATGTCTATCTCTGAAATTTTAACAAGTACCGATGTTGGAAAAGACTATGGTTCGCTATTGGGGCAGTCATCGAAAGTTCCAATGATCTTTGATGACAATCAAAACACCGTTTCATTTCCTCCCATCATCAATGCAAACATAACCACGGTTACCACCAAAACTAAGAATCTGTTTGTGGAGATTACCGGGATCGGAAGGAATGATGCAGAAGACATGCTTGCAGTTGTGGCCATGATCTTACAAAGTGCAGGATTCAAATTGGAATCTGTTCAAATATCTGGGGCAAAAAATACTTCGCCTGAATTTGATATGAGGAAACTTGCTATCCGCACTTCATTGGTGAATCAGACGCTGGGATTGGATCTCAAACCCTCCCAAATTGTTTCATGTCTGAAAAAATCTCGCTTGGGAGCATTGTCTAAAGGGTCTGAAATAGTTTGCACAATTCCTGCATATCGCTTTGACATTTTTGGACCCATGGATTTGGTGGAGGAAGTTGCTTTGGGATATGGAATTCAGAATCTTGAACCCACGATGTCCCCCTCACAAACTGTGGGACAAACAAACCCCGTCTCTCTCCAACTAAAGTCATTGGATAAAACAATGGTTGGGTTGGGATATCTTGAAGCCCTCAATTCCAGTTTGACTAGTCAAAGAGTATTGTATGATATGACAAACCGAGACTCTTCAAAGATAATCTCGGTTTTAGATTCTAAAAGCCGAGAACATACCATTTTACGCGACTCTGTACTTCCTGGCTTGATAGAAAACCTCTCAAAAAACATTCACGAGTCTTATCCTCAAAGGTTGTTTGAAACAGGAACCGTTTTCACCCCTGACAATCCAGTCTCTGAAAAAATTAATTTCGCGGGAATATGTGCTCACAAAGATGCAAACTTTACTGAAATAAAATCCGTAGTTCAAGCCGTACTGAACGTTGGATTTGGAATTAAGGTCGAAACAAAAACTTCATCAGATCCTATTTTTGAAAAAGGCCACTGTGCGTCAATAATTCTCAACAATTTACAGATTGGGATTATTGGAAAAATCAATTCTGCTGTTGTCGAAAATTATAAAATTCGTGTACCTGTGGTGGGATTTGAATTATCTCTATCTGGATCAATACTTGCAACCGAAAACTAGTTGTTTTTTTAAAATTTTTCCTCAATGGTTTTTAGTAGGAGTGTGTCATGTCTAAACGCCCAAGAGCAGGCATGCAGACGGATTGGGATGATGCTGATCGTAACGATACCAATGATTTCTAGTTCACCCAGGCATGCTACATTGTGGGCAACCCCGGGTTTAGAACGCGAGGAGGCGTATGGCTATGACCTATGATTTTGTGCGAGTCAGACCCGGGGAACATTATTCATTTTTGAAAAGCATTAAACATCTATGATTACATCAAACTATAATGGCAAATTACTGGTTGGCAAAGCAAGAGCCTGATGGGCCGCGAGGATATAACTTTGAACAACTAAAAAGAGAAAAAACAACCGTATGGGATGGTGTCCACAACAATCTTGCACTGAAGCATATGAGGGAGATGAAAACTGGTGATCTTGTTTTATTCTATCATACGGGTAAGGAGAGACAAGCTGTAGGAATAATGCAGGTTACTTCAAAACCGTATTCTAATCCTAACGAAGACGTTGAACGTTTCATAGTTGTGGATGTGAAATACAAAAAATCCCTAAAACGTCCTGTGACTCTTGATGAAATGAAAAATGAAGAAACGTTCAAGGACTGGGAGTTGATCAGGATCTCAAGATTATCCGTGATGCCCGTACCTGAGTCAATTTGGAAGCGGATTATAGTTCTTTCCCAAACCTAATTTCAATAGGTTTATTGATATAGTCGATTTGTTTAATTAAATCATGGCAACAGCTTATGTTCTAATAAACTGTGAACTAGGTTCCGAAGAGGCTATCATACAGCAGCTTAAGGGTCTAGAAGGTGTTAAGGAAGTTCATGGAACTTTTGGTGCATACGATATTTTGGCCAAGATCGAATCTGACACTGTTGAAAAACTTAGAGAAACAATTACTTGGAAAATCAGGAAAATTGAGAAGATTCGCTCTACACTTACCTTGATGGGTATTGAAGGTCAAACATAACCTCCTTTTTTCTTATTATGATCCTGCATTTTATTTTTGTAGTGAAGGAAGAAGATTGTGAAAAACGACAGTTTGAGTTTGAGTATGTAAAAAAGATGAGCAGGTTTTACAAGGTATGGCTAAAAGAAAAATTTGGCAATGACTACGATGTCAAGTGCGATGAAATGATTACATCGCCAAGAAGTATTTTTCAACGTCTAGACACTCATGTGTTGACTCGTGATCATGAGCAACGTGGAAAGGACATCTATCATTTCTACTTGACTCATTTCAAACCTTTGTGGACTGATTGCACATGCGAGGGATATCATGCCGAAAACTTTGGAATGGTGTTCTGGCAAACTCCTAAGGAACAAGACGATACACTATTTCTTGCAGAAAAAAACTGTACTACTGTTTCCCATGAATTGATTCATGAACAGCTGAGGCTTGCCGGCCATAAGAAATTCATTCATGATGTCCATGATGTGTGGACCAAGCATTTCTACGAACAGCTGGAATTTGATCAGTATGGGGAAGATTTTCAAGAAACCGACGATAAACCAGTATTTCTGACGATGAACACTTCTCAACTAAACTTGTAAGAAATTTTTGCCTCTAGCATTTGGTAACTGAGTAAATGTTGTTTTCAAAATTCGCTGTTTTGAAATTCAACATGTTTTCTGGATCATCTTCCCTTGACTTGCTTAGTGTTTCAAGTTCCATTAGTCCGTCTTTTCTGAAACCTACTGAAGAACCATAGATTCCGTCAGTCAGCATAGTTCCATGATCTCCTTTCTTGATGTCGTCAACCATCTCGTAAAATTTCGTTGTCTCCTTTTTGTTTACTGGGTTTCCAGTCGCTTTGTTTTGTGCCACTGCAATGTACATTCCATTATTTTTTATCGCAATTGGGATTTTGTGATTCTTTCCAGACGCTCCTGGTATCGTGTCGTTGACTATCACCTCGCATTTGTGATATATGCTTGAGACATATGCGAAGAATCTGTATTGAGCATATTTGCCTGCAGAATCTTCTTGGCAATCGACAAAAACCTTGTGCAGCAATTCCAAGGCATCGTCATTCATGCTTTGTAACCTGTCATCTATTCTTCCTCTTTCGAGAAGCTCCGATTTGCACTCTTTGGCAACTAAAACTAGAATAAAATCTGGAAGATTGTAATTCTTAAGGGTTGTGACAAATGCTCCAGCTTGAGACATGCCAAACTTTGGGAATCCTTTATTGACCATGATTACTCCTCAAACAAGAAAATTTAGATACAATTAACACTGTATGAAAATAACAACTTTTGGCTTATAATTGTTGAGAATTTGCATGTGTATTAAAGTAATTTTCTCAGTTTTTTGATTGCAAGTATAAATTCGGGACTATTTCATAAACAATTGTGGAAATTAACACTACTGCAAAACTCGTCTCTGACGTATATCTGAAATTAAAAGAAAACATTGCAAATTATCGAAATGTGATTAAAGGTCCCCTTACACTTACCGAAAAAATTCTGTCTGGTCATTTTAACGAAATCGATGACAGTAGATTTGTTGGAGGAAAAGACTACGTGTTTTTAAAACCTGACAGAGTCGCTTTGCAGGATGTCACTGGACAGATGGTGATGCTTCAATTCATGCAAGCCGAATTAGATCAAACATCCTTGCCGACAACAGTGCATTGTGATCATTTGATTCGAGCTGAAGTTCAGGGAGATGTTGACATGAAGGTCTCGTTGGATGAAAACAGTGAAGTCTTCAAATTCTTGCAATCTGCAGCTGCAAAATACGGTTGCGGATTCTGGAAGCCAGGTGCCGGTATTATTCATCAGGTAGTGTTGGAAAACTATGCGTTTCCAGGAGGACTAATGATTGGTACAGATTCTCATACGCCAAATGCTGGAGGACTTGGAATGGTGGCAATCGGGGTTGGCGGACTTGATGCAGCTGAAACCATGGCAGGTCTGCCATGGGAGCTACTTTATCCAAAAAAGATTGGCGTCAAGCTTACAGGAAAACTAAACGGATGGACTGCTCCAAAAGATATTATACTGAAAGTCGCAGACGAGCTTACTGTTTCTGGTGGCACAAATGCAATTGTAGAATACTTTGGCTCTGGTGTGACATCTATTAGCTGCACTGGCAAGGCAACCATTGCAAATATGGGTGCAGAAATTGGAGCGACATGTTCAATTTTTCCATACGATGAAAGAATGGAAACGTATCTGAAATACACCAACAGATCCGATATTGCAAAATTAGCAAATCAAAACAAGGAATCTCTTGTGGCAGATCCTGAGGTTGAGGCAAATCCTGAAAAGTATTTTGACCGCGTTATCGAAATCAATCTATCCGAACTAGAACCTCATATTGTCGGACCTCACACTCCTGATCTGGCAAGAACAATCTCTGAATTATCTGGAGATGTGGAATCCAAGGACTACACTGATCCAATATCCGTTGCGCTAATCGGAAGTTGTACAAATTCCTCATATGAGGACATGTCTAGGGCTGCAAGTCTTGCCGAACAGGCAAAGTCAAAAGGAGTCAAGGCCAAAATACCTTTGCTGATAACTCCTGGCTCTGAACAGATTAGGGGAACCATTGAGCGTGATGGACAGATGGATTCCCTCAAGGACATAGGCGCAACAGTTTTGGCAAATGCCTGTGGTCCGTGCATTGGACAGTGGAATAGGCCCGAACTGGAAAAGGATCAGCAAAACACCATTGTCACGACATTCAACAGAAATTTTCCGGGAAGAAACGACGGACGTAGAAACACCCTTAACTTTATTGGCAGTCCAGAAATGATCATCGCTCTGGCCTTGGGTGGAAAGCTCTCCTTTAACCCCATGACTGATGATTTGGTTGCAGCTGACGGAACAAAATTCAAGCTTGAACCTCCAAAGCCTGCACCTGAAGTTCCAGAAGACGGGTTTATGATTCCGGAAGGCACCTTTGTTGCACCTCCGACTGATTCCAGTGATGTCGAAGTCCTGATTGATCCTCAGAGCAAAAGATTGCAGCGTCTTGAACCTTTTTCAAAATGGAATGGTGAAGATTTTGAGGAAATCCCAATAATGGTAAAGGCCAAGGGAAAGTGTACGACTGATCACATATCTCCTGCTGGCGCATGGCTTTCTCTTCGTGGACATTTGGATAATCTCAGTGACAACATGCTGTTGGGTGCAGTCAATGCCTTCAATGGCAAGGTTGGTCAAGGCAAGAATATTCTAAACGGTAAGGTTGAATCTTTCTCAAACATTGCAAGGCAATACAAGGAAAAACAGATGAGGTGGGTGATCATCGGTGATAACAACTACGGTGAAGGTAGCAGTAGAGAACATGCTGCCATGACTCCCCGTTATTTGGGATGTGCGGCAGTAATTACAAAAAGCCTGGCAAGAATCCATGAAACCAATCTGAAAAAGCAGGGAGTCCTTGCATTGACATTTGAGAATCCTGATGACTATGAAAAAATTCTTGAGGATGATAAAATCAGCTTGACAGGTTTGAACGGGTTGAAACCCTGCATGCCGCTAAAATGCATTGTTTCGCATGCTGACGGAAACAAAGACGAAATAATGCTAAAACATTCTTACAACGCTTCACAAATTGAATGGTTCAAGGCGGGGTCTGCCCTTAACGTTCTGAGAAACAAGTGAGTTACATCATTGTTGAATCTCACTTTCTCTAGCTAGATTTTCTCCAAAATTATCCTTCACCTTTTTGATTTGATGAAGTGTGAACGTTCCAGAGATTTGGAACAAGACTCTCTATGTAAAAAAAAGAACTCAGCCCATGCAAAATCCCGATTGATTTCCTTTAGAGTACTTCGGACTCATGGGGTAGAGGTGGACTCGTTCTGAAATCTATTGGCATTTGATGTAGATATGCGTATGTCTGATTTACTTGTTAGTTGTCATATGTGTAGCTTAGCGATTCTTATCATCTTGAAAACGTGAAAAAAATCCATGAAAATGTTTTTCCAAGATGTTCTACAATCAAGTGATTCCTCTGAAAAATCACTAAAGATGAAAGAAGCCAAAGCCCCTGAGATGTATTTCATTCCATTTCATCTCAAAGTCAGATGCGGAGGACAATTCTCATGACAGTGATGTGCGAAAGATGCTATGATTTAACCGAGGTCCTTGTACTGACGGAAGTTGAGGGTACCATAAGCAATCCGACGGGTGTCTCTCTGGTTTTGTTATGTGATGTGTGCAGAATAGACGAGAAGGCAGCCCCTGAAAAGCAAGAGAAATGTGTCGATTCATGCGCAGCAAACCCGCAATTAATCTTAAAATCAAAAGACTAGATGAACTGCTTGACATAATTGTTCAGGGCATGAATGATCTGATTAGGACGTGGGGCCGACCGGAATTGAACCGGCGACCTACGGGTCACTACAGCTCCAAACTTACATCATCCGTGAGTCAGTTTAGCTTAGTTCACCTTTGGAGCCCTTAGCGGTGATCTTTTTCGTAGACACTGTCGCCCTACCAGGCTAGGCTACGACCCCACAGACATTGATGAAATGAACTTGAATTTTAAGTTATTTTTTAACCAAGATTTATTTGCAATAATCATTGAATCGATACAGTATAGATTATGGTAAAAAAAATTTACATTGCGATGGGTGCCATTCCTGTGATCGTTGCCCTCCTGCTTGTGACGCCAATGCTGCTAAAAAATGAAATTCCTACAAGTGCATCAAACTACACTGACCGCGTGGAAATCGAATACACAAAGCACCAACTGAAAAAAATCTCATATGGTGTTACGGAAAGAGTCGGAGCACAAAAGACTGAAATTCTCTACATAAAAAATGACGGTGACACAAAGTACTCTGTTACTGATCAGGGTTACCTTAAGCCAGACGTTCGTTCAAAGCTAGATGAGGTAAAGCTCAACAAGATCAAGGCACTGATCAAAGAGACCGGATTCATTTCTATTCCTTCTGAATCTTTTAAAATTATGGAAAACGCAACTGAGTATCAAAAGTCAAATGTCAAGGTCACTCTAAACGGACAGGTCAATCAGATTCATTGGCCGCAGCAAAATGTAACATCCGGTTTCATTCCTCCAATTATTACCATGGTGGAAACGGAGCTGGATTTGATCATGTCCGAATTTAGTGAATAGATACAAATAGTGATGGAGAAAAATTAGAACATGATTTCATTGTCCGGTGAAAGACAAAACGCTAGGGGAATTATTGCTGATAAAATAAATTCATTTGATACTGTTCGTGGCACGTCTACTGTCAAGCGAGGGTTTGCACACATGCTAAAAAACGGTGTGGTGATGGATGTTACAACCGTGGAACAGGCTCAGATTGCAGAAGAGGCAGGTGCCGTATCTGTTATGGTATTGGACAAGCTTCCATCTGAGGTCAGAAAGGCAGGCGGAGTCGCACGTCCTGCAAGTATCAAGATTATCGAGGAGATAATGGATGCCATAACAATTCCTGTGATGGCCAAGTGCAGAATTGGACACGTAAGCGAGGCATTGGTATTGCAGGAAACCGACGTTGACATGATTGACGAGTCTGAGGTATTGACGCCTGCAGATGAATTTCGTCATATCTGGAAATGGGATTTGCCTACTCCCGTCGTCAATGGTGCAAGATCTCTGGCTGAGGCCTTGAGAAGGATCGAGGAAGGCGCATCGATGATTCGAACCAAAGGAGAACCCGGAACCGGCAACGTCGCAGAGGCAATAAAACACATCAAAAAAGTCAATGACGAGCTAAGAACCGTGAAGGCAATTTATGATTCTGGAGACAACCAGGACTTGGTTCGAATTGCTAGGGAATTCAAGGTATCATATGACATTGTTGAGCAAACCGGAAAGCTTGGAAGGCTGCCTGTGGTGAATTTTGCAGCAGGCGGTATTGCGACTCCCGCGGATGCGGCATATCTCATGTCATTGGGATGCGATGGAATCTTTGTGGGCTCTGGAATCTTTCACTCCGATGATGCAAAGGACAGGGCCAGGGCAATTGTTTTAGCCACTACTTTTTGGAACGAGTCAGATAAGGTAAAGGAAGCACAGAAGATGATTGATGAGAGGCAATCAATGCTGGGACTTGATGTTGGTACTTTGGAATTAAGAATGCAAGACCGTGGAGGTTCTGCATGACTCTTACAGTTGGCGTTCTATCTGTACAGGGAGACGTTTATGAAAATATTCTTTCATTGAGATCCGCAATCGATGATCTCGGAATTGACGCTAATGCTGTAGAGGCAAAAACGCCAGAAGAAATTTCTTCATTGGACGGCCTGATAATTCCCGGAGGCGAAAGCACGACCATTGGACATCTTTCCTTGGCAAACGGATCCATGAAGGTCCTAAAGGAAAAGATAGCAAACGGAATGCCCATACTTGGAATTTGTGCCGGAATGATAATGCTCTCAAAGACTGCAAGCGACAAGGTAGTCGGACAGACTGATCAGCCCCTCTTGGATGTACTTGATATCAAGCTGGAGCGAAATTCCTTTGGACGACAAAAGCAGTCCTTTGAGGCCGATGTGTCATTGGATTCTGTAGGAATTTCAAAGTTCAACGGCGTCTTCATTAGGGCCCCGTCGGTTTTGGAAGTAGGTTCAGATGTAGATGTGTTGGCAAAGTTTGATGAAAGAATAGTTGCAGTAAAGAAGGGAAACGTCATTGGAACCTCATTTCATCCAGAACTGACGCAGGACGTATCTCTGCACAAGTACTTTCTAAGTCTGATAAAGTAATGTCAAAAATTTTCTTTTCATCAAGGAATTGTTTTTTCAAAAATATCGATTAATCATCTTAACTGTAATGAAATATCGTATTCTAGAGCGTTCTCTCTGTAATTTATTATTCCAAGTTGTGCATGGATGCAAAGTCCTTTGAGAATTCAGACAGACTTTCCGGAACTGGGATCGCAATTGAGTCCTTTAGTGAAAGGTCCTTGCCCTTCTTTTCGTTCCATACGTTGGAGTTAAACTCTGTGATCTCCTTTGTGAATAGCGTAAGGTCTTCCGGAGACTCTGCCTCCGCCTGACTTTCTGTGTGGATGCTCTTATCAGAATACAGAACTTTCCACAGATGATCCGTGATAAACGGAGTGATCGGCGCAAGTAGCTTCAGAATTGTTGACAGCGTCTTGTGCAATGTAAATATTGCACCGTCTCTTTCATCATCGGTAAATCCTATTCCGTATGCCCTCGCCTTTGCCATCTCGATGTAATGGGCTGCAAACAGGTTCCAGGTAAACTCTCTGATTGCTATTGCCGGAATGAAAAAGTTATAGTCGTCATACCCTCGCTTGCATTCCCTGACGAGGCTGTCAAGCTCTGATAATATCCACTTGTCTGATGCGGACAGCTTGGCTGACTCAATTACCGGAAAGCTTGACAGGAACCTTGAGACGTTCCACAGCTTGCTGAGGAATTTCTTGGTTGACTCTATCTTTTGCTCATTGCACCTAAAGTCATATCCGTGGTTTATCTCACTTGCACTCCAGAATCTGAACGTGTCAGCACCTGATTTCTCAATTACCGGCAATGGATCAATCGCATTACCCTTGCTCTTGCTCATCTTCATTCCTTTCTCATCCAGGCCGTATCCCATTATCCATGCCTCAGACCATGGTTTTTCTCCAGTGATTTGTTTACATCTCAAGAGTGTATAGTATAGCCATGTCCTGACTATGTCCTTTGCCTGAGGTCTAATTGATGCAGGATACACTTTCTTGAAGAATTCGTCATCGCGATTGAATTTGGAAACGAAAAGTGGTGATACGCTGGAATCCATCCACGTGTCAAATGTTCTCTCCTCTCCGACGAATTCAGTAGAGTCACACTTTGTACATTTGCTGATGGGGCACTTTTCCATCCATGGTTTGTAGTATTTTCCCGGTTCCGGAACGTGGGGCTCTGAGCAGCTCTTGCAGTACCAGATTGGGATTTCGGTTCCGTAATACCTCCTTCTTGAAATCGGCCAGTCTATGTTGATTGATTCAAGCCAGTTCATGAGAATCTGCTTGTGCATGGCAGGATGAAACGTCACTTCCTGACCTAGTTTCTTTATCTTTGATACTGACTCTTTTTGCTTGAGATAGTACTCTTCCATCGGAATAATTTCAATTGGTATCTTGCTTCTTTCGGAAATCGGTGTTCTGTGAATGATGTCTTCGGTCTTTTCCAAAAATCCTCCTGCTTCCAGATCCTCGATGATCTTTGTTCTTGCCTGCTTTGGTTTGAGTCCTGCGTACTCTCCTGCGGCTTCAGTCATTCTTCCGTTTAGCCCAATTGCGACAATTTCCTCCAGTTGCATTTCCCTAAACAGTGCAACGTCGTTTTGATCACCGTAGCTGCACACCATCACTGCACCTGATCCAAATTCCTGTTTTGCAGAATGATGCGTCTTCAGTTCCACCTCGGCACCGGTAATCGGAACGATTATCTTCTTTCCGATATGTTCTGTGTATCTTTCATCCTCAGAATTTACGATGATGGTTCGGCATGCGCAAAGCAGCTCGGGTCTTGTACTTGCAATGATTATCTCTTTGTTTGTATCCTTGATTTTGAATTTCATGTAGACCAGCTTTGTGGGAATTTCCTCGTAGATGATCTCCGCATCCGCGATGGTGGTACCTGAAACCCAGTCATAGTTGTTTGGCCTGTTTGCAAGATACACCTGCCCCTTTTTCCACAGGTCGATAAACGTGGACTGTGTCAGCGTTCTGTATTCCTCAGAGTCTGTCCTGTAGTAGTTTGCAAAATCACCGCTCAGTCCGAGGCTCTTCATGATGAGTATCATCTCTGCCTCCAAATCATCCAACGCGTCCCTGCACAGGCTCAAAAATTCTCCCCTTTCTGTCTCCCTCATCCTTATCTTGTGCTTCTTTTCTGTATACAGCTCCACTGGCAGTCCGTTTCTGTCTATTCCTATCGGAAAGTAGACGTTTTTTCCTGCCATTCTTGCAGTACGGGCAATCATGTCAATTTGCGAATAGTGCGCTGCGGCACCTATGTGCCACGGTCTGCCTGACGGGTATGGGGGCGGAGTGTCTATCGTAAAGTTGTCTTCTTGGGGAATGAACTCATATGTCTTTTCTTCTTGCCATCGCTTGAGCACGTTCTTTTCCAGCTCCGGATTCCATGCCTTTTCAGAAATTTTCGGGTCCATTTCTCAACCATCTATCTTTGTATGTTTGAAATGATGTGGGAGCCCTTGTTGTACCCTTCGTAGATGTAGACTCCTACTGCCTCTACGTTTGATGGCATTCTTGGAACCAATAGTTTGATAATCTCGCTTGAAAGGTTCTCGACTGTAGCTTCTCCCTCCAAGAGGTAGGTTGTGTTTTTTGGAACCTGCAGTTCAAACATTCCCTTGGGTCCCTCAAACTGTATGTGATAGTGTGAGTCGTCTTCTTTTTTCAGGTATTTTTTGTTGATGAAAAATTTATGATCAAATACGTTTACAACTTCCTTGATGATTCTCTTTGCCTCTCCGAAATCCAAAAGAAGGTTGTCCTTCATCTGTCCTACAAGCTCCACCATCACAGAAGACGTGTGTCCGTGCAATATGGAGCATTTCTCTACCAGTGGAAGTATGTGTGCATAGTCAAACGAAAAAGATGCATCTTCTAAAAATATGGAACCCGTTTGCGGCGTCTTGTCATAGAACACGATATCCTGTAGCTCTTTTATTTGTGCGACATACTTTGCATGTCCTATTGCCATTACCTTGTCCTGTGGAAAGTCCTCCTTGACCTGCTTGTACTTTTCAATGTCCTCGTCTGTGTCTATCACCTCGATTAGGCCTTTTTCTGTTTTAAAATCAATGACGACCTCGTTGCCGTTTTTCAATGTCATTTTGTGATTGTACTCGTATTCCTGTTCAAGAAACGTGAGCATCTGTGCAACTGTCAGCTCTGTCCTGGTCTTGAGCAGATTCCCTTTCTTATCGATGTATCTAAAGTCAGAATCTAAAATTGTAGGACTTGATGACATGTGAAGTCAGGTGACTTTGGATATAATATAAATTCTGTAACGTTCGTGCCTGGAATTCCTCATATGGTCTAGACCAGGGAGTTTAGGATTCTTGCCAGGTTGACGTCGTTGTCTGTAATGCCTCCCGCATCATGGGTTGTCAGATCAATCGTGATTCTGTTGTATACGTTAAACCACTCTGGATGGTGGTTCATCTTTTCTATTTCCATGGCTGCCCTGGTCATAAACCCAAAGGCCTGGTTGAAACTGTCAAATTGGAATTCTTTGTGAAGCTTTTCGTCTGCGACTTTCCATCCTTGAATCTCATCCAGTCTCTCATCAATGTCTGCTTGTGATAACCGCATCATATTATTTTGTATATCGTATCAAATTAAAAGATTGATTCATGACATGCATAATGGAAGTTGAATAAACAAGAATGTGAGTTTATTCTGGACAATCTGCGTTTATCCATGATTCTAAAGATTGACTCGCCTTAGAATGTGTAGTCGTGGTCATTCACGTTAATCAATAGAAAACAAATTCTCATGCATGGAATTTACTTGAATTATCCTCTGTTGATATTCGTGTTATTAGTGCCAACTACTCTTAGTTAGAAACATGTCAAGTAATGAAAGTGAAAAATTCAAAACTCTAAAAATTCTAGAGCCAATTGAAGGTAAAGTCCCTAACTGGCATCCTTGCATTCTGATATGGATGTTCTTATTTTACAATGTGACCGACACGAAGAATTCGTCCATGCAAATCATCAGTATCTCCTAAATATGATTTTGAGTTATGAAACATAACAAGTGTCAGAACTGTCGCCAAACAACTGCCGTTTTTGGTCTTAAGTTCTGATGCATTTTTTTGAATTGTCTGGCGGAAACTTGCAAACGTATCAATGATCCGTAAGTAGAACGTCTTAAATCCAATTATCACCTATTGCATTCCTGGGATGGCGGCATGTCCTTTCGTGTTGTTTGATTTCATCTTGCTGTCCATCCAATCTAATTTTGTATGAATTAAAAATATGAGATAAAAAAACATGGACGATTGATAAGTCCTACGTGCACCTCTTAAGCAAAAAAGCACTATACATATCATGAAATCAAACATGAAAAACCAATCAAAAGAAATCTCACTTACAGTAGATGGGATTTATGACAGAATGTCAAGCACTTGGAGCAAAATCAGATCATCCAAGCTGACAGTCAGAGTAGGATCAGCATAGATTAATCTTTGTGACAATCTGATGTGTGGGCTCCATTTTTTTTGAGCCCACTTCACCTACAACCACAGTTTCTTACAATTATGAAAATCAATAATCACACAATCAAGACAGGGATAGATCCCAATTTATCAATACGTGCATTATAATCAAGTACGAAAACAAATCATCAGGGAGGGATTTGAAACATTGTAGAATTCAATCCTCTGGGGACGATGGGATTCGAACCCATGACCTCCAGCACCCGAGGCTGGCAGTATGCCGAGCTAACCTACGTCCCCATTAAGGTGAAAACCAAAATCGATATTTAATTTCATAATACTAATGGATATTATGAAAAATGCCTGGGATTATGACAAAAGGACTAATTGAGAATCATCTCAACTTCCAGCTTGCCGTCATCATATTTACTTTTGAATCCTTTGATTCTGCTCTTGTACAAGAAGAACTTCTTACCGTCATCGCTGATCATTCCGGATATGTGAAGTAGCTTGTTGTCGTGAAGGGTCTGGATTCTTCGGTATATCGTACTGATTGGGATCCTTGTTTTAGCAGCTATCTCTGTCACGGATTTTGGCTTGTCCATGACGGTTTCCAGAATGGATCTGCAATATTTGTCTGTGACAACTGAGAGAAGGGCATCCTTTTTTGTGTCATCTTCCATCTTGTATGTGGGTTGTAATTCTTGCATATTGCTACTAGGCATATTTTTGATATAACCAGTGCGTATACATTGCATACCAAATTCTAATCTACATGATCCCACCTAAGGGTTGAGAAACAATCCTATATGGGATTGTGAGGTGTTTTGGAAATTATTCACATGATCTGATCTCTGCCGGTGAAAACCATTCAGTATGGGCCCAATTTTCATGATTGAAAATCATTATTGGCAAATGTCTATTTCGTTAATATGAAATATTCTCATTGATTTGTTTATGGGAACAATACTATCCAGACCTGTATTAATTGCCATGCTGATAGCAGGGTTTGCAGTCGCCGCAGTTTTCACAGTGACTCCATGGAACTGGATTCCGACTGAAGTAACCGAAGACGTAACAGTCGTTGCAGTCACCGAGGACGGGTGTGTCGCAGAATCTCAATATGGAACTAGCTTGGTCGTATCTGAATGTGATGCAAAGGTAGGCGATACAGTATCTGCCACATTCAATATTCCTTCAAGTGAAATCAACGAGTTCTACGACAAACAACAGCAAAAAGTGGAATTGGTTCAACCAGGACCCTAGGCCTTTTTTTATTTTCATGTCAATTTTTGTCCCAAAATCAGGCAACTCTGTGTGAAATTGAATCTGAGACTTTGGATCTTTGGGACTCCATAACGAAAATTTATTTTGATATTTTTTAATTTTAAAATCACATTTTCATAATCTTAGATAGGATTACGTAGTGATAAAAAGCGTCAAAGTTCTAAATTCTTAATCTCAAAATCATATTATTTGTTTTTCTGTACATCAAATACGAGATAGTTGTTTTTTAACCCGGTGGCGGGATTTTTCTTTATTTCATGAAATTGAAAGTTGGGAAGCGATTTTGCCATCAGATAAAAATCACTTCCGATTACCATGCCATTGGAATTTCCAAGAGGGTTTATCTTCGAACACATGTTGACTACTGAGCCAAAAATATCATCCACCGCAGAGATGGAGGAACTTCCGACCAGTACCATCCCATAGTCACTACTCACCCTATAACTAATGGATGGAAGTTCGTTTTCGTTTAGAATACTGTTAATTTTATCACGTGAGTCAATCAATTCCAAACCGCATCTCAGTGTTGTTTCGACATAGTTCTCCAGGGAGTCTTCAAAATAAAACAGCAGCGCATCTCCTATGCTCTTTACAATTTTCCCATTATTGTTCTCGATGACATCTGCCATGGAATTAAGAAACGTAGAATAAAAGACGCTTGTTTTGGATACGGGAATTTTTGAGACTAATTTAGTAGATCCCACAATATCTACCACGCATACACAACAGTTATGAGACTTTCCAGAAAATTCCAGATGCCTTTTTTGCATTTCCTCCTTTTGCTGATGCTTCTTTGTAGGTTGAACAAAAGGTCGTTCCAAACTACTGTCATTTTTGGTCATGCCATTCGAACCTCACTGATATGCTCAAAAATTTCTTCGATCTCCACTGGTTTTCTCAAACAAGTTTTCACACCCTTGTCCATCCATTCTTGCAAGTCAGAATCCAATACGGATGACGCAGTGAGAAACAATATGTGATTGTCTTTTAGTTTGCCACGATTTTCCAAAGACCTCACCACATCAATTCCACTAAATTCAGGCATCATAATGTCCAGTATTATCAGATCAAATTCTTCATTTAGTATCAAAGAGAGTCCATCTTTGCCGTTATCTGAAACAAACACATCATTTCCAGTTATTTTCAGTATGCTTTTCAATAACTCAAGTATGTCAAGATTATCATCAATAATGCATATTTTCATAAGTTACTATTCGAGGAATATAATAAAAATGAATTATTATTTTAAAATCTCCGATAATGATGAATGTTTTTTGAGAGTAAATTTTTCAAAATATCAATACCAAGATTCATTGTATTAAACGTCATGCTAAAAAGAACCCGTTTAATTTTATTCATATTTGATTTAAGCAGAATATTTTCACAATCCTAAGGACGATTACGAAGAGGAACTGATTCTTGTAAAGGCGTTGTGGATGTAAATCATATCCTTGCCGGAGGAATCCTCTTTCCCTTTAGTTTTATGTATCGTGATGACAAACGCAGTTGCATTTTATAACATGGGCAATTGATGCTTTCGCAATAAAGAAAAATCTGACACGTTTGACATCTCTTTTGTCCGTCTTCATAGCGTCCTCCCATGCCTGGCTTTGTGGCCCTAAATTTGTCACAAATTCCGTTACAACCCATCTCTATATAGCAGTCGAAAATTTATTCTTATTATTTATTTTTTGACTGTTTTCGCAAAAGGGATAATCACTATCCTGTTTAAATCAAGGACAATGCAATTTGAGATTGTGAAACATGTATTTTCCGTTTCCTTCATGATTGCAATTCTTGCAACGATGGCCATAGTTACTGGAACTGGTATGCTTCCAGAGGCAGAGGCCTTTAAGAAAGCCAATGGCACATTCAACCCAAAATACGGTTCAGATACGAAGGGGATAGTATGCGGAGATCAACTGTGTTATAAAATAAAAAATGTATCAAACACCTCAGATATAAGATCAGCATCCCACTCAGAATCTTCGCCCGTCTATGCATCATGGGTTTCAATCCAGTCCATGAACGGCGCGCAGCTAGTGGATACTCAGGTAGATAGAAATTCAGACACAGTCACCGTACTGATTGATGCCCAGGAAGAGGGTAAAGTGATTTTGAATCTGTCTCCGAACATCGAAGATGCATTCATGGTCATAGTAGATGGTGAAGAATGGGATGATGCCCATATTGACGGAAATGATGTGAATGTTTTCTTCCATGCAGGTACCGAAAAAATTGAAATAATTGCAAACATTTCAGGTTGATCTTTGAACATAGCGCATATTTTTAATCCCCAAAGAAAAGATGTTTCGTGGAATTTGTTTTATTTTATTCTGCCATTATGGACTACAAAGTTCTATTGCCCAAAATGACAATATTTTCCAACACGATCATTGTGAATAGCTAGGAGGATTTTCAGGATTTCCAAACTTCTTGCTTTTTTTAATGTTCTCAAATATGCACCTGTCAGAACAATGAGGCATATTCTCATTTTGAATTTCTTTTCCACAGTTTTTGCAGATATTTTTCATAAGATTTTTTCAATTCCATGAGATATTTATCAGAATGCACAATATCGGATTTGATAATTGATGGAAGCTGGGCCAGGTTGTCTAATCCTTGGAGCAGGACATTGGCTAAAAGACTATCAGGCATGTGGAAGATCTATCGTCTTAGTCCGCACATAAGATCCAGCATCCATTGTAAGAATGTTTTTCAGATTAATAAAATCACGGCACAGTATCACAAATGAAAACAACATCTGATGAATGCCACGTATACAAATCAGCATGAGAAAAGGTTGCAAGTGATTTTGAGATGATAGAACAGAGTATCAAGGTGGTTTACGTAATCCATACCAGAATTGTGAAATTAAATTGATTTGTAATCACTAAGAGTTGTCTACATAGTACACAGGATAGTTGAATTTAGGTATGCCGTATTTCTCATTATCAATTTCATCGAATTTGTATCCTACAACAGATTTAGCATGAACGTAAAGATCATGACCTATGAAGAACCTATTGGATTCTCCCACATGGTTGATTTTTGCACACATGTTGACTGCAGGCCCAAATATGTCATCAATTGATGAAATTGCAGACATTGCAACGAAGACTTTCCCATAGTCACTGCTGATTCTGTAGCTTAGCTTCGGGAGTCCTTTTTCAACAAGACAGTCGTTGATTTCGTCTCTTTTTTCAAGGATACGAAGATTGCACCGGAATGAATCGTCCATACAGCTATTCGTTGTACTGCTTACCGCAAAATAATACAGCAAAGAGTCACAGATATTTTTCACGACGACGCCTCCGTTTTCTTTAACAATGTTTGCAACGGAGTTGAGGAAGATTGAATAGAATTCTCCCAACTTGGAAGGAGGAATTTTGGCCGTTGTTTGAGTAGAATTCACCACATCAATCACCGAGACGGTGCAAAAGTGGGACATGTCGGAAAATTTTAGCATGTCAGATTGTTTGTCATCTCGCCTTGTATGATCTGAAGAGAGTATGGGACTGGCAAATTTATCTTCTGTATGATTTGAACTCATGAGGTATGCTTGACCTCATTTATCTTTTCAAATAGGGTAGAAGGATCAACAGGTTTTCTAAGGCATCCCTTGACTCCAAGTTCATACCATTTTTCTAGTTCCGTATCAGATACTGCCGCTGCTGTAAAGAACATGATTACATTTTTTTCCATCTTGCCATACTCAGTTAATTTGTCAACAACTGAAAACCCACTAAATTCAGGCATGGTAATGTCAAGTAGAATTAAATCATAATTATTGTTCAGAATCATTTCCAAACCCCGTATTCCATTGTTCACAATATCCACCTCTTGTCCGGTAGCACTAACTAGAACTTCTAATAATTTGAGCACGTCCTCATTATCATCAATTATGAGAATATTCATCACACAGTGTTACGTGAACATGTCATAAAAGATGGATCATGCATCCTTTCAATTTGTTTTTGAATATAATTTTACAGAGTTCTGAACACAGTCATTACACAATGGATTACGTAACCCTAAGAAAAATTATGAATAATCTAAGTCAAGAATAAACCAGAATACAATAACAGTTCAAGGGAAGTAAAACCCACCAATCCCAGAATAATTGGAATCCATCCTTTGTTCATATTCAATTATTTTACATTTGATAAATAATATTTTCTACAAATCGACAAGTCATGAAAAAGATTGTGTAAAATTCTGTAAATATGAAATGTTCATCAGGAATAGAATCTTCCGTATCTCTTATACGATTATGGATATCTAGGATACAATTCCATCACAGAATCTGCACTATATCACAGAATCTATAAACTGTGTACAATATGAGAAACAACCCACAGATTTCAGGCAGGAATATAAAGCGACAGAAACAGTAGATTTTGTTTTCTAGCAATGGAAGATTATCTCAGATAGCAGCTAATCATAGAATCTACGAGTTTCTGCACATGTCTTCAGTTAGTAGGATGTAGATTATTTTCAATTATCTGCTTAAATTTATCAGCATTTGACATACTGTAGAGAATATAGACGGAGGATGAGATCCCTCATCATTAGCAAGATTTCTACTAAATCATATTGCAATCATATTTTTTCAAAATTATGTCAACGTAGTATTTTGCCATGATGTTGGAACGGACTTCACCTAAAACGCCTCAATGTACTTGTCAGGCATTATTGCCATGGCATACTTTTTGGCAAATACAAAATTCATGACAGGTGGAATAAGATCGATTATAAGGGATGTCGGATTTTCGGTTATCATGACAATAAAAAATATCACAATTTTAGGTTCGGGGGTTATGGGACACGGAATTGCCCAAGTTTCTGCAACCGCAGGATACAAGGTAGTGTTACGAGACATCAAACAGGAATTTTTGGACAAAGCCATGGAAAAAGTAAGATGGAGTCTGGACAAGCTAGTATCTAAAGATAAAATATCAAAAGAAGAAGGAGATACGATTTTTGCAAGAATTACACCAGTTGTAGATTTGAATGAGGCAGTAAAGGACGCAGAGATGGTAATAGAAGTAGTGCCAGAAATCATGGATCTTAAGAAAAAGGTTTATGCGGAATTAGACAAAGCAGCGGCACCTGAAGTCATTTTTGCATCAAACACAAGTACCCTGCCCATTACCGAAATTGCCAACACCACATCGCGTCCAGACAAGTTCATAGGAATTCATTTTTTCAACCCGCCACAGTTGATGAAACTGGTGGAAATCATACCTGGAGAAAAAACATCACAGGAAATTACGGACATGACTCAGAAATATGTCAAATCGGTTAACAAGCAGGCAGTTCTTTGCAGAAAGGATGTTCCAGGATTCATAATCAACAGACTGTTTATTCCAATGGTTCACGAGGCATGCTTCGTTATGGACAGGACCAATGCAACGTTAGAGGAAATAGATTCTGCAGTCAAATTCAAGCTTGGTTTCCCAATGGGGATTTTTGAATTGGCCGACTTTACAGGGATGGACGTAATCCACAAGGCCACCTCCGAGATGCATTTGCGAGATAAAAAAGTGATATTCCCACACCCGCTTGTTGAAAAAATGTTTGATGAGAAGAAACTGGGACAAAAATCAGGAGAAGGGTACTACAAGTATTCTGACGACAAATACGAAAGAGTTGCATTAACTGAAGAAATAGCAGCAAAATGCAACCCAATTCAGATTGTTGCCAACATTCTAAACAATGCAGCATGGCTAGTTACAAACGGTGCAAGCGATATTGAGGAAATTGAGAAAGCAGCACAACTAGGCCTGGGTTTAAAAAAGCCATTATTTGAAACAGCCAAAGAAATAGGAATTAAAAATATCGTAGATGAACTAAACAAACTTGCAGATGAGCACGGAGAGTTTTACAGACCGGATCCTCTACTAGTGTCCATGCAGTAGGTTCATAGAAAAAATAGTGTTCTCTCAGTATCTTAAGCGAAAAATATCCAATCATCATTTACAGGTATAAAATAATACGACGAATCAGGCACCAATCCTTTCAATCATACATTTCATTTAATTCCAAGATGTTGTTTGATTTTTCCAACATCTTCACCAATCATAGCAATTTGGCTACCAAGGGTCCAAAGCGAATGCCTAGATTGTATATTTTGAGAATTCAGGTATCGGATTAGCGGTATAGTGAATTCACGGTTATTTGTTGTTTCAAGATACGCAATTATTTCATCAATCATTTCTGGAGGCAATCCCTTATCCAAAGTTTGTATTAATTTCTTGCATTCTTCATCGTTTTTTATTACCACAAAATAATATCCCCATACTTTTAATTAAAGAATAACATCAACAGACAAATCATCCGATGCTGAATAAAACAGCAAATTTTTCACGGTGCAATTAGGTCCAAGATCTTTTTTACCGCATCTTGAGCATTATCCACACCTATGATCTTTACGTTTTTCCTATGATCCAAATATCCGTCAATATATTGTGCAACAGGCCCATTTAGATTTCGAATGGCAACCATTGGTTTTTTATGCATGTATGCAGCACAAACCTCTGACAAAGTTCCGGAACCCCCACCCACAACGATTATCCCGTCGGCGCTTAGTGCATTCAGAAAATCCCTAGTGAATCCCATTCCAGTGGGTATGACGATGTCACAATACTCATTGGCCAAGGACGCATCATCTTGGGGGAGTATACCCAATGTGAGACCGTTTGCATCTTTTGCTCCGTGAGATGCAGCCTCCATAACTCCTCCCAATCCTCCGGTCAATAAAACAGAACCAGATTTTGCAATTTCCATCCCCACATCATATGCCACTTTCTCATGTTCCGGCGTACATCCGTTTGTATTATGACCTATAACCAAAATCTGTCTTTTCTTTACCACATGGCAGATAGGAAATTAGGATTGAAATATCTTTCTTCAGACCGTAGTGAGTGGTTTAGCATTGAGGAACATCGCAAGAGAAATCAGTCCAGTTTAACTTATCTTTTTGTTCAGCATCCAGTTGCCCATGAAAATAGACCACGTCACAGCTTTCAATTTCCATCCCCCACTGCATTTGCTGATAGATTCCTTTTGCCCTATGATCGAAGTTTTCAGACGATATTATGCCAACCGAGGAAAATATTGCCCCAAGTTCATCAGGCATTCCGCACATGAGTTTTTTGTCTTCGGCAATACTCTCCAACACACTCTTTTGGGATTGCTCATCGGCATATTTCATCAATCCAGGTATTGATATGGATGCGATTACCAAAATAAGAGCGGATACTGCAATCAGTCCAAACACGATCCCCCAATTAGGCATAATCGAAAACACAGGACAGAGGATATAAGAATTATTTTTCACAACGAATAGAAGTTCAACCCGATGATGAATCATACGATGCATGCAGTTGCATCATCTGCGAATCAGAAGAAAGCAGGATCACATGTGAAAACTATACCCATCGACGTTTGTGTTAGTTCCCACAATATCACATATACATTCAGTAAGTCATCAGAGCCACGTACAGATCTCAGAAACCTGTTACAAGACAGGTTTCCTGCAACATGTGGAACCCAATTCAGATGGCTGCAGATAACAATTCCTGTTTTTTAATACGAAAAACATGCCTCACAAGAGAAAAAGATATTAGTAAAAAAATAGAATTACAGACATGGAAAATCGTTCAATGCCAGTATGTTTTACCGAAAAGCAATACAAAATGATCGAAGAATTTGCCAAGAGAAACGGCATGCTCAATGCAAGTCAAGCTCTTGAGAAAATCTTAAACAAATAAGCATTTTTTGTTATTTTTATTTTATTTACATTTATAGAATATGCTGAATTTCATAGATCAAAGAAAATGGGATTATTTAGTAAAAAACCATCATTTTGCAGTGTTTGCAAAAAAGAACTCACCCACAAGCACAAACCAAAAAGAGAATGGAACATCAAAGGTTCATTGTGCGGTGATTGTCATTTCGACAAGTCAAAGGAATACTACGAGGGAAAAGTAAGACAGCCATGCGTCGTGTGCGGAATGACACAAAAAATCACAGATCTGTGGGAGCCAAGATGGCAGTGGGACATGGAAGGACTTTTGTGCAAAAAATGCTTTGACAAAAAGGAAGAGGATCACGGCAAAAAGAAGAATTTTTGTTCACTGTGCGGGGCAAAAATGGGATTAATCAGATACAATCCTAAAGACGGATGGAAGATAGATGGCCAGCTTTGCAGAAAATGCTGGGATAACAAAAAAGCAGAGTTTGGATAAAAGTGGGATTCTTTAAAAAAATTAAATGCAATATTTGCCAAAAGAAATTTTCAAGCGAGGAAGAATGCATGAACCACAAACAGATTGTTCACGGAAAAGATCTACAGTACGATTGTAAGGAATGTGACAAATATTTTTCAAACATGGAAGACATGAGAACTCATCTACAAAGAGAACACAGTTACAAAAAAGACAGATAGCTAAATTGCCTTTACAGTCTTTACAACAGGAGGTCTATCCTTGGTAAACACTCTAAACCCACAAATGCATTTGATCTCAGGCAACCTGGAAAGTTCGGTATTAGATACGCTAGTTCCACATCTCAAACAAGAGTAATTTACTTCAAATGTTTCAACAGGAGTCTCTTCAAATTCTTCTTCAATGTTTTCTTCAACCATGCTAATCATCAATATTTCTATAATTTAAGGATACCAAATCATGTCAAGGATAATTCAATATAGACATCATCAGGAATTTTTAATCTCATCAACTGTCTAATTGCCTTATCATCAGCATTGATATTGATAATTCTTCGATGCATCTTCATTTCCCACTTCTCATACGTTTCAGTACCACTTCCACAAGGAGATTTTCTAGTGGCAACGTGCAGTCTCTTAACAGGAAGAGGAGTAGGGCCTTTTACCTTAACTCCTGTCTTTTTACCAATACCCATGATCTCACCACAGACATCATCCAATTTTGGAAGACTAGTTGAAGTGAGTTTAACACGGGCAGTTTGAGTCATAAAATCTGCCTATGGTTTGTACTCTTCAGTGATTTCTTTCACAATTCCTGCTGCAATGGTTGCACCCATGTCTCTAAGTGCAAACCTGCCCATCTCAGGGAACTCTTGGAAAGTTTCAATACAAGTTGGCCTCACAGGTCTGATTTTTACCATTGCAGAATCTCCAACCTTGAGGAACTTAGGATTCTCTTCCTCAACGGCTCCAGTTGCAGGGTTAATTTTCTGAAGGAATTCAGTAACGGTTGCTGCAACTTGTGTAGTGTGTGCATGCATAACTGGGGTATATCCAGGTGCAATTGCAGTTGGATGGTGAATGACGATGATTTGTGCCTTGAATTCCTTAGCAACATTTGGTGGTGCATCAGGAGTACCCAAAACATCGCCTCTCTTGATATCCTTTTTCTCAATACCTCTAAGATTGAAGCCGATGTTGTCACCTGCTTCTGCAGAAGGCATTTCAGTATGATGGGTTTCAATAGATTTGATTTCACCTAGTGCGCCAGAAGGCATTACGATGATTTTCTGACCTGCTTTCATGATACCAGTCTCAACTCTACCTACAGGTACGGTTCCTACACCGGTAATGGTATAAACATCTTGGATCGGAGTACGCAGTGGTTTGCCTGTTGGTTTCTCAGCTACGACAAAGTCATCGAATGCTTCAAGCAATGTTTTTCCTTTGTACCAATCCATGTTTTCAGATTTTTTAACTAAATTGTCACCTTTCCATCCCGAAACTGGGACAAATGGGACATCATCTACTTTGTAGCCAACAGATCTTACTAATTTTTGGCCTTTCTCAACTGCTGCCTTGAATGCATCTTCTTTGTATTCAACAGCATCCATCTTGTTGATGGCAACAATTAGTTGACCAACACCCAATGTTTTTAGCAAGAATGCGTGTTCACGAGCTTGACCACCTGCTGCAATTGCAGTATCAGTTTCACCTTCTTTTGCAGAAAGTACCAAGATAGCTGCATCTGCTTCGGATGCACCAGTAATCATATTTTTAATGAAGTCCCTGTGTCCAGGAGCATCAATTAAAGTAAAGAAGTACTTAGCGGATTCAAACTTCTGAAAAGCAAGATCGATTGTGATACCTCTTTCTCTTTCGTCTTTAATATTATCCATAACCCAAGCATACTTGAAAGTATCACCTTTTCCAGTTTTCTCGGATTCAACACCGTGTGCTGCAATTGTTCTTTCGTCTACAACTCCAAGATCCATCAAAAAATGCCCCATAGTTGTAGATTTACCATTATCAATATGACCTGTAATGATCAGGTTCAAATGTTGTTTATCTGCCATATCAACAGAACCTCTAATGGCATTTATTACTGTTATGAATTTTTGAAAAAAAAAATACATTTTTTCAAATAATTTTATCAACATAAATTTTGAAAAAAGATTTTTAAAATAATGAGAACTTGAATTTGAAAAAATACTTTCGGCAAAGTCATCATCCAAAACGCGATTTCAAAAAAATACACATAAATCAAGGTAGCGAAGGGTACAACCATGAAGATCACAGTTTCTGTTATCAAAGCTGACGTTGGCGGAATAGGAGGCCACACCAGACCAAGCGATGCCCTAATTCAAGCAGTAAGGGACACCGTAAACAATTCCAAACATTTGCTTATCGACTATTACATAGGATATTGCGGTGACGATGTCCACATCGTCATGTCACACACGCACGGAGTGGACAACAAGGAAATCCACAAGATGGCATGGGACGCGTTCATGGCAGGAACCAAGGTCGCAAAGAAGCAGGGACTCTATGGCGCAGGACAGGACCTTCTCAAGGACTCCTTCTCAGGAAACATCAAGGGAATGGGTCCGGGAGTCGCAGAAATGGAATTCGAGGAGAGACAAAACGAGGCGTTTACCGTATTTGCAGCAGACAAGACGGAGCCAGGCGCATTTAACTATCCAGTCTACAGAATGTTCGTAGACGCACTAAGCAACACAGGACTTATCGTAAACAGAAACCTTGCAGACGGGGTCATCGTAAACGTCATGGACGTCGAGGAAGGCAAAGTCGCAGCAATGGAGCTGTGGAAGGACAAGCCAACCCTGGAGGCAGCACTGATGTATCCCGGAAGATACGTCGTGGATACCGTCACCACAAAGGACGGAGAGCCCATCCTTGCGGCATCTACGGACAGACTGCACAACATCGCAGGAACATACGTCGGAAAAGACGATCCAATTCTGCTGGTCAGAACTCAGAAGCTGTTTCCGGCAACAGAAGAGGTCGGAAGCGTCTTTAACAACCCCCACTTTGTGGCAGGAAACACAAGGGGAAGTCACAACATGCCACTCATGCCAGTCAAGCTCAATTCAGCTGCAACGATAAATTTCTGCATTCCAATCGTAGAGTCACTCGTATTCAGCATGCACGAAGGAAAGTTCACGGGTCCGTTTGACGGATTCTCGACTCCGGACTGGGACTACGTAAGGGAGATTGCCACAAAGAAGGCAATCACGATAAGAAGCCAGGGATTCATACATCCCGCAACCCTGGTTCCGTCAGAGCTGGAATACGCCGAGGGATACAATGCGAGAATGGACGTACTCAAGGAAAAGATGAAGCCGATAGAGGGAGCAGGCGGAAACGATTCCAAGGGCGAGAAGAAGGAAAACTACGAAGATCCGGATTAGAAAAAGCAAATAGTTGCAAAAAAAGCACATATTTTTTCTAGCGTGTCAAAATAATTCAGAAAAGCACATATTAGTTAAAAACCATTATTTCATCAATGGCTCTACAACAAAGAGAACAAGTAGAGACGATATCAAACACGATTATTGAAGACGAAATCACGCATGTAGCTCATCGGAGTAGCTCATCGGAGATCATCACATCTATTGAAAAGATGAAAAGAAGAATAGATGAGACGGCGAAGGCAATGGAGAATGCACACAATATCACACATGAAATGAAGCTTTCAACAGAGGAAATGAAAATAAGACTATCTAGAAAAAAAGATGAGATGGAAAAACTAGAAGAAAAACTAGAAGAAACTAGAAGAAAGGAGGAGTTAGACAATCAAAAGGTATCAGAATTAAAAATAGAAGTCAACAAAATCAATATTGCAATAGAAAAAATAAAAGAAATAGGACAAAGTCTAGATCACAAATATCTGGAACAATCACAAAATGACTTAGTAAACAATCTTGTTAAGATCACTTCAGAAGCAGAAAAAGCACAAAGTAATCTCAACGTGACAAAGAAAATAGAAGAAATCACATCAAAAAAACTAGAAATTGCCACAAGTGATTTTAACAGATTAAAAATATACACGCTGAATAGCATAAGTGAAACCGAAAAGATCATAGACAATGTATCCACAGCTACCCAGCACATCATCAAGTCATATGATGAAATAACAACGGTTTCAAAAGAACTTTTTAAATCAGCCACAAATACACGTATGGAGTTAAAGGAAGGCGGAAACTACGAATTGGAAAATATTCAACCATATCACAAATATCAGTAACGTGTAAATTTAATTGTAAATATCACAGTAAAATCCTCACATATAACAGCCATTATCAGGTTTAATGAAATATTTAAACTAGAGTGATCTGGAATTAGCAAGAAGAGAAAATGTCAATAAATGTTATCGAAAAAAACAAGCAAGAGAATATAGATCTACTTCAAATCGAGCAACTATCAGATCTGCCAATTTCAAAAACTGACATAGTGGTCATAGAACCAAACAGCACAATTTCAATTATGATGCGTAAGTTTCTCGTCAAGGTAGGTTTTGAAAACATTCAGATATGTAAAGAAGCAAAAGAAGGAATTCAGATTTTTTCACATTTCATAAGCAATGACATAAACACACCAATTATCATAGACAGTGGTTCAAACAAAAATCTTAAAAAAATAATCAAAGAAATACTAGAAATTCAACCCAATGCAAAGGCGATAATCTCATCTGCAAAAGAGAGAGACAATCCAGAAATACTAAAATTATTTGACATAGGCATCACATCAACTCTACACAAGCCTTTCATCTTAGAAGACTTCAAAAAATGTTTCCAACAAACAAACGAAGATGAAGAGTCCGAATCAAGGACAAAAGCAATAATCACAGAACCAAAAGAAGTGCCGGCGACAGAACCAAAAGAAGTGCCGGCGACAGAACTAGAATCACTACTACTATCACATAACCAAATTACATTTACAAAGTTCAAAGATATTTACAATATAGAGAGAACCAGAGCGGAAAAAATATTCAATAATGCATTGAGTCGTAAATTAATCACCCCACATAAAGAAATATCCGAAGCAGCATGTAGTCAATGCAATTCGACAAACATCACATACACATCTGAATGCCCACAATGTGGAGGTACCAACTTCCAACAAAAAGATCTTGTAGAGCATTACGATTGCGGGGAGATTTATGTGAAAGGTTCAGACTACAAGACATGCCCCAAATGTAACAAGCAAATAGGCTCAGTAGGTACTGACTATAGAGAATTTGCAGGATACCACATTTGCTCCAGCTGTAATGAAAGATTTGACCGACCGTTGTTCAAGTTTTCATGCCTTAGTTGTGGAAATAGTTTCATCGACGTAATGGCATTATGGAAAAAGAGCAAATTGTATAAAATTCAAAAATAAAATTTAAACACAGTCAATCCCATGAAGCGTTTTTCTTGAAGTACGCCCTAAGATGACCTCGAACATTGATCATTTTCAGATAAGGTCTATAAAAGAAAGTCATCAAGGGCACAAGATAAATCAGTTTGAGAGCACTAGATTTACCAGAGTACAGCGATGCAAACGAAAAGATGATCACTTCCAATATCAAAAATATCGACATTATCAGCGCCAGTGGATAAACCAGAACATGCAGATTATCCCCCATGATCATAATGACAGAAATTATCCCCAAGACGGTCAGTCCAATCGGGAAAAGTAGGCTAATGATCACATCCAAGACAAACATGTCAACGAAAGAGACCTTGTCTTTTAATGGGAATTTAGACGAAAGGAGATTTTTGTTTTTTGACAGAGTTTGGAATTGACCGTATGCCCAACGATTTCTTTGTGTTTTCCATTCGGACCAGCTAGAAGGACAGTAGGTGTAAGCTATAGAGTCAGGAACGAAACGAATTTTTCCACGGGTTTTTCTGAATTTTAGAGTTAAATCAAAATCCTCAGTGAGCGTATCCTTGTCAAATGTGTGAACATCTTTGATTAGATCTTTTTTGAAAATTCCAAAGGCTCCAGATATAACAAAGAGTATCTGAAATACAGATGTGAAACGCCTCCCAAGCTCAATGGCAACCATGTACTCATATTTTTGTAAACGCGTCAAGAGGTTATCGACACCGCCATCACCAGCCTTGATCTTCACATTTCCGGAAAATGCGACAAACTGTTCATCATCAAAATACTTGGACGAGTTTTTTAGCGCATCCTTATCCAAAAGCGTGTCACCATCCATACATAACACATAGTCACCAGTAGCATAGTTAATCCCATGATTCAATGCAGAAGCCTTTGAGCTTTTTGCAGGAGGCATAGGGGCATCACGGTGAATTAATTTGATCAGTCCTTTCTCAGCAAAGGAATTTGCAATTATCCAAGTATTGTCTGTGGAACCATCATCAATTACAATGATTTCTTTATTCGGATAATCTGTTGCCAGAGCAGATTCTATCGATTCCTTTATTCCCACTTCTTCATCATGTGCAGGTATCATAATGGTGATTTTTTTGTTGGACATGAGTACATCGTGTAATTTTTTCTTGTTGCCAAAAATAAAATAGATACTGAAAAAGATTATTTTGAATGCTCCGCGAGTGTAATCAAAAAAGATTGGAAATATCATTATGATTATAGAAACCATTGGAATTATAGCAAAGTCATGGTAAAGCCAATCAGTAAAAGATTCTCCAGATATACGCATTATCCCATAGTCCCTCAAAGGAATGTTTGCAAATGATTTTTCAGTAGTTTTGTCATAGATTACAATTACAGGATATTTTTCAATGTCAACATTATGTACAAAGTATCTGTTGTCACCAGCATTAACATTCAGTTTACCCAATTCAATAGAATTTTTCGAATCATCACATACAAGATCAGATGAAGCGGAGACCAGGCATGCAATGAGATTAGGCCCAGTCTGAAAAACATTGTTAGATTTTAGCGTTGAAACGTATTCATTTTCGTCATAATCAAATGAAAAGTTTTCTATCGTAATCATCGATGTCAAATCGACACTTTTAGTAATTACTTGGCCATACGCAGTCACATCATTCAGACCCACGAAAAATCCAGTATTTTTAATTATTTCTTGAGATTTCAATTTAGGTTCAGAAATCACAACAAAGTTAGATACAAGTGAATTCCAGGCCTTATTCAGAGGAGTCATGATACCCATTGAATCATATAGGACAATCTTGGCATACGGACGTTCCAAAAAATGATCATACAGCATTACAACGTTATTTTGTCTAGTATCAACCTCATTAAACGCGTACTTAGATCCTAGCGTATTTTCATTAATTTTTCCAAGATAAGTGCCGCCATCATCATAAATTCCCAAAAACTCCCCGGTATCCCCATCATACTTAAAAATATCACCGTAAGTACCACCCATAACATACAGATTTCCGTCATGACCGAATCGAATTTCCCGTAATTCGGTCATTCCATCTTTACCAGGATTTGCAAAAACCCCATTAAAATTTCCTGAAACTGTAAAACTAGAAATTGTGTTGTCACCGTAATTTATTACAAAAACAGATTTGGCATCAGGTGCCAAAGTCAGATCTGTGGGATAGTTAAGATCAACATCGTCTAGAAAAAAGCTATCAAGATATGCATTCCTAGCAACATCATATGCCAAAATTTTATTTGCAGATGGATCACTTGCAAAAAGATACTTGCCATCCTTTGTGAAAATGATGCTGCGCAATCCAACATCAGACAAGCCGGCATTCATCGAATCAGATGAATCGGTAAAAACCCCCAGCAATTGACCCATAGATACGTCATATTCATAAATCAGATTATCGTTTTCGTTGATCATGAAAAGATTGGAGCTGGGGCCGAATGTGATCCCTCCAGGCCTAATCAATTCGCCAGTGTCATGGACAAAACTCTGCATTTCATTTACTTGGGGATCATACTTTAGAATTTCATTGTTATTGTTATTAGATATGAACAACATACCGTCATCCATAGTCAAGCCATGAGGCTTTTGCAATAACCCGTCACCAGAACTTACTTTCACATCATATGCCACTCCTAGTTTTACATCATATGCCAGGATTTTGTTGTTCAGACTACTACTCACGTAGAGAATGTCGTTTACATGATCAAAAACCAATCCCTCTGGACCATCAAGTCCATCAAACCCAGAAATCAGTGAAGAAAACTGAAGGGATTTCAGATCATATGATAATACCTCATCTGAATCAAACAGGCTAACGAAAAGAAAGTCATCATTTAATGCCAACCCATGAGGAGAATTTTGCAAGATGATTTCATTTAGAAATTTACCAGACGGGGTTTCATATTGTAGGATTTTATTCGAACCCGAGCTTGCGACATACAAATTACCGTTTTGATCAAGCAGACTCCCCGTAGGTCTAAGTAATTCATGGTCTCTACTTTTGACGAATTCGTCCACAAACATTCCATTTACAGAATTATACCGTAAAACGCGATTATTGTCATAGCTGCTTACATAAATAAAATCATCATCAATGGCAATGCCCTGAGGATTATTTATCCCAGCCTTGTTTTGGGACACAAATACATCTATAAAATCACCAGTAATCCCATTAAATCTAAAAATTTTATTATCACTGCTCACGTATAGATTACCGTCGGGACCAAACGTGAGGTATGATGGACTACGCAATTGATCATTTTCAGTATTAATAACAACATCAGAAAAAAGACCTGTAACGCCATCATATCTTAAAATTTCATTTCTAAGATTATCAGATACGTATATTTCGCCATCAGGACCAGCGATAGAATTTTCTCTACTGATAAGAGTACGATCAAAAGACACCGTGAGTTTTCCTAAACTTTGTCCTGTATCTTCATCATAACAAAAAATATCATTTGTCAGATAACTGCTAACACAAACTTTTCCATCATACATCTCAATATGTTTTGGTTGATACAACGCTGAAGATGCATCAAAGACGAATTTCTCGATGGAAGACAAACCATCAGGTGTATCGTTGATTTTTAAAATTTCAGCGTTTGTATTACTGACAACGTACAGGCTGCCGTCAGGTCCGAAAGTGATTCCATTTGGAGAATGGATTTCATCAGAATGCGCAAACACGTCCTTGAACGTCCCGTCAGGGGCATACCTGAGGACCTCATCGGAGTTACCGCTGCTCACGTAAAATAGACCGAACTCACCTATAGAAACATCAAAAGGATTAGACAATCCGCCGCCGCTGGCAAACACGTCCTTGAATTTGCCAGATTCCCCGTCAAAACGAAGAATTTCATCGGATAAATTGCTGACAACGTACAGGCTGCCGTCAGGTCCGAAAGTGATTCCATTTGGAGAATGGATTTCATCAGAATGCGCAAACACGTCCTTGAACGTCCCGTCAGGGGCATACCTGAGGACCTCATCGGAGTTACCGCTGCTCACGTACAGGCTGCCGTCAGGTCCGAAGATGAGATCCTTGGGACCGTCAAGCCCGCCGCTGCCAGACCTCACAAACACGTCCTTGAACGTCCCGTCAGGGGCATACCTGAGGACCTCATCGGAGTTACCGCTGCTCACGTACAGGCTGCCGTCAGGTCCGAAAGTGATTCCGGTGGGCAGCGAAAGTCCGCCGCTGCCATGTCTAACGAAAACATCCACGAATTTGCCAGATTCCCCGTCAAAACGAAATACATCGTTGCTACCACTAACGTACAGGCTGCCGTCAGGTCCGAACAGGGCATATTTTGGATTTGTTATCTGACCGTTGTGTGAGCTGATTATGTTATCAACAAAATCGCCATTAACATCATAACGAAGAATTTCATCAGTTAGAAAACTCGCAACATAAAGATACTTTTCAGTAGGTCCGAAGATGAGATCCTTGGGACCGTCAAGCCCGCCGCTGCCAGACCTCACAAACACGTCCTTGAACGTCCCGTCAGGGGCATACCTGAGGACCTCATCGGAGTTACCGCTGCTCACGTACAGGCTGCCGTCAGGTCCGAAAGTGATTCCGGTGGGCAGCGAAAGTCCGCCGCTGCCATGTCTAACGAAAACATCCACGAATTTGCCAGATTCCCCGTCAAAACGAAATACATCGTTGCTACCACTAACGTACAGGCTGCCGTCAGGTCCGAAGATGAGATCCTTGGGACCGTCAAGCCCGCCGCTGCCAGACCTCACAAACACGTCCTTGAACGTCCCGTCAGGGGCATACCTGAGGACCTCATCGGAGTTACCGCTGCTCACGTACAGGCTGCCGTCAGGTCCGAAAGTGATTCCGGTGGGCAGCGAAAGTCCGCCGCTGCCAGACCTCACAAACACGTCCTTGAACGTCCCGTCAGGGGCATACCTGAGGACCTCATCGGAGTTACCGCTGCTCACGTACACATTACCAAAAGAATCAAACGTCCAATAGCCATTGTTCTTAACAATTCCATCATCCGTAAGATACAACCTAAGATCATCACCCTGGGAGATCTCAAAATTTGAAATTTTTAATTCACCCTCATCTTCAATATAATCAATAGTTGCAATTCCTTTTGCAACATAATCATCCATACCCTCAAAGAATCCATATCGTTCAAAGATAATCTGAGATGATGCCTTCGGATAATCCACATTTTTTGAATTATCTAGAAAACCATAAAACAAGTCTGAGACATAAGAAGGACTTCCTAAACTGATTTTGGCAAAAGACTCGTTTGTGATTTTGTCAAATAGCAGCACGGTTCCATATGTGTTAAAATCCACATCAGGTAATTTGTAATTTTTACCACCCAAGCCAGTTTTTAGCTTGTCCAGGTAAATCTCGGGTGTCAAAGAATTGTTTTTACTCAAATACACATGCAGTTCAGGTATTTGGAAATTCTGGCCAACCTTAGGCTCATAACTGATTTCAAAATGTTCTAACCTCAAATAGGTATTTTTTTCAATTGTGATTATCTTTGCCATGCCTTTTGCATCATGAAGTCCAATCCCTTCCAGAAAACCTATTTTTTGTGGAATTAGATACGAACTAAGTTCAGGTAGCTTTCCTTGCAAGCATTGCTCAACTATTTGAATTTCTTTAGAATTCAAATGGGTGTTAATTTCGTTTAGGTTCAGCAATCGAATCATTTGCTCATATGACAAGCCATTAGATTGCAGGAGTTGATCCATTTCATTACATGTAGAGAAAACATCATCTAAAGACAAGTGCTGTGTACGTAAATTAGGAGACACCTGAAGTTCATAGGATATAAACAGAGATGTGGAGAGAGCAACAACGAGTATCAAAGCAATAACAATATACCTAAGAATCATGGCATCAATCAAAACATTAACAATTAAAAGATTTATAAAAATAGTTGAATCTCACATGTCAAAATTATAATTTTTTTGCAAAAAGTGTAGTATAAATTCAACATTAGAGTATTAGAACATCAAGATGCAAACAAACACGCTTAGAATACTTATGATATTTTGTATTTTGTGTTCATTTGCCATTTCCCCATCATTTGGATTGACAGAATCAGTTAATCTGTTTGGAGAAATTAATTCTGCAGACATAGTATTAAATGACATTTGGATCGAGCCAGAACACCCAAAGAAGGGAGAAAATGTAACAATTTACGGGTCAGTATACAATGCAGGCATCATCTCTACAGTAGATGTGACAGATGCAGTAACAGTCGCATACATCGTAAATGGAGAAATTGTGCAAATTAGCTTACTAGAGAATATTTTGCCAGGATTAGAAAACGGGAAGGTGATTTCTTCAGGATACGCATTTAACGCAAATCCAGGAACGTATGAAGTTACAGTCATTATCAATTATCACGATACTTTGTCTCACCTAAGAGATAATCCGGAAAACAACATTGTCCAAAAAAAATTTCAAATTGACAGCAACCTTCCCTCAATAGTTAACTTTGACACGTACCAACGCTATAACGATAAAAAAGACATCCAGGAAATTTCAATCACAGGTGAAATTACAGACATTTTTCATGAAAAAGTAAAATATAAAGAAATGACAATTGAGATAGAAGGAATAAGTCAAAGTAAAGTAATCTCAGACAGCAATGGACAGTTTTGGCTGAATACTGAAACGGCATTCAAAGAGACGCCAATTAAAATTTTAACGCATGCAAATGAGGATTCATTTGTAACAAGTCAAATACAAGAAATTTTTCCCGTTAAGATTAGCGATGGGGAAGCAGCACTAGCGATAGAGACCTACCAACAACACTCAAAGAATGATTTGCAAAATTTACCATTAACAATTGTTCTATTTCAAGATAATTATGACAGCGTTTTTGAAAAAATCACCACAGACACTCATGAAGAGAAGAGAATTCCAATTGAAAATCTTTTCATGATGACTTTGCCATCCAATCACACTTACATTGCAGAGATATATCTCGAAGGAAGAATAATTGATGCATTTCAACATTATTTTTCAAATAACAAAGTAATAAAAAAAGAAGTCAACATGTCAGAATCGTCCCAGATACAATTTAGAGTGGTCAATGGTTTGGAAGAACCTCAAAATAATGTGAATATAAAAACATGGATTTACTCAGACAGTACAAATGAGCGTGGACTTACAGACTGGATAAAAGTTCTACCAACATTTACATCCAATGAACCATATGTGGCACAAGCAAGTTTTCCCAACGGGGAAATAGTTTGGTCAGAACCATTTCTAATTGAATCAGACGAAAAAAAGGTCATCACGATCATCAGAGGGGATGAAACCAGATGACCAGACCGTTATTGATAGCAATATGCATTTTAGTATCTCTTTTAGCATATTCAAATTACAGTTTGGATACGGTTGAAGCTGCCACTACCGGAAGTTTTAATTTCTGTACAGTATTCCCCCAATATGCTGAATGCGCAGGATGGAGAGTCAGCTCTATTTCAGATAGCTACAACCACTGGTTTTGTGACTATGTAGATTTGGAACAAATATGTGAACATAAACCAATTGCAGGTAAAGAAATAAAGATCAGAAATGAGAATTTCTGTTGCAGGTTCATAGGAGAAGAATTAGATATGCCAGACATGGCAAGTCACCAGGATCCCAGGCTTGGAAAAAATTCTCCGGACAAATCAATTGCACCGCTACTGATATGGACAGACAAAGATCATTATAGCTTCCGAGACAAGGTTACAGTTTATGGTAAATTTGATTTTACGAAGGCCCAAATCAAGAAAGGAGTTTCAGATAATGAATTTGAGCAAACAGGAAGGATAGTCAGCGGAGATTCAATTCAAGAAGGGCAAATAATTTCGGAGAGTCCATTTTTAGATATAGACATAAAATTAAACGGCAGGCAAATATTGAAAGACATTCCGGTACACGAAAATGGTTGGTTTGTTACATTTTTCCATCTCAATGACAGATATCATTTTTCCAATGGGAATAATTTACTATCAGTTGATTATTTGTTATATGACTCAGTTCCTCTAGGAGGTCCAAGAACACATGCAACATATGACTTTACCACAGGAGACATAGCAAAAAAAGATAATAATTTTGGGATGTGGATCGATGATTCTAATACATCAAACGGAATCAGATACGGAATAACTACAGAGAATTCAGAGAGATTTATTGAACTTACACACCACAATTTGGTAAGTACCAGGTTAACAACTCCAGATGGATTCACAATTCCAGTAAACTCTTTTTTTTCAGTACCAGATGTGTCTAGAGAATACAATGAGTTTTTGGAATACGGGGATGGAGTATATGAAATCCAAATCACATATGGAGACAACACTGTAAAAAAAATATTTGAACATCACAATAGCAAAAAAGAATAACGAAAACAAATCCGCAATCAATACAAACAATCACTATACAAAAATATTGTAAAACTACGTAATCAGAATAAAGAGTATGATGCCAAAAGTGTCAGGACAAATGAATCCACAGGATTTAGAATAATTTTATCAAGCCCTCTCTTATCAAGAACTGCATCCCCTCAACAAAAGAAGAGTCGTCAATTGAACCATCAGCCCACCAACCAGCGTTTGCCTTCACCCAAGACGGAATTTCATCATAATCCTGAGAAAAATTCGAAGTCGTTTCAGGAACTAACACAATCTGTTCCCTAATCAGGAACTGCATCCCCTCAACAAAAGAAGAGTCGTCAATTGAACCATCAGCCCACCAACCAGCGTTTGCCTTCACCCAAGACGGAATTTCATCATACCTCGTTTTTTCAGAAGTTAAAATTTCAATAATTTTTTGTTCTCCAGGGTATACTACGAAAGGTTCAGAATTTATCACGCGTCCATCAATCAGTGTTGCTTTAGCAACATATGGTTCACGAAGAACAGGAATTACATCTACCCAGTCAGTAAAACCGTCCTCAGCAGAATACGTATAAATCCAATTTGTGATTTTAGAATCTGTAACAAAACGTCCCATTTCGTCAACCACAGTAAATTTTATTTTTCCCATTTCAGGGACATTTATCTTTTGAACAACTACGCCATACTCTTGCAATAGTTTTTTATCAGTTACAGAAAATATCCTGCCATCAAGATAAACCTCTGCAAAATAATGATGCCCAAAAGGAAGAGAAATCCAGAAAGTTTCAGAATCAAACAAAGTAGCAGAGTCAGGGCGTATTTTTTTGATTGGTTTTTCGTATGTATCTTGATAGATGACAATTTCAAAAGAATTATTTTCAAAATCATGCAGATTGGAATCAGACAATTTCAATACCAACGCAGAAGACACCTCAGATGGAAATTGATACAAAATCAGAGAAGATGAAGACGAAGAATAGATCTCGTCACCGCCAAACGATGCAATAACTTTCACAGGAGGGTGTGACGATAGAGCATTTGAGAATGAAATCATCCCCATGTCATCAGTTAACAAAACAAAGTCATTATCATCAAAATTCAAAGCGATTTCTTTGTCATTTAAAAATTCAAAGGAATCAGAATCAAGAAGGGATACACTGATTCTGGACATTTTTTCTCCTTGAAGTAGATATTGAGGAGAGGCTTCAACTGAAATATCAGTACTCCTTACAGGCATAACAAGCAAATTTTTGTTTATAGAATTATTCGTCGGGGAATCATATTGATCATTTAATGTATCATGATAATCTATTATCACTTTAACGTCATGAACACCGTTCTCAGATTTCCAAACTGGAGGAGAAGCAATGGTTATTTTGTTTGACGCGCCTGGTTTAATATTTCCAATTTCATCAATATGAAGTAAATCACCATCTACAAAATACGCAGCAGTAATCATGCTAGTAAAAGTACGAGTGTTTTTTGAACCCAAATTGTGAATTTCGGCAGTTATGGATACCATCTCCCCATTTTTCGGTGATGCCGGAGAGATTCCCACGTTATCGACTACCAATTCAACATCACCAGTGAATGCATGTACACTCATCACAGGGATCAAGAGCACAAGACCTAAGCATAAAATAATTAATTTTTCCAACATCATCAAATACTTAACAAGTATAACAAATCTTTCGGTTTTTAAGATGCCAAATTTTCAAATAAAGCGAATTTGAACATAAAACAAAGTAAATAAAAATACGTTCTAAACGTTTACAAGACTAGAAGCACATTTTTGAACAGACATAATTTAGGATCTGTGTTTTGTAGCTGCAGTTTCAAGTGCCTTAATCATAGGAAGTTTTGAACCAGTCAAATACAAGACAAGTGCACCACCAGCAGTGCTGATATGGTTAATTTTTTCCTCCAATCCCTGTTCTTTTAGAGCAGTTGTCAGATGTCCACCACTTACAATCGTGGTTGCCATAGAATTCGCAATTGCATCAAGCAATTGCCTTGTCCCGAAACTGAAATTTTCTTTTTCAAAGAAGCCGGCAGGTCCACTGATGAACACAGTTCCGGCACTTGAAATAATTTTCGAGTAATGCTCCACGGTTTTTGGACCCAAATCATAAATCTTGTCCCCAGTCTTGATATCTCTAACATCCATCTCCATTCTTTGACCGTCTTTATCAATTGCAACGTCAACAGGAGTAGTAAATACATCGGGATATTCTCCTATCAAGGCATGTGCCTTGGCAACAACCTCATCTTCTCTTTTAATCCCGAGAGGATATTTGATCCTAGCTTGTGCTCTCATGAACACATTGCCTATCAATCCAGTCAGCAAGATATGATCTGCACGACCATTTTTAATCAGCATTTTGATTGCTTCCAATCGATCCGGAACTTTGGAACCGCCGAGTACGATTACGTGAGGAGCCTTTGCAACGGTCATTATTTCATCAAGATTTCTCACCTCTCTTTCAACAATTCTTCCTGCGCATGCAGGTAAAACATGTGGAAATCCCACTATAGATGGATGTGAGCGATGTGCACTTGGAAAAGAATCCAACACGCATAGATCAAACAAGGGGGCAAGTCGTTTCACCATGATTGTTTTAGCAGCATCGTCAGGAGAAAATTCGTAATTTTCTTCTGCACACAATCTAAGATTGTCTAAAAGTAGTATTTCTCCATTCTGTAAATTTTTAATTTCCTTCTGAGCAGATTCTCCAATTACATCTTCCACATACTTGATCTTTTTGTCAAGAAGGTTTTCTAAAACCGACACATGTTTGTCCATTCCCGTATAATCACCATTTCCAACCCTCCCCTGATGAGAAGTAATCACAAGTTTGGATTGACTCAAGGACTTGATTGTCTCAATGGCCTCCTCAATACGTTTTTTTCCAGAAATTTCCATTGTATTCATGTCGATTGGGCAATTCATATCCACCCTTAGAAAGACGGTTTTACCTTCCAGAGAGAAATCATCAAGAGTAAGAACCTTCATGATTTTCCTAAATCATACTTGGTTAAATTCTTTAACATGGGTTTAATTCAAAGAAAAATGGTTATGAATAAGAAAAAGGCAGCAGCAACCATACTTTAATGAAAAAGATATTCAACTTTTCGAGATTTCTGTAGAACAATCTATGACGAAGTTCAACGTTAATACACTAACACTTATTTCACTGTAACCGACTTGGCAAGGTTTTTTGGGTAATCAGGATCAATTCCTTTCTCAACTGCAAGGTAGTATGAAATAAGCTGTAAAGAAATGATTTCAACCAAAGGATAAAGTGCAGGATCAACTGTAGGAATTGGAATCCAATAATCATAATTTGAATCAGGTTTGTTAGATACAGCAATTACTTTTGCATTACGAGACTTGATTTCATTTACAGTAGATATATTATCAACATACGAATCATCATCGGGATTAATTACAACCACATACGCGTTTTCATCCATCAATGCAAGGGGTCCATGTTTTAGTTCACCCGCAGCAATTCCTTCAGCATGAACATATGTGATTTCCTTGATTTTCAATGCAGCTTCTTTTGCAATCGGATAGTGAATCCCTCTACCGATAACAAAGAGATTTTTGATGTCTTTGATATCTTTTACCAATTTTTGAATTTCAGAAACATCGGATAGAATGGAAGAGTATGCTTCAGAAATGACTTTAAAATCTACATCAATGCAACCGTCACATAATTTATTTACAATTTTATACAAAATTGCCATTTGTGATGTAAAGCTCTTTGTTGCAGCAACTCCAATTTCAGGTCCACAGTTAAGTCCAATTGAGAAAATAGATTCACGTGCAAGCGATGAGTTTTCTGAATTTATCATCGAAATAATCTTAGAATTTTTCTTTTTACCTATTGAAACAGCTTCAAGAACATCTGCGCTCTCACCACTTTGAGAAATTGCAAAAAGAGTGGAGTTTGGAATCAAATACTGAGAAGAATATTTTGCTTCACTGGCCATTATGTGTTCAATTTTTTTTCCAGCAAATTTAGAGAAAAGATATTTTGCAATCACTGCAATATTGTAACTTGTTCCACTGCCTGTAACATACACATAATCAGAATTATGGATTACATCAGAAATTTTATCTAGATGCTCTTCATCATTTCCAGCTACAAGAATGGTTTCGGGTTGTTCAAAGATTTCTTTTTCAGTAAAATATTCATGAGATTTTTTGGTTACATTTTGATAATTTTTTGGAATCGTTTTAACTACAAACTGTGCAACGTTGCCTTCAAAATCAAAAATTTTGTGTTTACGATCTTTAATTATTACAAATTGATTATTTTCCAGGTATATCGCAGATGAGATATTTTCTGGCAAACCAACAACATCACTAGTTAGCAACAGATCAGAATCTCCAAGTCCCAAAATTAGTGGTTCGTGATTCTTTACACCAACCAATTCACCAGTTTTAAAAAGGGCAACAAAGGCATAATGGCCTTTTAGTTTTTTCACAGTATCCATGATTGCTTTTTTAACATCATTAGATCTTTCGAAGTAAATTTGTAAGAGATTTGGTATCACTTCTGTATCAGTAGAGCTTTTGAAAGTGACTCCATGATTATTTTCTAGATCTTTTCTTAATTCCACATAATTTTCAATAATCCCATTATGCACAACTCCTATGGAGTGAGTATTACACATGTGCGGATGTGCGTTTTCTTTTGTCACCCTGCCATGGGTAGCCCATCTGGTATGACCTATTCCAGTAAATCCGGACATCTTATCTATGTCAAGATCCGAATTTACAGCATTTACCTTGCCAACACCTTTCTTTACGGTAATAGCAGAATCATCTTTTACTGCGACACCTACACTGTCATATCCCCGATATTCCATTTTCTTCAGAGATTCGATCAAAGTAGGTGCAATGTCATGATCACCAGATAAACCTAAGATTGAACACATAATACTATCTTCAAAATCTCGGACATGATGGTTAATAACAATTTTGATTTAAGCTAACATTAATTTCACTCAATTGAAGAAAAAATGCACATAGACAATTCAGGATGATTCAAAGGCAATACAATTCAAAAAAACAGTATAAAATCAAAATAGGAACAATTTTCTCATCAATATAAATAATGATAAATATGTAAAGAAAATCAACACATCATGAAAGCGGTGATTTTGACAGGAGGCTTAGGAACAAGACTCCAACCGTATACATTATTCACTCCAAAACCAATGCTCCCGCTCGGAGACAGACCGTTGCTTGAACATACTATTAACTGGCTGAAGAAAAACAACATTAAATCAATTGTGCTATGTGTGAGTTACTTACGCCGAAATATTCAGGACTATTTCAAACAGGGAGAAGAATTTGGAGTAAGCATTGAGTACGCGATTTCAGATAAGCCACTTGCAACTGCAGGACAGCTCAAAACAGCAGAAGAGTTCATCGACGATACTTTTGTTTGCATGTATGGTGATTCAATATTTGACTTTTCACTAAGGAACATGATAAAAAAACACAAGCAAAAGAGAGCATTTGCCACCATGTGCCTTTACGAATACAAATCGCGTCTACCGTATGGCGTGATAGACACGGATAGAAATGACAACATTACAGCATGGAGAGAGAAACCAAAAATTACATCAAATATCAACACTGGTTGTTACGTGATGGAACCAGGAGTATTTCCATTGATTCCAAATGACGTGCCTTATGGAATGGACAAAGTTCTCGAAAAAGCAATGACTCGAAAGAAAAAACTAAGCAGTTACTCCATCAAAAAAGGCTTTACAGATGTAGGAGATATGGAATCATATGAAAAAGCATATGCGGAATTCAAAAGCAGGCTAGGAAAGATATAGATTTTTGCACAAAATAATTCATGTAAAATATTTTTAAAATAGCACACAGCGTTTCTCAAAAAATCCCGATTGAAAAATAATACTTTATTTTTTAAAAAACATCTCACCACATGTAAGAATATTTTTCAGGACAGTTTTAGAAAATTCTTAACGCTTTCGTGTCTTGTGTGATTTTTTTGTCCCTATACGAGAAGACTTTTTTGAAACCTTGGGCTTTTTTGTCCCTATACGAGAAGACTTTTTTGAAACCTTGGGCTTTTTTTCATTTGTCAACAAATCGTCATCAGATTTTACATCAGAATCTTCAGGTTTCCTAAAGGATGTAATTTCATTTTTTAATCTAGAGAGGTCATCAAGAGATTCTTTTAATTTATTTTTAGCAAGTTTCTCCTGTTCAATAGTTATTTTTGCAGATGGTTTAATTTCAGACAGATGAGTGGATTCAGATTCAAATTGAGACTGTAATGATTTTAGATCATCAATTATATTTTTAAAAGCAAGATTATCAGAACCTAATTCAGATTTTACATGGACATGCTCTTCTATTTGTGAATCAACAGTAATTGCATTATTCTGCAAAATATTTTCCAACTCCCGAATCTGCTTTTGCAACTGATTTAGCTTAGCCACTTGCTCAGGGGTGGCCTCCTCATCTTCAGCAGCTTCAGGTTCCTCCCGCGGCACAGCTTCAGGTTCCTCCCGCGGCACAGCTTCAGGTTCCTCCCGCGGCACAGCTTCAGGTTCCTCCCGCGGCACAGCTTCAGGTTCCTCCCGCGGCACAGCTTCAGGTTCCTCCCGCGGCACAGCTTCAGGTTCCTCCCGCGGCACAGCTTCAGGTTCCTCCCGCGGCACAGCTTCAGGTTCCTCCCGCGGCACAGCTTCAGGTTCCTCCCGCGGCACAGCTTCAGGTTCCTCCCGCGGCACAGCTTCAGGTTCCTCCCGCGGCACAGCTTCAGGTTCCTCCCGCGGCACAGCTTCAGGTTCCTCCCGCGGCACAGCTTCAGGTTCCTCCCGCGGCACAGCTTCAGGTTCCTCCCGCGGCACAGCTTCAGGTTCCTCCCGCGGCACAGCTTCAGGTTCCTCCCGCGGCACAGCTTCAGGTTCCTCCCGCGGCACAGCTTCAGGTTCCTCCCGCGGCACAGCTTCAGGTTCCTCCCGCGGCACAGCTTCAGGTTCCTCCCGCGGCACAGCTTCAGGTTCCTCCCGCGGCACAGCTTCAGGTTCCTCCCGCGGCACAGCTTCAGGTTCCTCCCGCGGCACAGCTTCAGGTTCCTCCCGCGGCACAGCTTCAGGTTCCTCCCGCGGCACAGCTTCAGGTTCCTCCCGCGGCACAGCTTCAGGTTCCTCCCGCGGCACAGCTTCAGGTTCCTCCCGCGGCACAGCTTCAGGTTCCTCCCGCGGCACAGCTTCAGGTTCCTCATTCAATTTAGATGTTGCAAGAGATTCCAACTCCCGAATCTGCTTTTGCAACTGATTTAGCTTAGCCACTTGCTCAGGGGTGGCCTCCTCATCTTCAGCGGATTCTTCAGCGGATTCAGGTTCCTCATTCAATTTAGATGTTGCAAGAGATTCCAACTCCCGAATCTGCTTTTGCAACTGATTTAGCTTAGCCACTTGCTCAGGGGTGGCCTCCTCATCTTGGATTTCCCCTGAAATATGCGAATCATCATGAATTTTGGATCGAACTTCGCTCAATGCTTCCATTATTGTACTACGATCTACAGGTTTTTTCAGATACGAATACAAACCCTCTTTTTTCCATTGATTTAACACAATTTCATCCAGTTCTACAGATGAGAATAAGAATACATTAGAATTTTTAAAAACGTGTTTTTTTGCAAGGGATGTCAAAATTTGATTTTCAGTATAATTGTCAAGGGGGGCATCAACAAAAACAACGGGGAAGGATTTCTTCTCAAGATGTTTGAGACCGGTCTTCAACAAAGTTTCAGCAGTTACATCAAAACCTTTGATTTCCAACAATTTGGCAAACACATTCAAAAATGCAGGATTATTGTCAATGATCAAAACCTTGATTTTTTGTATTTTTAACAACAAGGGCTTTAGAGTACTGTTATTATTTAATTAACTCATGGCACAATGTCGAATTTAAACAAAGTGAGCATCCATATTTAAACAGATATTACAGACATTCTAATTAGCGATCATTTATAGATCACAATCATTAAAAATTAAATAATTTTAATTTCCAAACATATCTCGGCAAAGTCATCATCCAAAACGCGATTTCAAAAAAATACACATTAATCAAGGTAGCGAAGGGTACAACCATGAAGATCACAGTTTCTGTTATCAAAGCTGACGTTGGCGGAATAGGAGGCCACACCAGACCAAGCGATGCCCTAATTCAAGCAGTAAGGGACACCGTAAACAATTCCAAACATTTGCTTATCGACTATTACATAGGATATTGCGGTGACGATGTCCACATCGTCATGTCACACACGCACGGAGTGGACAACAAGGAAATCCACAAGATGGCATGGGACGCGTTCATGGCAGGAACCAAGGTCGCAAAGAAGCAGGGACTCTATGGCGCAGGACAGGACCTTCTCAAGGACTCCTTCTCAGGAAACATCAAGGGAATGGGTCCGGGAGTCGCAGAAATGGAATTCGAGGAGAGACAAAACGAGGCGTTTACCGTATTTGCAGCAGACAAGACGGAGCCAGGCGCATTTAACTATCCAGTCTACAGAATGTTCGTAGACGCACTAAGCAACACAGGACTTATCGTAAACAGAAACCTTGCAGACGGGGTCATCGTAAACGTCATGGACGTCGAGGAAGGCAAAGTCGCAGCAATGGAGCTGTGGAAGGACAAGCCAACCCTGGAGGCAGCACTGATGTATCCCGGAAGATACGTCGTGGATACCGTCACCACAAAGGACGGAGAGCCCATCCTTGCGGCATCTACGGACAGACTGCACAACATCGCAGGAACATACGTCGGAAAAGACGATCCAATTCTGCTGGTCAGAACTCAGAAGCTGTTTCCGGCAACAGAAGAGGTCGGAAGCGTCTTTAACAACCCCCACTTTGTGGCAGGAAACACAAGGGGAAGTCACAACATGCCACTCATGCCAGTCAAGCTCAATTCAGCTGCAACGATAAATTTCTGCATTCCAATCGTAGAGTCACTCGTATTCAGCATGCACGAAGGAAAGTTCACGGGTCCGTTTGACGGATTCTCGACTCCGGACTGGGACTACGTAAGGGAGATTGCCACAAAGAAGGCAATCACGATAAGAAGCCAGGGATTCATACATCCCGCAACCCTGGTTCCGTCAGAGCTGGAATACGCCGAGGGATACAATGCGAGAATGGACGTACTCAAGGAAAAGATGAAGCCGATAGAGGGAGCAGGCGGAAACGATTCCAAGGGCGAGAAGAAGGAAAACTACGAAGATCCGGATTAGAAAAAGCAACGCAGAAAAATATCGAAATAGTTAAAAGAAAATAACTCATAAAGTAAAAAGCATGGCCAATGCTTTTGAAAAAATATTCGACTGGAAAACGTATGTTTTCACGGCAATAGCGGTAATCTCATTTTCAAATTTTGTAGTGGCTTTGTTTGGACAAACCATACCAGGCATACTAATTACATTTTTCAAGATAGCAGGAGAATACCTAATTTTAGGAGCTGTCTGTATCTTTGCACTCACGTGGATTCTTAAAGCCAAACCGCATAACAAACCCAAAAAATACTCATTGGTAATTTTCAATGTGTTTGGAGAAAAAAGTAAGATAGAAAACATAAGAACGGAATTTAGAACACTAGATGTGGCGTGGAGTTTTATGAAACAGTATAAAAAATCATACAAACTGTATAATTTTGCATTAATTTCAGATACTCAAAAATCAAGCGTAGTTAAGCCAAACAAACCAACAATCGTCAGATACATATGATTTTAAATTTGTGATAAGTGAATCATATAAAAAAAGCGTCAAACAAAGAAGTTTTGTGTAAAAATACAACAACTGTATGGGGTGGGTACTGCAAAACAAGTATGAAAAAAGAGGTTATTATAATTCTAACGTCAAGATAAAAGTCACAGCAGAGCCCATACAATGCAAAATATCAACGACACATGAGAAAACCAACAAATTGGAATAGATCATGCAATAGTCAAGTATTTACTATGTTGTAAAAAAAACACATTGTTGAAGATACGTATATTTCATAACGATGAAACGATTCGTGTATATCATGCACCACAGGATGTAGTGGTAAAACCAAAGGCAAAAAAAGTAGAAATTCACGACATCAACGGCGTACTTTTGGAAACATACGATTTGATTGATAGGAAGATATCATGGCTAGAGGATGAAGACATAGACACTGCAGAAATTATGCTGGACTTGAAGGTAAGCAGATAACATCAAAACCACGCATTCCCAATTCACTTTACGAAGAATCAAGACGTGCATTCAAAACACAGTGCATCATTTTGATATCAATTTCAGATAGCATATGACGAATTAAAACAATAAAATTCAGATTTTTATCCAAGATGTGCAAAGAACAATAATGGAATTTTCAGTTTTGGCAAATTCATTTTACAAAATGGAAAGTACTAGAAAAAGATTAGAACTTACGCAATTTCTTGTGGAATTATTTGAAAAAACACCTATCGAAGTAATTTCTAAAATCGTGTATCTCATACAAGGAAAATTGAGACCAGATTTTGAAGGAGTGGAATTAGGCGTAGCAGAAAAAATTGCAATCAAATCAATATCAAAATCATCAGGAATTGCAATAAAAAAAATTGAGGAAGAGTATAGAAAAGGAGGAGATCTTGGGCATGCAGCTTCAGTAATACTTGAACAGAAAACACAGATGACATTTCTTGCAGAAGATATCACAGTGGAAAGAGTGTATGAAACACTGTTCAGGATTGCAAACCTCGAAGGTTCTCGCTCACAAGACATGAAAATGAAGTACATTTCCAGTCTGCTAAATGATGCAACCCCTATGGAGGCAAGTTATATTTTGAAAATATTGCTTGGAAGTTTGAGGTTAGGGATTGCAGAAAATACCGTCATGGATGCATTAGCCATAACATTTTCAGGAGATAAAAAGAACAGGAGTGTTTTGCAACACGCATACAACGTCTCCAGTGATCTAGGGAAAGTTGCAGAAACGGTTGCAGAAAAAGGCATGAAAGGTGTTGAAAAATTTGAGATTGCGTTGTTTAATCCAATCAGACCAATGCTTGCAGACAGGGTAAAGAGTGAAGAGGAAACGCTTGAAAAATTTGGAGAGAGATTCGCAGCAGAATACAAACTAGATGGAGAAAGAGTGCAACTTCACATTAAAGGAAAAGAAGTGTTGCTGTTTTCCAGAAGTTTGGAAAACATTTCCAGTTACTATCCAGACATAATAGAAAAAATTCCAGAAAACATACTAGCAGAAAACATAATTTTGGAAGCTGAAGCTGTGGCAATCAACGAGAATACCGGGGAATTCCTACCATTTCAAGAATTGATGCACCGAAGAAGGAAGTACAAAATAGAGAAAGCTGTCACACAGTATCCAATTACAGTGAACTTATTTGACATCCTATACTGTAATGGAAAAAGCTGTTTAGAGTTGGGATATGAAGAGAGAAGAGAGAAGTTGGAGAAAAATGTCAAGGAAGACAATTTTACAAAATACATTCCAATGAGCGTCATTAAAAATAAGAGCGAAATAGAGGAGTTCATGGAAAACAGCATCAATTCAGGGAGCGAGGGACTGATGCTAAAGATGCTCGACAAGCCATATCAAGCAGGATCAAGAGGAAGTCATTGGCTGAAATTAAAACGAGAATATCAAAATGAGCTAGGAGACAGTTTGGACTTGGTGGTCATAGGAGGGTTTTTTGGAAAAGGTAGAAGAACAGGAAGCTATGGAACACTACTTCTTGCAACATATGATGAGGACGAAGATACATTCACCAGTATTTGCAAAGTCGGAACGGGATTTTCAGATGAGGATCTAGATCAGATTTATCAGATTCTAAACCCAAAAGTTACAATCAAAAAAAACCCACGCATTACAAGCGAAATGGAAGCGGATGTGTGGTTCGAACCAGAATTAGTAATAGAGGTAGTTGCATCAGAGATCACACTAAGTCCAATCCATAAAGCAGCAATCAACAAAATTAGAAAAGGCGCAGGACTAGCTCTGAGGTTTCCAAAATTCACAGGGAAAATAAGAATCGAAAAAGCGGTCGAAGACGCATCCACCAATGAGGAAATTGTTGCATTGTATAACGGACAGAAAAAGGTCGCCCATGAGAAAAATTTAATGTAGTTTTACTAAAAAATATCAAAAATCATAGAGGATTTAAATTACCTCAAGGTTTTTTACCTTTTGTCATGTACAGTGGAGAACTTGAAGTTCAAGCAAAAAGAAAGGCAATAGCAGTTTTACAGGATGAAATTAACAGAATACTTAACGCATCAAGAGAACTTGCCACATTGCCAGAACTCATGATGAAAAAAGACAAGACAGGAATCAAGAGCACATTGGCACAAATTTCTACCATTGAAGAAGAAGTAGAAAATCTGAGAAGGAAAATCACCCGAGAAGTGGCCGACGTGGGAGGCCTAATCATGAATAGGGAGAATCTACTCAATACAGCATACACGATGGATGAAATCGCAGGCTACATCACAGGCATTTCATTCAAACTTGCCAACGTAAAAATTTCAACATTAAAGAGCGCCGGATTAGACAAAGACATTACAAAATTGATAGAACTTGTAGTTGATCAGGTGTACAAACTAAACGAGATAATCAGAAGTCTAAACACGAACACCGCGAATGCAATTGAGTTGGCTCAAGAGACACAGACGATAGAGAGAGAAATAGACATCAAATACAGACAAGCCACATTGAAACTTCTTTCAGAGGTTACGAACACAAAAGAGTTACTGTTGATTAAAGATGTGATAGAGGGAATTGAAGAAATGGCTGACAAATGTCAAAAAGTTTCGGACTCTTTTATATTGCTCGCATTGAGCTTGTAGTTCCCAATACAAATCAAATCCACAACTTCTATAGGGAATATATTTTTCAATTCCATAAAGAATTCATATACGTATTAAATTTCAGACACATTATGAAATGTGAGTTGGTCGAAAACAGAATCATAGTATGGAGCATAGAAGACTCACGCAATCTCTTCAGTCAAGGATACTACGGGAAACCGATAGGGATACCAAAGCCAAAAATTGAAGAAATTGATGCCCCATTAATTTTAGATCTCATAGAGGGACTGTACCTTCTTGAAAACAAGAGAATAACGATTACAAAGTCAAAACAAAAGATCACCAAAGAGAAATTGAACGAGATTTGCAAAAAAGAAGTTCACGAGTTTGAGAAAAAATATATCGTCTATAAAAACTTCAGAGACAAAGGATACATCATCAACCCAGGAATAAAATTCGGTTGTGATTTTGCAGTATATCAAAAGGGACCAGGAATTGATCACGCACCATTTCTAATTCAAGTCTACACAAGAAGTGAAGCAATCACATCCACGGCAATTGTTCTTGCAGGCAGACTAGCAACAACAGTAAGAAAACAATTCATCCTAGCAATCCCAAAAGGTAAACGCCAGGTAGATTTTCTTGCATTGGATTGGTGGAAGGCCTAAACGGCTTTTATGTGACCTGCTATTCTGTCATATATCTCAAATAGATCTTTGGTAATCCCAAACGAAATATGATTATCCCACTTCCCCCTAATCCTAATGGCCTTATCGGTAGGTTCAACGTATATTGTTGCATCCTTGACGGATTGTTTTGCAATCATCTTGTTTAATTCGGCATCATCATTTAGCTTTGATGCCAAGCTACCAGCACCAGTCCATTTAACATCAGATACGATCTTGTCAGCAAAATGACCACGTGTCGTCAGGACAGTTTTTGCCACGTAATTACTATAATTTGTTCCGGATTCCTTTCTTACAATAAAATGAGCTTGAAACCTATCTAAGGCGCCCCATGGAAGTGGATTTGGATCTTGCATCTTTATCCCTTCTGAATTATTTGAACCACATCAATGTTAGAGTTTTGAACGTCAAGACATCCCTTGTTTGTCACCATTCTAGGGGTTTGAGCAAAATACCTACTATAGTAATCATCATTTTCAACATCATCCATTCCAATTTCCTTAGAAACAGAATCAATGCCTATTTCTTTAAGCATCACACCGAATTTTTCAGGCCATGTCCGATACACAAATGTGTCAGGTTCTGAATCATGCATTAAAAATTGTGAATCATACCCACAAATAAAGATATCAAGAAAAATATGGATCACAGATCAATCCAATTAAATATCACAAAAGTTTTGACAATATGTACATGAAATTTCAAGGTAAAATTGCACTTATTACAGGCAGTGGGACCGGAATAGGTTTAGCCATTGCCACAAGATTTGTTGAAAATGGAGCAAGTGTGATTATCCTCGGAAGAAGAAAAGAAGTGTTAGTAGAAGCAGCAAAACAACTTGAAGGAAAAATTCCAGAAAACAGCGGAGCGTCAGTTAGAATTTTTGCAGGAGTAGACGTAGCCGACGAGACTGCAATGACTAACATGTTTGATTCACTTAAAAATGACAACGTTACAGTAGATTACATAATCAACAATGCAGGAGTTTCAGGACCTGTCACATGCTTTGCAAATGCACCACTAGATGAATTCAAAAGCACTATTGCAATACACCTGACAGGCACATTTTGGGGTTCGGTACAAGCACTCAAAGTAATGAAAGAAGGTGGAAAAATCATCACAATTTCAACGTTCTTTACTGAAGAGAGACCACTAGAACAAAGACCATACAGGTTCAGAAGTCCTTACACCGCATCACAAGGTGCAAAGAACAGACTAGCTGAAGCAATGTCATGGGAATTAACAGATAAAAGAATCATATCCATCGCAACAAACCCAGGACCAGTACACTCTGACAGAATTTACAAGACAGTTTATCCAAAAGCTGCATCAGAATTTATGAGAGTAAGTGGTTTCGAAGATCTAAGTCCAACTGAAGTTGAAGAAGCAAAAGATGATTTGTTAGAATGCATACTGGCCGACGGAGTAGACACAGAAGGAATTGCAAAAACAGCAGAAAAATTAGCAAATGGAAAAGATGTTGCCAAATTAACTGAGACGTTTACAAGATTATTAGAACAAATTCAAAAGCTTGCTGGAAAAATTCAAAACAATACATCACATATGATTGCAGATCAAGAGTTTCTAAAACAATCACAAGTTTCAGAATCAGTTCTCAACTTGTGTGATGATGAGATTGCCACAATACTAAACGGAAAGGTAATTCCAGGAGACAGAGTTTTCTATCCTGTAAGAGCACATATTGGGAATGAAACACCAAGTGTTCATCAACCAGATTTCGGAGGAAAAGCAGTTGTATTTACAATTGACGCAACCGACAAAGCAGATGCCGAAAGAGTAGAATTTTTGGCACAACACGTAGAGAAAAACGGAGGAAAGGTTGCATGTTTCATATCAGAATCAACCCCAAAAGATATCCAAGAGCAAATTAGTGGAAAATTCCATTCTCACATAGTAGATATCACAAATCCTGGCGAGGTTGCGAAGTGGCTAAACACAGCTAAGACAAACATCGGGGACATACTAGCAGTAATTCACGTAACAGGCAAACTTCCAGAAGTTGAAAAATTAACGGAATTAGACAGGGCAGCATGGGAAGCACTCACCGCAAAATTCATCTCAACTCCAGCTACCGTAGCACAAAGAGCTCTCGAACAGTTTGTACCAGGTGGCGCTAAAGACCCACGACTTTACAAGGATACAAAAGGTGCAATTATGATAATCGGTCCAGATTTACCTAGCGGGAGAAAAGTTTCAGGAACAAAGAGAGCTCAAGTTGAAGTTTTCAGGGGGGCACTAAGACCATTCACAACTACAGTCAATCAAGAGCTAAGCGACGTTCTTAAATCAAAAATTAGAATGTTTACAGTTTTCCCGGGTACTGTAACAGGTGGAGAACCAAGTAATGAAAAAATTGCGGATGCAATTAATTTCCTTGTGTCAGATAATGCAGCTTCATCAGCAGAAATAGTGTTCTGTGTTGATGAATCAAGATAGGAATGAAAAAATTTTCAGAGTTCAGGATAGGAGATTCATTTTATTCCACATGCAGCATATCAGATAAAGAATTAGAAGAATATTTGAAGTTCTCAAGAGTGAAAAATGCATTCTTAAAAGACAAACAAAAAGGAGAACAGCAACTGGTATCAGGAAGGGCAATTCTGTCCAGGATGGAAGGCGAGTTTACTCGACTAAATCAAATTTATGGAAACGACATAATTTTTTTGGGGACAGACGGAGATCCAGAATGGAAAAATAGAAACACCAGATTCATCAAGTCATTTTACACGGATCAGGTTTTGAAATTGAAATTTACGGTGTCACAAAAAGAAGATGTTGATGACGAATTTGGAAAAATTTTAGTCGACTATGAAGGGACAACGCAGGATGATGAACTAGTGGTCATTGCCAAAAAAAATATCTACAGAATCAAAAAAGAGCCCCCCAGATAGAATCAAAAAACTAGTTACTCGTCTTCGAATTCATCATTATTTCTTCGTGAGGGTCTTATTGGGACATACAGTATTGTCATATGCAAAGTTTGCAGAATTGATATTTAACAAAAACGTAGAAATCATACTATCACAGTGGGTAAAAAATTAGGAAAAAATCAGCATTCACAATAACGAGAAGATGAAGACAAATCAATACAAAATCAAAGAAAAAACCACTAAGATTAGAATCCAAACAGATTGAAAGTTACAGGGACGGAATCCAAAAATAACTTTCCTGCGGCAACTAAGAGCACGGCAGTGATCATTATTTGCAGATACCTCTCCTTAACGTGCAAGGAGAGTTTTGCACCTACCAAACCACCAAAGAAAGACCCTACTGCCAACAACCCTGCATGAAGAAAATCAGGATGTCCCAAGACACTATGCACTATAACTCCGGATAAAGATGCAAAAAACAATATCATCTGTGATGTTGGCGCGGCTTTTTTCATCACCATCCCCATTCCAACCACCATCAAAGGTACAAAGATTATTCCACCCCCAATTCCAAAAAAAGATGAAATGATTCCTGCAAAGAAACTTGCACCAATAGCAAATACCATCATTTGTTTCGACAGGGTTTTTTCTCTTGTCTCAATCTTTTTTCTTAAAAAAATATAGGCAGCTGACGCAATCAATACAAAACCAAACAATATTTTAAAAATATCAGGTGCAACATCAGTTGACGCTACAGCTCCAAAAACGGTTCCAGGAATGGAAAGGAGTCCAAGATTAATACCCAATGAGAAATCAATTCTCTTTTGCCTAGAATATGCGATTGTGGATGCAGTTGCGTTACTTAATGCTGCAAACAGACTATTACTTGCTGCTGCAGTAGGGGGAAATCCCAAAAAAGTTAAGACAGGAACCACAATTATTCCACCTCCCAGCCCAATCATCGAGCCCAAGATTCCGGCAGCAAATCCCAAAAGAATTATCCAGAGATGATCAAACATAATTATTAAAAATCATATGAAGATATTGTATATTACATCTTGTGTTAATTTGTTATGAGAAATTTCCAAAGATATCCATTTTCGTTTGTGGTGATCTCCAGCAGTATCGGCTTCTCAATCAAACCGCTAATCTTGGACTTGCTTGTTGCAGACATGTTTTCTAGATGATGCGAATTTGCCGCGTCAATCCACGAAGCAGAAGATTCAAACCCTCCCGGTTGTTTCTCATCCCAGCAATCACATACAATCAATTCGATCATGGAGTTTATGACTATCTTTACATCCTCGAGTTGGGAAACCGAAGGATCAGTTTGAATCACGCCTATGACATACTGAGGAAAAGAATTACCCCCCACCATCTGAACATTGCCAAGATATTGGTTTTTTGAATCCAATATCTCAGTGGAAGTGCAGTATTCAATAGAGTCCTGAATAAGAACGTCAGAAAAAAACGTACAGTACGTGTCGATGGAGAACCCGTTGAGCTTTAACGGCGACGACATTTTGATTTCGTGTGATTGCAAATCTAGTTGCAATTCTTTGTTAGTGTCCACATATGACAGGGACATGGAATTTGAAACTGATTCGTTACCATCAGACATTAATGCCAATGAAGCAAAGACAGCGATCATCACAGCTGTTACAGACGAAATCAAAATCATCCTATTCATCAAGAACAACTGAAAAATATTCCAACATAAGGCTTTGTAATATCAGATAGAAATAATTGTCAACATGGAATCTTTTGTGATGTTGTTTTTGTCAATGAATCCAGCAGTTACCTCAAGAACGTACAATGCCTCACCTTCAGGCACCACACTCTGACAAGTGGTAATTTCCAACGCGGTCTGACACGGCGGAACGTCCTTTTCTATGTGGACGACTTTTCCCTCATGATCAAACCAAATCATGTCTAGAGAAAACTGCATGTTTAGCATCCATAGCGAATAGAGCCCAGGTGCATCAAACACGAATATCATGCCCTGATCCATCGGGAGTTGATCCTGAAACATCAGTCCCCTTACACGTCTCGGCTCGTCATCTGCAATTTGCACTTCGATTGGAACCTCATCGACCATTATCGTACCTCGTGGAAATTCAACAGATTCCAACTTGCTATCACTTGGAAGAGTCATCAGCCCAACGACACCGATTATCACAGCCGCAATGGTTACAGGAATCAGCGCTTGTGCCCTGGTAGTCATATGCAGAAATTTGGCTCAGTCCTTTTAAAAACTAAAGGGGATTACAGAACTGAATTCTTAAAGTCGCTAATTGACGAGATGGTGTTTTTTGTCTGATGGCCAACATCATGCAACGTGGAACCGTTGTATTTTTTGTCAAGATATCTGCCGGCAACAATCATAGGTCCGCCTATTGCACATGTAATGCCAGTAGGTTCGGGAATCCACAACATCAAAAACCCCACTTTTTGAAGCTTTTTTCCAGGTGCAGGGGCTTTTCGTAGCACACCCAAAGATTGCACAGTATGCTTGTCATCAAAACTGGTGATTTCAGAATACAGATTTGCCCTACGCTTAGCTGATTCGGAAAACTTTCTCAGATTGTCTAGACGTTCCTTTAGGGGATCAATCATGCCACTGTTTATTTAGAAAAAAATAGTTAACAAACAAAGATCAACTACGGTCACATGCAGGTCAACAAAGATTACATAGGCATGTACGATTGCCTACAAAGAAGGAGTAAAATCAGCAAAAAAGACACCCAATTATACGGGATTTGTCATAGTTACAAGGGCACATGGCAATCAAAAATTCCAAGAGACTGGACTCTATCAAAGCTGCACATCAGATGGAAAGGACTCGTTCAAGTACCAGAAAGGAGGACTATTTGGAGATCATTGCGGAGCTGGTTGAGCTTAAGGGATACGCAACCACACTTGACATTTCCAGATACATGCACGTGAGTGCACCCAGCGTCACAAAGATGTTGCAAAGACTTGATGAGAATGGATTTTTGGAATATGAAAAGTATCACGGCATCAACCTTACGTCAAAAGGGAAGCAGGTCGCAGAAGGAATCAGGCAAAAGCACGGAATACTGCTGGAATTTTTTGAGATTTTGGGAGTGGGTTTTAACACTGCCAACCAGGATACAGAGGGGATAGAGCATCACCTGAACCCCAAAACAATCAAACAGCTTAGAAAATTCATCACTTTTCTCAAAGCAAATCCAAAGATTACAGAAGATTTTAGAAATCTTTGAGGATCACTTGGATGTCATTTTTAGAAGAGGAGTCGCCCATGATCATTCTGGCGGTGTCCGAACGCTTTGGGATTTTAATCTGTCCTTTCTTGCCTATGCGCACAGATGAGACAAATTTTTCGTTTACTAGGATGTCAGCATGCATTGAGGTATAATCCCGGTCCACAAGCAACAACAAGGATGTCTTCGACTCTGAAAAAGAAAACGGAATACTTTCAGACATGGATGAAAAATCTTCGAATTTTTTCGCCACTACGTCAATGTGCACCTTAAGGAATTTTTCAAGTTCGCTAATGTTTGAGCCGCCTCTACCGATTATTGACGCGATGCAATGTTCGTTTACCATCACCTTCACCCGATTGTCAGAAAGAACCTCTACCTCGACTCCAGGATCATACCGTTTGAAAGTTTCTCTAATCTTGTCTTCTGCAAGCTTTTGTATTCCCACCTTTTCCACATTTTTTCCAACAGGAACAATCACGTTTTCCTCACCAAAGGTATAGATTTCATGTTCCAGGGAATCATCTTCAAAATCCCTTATCTCAATGACAGGCCTTGCAAGATCAGATTCGGTCATTCCGGTTGGAACTTTGACTTTTAATTCCAAGTCATAGACCTTTTTGATTGCACCGTCCTTAACAAATACAACCGTATCTAACACATTGGGAATTATGCCAAGCTCAATCTTGCCAATAAATCGTTGAATTGCATCAAGAGGGGAACTCGCATGGACAACACCAACCATTCCCACGCCAGTCAAGCGCAAATCAGCAAATGTGCCAAAATCCTCCCGTCGCCTTACCTCGTCAAAAATCGTATAATCAGGCCTCACCAACAACAAGATATCCGCAGCGTTGTCAAAACTCCCATCCAGCTTTCCGTATTGAGTCACTCCTGACTGCACCTGCAAATCCCTAGGAGACTCAAACGTTTTCACGATTTTTCCCTGCTCATGGTAAAAGTTTGCAAGGCCTGAAGCAAGAGTGCTCTTTCCAGAGCCAGGCGCCCCGGAAATCACTATGCCTTCAGCATCATCAGAAAACCTCTCCATCAGTTTTTCTGAGACACTGTAGTCATCAAGGGACAAGCTGATAATGGGATGAACTATCGTAATCTCAAATGATTCAGAAAACGGAGGACTGGTGATTGCAATCCTATAATCTTCATGCTGCACGACAGATGCGCCAATTTTAGAAATTTCCAGACTAGTAGAATCAGAGACGTTTACGAGGTCAAGTATCTGCGAGGACACCATTTCAAGGTAACTTCTGTCAAGTACTTCATCGGCAATTTTTGTAAGCCGAAACGAACCAGGCTTTCCCCTCTTTGCCAGTGCACACTGGTTTTCCTTTAGATGTATGCTCATGGTTTCTGAATCAAAAAATTTTAGAAATTCCAACGATTCTTTTTTGATTTCAGATTTTAGAAAAACGGAATCAACACCACCAGCTTGCGCGACCAAATGCTGCACTCGATCAGAGGTATACAAAACAGCGTCATTTTGTCGTGCAATGTCAACAATCAAAGAGTCGATCCTGCCGCTGCCTGCAAGCTTTACGTCATCAGATGTAGGATGAGAACCAGATACGATCACGTTAAGGCCATAGCTACCGGATAGTGATTTCAGTTTTGCGATTCTCTCCAGGCCAACAAACCCTTCTTCTTTTTTCTTGGACGCTTGTGATTGCAATTCATCAAAAACAGACTGGGGAATAATTATCTCGGAGTTACGTACAGAGCCAGATTCAATCTGAGAAATCAGATTTCCGTTTATGATCACACTTGTATCAGATACAATTTTTGACAAATTTTAAATCAATTTTCAAGTTATCTGAGTCCCTAAATTGCTTTCTTTGGATCGAAATGCCACGTGTCCGAATACAGGTTACATCTATCAGAGAATTAAACAGCTGCCTAGTTCATGCACAGTCGGCAAAGTCCCAATTCAACATACTTTCGTACAAGTTTATGCTTAAAGAAAACAAACTTTTAGAACTAAAATCACTCACTCTCCTGAAAAAATGCATGAACTGCCAATGACATCATGGATAACGAACATTCAAAAAATAGCGAATTTTACAAAAACTGCACGGAATATTTTGAATTTTTACGCAAAAATGGCTCATCAGACTATGATTTTGAGGACGAATACTACTTTACGATGCCTGCTATATCAAACCACTAGTTAGCAGAAGATTTACGAACCTAACATAATTTCAAACAGCATGGATTCATCCCTCCAAGAACTAGCAGATAAAGCTGTCAGTCATGCACAGAATTCAGGGGCTCAGTACTGCGATGCCAGGGCAGAGCAACAAGAAAGAAAATCAGTGCTGATTGAAAATAAGCAGATAGATCATGTCAGGACAAACAACGACAGGGGAATAGGAATCAGAATAGTGAAAAATGGAATATGGAGATTTGCCTCGATTACAAATCCTCAGTCATTTGAGCAAATCAAAGACACCATCGACAATTCCATCAAGAGCGTTACAAACGACATGAAAGTTAGAACAAAAAATGTAGATCTTTTTCCAAATGTGCCAAAAAAAACAAAAATCAATTTTCCAGTTTTGAAAAAGCCCGAACTGGACGAGTTGATCAGTGTAGGATTTGAATGCAACGAGATAATCTCAAATGTACCAAAGGTAATCAAATCAATCATCAATCCATGGTACACAGTTAATTCAAAATATTTTGTAAGCAGCGAGGGTTCTGAAATAATGCAAAATTATACAGACACAGTTACAGACATGGTAGCAACGGCACATCAAACAGGGCTCGCCCAATCAGTGAACATTACAGAGGGGGGGAGAGGAGGCATGGAGCAGATCACGTCAGATAAGAAAATTTTTGAAAGTGCAAAAAACATCGCAACCAAGGCTTCACAGTTACTGGATGCAAAGCAGGCAAAAGATGAAGAAGCGACAGTTGTGATGAATCCCGACTTTGTATCATTACTAACACATGAGATTCTAGGTCACCCGTCAGAAGCAGACAGGGTGCTTGGAAAGGAGATGGCATGGGCAGGAGGTGCATGGTGGAAGGGTAAAATCGGAATGAAAATAGGTTCAGAACATCTAAACGTATTTGATGATCCCACAATCAAAAACAGCCTAGGCTGGTATCACTTTGACGACGAGGGAGTAAAGACAAAAAAAACACAACTTGTCCAAGACGGAATCCTGACCAATCACATGCAAAACAGAGAGACAGGCCAGATATTCGGCTCAGAACCAACGGGAAACATGAGAGCAACAAACTATAGATTCATGCCCCTTATTCGCATGGCTTGCACATGCATAGACAACGGAGACCGGAATGTCGATGAGATCATAAGTGACGTAAAGCACGGATACTTGATATCAAACATGAAGGTTCCGTCAATCGACATGAAGCGATACAACTGGAGCATATCATGTCAATATGCACAAAGAATAGAAAACGGGGAGATCACGGATTTGCTAAGAGACGTGATAGTGATGGGGACGGCTCCCAGGTTCTTTGAGTCAATTGACGCACGTGGAAACGATTTCACAGTAAGGCCCATTACGAACTGTGGAAAAGGAGATCCCATGCAGTCTATGATCATGGGAAACGGCGGGCCTACGATAAGGGGAAAGGCCACAGTAAGGAGCGTCAATTGAGATGGATGGCAAAATAGAAACCGTAAGGGCCAAAGTCATCGAATGTACAGAATGTGAGCTCTCAAAGACTAGAACGAACTCAGTTCCGGGAAAGGGAAATTTCAAGTCAGACGTTGTCTTCGTCGGCGAGGCTCCGGGGAGAAACGAGGATCTTCACGGAGAGCCATTCGTAGGAATCGCAGGAAAAAAACTGTCAGAAGCACTAGAAGAAGCGAACGTCCGAAGAGAGGACGTGTACATCACAAACATCGTAAAATGCAGGCCACCCAAGAACAGGGTTCCAAAAACATCCGAAAGAGACACATGCAAGCAATACCTAAAGCAGGAAATATCCATAATCAAACCGAAGATAATTTGCATACTTGGAAATACTGCGTTTAATTCTCTGCTTGGAGGTTCTGAGATCACCAAGCACCGAGGAAGAATGGTTAGAAAAGAGGGGCAATTGTATTTTATTACCATTCATCCGGCAGCCACAATTTACAACCAAGAGCTGATCAAGGTTCTAAGAAGCGATATCGCAAAGATGTTTCATCTGATCACAGAAATAAAGGAAGGAAGAGACGTCCAGATAGACTTTGACTATCCTTCCTAGAGAATTTTATTTAAAAGACACAGTAAAGGTTGCGAGAAATCTCCTTGGGAAAAAAATTGTCAGAAAAATAGGACGACGTCAAGTAACCGGAATCGTCACAGAGACCGAAGCGTACATGCACAAGAATGATCCTGCAAGCCACGCGTTTAACAAAATTACAGACAGAAACAAGGTAATGTTTGGGGATGTAGGTTTTGCATACGTGTATTTCACCTATGGGATGCATTACTGTTTTAACATAGTGGCAAGAAGTCCGAGAATTGCAGCTGGTGCAGTACTGGTAAGGGCAATCAGACCCGAAAAAGGCATAGATGTAATGCAGAAAAATAGGGGCAATGTAAGTTTAAGAGATATTTCAAACGGGCCGGCAAAGCTAGCACAGGCACTTGCAATTACCAAAGAACACTACGGCATAGACCTAACAAAAAATTCAGAGTTGCACATTTCCGACGGGAGCAAACCAAATAAAATAATTGAATCGCCCAGAGTAGGAATAACAAAAGCTGCAGACAAGTTATGGAATTTTAAGATGAAGGCCTAGCCATTGTTCTTTTTGTCACTGTCAGATACTTCCTCATCCTTGTCGTTGTTGTCGGATACTTCCTCATCCTTGTTGTTTTCATCCAAAGTCCATGGAGCAAACTTTCCCATGATTCTTTCCCAATCCAATTTCAGCAGTATTACAATTACTGCAGTCATCATCGTAGCAAAGATTGCAATTCCAATGTATACCGGAGTTGGATCGTCTACGTCTTCCAAAAAGGGTTCTATGAATGACAATCCAATATAGTGCGAGATGAAGACAATGATATAGCAAAGAACCAGCTTGCCTGCAAGAGTTGCAACGAAAAACCTTTTCGGATTATATTTTGCAAGACCCAGCGGGACAAATATGATGTCATCAGGCATGGGAGTTGCGGCTGCAAAGAATGCAGCTGCGGCACCGTATTTTTTCACCAGTCTTTCAAAGGGACGCATTCTTTTTCGAGTTTTTGCATTCATTATTTTCCGTCCACCAAAGCTTACAAAGAATATGATCTGTTTTGCAATGGTAGCAGTTACTGCAGATATCAGTGCCAATGCATGCAGGTCGTATTCATTACCAACGGACATTGTGGCAAGAAACAAGAATCCGGGTAGCGGAACAAACGGAACCAAGGAACCAAAAAAATTAATCAATGCCAAAATCAGATATCCGTCATCAGTTGCAAATGGAAGGATGTCACCTAATTCCATAAATCAAACTGTTTTTCAGGCATTATTTAATCAGATCTTGAACAGAAAACATGCAATTCATTAAAATATCATCCAGACAAAGTCGGAAGCATGACGAAAAAAGACTTTGAAAAGATTTGCGATGAGATTTCAACCATCAGCCCTTTCATCAGATTCACAGGTGTGATTGGCGAGAGCGGCGAACTTTTGGCATACAGAAGAAGACCAGATCTAACCCCGCTCCTAAACGAGAAGAACACGCAGTATCAATTCTCACACATTGCGATGAAAACAGATCTTGAAGGCTTTTTTGACAAGAATCTCGGTCAAATCGAATTCGTATGGGAAGAGAGAGAAAAGGTCCAGACAATATCCTTTGCGATTAAGAAGCAGAGAGTATGGATATCAATAGACAAGAAGGTGATCAGATCAGAAGTCCTGAGAATCATAGACTCCTGCTTGCCAATCGTAAAAAAATACTCGTGATGAATTGAAGTGTCCATACTGCGATATCGACTTGGACTCCTTAAACATGACAGACGGACTAAAACACATTCTCGAGCACAAAAAAGAAAGTCAAAAATAATTTATTGTCATTTCGACATCGTAGTTCGTGGAAGACGCAAGTGAGATACAAAAGCTTGTTGACGAGATTAACTACAGGGATTCGAATCCCAAAAATTACAAAAGAATGACCGCTGAGAAACTCAGCAAAGAGTTCAGGGACATTATGAGGTTTGAGCAAGAATCATTTAGGAAAATAGAAAGGTTTGAAAAAACAGAGAGAAACACCGACCTGGCACAGTATGCAAAAATGATTTGCAAGAATACCACAGGTAGAGAGATTGCGAACATACAGGAAATCTATTTGAAGAAAATCGACGAGGAGTTTCTCAATTCAAAAGAAAGCTAGACTTTATCTTCGTACAGCCAGCACATCACATAGCCGGATTCAGTCTCAAATTTCGGAGGCAGTTTTTTGCATTTTTCGATTGCCAAAGGACACCGTTCGATGAATCTGCATTCAGTAGGCGCATCAAGCAGACTCGGAGGAACGCCTGAAATGTACTTTGGAGGATCTGCATTCAGCATGGGGATTGATTCCAGTAGGCCCTGGGTGTAGGGATGCTTGGGATTTTTGTATATCTGCTCAGCGGAACCGAATTCCACCATCTGACCGCCGTACATTATTCCGATTTTATCTGCGATTTCAGACAGCAGTGCAAGGTCATGCGTGATCAGCATGAATGATGCGCCTTCTTTTTTCATGGACTTGAACAGATTTACAATCTGAGCCTGAATCAGGACATCCAGGGCAGTGGTAGGCTCATCTGCTATAACGAACTTTGGCTGCAGCAGCAGCGCCATTGCAATGATTATTCTTTGCTTCATTCCGCCGCTTAGCTCATGAGGGTATTTTTTCAGGACACTCGCATCAAGGCTTACGGATTGCATGGCATCAGAAATATTTTTTTTGAAATCCCCATCAAAATCATGCTGCCTTAGGATTTCTACAAACTGCTCATTCACAGTGAAAACAGGATCCAAGGAATTCATGGCACCCTGAAATATCATGGAGATTTTCTTCCATCGAAAGTCATCATCGAATTGTGATTGAGGCATATCCAAAATCGAATCGCCGTCAAAGGTGATCCTGCCATGCATGTTGGCATCAGAGAGCATCCTAATCAGCGACAGTCCCAACGTGCTCTTTCCACATGCGCTCTCTCCAGCAATTCCCAAGGACTCACCAGATTCCAAACAAAAGCTAACATCATCAACTGCGTATACAGGACCCTTTGAAGAAGAATATGTCGAGGACAGACCGTCAACTGTCAAAAATGTCATAATTTCATCAGATCCAATCTAGAATTTTTGTTTTGCACCAAGGGATATAAACAACATTGTCAGAATGAAAAAGTCGATTCAAATGGAATTACCAATCTGCGGCTTTGATGCAAAAAACTCACTTCTATGTCCAATGTGCGAAAGCAAAGTAGAATCAGGGGAACTGACAAAGGCAGATGTCGAGGCATCAATGAATCTAGCAAAGGTTGCCAAAACTAACAAGTCAATTGACAACTTTAAGCTGCATTCCTGCAAGGAATTCGAAGGAAATTTTATCCTGTCATTGGGAAAAGAGGACATCAGGATTATTAGACAAAGTCGCACATTATACCGAACGTTACAAGAGGAATTCAAAGGAAAAATATGGCTGGTAGAAGCCGACGAGACTGACAAAAGATTCATAGAGGATCTATTTTTTCCCACCAAGATTCTATCAATAAACGCAGTGTGGGCTCCAGGGGGAATACAGAAAACCAAAGCTGTCGTCTCAGGCAAATGGACACCAAAGTTCCCAATAGATACCGAAAAAGTGGTTCAAATAGTCAAGGACGCCCGAAACCTTGACATTGAGATAGAGTTCGAGGATAGCAGGTAGAAAGATGGTTTTTGTTAAGACTCACGACATTGGAGAGCTGAACGACAATCTCATCGGTAAGCAAGTGGTTTTGGGAGGATGGATAGAAGATCTTCGAAAACTAGGAAAAATGTCATTTATTACTTTACGTGATGTTACAGGAATTTCCCAAGTGATCGTGAAGGGAGAGCTGAACGACAATCTTGGAGAGATCAATCGTCAAAGCGTAGTAAGCATCACAGGTATTGTTCAAGAGACAAAGGCACGGGATTTTCCATTTGAGGTAAAGGCAGAAGGAATCGAAGTGCTCGGAAAGGCAGTACACCCACTGCCAGTGGATCCCATTGGAAGAATGGAAAGCAACATAGACACCAGACTTAATCATCGTGCACTGGACATGAGAAATCAGAAGACAGCGGCCATCTTCAAGATGCGCCATCACGTTCTCCAGTCACTCAGAAAAACATTGTCTGACAAAAAATTCTTGGAAATCACCACGCCAAAAATCATAGGAAGTGCCAGCGAAGGAGGGGCAGATTTGTTTTCACTGAAATATTTTGGAAAGACAGCATATCTTGCACAGAGTCCGCAACTGTACAAAGAGCAGATGACATTGGGACTGGAGAGAGTATTTGAGATTTCAAACTTTTACAGAGCAGAAAATTCCCATACAGGTAGACATCTAACTGAGTTTACCAGCATCGACATAGAGGCCGCATTCATGGACTATAACGATGTCATGGATGTTTTAGAATCCCTCGTAGTTGCAGTATACAAAGACATTTCCGAGAACTGCAAAAACGAGCAGGAATCAATTGAACACTATATAGAGATCCCATCCACGCCGTTTGAAAAGGTGACCTACACGCAGTGCGTAGAGGAGCTAAAAAAAGAAGGCGAGCAAATTGAATTTGGAGACGACTTGCAGGATTCGCATCTGAGAATAATAGGCAAGAACCACCCGGGATTCTTCTTTCTCACGGACTGGCCAATGAAGCTAAAGCCGTTTTACATTAGGGAAAAGGACGAAGACGCAACACTGTCCCGCTCGTTTGACCTGCAATACGGATTTCTGGAACTTTCGTCAGGAGGAACCAGACTTCACAATCCTGAAATGATCAAGGAAAGACTAAAAGAGCAGGGATTGGATCCTTCCCAATTCACAGATCACCTAAAGACGTTTGAATGGGGAATGCCGCCACATTCTGGATGGGGCATGGGATTGGACAGATTGATGACCACGCTTATCGGAATAGACAATGTGCGCGAGGTAGTGCTGTATCCAAGAGATCCAGACAGGTTAAATCCATAAAGAGAGAGGATTTTAGAAGAGACATGCCGCTATTCTGCAAACAATGCAATGAGAGAAGATATCCCATATTCCAGACAGAGGAGAACATCACACTGTGGCTTTGTGAGAAATGTGACAACTATGTAGATCCCAAGGACGTGATAGTGAGGGAACGTACAAAGGCCGAAAAAGACGAGATGGATGCCAAGATTAACAACTTTAAGAAGACAGTCGTGCTGACAGGCGAAAAATTGAAAAGACGAAAAGGCGTCAACTGACTTTACAGCACATTCAGATTTTTATTGCATCAGAGAACAGACATCCCATGATTGAGCAAAATGATGCAAAAAAGGTAGTAGAAGTAATCGGAAACAACCTAATTGGAGTATCGCATGATTCGAGCAGCTTTGCAAAGCTGCCAGATTCCTTTTGGGGATACTTTGCAAGGGGTCACGACAAGAAGGGAACATTTGGAGTGATTGTGACCTATTCTGAAGAGGGCAAAGACGTGGACGAGCTAATCAAGATGTACGAAAACTGGGCAGAAAAGAACAAGACAAAGGACTCAGACATCAAGCAAAAGGAATGAACTATTTTGTTTCTTTGAGTAACTTGCGATAACCAGCACATTCCTTGCATATAGGCTTTCCCTTGTACTGAGGATTCCCATCAGTTATTTTGGAAGTTCCGGCTGCAATTTTGCAGATGCAACACTTTACCATGATGTTTTGAACTGTCAGTATTTAATAAAAATTGATAGACATAAAAAAAATCAAACCTACGGGGTAAGCAGTTATCACAGTATTATTTAGATACGATCTTTATTACAATGAGCAAAAAATCAGGATCATCATTAAATATCATTTTAACATAATAATACTAGCGAGAAGCTGTTATTCTGCGTCGTAGAATGATCAGTTTGGAAAACACATCATGTTAGGAATACGTCCTCTGTTTTGCGTGTTTTCCATGTACCTCGTTGTTTTCAATCACAATTCCAAGTCTTCCACGTGAGAAAGTGACAACATGCTTAGGAATTTTCTTTGCAGTGAACATTACCCGTAACAATGCGTATAAAATTAGAATTCAAACATTACCAAATTTAGGATGTAGCAAAAAATCACATACAACAACATTACAACAGGATAGTGAAGTAAACAGACGGCAAACAGCAGAAACTAGTTGACCTTTATTCCCGCAAGTGTTTCCATAATGACCTTGATTTGCTCCATCAGAATCAACTGCATGTCATCAATTTTTTTTGTTAGTTGTTTTACTTGCTCAAGAAGTTCTCCATTTTGCTTAACTAATTGAGAATTTTGCTGTTTTAGCATTTCAATTTCAGCACTGTCAGACAGATTTGCTACAGATTCATTGTATGCTGCGACAGATCTCTCGTCTGAGGTCTCATCATACACGTGCCATATTCACTCGATTTGCGAGAAGTCAAGGTCGGTAATCTTTAGCAGATAAGTCATAGCGTCATCCAGATCTCCAGTGCCAGTCTCGTACACCTGATTGGCATCTCCAGTGACCAATTCAAAGATGGTGGAGTGATCCTGCAGTATCACGTGGATTTCTCTGATGCTACCATCATCCTCAGTGTAAACCTGAGTACTGATACCTAGGATCGCAATGGAAAATATGAATAGTAAAATTTGTTTAAGTTGTACTTTTAGTCTGATTATAATATTAAATCATTACTGAGCTGTTGTCTTTCAAAGATAAAACAAGTCAGCATCAAAAGAAGTAAAATAAAATAAAACACATGTAAAAGACCACATGATCGAAACCATAAAAATCATAAAGAAGAGTCCAAAAGTGATGAGTGCTTAACGTGAGGATTAGAATTTCAGTACAAACAAACCAATGCGTCATTAAAAGATCCAGCTACAACAGGATCAAACAATCTTCAAGAGAATATAATTTAAAAAAAATCAATAGCCATCTTCCCCTGGGAAAAGAAGGCACCAATAGTTTGCACCAGTCTTTGCAGACATCTTTTGTCCCACTTTGCACGGACCAAACACGTTGCCTGCAGCCAGCTCTGACTGATAGTTCGGAACCCTTTGGATCTGCTTGACTATGGCAGGCGTTACAAAAAAAGATCTTACCTGTTGTCCGTTCACATCAAATGTTTCGACCGTATCTATGACGTTATAATCAGTCATCCCATCTTCTCCGATGGATTCCTTTGGAGTGTAGGGAGACGGCCTGCCCCGGTTAGTCTTAAAGGCCATAATGTTGAGGATTTCACCGGAAATCTTGCCAATTCCGATGGCTTTGGTTTGTTCTTGAGGTTTGTTGTAATCACCCATATTGATTTGAGTTTGTGTCGTTTTGTTCATTTGTGATTCAACTTGTATGAGTAAGAATTCTAAATGAGTTGTTTCTTTGGTTAGATGATGACGTAAAGTCAACATCAATTCCACCATCAAATATTATGTCCAGACATACAAACATCCCACAAATCATGAAAATCGATATTAGGACAGTGAAAGCAACACAATTATGAGTCCAGAGGCGATTAAATCATTCATTATCGGAGGCGTGATCATGGCCATGGGCGCGTATTTTTTATTCTCATCAGGTCAATGACACACATAATTTGTAAGATTTTGATTGGGATTTTTCCTTAAAAAAAGATTTTTTATACGGCTGAATAGGCATCAGGGTATGTCTGATCAGATAGAAGGAACCGTAAAATGGTTTAACGACTCTAAAGGATTTGGATTCATAGAACAAGAAAATGGCGGCGACGTGTTTGTCCACTACACATCAATTAACGGTGAAGGACGCAAAACCCTCCAAGAGGGTCAGAAAGTGACCATGGACATTGCTGAAAGCCCAAAAGGCCCTCAAGCCGAAAACGTCAATCCAATCCAATAAGAAACAAACATCACAAAAGCAAAATTTGCAATGTTTTTTGAATTTTTAATTTCTGATTCATCCTTATTTTAGATCCTAGTAACTTTTCCTCAAATTCCATCCACGAATCTGGCAGTCACATCCAAATTTTCATGCACAAAAATGAGGCATTTTTTAGAGATTGCCAGTAAAAACGGATGTCGTTTCAGTGTCAGGTTTTTCAAAAAACAATATTGAATGAAAATATTAAACCCACGGCATTCTAAATCATTGAAAGGCCATGGATAAAAAAGATATTTTGGTGTTAGCTGGAATTTTGGTAGGAGCCGGGATACCCGTTGCGTTGATCAGCCTACTTGCAAATGGATTCATAGACAGTCCAATTCCATGATTAGAACATGCATTTTCTGCTGAAGCATAAAACTAATTGCTTTGGAACCCAAAACAATACTGAGTCATGAACTATGATCAGTTATGCAGAGACGTAATGGACCTGAATAGCGCAATCAGGTTCTCAATGGTAGTAGTCAACGGTGTCCAGAGATTCGGAGGATACAGATATGATGTCGTGGGCGTCCTCGATTCAGATGAGCTTGTCCAGTCAATACAACATGCGCATGAAAGAATGGCAGGCAGGTTTGTTGCAGAAAGTAAGCTCGGACGCACCATGTATGCAATGGCAGAATATGAAAAGGTTAAGCGCGTCACATTTCCATTGGATCAAAAAACCCTGCTGCTTGTAAGCATGGATGTCAAATCAAATCACAGCAGAATCATCAAACTGATTCTGAAAACAATAGCAAAATACCCTGAGAGACCCGATTGATGCGTAAGAAAACTGTTAACGCATATTCACACGTAATTGTTCTTCACGTCAAAATAGATTTCCCGAATAGGGACTTTAGTTTTTTTGCGGTAATAGTTTCATAGTTTTGTTTTTCTAGTGGTTTTTGAAAATATTCTGCATTTTCATCAAGAAGAAATTTCATTATGATTCACAACCTGTTCCGTCTTTATCTCCATCAAACCTATGTGGATCGGGTTGCAAAACGGTGAATCTCTTTTGAGGAATATCTCCACAATCCAAATCAGGTAGAGATGAAGGGATGCAAAAATCAGGATATGAAGGATCACAGTTTTGAATCTGCTGAACAGTCACTTGTGATTCTGAACCACTACACCCATGTTTTTGTGCCCATAATTGAGTAGAAAATTCACTGGAATCACAAAACCCTGTAGCCAAATATCCGAATCCGGAATCAACCAGTTCCTCATTTAGGTTAACGCCGTTGCAATTGATTACTCCGACAATTATTCCATAGATTCCCTGAGTTTGCTCATCATCCTCATCGACTGTGGCAGTAGAGCCTACCGGACAAAGAGTATTAATTAATTCTCTTGACTCATCACCTTCAAATTCATTTAGTTCAGGAGCTGATGCTAATGCAAATCTGATTGATTGTCCGTCAACTTTGATTGTATCTCCATCAATTACTTGTGTTACAGTTCCAGTAATGCATCGCGCATTCCCAGAACATTCTTGAGACATAATTTTGCTGGTTTGTATTGGCTCCACAATTGCCTGTGTGTGCATGTTATTGCAGCAGATTAAAGAAATCATTCCCCATCCACGCTGTTCAAGAATTATTGCAGTATCATTTTGCATACATGCTGCCTTTCTGTTTAGCTTGATCATTAATACTAATTCTTTATTGCACATCACATTTTCGGGTTCAATTCCTTGTGCCATTTGTTTTAGGGGTTTTTCAAATCCCACATATTCAGGATGTGATGGTGCAAACACAGGGAAAGGGATTAACAAGATAGAGGCAATAGCAATAATTAGAACTGGCAATAATTTTGACACGCATTGCAAATAATGAAATTTGTTATAATTATTTTCCAACAAATCATAACGTCTCATCTTCTCTAGTCATAACGAAAAGACAGCACAAACCTAGGCACAAAAGAGGGGGGTTCTATTTTTAGAGATTATCAGTAATATGTTTGGTAAATTCTGCAGTACTGACGTCTCCCCCAATGTCCTTTGTCTTAACACCGGATTTCACTAGATCAAATATTGTTGATTCTAATTTTTGTCCAACCTCAACGCATTTGAAATCATCGTGCTTGTTTCCAAGCCAATCAAGCATCATCTTGATTGACAGCAGAAACGATGATGGGTTTGCGATGTTTTTTCCCGCAATGTCAAATGCTGCTCCATGCACTGGTTCAAACAACGCAAAGTCATCTCCAATGTTTGCAGCAGGGGCCATACCCAACCCACCAACAATCTGGGAAGACTCATCGGACAAAATATCACCAAACAGATTCGTCGTCACCACCACGTCAAACTTTTCAGGCTGACGTATCAGATTCATAGCACATGCGTCAACATACATTTCTTCAAACTCAATGTCAGGATAGTTAAGAGAGACATCACGACAGGCCTTTGCAAACAGCCCGTCAGTAACTCTCATCACGTTTGATTTGTGAACGCATGTCACTTTTCTCATGTCGTTGCGCTGTGTTGCAGATTCAAATGCGTATTTTGCAATTCTTTTTGAGGCAGACTCGGAAATTATTCGCAGTGCGACAGCAGAATCGCCCAAATTAAACTCCTTTCCGGTGTAAAGATCCTCGGTATTCTCCCTGACTATCACCATGTCGATGTCATCACGCAATGCAGGCATATGCGGATAGGATTTAGAAGGTCTGATGTTTGCATAAAGATCAAGCATGCGTCTTAACACGACAATGACATCAGCTGCACTCTCACCCACAGGGGCCTTTAGGCAGACATCGGAAGTCTTTATCGCATCAACGGTATCGTCAGGAAGCGCCTTCCCGGTTTCAGACAGGGCCTTGTCTCCCGCAGACAAGGTTTTGAGATCAAATTTCAAATCAAGTTTGTCGTGAATCGTGTTAAGCACTGAAATTGCAGACTCGGACAGCTCAGGACCTATGCCATCACCGGTGATTAGGGATATTTTGTACATGGAAAACAGATTCCGAAAGGTAGATTTTAGGATTTAGATGCACAGGTCACTTGTCCTTGAGAGTCTTTTTTAGCATGATTCGGTTGATTCCGTCAATTACCGCCTGAACGCTGGTAGTCACAATGTCCTCACCTACGGACTTGGATGAGACGTGGTTTCCATGGGCGTCATCAACACTGATGGTCACCTCGCAAAGTGCCGTGGAACCGCCGCTAATTGATGCCAATTCATAATCAGTAATCCTTATCTCGGAAACCGGTCCTGTTATCTTCTGTATTGCGTTTAGCGCCGCATCAACCGGACCTACGCCATAATCTGTTCCGATGAACTCCTTTCCATCGATGTTTAGCTTTACAATTGCATGAGGAGTGGTTCCGATTCCGGTGGAAACTGAAAAACCCGCAAGATGAACAATTCTCTTAATTCCCTTTTCTCCCAAGACGTTGCTTGCGATGGACAGTAATTCAACATCGGTAATTTGCTTTCCCTGATCACCCAATACTTTGATCTTGTCAAGAATCTGTTGTGATTGCTCCTCGTTTGTCGTGACCCCAAACTCATCAAGCATCGCGTTCATACCGTGAATTCCCGCATGCTTTCCTACACGAAGACTCCTGGTTCTTCCCACCAGTTCGGGACTAATGGGTTCGTATGTAAGTGGATTACTCAACACGCCATGTGTGTGAATTCCAGACTCATGTCCAAACGCATTATCGCCTACGATGGCCTTGTTTGGCTGAACCTTAATTCCCACTATTTTTGAGACATATCTCGAAGTATCGTAGATTAACTGTGATTTGACATTGGTTTCGTATTTTTGCTCATATGGCAAGCACTGCAACGCCATCGAAAGCTCCTCCAGTGATGCGTTTCCTGCACGCTCCCCTATCCCGTTGATTGTGACATGTGCGCATGCGGCTCCGACATGGATTCCTGCCAATGCATTGGCAACGGCCAGTCCGAAATCATTATGACAGTGAACGCTGACGGGAAGTTTTGTAGCCTCTATCGTGTCACGGGTCAGCTCTGCCATGTATTCGGGAGTAGAATATCCCACGGTGTCAGGGATGTTTACTCTGTCAGCCTTTGCCTTTGCGACCTCTCCGAAGACCTTTTTCAGATAGTCTCTGTCAGTTCTTGTTGCATCCTCAGCGGAGAATTCGACTTGCAATCCCCTCGACTTGCCGTATTCTACTGCCTCGATTGCCTTTGATAGTGCCTGCTCACGAGTCATACGGAGCTTGTGTTCCAAATGGATGTCAGACGTTGCGATAAAAGTGTGAATGTAGCTTAGCCCAGCATCAACTGCAGCATCGATGTCTTTCTTGATGGTTCTTGTCAATCCTGCAACCTCACAGGATAGTCCCTCGCCAGTGATCATCTTTACTGCCTTTAACTCTCCTTCAGAGATTACTGGAAATCCAGCTTCTATTGCGTCAACACCTAGCTCGTCAAGTTTTTTTGCAATAGATAATTTCTGTTCAGGAGAAAGCGATACCCCAACTGTTTGCTCTCCGTCCCTTAGAGTGGTGTCAAATATTCGGACATTCATGCCCCGCTCCTTTGCAAGGCGGCAACGCCGGTTCTTGCAACGTCGATGATTCCAAATGGTTTTGCCAATTCCTCAAACGCTTTGATTTGCTCAGGGGTTGCAGACAGTTCCACCATCAGGGAATCAGACTTGACATCGTGTACCTTTCCACCGTATGCATTTGCCAACTTGTTAACTTCCATACTATCATTGGCATTGCTTAGTTTTATCTTAAAGAGGCAGAGTTCACGAAACACGGTCTTTAGCTCGTCCAAGCGCTCTACCTGAACTGTATCAATCATCTTGTCTAGCTGCTTTACCACCTGATCAATTTGTTTTTCATCACCGTATGTGGTGATTGTCATTTTAGAATAGTCGGGATTCTCGGTTATTCCCACAGATATGCTGTCGATATTGAAGTTTCTGGCCCTAAACAAATGAGTAACCTTGAATAGGATTCCAGGTTTGTTTTCAACTAAGATAGATAGTATAGCCCACATCATAATCACCTAAGAGGGCAATATCATGTCCGATAGAGAAGTTCCAGGAGCTACAAATGGCAACACGTCTTCCTCAGGATCAATTGGGATGTCAATCACGGTTGCTACGTCGCTGCTCAATGCATTCTTGATTGCCTTGTCAAGCTCGTCCATGGACTGCGCACGGATTCCTTGGGCGCCATAGGACTCTGCTAGTTTAACGTAATCTGGACAACCGTGTTGTTCCACCCCAATCATTCTTCGGTCGTAGAAAGTTCTCTGCCATTGGGCCACCATTCCCAATGTGGAGTTGTTTAATACAAATACGATCACCGGAATGTCCTCTAAAACTGCAGTGGCGAGAGAATTCTCAGTCATGCTAAAGCTTCCATCACCTGCAATATCCACTACTGGGACATCGGGCTTTGCGACCTTGGCGCCAAGAGCAGCAGGAAATCCCCAGCCCATAGTACCAAGTCCAGTCGAACTGAAGAAAGTGCCCGGTTGAATGACATCATAAAACAACGATGCCCACATTTGATGCTGTCCCACCTCAGTTGTGATGAGGGATTCTTTTGGCAATAGTTCACGGAGTTTACGCAAAATTTTAGCTGCACCCATTTCACCGGGATGAAGCTTCAAGTTTTCCTTCCAGTATGCCTTTGTTTCTTTTACATGTTTTATCCAAGGAGTCTCATCGGTTTTTTTGATTGCCTTTTGTAAAAGCAATTTGACCATAACTCTAAGGTTTACCTTGACATCGCCGACTACTGCAATCTGGGCACTTTGATTCTTTCCGATCTCTGCAGGATCAACATCCATGTGTATGATTTTCAGTCGTTTTTCAAATGCCTCAAAGGTTCCAACGGACCTATCAGAAAATCTAGTTCCGATGGCCAAAACACAATCAGCTTCTGCCATCATCTTGTTAGCTTCCGCATGTCCATGCATTCCAATCGGACCCAATGACAAAGGATGGTTTTCAGGAAACGCACCCTTGCCCTTGAATGTTGAAACTACCGGAAGCATCAAGGTCTCTGCAACTGCCTGCAATTCAGCAAACGCAGACGAGATAATCGTGCCACCGCCAGCAAGGATGATTGGCTTTTCAGCATGAAGTAGCATGTCAATTGCTCTTTCAACATTGACAACGTCAGGATCAGCCCAAGGATGATATCCTTGGATTTTAAATTCATCTGGGAAATCCATTTGTGCCTCGTTGGTTTGAACGTCCTTTGGAATGTCAATCAACACAGGTCCAGGCCTTCCGCTTTCAGCGATGAAAAACCCTTTCTTTACAACCTCTGGAATTTCTGCAGCAGAACGTGGTTGAAACGCGTATTTTACAACAGGATTTGCCATTCCGATAATATCACTTTCTTGAAACGCATCTTTGCCTATCATGTTGACAGGCACCTGTCCTGTTACTGCAATCATTGGTGCAGAATCAGCTTGGGCCGTGGCAATTCCCGTCAAAATGTTAGTAGCCCCAGGGCCAGATGTTGCAAAGCAAACCCCAGGCTTTCTGCTGACCCTGCCAAATCCATCAGCCATATGCGCAGCAGACTGCTCGTGTCTTACCAAGATATGTCGTATGTCACAACGTGCAAATTCATCATACATTGGGAGATTCGCACCTCCCGGTAAACCAAATACTTGCTTGACGCCTTCTTTTTCCATAGCCGTCATCAAGGCCTTTGCACCAGTCATTGTTTCCATTTTACTCATCAAATCTCACTCCATAATTTTAATCATGTAAATTTTGAACACACTAAAGCAGAAAAACAACTGGTAAATCTTTGCCAAACGCTTCAAGAAATTGTGTATTCATCTAAATCAAGAAAAATATCAATTTCCAACTAATAAAGATTCTCCAACACGTCAGACGGTTTGAATCAACATCATACAGAAGACTTAAACTGATATTTTACACGTTTTGAATTGAGCAATTTGAACGACAGTGAAGAGATCATCAAGATTGTCGAGACACTTTTTCAGTCCGGAGTTACAAAGGATCTATCAAAACTCAGAGACATTCATCTTAACGATTCCAAATTTTCCAGCTTTAGCGATTTGCCACCATATGATCTAAAAGACTATCAGACCACGATAGAGCTTGAAGAACTGCGATTTGTCAGCATCTCAGATTATTCCTATGAGATTAGAAATCCAAAAATCAGTTTGTTTGAAAAGACTGCAGTCGTGGCATTGGAGCTAATTCAAAAAGGAATGCTGGTAGACAACAAGTCGTATACAGGAGAACACATGACGATCACTGGACGTGCAACTTTTGTTCTTGTAAAAGAGCCGACATGGAAAATAGCCCACATTCACCTGTCAAAGGTCGATGCGTAATTTTATTTTTTAGTAACGTCAGGTTTGTTTGAAGTTTTTTATGCAGAAGGATTTTGATTGCCTTGTTTTGGCTTGTTTGATTTCTTTTGGTTAGGGTTGTTCTTTGGCTTGTTTGATTTCTTTTGGTTAGGGTTGTTCTTTGGCTTGTTTGATTTCTTTTGGTTAGGGTTGTTCTTTGGCTTGTTTGATTTCTTTTGGTTAGGGTTGTTCTTTGGCTTGTTTGATTTCTTTTGGTTAGGGTTGTTCTTTGGCTTGTTTGATTTCTTTTGGTTAGGGTTGTTCTTTGGCTTGTTTGATTTCTTGACAATCAATTTTTTGTAAAGGGCATAAGCTTGATCAACAGTGGCATTCTTGTGAATTATGGATCTTGCTGCCTGAATCATTGCAACAGGATGCTCGGATTGCCAGATGTTTCGTCCCATGTCAACTCCCACGGCACCGGCTTTGATCGAATTGTATGTCAATTGCAAAGCGTCACGCTCAGGGATTTTTTTGCCACCGGCAACAATTATTGGTACAGGGCAGGATTCAACTACTTTTTCAAAATTATCACAATAGTAAGTTTTGACAATGTGTGCACCCTGTTCAGCTGCAATCCTGCAGGCCAGAGAAAGATATCTTGCATCCTTTCCTAATTCTTTTCCTACTGCCGTGACTGCCAAAACAGGAATTCCATATTTTTCAGCCTCATTTACCAGTTTACCCAAATTCACGATAGTTTGATACTCATATTTTGAACCTACAAAGATGGACATTGCGACAGCACTTGCATTTAGCTTAATCGCATCCTCGATTGACACAGTGATGTCTTCTTGAGACAAGTCGTCACCTATTATGCTTGAACCTCCAGATACGCGAAGTACCATTGGAGTGTCAGATGTTGCAGAAACAGATGTTCTCTGAACCCCTCTCGTGACCATCAACGAATCGCAGTATTTCAAGAGTGGAGCAATGACTTTTTTTGGATTTTCTAATTTTTCAGTAGGTCCTAGGAAGTACCCATGATCCACAGCCAACATCAATGCACGATTATTGTGTGGTTTAATTATTCTAGAAATTCTATTTTTTAATCCCCAATCCACGTCTCTTCGATTTTGAAGCAATGAAAATCCCTTCTTAAGCCTTTCTCATTTTGTGATAATTATCTTCATTGCATTATCGCCGCTACGCGCGTGATCAAACGCCTTTTGAGTGTCATCTATGGTGTAAGTATGAGTGATTAGTTGCCGTACATCTATTTTTGAAGATGTCAGAAGGGCAAGCGCTTCTTTTGTATCCTTGTCAGATGCAGCATAGCTCGTAACCAAGGTGATTTCTTTTGAGTAAATTTTGCTCATGTCAGTATTCATCATCGCGCCTTTTGAAGGAACGCCAAACATCATCACTGCGCCACCTTTTCTGACCATGTCAATCGCATCTTCCAGCGCCTTGAGATTGCTCGTAGCTACGATTGCGACATCAACTCCCATGCCATCGGTTTGATCAAGAATTTTTTGTTTTCGCTGTTCATCAGCAGAATGAATTGATTCAGTAATGTCAAATTTTTTTGCAAAGTCTAATCGGAATTCGTTGACATCAAAACAGAATATCTTTGAGAATTTTTTGGCGTGCGCCAACATCACATGCATCATTCCCGTAGGTCCCACCCCAAAGATAGCTGCCGAATCACCTTCACGATAAGAAAACTTATCCCAGGACCTCACACAGCAAGCCAGCGGTTCAATCATTGCGGCCTCTTGATAGCTTATGGAATCAGGAATTTTCAAAACTCCCCCGTGCGAAACGTTCCATCCCGGAACAACGTATTGCTCTGAAAGACCGCACGGAGCCAAGTTGGTTTCAGAGTATTTTTTACACATGGTTTCATTTCCATGAAGACACAGATGACAACCATAGCAGGGAACGTGATGGTGTGTAAATACACGGTCACCGCTTTTGAATTCAGTCACGTCCGAACCGACGTCTAAGACGATTCCAGAGGGTTCGTGACCAAGACGCATCGAGGGTTGTCCATAATTTCCAAACACCTTTTCAAGATCTGAGCCACATATTCCACATGCCTCCATCTGTACCAGTATATCCCCAGAATTCAAACCAGGGTTCTGCGTTTCCGCCACGGAGATGACAGAGGGTTTCTCGACATATGCGGTTTTCATGATACACCATGAAAAATTTGAATATAAGAAGATTATACGCCGAGAATTTTCTTCAGCATTACTCTGTAATCTACTTCAGATTTTTCACTTCCAGTTGCAGGCAGGGCAAAGACCAAGGTAGATTTTTCGGCCCGTAATGCGGTAAGCTCGTCATTAATTGATTCTGTGATGTCGTCACTGACCAAAACCAGACCAACGTCAGAATCATCAGTGAGTGTCTTAATTTCGGTTAAAGCCTTTTGAGGGTCTTCAGAAATTTTCCCAGGAATTCCAGCTAGTTGAAAGCTAGTTACAAAGGATTTGCTGCCGACCGTAAAGATTTTCACAGCTGATATTTTTTTTCGTTCTAATTTAACCCTTTTTGGAGGTCACAGATCAGGAAAGATTGATTTAGTTTGGAAAACTAGCAGATCTATGGCAGAGATTGACACTCAAAAAGACGTCTATTTGTTCCTGCATGGAAAAATGGATCTTAAAGAGAAAGCTACAAACGCATTGACAGCGAAGGGATTTGCTGCAGACAAGATCACCATGGCATTACCCACCAAGGTAGGGAATGTTGGTGACTACATGGCAATGCTATGGATGCCACCAAACCCAGATCACATAAAGATTCAGCAGATCACCAAAGTGGAAGAGGTTGAGCCTGAAGGGATGATCGGTCTTTGGAAAGGCGTCTCAAAAGACGATATAGATACGGCACCGTTGGGATAATCTAACTGAAACCGGCACCAAAATCAGTACCCTTATCCATTACGCCACTAGAATCGGAATTTTTTAATTTTCTATACAGCAGCGATTCATAAACCAGTTTCATTGCACCTTCATCATCAAGATTGCAATCATCCTTGATCTGATTTTTGTACTTTTCTAGTTTTGTCACGTCTTGCTCGTCAAATGAGATACCGTCATGAAGCATCAGGTTTGCAATTTTCTCTATTTCTAAATTTTGTTGGCTCTCATCCATAGAGTTTCAATGAATTTCTAGTTATTAACATGTTCGAATAAACGTATTCACAAATCAAAGATAAGTCCAGAAAGAAAATCAGAAAACTCATCATCAGAAAAAACAATGGTCTCGACTTGTTTCTCTTTAATTGCAAGACGTGCAGATTCCAAATGATAACATGCGGTTTTGCCATTTAGTTTTCCATAATAGAATCCAGGACAAGAACAATAAACGCCATCGGGATCAACCCAATGCTCATTATTCTTTCCCACCACCGTCCAGATTTTTCTTTTAGACGGTTCAAATACATGAAGCTTCACTCGTTTTTCCAAGATCATGTTTTGGATACGCTCCAAACCTTTGCTCACAAGGGTTTAATCGCACATCTGTAGTATAACTTTGATGCTGCATACAAGAATAGTTCCATCAAAACCTGTTTTGGTTTTGGAGGGTGAAAAGAAGAGCATAGTGGCTGCAGACATACACATTGGCTTTGAGAACAATATGGCATCTAACGAGATTTTCATAGGAAAGAACTCAACCACAAAAGAGTCAATTACAGAGTTGACAAACATAATAGATTTGGAAAAACCAGATTCTGTGATACTGCTCGGAGATGTAAAGTCAAGCATCAAAAGCATCACAAGGCACGAATGGGACGAAGTTCCACTGTTTTTTAAGAAAATCAGGGAAAAGTGCGATGTCATCCTAATCCCAGGAAACCATGATGCAAACATTCAGCAGCTCATCCAAGATGACATCACAATGACCAATTCCACAGGAATGGTAGAAGAAAACACGTTGTTTACGCATGGACACATGATGCCGTCAGAGAATTTTTCACATGTAGACAAAATCGTGATGGGCCATCTCCATCCCGTATTTTTTCAAGAGGGCTCAATTATCAACGGCCAGAGGGTGTGGGTATCAATCAAAACAGAGAAGGAGAACATATTTCCAAACAGAAAAGGGGAAATCGAAATAACAATCGTGCCTTCATTTAACAGATACTTTTACGCGACCCACAGAAGGCAGTACAGGAAATCAATCTCCCCCATAATCAACAGAATCAAAACAATAACCAAAGCAAAGATCATCACACTTGATGGCATGATAATAGGAAATGAGTCAAACATGGATCAGGTGATTTAACTAAGCATGTTGGCCATCGATATTCTGAATCCAGATAGTGTAGCACAGTATGCAAAATAATCTCGAGATCAAAGTTGAGACACAGAGTTTTTCAAACAATTGTTTGGAAATGAAAAAGATCATCCAGACAAAAAATCAACACAATTCAAAATGTATCAAACCGGTGGAATAAAATTTTCAACATTTGTGTTTCAAAAATGCAGGGTTGCTTGCAGTTAATCGTATTTGTCATACGGTTCAATTGGTTCTTTGGTGGTTTCATTATCTCTACGCCACTCCAATGTTTTTACAAATGAATCGGCCAACTCAATTGTAGTCAATACAGGGATTCCCAATTCAAGTGATTTTCGTCTAATTTGAAATTCGTCATCAAGCATTCCAACATATTTTTCCAATGTAGAAGTACTTGGAATGTTTATGATAAAGTCGATCTTTCTCTCGTACAAAAGATCAGAAATGTTTGGCTTTCTCTCGGGCTCCGAAATTTTATGAACGATTTGGACTTCGCCAATTTTTTCCTCGAAGAATTCCGCAGTGTGTTCAGTTGCCAAAATTTTAAACCCTAATTGCTTGAGTTTTGCAATTGTGGGCAGCAGCTTTTCCTTGTTTTGCGCACCTCCAACGGTGACAAGGGCTGTGCCTTTGTCAGGAAGGTTGTATCCAACAGATGTCAATCCTTTTGACAACGCATCATAGAAGCTGCTTCCAAAGCATGCCGCCTCCCCAGTAGACTGCATTTCAACTCCCAGTCGTATATCTGCACCTTCCAGTTGCATGAATGAGAATTGAGGAACCTTTATCCCGTAATTAGGAATTCTTTGCCACTTGTTCTCAGGTATTTTAGGCAATGGCTTGTTCAAAATTGCCTTGGACGCAAGGGAAATCAGGTTTGTCTTAACGAGCTTTGACACAAAAGGCATCGAACGAGATGCCCTAATGTTCAGCTCTATCACATACACATGATCGTCATTTATCAGAAACTGCAGATTGAACGGTCCTTTTACATTAAAGGTCAGAGCTATTTTTTTAGAGTATTCGTTTATCGTTTCAATGATTTTGTTGTTAAGGCGCCAAGGCGGAATCACCATCATCGCATCTCCAGAATGAACACCTGCACTGTCAATGTGCTCTACAATTGCGCCGATTACAACTTCCTTGCCATTGCTTATGCCATCCACGTCAACCTCTAGAGAATTTAGCATGAACTTGGATATCACGACAGGGTGATCTGGGGACACATCAGTTGCATCCTTGACATACGTTTTCAGCTCTTCTTGAGACCAGACAACTTTCATTGCCGCACCAGAGAGAACGTACGAAGGTCTCACTATTACTGGAAATTCTACTTCCTGCGCAAATGATTTTGCCCCATTCAGATTTGTAAATGCCTGCCATCGCGGTTGCTGTATGTGCAATTTGTCCAGTTCTGCACTAAACTTTGAACGGTCCTCTGCCCTGTCAACGTCAAGCGCACTGGTTCCCAAAATGTTTACTCCATGCTGTGCAAGACCAGGTGTCAGGTTGTTTGCAGTCTGACCTCCCACACATGTTATGATACCTTCAGGATGTTCAAATTCGGTGATATCCATAATCCTTTCATGAGTTAATTCTTCAAAGTACAGTCTTGTACAGATATCATAATCAGTAGAAACGGTTTCAGGATTGCAATTGACTACAGAAACACTTTTTGTCCCATTCTCCTGCAAGCCCCAAACCATGTTGACTGTGCCCCAGTCAAATTCCACACTGCTTCCAATTCTATATGGGCCTGCACCAAGAACAATGATTCCTTTTTCATCTTGCGGAATTACCACATCGTTGGAGTTCCCACCATACGTCAAATATAGATAATTGGTAACCGCAGGCCATTCTGCAGCCAGCGTATCAATCTGCTTTACGGACGGAATTACGCCCATCTTCTTTCGTAAAGCACGAATTTCGTCATGAGTCTGCCCTTTTGCTCGGGCTATTTGCTTGTCTGCAAAACCAGATTTTTTAGCATCGTGCAGAAGGGATTTGTCAAGTTCGGAATTCTTTAGTTTTTCTTCGATGTTTACAATGTTTTTAATTTTTTCAATAAACCAAGGATCCACCGTTGATAGTTTGTATATTCTCTCAACCGAAATCCCCATCTTCAATGCGATTGCGACGTTGTACAGAACATGATCATCATGATGAGACAAAGCATATTCAATCTCTTCCTCGGTGTACGTTTTATCATTTGTGCGATTTAACACCAACCCGTCATTCCCAATATCCAACATTCGAATTGCCTTTTGAAAAGACTCCTCAAAGGTTCTTCCAACGGCCATCACTTCTCCGACAGACTTCATAGTAGGTCCCAGCCTTCGGTTAACAAGCTCAAACTTTTCAAAATCCCATCTTGGATGTTTGCAGACAACATAATCCAGAGAAGGCTCAAAGCACGCAGTGGTGTTTTTCGTGATCCTGTTTACAAGTTCTGACAAATTGTAACCCAATCCAATTTTTGCAGACATGTATGCCAAAGGATACCCCGTGGCCTTGCTTGCCAATGCCGAAGAACGAGAGAGTCTAGGATTGATTTCTATTGCAACGTATCGATCAGAATCAGGAGCAAGCGCATATTGTATATTGCATTCACCCACAATTCCGACATGTTTTGTAGCGCGTAAAGCTGCAGAACGCAACATGTGGTATTCGTGATTGTCAATTGTTTGGGACGGGGCAACCACTATGTTGTCACCAGTATGGGCTTTCATGGAAAGGACATTTTCCATATTGCAAACAATCACATTATTTCCATCATAATCCTGCATTACCTCATACTCAATTTGCTTCCAATGCCCAATGTATTCCTCCACCAACACCTGGCCAACCAAACTGGCCTTCAGACCACGTTCCACTATCTCATGCAGCTCAATTTCATTATACGCAACCCCACCTCCTCGACCTCCGAGAGTATAAGCAACTCTGATGATCACAGGATATGACAATTCTTCTGCTGCCCTTTTGGCATCGGCGAAATTAGTGACGGTATTGCTCCTTAACACGGGCATCCCACATTCCCTCATAGAATCTTTGAACAGCTGTCTGTCCTCGGTCCTCTTAATGCCAGGAATTTGCGTTCCAAGCACATTTACACCGTATTTTTTGAGAATTCCAGAATCCTCCAAATTAACCCCACAGTTAAGAGCGGTCTGTCCACCGTATGCCAGCATGATCCCATCAGGTCTTTCCTTTTCAATGATGGATTCCACATACTCCGCATTAACAGGAAGCAGATATACCTGATCTGCAAACCTGGTGTCGGTTTGGATGGTGGCAATGTTTGGATTGATTAAGACACTGTTGATCCCATCTTCATGTATGGCTTTGAGGCATTGGCTTCCGGAGTAGTCAAATTAGCGGTCGTTTTTAGCGACTCTCGCCGGCTTCTCCGATTTTTATTGCCCCACTTCCAAGTACAAGAATTTTTTTTAACGATTCATTCTTTGGCAGACGTTCCTCCCTCCATAAGGTGCTTGAGCTCTTCAAAGACGAACTTGCAATCATAAGGACCTGGTGCAGCTTCTGGATGAAACTGTACTGCAACACAATTTTGTTTTTTGTGTTTTATTCCTTCGACTGTCTTGTCATCTGCATTTGTAAACCATAAATCAAAGTCAGATTTTTCAAGGGATTCGGGAGTGATTCCGTATCCGTGATTCTGGCTTGTTACGTACACTTGATTGTTTTCCAAGTTAACACAAGGTTTGTTTTGTCCCCGATGCCCATACTTTAGCTTGTAAGTCTCGGTGTTTCCTGCAATGCCAATTATTTGGGCACCCAGGCAAATTCCCAGAGTAGGAACGTTGTTTTCAATTAGTTTTTTCGCAGTATCAATTGTGCTAGGACATTTTTGAGGATCTCCTGGACCGCTGCTAAGTACAACTCCCGAAGGGTTGTAAGACATTATTTTATCATAAGTTGTATTCCACGGAACCAAGATTGCACTATAACCAATCTCGCGAACGTTCCTTAAAATTGCATTTTTTGCACCGGTATCAATCACCACCACGGATTTTTCATCGTTGCCAAATACCTTTTCTTGTTTTGTAGATACCACATCCATGAATTGTTCAGAATCATAATGTGTTGCAGATTGGAGATCAGAGCGAACTTTTTCCACATCAATTTCAGAGTCAGATACAACCAATGCAGCCATCATCACTCCACTTGTCCTGAGTTTTTTTGTCAATTCGCGTGTGTCAATTCCAGAAATTCCGGGGATCTTTTCGTTGTAAAGCCATTCATCAAGAGTCATGGAAAGATTCCAATGACTCGCATTAAGTGACAACTCATGAACTACCAATCCACGAGTCTGTATTTTGTCAGATTCAAAGAACTTGAGAATTCCATCATCATCTTTAACAGAAGGATCTGGAACACCGTAATTTCCCACTAGGGGGTAAGTCAGGGTTAGAATTTGGCCATTGTACGAAGGATCAGTAAGGGCCTCAGTGTAGCCTACCATGCCAGTATTAAATACAATTTCTCCAAAAACAGCAGTAGAATAACCAAAACCTTCTCCTTCAATAACAGTGCCATCGTCAAAAATTAGTTTTCCAAACTTTTTTGCGTGACTAGATTTCTTTATACTAATTGTGACCCTCGTTGAGTCCAAATTATTATGAATTTAAGTTTTATGCGAGAAATTAATTATGAAAATAGATCGCTAACTGTACATCATTCTCAGAGTGCTTGGAACTCATCACTCCATTTGTGATATGCGCGAATCATCTCGTTTGAAACACTAGGTTTCCTTCTTGCCATGATGTCTTTGAAATCAGAGGTAGTAAGCTCTCGAGGCTGTACAGGAACTTCCCCTTCTACGGGTTCATGATAGTCAGGACTGTTGAAGATCTCGTGCACGGTCTTGATCTGTGCTGCCTGACACACATCCTTGATGTCACTTGCACTGTAACCATCAAACAGCTTTGCAAGCTCGGCAGTTTTTAGATTTAGATTTTTGCTTAGTGGAGCGGTATACTGATCAAACAAGTTTTCTCTAGCAGCTTGCGTAGGCAAAGAGACATAGATTCTTTTTTGGAACCTCCTAAGAAAAGGCCAATCCAGACTCCAAGGTTTGTTTGTAGCCCCAATCACATACAGCATTAGCTGCTTCCCCTTGCTGTTAACGCCATCCATCTCAGTCAAAAACTGGTTTTTGGTTCGAACCTCTCCTCCAACTTCGCTATTTCTAGAACCCAACAGGGAGTCGACTTCGTCTACAAATAAGATAACAGGCTTTCCTTCCTTCTCAGCATAATGTCTGGCCATCGCAAATAGTTTTGAAACGTTCTTCTCGGCCTCACCCAGCCACTTGCTCATCATAGATGAGGCGTCAACGTTAATGAAATACCCGTCCATTTCATTTGCAGTCGCAGCTGCAAGCATTGTTTTTCCTGTGCCAGGAGGTCCATACAGCAACATTCCCTTGGGCCATCCAAGTGGAAACAAATCCGGTCGTTTGGTAGGATACACAATTGATTCACGCAATGCGCTTTTGGCATCATCCAGTCCAATCACCTGCTCCCAGGTCACATCAGGCTTTTCTTTCATGACCAATTCTTCAAAATCATTTTCGTTTTCTTGTCTCTGAACGGATTTCTTTTGATCCGCTTCAGAAGCCTTGGGATCAACAGCAGGTTCCACTCCATGGGCCTGCTGTAATGCTCCAATTCGATTATGATACGAATTGCATCTTTCCTTGTAAATTGGATTTAGTTTGCTGTTTGGATATAATTGCAATAGTTTGACCAGGGCGTCAATTGCCTGTTGATAGTGGGTGATTGCCATTCCTCTAGCACCCTGGGAATCAAACTTGATGGCTTCAGAAGCGTATTTGCTAGCTGTGTTTTCTAATTCTTGGGGGGCCAGACTCATTTTGTTTACCTAATCAGCATTACCTTTAGAATTTGGTTGGTATCCTATGGTGTTAATCTCTGTAGCAAAATTGGTTAAATTAATTGCACTTGTTTCCTTTTCGTCAAAATCAGGCCCATCATGAAATCGGTGTTGGAAGTCAGATTTCTCAGATATGTTAGCATGCATGTCTTTGACCTTGTTGATAGAATCTTCAGCGGAGATTATTAGAATAGACACCTCATCATCGATGTTTTCCAAGGAATTAGCAGTGTCTGTGATTATGGAGTTAAAATGCTTCAGAATGGAAAGCATTTCTTTTTTATCAGCATACTTGCACATCATAAAGTCGGCAATTCCCACAATTTTATCAAGATCCTGTAACTCCTCTACAGTGAGTTTGTCAATTTTTGATTCATCCGAGGGTTTCATCTCGGATAGTTTTTTGTCAATTTTCGATGAAATTGATCTGATTCGTTCCACATCTTTTGAAAAGGAGAGCTTTTGGCCTAATGAAATCAAGTACTGCATAATTTGAAAAAATCAAGATTAGGATACTGCTTATTTAATTTAGAGTTCACCATCAACTTTACTTCATTAAGTATGTGAGAGGATTCAGAATTTGAAAGACTGAAATCAAATCTAGCAGTAGTCAAAGCAGCAGAATCCAACGCTATGCTTCCCAGATGCACGGATATTTCGGATAGTTTTTGACTACATGTCGGAATCACATCAAATAGCCTTGCACTAACCGTCCTGATCACGGAAATGGCAGAAGGAAGTATCTCAGGAATGCTTTCCACGTTAGAAATTTTTTCCATACTGGATTTCACATACACCAAAGTATCCAAACAGAACATCACAAGATACTCAAGATTCACAGCATCTACTTGCAGTTCATCAGTCTCATCAAAATCGCAAGCCAAATCGCTATTGACAGTTTTGAGTTCACCTCTCTTGCAATCAAGAATGTCGATTGCATCGTTTAGCAGGTTTACGGAATATTTCAACCTGGGAACAAGGGTCACAGAATGAGATATGTTTTCGATTTCCATCGAGTCCGTACTGCATTTTACCAACATGCTGAGAAATGCTTTGAGATTTTGTATTTGAGGCAAGTGTAACAATCAATTTAGTAACCACAGTTACAGCCGTCTGCAGATACAATTTTGATTTTTTTTGAGTATTTGTGTAAAGGAATTTAGCTCTCGATTTTACCTAATAACAAATCAACATAATTCATGGTAAATGAGCACGTCTTGACTGTCAGTCTGGAAGAATTCGGGCTCAGCAAGTACGAGGCACAGGCATACGTATCGCTGATTGCAAAGGGTACGATTTCTGCAAGTGAATTGGCATACTATTCTGAAATTCCACGAACGAAAATATATCCCACATTACTCAAACTAGAAAACAAAAAGCTGGTAATCATTTCAAAGAGCAAACCGATCATGTGCACGGCAATAGCACCTGAAGACGCTTTTGACGGCATAATTCACGAGCAGATCAACAAGGTGAATGCAATGAATTCTCTCGTCTCCAATTTGAAGAAAGCCAGCGAAGAGTCAAGAAAGACAAGGGGTTCTGAAGAAAAAAGATATTTTCACCTGAGTGCAAATAACGTGCTGTCACAACTTCAGACCATGATAGAGGGTTCAAAATCATCAATAAAGATCATGGCCGATCAGTGGGGGTTTGGACTGCTTGCAGAATGCAAGGAGCAGCTTGTCTCAGTATCACGTCGCAATCTTGATGTGAAAATTCTCATACCTCCATCACAGATATGTTCAGAATCATACAGAGTGATTCCTGACGGAATAGAGATCAGGGCATCAGACATCACTCAAAACTGCCTGATTTTTGATCAGACAGAAATACTGATGATTAGCAACGACAACGGAAAGGGCGCAATCTTTTCGTCAACGGACATTTTAGGATTCAACCAGGAAAAAATATTTACGAACATTTGGAAAAACGCGATAAAAACCAAGGCTCTTGCAGACATGACAAAAATGGAAGCTCATGAAATCTACAAAATAATCAAGACCGTTAACGAAGCTGGACTCACGCATTTTCTAAACGCCTCAATGACATCAAAGAAATCCGAACCCGACATGGTGAAGCTATTGGAGAAAAATGGAATAATTCTAAAAACAAAAACACTTGACGACATCATAGAAATTACAGACGCCATAATGCAAATAACATGCTCTGGACACGTAAATTTTGAGGCAAATACGAAAAACATCACAGTTGAATCAAAACTAAACAGCGGACATTCCCTTCCATGGGTGTCCATTCTGGACGGATGCCTTCAAAAACAGGGATACAGCACCAGGACGGCATATCAGAGCAATTCCAACAAAGGCGAGAAAGTACACATCAAGATAACCAAAAACTAGCAGATTCCATCAAACTAACTATCAGAGAAGATTCGCGCAAAAAGATTCCGCAGTCAAGATACAGTTATCACTAATCGACAATTCAAGACAAACAGAAAAGATATGCAATTGATTTCCATAAACTACGTTTTAGAATGCATGCCGGGGGAGAAAAACTACTTTGACGACATATGGAAAAAATGCCTAAACAAAAACAAGAAGAGGTTTGTCAGGACCAAGCTCAAAGAGATCCTGAGAAAGATGGAGACGTTGGGGTATGTGAAAAAATATGGTCGAAGAAACGACATCTTTTACGAGAAAAACTATCACCATACTTTTGAAGACCATATAGGATTCATCAACAACCTCACGTTTACATACGAATCAAAGATCAATGCAGCACTAAGAAAAATAGAAAACAAAAAAATTTTTCTGGACGTGTCAAAAGATCTCAACTCATACAAGTTCAACAAGCATACAAAAACGGATTACGAGTCGTTGCTGCAGGGAATGTCCAGCATGTTCGAACTTGCCTCCTCGATTGTTTTGGCCAAGGAAGAGAGTCACGATGAAAAACTAAAGAAGGAATTGAGAAAGTGCTTTTCCCAAATCAACGAATTCATGAACGAGGTAAATCAGGAAATCCTTGGCGAAAGAAAGACGGTCGAAAGAATCCTCCTACAAAAAGACTTCAGCGGTAGAATTCCAAAAGCAGGATACCTGATTGCATAGAACATGAAATTCCCACACAGTACAGCGACGTTTTGATGCAAGATCATCGCACATCAAATCAAGTGTAAAAACTAAAATCAGCAGAAATCAGACATCACAATCATGATAGAAGAAAAACTCAAAGAATTAGGAATCAAACTACCAAATCCTCCAACCCCTGCAGGATCATATGTTCCAGCTGTGAAAACAGGAAATCTGCTGTTTATCTCTGGACAAATACCAATGGAGGAAGGCAAGGTCATATTTACAGGAAAAGTTACAGACGACAACCTGGAAACAGCTCAAAGGTCAGCAAAAATGTGCGCAATCAACATTCTTGCCCAGATCAAGAGGGAATTGGGAAGCTTTGACAAAGTCTCCAAAATAGTAAAGGTGTCAGGATTTGTAAATTCCGCACCAGAATTTTCACAGCATCCGAAGGTAATCAATCCTGCATCTGATCTGTTCTTTGAGATATTCGGGGAGAACGGAAAGCATTCCAGAATAGCCGTTGGAGTGGCATGCCTGCCATTGGATTCCATGACAGAGATTGACGCCATAGTCGAATTCACAGACTAGAATTCAATTTGGAAATTTTCTTAAATACATTTTCCATGAATTTTAATTCATGGCGCAGACATGCAGGGGAATTTGCGAGCGTCTAAGAACAACAGTGCTTGCAAACAATTCTCGTTACAAGATGGGTCAGAAGTGGTGCTCGTTGTGTGCTTTGTTTTTTCACACCAAAGAAAACTCTTGTCTCTGCTGCAAGACGAGGCTAAGAACCAGTCCAAGAAGTAAGAAATATGACATGCCAAGAATGTAATCATGCAAAAGGAAAATGCAAGTGTCTTTACTGCTGCTCAACATCACAAGTAGGATGAGTCTACTGCATCCTTCCGATTTTAGCATACAGACAGATGAAAAAAATTCTAAGACTAAAAAAACAAGGACGCGACAGAATCAACTGAATAGCTTGCATGGTACGAATGCAGAGAAATAATCATATACGGCGACATCGTTTCATGTACATGCTAAAGATCTCGTTGTTTATGATTATTACAATATCAATGATGTCAGCTTCGGCATTTGCAGAACCCGCCATAGAGGTTCACACGTCCTCAGAAGAAATTAAGGCCTTGGATTCAGTTTGGGTTACAGGAAAGGTCACTGACGTGTCACAGTTCAAGCCAGTGAAACTCAGGGTGATGGGTCCAGACGGAGCGCTTATTTTTGCACCTCAAATTCAAATCGAGGGCAGCGGGGAATTCAGAAAGCTGCTTGCGGCCCCGATTCCAAGTTTTGCTGAAGGAACATACATGGTAACTGCAAGTCACGAGGATGTAAAGTCAGTTGCCAAGACGCAGTTTACAGTCACACATCAGGACATTCCAAGAAGCCCAATGGCAGATGTAATTCCTGAAAAACCAACTACAGACGACAAAATGGAGATCCCAAAAAGCTCAGGCATAATTGAGATATCAGCAGACGCCATTAACGGCTCAGATACGATAACGATCACAGGCAGCACCAGTCTGAGTGGCTCGGACATCACGCTGACTGTGAAGTCTCCGATCGGAAATCTGGTGACGATTGCACAGGTATCCCCCAGCATTTACGGAAGCTTCGAGGTAGAGATCAAGACAGGCGGTTCGATGTGGAAAGAGGACGGCATGTATACTGTAACAGCATCCCAAGGAAACTCGTCTGAACTAAAAGAATCAATCCAGGTCGAAATCAAGGACGGGGTAGTGGTGCCAGAATTTGGAATCATTGCAGTTTTGGTTTTGGCGGTGTCCATAGTATCAATTATAATTGCGTCATCAAAAACAAGACTCAGTGCATTGCCCAGATACTGAATTTGGAAAAATGACACGTCATGTTTAATCCTGAAAAAATAAAATCTGAAAAATACATATCACTTGAGACATACAAGAAGAGCAAACAAGCCGTAAGAACTCCAGTGTGGTTTGTGATCAAAGATGGCCTGATAATCATCGTCACCAGAGATCAAACTGGAAAAATCAAGCGCCTCAGAAACAACAAGAAAGTAAAGATTGCGGCATGTTCGATCAAAGGAAAAACTTCGATGCCCATGGTGTCTTGCACTGCAAAGATTTTGACGCAGGAGGAAACCGAAGAGGCAGTAAAGCTAAGAGACAAGAAGTACGGGTTTTTCTCAAGAGTCGCAAAATTCCTTACCAAAGGCAAGGGAAATCTCATAGCAGTATCAATCAAATCAGACTAGATGACTGTTGCAGTTTCTGCGCCCGGTTAAGCTTGAAAGCTGTCAATCCTGCAAAACCGAACACCAATCCCAATCCAGCATATGCCAAGATCTGACTGTGTTCAATCAGCACTGCAGACACCCCGGTTCCAACGATCCCAGGGAGGAGGGACAAGACATACAACCACCATCCGCAGCATCCAAGCGGGACCAAAGAAAAAAATGAAAAGAAAGACGTTGCTGCCGTACTTCCAGAATTTGCCCCAAACGCTTTTTTCTTGACATCAAGACGACAACCCAGTTGCTTGCTTTTTTCAGATAAGAAAGTCTGAAGGCCGAGTCCGATTCCCATGCCAACTATTACTATCAAATTGAGTTGTAATGCCGCATTGATTGCAGCATGTGGCTCCAATGCAGGAGTCGTGACAACGACTACGAAAAGATAGACAAAGACGGTGATTACCCCAACTACAGACGCCTTTAGAATGGGTTTCATCTAGGGATCACCATAAACCAGTGTATTTGGATGAAATGCGACCCACTCGAACCAGAATCCGGGTTCGAGGGCCATTCGTTTTAAACTCACGCCATCATAGTGTCCAGATACGGCCAAGCCGTCATAGTTCCATTCAGAATTTGTCTGAGAGTCAAAGATTGCATCGTCGTGAAAAACGAAATCCAACACTTCGCTGTCAACAGTTCTTTCAAAGGCTCGCGCGTTTTGCGGGAATAGCGATACCAGCATCACAGGAGCATCTCCGACAAAATCATTGACTATGGTTTCTGATTCAACGTCGTTTTGCCTAAAGGCTTTGTAGACTTCATCATGATGGAACCCAAGAATTATTTCTTTTGGATGCAATCTGTCATCACTGTGTTCAACGGGAAACATTATCCTCGGTTCAGTGTAATAGCTTCCATACGGATCAGTGGCATAGGAGCGAACGTATCCAGTGACAGTGGTCAATACCAGAGTCTCAGGATGAAGAACTTTCCAGTCACCCCATGTGATAATGTCAAAAGGAATCAAATTCAGTCGTTGCCCAGACAGTTCTCCAGTGATTGCCATGCCCAATGCCTGGCTCCAATAGGACTCAGTCAGCCGGTCATACATCAACAGATTGCTATTGTATAATTTTCCAGATGTTCCGAATTCAACTTCCTGATCCCCAATCACCCTCTCAAACACCTGGCTGGTATAGCATAGAGGGCAATAAGTGACAGAGACCGGAACATCCCCAACCCTGTCATTTACTATTTCATGCCATACAAGAATAAAGAGAGGGTAAGCCTTGGCCTCTCCGTCAATTTCGAGACCGACCACAACATCAGAGTCAGACATGAATCTTGATTCATCAACTCCCACAAAAAGTGGATTGTCAATTGACGGTATTCCGTCTTTGGGCGGTCCACCTCCCTTTATCTTATCTAGCGGAACCAGATGTTTTACCCCATCGGTTTCCATCAGGGTCAGTTCAAGTGAATCAGCGGTTTGTAGATCCTCAAAAGCAACATCGTGATCTTTAGAATTAAACTCGTCTTGAAATACAGCAAGTAGCGTTGCAGATGCAACGCCCACAATAACAAAAGTAACAACTGTTTTTAGATTCAATTACACGCGGTTTTTGGTTTCAGGATATTAAAAAATTGTTCCAACTTTGTTTTGATTTGGACAAATCCTTTTAATCAATTTGAAAATGTTTTTTTCATGAATACACAGTCCAACCTAGAAGGAAATGCACTGCACGACATCACCCATTGGGGAATCAGCGCATCCATAGGCATAATATTCATCATTCACAGTTTGAAGAAATTTGATCCAAGCTGGCAGGAATCACTGATAAACATGGGATTGCCACCAGAGCTGCAAATGCCAATAGCGTTGGCAGAGTTCATAGGAGGAATTTTGCTCGTTATCGGAGTACTGACCAGGATTACGGGCGCAGTCTTTTCAGTGATATTACTTGGAGCGATATTTCACGTCAGGTGGGAGAACGGATTCTTTGTGTCCAAGGGCGGATGGGAATGGGATTTGGTAATGCTTGCAGCGGTACTCGCAGTTATTGTAGTAGGTCCAGGCAGAGTATCAGTCTCGCATATTCTGAAAAGAGTTCCTCGATTCTTGCAGTGATTACTTTATTTTTTTATTTAATTCCGTGATGAATTTTTTTATTTTTGGTTTCGGAACAACCGCACCGCATGCCTTGTCATGACCGCCTCCAGAACCCCCGAGACTGGTTGCAAGTAGATTCACAATCTTGCCAAGATGTACGTTACAGTTCTTAGAACCCCTTACAGAAACGGCATAAATTCCATGGTCTATTCTTTCCTTGTATGCAACTCCCACATCTTTTCCAGACAGACCCATGACGAAGTTGACAGCGCCACTTGCACCAGCATCCAATATTTCCATATGTCCAAGATTGCTCATCGTCTTCATACCCTTCTTGACTTTGGCAATCATTTGAGATAGCTTTTCAACCTGAATTTGTGCAAATTCAAACGTGTTGGGTATGTCGTGAGGGAATCTGGAATCTGCCAGCTCCTCTACAAGATACTGCAGGTAGTCGGGTTCGCGTTGATGTCCGACGATGTTGTACGTCATCACCGTTGCGCTGATTAACGCAAACTGACGGTCATAGATTTGAAGCAGTTTTGAACCAAGAGGCCTATCCTCCATGTAATCAGTGATTGCGGCACACGTTGCAACAAACGAAGCATGATCATTTAGTTTGGACGTGTAAGCATTGTAAACCTGGACTGTTGTGCATTCATTGATGTCATGGATAACTTTGACTTTGATCTTCTTCAGAGATTTAACAACTTCGGGATCTATGTCATGATGATCAATGTAAGTTACAGATACCTTGTTTTTTCGGAGCCTCGTCAAAATATCAATGAACTCGTCCTGCGTTTTCTTGCTTAATCCCAAATCGCAAATGAATAATGATTTTAATTTTTCATCTAAAACAACCTGATTAAGCGCCTCCATTTGTCCTGGATAGTCAACAAGAATTGCGTCGCCTCCGAAGGCCTGTCTGATCAAGGCCGCAGAGCTTATTCCATCGCAATCTTCTTTGTGAGAAATGCAGATGACCTTTGTTCGTTTGTCGGCAGACACTTTCTTAGCTGCCGTCTTCTTGGCAACTTTCTTAGCTGCCGTCTTCTTGGCAACTTTCTTAGCTGCCGTCTTCTTGGCAACTTTCTTAGCTGCCGTCTTCTTGGCAACTTTCTTAGCTGCCGTCTTCTTGGCAACTTTCTTAGCTGCCGTCTTCTTGGCAACTTTCTTAGCTGCCGTCTTCTTGGCAACTTTCTTAGCTGCCGTCTTCTTGGCAACTTTCTTAGCTGCCGTCTTCTTGGCAACTTTCTTAGCTGCCGTCTTCTTGGCAACTTTCTTAGCTGCCGTCTTCTTGGCAACTTTCTTAGCTGCCGTCTTCTTTACAATTCGAGACTTAGAATTTTTTTTATCAGTAGATTTTACATTTTTGGATAATGCCAATACAGATTGAGAGATCACAGACCCTCATTTAAATGAAGAATGCACAGCTAAGGTTTTTTGATACTTTGGCTAATCAATGAACTTGAATCAAGATAGATGTCATAAAGCGACAGCCCTTCAAGCTGTGTCAAATAATCAATCTCTTGAACTTTTTTCAATTCCTTCGAAGATGCATTCAAGATCAGTTGATCCAGTTTTTTCAATTGCTCTCGTTCTTTAGGAGTCATTGATTTCAGACTAAAAATTCTCATTTATGGGAAAAAGTTGGCATATTAGACTAATTACTAAATTTCAATGACGTTACTTTAGCGAAAATATAATAGAAGATTTCCATTAGCCTCAATATGGAAACTAAAAACATCGGCCTGCGCGGAATAGAGGTTGCAGATACAAAGATCTCAAACATTGACGGAGATAAAGGCAGGCTAATCTATCGCGGATTTGACATTTTAGATCTTATAGAAAATTCAACATTTGAAGAAACGGCATATCTACTACTGTACAATAATTTACCAACAAAACCCCAGTTAGACGAATTCAATACGAAGCTAATTGAAGCAAGATACATTCCAAAACAAATGCAGAAAAACATGGGAAACTGGAGAAGAGATGCAGATCCCATGGACATGCTTCAGGCATTTGTCTCCGCACTTGCAGGATACTATGACGAAGAGTTCGCAAACAAGGAAGCTAGCTACGACAAAGCCATCAACCTCATTGCAAAAGTTCCCACAATCATTGCAAGCTGGCAGAGGATAAGAAACGGACTGGAGATAGTAGATCCTGATTCATCACTGAGTCATGCTGCAAATTTCCTATACATGATGACCGGCGAAAAGCCAGATCAGGAGGTTGAGAAGATTTTCGACTTGTGCCTCATCCTGCATGCAGATCACACATTCAACGCATCAACTTTTACTGCCAGACAGGTTGCCTCAACAAGAGCACACATGTACTCAGCATCCAGTGCAGCCATCGGAGCACTGAGCGGAGAACTGCACGGCGGGGCCAACACAGAGGTCATGAAGATGCTATTAGAGATTTCAGAATTGGACAAAGTTGAAGGATGGATCAAGGAAAAGATGACCGCAGGTGACAAAATAATGGGAATGGGTCATGCCGTATACAGAACATACGATCCAAGAGCACAAGTGCTAAAAAAGCTATCAAGGAAGCTGGCTGAAAAAAATAACGAGAAATGGTTTGACATTACTGAGAAAGTAGAAACAGCCACCATTACGGAAATGAAGTTACAAAAAGACAGAGACATCTATCCCAATGTGGATTTGTACAGTGCATCGATTTACTACATGTTGAAAATTCCAATGGATCTGAATACACCAATTTTTGCAATCTCCAGAGTTGCGGGATGGGCAGCACATATCATTGAAGAAAAATTCGCCGAAGCAGCCCCAAAAACTGCATTATACAGACCCAAGGCAGTGTATGTTGGAAAGTATTGCGGACCAGAAGGTTGCGAATACAAAACATTGGACCTAAGAAAATAAATTCTAATTTCTTGTACTTAGCCAATCTTTGGCTTTTGAGTTTACATCGTGTTTGTACAAGACTTCAAACACCATGTCATAGAACGTAATGCCTTTCTTCAAAGCCTGAGTATCAAGCCACTTAATTCCATCAGCCAATTCAGGGTCATACTCGGAGAATTCAACTAATTCGTCCACCATTTTAGAGAAGAAGGCCTGAGATTCAACCATACGATTGTATTTGAAACTATGATCATAAATGAAGTATTCAAAATATATAGACAAAAGACCCCTTTTTGGTTGACAATTGCAGCATATTTTTTATTTCGACGGAGATGCAAAAAATATTTCTTGGCTCATTCAGACAGGGGAATCCATTGCTGAACAAAACAGGATTCACGTAGAAATGTACAAAGACAAAGTAACAGACATTCAATCAAAGTACATCGCCCTGCATGTGGGATTGTTTTGGGGCATAGGTGTTTTCAAAATAAAAAATGAGGATCAAATCAAAATAATGATTGATGAAAAAATTATGCACAAACAGCTTACAACAAATTTGCAAACTGATGACGAATTGACGGTCAAGAGAATACAATTTATCAAACAGATTATGGCACAAAGAAAGCTGAAAGTTGAATTTGAGGCAATTTCCTATGACGCCAATATGGCAAATAAAAAAATCCGAAAAAACTGATCAATGTTCAGGGATGAGCAATCATGGAATAGAAAGAAATTCACCCACCCATATCAAATGAAACGATATTTGTAACAACAAATTGGTACATTCGGATATGGAATGAGAAACTATTCTATCTCAAACACCCATCATAATAACAAATAATTCTCAAATCTTTGCAAGTTCAAATATACAATTTCATGTAGTTTAGAATCAAAATTTTCAATACAAGAAGAACAAATTCAAAATATTTGTAAAGTTCTCACAAAATAAGCATAAATGATAATTAGGTTTATTTAGCATGCAACGGGTCAGGGATTAATTATGGCAGGCATAGATACAGCTGCAATTGCCTTCACACTAGCAATTGTGGCTATAGGTGTAGGATTTACATTCTACATGAGCGATGTCCAAGACAACGCCGCCCCCATTGTCAGAACTCCAGCTGCATCAGTTGAAACTTCAGAGCCAGCTGCATCATCAGGTTTTGGTGCAGATTTAGCTGCTGAGATAAGAGAGAAAGCAGGTAACCCGCTAAAAACAGGTTGGGAGAGAGCTACATCTGAAACTGATCCAGGTGTAGGACATGAAACACACCAGCTAGCAGTTCTACTTGCACCAAGTGAGAATGTTTATTCAGGTACATTGAGTTATGATGCATCTGAACCAATCCAACTTGTTGCATTGCACGGACCATTAGCAGACGGTGAAGACAAGGGACAGGCAATTTGGACTCCTGACGGTGAAACAAAGTTTGCATTAACTTTCGTTGATCCAGAAAATGCTAAAGGCGAATGGAAGTTTGCCGGTAATGCTATAGCAGTACATACGATGAATGAAGAACCATTCACAGTGGATTACAAAGTAGACTATACTGAAGAATCATTGTCAGATACTGTAATTTCTGGTACAATACAGACAGTACAAGATCCTGGCATGGGCCATGAATCTCACCAACTCGGAGTGCTTTTAGCACCATCCAGTGACGTGTTTTCAGGAATTCTTTCATACTCTGCTTCAGAAGACATACAGTTAGTTACGCTAAGAGGACCAATCGGTGCTGACGAAAAACCAGCAAAGACTTGGACTCCTGACGGTGAAACCATCTTCGAACTAACGTTTGTTGATCCTAGCAACGCAATGGGTTCTTGGGAATTCTCGGGTAATGCTTTAGCAGTTCACACAATGAATACTAATCAAGCTACCATCAGTTACTCTGTGAGTGCAATTGCAACTCCAGCAGAAACAATGACTCTTGAAGAAGAAGTCATGATGGAAGAAGAAGTCATGATGGAAGAACCAGCAGGACCACAGACTCACACCGTTGAAGTTCCAGCAGGAACAGCAGTTCCAGGATGTGAAGAAACTGACTCTTGCTACCTACCAGCAAGCATCACAATCAATGCTGGTGATACAGTAGAATGGCCTAACTTAGACACAGCAGCACACACCGTAACAGGTGGAAGCCCAGCTGATGGTCCATCAGGCCTATTTGACAGCAGCCTACTGATGGCAGATGCAACATTTGCATTCACATTTGAAGATGCTGGAGAATACGATTACTTCTGTATGGTTCACCCATGGATGGTCGGCAGTGTTACAGTAACTGAAGGATCAATGATGGAAGAAACTCTTGAAGAAGAAGTCATGATGGAAGAAGAAGTCATGATGGAAGAAGAAGTCATGATGGAAGAACCAGCAGGACCACAGACTCACACCGTTGAAGTTCCAGCAGGAACAGCAGTTCCAGGATGTGAAGAAACTGACTCTTGCTACCTACCAGCAAGCATCACAATCAATGCTGGTGATACAGTAGAATGGCCTAACTTAGACACAGCAGCACACACCGTAACAGGTGGAAGCCCAGCTGATGGTCCATCAGGCCTATTTGACAGCAGCCTACTGATGGCAGATGCAACATTTGCATTCACATTTGAAGATGCTGGAGAATACGATTACTTCTGTATGGTTCACCCATGGATGGTCGGCAGTGTTACAGTGAACTAGCAACAATAACTTTTTCCTTTTTTCTTATTTTATCTGATTTTTACGGATCGTTCGGTTATAGGCCACACCAAATCTATGAGTCTCATCCCGAGCATGTTGTAAAATTTTTAATGATGGCTTATATTTTGGAATTAAAACTGGGTTTTTGATTTTTGGAACAAATACCTCTTCATTTTCTTTTGCCAAGGAAATGCAAGGCAAGTCCAGACCCAAAGATGAAAGAGATTTCATTGCAGCACTCAGTTGGCCCTTGCCACCATCAATAACTATCAAATCAGGGAGTTCAGAGTTTTCTTCCAATAGCCGATAATACCTCCTCTTGATGATTTCGCCGATCATTGCAAAGTCGTCTCTTCCAGATACAGTTTTGATTTTGAATTTCCTATATCCAGACTTGTCTGGAACACCTCCAACAAATCTAGCCATAGATCCCACAGCAAAGTCATCACCGTGATTGGAAATGTCAAAGCATTCAATCACGTTTGGAATCACTGGAAGATGAAGAAATTCCTTTAGTTCAACCAATCCAGGATCCCCACCCTTGGAATGAATCAACTTTATGTTCTTCAGAATTAGATCTATGATTTCTTTTTTCTTACCCTTTCCAGGTACCTGTATCTTCACATGAGAACCTGATTGCTCAGAAAACAAAGATTCTAGCAGTTTAGCATTCTCAGGCAACTTGCTGACCAAGATGAATTTCGGAATTTTATGCGTAGAATAATACTGGTATAGAAAATTTGAAAAGGAGTTATCCCCAACTAAGTCAAAAAAGAACTTGTCGCTATCTCTAATCACCCCATTGATCATTCTGAAATTCATGACAACCGCAGAATGCTCCTTAACCCCCATGCCAAAGTATTCTTCATCAGAATTTTCAACGTATTCCATTTTTTGTTTTGTTTTCAGACTTCCAAGCCTCATCAGGGTATCACGAATGTCTTTAGCTCGCTCAAATTGTTGAAGTTTTGCCGCATGGTGCATCTCATCTTCCAGTTTTTTCGTGAAAACTTTTGTTTGGTTTTTTCCTTTCAGGACATCTTGCAATGCCTTTACATGCTTAGGATATCGCTCTTGTGCATCTTTGAATTCGCAAGGTCCCTCACAGTTTCCCAAGTGATATTCCAAACACACTTTTTTCGGAAGCGTTTTGCATATTCGAATTTGAAATGATTTTCTCAAAGTCCCAATAGTCAGCAATTTCGAACTGCCTTGAGTGAATGGTCCGAAGACCTTGCCCTTACCCAAAAATTTTCCTTCCCGTGTTCGTCTCGAGACTAGAAGCCGAGGGTATTTTTCATCTGAGATTCTCAGATACGTGTATCTTTGTTGATCCTTCAATTCGATATTAAAACGAGGGCGGTGTTTTTTGATCATATTTGATTCCAAAAGAAACGCCTCGCTTTCATTATCGGTTAAGACAAATCCAATGTCAGTGATATTTTCAACCAGTTTTTGTGTCTTGTAGTTTTGATTTTTGTTGAAATATGACCTCACGCGATTCTTCAGGTTTTTTGCCTTGCCAATATAGATGATTTTTCTATCAGAATCCTTCATCAAATAAATTCCAGGATCAGTAGGAATAGAAATTTTGGATATATCAAAAGTCATTTTTTCATCAGTTTCTTCAGATACTTTCCAGTATAACTTCCAGGTGCCTTAGCAATTTCTGAAGGTGTCCCAGTTGCAACTATTTTGCCACCTTCATCTCCGCCCTCGGGTCCAAGATCAATTAGCCAGTCGGAATTTTTGATCACGTCCATATTATGCTCTATCACTACTACGGTATTCCCAAGATTTACCAAACGATTTAGAACCTCAAGCAATTTCTGAACATCTGCAAAGTGTAAACCCGTAGTAGGCTCATCTAGAATATACAGAGTCCTACCGGTTCCCCGTTTAGATAATTCTGATGCAAGTTTTACCCGTTGTGCTTCGCCGCCTGAAAGAGTCGTGGAAGATTGACCCAATTTGATATATCCCAGCCCAACGTCATAAACCGTTTGAAGCTTTCGCTTAATTGATGGGACATTTTCAAAGAAGTTCAGGGCCTCATAGACAGTCATTCCCAAAATATCAGAGATGTTTTTCCCCTTGTACAAGACAGACAGAGTTTCGGTATTGTATCGCTTTCCCTTGCATTCATCGCATTTGACGTATACGTCAGATAGGAATTGCATTTCAATTTGCTTTACACCGTCTCCATCACATGCAAAGCACCTACCATCAGCCACATTAAACGAAAATTGTCCAGGAGCATATCCTCTTTCTTTAGACAACGCAGTGCTTGCATATAGTTCCCGTATTGGAGTAAATGCCCCAATGTAAGTTGCAGGATTTGAACGGGGAGTTCTCCCAATTGGAGATTGATCAATGGCGATGACCTTATCAATATTTTCCAAACCATCAATGAACTTGTGACTTCCAGGTCTAACGTTTGATTTGTAAAAATGATTTTCTAACGACTTTAGCAAAATGTCATTTATCAGAGTAGACTTACCAGAACCAGATACTCCCGTAATTGAGACAAAAAGACCCAACGGAATTTCTACGTCTACATCTTTGAGATTATTCTCCGATGCCTTTTGTATCAACAAAGAACCAGAACGGTTACGAATCTTATCTTTCAGAGTTATCAAAGAATGATCCTTGAGATAATCACCAGTGACAGAGGAATTTCCTTTGAGAATCTGATTCAAGGTGCCTTCAAAAACTACATTTCCACCATGTATTCCAGCACCAGGACCCAAATCAATCATCCAATCCGAATTTCTTATTACTTCCTCGTCATGCTCTACAACTAAGACGGTATTTCCGAGATTTCGTAGCTTGTTTAGCGTTTTAATGAGTCGCGAATTGTCACGCTGATGCAATCCAATAGTGGGCTCATCAAGAACATACAGGACCCCAGTCAGATTTGAGCCTATCTGAGTCGCCAATCTAATTCTTTGGGATTCGCCTCCAGACAGTGTTGAGCTCAACCTGTTCAGTGTGAGATAATTTAATCCAACGTTCATTAAAAATTCAAGACGTTCTTTAATTTCTTTTAAAATATCTCTTGCAATGTATTTTTCATTCGCAGTCAGTTTCAGAGTTGAAAAAAAATCATAACAGTGATCAATTGACAGATTGCACACATCCATGATTCCTTTTTCATTGATTTTCACAGCCAGAGATTCAGGTTTTAGCTTCTTTCCAGCACATACATTGCAGGGAGTATCCCTCATGAATTGTTTAAGCCAGTCCCTCTTGGATTCCGAATCAGTTTCCATGAAAGTTCTTTGTAAATTAACCAGAACACCTTCAAACGCATTGGTTGACTTCCATGAAGAACCTCCTGACTTGGACCTATACTCAAAATCAATTAAATCATCGGTTCCATGTAAAATGATCCGAAGATGCTGTGGTTTAATTTGATCAAAAGGAGTCATCAGATCAAAACCAAACTTTTGTCCAACTGCCCTCAATGCCTGACGTCTAAATGCAGAAAATCTCCCGCTCCACGGAACAATTGCACCGTCCAAAATGGATTTTGTTTTATCAGGCACCACCAAGTCAGCGTCAAACTCCATCTTCACACCCAACCCGTTGCAGGTCTTACACATCCCAAATGGAGAATTAAAAGAAAAGGATCTAGGTTCCAGTTCACCCACAGTCAACCCACAGTAAGGACATGCATTATTTTGTGAGAAAATCTTTTCCGTTTTATCAGATGCGATCATCACATCACCCTTTGATGCCTTGATTGCAATTTGTATTGCTTCAAAGAGTCGAGATCTTTCTGACTTTTCTGTCGTTATTCTGTCCACAACGACCTCTATATTGTGCCATTTTTGCCTATCCAGAGGAGGAATGTCGTCATCCAGACTCAGGATTTCCCCGTTTAGACGCACCCTTGAATAACCATCTTTTTTGATTTGTTCAAATAGCTTTTCATAAGTGCCTTTCTTTCTCTGAACAAGGGGAGCCAGAATGAGAATCTTTTTTCCCGTGAAATCCCTCAGTACCGAATCACATATTCTTTCTATTGACTGCGTAGATACCTTACGATTGCAATTTGTACAATATGGAATTCCAATTCTTGCAAACAAAAGTCGCATGTAATCATAGATTTCCGTGGTGGTTCCAACAGTGGAACGCGGATTTTTACTGGTAGTTTTCTGTTGGATGGAGATCGCAGGTGAAAGACCTTCTATCGAATCAACGTCAGGCTTATCCATCATCTCCAGAAATTGCCTGGCATATGACGAGAGAGATTCAACGTATCTCCTCTGACCTTCTGCATAGATGGTGTCAAAAGCTAATGTTGATTTTCCAGAGCCGGATAATCCGCTAATTACAACAAGCTTGTTTTTAGGAATGTCAATATCCAAATTTTTTAAATTGTGATGTCGTGCACCACGAATTTTCAATTTATTTTCGGGCATTTTTGAATTTAATCTCCTTTTCTATACGTTTTATCCTGTCTCTGCATTCAATAGCACGTTCAAAATCAAGATCCTCAGAGTATTTTTTCATTTGCGCATCCAGTTCAATAATCTCTGAGTTGAGATCATACGTTGATTTTAGTTTTGAATCATCTAAAGAAGTTTCTTGTTCCGGAACAGACTTTATGATAGTCCTGGGAACAATTCCGTTTTCCTTATTGTATTGGATTTGTTTTTCTCTACGACGCTTTGTTTCATTAATCGTGTTTTTCATCGATTGAGTGGTTTGATCAGCATACATGATTACGGTCCCATTTGAATTTCTTGCAGCACGACCACATGTTTGGATCAGGCTTGTGAAATTTCTCAGAAATCCCTCCTTGTCAGCATCCAAAATCGCAACCAATGAGACCTCAGGTATGTCCAGGCCCTCCCTGAGAAGATTGATGCCTACCAAAACATCAAATTCCCCTAGTCGCAGCTGCCTGATAATTTCGGTCCTTTGCAACCCCTCAATTTCGGAATGCATGTATCTGACCCTAACTTGTTTTTTTGAGAGATATTCTGCCAAATCTTCGGCCATGCGTTTGGTAAGGGTAGTGACAAGAACACGCTCAGAATTTGCAGATCTTTTCTGAATTTCTACAATTAGATCATCCATCTGATCCTTGGATGGCCTTATCTCAATTTGAGGATCAAGCAGCCCCGTGGGCCTGACTAGCTGCTCTACTATCTTCAGGGATGTTTTTTTCTCATATTCAGAAGGCGTTGCAGAAACAAAAACAGTGTTTTGAATATATTCTTCAAATTCTTCGAATTTCAAGGGTCGATTATCATATGCGCTAGGCAATCTAAAACCATATGTCACAAGCTTGTCTTTTCTAGAATAATCTCCTTTGTACATTCCATGTAACTGAGGCAGTGTGACATGGGATTCATCGATGACTAAAAGATAGTCATCTCCAAAAAAATCCATCAGACAAAATGCCTTATCACCGGGGTTTCTGCCATCGAAGTGCCTCGAATAATTTTCTATCCCCGAACAATAACCAAGCTCCTCAATCATTTCCAGATCATACCTTGTCCTCATTTCCAGACGCTGTTTTTCAAGTTCGTTGAGCTTTGGCAAATGATTTTTCAATTCTGAACGTATTGACTTTACGGCTTTCTTGCTGACATCTTTAGCTATAAGGTAATGCTTTGCAGGAAAAACCACCATTTGTGGAATTCTTTTTTTTTCTTTTAGAGACACGTGATCAAGTAAAGCAATCTTTTCTATCTCATCTCCAAACATCGATATCCGTACTATGTCTTCAGAATATGCAGGAGTGATGTCAATGGTATCTCCCTTAACCCTAAAATTACCAGGGGCCACTTCAGTATCGTTTCGCTCATATCTAGCATCAATTAATTTTCGAATAATTTCGTCACGTTTTACCTCCTCGCCTGTTTTGATGGGAACTGCGGAGTCTTTCCAATCTTGCGGATTTCCCAGCGAATAGATGCATGATACTGTAGACACGATGATTGTCGGTTCACCAGATAGCAGCATGGCTGTTGCCTCTAGCCTTAATTTTTCAATTTTTTCATTGATTTGAGTGTCTTTTTCTATATAGGTATCAGTCTGAGGAAGATAGCTTTCAGGTTGGTAATAGTCATAATATGAAACAAAATAACCCACGTTGTTTTTTGGAAAGAACTGCTTTAGTTCAGAATATAGCTGAGCTGCAAGAGTTTTGTTATGTGAAATTACGAGGGTGTTTTTTCCAGTTCTTGCAATCACGTTAGCCACAGAGAATGTTTTTCCACTACCAGTGACCCCAAGAAGAGTTTGTACTGAGCCTTTCAGCACACCGTCGACCAAAGCATCTATAGCTTGTGGTTGATCACCAGTTGGCGCATAATCTGAAGCCAATTCAAACTTAGACATTTGTTTCAACAAACACAATCCTTGAAAACTGAACTTATAGCTAACGTTTGCAGCATCGAAGCTAAAAGTCAGGACAGTTTCAAACCAACACGTCAGATAGAATATGAAAATACAGCAGAATCGTAAAATAAAGAAACACATCGCAGTATATGATTAAACGTATTTTGAACACAAATGTTAGAAAGTATTCAAAATACAACAGAATATTTCAAATTATTTGTAGAGATTTAATTTGGTTCTGTTCACGTATTCCATCCAATTGTCATTGATTAAACTCATCATATGAAAGCAACACGCCCATCTCATGATCTATCTCTGTCGTATCCCTTGCCATCTTTTTGGCCTCTTTGTATTTCTCTAACGCATCATCAAAGTCTCCCACGTATCTATCCAGGTTGCCCAGGCCAAACCACGAATCATATGATGGCTCTATGTCATGAGCCTTCATGTATTGATATCTTATCTCTTCCACTTCCTTGGCGTATTGCCGTCCTATATCATCAATATCTGGGTCCGTTGCTGCCATTACGATCCGGAACAGCGCATTTGCCTTTACGATTGACGCGTTCTTGTACGAGACTTCCTCGATGGTGATGTCACCAGATTCGTACCGATCAATTATCAACGATGCCAATTTGGATGCGGTTTCAAACTTACCCAATACGTGATTGTCATCGGCAAGCGACAGCGTACCCCATGAAGTGTTGGCTATAAACGGATTACTGTGAATTGCCATTGCACATGAAACATTATCATGATTCTGTCTATCCTCATCTCTGATGATGTTTCCCATGGTGGACAGTGTCTGGATGTCGTTGCCGTTGAAGTACTTGAGCAGTATCGTTGCATGCTTCTTTGCATTTGCATAATCCTTGTCATCAAAACTGTCATCCATCGTCTTCACATGCTGGTTCTTGAGATTGACTAGTCTGCTTGGACTCAATTCGGGAAGATTTTGCAGGTATGGAAACTCATATGTCACGTCAGCAGGTAGCGCGTCATATCGTGACACACAGTCCATCGCAGCATTGTTAAGAAATCTTATGGGTTCTCTTATCTGCACTACGGTCGTCACCGTCTGCTCTATCCCGAGTGAGTTCTTTACCACGCAGTCGAAGGAGTAATCCAGTCCACGTATTATCGGCTCATGATCGCATTCATACATCGATATGGGGCTTCCGTCATCGGCAAGAATTCCATTCAGCGTCAATTCTGTCCCGTGCAATTCTGCGGGAAGCTGGCTGGGATACAGGGAGTATTCGACACGAGGATCTGACAAGAACGCATCGTCGTTGATCAGTCCTCCTGCACTAATTGCTGCGACGGTTATCATGATTGCAGCAATCGCAGGCTTGGAGAATATTATGCCACTGGCGGATGCTGTAGACATTATCACTGTCGTATTGCTGGCGACAATGGTCCCAAAGCCTACAGTAGACGTGGTGATCAATACCTTTGTCTTGTTGTTCCAATAACGTGAATGTTCGGACAGCGGAGTTTTGTCATCATCATAAATTCTGTATGACACTTGGGTCCGATTGTTGCCCAGTTCCTCAAACCTCCATTCGAAGTTTAATTGTTTAAATGACTCGTCTGGCAGGACAGTGTCGATGGTGCCCAGGATGAAGTCGTTTTTGTTATGCTCCTTGACGGTGGCTACGAATTCATAATGCTCAGGAATCACCTCATTGCCGGGAACGCTTAGGAAGGTGTTATCAAAAAATGCCGAATATTTGAAAGGATTCATCAAATCCTGAAAAACTTGCTCAGCAGTGGATGCTACAACTTCAAATTTGTCTAAATAGACAATCATTCCACATCACGTGTTTTGTTATACTCGTCAATAAGATCCTGAAAAGCTAAATCATGTAATGAAAGTAGTTTATACATAGAATTTCCAAACGAGGTAGCAGCATATTTTTTATGTACGCCTGTCCTCTTATGAAAGATTAATTTTGCATCTTGCATTTTTCTAAGGTTTGTAGCTATTGCAGGATCTAGTTTGTTCAAGTCTTCAGCTATGTCGCCAGCGAATTTAGGAGAATGGCAGAGAGAAATCAAAATTAGACGCTCATTAGGACTAAGAATCATAAACATAATTAATATAAACTCATAATTATATGTTTTGTTTAATAAACAAAAATACATAATTATTTAACATCATTAAATAAGATTTGATTCATCTCAATAAGACATGAAAAAAATACAATCAACTCAAACAAGTTATCATTATTAAAAAATATAAGAACAAAGCAAAGAAGTATGAGAGAGAAATTTCTTTAAAATATTACCTGAATCAATATTTATGATAATTATGAAAAATGAATTTAACAGAAAAAATTACTTTCAAAGAAAATTCAAAGCACAACATCATCCAACATAGTCAAAACTAGTGAAAATATTCCATTTGGCACATGTTGGAATTTTTTTTTCTGAATTCAAATGCTTTACTTAATCAGAATTTTTTTAAATCGAAGACTTTGAACTGTAGCCACAACTACCACACATCATCATTTGTTTTGTTCTCTGAAATATCGTATTGAGTCTAACAACATTGAACACATTAACAGCGATTTCTATTGGATTTGATCGATCTGCTTGAAATTTCAATTCATCTCCACAGTTAGGACATTTGATTCTCTCAGTCATAGGATTATTATTCATATCAGTTAATTAAGCGTTATGATTAATTAATTAATTCATTAAAATAAGACTTTATGGAAAGTTACCAAATAGGTTCATCGATCATCTCTAATTCGTTATCAATGATTTCGAACCCCATAATTTTCAAAGTTTTAGACGATGTAGGAGAATTTTTCTTGAGTATTTTTTGTGCCAAACTCATCCTATTTTCAGGCTTCATATGCTGTCCAATTTTGTATTTCCCATGAAGCGTGTTAGGAGTAATTTTGATCACACTAACAGCATCCAAAACTCGCATGTCAGATCTCATTGGATCATATCGTCCTTCAGGCTGATATTTTTTCATTAATCCATTTAGGGCAAGTGTTTTTTCTTCCCTATCAGATACAAGATATGCAAACCCCTTGATCACCACACTAACATACAAAGTATCAGCCAAAGAAGCATTATGAGGATCTTCAAAATATGAGGGTAAAAATTCCAGCTCCCTATCTGCCTCAAACCCCACCCTGTTGTTTCGCAAGATGTTATCCAATTTCTCACCACGCACATGGGAATGCATGTAAATTGCATTGTCGATAAACACAAAATTCATGGGTATGATTTGAGGAAATCCATCTGCATCTATGCTAGATATCCGTCCAACATGCTCATCGTTAAGAAATTCTTTAATTTTTTCAGGGGATCTTATCTGAAGAATACCAGTCAGTTGCACAAGACAATTCATCAAAATAATATTATAAATCAAGACCATAGAAATCCCTAAAACACGGGAATGCAAAAAATAACCATGGATGACCCATATCTTAACGAACTGAAAGGAGACTTTGACGCATATTCCAGTCAATTAAAGAAATTAAAGGTTAAGTTACTAAAGACAGGTTCTGCAGAACAGCAAGCAAGAATTATCAAGCAGATTGATTCCATAGCAAACAAAATGGAAAACAATCAAAAACAATCAGTAAAGGTGACAAAGTCTCGTATTAAAGAAAGAAAATCAAAAACAAGGAGATTCGGCTAATCTTCCTGGTCTAGTTCTTTAACCATAGCTTTGATTTCTAAAATTCTACACTCTAATTTTGTGCACTCAGTTTTGGTTTCGGGATTCACGATAGGACATCACAAAATTAATCAAAAACAAATTACATTCTAAAATTTGACTTTTTTCATCCAAATTATTCATAATGTAAATCACTAAATTCAGGGGAATTATAAAAATCAAAAATGGATAAAATTGACGAGGAGCGAGAAGAGGCAACAAGAATCACATTGGAACTGCTAGAAGAGTGGGGCTCAGAATCAAGGTTCATCTGGTTTAGGGAGATGCACAGGATTACAGATATCGACAAGGGCCTACTGCGAAATATACTCAATGACTTAAAAAAATCAAAAGAAGTCAAAGAGATGCACGGAACAAACAACAGAATATTTTTTTGCCTAAAAAAATACTACATAAAGTGCAGGGATGTTGAATTCAGATTCAAAGGAAAAGAGATCATGCTAAAAGACGGAAGTAAAACGAAAATCATCCAGGGCTCCACAAAGGCTACTGAAAGAACTAGAAAAAGATTGGAAAAACAAAAGAGCAAACGGAAAGCTAAATCATTTGCAAAGAGTAAAAGACCTCACAAGTCATAATGAATCCTCAGACTGTCGCCTTGTGAAGTTCATCTCAGCCCTTTTCAGTTTTGCAGATTCTGCCACATCCTCAGTCATGTCAAGCAGATTATGCAAATCCATATCAGGAGTCAACTCATCCTCTTTCTCATCATCCAGATCAAATTCAAGATTGGTCAAAACATCCATATTTTCATCCAAAATGGCCAGGCACTTCTCTATCTCGTCTGAAAGATCATCACTCATGAGGAAACTAAAACCTAGTAAAGTAAATCATTTTCCTCAAATTAAGGAAAAACGACTATTTTTTGGCTTTTTCTCTTAGCGCAGGCATCACGTGACTTGCAAACTTGTCAATAGAGCCAAAGTAGTTCTTACCCCAGAATCTAATTACAAAGTGATTGACACCAGCATCCATGAATCTTTCAAATGTTGGAATCATGTCTTCAGGAGTACCAACAGCGGTAGATGAACGTGCAACTGCATCAGGTATTTTTGTTGCAGCCTCTCTCATCTTTACAATCCAACTTTGATCAGACATAGAATATTCTGTGAAGTACTTGACAAAGTCAAATCCTTCGATTTCTTTTAATCCATGAACTCTCAAAATTTCAGGCTTGAACAAGCTGACCTTTACAGCCTCCTTCATCTTGGCCCATGACGCTTCAGCATCTTCGGAGAAGTAGACATCAATATCCAATGCCATTTGGAAGTTGTCTTTTTCCTCTTGGGTTCTGTTGTTTGCGTCCATTGAAACTTCAATTTGTTTTCTATGATCCTCAAATAATTCAGGAGTGTATCCAATTGGCAACCAACCATCGCCAAGCTTTCCAGTTAGTGCAAGAGTACGCTTGCCACCAGATGCCATGTAAGTAGGTGGACGCGGTTTTCTGATTGGAGGGGCTTGCAAACATGCGCCCTCTAGCTGATAGTATTTTCCTGCATAATCTACAGTATTGTCAGGATTTGATTCGTATAATTTATGAATTGTTTCAATCTGTTCAGACCATTTTGACACTGGTTTATCAAATGGAATACAAAATTCTTTTAGGTTCTGTGCCTCACCAGCACCAATACCCAAAATTGCCCTGCCTTTGGATACCCTGTCAAGAGTGATAGCAGCCAGTGCAATATTAGAAGGATGTCTTCGTATTGCATCAGTAACGCAAGTGCCGAGCTCCACATTATTCGTAACCGCTGCGATTGCAGAAAGCATAACCCACGGATCCAAAACAGTCGCATTTTTCCACTGTGGCACATTGGTGTGGTCCATATAGAAAATAGAATCATATCCGGTCTTGTCGGCAAGCATGCATGCCGTTAAAATTTGATCTTCTGTGTATCCGGCTCTTGCAACGTTTAGCCCGTTTTGAATACCGAATTTTATTTTTTTATCAGCCATGAATGTACTCCAAAGTATTAGAATAAAAGCTTTAACCAAGCTGCCAATTTCGCAGTTTGTAAAGAAAATAGAAAAAAGAGTAAAAAATGTAGAATTTTTTACAGATTGCCTGCTTTGATGTCTTCGAGACACTTAACGACGTCTTCTTTGGATATTGGAATTGGGTTTGGATCCAAATGTCCCTTATCGGTCATTACGGTGTCAGCGGCTTCTGAAACGTCAGCCTTGAGTTCTAATTTATCAAAGCCTAGTTTTGCCATTGCCTCTTTGAATCTATCATAGAAGATTGAATTGTTATGCTTGTGTGCTACTGTGGTACAAGAAGATAGCGAATATCCATGTGGTATGCCCTCATTAGAGAATACGTATGACAAAGCATGTCCAAGTGTAGTAGAACAATTGCCGAATCCCATTCCAGACAACATTGATCCGTAAGGATAGTTTTCTGGCTTGTCGTTCATTATTGCATCATACAGAATGTCAAATGCCTGCTTACATAGAGTTCGAGTCAAGTCGTTACCAAGTTTGCTGTCATAGCCCTCGGTAGCTTGAGCACATGCGTCACAGACAGAACTGTTGATGACTTGCTGCGGAGTTCCATCCATAAAGTATGAATCTACTACGGCCATGTCAGCTAAAAATCTGTCTTCGCGTAACAATTTCTTTTTTCCATCAAATTTCAAAACACAATAAGTGGTCATTTCAGCTCCAGTTCCAAATGTTGTAGGAATCAAGATTTTTTCTTTTTTCAGTTCAGGTGCAGCGTATTTTACTACGTCCATCGAACTTCCACCGCCAAGCCCAATTAGGACAGAGGGGTTTTTGTCTTTGTATTCTGAAATGACTTTATTGACATCGTCAATTGATGGTTCAGGTTTTACTTGGTCATACAGCATGTAGTCCTGAATACCCATTTTTCCCAACCATTTGTCAGATAGTGCTGGCGGAACGGTTGTGACAACTAGGGCATTTTTCGGATACTCTGTTTCACCAAGTGCATTTTCTCCAAATTTGATAACTTTTGGAATGCGTACTGTGTGCATGAATCAAAGGCATCGTTGATTATTATTATATCTTGCATTATTGACAAACGTCATGATTATCAAAAACTTCACCGAAATAGCAACCACCGATAAGAAAAAAGACTGCTTAGAAATTTTGGAATCAGGACTTCAAGCGGCAAATCCAGAAAACATCATCCCAAAATTTGTCACACCAAGTGAAATCAAAATTGGCGGTAAAATATTTAGTATTAAAAAATATTCCAGCATTTACTCAATTGCTTTTGGAAAAGCAGGAGACTCTATGACCAGGGCGTTGAATTCAATCATCCCAATTAAGAGCGGAATCATAGTCATTCCTAAAGGAACCAAAGCAAAAATCAAGGGGAAAAAGTTTCAAATTTTCAATTCAAGACATCCCAAACCAGACCAGACAAGCGTAAAGGCAGCTAAGGAAGTCATGAAGTTTGTTCAAAACAAACGAAATAATGAGCTCATAGTCTTCCTTGTTTCAGGGGGAGGATCATCACTGCTCGCCATGCCAAACGAAATTACCTTGGATGACAAGATTCACGTAACAAATGTGCTGTTAAAGTCAGGAGCTACCATTCAAGAGTTCAACTGCATCAGAAAACACATTTCAAAAATCAAGGGAGGAAAGCTAGTAGCGGACATGAAGTGTGACGGGATTAGCCTGATAATGTCAGATGTGGAAGGAGATGATCTTTCATCAATTGCTTCGGGCACCACATACATGGACGATACAACTTATGCAAACGCACTAGAGATCATTGACAAATACAAGATCAGGTGGAAGACGCCACCAGAAGTTTTACAGGTATTAGAAGACGGAATGGAGAAAGAACAAACCCAAATTCCCAAAAAAGCCACGGTTGAAAACCATGTCATTGCAAACAACGACGACTGCATGAGTGCAATGCAGGAAACGGCAGAAAAGATGGGATACACGGTTTGCAAGATACAAGTTTTTGGCGAAATAAAAGAGGCAGTTACAAAAATTCTTGAAAAGATTTCAGAAAGTGAGAAGACATGCGTCATTTTTGGAGGAGAGACAACTGTCAAAGTTCTCGGAAAAGGAATGGGAGGAAGAAATCAGGAATTAGTTTTGAGATTATTAAAAAACACTCAGAAATTAAAAAAAATGACCATTGCCTCAATGGGTACAGATGGGATTGATGGAAATTCCAATTTTGCGGGAGCAATTACTGAAAATGTCAAAATAGATCTTGGAACCATGAAGGAATTTCTTAAAAATAGCGATTCAGGAAGATTCTTTCAAAAACAAAAAGGCAACATAGTCACTAATGCCACGCACACGAATCTAATGGACATAGGCGTAATACTGAGATAAATTTTCAAAAAATTGCAACAGGCAAAAACACGATGAGCCAACCACTAGATCACTCAGCATAGAGACACTGCATTACGAATACAAAGATTCCACACTCCGCCCATTTTTCATGTACGAATATACGATTTCAAATCAAAGTAGACGGGAATGCTATGAGTTTGTTTGAGCTAAAATGCCAGATCTGCGTGTTACAACGGGCTTGTCATGCTAGAAACATTCATGGCCATAAATTTCCAAAAGGCTCCAAATATCAGAGTTATTCAAATATCATAATGACGTAACTAGAACATGGTGGAACCAAACAGGGGATTTTGCGATGATGAATCTTGCAAATGTGATTGTCATGTGGGGACGAGCTTCAGAAGAGGAAACAAGAAGAGACAGTATTGCTAGAAACAACGGAATTGCAAAATCAGACGTGGAATTGATTTGTAAGATATTGTGAATTGAATTTTTTCAATCAAAACAAATCCGCCACACAATGCAAGATGCAGAATCAATTGGAAAACAGTACAGACACTCACGGTGATGCGGAGATTTAGTGCAGATTACAGGTAGTTTAGAATGATTTTTGTAATGAAAAAACAGACCCAGTTTATGAGTGAACAGACTTGCAGCGGATGCACGCATGAATTAAAATTTCACTACAAATCACAAGATGGAACAGTTTACTGTAGCCAATGTCATATGATAGGCAGAGACTGCTACGAATTCAACAAATAAAATCTTACAAGACAGGAGATCCTCATTCCACTAACAAGTAAAACCGACAAGGGCATATCCTTATCAAGGTGAACAACAATTCAAAACCATGAAAGGGTGTACGCAAAGAGGTTTTGAGATTTATGATCACCTAATGAATTTTGACATGAATGCTACTGAAAATAAAAAATCAGCAAATGCTGTCTAATAAATAAAACATCTCCACAATAAGTCAAAATTCAGATTACAAAATAATAGCAATGCTTCAGAGAATTGAAATCCATTTTGTCACATACATGTCAAACCAACGTTAGAAAAGAAAGAGAGAGAGTATGAAATACAGAAATACCCCTGAAGATTTTGTGGGAACCGTTCAGGGTAATGTTGATGTCGAGCATGATGCCATTCCTCACAAGACTCCCATCGCTTGCTTGGAGTATAATACAACAGCATAAGTAATAAAATTTTCTGCACGTCTATCATCCATGCGGCCACGTGCAGGACGGAAAAAAGACAGCATTGCCAATCAGGATTTTAGAAAAACTCCAGTAATCAACATACAGCAAACTGCAGAGAGAACAGGAGATATTTTTTTTAACTATCGTGACGTAAAGAAAACATGACAAGAACACAGAGAAGACGAGACACTGCACATCCTACAAGAGATGGAAAGCACAACCCCATATGCGTTGATCCGGACTGCAAGGATTGCAATTAGGGTAAGAGAACACCCAGTGCTCTTACCAGGACCTTTCTAAAAATTAACAGGGCAAAAAACATCCCAGGTCATGTTTGGCAAAAATCTAAACAGCCTACTCTTCAGCCAAACAGTGTATACACATCTTTTTTTGCTGTATCTCAAACCACGAAAAATGATGAACGTATCCTTCTTTGCAATCAGTCAAGAATTAGAGCACGTATATTGAAAATTTGAACTATGACAAGCTAAATAATTCTCGATCACGGTGAAAAGTTTTGTCGATCTAGAATCCACAGTCATTTTTTGTATTTCACGCGTTCCAAGGATCATCAAAAACCACCAATTTCATTGCATGTCCCTCACAAAATTTCCAGAATTTTTTATATCAGATCGACACATATGATCAGATGCCAAAATGTTAGAAAAACAATTTGACCCAGAGTTACTGTATAACAGAGTAGTTCATTTCTATATTGACAAAAAAGGATTCTCAAAGGAAAAAGCGAATCAGATTGCACAGTCAGTGTTACAAAAGGAGGCACAAAGAAGGAAGTGTAAAAACGAAAAATGCAGACATTTTTCACATGATCACATAAGGAACGTAGAAACTTGTCTGGTCGAAAATTGCGAATGCAAAGAATTCACTAAGTAAAGTCATCCAAAGAATTCTCAAGCAAAGGCTGTGCACTGATTCCCCTCGTTGTCAGATCTTTGGCAAATTCATCCACAAACCCATGTATCGTGTATACTTGCTCAGCGCCAGATTGGACTACCATGTCTATTAGCTCGTTGTAATCACAGTGATCACTCATCGGAATAGAATAATCCGTTCGTCGTCCGAATGAGAAATTCACGGACTGGGCCCAACCACTGAATCCAATGGTCACGGCGCCATATTTGGACTTCATGTCCTTAACAAATTCATTTTTGCTAGATAGCATGGGTGCAACCATAATCCAAGGCTTTTTTCCAAGCAAGCCGTTTTTTTCAGCCTCAGTATGACCAATTCCGTCTTCCAACGAAACTCCAAATCTCTTATGAAGTAAGTTCATGTCTTTGATGGAATCGTGGAAGTAAAGAGGGGCCCAATGGCCAAAGAACTGCGTGATTGTTTGTGCCTTTCCAAGCTGATAGCCCATTAAGATCACAGGAATGCCTTTCGCATAGAGTCCAGAGATCAGCTCGTTGACTTGTTTGAGAATGTCATCAAGCGAAGGAAAGACAAATTCAGGCAGACCAAATGTGCATTCGGTGATCAGCGTTTTACATTTGGGGATTTTTGCACCCCTGAGGAATCCACGATCCCGGGTACAAATGTCACCGGTATAGAATATATCATCAAACAGTAATCCCCGGGCACCAAGTATATGGCCACTATCCACAAGAGAAAAGTTCTCAATAGATTCTACATGATTCTCCATTTTGAATCCGCGTAAATTTGCGATCTCATTAGTTTCAATTGACGATAGAATCATACCGCCATTTTTTGATGGTAGGTGATCAGAATGTGCATGAGAAACAAAATTAATCCCATCTACGTCACCGTTTTTTGGATCCAGTAAGACACGTTTTCCGTCAACTTCACATAAGATGCCATTTTTGGTCATCTTGACTTTTCTGGGCAACAAATGAAAAAAATATTGAATTTGATATAAATTGCAGTATTGATCTAGTATTGACTAGTTGCTAAATCTAGGAATTTTAATCTCGGGTCGTGGAAGCAACATGGAGTCAATTCTAAAAGCAATCAAAAAAAATGGAATTCCAATAAATCCAGCAGTTGTCATTTCAAACAAAGCAGACGCAAAGGGACTGAAAATAGCAAAGAAGTTGGGAGTGAGTACAGAGGTGGTAGAAAGCAAGGGATTCAAAGGAAGCAGAGCAGAATATGACGAAAAGATTATTTCAGTTCTAAGAAAATACAAGGTCACGCCAAAAAACGGTCTGGTGTGTCTGGCAGGATTTATGAGAATCATCAGTCCAGAATTTACAAAGAAATACAAAAACAAAATCATGAACATTCATCCAGCACTACTGCCCGCATTTCCAGGACTAAATTCACAAAAGCAAGCATTAGAGTACGGTGCAAAGTTCTCAGGATGCTCAGTTCATTTCGTGGATGCAGGGATGGACACGGGTTCCATAATCATTCAGGCAGTGGTTAAAGTGCATGAAAAAGACACGGAAGATTCACTTTCGAAAAAAATCCTCAGAGAGGAACACAATATTTATCCAGAAGCAGTCAGACTATTCGCAGAAAGAAGGATAAGGGTCTACGGAAGAAAAACGAAAATCATCTGAGTCAGGACCGCCAAAAAAATACAGGACTTTGAGTTCCTCTGAATTGCCATGAAAAAAATGCTTTACGTTTTTTCCCACAAAAAACAACTTGTTTTTTGATACGGAATAATCCTTATTCTTAATTTTCAAGAATCCGTTTCCTGAAAGGACGAAATATACCTCGTCGTTTTCATGAGGAGTCTGGATGTCTTTCTCACCAGGTCTAAGCAGCATGACACCTGCAGCTAGACGGTCCTTGTCGATAAAAGTAGAAAAATAGGAACTGCTTTTCTCAATTTTTTCAAGGTATGTTTTTAGATCATACTCTAGTTTCAATTCTACTCAGCAGCTACGGTGTATGTTTTTCTTTGAGGATCTGCACTCATGAAAGAATGTCCGGTAGGATGAATTTTTTCATGTTCAGGACTTTGATGCATTTTGATGAAAGTTTCCTTACTCTCATGCTCTACAAGAATCCTATAGCTTCCATCTGAAGATTTCAAAAATTTCCTAGATATGAACCCAGGAAAATTGCACAGTGCCTTGTTTGATTCAGCAAACCAGCTTTTGAAATCTTCTTCAGCGCCCTCTTTGAGTTGGACGTCTGCTATCATTACAAACATGAAATTACATCAAATGCAGCCATTTAATTTCTTTTCCCAGATAGCAAATACGGGATGACTGAGAAATTTCCAAGAATTCCAAGAATTAAATATCTACAGCCAAAGAACATACCATGACAGGCGTCAAAATAGATGGAAAGGTCATTGCCCAATCAGTCAAAGACAGAGTTAAGCAAGCAGCTGAAGAACTCAGAGCACAGGGAATAGACCCCTGTTTAGCCACAGTTCTGATCGGAGACAATCCAGCTTCTGCAACGTATGTGAGAAATAAACACAAGGCATGTTTGGAAGTCGGAATCGCCACAAAGGATCACAAAATGGACGGAAACATCACACAGTCAGAATTGAGCAAGGTGATAGACAATCTAAACGCGGACAAATCGGTTCACGGAATTTTGGTGCAACTTCCGCTACCCGGGCAACTGGACGAGTTTGCAACTACGTCAAGAATATCACCGATAAAAGATGTGGACGGATTAACTCCACACAATGCAGGATTACTCGCGATGAAAAAAGCGGCACTGGTTGCATGCACCCCGTCAGGAATTATGGAAATGTTTGACTATCATGGAATTGATTTAGTCGGGAAAAATGTAGTGCTAATCAACAGAAGCAACCTAGTTGGAAAACCACTGTACCATTTGTTGCTTGAAAAGAATGCGACAGTTATCACATGCCATTCAAAAACTAAGGATCTATCAAAGTATTGTCAATCGGCAGACATCATTATTTCAGCAGTGGGGGACAGAAGTAAGTTCATCCTAACCCCTGCAATGATCAAAGAAGGGGCCATAGTAATTGATGTCGCGATATCACGATTTCACGAAAAGATTGTAGGGGATTCAGATTTTGATCAAATTATTCAAAAGGCGTCTTTCGCAACACCGGTTCCGGGAGGAGTAGGACCGATGACGGTTGCAATGCTATTAAGAAACACGATAACAGCAGCATCACTGAGTAGTCAAATTGGAAGATAATCCCAAAAAAACAGCGCTCAGGAATCTTCTCTTAGAAAAAAGAGACAATACTTCCTTTGATTTGTTAGAGATAGCAAGCAAGAAAATCCAAAAGAGACTAAAGAAAATTTATGCGTTTAAAAACGCCAAGAAAATCGGCGCATACTATCCAATTGGAAGTGAGATTCGGACACAAGACATAATTCAGGAATTACTCAGCGGTGCAAAAGAAGTGTATTTGCCCAAAGTCACAGGGGACAAGATGGAGTTTAGAAAAATAACGGATTATTCAAGCCTAGAGAAGGGCAGTTTTGACATCATGGAGCCCAAAGACGAATGCGTGCAAGACAACAAATTGGACGTGATTCTCGTCCCCACAGTCGCCATAACTCCAAACGGGGTAAGACTAGGATACGGGCACGGATTCTATGACAGATTTCTCTCTGAAAATGAAACAACCACAGTTTCTCTGACTCTGGAAAAACAGATTGTAAAAAGTATTCCAAGAGACGAGCATGACAAAAATATCGACTGGATAGTATCAGAAGACAGGATGCTGCAGACTCATAGATAGGACATGCCTTTTTGACCAATGTCTTTTCTGCAATATTTCTCAGGCCACGATACTTTCTCAGATGCAAGATATGCGTTTTTTATCGCAGAATCCAAGGTGTCCCCCAATGCAGTGACTCCCAAAACACGTCCTCCGTCGGATATTATTTTTTCATTTAGTTTTTTTGTTCCAGCATGAAAAACAATCGAACCGTTTGGAACCTGATCAAGTCCTGTGATTTCAAGATCCTTTTGATAAGAGCCAGGATATCCTTTTGATGCCAGTACCACACATACAGCATACTGAGGTTTCCATGCAGGAGCGGGCAAAGAAGACAGGTTGCCCTCAACGCATGCAGAGAAATAGTCATACAGATCAAAGTCCATTCTCATCGTGATTGGCTGGCATTCAGGATCTCCCATTCGAACATTGTATTCTAAAACATATGGCTGTCCATTTCTAATCATGATGCCAGCATACAGAAATCCCCTAAATGAAATACCCTCGTTTTTCATGGCATGAATTGTCTTTTCAATAATTTCGTCATGGATAGTTTTTGCCAATGCATCATCGATAACAGGGGTAGGCGAATAAGCCCCCATCCCACCAGTGTTAGGACCACTATCACCATCAAAAATTCTTTTATGATCTTGGCTTGAAGCCATAGGAATTGCAACATCACCATCAGAAAGTGCAATGTACGAAGCCTCAATCCCGTCTATTCTCTCTTCAACTATTATCCGATTTCCAGCTGAACCGAATGTTTTTTTCACAAGAATCATATCTATGGCAGATATCGCATCATCATTGCTGTTACAAACAATAACTCCCTTTCCAGCAGCTAATCCATCTGCCTTTACAACTACGTTGTAGTCAAGAGACTTGACATAATCAGTGGCTTTTTTAGCATCATCAAAAATCTCAAATCTTGCAGTCGGAATATTATTTCGTTTCATAAAATCTTTGGCCCAAATTTTACTGGATTCAAGCTGAGCAGCTCCCCGAGAAGGTCCAAATATTTTCAAACCCAATTTTGTGAATTTGTCCACAATTCCTGCTGCTAGTGGGTCTTCAGGTCCAACCACTGTAAAGCATTTGTTTTTTTGCGCAAAATCAGATAGGGCATCCAGATCATTTACATCGATGCTAACGTTGTTTTGCGTACCGCCGTTACCGGGAGCAGTGAAAACGGTATCGACCTTACTGCTTTGAGATAATTTCCAGGACAGTGCATGTTCCCTTCCTCCAGAACCAACCACCAAAACATTTACCAATGAAAATTATTTCCAGCCCAACAATATAATCCAAGTCTCAACAGATCAATTTAGCTTTATAATGCCACATGCACACCAAAATCCATATGGACCTCGCTGCAAAGTTTGATGCCAAGGCAATAGAATCCCAGGTGAAAGATTACATTGGTTCAATAGATTTAGAAAAGCAGATTTTTTCCTCAGACAGGCCTGAAAAAATAAGATTTATCGAAGGACCTCCAACGATGAACGGCATCCCACATGCGGGTCATATCAGAGGCAGAGTGATCAAGGATTTGTGGTACAGGTTTAACACGTTACAAGGCAAGAAAATCGAATTCAACGGAGGATGGGACACTCAAGGACTCCCAGTAGAGCTTCAGGTTGAAAAAGAACTAGGCGTATCAGGAGGAAAAACTGAGGCCATCAAAGAGTTCGGAGTGGAACGTATTGTTTCAGAATGCAAAAAGGTGGTGGAAAAATTCAACAAGACATGGGTAGAAGTAGACGATTTGCTAGGAATGTCATTTAACCATGAAAAAGCATACTGGACTTTTAGAGACGAATTCATTGAAAGAGAATGGCAGGTACTCAAAAAAGCACATGAGAATAAAATTTTGGAAGAGGATTTCACCGTAATTGCTTACTGTCCCAGATGTCAAACATCACTGAGTCATGCAGAAGTGAATCAAGGGTACGAGGAAGTCAAAGATCCGTCATTGTATTACAAAGTAAAAATCACAGATAAAGACGTAAATCAAATCACACGTCTAATTGAAAGCGACAACGAAAAAGAAACATACCTTGTCGTATGGACAACCATGCCATTTACGCTCATTACAGATGCAATGGTAGGCGTCAATCCCAAAGAGAACTATGTTTGTTTTGAGCCGGACAGTGAAGAATTGAAAGGCGAGAGATGGATTATTGGAGAATCCAGATGCAAGGATCTAAGCGAAAGATTTGACATGCCAAATGCAAAAATATTGAAGAGTCATCCAATCAAAGGTACAGAACTAGAAGGAATAAAGTACATTCACCCACTATTAGGGAACATTCCCAAACTAAAGGAGCTGTCAGAAAAAGAAAACTATCACATCGTGGTGGCAGAAGACTACGTGGATCCAACAACGGGAAGCGGACTGGTTCACATATCACCTGCAAACGGAGAAGAGGACATCAGGGTTGCAAAGGAACGAAACGTGGAAATTTTCAGCCCCATAGATGACGAGGTGAAATTTACAAATGACGCAGGTACATACGCAGGGGAATTTGTCAGAGATACGGACAAAAGAATTGTCTTAGAGCTACGCGACAAAAATGCGTACGTGCATAACAGGATGGAAAAACACAAGTATCCACTTTGCTGGCGCTCTCACGATAGACTGGTATGGCTTGCTAGAAGAGGGTGGTTTTACAAACTGGAAAGACTTGACGACAAGGCCATTGACGCAGCAAAAAGTGTAGAATACTTTTTTGAACAACCAAAAAACAGATTTCTCGGAATCATCAAAGAAAGACACCCATGGTGTATTTCGAGAGAAAGGATCTGGGGCTGTCCATTGCCAGTTTGGAATTGCGAAGACTGCGGAGAGAAAAACTGGTTCTTTAGTAGAAAAGACATCGTAGAATCCTCAGACAAACTTCCTGATGGGCCAAAGTTTGAACTGCACAGGCCATGGATAGACAACATTACGATAAAATGCAAAAAATGCAACAGCGTGAATACAAAGAGGGAAGAATACGTTTTAGACACATGGCACAACAGCGGCTCTGCGCCATATTCATCTCTTACAGATGAAGAATATCACAACGAAATCCCAGCCCCATTTTTTACGGAAGGAATTGATCAGACCAGGGGATGGGCATATACGCTACTGATAGAAAACGTGATTTTGAATAATTCAGCGACGCCACCGTATAGGTCATTCCTGTTTCAAGGACACGTGCTAGATGAGAAAGGGGGCAAAATGAGCAAAAGCAAGGGCAACGTTATGGAGGGTCTAGATCTACTTCAAAAGTATCCCGTCGACCTGATCAGATTTTACTTCATGTGGAAAGCAAGTCCAATCGAACCGCTTAGTTTTAGCACTGATGAACTGATGTCAAGGCCATATCAGGTAATCAATACGCTGTTCAACTTACACCTGTACTTTCAGCAGAATAGTCAGTACGACAATTTTGATAGTTGTAATACAATTGAATGGGTAAAGAAAGAAGATTTGCTCACATCTCCAGACATATGGCTTGTATCCAAACTTCAAAAGCTGATTAGCATCCTAACGGAAAAAAATGAATCATGCAAATTTCATGAAGGAGCAAAGGCCATTGATGACTTCATAATTAACAACCTAAGTCAGATATACATACCAATTACAAGGGCCGAGCTATGGGACGAAGACGAAAAAAAGAAAAACAGAAGGCTGGCAATATACGCAGTCCTAAGCAAAGTTCTGAAAACATTAGATATTTTGATTCATCCATTTTGTCCATTCACCAGCGAGCACCTGTATCAGTCAATATTTCCTGAAAAGCAGAGCATCCTGCTAGACCAATGGCCCACGTACCAAGAAAACCTGGTCTGCGAAGAAATAGAAGAGTCATTTGACATCATGAAAGATGTTGTATCAATCTCATCGGCTGCAAGAATGAAGGGCAAGCTGAAAAGAAGATGGCCCCTAAACGAATCCAAGATCTGTGTAAAGAAAGGACAAAAAGCAAAGCTCGAATCCCTGTCAGATCTTTTACAATCCCAACTAAATGTTGAAAAATTTACAATCATAGAGACCGAAAAAGAAACAGGACTGGAACAAATTCTGGAACTAAAAAACATCGGACTTCCCATCAAAGCAATGGTCGAATTAGAGAGAAAGAAAATAGGACCAAAGGCAAAACAGCACATGGGAAAACTTGTGTCAGCGTTTAATGATACGAATCCAGAAGAAATTATTTCATCGCTCCAAAAAAATTCCAGATATGATTTTGACATTGATGGGCAAATTATCTCCTTGGAAAAAGAAGACTTTGCCATAGATTTTGAGGCAAGTGAAAATTTTGCAGTTGCAAAAAGAGAGAACTATACAGTGTTCATTTCAACATCAAGGAACAAGGAAATGATGGCCAGGGGACTAGTAAAAGATGTCGCAAGAAGACTACAGACACTAAGAAAAGAAAGAGGACACACACCAACGGATGTGTTGAAAGTTGCATCCATATTGGAATTGGATGAGGAATCACTTGGAATGATAAAAGAAAAATCCGAAGAATTGGCATTTTTAGTCAGGGTAAAGCAAATCAACTTCACTGAGACCTGCAAAGAGTACAAAGAAGACGACATTGATGGGCAAAGAATCAAAATATCCATAGAGTAGATTTTGAAAATTAATGTAATATTTTTATTACAATCAAAAATTCCATAAACAAATGTCAGAATCAAATCCAAATGTTGTTGGAATTAACGTTCTAAAACAAAACGGCCTAGATGTGGACGAGTTGGTAAAAGAATTAATCCAAAATGCAGCAGTAGAGTTTACTGCATACTATTACTTTACCAACCTCAGGGCACACTGTACAGGCATGGAAGGGGAAGGACTAAAGGGAATTATCGAAGACGCGAGGCTAGAAGATCTCAGTCACTTTGAATCATGTCTCGAAAGAATCTACCAATTAGGCGGAATTCTTCCAAATGACGCAACGGAATTTATCAAAATTTCTGGTTGTGAATTCTTACAGCTTCCAACAAATCCAACAGATCACAAAGCAATTCTAGAGAAATGTCTCAAAGCAGAGCAGGGGGCAATTGTCAACTGGAACAAAATATGTCAGATGACATTCGGAAAAGACCCAGTAACGTACGACATTGCAAAAGACATCCTAGCTGAAGAGATAGAGCACGAATCGTGGTTCCTGGAACTAATCTATGGAAGACCGTCAGGACACATGAGAAGAAAGTATTCAGGGGAAAGACCACACACAGGAAAACATTCCAGAGCTCTAGATATGGCATAGATGCCAAATCATTTTCTTTATTTTAATTTTAGATCAGGACGGTTTTATTGACGACAAATTGTGAAGATGCGTTGTTTTGTCAGGGTTAAATATAAAAATCACTTACCGATAACATGGTAAAACAGATCAGTCTGGATGCATGGCAGATACAACAGCTGTCAGATCTTCTAGAAAAGGGATCAAGCATCATTGCAAAAACAAACAGACCGATTGTCCTTTACAGACAAACGCTTGAAGAGGAAGACGAATCATATGAAGAGATCGTATGCACACTTACCAAAGGATATGTAATCGAGCAGATGGTCACGTCTGGAGGAGTACTAGTTCCAAGTTTTCACCAACAATTTGTTTTCACAATCAAAGAATATCCGCAAGAGCTGTTGAGAAAAAGCAAAGATCGGTTTTTGGAAATGATAGATTTTCTGGAAGAGCAGTTGAAATAATATCATAATTAATAAAGAAGATTAATTTCATGGATTTCGTATGCAACTATTAGAATTTCAGGCTAAAGAACTTTTTAGAGAATACGGAATCAACCTGCTGAACAGCATTTCGTCAACAAACATCGAGGAGGGACGAAAACACGCCAAAGAACTAGGATACCCATTTGTGATAAAAATCCAGGTACCCGTCGGCGGCAGAGGAAAGGCAGGAGGCATACAAAAGTGCCAAAATGACGACGAATTCGAGATAAAGTACCCGCAAGTGATGGATTTGACGATCAAAGGAGAGAGGGCCAGAGCAATCCTGCTAGAAAAAATGGCAGACATCAAAAAAGAGCTGTACCTATCAATATTTTTGAATCGTTCAAAAAGATGCTATACGATCATCGCATCTGCCGAAGGAGGAGTTGAAATTGAATCAGTAAAGAACCAAATAATCAAAGAAATCGGATTAGGCGAAGTTTCAGACGATTTGGCAAGAGAGGTTGCAAAAGAAATGGAGCTAGACGGAAATACTGCAGAACAGTTTGTAGACACATTAAAAAAATTATCAAATCTTACAATTGAAAAAGAAGCAGAGCTTGTGGAAATTAATCCCCTTGCCATCATGCAAGATGACACAATTATGGCGTTGGATGGAAAATTCGTAACAGATGACAATAGCAACTTTAGACACCCAGAATTGGAAAAATATCAAGAAAAAACAGCCATCGAGGAGCAGGCCGAAAAAAGTGGATTTTCCCTGGTCGAATTAGACGGCGACATCGCAGTTGTCGGAAACGGAGCAGGATTGGTCATGTCCACACTAGACATGTTGTCAGACAACGGCGGAAAGCCAGCATGTTTCTTGGACGTAGGCGGCGGTGCAACTACAGAATCAGTCTATGAAGCACTGACATTGATAAGTAAACTAGACAGAGTAAAGGGAATTTTAGTAAACCTTTACGGAGGAATCGTCAAGACAACGGTTGTTGCAGAAGCATTTCTGAAGGCATACGAAAACAACCTAATAGACTTGCCAGTGTTCTCAAGATTGAAAGGCACAGAATCAGAAAAAGCAAAAGAAATGCTCGAGGGCTCAAGGACCAATATTTTTGATTCCGTAGAAGAAGCAATTAATGCAGCGGTAATGGGTGTAAAGAAATGATAGACATTTTTGATACACTCAAAGGAAAACCAGGAGATCCAGATTATGAAAAGAAAGGAGTTATCGTTCAAGGAATTACAGGAGCATACGGCTCCCTACATGCGAAGCAGATGATAGCATATGGAACCAACGTTGTTGCAGGGGTCACTCCCGGCAAAGGAGGTCAAAAATTCGAAGACAAGGTTCCAGTTTACAATACCATGAAAGAGGCAGTGGATGCAACAAATGCAAAAATTTCAATCATCTACGTTCCAGCCAAGTTCTTTCTGTCTGCAGCCAAGGACGCATTAGAATCAGGAATCAAGCTTCTTGTCGCAATACCAGAACACGTCCCAATCAGAGATACGATGGAGGCATTGGATTTGGCAAATCAAAAAGGAGCAGTGATCATAGGACCAAACACACCAGGAATAATGATTCCGGAGATTATCAAAGTCGGAATCATGCCACCAATGCCATTTAAGGCAGGAAAGATTGCGGTTTTGTCAAAGAGCGGAACTCTGCTCTATGAAATTTCAGATGCGCTTACAAATTCAGGTTTTGGTCAATCAATTACAATAGGCATTGGCGGAGATCCGGTAAACGGTACAAGATTGATCGACGCATTTGACATGGTCAAGAACATTTCAGATTTAGAGGGACTGGTAATCGTAGGAGAGATCGGAGGAGACTCGGAAGAAATTCTGGCTCAGCGCATTATCGACAGCGGATTCAACAAGCCAACTGTAGCATATATTGCAGGCAGAGCAGCACCCAAGGAAAAAAGAATGGGTCATGCAGGAGCCATAGTGATGGGCACATACGGTTCAGCAGAATCCAAAGTATCCATGTTTAACAAGGCAAACATCCCAGTGGCAAAGAGACCTGCAGAAGTTCCAGTATTGCTTGCAGGAAAAATGGACAAGTCCGATTAGAATAAAAGAGAGAGATTAAGGAGAGAATCAAATGCCAATCACAGATCCTGAAAAGAAACGAATTGCACAGCAAGCACGTCTAGTAATGAGGATTTGTTTCAAATGCGGAGCAAGAAACGACATCGATGCTACCAGATGCAGAAAATGCAGGAATCCATATCTCAGACTAAAGAACAGAAATCTGGGCGTTAAGAAATAGAACTAACACATCATCAGTCTTTGCCTATAATTAACAATAGCAGATTTTAACTCATCATGGTATTTCAATACAAAGGATTTGGCAGATTCAGGATCATCCAATTCCTCAAGAGACAAGGACAGATCATCAGGGAGTAGATCATTCATCTGATACAATAATTTGGCAGCCTCCACGTATTGTCCCAAATTATCGACATAGTCAAAGGCCAGTCTCATTCGTTCAACAACGGCATCAAATTCACGAAGATCCATAGAAGTAATTTTTGGAGGAATTAGAAAAGAACAGGGTAATTACGACATATCAGGGCAACCTAAAGACAAAAAAACTCCCATATCCGTAACTTTGTTGGACCGGTCGTCTAGTTTGGTTTGGATGACGCACTCACACTGCGTAAGGAATCAATTTCCCGCAAAGGTCGTGGGTTCAAATCCCATCCGGTCCATCCACATCATTCATCTTTTTTGGGAATTCCAAACGTACCTAAAATTAGGATAGCATATTGAATTTTTGAGGATATAATTTTTCCATCTTTAGATAAGAGATATTTGTTTGAACACCATGTAGGACATCCAATGTTCGTGAATTTATCGATTCGAATCCTGTTCAAGTACGTAGTTACTTCAATCCGGCCTTGGCGCCCATCCTTGGGCAATCAGATCATGATGTGTGTCAGGAGTGACGCAGATCAACGTTGAGAAATCATGCTTTGGCAGCGGGAGCAATTCAGGGTTGTTGCACATTCCGTCATCATCAATTGCCTTGCTGTATCCAGAGACCACGTGATGCATGCCGCTATTGGAACTATGGCCTCCGCCATCCACATGATTTTCAAAGTAACGATAACTGTAGAATCCCTGCTCGTCAAATGTCACAGTAAATCTTACGACTATCGGAAAGTCATGCTGCCCAGTGTCAATGATTTTCGAATTCATATGCTGTGAGATATGACGTGCTTTCGTGTGACTTTGGGTCACCTCAGGAGATTCGTCCAAGGAATAGCGATGAGGGTCCCTTTCCACTAGATTGAACCCGTACCCAACTTTCACGGTGGCGTTTTCAGGTTGATTACCTTCACGCAATACAACCTGCAAATGATATTCCCTGTCTACAATAGGAAACATCACAATCTTCATGTTTTCGGTGAATATGCCCGTCATCTGCGACATCTCAACGCGTTCACGTTCCTCATGATATGCAAATGTTGGTTGAAAGAATGCGACACTGAGACCTACAATCAAAATAAAAAGCAAAATTTTCAAAACTAACCACATGCAATCATGATTAGTGATAAATGGTGCCATATCAAGGATTCATTCACCAATTCCCAGAAAAAATGCACGTGCAGTTTGAAATTTCAAGAAGACCGACGGGACATACACAACAATCACAAAGAAAAAACAAGAGAGGGAATTTAACATCGTAAAAAAAATAAACACGTTTTGCCAGAGGCCATATTAAAAAACAAAATAACCAACAGCGATAGTTCAAAGAGTAAAAAGACGAATTCGGATAGTTTAGTCCATGATCCTAAGTTGTTTTTCAGTATCTCGAATAAAATCCTCGTATTTCATTATCTGAGTAGTCATTCGAAATGCATTCATTTGATCTTCGTTATCTTTTGACCCCAAGAAAGACTTTCTTAATTCCATCAATTTTTGCTGCTCTTCAGTAACTTTGAGAATATCATTTCTAAGATCATCTCGGGTAGCCACACATAGGTTAAGCTAATTTTGAATTTAAGAATTTCGTACGGCACAGATAAAAATTCCACAAATAGCAAAAATATTTAAAAATTATTTGCAGAACAGCAACCAAATCAGATCTAAAAAAATTATCATCATCAAAGATTTTCAGAAAATACGAATATTCGCATTTGCATCATTCTCGTTTTTAGGATAAACCGAGACAAATGAAAATAAAATTTTTAGACAAGCAAATTTGCCCCAGATAAGATTTAAATCAATTTCAAAACAATATGTTTCCAAAAACCTGCAAAAGGATCGCAGCAATACCGATTATCAAAAGCTTGATACCTAATTTCACACAATGATTACAATTTGTTTTGATTAATGTATTATGTTTCCCTCGAAACTCACAAGAGTTCAGATAATCAATACCATGAATAAAACACTAGGGGTTAAGGATTAACTCATGACGGTCCCAAAATTAGTGAAGCCCACGTTTGGAGATATTCTAAAGGCACCAAAATGCGCAGATGTGTGAAATGTAAATCCAGAATTGAAATGACGGAAAAGGAATACAATCTCAAATGGGGCGCAAAAAAAGTATCGCAAACTAGATCAGAGATAATTTTTTCAACAACTCTTTTGCAGTGAAAAATCTAATTTTTGCTACAAGGTTTGATCCGAACAGACATTATTTAGCAGCCTGTCCACCCAAATCGAAGAACAAATTCCACTGCAGAGCCATGCCACGTTTGGGAGAGAAAATCAGTAACAAATTTTTTAAATGACTTTTGAAGTTACTCAATTGAATGAAAAACAGTTGGAATTTGTTGTTGATTGCATCCGTAATGGCAGCATTTGGAATGATGACGGTCCCAATTGATGCTTCAGAAGAACCCAACCAGGTCACCATCATGCCGATAAATGAGAAAATTAGTTTGGAAAAAACAATTACCACGATGAGCGTTCCTCAAGACAACAGACTCCCATGGGGAACAGTGATCGGGGAAGCATCAGAATACGTTGAGAGGTATCCGATCATCATCCAGTTTTACAAAGGAGAAGAAGCTGTTCACTTTGCACAAGTGGATGTCAAAGGAGACGGTTCATACGAATACAAATTCAGAGTCCGAAATCTTGATTCCAACACAGGCCAATTTGTAAACATCTTCGAAGGAGATTACACTGTGAAAATCTACAGAGTCATACCAAATACCAACAGCCTAGTATGATCAATAGGGCGTTCCCAATTCCCTCTGCTTTGCAAATGCAGATACGTACCATTCGAACTCGTCAAGAAGCTTTGAAAATCTCCTCTCATAGTTTTCATCAAGCAGTTTTCCATCAGCATCAAATGTCTCATGCACTCTAGAAATTGGCAGTTGTGATGGAATTGCAGGAGTTCCCATCTCTGCCAAAATTTGACGCAGATGATTTCCAGCAACAATGCCGCCAAAGTTTCCCACAGAATAGGAGATAATAGCAGAAGGCTTGAAAAAATATTCTTCCAGGAAATAGTCCATGGTGTTTTTCAGGGCAGAAGAGACACTGTGATTGTATTCAGGAGTGATTGGGATATAGCCATCTGCAGCTTTGATTGTTTTTTGTAGTTTTTGTAGATTTTCAGGAGGAGATTTCATTTCCTTATACATTTTATCTAACAAGGGCAAATTCAAGTCAAGTGGATCTACGATTGAGACATAGTGACCTTTGTTCTTCAATTTTGAGACTACCCATTTTGCAACCCTGATCCCGTGTCTTTCAGATCTTACGGAACCGACAATTACCACTATCTTTGCCATCGATAATTCAGGTTCAAGCAGGATAAAAGATTTTTACTAAATCCGAGATTCCCACGGGTTTCAGAGAATTCATATACTGAACATCCAGACCAAGAGCCAGAAAATGAGTAAAAACTTTTGGCATGATATTGAGCCGGGTAACGACATCCCAGATATCATAAATGTCATAGTAGAGATACCCAAGGGCTCCATGAACAAGTATGAATACGACAAGAAGCACAACATGATGAAACTCGACAGAGTCCTTTTTTCCCCATTTCACTATCCAGGAGATTATGGTTTGGTGCCTCAGACATTGTCTGAAGACGGGGATCCGCTTGACGCACTAGTGATAGTTACAAATCCAACATATCCAGGCATCCTGATAGAATCCAAACCCATAGGACTTCTTGAAATGAAAGACGATGGCGAATCTGATGATAAGATCATCTGCGTTGCAACAAACGATCCAAGATATCTGCACACATCAGACATCACAGACATCGAGGATCATAGTCGTTCTGAGATTGCACACTTTTTCCAGGTATACAAAGAATTGGAAGGCAAGAAAGTGGAGATTTTGGGATGGAAGAACGCCAAAGAGGCCAAAACAGTAATCCACGAATCAATAAAGAGATACAAGAGTACTCTGAAGAAATTCTGACATGCTTAAAGAATGCGAGCACTTCTTGCAAGAAAAAGACGTGGTTCAAAATACTAAAAGTTGCGAACAGTGCGAAAAGGAGCACTTACCCACGGTTGCACTTAGAATGTGTCTGACTTGCGGGCATGTGGGATGCTGTGATTCGTCAATAGGGAAGCATGCGACAAAGCACTTTGAAGAGACAGGCCATCCGGTAATGAAAGCGGTTCCAGAAAACATTTGGAAGTGGTGCTACATTCACAAAGAATACTATCACACAACATAAGACAGTGAAAAAATAATCCAACTCTATTTTTGTAAAAAGAGATTCTAGTCTACAGTACTAATCGTAAACCATCAAATCTTTTTCTTCTAGCAATGCGTGGATTTGGTTTACCGAGCGATGGACGTCTTTCTCAAGTTTTGCACCAACACATACCAGCTTTCCAGACGCAAATATCAAAATCACAGTCTTAGGGTCAAGCATCCTGTGAATCAGTCCAGGAAACTGCTCAGGCTCATACATGCTTCTTGGAAGAGTCCTTGCGGCTTGTTCCAGATTCACCTTGCCTCCAAGATTGATGGAAGACACGATATTTTGTATTGAAACGATAGGATCGTTTTTGATTTTGATTTTTCCCTTTCTCAGTATTTTCACCACTTCAAATACGGCAGTTTCTGCCAATTCCTGAGATTTTGCACCCGTACACACCATTTTTCCCGAACCGAAAAGAAGCGTTGCTGTTTTAGGGTTTTTTAGTCTGAAAACTGCACCAGGAAACTGTTCTGGATGATATTCGACTGCAGGGAACTTTTTGGTAATATCCACAAGATCTAATTTCTGTTCGATTGTTGCAGAAGCAACAACGTTCACTATTGCAATTATCGGTTTAGTTTGAGTCATATTCTCATTTGCCTCCCATCATATCCATATTTTGGTCTAATCTCAGGCCTTTGTATCTATTTCTAATTGTTACTTCTGTGACATTTGCGGCTTCTGCAATATCACGCTGGGTTTTATCTTCACCGTTTTTCACACACGACAGGTACAGTGCTGCAGCTGCCAATCCCATAGGATCTTTTCCTGCAGACTCCTCATGTGCCTGCGCATCTTTAAGGACTTTAACTGCAAATCGCTTTGTCTTTTCAGTGATGCCAATAGAGCTGGCAATTCGCGCAACACATTGTACAGGATCCACCACAGGCATTTTTAGCTCTAGTTCCTGATGCAGGATTCTGTAACACCTCGAAATGTCTTTTTTCTTGATATTTCCAGCATCTGCAACGTCCTTCAATGTTCGTGGAGTTTCAGTATCACGGCAAGCAGCATACAATGATGCAGCAATCAACGCAGATATAGAACGGCCTTTGACCAGACCTTTCTCCAATGCTTTTCGATAGATATACGATGCTTTTTCTATTACAGCGTCCGACAGGGACAGCTTATCTTTCAAAGTGGATAGTTCGCTCAATGCCTGTCTAAGATTTTTGTCCGAAGAAGCATTTACTTTGCTTCTGCTATCCCAGGTTCTCAGTCTTTCAATAGTACTCTTCATCGTTGAAGTCAGAGGTTTTCCGGAAGAGTCCTTGTTCATTGGACTGATGATAGTGGCAAGTCCCCTGTCATGCATTGCAAGGGATGTAGGAGCCCCGGTCCTAGTAGGATCCGCCCCGCCTTCTTTTGAAAAGGATCTCCACTCAGGTCCAGAATCCTGAAGTGTTTCGGTTATCACATAACCACACTTTCCACAAAATCTTTCACCAGTTACATTATCTGTAAGCATGGAGTTTTTTCCACAGCGTCCACAGGCTGAATCGGCGTTTATTATTTCCAAAACCAAAATATTTCAAATATTCTGATGTTTATATCATATAAGAACCGATTTATTTGATAATTTTTCGAAAAAAAAGCCCCACCGAGACATCTTTGAGAAAAAGCAGATCGCAGGTGTTTCTAGGCACGATTTAATGGAAAAACACAGATTTCCCCAAAATTATCACCATTCACTTCGACTATCAATTTAAGGCAGAAAACTGATAGACATGGTTCACATATTCATTTTTTAGTAGTCATTGAAGACCAAATCGCATGTCAGAGTATCAGCTAGGCAGATGGGATTTATCAGAATTAGTCAAAGATCAGAAAAGCCCTGCGTTTCAAAAACAAATTCAAGATTTAGAAAAACAGGCAGAAAAATTTGAGAAGATAAAAACAAAGTTGAGTTCCAAGATGTCCTCCAAACAATTTATGAGCATAATCCAGCAGGTTGAGGAAATTTCAGAAAACATGAGCAAGATTGGCGGATATGCATCATTGTCATACTCTTCAGATACCCAATCCGATGAGGCAACATCACTGATGACAAAGATGTCAAAGCTAGGTTCAGATATTTCAAACAAAATTCTGTTTTTTGATTTGTGGTGGAAAACCCAAGTCGATGAAAAAAACGCCAACAGGCTCATGAAAGATGCAGGAGAGATTACAGAGTATCTTTCCCATAAAAGATTATTTGCCAAATATGCACTAAGCGAACCAGAAGAGAGGATCATCAACACGTTAGACGTCACAGGCATATCAGCATTGGTAAAACTGTATGACAAAATAACCAGCGCATACGAATACAAGATGAAAGTTGGAAACAAAAACAAAACTATGACAAGAGAAGAACTCACAAACTATGTCAGAAGTACAAATCCGAAGATCCGAGAAACAGCATACAAAACTATCCTTAGCAAATATTCTGAAAACAAAGGAGTCATAGGCGAAATATATCAGAACATCGTAACCAATTGGAAGGACGAGGGAATAGAGATACGCGGATACAAGTCACCCATTTCGATGAGGAACATCGGAAATGATGTAGACGACAAAACCGTAGAATCTTTGCTTGCAGTATGTAAAAAAAATTCATCCGTTTTTCAGAAATTCTTTCTTCAAAAGGCAAAGATGCTGAAGATGAAGAATCTAAGAAGATATGACCTGTATGCCCCAGCAGCCTCAAACATCAAAGAAAAAAACTACTCGTATGATAAATCGGTGAAATTGGTTTTTGAGTCACTGGGAAAATTCAGTAGCACACTAGAAGAATATGCGAGAAAAGTCTTCAATGAAAACCATGTTGATTCGGACATTAGAAAAGGAAAAAGAGACGGGGCATTCTGCAGTACGCTGACGCCAAAAATCACACCCTATGTGCTGGTCAATTTTACTGGCAAATCCAGAGACGTGTTTACTTTGGCTCACGAACTAGGTCACGCAGTACACAGCCAGGCAGCTCAAGATAGATCCATACTTGTTCAAGATGCACCCCTACCGTTGGCCGAAACAGCATCCACATTCTCGGAATTGCTGTTATACGACAACATGTCTGAGAAAATTTCGGACGATGAAAAGAAGACAATGCTATCAGAGAAAATAGATGATCTGTATGCAACGATTCAAAGACAATCATTTTTCACGATCTTCGAAGTGGATGCTCACAAGCAAATTGGAATGGGAACAACGATTGACGACATATCAAAAACGTATATGCAGAATCTCAAAGTTCAATTCGGCAATTCGGTGACATTGTCTGAAGACTTTTCAATAGAATGGAGTTGCATTCCACACTTCTATCACACACCGTTTTACTGCTATGCATACTCTTTTGGCAATTTACTTGCATTGTCCCTGTTTCAAAGGTACAAAAAAGAGGGAAGAGATTTTGTTCCAGCGTATCTCAATATTCTTGCAGCAGGGGGTTCCAAAAAACCTGAAAAGTTACTATCTGAATACGGATTTGACATAAGTTCCACAAAATTCTGGCAAGAAGGTTATGATTACGTCAAAAAGCAAGTAAAAACACTGTCATCGTTGAATTAACTAGATTAGATAATGGGGCTGACAGTCCAACGCATGGACTGCCAGCTTGTTCCCCGAACGGTTTGAATTCGATGTCATTGTAAAACCAGAATAATCAGATTTAAACGTTTGAAATTATCGCAGGTCTAGTTTTTTTGGTTTTATTTTTCTAATACTTCCCATCAAAATACCAATAGTGATTCCCAATTGGTAGAGGAAATACAACAGCACTTCAAAAGTGCTGGGGGTTAAATCGGTAAACCTACTGACAGCAGTCAGAATCAACAAAAGAGCACTAAAAAAGAAAACAAACGACTTTGTGATTCCGCTCAGAGAGGTAAATTTCAGCATAACAAATGTGATCACGGTGACAGAAATTGCCAACACCGTAAGAAATCCAGTATTCATTCCAAAAATCAAAAAAAGCCCAGAAGCAATCTCGCCAGGACTACTCACAGACAAATCAGAAAGAATGATTTTTTCTGACGAAGCAAATCTAGGAACGCTCAAGACAGCATTCATCAGAAACAAAACAAACATCGTAACAGATACGGTTTTAACGTGATTTTGAAGACGGGGAAATCTAAGAAGAATTGCCCGACCCAAAATAATTCCTTGAAACAAGCCGATTCCAAACGCACTCAAGACAGCAATTAGCTGTATAACAGGATTCAGAAACAAGTCAACAAGAAAAGGAACTAACGCCATGCTACATACCTAATCGCAATATCGGAATATTAGTTACCAGTCAGAGGATTTTCATCAAAAAATTAAAAAATACACGATGTGTTTACAAATCTCCCACAACAGGTGAATAAATTTAATAATTTCTTGCTGAGAGTCATAGCCTATGCGTAAAGAAATTGTCTATTTTGCAATGATTGCATTGATTGGAATTTCAACAACTTACGCATATTCTCAAGAAGCAAGTCTTGCCACATTTCAAGAGACAGCACAGGTCATGATAGATGAGAAAATATCTCAAAACGTCACAGCCTCAATAACTTTACAAAGCACCAGTGTTCAAGAAATCAAAGTTCCACCAAGCCTAGAACAAAAGATAAGAGAAAATGAAAATATTTCAGCAGTGGTCATAACAAACCAGGAACATTGCATATTGGGAGTAGCGGACGAATCATGTATTTTGATAAACGTCAAGAGAAATTTCAGTGACACAAACTTTCCAGCAATCCAAGATTCCACATTAAAAATATCAGAGCAATTCATCGAGGACATAAATGATGCATTTGACACAAATGCGGAACTCCACTCAACATTCATCCACCCAAATGACGAAACCAATACCACCCTGGAAACATCAGGCGTGATTTCAGGCAGAGGCACCATATCAGCTGTGTATACCATGCCAATGGAAGACACGTCCACAATGTATGAAAAAATGTCAGCGATTCTAATTCCAAAAATCATCAGAGATTCAGGAGGATTTTATGATGTTGCTAGAAACCTCTCAACGGATGAGAATGCAAAGATGACGTTTTCAATCATCCCATCAGGAAACAAATCACTATTACAGCTAAGGGTGTCAACAGACTATTCTGAAACGATCCTCAACAAAGAGAAAATCGAACCCCTTGCATTCTTAAAGACAGATGAACTAAAAAGATCAGAGTATTTCTCAGAAGGATTCTATCCATTAAACTCGATAATTCAAGTGGTCATTCTATCGGCAGAAGAAACTAACGTTTCGGATGTAAGAGGAAACATGGTTACAACTCAGACAGTCGAAAATGAAAAAATTCCCACCGATGTGACAAAACACGGATGGATTTTTGATCCTGACGAGGGCCAAGTGATTCAAGGAAAATACATCTTTGGCGAAAAAACAGCAGTGAGCAGTGAGGAATTAGAATTTTCCCTCGGCGGAGAAAGCGTCCAGTACGAAGAACAGGTATTGGATGAATCAATCATAGTTGTAATAATCATAACCATAGGAGCAGTTGCCGCGGCAGCATACTATCTCAAAGGATACAGAAAATAACTACAAAATCAAAACAGCTGCTGCAAAGACGGTAGTCCATTTCCCATCCTTGTCACCTTTTGTGGATTGCGTAATGTTATGGGTATTGTAAATTTCTCCCGAAATCATCCATTGCTGTCTTTTTTCATTCCATGCCTTATCAGCATCAAAAGCAATTCCCAATGAGGACGCAAGCATTTGGGCGGCAATATCTTCGGCATAATCACCAGCCTGACTTTCGTTTTGGCCAAAAGACTCGTATTCAGACAGATATCCGTATCTCGAGGTGTCTTTTGGTTGAGCTAGTCCCACAGATGCAGAGCACATCCTGTGTGGTTCATTTGTTTGGTTTTTCGAATAAATAGTAAAGAGAATTTGCCCAGGTTTGATTTTTTTTAATCCCTCTTTTCTAGAAATTAATTTTGCCTCGGGTGGAAAAATGCTAGAAATCAGGACAAGGTTGGTTCCCGCTATTCCAGCATCCCTCAAGGCATATTCAAAACTGGTCAGCCTATCCTCATGAACACCTTTTCCTTTCGTAAGAAACAGATTCTTTGCGACTAAATCAAGCATTTCTAAATCGAGGAAGAAAATAATTATTTATATTTTAACTGAAAGCATTTTTCTCGCGTGGCCAAAAACATCATTCCTCTTTAACGGGATTTTTTCTTTTTCTTCCGTTTATCAGGATCTTTCTGAATCTGAGTCAGAAAGAGATATGTGAAAAATGCTCCGAGACCGATATTCACAAGAGCCAGAAAAGTCATCATCACAGTCATAGAAGGTGGAGCAACAACCAATCCTATTATCAGACCCATCACACCTGCGGCATAAAAGAACATCATTAAGACCTTAACTCGGACGGGATTGATGTATCTCATGAGAAGTATGAAAAAGAGGTTTTATTATAAACTGACGGTAAACCAAAAAATTTCAAACAGACGGAAATTTTGATGTAAACACAGGTAACACTTTAAACCTTCAAAAAATTCATTTTATTTCGTGCCAATGTAGCTCAGCCTGGTAGAGCAATTGATTTGTAATCAATAGGTCATGGGTTCAGATCCCGTCATTGGCTCTTATTTCTATTTAAAATCGTCATCACCAGATGTCCAGTTTAAAAAATATGACACAAATAAAAAAACTATCCAGCAAAGCTGTCCAATGAGTATGACTGGCTTGTTTTGGACTTAACTAAAATTTTGGTATGTACATTCATGAAATGAATGTACAATTCTCCAGGCTCCTCAGTGGAAAAAGAGCACTCAGTACAATTGCTTTTCATGACACCACTAGAAAAAAAGTAAATTAATGATATTGCTTTGATAGATGATTAAGCTAGGATCTATGTTTCATCGACAAGTTGGATTTATTTTCAATTAACAAAAAGTTCACATTAAATCAATCAGTATGAATTGATCTGCTACAGGATTTTCCACAATAAAGAACAGGAATAAAATAGAAAACACATACTTGAAATTTGCAATACGAATAAGTATGCTAATCACAGAGTAAATTTTGTGAGTTTTGACCAAATCAAAGACGAACATAAAAGCGATGACGTCATATATGTTAAAAAATCAAAATTCAACAGCATAGTAATAGGATTAATTGTTGCAGTAGGCATTTCGGCATTTTTACTAGGTTCATTTGTATCAGATTCAAATTCTAATCAGATTACTGAAGAGGACTTGGATGAAGCACTAGCCAAATTGGAACTCAAACTTTTACAGAATCAACTACCTACAAAGCAAGCAGCAATAGAACCCGTCAAAATTTCTGCTGACGATGATCCAATCATGGGAAATTCAGAAGCTCCAATTTCAATTATTGAGTTTTCAGATTTTCAATGTCCATTTTGTGCAAGATTTCATACCCAAACCCTACCATTACTTCTAGAGGAATACATCAACCAAGGCAAAGTGAAGCTGATCTTTAGAGACTTCCCCATTCAGAGCATCCATCCAAATGCATTGCCTGCATCAGCTGCAGCAGAATGTGCCAATGAGCAAAACAAGTTCAGAGAAATGCACGATATTTTATTTGAAAAACAATCAGATTGGAACAGGTTAGACACAGCAGATGCCATATCGCTATTTAGCAAGTATGCCTCTGATATGCAATTAGATCAGACAGTGTTTGATTCTTGCCTTACAAGTGGAAAATACATAGACGAAATTAAGAACGATCTTGATGATGGTAGAAAATATGGAGTTTCAGGTACTCCAGGATTCTTTGTCGGAAATGACGAATTAGGATATGTGGAATTGAAAGGAGCCCAACCGTTTGATAGTTTTAAGAAAGTGATTGATGCACAACTCGACACATAAAAGAATAACAAGCGTTTATTAGACCAAAATCAACTCTAACCATCAGAATAATAACGAGTGGGCAATAGCTTTTTCGTTATTGCTGAAGAGAAAAAGACAAAATGACAAAATTTCAAGATTTAGGATTAAGCGACAACGTACTAAAAGGAATTAGTGAGCAAGGTTTTGAAGAAGCATTTCCAATTCAAGAGGCTGCAATTCCAGTGTTGCTTTCAGGAAGAGATGTCGTAGGACAGGCCCATACTGGTTCAGGCAAAACTGCGGCGTTTTCACTGTCAATGCTACAGGAAATTCAACCGAAGAAGGGAATTCAAGGACTTGTCATGGCACCAACAAGAGAATTGGCAATGCAGATTGCAGATGAAATTAAGAAATTTGGAAAATATACAGGACTAAGGGTTGCGACAATTTACGGAGGCCAGGGAATGGGAATTCAGCTTGACGCATTGCACAGAGGAGTTGAAATTCTCGTGGCAACTCCCGGAAGATTAATTGATCATCTCAAGAGAGGATCAATTGAACTCAGAGACATCAGTCACATCGTGTTAGATGAAGCGGATACGATGTTGGACATGGGTTTCATAGATGACATTCAGTTTATTTTGGATTTAGCACCAGAGAACAGGGTCATGTCATTGTTTTCTGCAACGATGCCAACTCAGATTCTGAGGCTGTCTGAAGATTATTTGAACAATCCAAAGCAATTCTTGCTGGACGCTGACGATCTCAGCGGTGAAGGAATTGATCAATCATTTTTAGTTATCAAAGACAGAGACAAATTCAAGTATTTGCTAGACTTCATCAAACAAGTCAAAGGTCAATGCATTGTTTTCTGCTCTACAAAATACAGAACCAGAGACGTTCAAAAATTCCTCCATCAAGAAAAGTATGACGCGGTAGCAATAGAAGGAGACATGTCACAGCACAGAAGAGAGCAGTCAATGGCCAAATTTAGAAACGGCAGAGCAAACATCTTGGTTGCGACAGACATAGCATCCAGAGGGATAGATGTTCCAAGGGTGGAATTAGTAGTCAATTACGACGTTCCAAACGTAGAGATGGTTTATTTTCACAGAATCGGCAGGACCGCAAGAGCGGGTGCAAAAGGAAAAGCAGTCACATTTGTATCATATTCATCTGTAGGCGATTGGAACTTGATAAAACGGCAGATCAAAGTCCCGCTCACAGACCTGAACAAAGAAATGGGAATAGAGATCTCAATTCCAGATCCATTAAAAAGACAAACACCATCTAGAAGGTACGGAGGTCAATCAAGATCAGGATATTCCAGAGGCGGCGGACGCTCTGGAGGATATGGCAGATCAGGCGGTGGTGGCGGATACGGAAGATCAAGAGACGACAGAGGCGGAAGTAGAAGAAGACAGGATGACAAAGGAAGTCGAAACAGCTACGGCGGACGTAGCAGATGGTAAAACTGTAAAACTTAAACAGCAGAACCACTCAAGTTATCTCAAGGTAAAATAATGCACAAAGGGTTCATTTTGTTAAATTGTGATCTAGGATCTGAAGAATACATCTTGGAAGAATTAAAACAGATGCAAGACATCAACAACGCATATCTTACTTTTGGTGCGTACGATGTGATTGCAGAAATCCAAACCGAAGAGCAAGACGGATTTGAAAAGGTCATTGCGGCAGTTAGAAAACTATCCAGGGTAGTAAGTACAATGACACTAAATGTAGTTGTTCCCGAATAATTGTTATATGAGTAAAATTAGTATTTTTCAAAATGGAAAAGATTGATTATGAAGGAACTGTCTGGGTACTCAACTACAACAATCCTAAACCATTATTAGATCATGCAATTTACATGCTAGAAAAACACGGAGTCAAACGAGACGACATGACAATTACAGAGACCCCTACTGCCACAGTAGGGGCAATAGTTGTAGAGATTTGGCCGTACGAGCTAGTCATCGGAAGGGTCAGGACAACTCGAAACGATTCATTTATCAGCGGTACAGAATTTAAAATTGAATTAAAATTAGACGAAGACGGGAACTACATAGATTATCTTTGAAGAAAAACAAAATCCAGAACATCGTAATTGCCACAGTAGCAGTACTCATCATCGGAGGAATAGTCGGATACAATTATTCAGCAGACCAGACCAAGCAAAAGGGATTTGCATTTGGAAATGAACTAGCACAGATTCAGCAAGATGTGGCTGATTTACAGGTAAAGTTCTATTCTGAAAAGACCAAATGGGATGAAGGAGACATTTCCAAAGAGATTCTATTGGAATACTATGATGAGCATTTGGACAAATTTGAGCAAATCATCGACAGATATGACACGCTCGAAACACCCGAATTATTCAAGAGTTCCGTGGAATTATTCAAGATGTCATCATACACACAGTTAGAAAGCGACATAGAATTCATAGAATGGATTTCGACAGGCGATGAATCAGCCAGAATAAGATCAGATGCACAGATTCAAGAGGCGTACGAATATGAGAATTTAGGACTAGTTGAATTTCAATCAGCCAAAAAAGGGGTAAAAAGCTATGATGAGGCAGAAAAATTCTCAGCCCCGCAAGCAGGAATCAAGCAGAAAGTAGTCTATATCTTCGACTACATGAAAAACAAATGTGAGCAGGAATTCAGAAACGATGTGAATGAATTTGACTCTCAAGAAGTTGAAGTGCAGTGGTTTAACTGCATCAATGAAGCAGAAAAATGGAAAAATGAACACCTTCCATAGAGACAAACCAGATACTATAACAGATTTATTTTTTGCAGGTGATTTAAAACTGGAGTCAATTCTTCAGACAAAGATTTTTTTTCAAGAGGAACAGGTTCTAAGAAATTCATGCCAAATGAGATAGTCAGCATGTCTTGATCAGTATGAGATATTCGTATAGAATGAGATTCACGGCGTGTCTCCAATAGGAAACTTTTCCATTTTTGAAGACGCTGATTTGCCTGAGTTATCTGTCCTTCAACTTTAGTCAAAGTAGAATCCAAATCACAATCAAACAGACCAAACTTTACGAAAGGTACCATGATAGTGCCACCCAAAATATCATCATGGTTTTTCAGCATGGACGAAATGAGTTCTTCAGAATTTGATTTTGAGCATGCATCACCATAATCAGGATCAAAATACCCCGCAATCAATTTTTTTGAATCGTAAATTCTAAAAAAATCCTCATCAGATTCTAATTTCCACAACACAGTCGAAATGATTCATGAATAAATAAACGATTAATCGAAGACAAATAAATAAACTAGAAGGCAAACAAAAAGCAATGGGCATTTCCAAAGAGAACAAGGATTTCATAGACAGTTTGATCGATTATTACATTAGCGAATCAGAATCATACAGGCAAATAGCAGAAAACTTTGTTCCGGAAGTGGAATCAGTTCCAGACACAGCATTTGGAATCATCACAGGCTGCGTATACTCAGGATTTTTGCAAGCATATCAAAATCAACAGCAAACACCTAGTTTAGAGGATATGGGAGAATTCAACGAGATCATAAAAAAACGTGCCTCGCTAATCAAGAAATCCATCCTAAATCCACCAAAACAAGAAATTTCCAAAAAAGTAACAAAAAACGATGATAAAACAGAATCTTTAGATAAATGACGCACATTTTTGATTGTTTTTCACGTTACGAGTTTCAATGAACAATAGTTCATCGCGCATACGATATACCATCAAGTTTTCAAACAACTCAAAACCACACAATAGCGACACATCATGAACTGGAACATTTCACAGATTTGGTCATCGATGAAAATCAGATGATTTAATTCCAACTAATACAAATCCACATCATGAAGGTAGACGGCAGTAAGATCATCTTCGTATTGGGAGTAGTGGCAGCAATGATAACGGCAGGAGTGTCACTATATTTTTCGATTCGTTAAAGATAAATCATCACAGAACCTGTCAAAATCATGTCAAGTGCAGACGAATTTAAAATTACACAGATAGTAGACAACGGTCAGGTGATACAGCTGACACTCATAGAGAATGTTTCGACAGAGCCGGTGTCACAAAAACAAATGATCATTGAAAACGTTTCAAACAAACTTGATGCTGAAACAAAAGAACAGGTAATGCCATTGCTAGAAGCAATTTTACAAGCGCAACCAACTGTCAGCGTCAAATCATATCAGCAAACACAGATCACAATGGCAATGCCAAAATCCAGATATGACAACATGGGAAGACCCCAAGTCGGAAACATTATCGCAGCTAGTTTAAAAAAAATCTAGAGATTAAATTTAATCTCATCAAGCGTATGCAAAGGCAATGAGCAAGTGAAATCTTTACAGACAAAAACAGAAGTTTTTTCCTCAAAAAGTTTTCCTGCAAAAAACGGGTATTGCGACAAGCCTTCCAGCTGAGAAGGATTACGAATCGTGATCATGATAGAATTAGGAAGATAGTCCAAAAACAGGGATTTGCAGATTGAGGAATTTTCGGTATTGACGATAGTGATTTCCACAGGTTTTTGCACATACATAGAAATTGTGTTTAGAAGATAACCAAAACCAAATGGATTTTCAGCTGCAATTTGTGCCTGAGATTCCATCACTTTGGCGGCAATGTCAATGAAGATTTGCTCTTGGGAAAAGTGATACAACCTCAGCATGACAAAAGACGAAACAGAATTTCCAGAAGGCAATGACAAATCATAGTTACTCTTTGGACGAATGATCAGTTTTTCGTGATCGTCAGAAGTCATGAAGAAGCTGTCATTCTCAGAATCCCAGAAATGATCTACCAAATGACGTCCCAATTTCAAAGACAACTTTAGATATTTTGGATCAGGTTCAATTTCAAATACGTCCAGCAGCGCATTCACGAAATAAGAATAGTCTTCAAGATATCCATCTATTTTTACAGTTCCGTTTTTGAAAGTCCTCATCAATTTGTCATCCACGAAGAGATGCTTTTCAATAAAATCCACACATGACTTTGCAGCGTCAAGATAACGGACATCATTTGTTACACGGTATCCTTTGGCAAATGCTGTGATCATCAGAGAATTCCAAGACGCCAAAACTTTGTCGTCCAATCCAGGAGAAACTCTATGGGAACGAACTTCTAACAATTTTTCAGAGCAGGATTTTAAAATTTTGTGAACGTCTTCTTCGGATATTCCAAAATTAAATGCAACCGTGGAAGCGTTAAGGTTGTTACATAAAATGTTGTTACCCTCCCAATTTCCCCCATCAGTGACATCATAATATAGACAAAATAGATCAGCGTCATCTCCAAGGACATCTTGAATTTCGCTTTTTTTCCACACGTAAAATTTTCCTTCCACGCCTTCAGAATCTGCATCATATGCAGAGTAAAAGCCACCATCTGGAGAAGTCATTTCACGCAACACAAAATCAAGTGTTTTTTGCATTATTTCCAAATAGAAAGGATCTTGCGTAATTTGATAAGCTTCTGCATAATTTACGGGAATCAAAGCATTGTCATAGAGCATTTTTTCAAAATGAGGAACTAGCCACTTTGCATCTGTGGAATACCTAGAAAAACCGCCCCCAATTTGATCAAATATTCCACCTTTGGCCATTGTTTTGAGAGTTTTGAGTGCGAATTCATTAAACTTTCCAAGTCCCGAAAGTTTTGCATAACGAAATAGAAATGAAATATTTGCAGCGTTGGGGAATTTCGGAGCAGAGCCGAATCCGCCATACGTAGGATCGCCAAGCTGAAACAGGTTCATTGCAGCCTCATCAAGAATAGCTCGGTCCAGTTTTGACGAAACAGAAATTTTTTCAGATTTACTTAGTGCTTCCAAGAATTTCTCAGCAGACTTCTCAATGTCGTTAGGTTTTTCGCTCCATGCTTGCGACAGTTGTCTGCATATGCTTCCAAAACCAGGACGCCCATGGGAATCCAAAACAGGGAAATAAGTTCCCACATAGAATGGTTTTTGATCAGGAGTAAGAAAAACACTCAACGGCCAGCCACCCTGACCTGTTGCTATCTGACAGACTTTTTGGTAAATGTCGTCGATATCAGGTCGCTCTTCACGGTCAACTTTTATGTTGATAAAATGGTCATTCATAAATTCAGCTACATCTTCATTTTCAAATGACTCATGGGCCATCACGTGACACCAATGACACGCACTGTAACCTATACTTAAGAAGATGGGTTTGTTTTCATCCTTGGCTTTTTTTAATGCCTTATCATTCCATGCATGCCAGTCTACAGGATTATCAGCATGCTGAAGCAGATACGGACTACTCTCATCGACCAGGCTGTTTTTATCCACAATTAATTAAATTCGTTTGAATATTTGTACCTAATTAGAAATTAGCCCCATATTCCCCTCCCCTCAGTTAATTCATAGATTCGAACGTTAATTTTTCCAAGTAATTTTATTTTTGATTTATGTGCTTTTTTGTCATGGCTATAATCTTTTTTTTCAAGTAGTTCCTGTAATCGACTTAGTTGTTCCAAAGAGAGAGTTTTAAATTCATTTTTTGAACGGGTGACAAGCCGCAATAGATTCACCCTTTCACGATCCTCATCAGAAATTTTAGTCACGTATTACAAACAGAGAATTTTGCAAATAAATCTTGGCGTAAAAGCAAGACGGGACTATTGCTTAGGATAGCCCAATCTCTGGCCATCGGATTTATCAGATTGATGATAATTTCAACACCCGCTGGATATATACTGATATAATTGAATCCCATATTAGTCTAAGAGCCATCAGTTCAAAATTTTCAAGCAGGAGATTTAAAAAAGAGAGCGATGGAATTCCGAATCTTAAAATCTCATGGCCCATTCATGTATTTATGGAAAAAATGCGCGCAATGGTGCTTTCAGAATGTGCTAAAATTGAGACAAATCCGTTGAAACTGAGCCAGATTGACAAACATGAAATAAAACGATCAAATGAGATTTTGTTAAAAATCGAAGCATGTGGAGTATGCCATTCTCAGCTTCACGGGATAGAGGGGGATTGGAAAGACTTGGGAATTCCACCAACACTGCCAACAGTGCCAGGTCATGAAGTGGTTGGAAAAGTAATTCAGATCGGAGACAAAGTTACAAAATTCAAAGTGGGAGACAGAGCAGGTATCACACCACTGTTAGAGGCATGTAACAATTGTCAGTATTGCGCCGAAGGAAAAGAGTACCTCTGCGAATCATCAATGATTACAGGAGAATCTTTCAAGGGAGGATATACAGAATACATCACAGTTGTAGAGAATTTTGCCACAAAGGTTCCTGAAAAGATGAAACCTGAATATGCAGCACCATTGTTTTGCGCAGGAATTACAGCATACAAGGCCGTTAAAGCATCTGAGCCTGCACCTGAAAAGAAGATAGGAATATTTGGAATAGGGGGGGTAGGCCACATGGCGGTGCAATTTGCGAGAGTAGAAGGTTGCCAGGTAATAGCGCTATCCAGGACCCAAAACCACTTGGACGTTGCAAAAAGACTAGGAGCAACAGATGCAATGGTTTTTTCTGAAAGTCAGGAAGAACTTCTTAAGAAATTGAAGGAGAAACACGGCATGCTAGATGCAGCCATAGTGTTTGCACCAGCAGATCTAGTTACAGACACCGCGATAAAATCGGTAAAAAAAGGAGGATCGATTGTCATTGCAACTGTAGGAAAAAACCCAGCATTCATGGCATTCGAAGAAAAAACCATCAGAGGGACACTGATAGGCTCCACGAAAGACATGGAGCAAGTAATCAGAATTTGTGATGAAGAAAAAATCGAAGTGATCTCCCAGACATTCTCATTAGAAGAAGCAAATGAGGCACTCAAAAAATTGAAGGACTCCAAAATAGATGCAAGGGCAGTTTTAATTCCATGATTTTGGAGCAGCATGTCAATGAAATGGACGAATATGCATGAACTGCAACAGATGCCATCACACAAATGAAGTTCACGTGCCAAATCAAGACAGCGGGTCCATCATCAAAATGGGAAAATGTCAAGTTCCAACTTGTAAATGTCAGCAATACGTTGATCCAATTCAAAAAATTGACGAGGATCTCTTGTAACAGTTCATATATCAAAAAAACTGTCTTCAAACATGGATAAACACAAGCCATCTGAGGAAATGCTAAAAGATCTCGACAATTTGCTTTCAAAACTTAACGCCATGGAAATTGTTGCATCAGATGAGCATCAAAAGAATTCAATCAAGATTCAAAGAGCGCTAGTAGAAGGTCAAATGCATTCGATCAACGAGTTTCAACACCTGAAAAAAGCAATCGACTTGTTGACACTGCAGCTATTTGATGTTCAGAACAAAATCAAGAATTAATCTTTGTGTCACTCAGTCCACACCCAGTGCATCTGTAGAGGGTAGATTTTTCAAGGACTTTTTCAGGAATCATTTCAGCACCACAGCAAAGGCAAAGGTGTTTTTCAGATTCAGAAGCATTGTTTTCAGACTTCCTTACAACATAATCAGGTTTTGATTCCACTGTATCCAAATCATTACAAACGGGTTTGTACAAAGAGATGATTTTGTTTACTATGTTTTGACGTTTGGCATCGTCAGATTCAAACAAGGGCAGTATAGCCAAGAACAATGATTTTCCATAACCCATATTATCTGTCCAGCAGCTGTAACGTGAATGTTGAGTAAAAAACGACTCATCGTCAGTCTTTTCGCATTTACCGACATAAAGAATATTGAATTTGTCCTTGTCCGAAGAGAGAATCAAGTAGACCAATTCTTCCATCGGAGGCCCCCATTCCTCAAGGGGGATAGGTCCAAGAAACTCATACTGAAGAATTTGTATGCTCAATGAGTGTATTTTCAGGTACTTTCTTTTCAATTTTTCCCAAAAAATCCGATAGGGGTAATTATTTGATCGCACAAAATCAGCTTGAAAAGATTAAATTCAAGAGTAATCGATTTGTGGTGAATGAAAAACCCTCGTAATCACGCACATGTAGGATATTCAATGATAGTGGTTTCAGCAAGCCTGGCGGCAATTGCGCTCATCGCATTAGCAATTGGCGGAGATGTTTTGTTTGCAGACAACATACAAAGAGACAATACTATTCATTTTGACGAGTGCAAGGCAGATAATTTTAAGGCCGATGATTGTGTGAAATACAGAGAGAGAATCAACAACGAGGCATCGGGCATATTCGTAGATCCTTCCGAATGGGAATAGATTAGAATCCGTTTCTAAAGTCTTCAAACATGTTTTTGTTTTTAGTAAGCTGGTTCATTGCATAGAACGCACCGCCCACAATACCTGCCTGATAAAACGTGTACAAAAAAACACCAGATGAGGTAGGATCTGACTTTGTGAAACTTAAGACAAGCATGGTAAAGAAAACAAAAGTTCCGACAAAGGTCACTAATCGGTTAAGGAATCCAGCATCCATTCCGACGATTCTCTTTGTGGCAGCAGCCATCAGACCGATACTGGTGAGAATTAGAAAGGTTGCACCCCCATTTGCAGTCACAAAGCTGTTAATCCAAGGCAAGAGACCGTCCTCTAAAATCTCAACACTAGGCATGACACTACCCCCATTGATTGCAAAATTTACAGAGCTGAACATCCCACCCATGACAAAAAAGAACAAAAATATTTTTACAATGGATCTCTTGATAGGGCTGCGAATTTCCGAAGGGTTGACAGCTCTCTGAGTAATCCTGATCCCATATAGAAAACCAACAGCCATGGCAGGAACAAACATGATATTTATCAAAATAGGCGACTCTTTGTTGATAGATTCTATTTGAGGATGGAAAATTAAAAACAAAATTACTGCCAGAGATGCAGAAATAGCAAATAAAATCAGCCCCAGATGGCCATGACCGCCTGATTCTTGCTGATCATCCCAACTAACCATGCGTAATTCTAATAAAAAATAATTAAAAACTGAGTCGAAAAATCATTTGGTCAAATTATCAATTCTGTTTACCCTTTTTTAGCAGAGATATTAGAAAAAATTATGAAAGTAGGGTATTTCATAGCCATAACAGGTTTTGTTACAAGCATTTTTGGCATTATTTTTCACCTTCAGGGCCAATCAATAGTAGGGCCTGAATCCTCATTCATGTATTCCAATCCAGATTGGGTTTCATATGGTGTCCAAATTTTGGTAATCGGGACAATCATGTTATTTATTGGAATAGCAATCAGTAAAAGAAAATAGTTTGTCGTATGACCGAACGTTTCAATCAACATCCCACTACACAGTATTTCGTCCAAACTAACTAATTTTGCTTGAAATCCAAGGGAATCACATACAGAATTTTTAGACATGGTGAATCTCAAAAACCAGCTTGCATCGGATCTTCTGGTTTCATAATCTCCCTGAGCAAAATTGTTGCAAAAGAACCCCGGGAAAGGGAGAATTCAACAACATCATCGCTTACAGATGAAACGTAATCAGTGCATCTAATTGCAGCCTGCCTAAAACCTCCCTCACTGCTTACTTCTTGCATCTCTTTAACGAAGAAATCCTTTGGAGAGACCTCCTCACGTTTCAAAATTTTAGAGATTTGAGAATCAAATCTTGTTTTTTTGTAATAAGAATAACCTACAAACGGCAGGGCCAAGTTCTGAACTAAGCGTTTGTCAAATTTTCCAATTATGCTATCGGAATCAAAACAAATGTCACCAGTTCGTGCCTCAAACATATTCTCACCATCCAAAAATGCAGCACTCAGAGAGTGATTAAAGATAAAAGACTGATAGGCCTGCACGTAGAACCTACGCAAGGATACAGGGATAATTCGAATTGCGCGAATTGGATCTCCATGCTCAATCATCTCCCCTAGAACCATGCGCTCAATGTCCATCTGCAAGGGAACTTGATCAAAGTATTTTGCATAGTTTTGTTCATCCGAGAGTTTTTCACGAATCTCATTGTTTTCTTTTGAGTCATACCTGGAAGTGAATGACAGAATCAAGTCAACCGCCTTTTTGAAATTTCTTTGCAAGATAGCCTTCCCTATCAGATGGGTGACAGGTCTTTTTGATCCAAACCTCTGATATCCATAGAAGTTCAAGACTTTGTCAGATTCTGTAAAAGAGGACAGGCCAGGACGGCATTCGGTAATTTTTAATTTGAAATGATTTCCAATCATGTCTTTTTTTGACAGTGGTTTTTTTACAAATCCAATATGCTCTAGAGAGTATTTTTCAGTCGAGAAAGTCTCAATGGCTCGGCCCTTGTTTCCCGAACAGATGAATTGTTCCGTGATGGCTGACGCGTCTTTTAATCCAAGTGCTTTAAGACGAATTCCCTTTTGTTTGAAGATGCCAGACAATGCATGGTTCGTGTCAATTTTTTTCTTTTTTAGAACATATACCGCATATCCATCTTTGTCATGAATTGTATTTTGAGCTTTTTCGGAGATAATTTCCCTCACCAAAAAGTCTTCAGGATTTTTCCGGATTTTTCCCCCAATACCAGGAAACTGTGTACTATGAGCAGTAATTCCAATTTCAGAGTCTAGTTCAGGAATCACTCCACGGTCACTGTAACATATTTGCTTATTGCCACTTCAGGCAGCTGTACACCAAGTAAAACTTTGTACGTGCCAGGCACAGCATCTTCAGAAATGTTGAGGGCAGTAGAAATCAGATGAGACGAATCAGAATTCAACTGAAATGTTTGATAAGAGTCATTGGCAGGCAATACACTCAAGAAATCCCGAGTGGAAGAGATAATCAATGATGCATCAGTCAGATCTCGAGAGGATTTTGAAGAAACAACGAAATCAAAGTTTTGAGATTCTCCAGGTGCAAGAGTAATTGAATTTGAACTTAATTCAATTTCCAAAGGCAACGGAAGCGAAGTATCAACAACCCCGATATTGTTTTCCACCCATTCAGTAAACCAAATTTTTTCACCATCGACAGCAAAATCAAAAATTTGTGCAACACCGCAATCATCCAATACTGCACCAGTGCCAGAATCACAATCACCCCAGTTAGGATTCTTTGATGGAACATGGTATTCAGTAAGTGATTGAGACTTTGGGTCCATTACAGAGATGTTGTTTGCAGTTTGTTCATTGAAAACAATTCGCCCTTGTTCATCAGATTCAACCCAATATGGTCTTGAAATAGGAGATTTTACAATACCTGTCTGATTACCATATGTACTCAATAACGGATCAGCAGTAACATATTGAGTAAATTGAGCAGTCACAGGATCAAAACTAAAGAAGGATGACGAGGTTGTATCTGCCAACCATATTGAACCGTCATCAGCAACTTCGGCCCCATTTGGAGTAAGAAGTTCCGAAGGTAGCTCATAGATCTCAATGAAATCCAGCAATGGAAGGAATTTGTCATCAGAGTTTGCCACAGTGTCAAGATAGCCATTTTGGTTAAACTTTACCAATACACCACCTTGTTGAAAAAGCCAATTGGTGTACCAGATATTGTCATCCTCATCCACCGCAAATCCAGCAGTTACAGACTCGTCTACAGGGGAAGGAATGCTGAGATAGTTGATATCCTCTCCAGATTGATTCGGATCCAAAAAGGTTAGTTTGTTTCCAGTGAAATCGTTAATGATAATTTGAGAACCCTCTACCACAAGTCTTTGAGGCAAAGAATTTCCCTCAGAAGGATATGATATTCTTTCATAACTTTCATCAATGGTGGAAAACTTCCATACTGAGTCATATGACTCGTCAGTGAACCACACACTTCCATCGGGGGCATAATCAATACCCCACATCATCGAGCGTGCACCCTCAGGCCACAGAGGGTTTTCATACTCAGTGAACACCTCCAAAATAGGATCAAATTTTGCCAATTTTCCAGTATTAGTCTGAGTAAACCAAACATTCCCATCATAATCAGTTACAATGGACAACGGATTGGTACATTCAGTTGGAATTGAAAATTCTGTTACGTATTTTGTGGATTTCGCATCACCAGAACCACAAAACTGAGCTCGTTGTTCTTCAGGAAAGTTATCAGCAGGGGTTCCAGTTAAAGTCAGATCAGTGGATTCTTGTTCAGGCGGAGTCATCATATTTTGAAGGCCAAACCCAGAAGTCACCATGATGCTTCCAAAAAACAAAACAACCAACAGCCCCTTCTTGTTCATATAAGAAAAAACAGCGCTAGGCCTTGTTATATCTTATTCCAACAAAGTATGAATCATAGTAGTTTTAGATCACCCGTTATTTTATCAATCAGGTTTTCAGGAGCAGGCCCAATCGAAATACAAGTGGCGGTTCCAGGTGCAATTTGAGTATGACCAGCATCCGTCACTTCAGACCATGGAAGATTCAAATCAATCGCATGTCTTTTCACTTCCTGTAAATCTTTGATGCCAGAAACTTTTACAACCACTTTTTCTTGTCCACCCCACCATTCACGAAACCATTCAGGATGAGATTTTCTCACATGTTCGGCCCCAAGAACGCAAGCGTGTCCCACTTGAGCGGCAATTTTCCCTTTACCCATTCCCAGATCAGTCCGCACTGCAATGACCTGCTTGATGTCGCCCATGCAATTGTCTAAAACAGGTTTAATGAAAAACTTTTGAATGTAAATTTCCCCCTAGCAGGTTAAAAGAGCCATCGAATTATGTAAAATAAGTCAGTTTTCACACATCAAATCCAGAAAAAACCAGACATTTCTCAGAATAAGATTTTTCATAAATTGGCATTAACAATTCAGAGTCTAAAAAAACTGTCGACCTTGATTGAACCAAATTACAAGAGATTGTTCAGATTTCCCAAATAAATTTCAAAGAACCCATGAAAGAATCATTCTCAGAATATCACTCATCAGAAAAATATCAAAGGCATTTGATAATGAGGCCTTTGAATGTGTTAAGGATAAATGCAGAAAACAATTCATCCGATCACAGTATAATTAAAAAACAATTTTTGAAATTCGAGAGAACACGGGCATGGGGTGCAGATAGAGAATCCAGATATGCAGTTCAGAATGCAAACATGTATCAAAAATTCAAATCATTAGAAATTTGATTCTACAACATTAAAAAAAATTTTATTTCTTCATTAAAATTAAAAACATCGTAATTTGGAAATGAGCCTATTTTTAAAAAGAAAATAAAACAATTGTTGTTTACCAGAAAAAATAATTCATTTTGGTGACTTGGACCATAAGAACAACAATAAAGACACAAGAAAGGATTTCTAAATTTGCATCAGAACGGTTTTGCTTCTTTTAAATTAAATAATTGGTATAGAAACAAGATCTGTGAGTTTTGATGTTGTGATTGCAGGAGGGAGCATAGCAGGATTATTGTGTGCAAGAGAAATATCTTCAAGAGGCTTCAAGGTTCTTGTAATTGAAGAAGACTACGAAATTGGAACCCCAGAACACTGCGGAGGTCTTGTCAGCATTTCGGGATTAAACGAGATCGGCATCATACCATTCAGAAAAACTTTTGAACATAAGATAGAAAATGCAAAAATTATCTCTCCAAATGGAAGTAGTTTTACAATAAATTCAAAAAAGCAGAGAGTCATAGAAATCAGCAGAAGAGAGCTAGACAAGCAAATAGCATTTCAAGCTCAGAAGAATGGAACAGTAATCAAAGTAAGAACCAGTTTTCAAGAAAAGACAAAAACAGGCGTAAGAACAAACGACGGAAATGTAGATTGCAGAATTTTTGTCGATGCAAGAGGGGTGTCCTCACTTATTCATAAAGACAGAACCGGGATTTTGTCATCTGCACAATACGAGATTTATGCAAAATGGATCAGAAATGGAAGGGTAGAAGTCATTTTTGATCAAGAGAAATACCCAGGATTTTTCGCGTGGATCATCCCATCAGGAGAAGGCAAAGGGAAAGTAGGAATTGCAGGAAGAGGTATCAACGTTTCTCAAACAATGGATGATTTTCTCAATGACAGAGGAGAATTCTCAATAGTACGTAAAATTTTTGCCCCCATATGGATCAAAGGTCCAATCAAGAATTTCATACAAGACGATACAGTGTTTGTAGGCGATGCGGCAGGACAAGCAAAACCAACAACCGCAGGAGGCATTTTTACTAGCGGCATGGGAGGAGTATTTGCGGGACAAGCGATATCAAATTATTTAAAAACAGATAATCGTGATGAACTTAAACAATATCAAAAAAAATGGAATTTCAGATTTGGCAAAGAGTTTGAAAAACAATCTTTAGCACGCAAGTTATTGGAAAGGCTAGACAATGAGACAATAAATCAATTATTCGGTTCAATTACACCTGAAATCACTAAAGAGATTTCTGAAAAAGACGATTTTGATTTTCATACTGGTTCAATCATCAAGTTACTGGGGATCAAAGGATCAATGAAAACGATCCAGATTCTCATGAGCGGGGAAATGAAAAAGTTACTGAGTTAGATCAGGTTCAGATTCTAGGGAAGGTATAAATGATGTTTCCAGAAAATTTGATCATGTCATCATCTACAATATCATTACCAACATGTAGTTGCTGTCACAGACCCATTATGCCTAATGATAAATGTGTAAAATTTAACTGCCCTAGTTGCGGCACTGACTTAATTTGGAGATGTCAAAGTTGTAGAGAAGCAGCAAGGAGTTATACTTGCTCCTCACCCTCATGCAATTTTCAGGGACCTTAAAACATGGCGCAATTACTTTTAATCACAAAAATTCTTCCAAGCGGCACGGAAGTAGATCTTGACAAGTTAGCTGAATCGATCAAAGCATCTCTAAAAGAAGGGATTATGATGAAAAGACATGCAAAAGAGCCATTGGCATTTGGATTAGAATGTATAAAGGCAGAATTCATTGTAGAAGATAAAGAAGGTCAGATGGATGCTTTAGAAGCAGCCATAAGAGCAATAGAAGGAGTTAGTGAATTCGAAGTGCTCAACATGAGTAGAATGTCTGTAGACATGAAATAGGAGATTTTTTTGGCACGCAAAGAAGAACCTTTGCAGATGAGAATTGGCGAGGCAAAACAAAGAGACATAGGGAAAAAGCGTGCCCGTATAGGTCCTGATGCAATGGATTTTCTCAAGGTAACACCAGGAGACATTGTGGACATTATGGGTTCACGATCTAGTTGTGCAGTAGTTTGGCCAACAGATGAAGATGAAAAAGAACGAAACATAGTAAGAATTGACGGACAGACAAGGAAAAACGTTGGCGCATCATTAAATGATTTTGTCAAAATTCGAAAATCCACATCAAAGATTGCAAAAGCGGTATCGCTAATTCCAGTTAATGGTGCAGTGTCAATGGACAAGGAGTTTACAGATTTCATTCAAGACAGATTGAAGGGGCTGCCAATTGCACACGGGGATGAGATATCGGTGATGATTTTAGGAAACTCCATAGATTTTAAAATTACAAAAACAATTCCCAAAGGCGTAGTCAAGATGGATAGGACTACAAATCTCAACATTTCAAAAGAAACATCTGTAGACAGAAAAGTCAGAGTAACGTATGAAGAAGTGGGAGGATTAAGACGAGAGGTCAAAGCGATGAGGGAGATCGTTGAATTGCCACTAAAGCATCCAGAATTATTTGCAAGACTTGGAGTCGAGCCCCATAGTGGAATTTTACTTCATGGTCCGCCAGGATGCGGAAAAACCCTCCTGGCAAAAGTAATCGCAAGTGAATCAGAGGCCAACTTGTATCCAATCAATGGTCCAGAAATCATGAACAAGTACTATGGAGAAACAGAAGCCAGACTAAGAGATATTTTCAAAGAAGCAAAAGACAATTCCCCAAGCATCATATTCATAGACGAAATAGACGCCATTGCGCCAAAAAGAGAAGAGGCGTATGGAGATGTAGAAAAGAGAGTAGTAGCCCAATTGTTGGCACTGATGGACGGTTTGGACGACAGGGGAAATGTCATAGTATTGGGGGCAACCAACAGACCAGATAGCGTAGATCCCGCACTCAGAAGGCCGGGAAGATTTGACAGGGAATTTGAGGTATCTGTTCCCAATGAAGATGGAAGGTTGGAGATTCTTGAAATCCATACAAGAGGAATGCCAATCAGTGAGGAGATTGATCTAAAAGATCTCTCATCGGATTTACATGGATATACAGGGGCAGATCTTAAATCACTTTGCAGGGAGGCAGCATTGAAATCGATCAGGAGATATCTCCCAGAAATAGATCTTGAAACAGAGAAAATCCCAACAGAAGTTTTGCAATCTATGAAAATCAAACTAATTGATTTCTATGACGCCATGCAAGACGTGATCCCCACTGCAATGAGAGAATTTTACGTCGAAAGACCAAAAGTATGGTGGCAAGATGTCGGAGGATTGGATGACGTTAAGAAATCACTATCAGACAACCTCATAACAGCTATGAAAGAGCCAGGCAGATTCACGAAGATGGGAATAAGGCCACCAAAAGGAGCATTGATTTACGGTCCGCCAGGATGTGGAAAAACTATGCTGGCAAGGGCACTGGCTACTGAAACAGGTGCAAACATGATTTTGGTGAGAGGTCCAGAAATTCTTTCCAAGTGGCTAGGAGAATCTGAAAAAGCCATAAGAGAAATTTTCAGAAAAGCAAAAGCTGCATCACCATGCGTAGTGATTTTTGATGAATTGGATTCACTAGCACGATCTAAATCAAATGAAAGTGCAAACGGGGAGACGCTACTAAGTCAATTACTCACGGAAATCGAAGAGGGGTCCTCATCAAGAGTAACCGTAATCGGAATTACAAATAGACCAGACATTTTAGATAATGCATTGTTAAGAACAGGCAGATTAGATTTGGTGCTGTATGTCTCACCACCGGATGAAAAAGGAAGATTGGAGATAATCAAAATTCTAACAGATAAGATGCCTCTAGCCAAGGATGTGAAATTGCAAGAGATTGCAGTCACGACCCAGAACTATTCAGGTGCAGACCTTGCTGCTCTTTGCAGAGAGGCAGCAGTAGAAGCAATGAGAAAGAATTCAACAGAAATTTCAAATCAGGATTTCGCCACAGGTCTGAATAGGGTTAAACCATCAATCACCAAAGAAGTGGATAACTGGTATAGCACTGTGAAGGAAAGTATATCTAACGTTGTCCCAAAGACAGATAGTAAATCATTCTACGGATAAAAATGGCAATACCAATTAGAAATACAGTATTTGATAAGATCAAAGAAGCGAATCGCCTAACAGACGTGGATCTTTACAAAAGTTTGGTAAAAGACGGCCACGTCATTGCAGATGACAGATTTAACAAGATACTATTGGACTTGGAAATACTTGGACTCATAACAGTATCGTGGATTACAAAGGATGAACGCAGGATAGAAGTCACTGTTGTTGAAAAAACCGTTGACAAAATTCAAGAGCAAAACAAGGAAGCAATGGAAAAGGACTACGAGGCAAGCTTTCCTGGCGTTGATAAATAATTATTAAAATAACGGCAAGTCATAATGAAATGCAGCATCTAACGCAACTGCAACAAAGATTATTGTCAGATAGGGCGCAGTTACCTTGTATGCCTTCCAAGCAAATTCAGACGTTGGATCCTTTGTCAGCTTGTAATGGTATACAAGCATCAATCCTCCAGAAACTATCGCGATAACAGTATAGACAAGTCCCATACCATCAGGAATAAACGAAAGCAGTAAAGAGTAAGGAATCAGAATCAACGTATTTCCCAAAATGAACTTCGATGTTTTTTTCATCCCAATTACAACTGGAAGCATTGGAACTTCAGCTTCAGCATACTCATCTTTAATTTTCATTGCTAGACACCAAAAGTGAGAAGGAGTCCACACGAACACCAAGAATCCCACCAAGAATCCCAGCAGATCCATACTGCCAGTTGCTGCTGCCCATCCTGCCCATGCTGCAGCACTGCCAGCAATTCCACCAATCACAATATTTGATGAGTTTCTTCGTTTCAGCCAAACTGTGTAGATGATCACATACGAGAAGATCCCGACTGCGATAAAAAAAGCCGAAACAGGATTCAGTGCAAAGTATCCATAGATTACAGAAATGCAGCTTACAGCCAGTCCATATGCCAGAACCCCTGATGCCTTCATTCGACCAGATGGAATGGGTCTAGAACTCGTCCTAGACATTTTTGGATCTATGTCTTTGTCATAATAGTGGTTAAGAGCACTAGAACCAGCAGATGCCAGCCCACCAGCGATGATTATGTGTAAATAATACCAATATTCAAGATCTGGAGCCCCAGGAACCAGCTTGCTAGCTGCATACATGGATGTGACTGCAGTGATAACCAAAAGAACTACAATTCGAGGTTTCGATATCTCTAATATTTCATTAAATCCCAATTCACTCTATGCTATTCCAAAGCCATTTAATTTCTTCGTCGAGGTGATCTAACAGATTTCGCAAGGATTAAGTATCTTAATCCTATCAGCTATTTTGAATGAGTAATTGGGACCTCATGATGCCAGGAATGGGACTCACAGCCATAGGCTTGGCTGGCCTTACGTTGTCGTATGCAGGACTCGCACACACATTCATCGACGGCATGCACGCCTTGACAGGACTTACAATGTTCGTAGGATTGATTTTTCTGGCAGCAGGGATCCTTGATGGTGGAGTTTCAACCAGTAACAGAGCCAAGGCAACAACTTTGGTGATTTTGTCAATATCATTGAGTTTTGGAATGTACGCCTTGACCATGAATACGTCAAACTTTGTAATTACATTAGCAGGAATTTTAATGGCAATCACATTCCCCGCAGTTGTCTTCGCATATCTATCAATGAAGCATCCGAGTGCGGCAAAACCAGTTGGGGCAATTTCAGCAATGGCATCAGCAGCAGGAATAATCATGTGGGTATCATTTGGAGTTTTCTCGGCTCCAGACACATACATGATTCCTCAGGAAATAGGAATTGAAGAACCCGAAGTAGACGTCACCCCTTCAGGACCAATTTTCCCAGTAGAAATTCTTGTGGGTTCGGCCGAGGAAGGAAATCCAGATTATGAACCAGATGTGGCAATAGTGCCGCAGGGACATACAGTAGAGTGGACAAATGTAGACACGGTTGCACACACAGTCACCAGTTCATCTGACTTTGGAGAAACATTTGACTCAAGTCTGATGAATGCCGGAGAAGTATACAGACTGGATACAACTGATTTGGAAATAGGCGAATATGAGTACTTGTGCATTGTGCATCCATGGATGGTATCGACATTGGTAATAGAGATGCCCAAGGAGCCGATCAAAGTGATGATTCCAGACGGAGCTGCAATTCCGGAGGATGGACAGCTGTATTATGATCCAGAGAACATAGACGTAGAGATTGGGACCACAATCGTGTGGGACAACGTAGACAACACGATGCACACCGTAACGTCAGGAAATCCAAACGACGGATTTGATGGAGTGTTTGATTCGGACGTCATGTCCGCAGGAGACCTGTACGAGTTCACGTTTACAGAGGCAGGAAACTACGAGTACTACTGCATCTTGCACCCATGGATGGTGGGAACTGTCAACGTAGAATAGACTTGCAAGAAATAATCATATCAAGTTCTGACAAAAAAATTCTGTCTGAATATTCAGAAAATCAAAAGCCCAATGAATCATGCGCCATACTGTTTGGAAAAGGAAATCTAATTTCAGACATTTTTCTAACAGAGAACATTGAAAAGTCACCCATGAATTTTACAATTTCAAACGAACAGTTGATTGAAGCGTACAAGACAGCAGAAGAAAAGGGTATAGAGATCATAGGCATATTTCACTCTCATCCCAATTCTGATGCATTTCCATCAAATACAGACGAAAAATTCATGCAGAGTAATCCTGTTGCATGGGTAATTTATTCAGGAATTAACAAAAACTTCAGGGCATTTGTTCTAGAACCAAAGATCACAGAAATCACAATACTGGAAAAATAGCTCAGGATTTCAGGCAAAACGTTGCGCGTTCACTGTTAACATTTTCCAGAACAGATTTGTCAGGAGACATAATCCTCCCAATTATGTTAACTGGAGAAGCAGGAGTTATCTCTCCAGGTTTTCCCATCGGAGTAGGGCCATAAAACAAGCAAATAGCCTTGCCAGTAGGCCAATATGCAACATCAAACAAACTGACAGGAGACTTTGCATTTTCTTCAGGTTGTGAAACAGGGGATTTCGAGGTATAGATCTCATCACCCCAGACATTCAACTCAACTGAGAACGGTAACTTTTCAACCAATTCACATACTGTGTTTGGGGAATTCGCATCATCAAGCTCTACGAGAATATCAGAAGAAGGAGCAATCTTCACTTCTACAAGGTGCTTCATGAAAATGAATTGTTTTAGGATTAGAAAACCATTTCGAATAAGCAACATCTAAGATTTTGTAAGGTCTACATCTCGCGTTTCAGGATTGATTCGGGCACCTACAAGAATTATCAATGCACCAACAATAACTGTCGCACCAAGTAGAAAAGGGACAAGATTCTCATTGCCGGACAGAGCACTTACGGCAATCAATGGCGCCCAGGAGCCAAAAAGCAGCCCCCCATTGTATGCAAAACCACTTGCACTATTTCGGATACCGGTGGAAAATCGTTCAGATAGAAATGCAGGAATGGGACCAAAACCAGAAGTGGCAACCATTATCAGTACGATTGTAAATATTGTCCTTTCAAGAAAGGTATCCGCATTGAACAAGCCGTACAAAACAGGCACTGCAAGTATTGCAGATGTAGCTGCAAAAACGGCAATTGACTTCATTCTACCAATTATCTGACTAAGATATCCTGCAAGTATAGTTCCGCTTAGAGATGTTACAGTGGCAACAATCATCAACAATGCAATTTCAGATTTTTCCAAAACCATATAGTTTTCTAAGAAGGTCGGAAAGAAACCCATAGTGGCATAGTATGAGAACATCAACCCAGTCATCAGAATCAATGCAAAGAAAAAACGCTTTCTTTCACGTTTTGAAAAAAGCAAGTGACGGATAGGAGATTTTTCTTTGGGGCCTCCTGATGATTTTGAATTAGACTTTGCAAGCCATGCTTCAGATTCTGTCATTTTAAATCGAATGAACAATGCAACAAGTCCAGGAATAATTCCGGTAAAGAACATCACCCGCCATCCAATCTCAGCAAATTGTTCGGAAGGAAACACAGACAATGTCAAATGAAACACAACTGCGGCAATTACAAATCCGAAATTAAAACCGCTTTGAAGGAATCCGGATAGCAACCCCCTGTGTTTTTTTGGTACAGTTTCCATTGTGATCACTGCACCGCTTCCCCATTCACCACCTGCAAAGAATCCCTGCAGGAACCTCAACAGGATAAGAAATACAGGAGCCATCAGTCCCGCCATCTCCCAGGTAGGAAGAAGTCCAGTTGCAAACGTTGCAATAGAAAATCCCATTATTGTGATGATCATGGATTTTTTACGTCCGTGCTTGTCACCGAAGTTTCCAAAGAACGCACCTCCAAATGGACGCATGATCAAAGTGACCACATAAGCCGCAAATGTGGCAAGTATTGCAAACATAGGATTGGCCAAGGGGAAGAACAACTCACTGATCAGTGGTATGACAAGCAGCATCAATACCAGATCATACCCGTCTAGGGACCAACCCAGCCAGGATCCCCATACAACAGTTTTTTGTTGTTTTGTGAGACCCAGCATCGCCATCTCAGAATTCCAATCATGGGATTAATTGTGTATGGGTGAATGCAAGACTAGGTTTTGAATTAAATATCCCTTCATTCAATTACAATCATGGAAATTCACGTATACGACACTTACGTCAAAGCAGCAGATGGACATACCATGCACTTTGACGTAATCACTGGTGAAAAAGATCACGACAAGGCCCTAACATATGGAAAAGAGTGGCTGAAGTCGGTCGGCGAAGGTGAAGCAGAAATGACAACAAACGAATGTACTTTTTGTCACTCACAAGGAGCACCAGAGCCTGTAGAACAGGCAATTAAGGAAAACGGCTACTTTATCCAGAAGATGGAAGGCTGTCCTTAAACATTTTTTTCCTTTTTGTTTAAGAAAAATTTTTAGAACATGTTTCAGGTTCAGAAGACATGTCTGAGCGAAAATATTCAAAGTGGACTGTTGAAGGAGACAAGAAAACAGAGTGGATTTGCGGATGTTTCCATACAGCAGACAACTATTTCAAATTCTGTGACAAGCACGATACAACGCTAAAAAAAGCGATTCAGGATCAAATTGATGAGTTGGACATGACGTTGATTGTAGAAGACATACGTCAGTGAAGCCAAAAAAAAGTCCAACACCACGCAGACTGTTCACACATATTCAAAATTTAAGGCAGTTGGATGAACACTAAGCTGCATTCAACGAGAGTTTTAAAAATGCAATCAGATTCTAACAGCCTTTACTCTTTTCCGATATGGCAAGAACGATTTTCCTCTTAGTCCCTGACGGACCAATTTGTTGAATCTCTTTCCGTGTGCAAGATACGGAAACCTCATGTGAATCAGTTCATGAACTATTGTGTTTTCCAATGTTTTTTCATCAGGAATTTTTCTTACATTGATGAAAACAAGGTTATGTTGGAGATAAGATACGCCATAGTATTTGTAAGCAGAAGTTCTCCTGCCTTCGGTCATTTCACGTGGCATGTCCAAAACTTCCTTTGTGGTAAGAAGCATCTTTGGTTCAGGAATTGAAAATCTGTTCGAATAAACGCCCACTTTTTCTAAAATTTGCAACGTAAGTTCAGAATCTAACTTCATCAATTATCTTCAAATAATTGGTGTTTATTTTGAAATGTCAGTATTTTGCATTTGCGCAACTAAACGTTTTTGACATCCATGATCGAGACACGTTTCACGCAATAATTGATCATCTCAACACCATCATTTTCAACGCATCTCACCAAATTGCACAAAGTCCAAGATCTTCAATTATAGATACATTGCAAAAGTTCACCAAGATGAAAAGGATCAGACATACAAAAAATTCTCAAAATTGGATTTATTTTGATTTATGAATTAATAGGGTCAGAAGTTTTAGTGGGGTAATCATCAATCATACAGCCACCGTCTCATCACACCCCGATTATTCCATTAGATCAAGAAGAGATTGTGTTTTATTTCTAATTTGTGGAGTGATCTTGACAATTACCAATCCCTCATTTGGTTGACCGTAAAGAACGACAGAATTTTCGGGAGCATACACACAAACAGGCAATACAAGAAGATCTTCCTCCCCATCAACATTAATTCGTACGGGAGGATTCATGTCAAAGGCCTTTTTGATAAGTTCAATACATGGCAAGGTAATTTCGGCTGCAGGATTGTCAACTTTCAACTCTACGGCATTAGAAACCTTTGGAGGATCTCTTTTTTTTCTTTTTTCCTGACCGTCAGTGATTTGCAATGATGGAATCAAATCAAAGTTAATCATCTTCTCAGTGGTTCTATCCCCCACAGTGATCACATACGGATTGTCCGTCAGAAATTTTTGAATATTTTGTTTATCTACCTGACTTTCAGGTAAAAGAGCCCCCAGAGGAATTTTCATTTGCTCTCTTAAAGAATCAGGTAAGTGCACAGGAATTCAGATCAGGATGTGCTTTCCCCAGATGATGGCTGAACTTCGTCAGACGAGGCACCCTCGGATTCCATCTCTTCTTGTAATTTTGCTGCAATGATGCTGCATTGTGCAGCAATATTCCTAGCACTCTTTCTAAACGCATCGGCACTTGGGGAATCAGGGTTTGTGATCATTATAGGCTTACCAAGATCAGAACCTGCCATGATTCCAGCATTCAACGGAATCTCTCCCAGGAAAGGCATATCAAATTGTTCACTTATTTTCTTTGCACCGCCCTCACCAAATATGTAGTGTTTATCGTCGCAATTAGGACAGATAAAGTGACTCATGTTTTCTACAACTCCAATGATTGGAACATTTAGTTTTTCAAACATAGAAACAGCTTTCACTGCAACATGACTAGCCACATCCTGAGGCGTAGTAACAACCAAAATTCCAGTGATGGGGATGGTTTGTGCCAGAGTTAATGGGATATCTCCAGTACCAGGAGGAAGATCCACAATAAGATAATCCAAATCAGACCAATTGGTATCTACCAAGAATTGTTTTAGAATTCCAGAAATAATTGGACCACGATAAATTGCAGCCTGATTGGACTGATCTGCAAAGAAACCAAATGAAACGACCTTTAATCCGTGAGAATCTGCCGGCTGAAGCTTGTTATCTTCAACTTCCATGGAACCGTCTTTCATTCCAAGCATCAACGGGATACTTGGACCGTAAATATCAGCATCTAATAATCCAACTTTGGCCCCTTCTTTGGCCAAGGCCAACCCCAAATTTAGAGAAACAGTTGACTTTCCGACACCACCCTTTCCACTTGCAACACCAATGATATTTTTGACGGATTTCATACCGACATCATCCTCAAGAGAACGACCTTCCATCACTTTTGCAGTGACATTCAAATCAAAGTTTTTCAAATCAGATATTTCGGCAATTGCCTTTCGGACATCATCCTCAATTTCCACATTGAACGGACATGCAGGAGTTGTTAATTCCAAGGTAAATTTTAAATTACCATCAGCCAATTCCAAGTCTTTAATCATTCCCATTGACACGATGTCTTTTTTCAAATCAGGATCAATGACAGTGCTAAGTTTTTCTAAAACCTGATCGATTCCAACCATAGCGTCAAAAAGCAGGTTTGCATTATTTAAACATAAGCGGAATAGAACCATCCCAACATTATTGATTTATCAACAAATCGGGCTTAGATTAACCAAATTTTTGAAAGATTATTCTAAATCAGTTTTAGTGATTCCCATAGAATTCCAATGGCATTTTCTGCACAATTTTCCTAACTTTTGATCTGGCTTTAATTCACTCTCACTCAGAATGGGATTAAACCCAATGCGTTCCTTGCCACTTGTCACATTGAGACTGTAAGCAGTAAGTAATAACGTCAATCCACAGTCGGGACATTTTTCCACCATCTAATTTTTCAAAAACATCAATTCTATTAAATTGTGTACTCTCAGAACAACATCCAAAGGGTACAATATACAGACAACAAAAAGAGAATTTTCTGGTCACATCTAGAAACCACATGTCAAAAGCCACTGTACAAATACCAATTTTTTAAAGTCAAATAATTAAGATATTTTTGCAAATTAGAACTGAAAAAGAGCAAAAACCATTTCTATCAACTCATGTCAATAGTAGCTAATCGATCAGCAATTGACTTAGGAATGGAATCGACATGCCAAAAAAATTACATTTGTTGAAAAAATTAAGAATATCTTTGAAAATTTACGCATAAATCACCTAAACATTCATAAATTGAAATTCAAGAAAAAAAGTACATTTGTTTTCTATATCCACCCTAGTTGATGTTGTTAGGATTCCCCCAAGATTATTTGGAACTACACTCAAAAAGGCTGCAGTAAACATCCTCAAAGAAAAATACGAGAGCATGATAAATGCAGATTTGGGTTACATCATAATGATCTTGGATGCCAAAGTAGACGAAATGGGAAAAATGATCGCAGGTGATGGTGGAACATTTCACAAAGTGGAATTTGAAGCATTGACATTTTATCCAAAATTACAGGAGATTGTTCAAGGTGAAATCGTAGACATTACAGACTTCGGGGCATTTGTCAGAATCGGTCCAACAGATGCACTGCTACACCTTTCACAAGTTATGGACGATTATCTTAAGAGTGACGTTAAGTCAGGAATTATTTTAGCTAACCAAAGTGGAAGAACCCTCAAAGTAGGTTCGATGCTTCGTGCAAGAATCACTGCCGTTTCGTTAGGCAAGGCAGCCGCGATGGGCAAGATCGGAATTACATGCAGACAACCATTCCTCGGTGCAGACGAATGGATTGCAGAAGAGATCAAAAAAGCAGGTGGCGGTTCAGACGAACCGGCAAAAGAGGCCAAAGTAGAGGCGAGTTAAGATGGCTAGGGAAATGGCATGTCGTAAATGTAAATTCGTAACAACCCTCAAGGTATGTCCAAGCTGCAAGTCTTCGGACCTTACTCCAGATTGGAACGGAGTAGTTCTAGTAGTAGACCCTACAAATTCAGAAATATCCAAAACCCTCAACATTACTAAAAAAGGGAAATACGCAATCAAAGTGACATAGAAAATTTCTAATTCTTCAAAATTACATTGATAATTTAAAATGACTTTTTCATTTAACGCAAAAAAACAGCTGTCTCAGTTTCTTGCCGAAGACATAGGGAAAGGAGACATAACAAGTGCACTTTTAGAAAAGAAACAGATATCAGTCAGGATAATTACCAGAGAAAATGCTATAGTTGCAGGGACACATCATGCAAGAGAAATTTTCAAGTTAAAGAAATGCAATGCCAAGATTTTGAAAAAAGACGGCTCCAAAATTAAACCAAATCAAACAATAATGACAGTTACCGGAGACGCAAAAAATATTCTGACATGCGAAAGAACTGCATTAAATCTCCTTACAAGAATGAGTGGCATCGCAACTCAGACAAACGAATTAGTTAAGAAAATTCCTAAGAAAACAAAGTTGTATGCCACCAGAAAGACGGCTCCTGGATTAAGATATTTTGACAAGGAGGCAGTAGAGATAGGAGGCGGCAAAAAACACAGATTACGACTAGATGAAATGGTGATGATCAAGGACAATCACATTGCAATAGGAGAATCACTGCCAAATTTGATCAAAAAAACAAAGAAAAAACACACAAGGTTTGAGGTTGAAGTTGAAAACACCGAGGATGCAGTACTGGCAGCAAAAGAAAATGCAACCATAGTCATGCTAGATAATTTTACACCGGCTCAAATCAAAAAAACCATCAGAATTCTCAAGGATAAAAAACTCAGAGACAGGATTAAGATCGAGGCATCGGGGGGAATCAACATAAAAAATATTTCAAAATATGGACAAACGGAAGTGGACATCATATCTGTGGGGAGCATAACGAATTCGGTTCACGGAATCGACATGAGCCTGGAAATCTAGGTCTCAAGTTCTAATAATAATTCGTCAACGGGTTGACTCTTTGGATCAATTTCCAAAATTTTTTTACAGCAAGAGACAGCCCGATTTTTTTCTCCCAGTTTTTGATGGGAATAAGCTTTCAAAAGCAAAACATCGACATCGTATTCCCCAATGTCAAGGGATTTGTCAAAATAAGATATTGCAACTTTGTACTTGTTTTTCAAATAATAGATACTTCCAACCATGAACAGGGCGTCATGATGGTTTGGAGCAGTCTTCAAAAGACTCAAACCTGCTTCCAGAGACTCATCATACTTTTTTGCCTTCAGTAGTTTCTTGAATTCCTTAAATTTTTTAACGTTAGTTTTGAGATTAGGATCTTTCGAAGTCCCACCAAATAGCCCTACCAATCATCACACACTATCTAGCTAATTGCAAGCATCCTATTTATTGCCAGACGAGCCTTGTCTGCAATATTTTTTGGAACGGTAACGACATTTTTTTCATGGACCAACGCATCATATACTTTTTCAAGCGTGATCATTTTCATGTATTGGCATTCAGCTTTTTCAGACGCAGGGATGAACGTTTTGTCAGGATTGTCTTTTTTCATCCTGTACAAAATTCCGGTTTCAGTTGCAACAACGAAATTCCTTGTATCAGATTTTTTCACATGGTTGAGCATTCCTTCTGTAGACAGAATTGAAACTTTTTGATCATCGAAGCTGCCATCTGCAACGTCATACATCAGGGGAGTTGTACAGCTGCATTCAGGATGAATGACAAACTCGGTATCCTTCATAGAGTTTAGTTTTTTAGTGACATCTTCAGGAGTGATTCCCGCATGAACGTGACACTCACCAGCCCATATGTGCATGTTCTTTCTGCCAGTAATTTTTGCAACATAAGACCCAAGGAACATGTCAGGTAAGAATAAGACGTCCTTGTCATTGGGAATTGCTTTCACCACACTAACCGCATTTGATGAGGTGCAGCAGTAGTCAAGCTCTGCCTTGATCTCCGCGGTTGTGTTGACATATCCGACGGCAATGGCTCCAGGATGTTGTTTTTTCCAATTACGTAATTCATCTACGGTGATAGAATCAGACAGAGAGCACCCGGCTTCAAGATCTGGAAGCAAAACTGTCTTTTTAGGACTAATGATGGCAGCAGTCTCAGCCATAAAGTTCACACCGCAAAACAAAATAGTTTTTTGGGAAACTGTTGCTGCCTGCCTAGACAAACCTAGAGAATCTCCAGTGAAATCAGCGACATCCTGCACATCGGGAATTTGGTAGTTATGTGCCAAAATTACCACATCTTTTTCTTTCTTTAGTTTCATGATTTCATCTTTAAGATGGGATGATTTCTGCATCAGCATAAACAGTACAAACTCAAATCGGATTGGATTTAAAGAATAGGAAGTAGACCAAAATTTTCTAAAAAATCACCAAATGTGGCAAATATTGCCCTCTATTTTACGAGGATTTCACGACTAAACTAAGGAAAAGGCAGATCTTGGAGTTTTGTATTCAACACGACATTAAAAGAAATTTTCATCAGTTATTGATTTAATCAAAAAAACGATAATGAGCAAATCAAGAAAAAGTTATCGTGATTTTTTCCTCATTCATAGAAGGCGTGCCGAATGATTGCAGAATGCTGACAATTAGAGATCCAGTAATTTTTGTTCCAATTTTTCCATATTTTCATCACCACATTGATCTGCGCTTTCAATTGCGCAAAACTCTCTTACCTCGTCAAATGCATTAAAACACGATTGCAGTTCTTCGGGGGTGAGAACATTTTCACTGCATGCAACCATCATGGATTCATAATTAATTTTGAATTGGGCCAGAATCATTTCCCGTCTTCCCTCGTTATCAGGGATTCCAGACTCCATGATACTAGTTCCAAAAAACATAATCAGTACAATGACAGGGACAATTAAAAGAAATTTTAGTTTTGGATTTTCCAAAATACTCATGATTTTTCAATCCAATAAGAAAGAATAAACCTACCTCTTTGTTCATGGTTTTTTCAAATTAATGCGATGTCATCTCAAATCCAAAATCCTTTATAATGCATTGTTTTTTGTTAATTTGTCTATTTCTTTAAAACACGAATTGATGGGGCATTGATTTAATCAATTAAGAACTCAGATCAACATCACGATAAACAGGCATACAAAAAGAAGTTTTGAAATTTATGATTGCTTGATGATCTTCAACATGAAGATATCTAAAGAAAATAAATTAAGCAGAGACACCAGCTCGATGTTCACATATACAATGATCCGTTGACAACCAGGATGAGCTAAAAATCAAAGAATCATCAGGTTTGTATTTTCATGTTTTTGGGCCAAATAGAGGGATTATTGCCTGATTATGTGCCAATCTGAATATCGTCTGAGCAGTATTTTTTCAGAGTTTCAATTGCAGACAGAATTGCCAACCTACTAGTTTTAGGATTGGCAGGATCAGGGAAATTTTCGATGATAAACGTCATCGTGCCAAAATTTCCAGATGCCTCAATATGATGTGTGTTTTTATCAGTATTTGGATCTGCGACTATCTTCACACGTGTTTTCTCACTACCAATTCCAGACAAGGAGATCAATGCAGCCACATTGATATTGGCGGGAAACAGTGAAACAGCTTCTTTTGCAGAGCCTTCAAAAACAGTTTCAGGAATTTCAATCAAATCCAAATTGATTTCAGAATTTTCAAAAAATTTTGCACCCCTCAATGAACGAGGATGCTTGGTAGTAGTTATCGAGACAGAATTCAATTCACCCTTAATCGATTTAATTCCATCCAAACCAGCAATTGCTCCAGATGGAAGTAAGATTGTTTTTTTGAAATCCCTGCAAGCGTCAGACAGTATCTCATAGATGGATTCATCAAGCAGAGCTCCAACACTCATGATCATAAAATCGCGTTTGTTTTGGAGAATACTCAATCCCACATCCCTCACAGCATCCTGTGAAGCTGCCTCAACCACAATGTTAACAGGATGGGAAGACAACAGGTGAGGGTTCTCAACAATTTCAGGTTTATTTTTTAGTTTTTCAACCAAAATTGCAGATGCTTCCTTTGAATCGTCATAAACGTGGGTGAGAGTGGCGGGAATTTTTCCAGAATCTATCGCGATTGCAATTTGAGTTCCAATTGCACCACATCCCAACAGACCAATTCGTGTCAAACAGTTTGACTAGAAACAATTACTTAATTAATTTAGCAATCATCACAACAGTATTCAAAATTTTGATTTTGGTCTAGAAGATCTCCTAACAAACCCACTTAGAATTTGCTCGGTTCTTTCTAACAGAATCTGTACGCCAGGATAATTGGCGTTTATCAATAAATCATCTCTTATTGCAAATAAATATCGTCGTTGTTGCCTCATAAGACGAGATTTTTTTGATTTTGACATGTCATGATTTTTTAAATAGCTCAAATTTGCAGAAATATCACAAAGTTTGATCAACTTCGAATCAAATGAAGAATTTTTTAGCTGTAAAACATACGCCCGCGCTCTTTTCTTTTTTGACAACGTCATGTCTTGAGTAAGATCTGAGACCAATACCGCAATACGGCTGCCAAATCTTTCATACAAGTCATCAAAATTAACAGGCGTCTGTTCCATCGTATCATAAAGCCACCCAGAACAAAGAACATCTTCATCCACAATACCCAAACTTTTCATCCTATTCATCACATCATCAAGATGTTTCGAATAAGGAATATCCCCATCTATGTAAAAAACCCCGGAAAGATTTCTTTTTGCAAACAATTCAGCGTCTTTAACCAGTTTCAAAGATTCTACCCACACATGAGACGTAGCACTCCAATATGATGCTAAAGAAAATCAAGCAGATTCATCATCAATCTATTTAAAATAAAAAAAAATAAACATATCAAATCATGATTTCAAATAAAATTCTCTTTAGCATTATGATGATCTCAATATTCTCAATGATGAATTTTGCAAATGCATCCTTGGAATCACCCACGAAACAGTTTAAAAACGGAATTGCAGCAGAATCCATTCAATGTAATGCATGGCTGGAGTTAGTGATAAGAAATAACGGCATGCCAGCTTGTGTAAAATCTGAAACAGCTGAACAAATGCAGCAGAGAGGAATGCTGTCAAGCTCAATTGACTTTACAGATCTGCAAAAGGACGTAATTCACATTCCTGCTTCAGAAAAAGAAATTGAGACGATTCCTGCGTCAAGCATGTCCGTAGTCAATTTCTACATAACAGATCATGATTTGAATGTCGCACATGAAGGCGTAGAAGTAATTCCAACTCAGGGATTGTTTGAATTCACAATCAACGGAATCCAAATTGACGGTCCTGAAAACATGATTGAAACAGGACAAAACACGGGACAGTTCTATATCAAACTAGAACTTCCAGAGACAATTGACGGCAGAGCGTTAAGCCAAGATGATATTGTATTGATAAAATACATGGATAGTTCAGACCATGCGGGAGAAAATAGAGTACTGGTTAAGTCGGTACCGTTGACAAAAACATTTGCAAACATAGAATCATCAGGTAACGGATCATCCAGGATAGGACATGAATTCGCTGTAAGAATTTACGAACCTGATGCAAACAAGGATTCAAAAGATGAGGACAAGATACCGCTAAGGGAATTAGAATTCAGAGGAGAGGGCGGCATCAGGGCCACATCAGATAATCCAAAATTCGATGCAAATTCACCATATCTAATCGAAACAGGTCCGAATACAGATACGTTTGAGGTCGTGATCAAGATTCCCAGAGAGCTGAATGGAAAAACAATCCACATCGGAGACAAGTATGAGATCAGATACGTCGATAGAACCACCCCTTCAAACACAGATGAAAAAATTATTCTAAAGGGCAAGATAGGATGAGGAACAGATGGATCAGCTTTGTCAAGGTTTGACATAACCTAAAGATTTTATTCAGACAAATCAAGTCAACTTGTGCTAAATAGCTTATACAAAGATGCCATAAAGAACAGAGAAGGGATAATTTCACGTCTTAATAACCCAGATGAAGAAAAAATTAAGGAGATTGCAAAAAAAACATGGATAGAGTATGAACCAAAAATTGAAGAATGTGATATTGCAGGCATAGATAGTAGCTATAATTTAGGAAAATTTCAAGGGGCAGAATTATGGGCAGCAGATGCAGTTGCAATCAAAAAAAATGAAGTAGTTGTATCCGAAGATCATGCACACGGAATTAAAACAAACGATGTTCAGCCAGAAATAAAAGCTAGTTTAATGGAAATTACTGTTTGCGACGAAGCTAAAAACAAGGTTGAACTTGTTTTGATGGATGGTTCTATAACTTCACATTTTGACAGAAGACAGGGAATTGGTATAGGGAAAAATCTAAAAGAAGCATTAAAAAAAAAGAATGTAGTTTTCATTGCTAAAACTTCAAACACATTAGGAAGATTCAAAGAATTAGGTGCGAGTTTAGGAGAAATGTATTATTACAACTATACAACAAAGAGTAAAGGTTTTAGCGAAATTTTTGAAAATCGAGATTATGGATCAGGCAAGATAGTCTCTCACGTTTTTGCTAGACTCAATGAATCAGTCCCACTAATTAAAATAGAATTATTTGGTCCAGATCATACTACAGACGAAATTAAGGACATAATAAATAAAATAAACAAACAGTGTATTCGTGGATATCCATATTCATTGAAATTAGCACATAACAGATGTAAAATTTCGGGTTCAGACATAGACAGATTAGTTAGATTATTTGGAATGTCAAATATGATTGGTTCTAGAGAGGTATTAGGATGAAGATAGGATTTGTAGTGGGTGAATCAAAACCAGATGTCATCAACATTCAGTCTTTGAAACCGTTAGCAATAGGAGAATATGTTATTGTGAACTCAAATGAAGGAGAAATTCTTTGCCTCGTAGGAAAATCAATCATCATTAGCGATGCATTTAACGATATAAAGAATTTTCAGGAAGCTGAAGAAAGTAAAGATCTTGCAGATGGAAACTCCAGAGATAAGAGTTTTATTTCAAATTTAGACGTTTTAGGATTTCTTCATGATTTAAAAAAAGGAAAAATGATTTTGCCTTCAATCCCACCATTTCCAGGTACAGAAGTGAAATATGCACTTACAAAAGATCTTCAGACAATATTTGCCCAAGAAGAAAAAAAATGGGTTAGAATTGGTTGTCTATTAAGAAATAAGGAGATAGAAGCCAGAATCAATTTGGCAAAACTAATTCCAAGACATCTTGCAGTTTTAGCGATGACAGGTATGGGTAAAAGTAATTTAATTTCTTTAATTATAAAAAAAATTGCAGATGTAAATGGTACCACAATAATTTTTGATTATCATGATGAATATTCAGGAATTGAATTAAAAAATATTAATTCATTAGAAGCTAAAATTAATCCACGGCATTTAGAATTCGAAGAACTTGCAGAAGTTTTTGAAATTCCAGATACTTGGGCAGTTCAGAGAAGTGTACTTAAAAAAGCATTTACACTCAAAGTAAAGCAATCTAAAGAATTCTGGATTACATTAAAAAACAATATTGATGAAATAATCAAAGATCCCGATGAAAAAGAAAACAAGCACGCAGCTCAAAGAGTTCAAGAAAAAATAGATTTAGCACAAGTAAGATTTGGAGACATATTAGACCCAGATACAGAAAATCCAATATCGTTAATTAAAGAAGGATATCTAAACATCATCAACACAGGAGCGTTTAGTGAAAAACAAGCAAATATCTCCCTTGCATTTTACCTTAGAGAAATATTAGATGATAGAAAAAAAGCTACCATTTCAAAGAAAAATAATCAAAAAATATCAAAAAGGTTTCATTTTAATTCACCAGTTTTCATAATTGTGGAAGAAGCTCATGTCTTTATTCCAAAAGATGACAAAGCAGATGCAAAATATTGGATGTCAAAAATAGCTAGAGAAGGAAGGAAATTCAGCATCGGTTTAGGAATAGTATCACAAAGACCAAAAAACATAGATCCAAATGTTCTGAGTCAAATGGGTTCATTTGCAATTATGAGGTTAATTCAGCCAGATGATCAAAATCAAATAATGAATTCAGTAGAATCAGTAAGCAGAGATTTAATCAATCAGATTACATCACTAAACGTAGGTAATGCCATATTAACAGGGCAATGGGTTAATTTACCAGCAGTTGTGGAAATCGACGAACAAAAAGACAAAATTGTAGGATCAGATAGTGATCCCATACAAGAATGGGAAATGGCTCACAAAATGAAAAATATTGGTAACGAAAATACACAAAAAATAATTCGTCACGATCTGGTTGATGAATAAATGATATTTTCCCACATAGCAGACACACACCTAGGATTAACACAATATGGTGCAGATGAAAGAGAAAACGATGTATATGATTCATTTAATCATGCAATTGACATTTCTATTCAAGAGCAAGTAGATTTCGTGATATTTTCTGGAGATATATTTGATAAACCAAATCCAAATGGAAATGCAATACTCACAATGGCAAATGCTCTTAAAAATTTAAAAAAACATAATATTGAATCATTTTTTATTTTAGGAGAGCACGATATTAGCAGGATAAGAAACACCCCAATTCCATATGTGTATCATCAATTAGGATTTGCAAAACACCTCAAACACGGAGAAGAAATTTTTTTTAAAAATATAATGATTGTGGGATTTGATAAAATTAGAAAGAATGAAATCCACACATATGAAGAAAAATTTAAACAAGTAGAAAAAAAAGCATCGGAGTTCAAAGGCAAAAAAATTCTTGTAATGCATGAAGGGATTTCTGAAGCAAATCAATTTGCAGGAGAAATAAATTCATCAGATCTACCAAAAAATTTCACATACTATGCAATGGGTCACCTACATGATAAATTCATTAAAACGTTCAATCATCTTAGCGGACCAATTGCATATCCAGGTTCAATTGAATCCACAACAAGTGAAGGGATAAAAGAAACTGAAAAAGGATTTTTTAAAGTAGACATCTCAAATGACAATGTAAAAGTAGAATGGATGAAAGTGAATACAAGAGCACAATTTTTGTTTAAAACAGATTATGAGGAGTTAGAAAAAACAATTGACGAAATCATTGGAAAAATAGAGAGTTGTGAAAAAAAACCAATCATAGAAATAAGAATTAATGGAAAAAATATAGAAACAGAACACGTACAAACACAAATTTCAAAATTAAATTCATTAGTTCTAAGATGTTTTTGGAAAATTGATACAAAAAAAATATCGAATTCATCAGTGTTTTTAGATAGACCAAATGTCATTGATGACGAAATGTACAAATTGTCGATAGATGCACTAGGTTCTGAAGAAACAGCCAAATTTGCAATTAAAGAATTACTTCCAATTTTATCAAAAGGAGAAACACCAGAAGCATTCCAAATAATTTGTGAAAACTATGAAAAATTTAAAATGGAGAAAAAATTATGATCACCTCAATTGAGTTAGGAGATTTTCTATCTCATTCTAATACTAGATTAGAATTTAATAGTGGAGTTACGGTTTTTGTAGGTAGTAACGGTGCAGGTAAATCAAGCATCATAGACGGAATTACATTTGGATTATTTGGTCAACATACAAGAAAATCAAATAAAGGACTGATAAGGAATGGCGCCAGTCAAGGATTTGTAAAAATAAATTTTTCAATTAGAAATAAAAAATTTGAAACGATAAGGAAAATAAATAACAAAGGATCTCTTTCAGTAAAACTTACAGAAATAGTTGGAGAGGAGATTATTGAAATTGCCGCAGGTGAAAGAAAACAATATGGAGAATCAACTACCCGTGAAATCGAAAAAATCATAGGGCTTGATTTTGAAAAGCTGAAAATTGCATCAATTGTACAACAAGGGGAATTAAATTCGATTATTAATGCAAAGCCCAAAGAATTCAAAGAGATGTTAAATGCCATAATAGGCATTGACAAGCTAGATATCGCATCAGAATGCATGAAGAATATAAACAAAGAATTTCGTGAAAAAATAAAGCAAGATGTAGGATATGATGACACCCATATCGAGATATTATTACGAGATTTACAAAAATATGAAAATGAGATGGATGAGGCAATTCCAAAAAGAAAACAACTAAGTGAAATTCAAGAAGAGCTAAAAAAAGAGATAGACATCATCAGGGGGAAAATTGAAATTGATGCACCAAAAATTGACAAGATCAATCAACTAGATTCAAGGAAAAATGAACTTTCAGAATATGCAAATAATGCAATCCAAAAAATTCAGCGTGAAATTAATGAAAACGAGCGCAAGATACAAGATTGCAAGGGATGTTTTGAATATATTGGATTAAAGGAAATATTAGAATCGAAAATACAGAAAGTTGAAGAGGCCATAGAAGACACTGTAAGAAAGAATCAAGAAATGTTAAATCAGATAATAGCGCTAAAAGAAAAAATCTCACTCGCATCCAAACTCCAAATCAAGAACAACAAATGTCCTGTATGTGATTCTAATGTAGAAAAATTGAACCCATTCTTTCAAGAAGAACACCTTCGACAAGAAATAACAGAATTGCAAAAGAGGATCAAAGCAAAAGAAGTAGAAAATGACATGTACAATCAAAAGAGAAAAGAGTTCTTGAAAAAAATGCAGATCTCAAGAGATGCAGAAGCTACACTCCGAGCTTATTCAATAAATAATAAAGAAGATCTAGATAAAATTCAAAATGATACAAAAACTAAGATGCAAAAAATACCCCTGATCACAAATAAGAGTATGATTGAAATGTCAAAAATAGACGAACATACAAAAATGATTTTCAACATCATCACAAAATTAGAAACAGAAACCAAGGGATTTGACGAACAACAGATCAATGAACTTAAAATGTCAGTTAACATGAAACAAACCAGACTATCACATACTGATCAACAAATGGGTGCAATCCTAGAAAAAATTTCCAAGGGAGAACAACAGATAGTTGCAATCAAAAAAGCTATTTCTGAACTAAAAATTGTCAAAGAATATGTTACAGATCTTAATGAAATTCAGACCAATATTTTTAGCAGAGATGGACCAGTTGCAACCAGTCTCAGATCCTGGGCACTAAATACAATCGCGGTCAAAGCATCAGAATACCTTGCTTTACTAAATACAAAGATTCAAAGAATTTCACTGTCAGAGAAAACAAGAGACATTTCAATTACATGCCATTCAAAGAGTGAAGTATTGGAATTGGAATCACTCAGCGGGGGTGAAAAGGTTAGCGTTGCATTGGCACTACGACTAGGAATGGCAAGCCTTCTTGGAGCATCAAACCTCAACCTTATGATACTTGACGAGCCCACAACACATCTAGATGCCGAAAGGAAGAAATCTCTAGTAAGTGTGCTTTCACAACTGTCAGATATTTCAAATTCTGAATCCCGTATGCAATTTTTAATTATCACACATGATGCAGAAATATTTGAAGATTCGACAGTTGAGCAGATTTATAAATTTGAATCATCTGCTCATGGAAGCAAAGTTATTGCAATGTAGTAAATGTCAACAACATAATGAACACATATTTTTAAGATTTACAAAATCCCAAATAAAAAAAACAAAACAATCATTTGGTTTTTTAGTAATATCTGAAGTTAAAAAGAATTGGACAATTTCATTGCAAAGTGTAGAAAGTGTAAATCCAAAATTACAATTCCAGATCAAGGACCTTGTACAGATTTGGAATACATGAATTACATCAACGCATACAACAAACAATGCGAATGCAGAGAAAACGATTGGGAATTAATATCTCCATAAATTTATCGAGCAAACTGAATGATTAATCAACATTTAGAAAACATGTTAAAACAACTATTGGACAGTTACTTGTCCAACCATCCAAGGATGCACCATGCAAAAGTAGTCAAAAGTTCCTACCTCGTCAAATGTGTGCTCAAAAGTAGCGCCTGCCATGAAAATTCCAGAATCAAAGACGCCAGTAAGCCCTGCATCTATAGTTCCACTGGTCACTGTATGTGCTGCAGTATCATCATTAATCCAAGAAACGGTTGAACCAGAATCAATTGTTACATTATAAGGGATATAACATTCGTTAGTTTCCTCACATCCAGGAACAGCAGACCCCACGGGAAGCGATACAGACAGATTCATGGATAATTGTTCAGGTTCAGAAATAGGTTGGGATGTCACTTGTACATCTAGTTCAGTAAGTTCAACTGCTTCCATCTCCTCAACTGCTTGCATCTCCTCAACTGCTTGCATCTCCTCAACTGCTTGCATCTCCTCAACTGCTTGCATCTCCTCAACTGCTTGCATCTCCTCAACTGCTTGCATCTCCTCAACTGCTTCAGAAACAATAACGATGCCGGTCATCCAAGGATGCACCATGCAAAAGTAGTCAAAAGTTCCTACCTCGTCAAATGTGTGCTCAAAAGTAGCACCTGCCATAAACAAACCAGAATCAAACAAACCATCAGCCCCTTCAGAAACATCTCCGCTAGTCACCGTATGTGCTGCAGTATCAATATTATTCCAAGTTACAGTATCACCAACTTGAATTTCTAAAGAATATGGAAGATAGCACTCGTTAGTCTCATCACATCCAGGAGAACCTGAACCTTCAGCAGTGTCTACAGAGTGATTCTGAGGCATCATTATCGTCATAGCGGATACAGATGCAACATCTACATCTTCTTCGGCCATTGCCTCAGGGGTAATCGTCATCACAGTTTCAATTCCTTTTGGTTCGGTAATTGCATCACCATGTCCCAATCCCTGCACTACAACTGTAATTTCAACGGAAGATTTGCCTAACACACTTGTCTCATGAATGGGATGCATTCCAGGATGTCTATGAGAACCGGGGTCAGACAGGATTGCTTCTTCATCCTGTGTAGCAGAAATATCATAGTTTACATGATCAATTATTTTATTATCATCATCTCTAAATTCAACTTCTATTAGCAAGATTTCACCAGCTATGGCGGTTTTTGGCACAATGTGGGAATTGACAGTGGCAATTTCACATTCACCCTCATAGTCTAGCTCGGTATCAGATGCATTCAGCATGCATGAATTTCCATATGTAATACCATCAACACCACACATTGGTTCCCACTGCATGGTACAAGCTACTGGACTATCTTCAGTTTCAACAATACGTGGTTCAATTATATTTTCAGGATCCATTGAAATCAAACCAATAGATATTGCGACAAGAATACCGACTGCAGCTATTACTCCATACGAAAAATTCATCTCATCCACCTGTTAACTTTGCAAAGTCCTCGTTCTTACTTAACTTTTCCATAAACTCAATATTTGATAAAGCAACAACTGCCGATTCTACAACTGGATGCTCAGGATCATTCAAAGCTTTTTCCAAAGCATCTTTTGCATCCTTGGAACCGACTACACCAAGAGCAATAGCTGCCTCATGCCTGACAAACATACTAGGATCGTTAAGAGTGGCATCAGTTAATGGAGGAATCGCACTGGAATAGGACATTTGACCTAGTGCAAAAGCTGCCTCATGTCTAACCAGTTCATTATCATCATTTTTTAAAATTTTCGCGATATACGGAATCTTGTCTTCTCCTCCAAAATCAACCAAAATACATGCAACCCTTGTTCTTACTACGTAATCAGGATGTTCCAGCAAAGAGATAAAATATTCAGCGTCTTTTTGCTCATATTTTGATTCCATCTCCGCAAAAAGGGACAATCTATCTTGTGTTACTACCTGCATTTTGCTTTGAAATTTTGCGTGTCCTATATTAGGTTACTTGAAAAAAGATCAAAGAGCGAATAAGATATCTATTTAATAGAAAAAACCAAAGAGCGAATGTGAGTGCAGTAATAGGAGAAAAAGCACCGAATTTTGGAGTTTCAGAATGGGTGCAAGGGGCTCCAACAAATTTTGAACAAGAAAAGGATCACATAGTGCTTTTAGAAGTTTTCCAGGTTAACTGCCCAGGTTGTTTCATGAATGCAATTCCAGAAGCAATCAACATTTACAACAAATACAAAGACGATGGAGTTAGGGTTTTAGGCCTTGCCACGGCATTTGAAGATTTTGATAAGAACACGTTAGATAACTTGAAAATGCTAGCAGAGACAGGGGAAGTGGTAGGGGAGACCAAATCAGCACTTGCAACGTATGGTCAGCTACAAGAAGGTAACAAATTATCATTTAAAATCCCATTTCCTTTGGGAATGGACAACCTGACTAAGTCCTCAGGAGAAATAAGTCAGGAACAAATATTGCAATTCATCTACCCACAGATTCCAGACTTTGACTCACAGCCTGAAGAATACAAAAATCAGATAATTGAAAGAGTGAAAGGATACATGAAATCAAAAGAGTATTCGGCTGAAACATTTGAAAAATTTGCGCTACAGGGAACGCCCTCTACAATTCTGGTAGACAGGAAAGGAATTCTCAGAGATGTGTCATTTGGACAGACAGGTCACATAGAATCATTGATTCAACAGATACTAAGCGAAGACTAGTTCAACGAACAAAAACCAACACTACAGACATTACGACCACGGTTACAAATCCGCCTATCAGTGACATCTTTGCGTTATCCATACAGTCAATCAATCAAAACAGAATAAAAATAATTCTCAATGTCTTTTCTTAATTATAATTACAGATATTGCAGTGATTCCGATTGGAACGACTATCAGAATAAACCATATTGCTGAATCGTCAACAGTTTCCACATGTTTTGGTTCGGATGGAGATTCGATTGGAATGTCATCTGGTTTTTCAGTCAGACCAAAAAAGTAAGTGGTTCCAAACACATCTAACTGGTTATCCCCAAAGCCGGTAAAGTTTAACGTAACAAAAGTTACTCTTTCAGTCTCAGATGTTTTTGGAAAATATTCCTGATCATTAAGATAAAATGTCATATTGCCACCAAGCAGACTCTGAGGAATTATCAGATCCCCAAGGTTGTTTGCTAATCCACTTGAAATAAAAATGGACAGCCTTTTTTCATCTTCATCAAACTCATAGTCTCGAATGTCAAAATTTGAAACTGTCTTGACTTCAAATATTTGCCCGCCCAGTTCCACATCCAATCTATTAACAAGCCCAGTGGCATCCGATAGAAGCTGACCGTATACGGGAGTCACAACGAAAATTAACGCAACGAAAATGAACAGGAATGATTTCAATTTATGCAGATCTAGGAGCTCTTTTGTTTAGCTCTTTGTCCTGAGCAATTCGTGGATGATCAGGATCTGCCAAAATTACTTCAAACCAGTAGTGTTTTCCGTCTTTATAGACAAAATAAGAACCTAAAAGTTTCATGTTAGGATATCTCTCAAGTACCCTTCTGTTTGCCACAGTCTTCATGTTGTCATCAGCCTTGATTCTAGTGACACCGAGGTGTTTTGGCCTTCTACCACCAGTAGGTCTTTGTTTTCTCATACCACCTGTACCTACTCTCATTCTAACAACAATGATGCCCTGTTTTGCCTTGTAACCCAGTCTACGAGCTCTTTGCAACCTACTAGGCTTGTCAATTCTAGTTACTGCCGCCTGTTTTCGCCATCCAATCACACGTTCACGTATTTCAGGAGAGTTTTCCTTCCATAATCTAATCCACGTTTGATCTTGATAACTGGGCATATTCAGGATTGCAAAATCCCCATTAATAACTGTAAATCAAACAAAACACTGAGCAACGCTAAACAATAAAATTCTCCTTGAGGGAGGATATTTCAACCCACACACTCAAAGAGTTTGCTTCCGCAGAAAACTCGATAAACAAAGTATAGTCAAGTCATTAAAAAAGATTTCTCATTATTATTTTGAGACTTTTATTGAGCAGTATTTTCAGAAGACATGTGAATCTAAAACCCATCATCGTTAGCTTGATCATGGTAACAAGCTTTGCATCTTTGCCCTCAGTAAGTGCAGAATCCACAGTTTCGATAGTTATGGATAAGACATCCTACAGTTATTGTGAAAGACTATTTTACACGATTGAAGTTTCAGAGATTACTGGAAAACCTGCGATCATTCACATCAGAGACGAATCAGGAAAAGGAAGCAGTGCAATTCCAATCGAAATAGCGAAGTTGAGCAATCCCATACCTTCACCATTTGCATTTGAGAAAGCAGTGTTTCAAGTAGGGAAGTATTTTGTCGATGTAGAATATTCAGGTTCGAAGGTTACAGCAGAATTCAACATAGTGGATTCAGATAATATCTGCATGCCAGAAGTAATTAGACAATTCGTGATCGAATGGCTCAACGGCAAGATGCCAGATGGCTACTTAGTTGACGCATTTCAAAAATACGTAGACACAAACTTGATCAACGTGCCGTTTGAGATTAACAATGACAATATTCGCAGCATAGATATTCCAGACTGGGTAAAAAATACAACATACTGGTGGATTCAAGGAGTGGTTTCAGATAATGACTTTGCTCAAATGATAAACTATTTGATCGATAAAGGTATAATTTCCCTACCAATTGAAAGTGGAAATGAAATATGACTTATTTTGCATATTGTAAAATTGTATTTAGATAATACTGATGACAGATACCAACAAATTATCAGTGCATGTTATATTGCAAAATGAAAAGAATATTTGGTAATGCCATGCAAGGGAATCTGCACACGACATAAAGTGGCAAAACCACCAAGGCCGCACACAAGATATGGAACAGGGCAAAAGAGATGCACCACATGCGACATTTTTACAGATTGGAAGGGTCTTCGATGTCCGTGCTGTGCAGGAGTATTAAGAACAAAACCCAAGGCAGCATCAAGCAGAAAAATAATGATGATTAAAAATGAAATAAGAAGAATATGATACTAATTCATGCATTTCTCACACATGGCAAGACCCGATTCATCATCAATGACTATTGTTACCCCTGAATCGTAGCATTTTGAACATAATCCTTTCATGAGGATTTTCATTGTTTCAGATGGGAATTTCAAACTGCTTGTGTAATATTTGTTCGATCCAGGTCAACAGATTTTCAATCCTTCAATTTGATAACAATTACATCCTCATGACATATTTATCATGAATTTTTAACGGTATTTGTATAATCAAGAATCTTCAGAGAAAACATAAAGTAAACACAAAATTCACCCTACTCATGGAGTTGTTCTGATACGGTAAACAAGCATACTGTGATCACTGCAATAGCAATAGCAGTAATTGTGATTCCTATTGCACACTCAGGACTAAGTATTGTAGGTGCGCATCAGATGGAATACCGGTGGCACGGTCCAGGAGAATTCAATTATTTTACAATGATGAATGGCGGAGAAATGGAATTTTGCAACGCAATACCTTTTTGGGTCACTTTTCAAAAATTTGAAATAACTCCATTTTATCAATCGGAGAACCTAGGAACGTATATGATCAAGCCATTGACGATGAATCCATATTCTTCATCAGTGCAAGAAGGAAATTTTGTGTCGAACCAAATATCAGAAGCCCAGCACATTTTCATGACATTTGACTTTATGTTCAATGGTGGCAACATCAGACTAGATCCAAATCAGTTTGGCATGACAGTGATTACAGACACGCCCATACTAGGAATAATCCCATATTCATCTACGATTCAGATTTCAGGGTTTGAATTGGATGAAATGATGCATGCTGAAGACTTGTCATGTGATTAACGCTTGCTTTTGCTAGCCTTTGACATTAGTCCGAGAATTATTCCGATTGTACCTGCAGCTACAAATGCTATAACTATTCCCATCAGCATCTCCTTACCCATTCCCTTTGTAGAAGAGGAAGAGCCCGATGACAATTGAGACGTAGGATCAAGAACACATGCACCATTTTCCAGGACAGTTCCAGGACCACATCTTTCATCTAACACGCACGCTCCATTTTGGAGAACCGTGCCAGGACCACACTGGATTGACTGCGTCGTGCTAGTTGCTGCTGCGGCCTTGTCTGCTGCGGCCTTGTCTGCTGCGGCCTTGTCTGCTGCGGCCTTGTCTGCTGCGGCCTTGTCTGCTGCGGCCTTGTCTGCTGCGGCCTTGTCTGCTGCGGCCTTGTCTGCTGCGGCCTTGTCTGCAATAATTTCAGATTCAGGATCAGCAAATACGGTTCCGATTATCTCTATTTCTTGAGTGCCAGCGGGTAATTCAATACTCAAAGTTCTGCTTTTGGAGGAACTTTCAGTTTCTGAAGAAATAGGTTCAATACCATCCGCTAAAATAATAAAATCCTCATCCAACCCAGCATATGTCGAATCGAAAAAAGAACGGTCAAGTGTGATATCCAAAACTCCACTAGAGGAATCCACATCAACAGTTAAGATTAAGGAAATAAAATCAGTATCAGCAGTTATTGAGGATACAGTCATTCCGCTAACATCATAGTCAACATTAAACGAATTTCCTTCAACATCAACAGGAATTGTTTCTGCATACACCAATGCAAATGAAATAACGGTCAACAGCATCAGTCCCAAAGATACCTTCAGCAGAAAGTCCACATTTGGTAAACGTGCAGATCTTTCATTACGTAACGACTCCACAGCGAAATTATTCATTCGATATGTTACCTTGGAATATACGTTAAAAACAAAGAGACGATAATAAATCACGTAAAAGTCAAGCTTTTTTACTTATTTTTCAGAGTCAGGTAGAAATCACATCACAAAACCTAGATGACGCCGCGAAGTATCATTACAATCTTTTCAGCAATCACGTTGGCAGCCAATGACTGAGCCTCCTTGGTTTGGGCACCAATATGAGGTGTCAAAATTACGTTATCCAGTTCTGCCAACTTGTGTCCGACTGCAGGTTCTTTCTCAAATACGTCCAAAGCCGCACCTCCAAGAGTTCCATTTTTGAGTGCATCGTAAAGGGCATCCTCGTCAACCACACCCCCTCTGGAGGTATTGATTATTTTAGCAGTTTTTTTCATTGTTGACATTTTTTGTGCATCAAGCAGATGATGTGTGGAGTCCAGAAGCGGAACGTGAATCGAAACATAGTCAGAACTTTGCAAGAGAGTGTTCAAGTCTGCCTTCATCAATCCAACCTCTTTTGAAAACTCCTCGTCAATCGGAAGTACGTCATATCCGATAATATTCATGTTAAGTGCGCGTGCAAGTCTGCCCAATCTTTTTCCAATGTTTCCCAAACCGATTATTCCAAGATATTTTCCTCTGAGTTCTGTTCCCTTGAGTTCTTTTTTGAGCCATTTCCCATTCCTGATTGCCCTGTCGCCCCTTCCAGTTTGTCTGGCAAGAGACAACATTAAACCCAACACCAATTCTGCAACGGCATTCATTGCACCCTCAACAGCATTTATCACACGAATATTTTTCGCTTTGGCCGCAACCTGATCAACGTTATCAAGTCCAACTCCAACGCGTGCAATGATCTTGCAATTGTCTGCCTTGTCAATCATCTCCTTGGTCATGGTGGTTCTACTTCTAACTATTATGATATTAAAATTGGAAATCTTTTCTAGTATTTGTTCAGGTGTAATTGTGGGCTCATAGGAAACTTTCAAGCCGTTATCATTTAGAATTTTGTTAAGAATAGGATCCACCTCATCGCAAATTAAAACGGACTCAGTAAAACTCATGAATGATTTTGTTTATTCACCGAATATAATCATTATGAGTACATAACAAAAAATAAGAAAAAGATTGAAGTTAGCACCTATCTATGGTACTGGTGGTAATGTTGGTATTACTTCCCATAAAGGAATCATACCTGCATCTTTCTTTTCAGAAACAACATCATCAGTGTATAGACCGTGTATGTTTACTGCTGGATGTGCAATACTGTTTGCTCCCATTGGTGGGACAGCATCACTAGGATTACCTAATGCGTATGCATATGATGGAACAGGATCAGTTAAGATACCTGCATCAATCAATCGTGGGTTTAATCCGAATGGATCACCTGCAACGAATAGACCAATACCGCCAGTGTAAATTGCTGCATAGTCATGGTTTACAAAAGCATAAGCTCCTGGTTCGTCAAACACCAAATCTACAATCATGTTTTGTGAACCACCAAGCAACCATGTTTCAGTTGCTGCTGATTGTACTCTGTTACCTTGTGTAACTCTGTCCAAGATTTCTCCAACAATGTGGAAATAAACTGGCTCGTTACCATGGTTTTCAACAAAGAGTCTCACATGTTGATCATTTTCAACGTACATGAGTTGTGATTGCATATGTTCTAGTTCAAGACCATTCCATGGTTGTGCTACAAAGATGTTTTTGTTTGCATCACCCTTTAGAAGGATGTTGTGCAACATGTTTGGAACATAACCAAATTGAATACCGTTAACGACGGTTGCAGAGTTTTGATGCTTGAACATTGCCCCTGCATCATAATTGCCATCTTCGTTAAGATACAATTGGTTGAACTGTAGTTGGAACTCTAATGCGTCTGCATCGTAGAACTTTCTGTCTAACTCACCGCTGCCGCTTGTTTTCTCTACCATTAGTTTCTTGTATCCGTTGGCTGGATCAACGATTGCAATTCCGTACATGCCGGAAAATACGTGCTGGTCCATTCCAATTAGGTGAACACCGGAACAGTGGTATTTGAAGACGCCTGCGGATTCAGCAATGTAACAGTATTGGCTTGTCTCTCCCGGGTTAACGGAATCAAAAGCTAATGCTGTCATTTGTGATGAGTGCATGTCGTTACCGTGACCAGTAACTTCATCATCTGGAATTGTAAGTGTCATCTGTACAACATCGCCCTGTGTAACTCTTAGTGTTGGTCCTGGGACTTGTCCACTAAAGGTCATGGCGCTGTATGTTTTGCCTCCCATGATAGGAAGTTCGACACTTTCACCAGTGAGATTGAACTCAACAAAGTTGCGTCCAGAATCTGCAAGTACACCACAATCAGTCTCTGCGAATGCTTGAGGCATTACTAGCTGTAAACCGCCCATTTGGTGGATTTGTTCAATCACGTTGGCATCCATTTGAGCGATGTCTAGTGATTGTCCACTAATTTGGGTTTGTGTGTATGTGCTTCCGAATAAGGTTGCTCCCATTACAGCTACTGCTGCAACAGTGAAGAGCATACTAATACGCTTATTCATAATTCACGAAGACCTGCAATTCCTATATAATAATTCCCTTTTTGTACCACAATTATGAACGAAGACTTGAAAAAGAATCAATAATGGGAAAGAGCGTTCAATATTAACATGAAATTTAGACTAGATGAAGATTCACTCGGAAAAGTCAAGATCCCAGCTGACGCATATTATGGGGCATTTACAGGCAGAGCAATCAACCAGTATCACGTAACAGGCAGCAAAAGCCATGAAAATTTGATTAGATCGTTTGTAATGATAAAGAGATCGGCTGCGGTTGCGAATATGAAAGCCAAAGCAATAGATTCCAAACGAGGAAAGGCAATAGTCACAGCATGTGACAGGATATTATCCGGAAAATACGTCGATCAGTTCGTCGTAGACATGATAAACTCAGGTGCGGGAACCGCATTCAACATGAATTCCAATGAAGTGATTGCCAACGTGGCTTTGGAAGTAATGCGCAAAAAGAAAGGCCAATACGAATTCCTACATCCCAATGATCACGTAAACATGTCCCAATCAAGCAATGACACATATCCTACAGCCATGCACGTAGCAATTTTGATGAATCTCAAAGAGACGATTCCAGCTATAGATATTTTGATAAAATCGCTGTCCAAGAAAGCAAAGCAGTTTTCATCATACAAGAAGATCGGTCGAACTCATTTAATGGATGCCCTGCCAGTAACTCTAGGGAGTGAATTTGCAGCATACGTCTCATCAATCACCAAGGCAAGAGATGAAATAATTGCAGCACAAAAAGAACTGCAAAATGTTGCACTTGGAGGAACAGCCGTGGGTACGGGTGCCAATACTCCAAAAAATTACAGAAGGGTTGCAATATCAGAACTTGGAAAGATTGCAAAATTGTCATTAAAGCCAGAAAAGGACATGCAGCACAGCTTGCAAAGCAAGTTTGCGGTTGCAAATGTGTCAGGTACATTGCGAAACTTGGCATTGGAAATAGGAAAGATTGCAAATGACATCAGGTTGATGGCTTCAGGTCCAATCGCAGGATTAGCAGAACTTGGAATTCCTGCGGTGCATGCAGGATCATCAATCATGCCAGGAAAGGTAAATCCCTCTTTGGCAGAATGCATGAACATGATTTGCTTCAACATAATTGGAAACGACACATCGGTATCATATGCAGCACAAGGAGGACAGTTTGAGCTTAACGTGATGATGCCAGGAATGCTAAAGTGCATGTTGGAGTCGACTGACATGCTGAAGAACTTTTTGCCGATATTTTCAGCGAATCTAATTGATGGACTTACTGCAAATAAGGAAAAACTACGTGCAGATATTGAGAACAGTCCAGTGATCGTCACTCTACTGACTCCAAAAATAGGATACCTGAAATCAGCTGAGCTTTTCAAGGAATCTCTGAAGACTGGAAAAACCATCAGGGATCTTGTTGTGTCAAAAGACCTGATGAGCAACAAAGAGATAGATTCTCTTTTCGGATAGTTCATGGCAAAGATTTTCGTAGAAGCCTACGGATGTTCTGCAAGCTTTGCGGATTCGGAAATGATTTCAGGACTGGTTGTTAACGGAGGCCATACTCTAACAGATGACACTTCTGAATCAGATCTCAACATTATCGTGACGTGTTCCGTAAAGGATTCAACTGCAAATAAAATGATGTATAGGATTAATTCGCTAAAAACGAAGCCGCTAATAGTAGCAGGATGCCTTCCAAAGGCTGAAAAAGAGACGGTGGAGAAATTTTCAGAAAATGCGAGTTTACTCGGACCAAATTCCCTTGGAAAAACACTTCAGGTGATCAACTCCACACTGGAAGGTCAAAAGCTAATTGCATTGGAAGATTCAGACTTGTCAAAAGTTGGACTTCCAAAGGTCAGACTCAATCCAGCAGTAGGGATAGTGGAGATTGCAAGCGGATGCATGAGCGAATGCACGTTTTGTCAGACCAAGCTGTCCAAGGGGGATCTAACAAGCTACAGATTGGGAGACATTGTAAGACAGGTTCAAACCGAGATCAAGGAAGGATGCAAGGAGGTTTGGCTGACATCAACAGATAACGGATGTTATGGCTTGGACATCGGAACAGACTTGCCCACACTGATTAATTCAGTATCAGAAATTCCAGATGATTTCATGATGAGAATAGGAATGATGAATCCAATGTACATGCCAAGAATAAAAGAAGAACTAATCTCATCTTACGAAAACGATAAAGTCTTCAAGTTTTTGCATATTCCAGTTCAAAGTGGAAGCAATAAAGTTCTGCATGACATGAAACGCGGACACACCGCGGGAACGTTTAGAGAAATCGTTAGCAGAATGAAGGAAAAGTTCAAAGATTTCACCATATCCACAGACATCATAGTAGGTTTTCCGTCAGAAACAGAAGATGAATTTCAAAAAACAATAGCGTTGCTAGATGAAACAAAGCCAGACGTTGTCAACCTATCAAAATACAGCGCAAGACCAGGAACTGATGCCGCAGAATGGGATCAGGTAGATGCTGCAGAAGTGAAAAGAAGAAGCAAAGTAATCTTCGAGCAGATCAGCAAAATATCAATAGAAAGCAATCAAAAATGGATCGGATGGAAGGGCAAGGTGCTCTTTGATGAACAGACTGACGAAGGAATAAAGGGTAGAAACTTTGCCTACAAGCCCATATCGGTGAAAGACAAAGTAGAGATCGGGCAATCTCATGTGGTTGAAATCACGGATGCTACAGTGAAAAGACTGATCGGAAAGATCGTAAGTTAATTTTTTTCGATCTAAAATTTGATTAAAAAAACGTAAGAAGGTTTTTTATCTAAATCAGCAGACAAGAACAGAAATGAGTTTTCAAGTTAAAGAGCCAATTTTAGTCATAGGACTTGGAGGTATTGGCTCAAAATTGGCAACAGACGCAAAGAATTCTCTAAATTCGGATTGTCTAATTGTCAGCAATGATGTGAAGGATATCCCAAAAGATATCCCATCCTTACATGTGACTACTAATTCAGTGATCAACCCATCGGTTCAACTAATCAGAGGTTCGACTTACGAAATTTCAGACGAAATAAAAGCAAAGATTTCAGAGTATTCCACAGTTATCTTAATGAGTAATTTGGCAGGTAAAGCGGGTTCGGCCATGGCGCCAGTCGTATCAGAAATATGCAATGAGGCAGATGCGGAATTGATTTCCTTTGCAATCATGCCTTTCAAGTACGAGAAAAACAAAATATTCCATTCAGGAGTATCGCTAAAAAGATTAAGAGCAAACTCCAAATGCACAATAGTACTGGACAATGACTCTTTGCTAGAGAGCAATCCCGATTTAAGCACTAAAGCATGCTACGATATTGCAAATTCTGCCTTGATGCACGTGGTGGAATCACTTGGAAAATCGGAAATATCTTCGGAAACAAATATCATTTCTACAAGCAAAGACGGACAAACGATGGAGGATTCCCTTAGAGATTCATTGAAAATGCTATATGGCAATGCTCCTCCAAATTCTGTCAAACGCTCAATGCTGTACGTCGTAGGCGGAAGCAACATTCCAACAGGAGTAATCAATTCCATAACAAACCTTTCAGCAGGAATTGTAAATGAAAGTAATTCTCAAATTGACATGACTTCCAATGCCAACGATTCCAAAATTATTATGCTATCATCAATTCAAGGAATGACAAAGTTTGACAATTATGATCCATTAGGAGCAATCCCGCAAGAGAACACACTGGACTGGGACACGCCAGACTGCAGTATTGACTGTGAGCTAGACTTGTACCAGTTAGAGTAAACAGATTTTTTTTTCAGACAACTAAAACTTGTGAACATTATTTATCTGAATTAGGTGCTTCCTTGGCCGGCTCTTCTGCCGCTGGTGCTTCCTTGGCCGGCTCTTCTGCCGCTGGTGCTTCCTTGGCCGGCTCTTCTGCCGCTGGTGCTTCCTTGGCCGGCTCTTCTGCCGCTGGTGCTTCCTTGGCCGGCTCTTCTGCCGCTGGTGCTTCCTTGGCCGGCTCTTCTGCCGCTGGTGCTTCCTTGGCCGGCTCTTCTGCCGCTGGTGCTTCCTTGGCCGGCTCTTCTGCCGCTGGTGCTTCCTTGGCCGGCTCTTCTGCCGCTGGTGCTTCCTTGGCCGGCTCTTCTGCCGCTGGTGCTTCCTTGGCCGGCTCTTCTACTTTTTCAGAAACTTTTTTTGCTTCTTTTTCAGGAACAACCTTTGATTCAGCAGCATCATCATATCGTGAAACTAGCACATATCCGTCTTCGGTCTTACTCATTCTAACTCGGACTTTTCTAGGAGGACTCCTGACCCCCCTTGCCCAAATTTCATGAGCCAAATCTTCCTCAATCTTTATTGTCTCAACCTTCATGTGATGCTGAGCAAATTCTCTAATCATGTTAATGGCTCTAACAGATCTGTGCTGAGACTGTGAAAGCTTTACTTTCCCAAGATTGATAGTATAAACTCGTTCTAATTCCTGAGACAACTCTATCCAACCTCCACGTCAGTTGATCTCCAAGCCCTACGCTTAGGATTAGTCCTGACACCTCGTTTTGTTTTAAGAATTATCCATGCAGGTACTGCAGAAGTCTGCCTAGTCTTTTTGAGTAGACGGATTTTCCTCGGAGAGGACTTACGTGTAGCCATGTTTTTTCAGGCACGCGGAGCTCTTTTTAAATGAATCTCAGGTATTCAAGCAATCGCGTATTTGTTTTAAGATTCTAGCAGAAGCTCCCCACACAACCTGATTATGATATTCAAAAGTATACATTTCTTGGATTATGTTGTGAGAGGGATCAGCATCTCTTGCCTGGGTTTTCAGAAATGATTCCAATGGAATGTAAAGAACTTTTTCTACTTCCGCATTTGCAATCAATGTAGGGATTTCTTTGACCACGGATACAAAAGGTAAAATCAAAAAACCAGAATTCAACGTAACAACAGGTTCCAGTTGGCCGATCACCTGATCTCTGGCAATTATCAATCCAAGCTCTTCACTGGTTTCGCGTAATGCAGTTTCTAAGAGATCAGAATCGCCAGGATCTAGTTTCCCACCAGGAAAAGAAATTTCCCCCGCGTGGAATTTCATGTGCTTTGGTTTTTCAGTCATTACAATCATTGGCTTGTCACCATAAATTACCACAAGTATTGATGCCAAACGGAATTTTTTGCCCAGTTCAATTCCAGGATCAACAGAACAAGAAAGACGAGACTTTATTTCATCTAATTGCATTGCATCTCACTCCTACAATTCCATATGGGTTTTGGTATTCAAAGGTTTTAACAGAGAAGAAAAGAAATTGAAATGTGACCATCAGATACGAAGCCAATCCGCCAAAAATTTTACCAGATACAGACACGAACAAATCAATTCAGAAATTTGTCGAAAAGATAAAGATTATTTCAAAAAAATGCGATGCGATTCACATAACTGAAAATGTTCTAGGCTTTCAAAGAGTATCCCCAATAGAGGTGGGCAAGATCATAAGAAAGGAAATTCCCGACATCCCAATTACCGTCAGTCTCAGAGTCAGAGACAAAACAGAACAAGAGATTTCAGAATTTGTAGATAATTGCATAGCAGTTGGGTTTTCAGGAATTTTAATTCTGATGGGAGACCCGTCTCAGACAAGAAAAGAGGATTCAGGTCAAATCCCAAGCTTGACGGTAAAAAGATTAAGAGAGCAAGGAAAGAATTCAAAAATTGATTTGTACCTGTCAGTTTCAAACAAGCCTAACTTTTCAAAAATCGGCAAAAAAATTGAGGCAAAACCAAAAGGATTCATGACTCAGGTCATTCAAAATATATCCCAAGTTCAGGACTTGTCTAGAAACCTCAAGGGATTTTCAATCATTCCGATTATTTTGTATCCGTCAGGCAAGAATGAAAAATCTGCCAAGTTTTTGGATCTGGACTTGGACTCGTACGGGCAAGAGTTTGAAGACCTTCTGAAGAGAACACATGAAATTACAGGAGACGTGTTGATTACTTCACCAAGTGACTTTTACGGACTGGACGAATTTTTGACAAAGTCCAGAACCTAGAGCACGAAGTACTTGGCATCAGGATGATGAACCACTATTGCCGCAGTTGATTGTTCTGGAATAATCTGACCAGACTCAGTCAGAGTCATGCCAGATAATTCAGGCTTTAGTAATTTCCATACCAGATGATGTTGTTCCACGTCAGGACAGCTTGGAAATCCCCAGCTATATCTCAGACCACCACCATTCAAATTCAGTTCAGACTTGATTTTTTGATTTGTCCATTCAGCCAATGCCTCAGCCACTTCAACCGCCAATCCATGAAGATAGTACGCATCAGTATACTTGTCATCTTTATTCCATTGATCAAGGATTTCAGATACCTTGTTACCAACAGTTACGGATTGAAATGCAACAATGTCATCATCTCCGAAATAGTCTGTCAGACACAAATGCTCTGATTTTGTAGAACGTGGAAATTCCAACTCCACATCATCCCCATTGTGATTTTCGATGAGCAATTTTCGGTCTTTGTTGTGGCACCTGAAGTACCCATAAACAATCTCAGGTTCAAATAATTTTTCCCTAATTATTCGCATTTTCCATTCAGAGAGCAACTGCTCATGTTCAGATTCAGATTCAGAGCCAGCTTTTCCTCGCAAGCCCCAAGAAAGTTTGAATAGGGATTTCTTATCTATCATATCCCAGACTTCAGCCATGTTAATCTGATCAGATTTTAAGCGCATAGGCGCCCCGATGATTTTAGGGACAGGGGAAGATACAGGTTTCACATCACTTTTCGGAAGGGTATCAGGATCAACAGAAGCAACAGACTTGTCTTTCCAATTTTTCAATTTTTCTTTCCAATCAGCTAAAAGTTTTGGTTTTTCATCGGAAATCAAAACATCCATTGTTTTTAGACCTTCAAACATGGTATTGCAATAAAACACACCTGGTTCGTAAATTCCGTCCTCTTTTGCGATTCTGTTGATGTAGTTGCTGTTAATTGCAGCACCTCCACAAAGAATAGGAATTGTCATGTTATTTTTTCTGGCATGTTCAACAAAGAATTTCATTTGTTTAGATGTAGACACCAATAGCGCAGACAGACCTATTGCATCAGGTTTTGTTTCATCAATTTTTTCAAGGAATTTTTGCAACGGGACCTGTTTTCCCAAATCATGTACGGTGTACCCGTTGTTTTGAAATATAGTCTTCACCAGATTCTTGCCAATGTCATGCACGTCACCATAAACCGTACCCAGAACCAGAACACCTTTACTCGTGCCTTCCTCTTTGACCAGGTATTTTTCCAGTTCGCCTACGGCAGCCTTCATGCATTCTGCAGATTTTAGAACAAATGGAAGAATAAGCTCACCGGCACCAAATTTGTCACCAACCTCTTTCATGGCGGGAAGTAAGTCTTCATTGAGAGTCCTAATGGCACCATCATGAGTCACTTCTGGAGGCGCGTCAATAGTCAGAATTCCCTCAGTGTCTTTGATCAGATTAGACTTTTCAAGCTTCTCCGAGATTGCAGAAACGACATCATTTTTTATTCCGTCCTTTAGTCGGTTTACGATTCTAAAGTTTGCACGCTCACCTGCAGGTAAAGTAGGATCCACATCTACTTTTTTTGAAGCACCATTGCTTTGAGTTCCAACATTCTCAAAATAAGAAATCAGATCCGACAGAGCATTGGAATGGGTGTTAAAGATAAGATCTTCACCAAGTTTTCTTTCTTTTTTGTCAATTTCACCGTATGGAATAATCTCCTTTGCGTTGACGATTGCAGAATCAAGACCGACTTTGACCGCATGATACAAGAACACAGAATTTATGATTTTTCTAGCATAAGGTGCCAGGCCAAAACTGATGTTACTCAACCCCAACGTGGTAAATGAATCAGGAAACTTTTCTTTGACCAGTTTTATTCCATCCAAGGTGTTTTTTCCCGCATCAAGAAATTCATCCTCTCCAGTCGCCAAAGTAAATGTAAGAACATCAAAAATGAATTGCTCAATCTTTAATCCGTATTTTTTTCCTGTCTCATAGAGTAATTCCGCAGTGTCTACTTTTTGCTGGGGTGTTTTGGCCATTCCTTCTGGACCAATACACAAAGCAATAGAGGGCAAGCCATACTTTGCCATGATAGGAGCCAATTTTTCAAACCGACTCCCGTCACCTTCCAAGTTTATTGAGTTAATTATGGGTCTGCCAGGAATCTGCATCACAGACGATTCAATTACATCGGGATCTGTGGAATCAATCACAAGTGGCGCGTCAATTTCTAGGCTAAGCCTTTTTACCAAATTTAACATGAAATCACGTTCGTCTGCACGTTCGGTAGTTGCAACACAAACATCAAGACAATGCGCACCGTCCTCAACTTGAATTCTGCCCAAGTCAACCAATCCGTCGAAATCGTCATCAAGCACTAGCTTCTTTGCTTTTCGAGAACCCTGAGTGTTGATTCTTTCCCCAATTATCAGAGGTGTGGGAACTTGCTTCAGATCAACTGCCTTCAATGCCGAACTAACTCGAGGAACTGTCAATGTAACAAAATCACATCTGTTTTTCTAAATACTTAACCCTCTAGGGAGCTAGCTTTTTCGTCAATTACCTTTCTTAAGGCCTTGATGTGTTCAGGATTCGTCCCGCAGCATCCACCAATAATTCGAACTTTTTTGTATTCATTAAGAAAATCACCTAAAGCGTCACCCATATTTTCGGGCGTCATCTTGTATACTGCCTGTCCCCCATCATTTTCAGGCATGCCAGCATTTGGAACTACCAGTACGCTGTGTTCATTTTGCTCATCAAGCCACCTGACACTGGGAGTCATCTCTACAGGCCCAGTGGAACAGTTTAATCCAAAAACATCAATCCCCATACCAGATACGGTTGTGTATGCTGCCTGGATATTCGTTCCAAGCAGCATCTTTCCATACTGATCCAACGTGGCATTTGCAATTATCGGGACTTTCTTCCCGGTTTTTTGTATGGCGATGTGGCATGCCTCAATTACCAATTTAACTTCCAAGATATCCTGACTGGTTTCAATTAGCAACGCGTCTACTCCTCCAAGAATTAACCCCTCAGCTTGTAACTCAAAGGCATTTCTAATTTCATCAAGAGGCTTTTGCCCCAAATCAGGATCGTTTGAGCTTGGAAGATACCCAGTAGGACCCATAGAACCAATTACATATCTAGGTTTGTCAGAATATTCTGCACAGACCTCATATGCAAGAGTGGCAATTTTTTTGTTAAAATCAATTGTTTGATCACCAAAACCATATTCGTCAAGTTTAATTTTATTTGAACCAAAAGAATTGGTTTCGATGCAATCAGATCCTGCATCCAGATAATTTCTATGAATTTGTTTAATCCAATCAGGATGCGTTACCACCAACCCGTCATTGAATCCATCTTGATTGTTAGGAAAATCTTCAGGCTGTGGATCATGACGTTGAATTTCGGTTCCCATCGCACCATCAAAGAGCAACACTCTATTTTTCATCGCATCAAGAAAGGGCTCTTTCTCATCCATTTGATTTCAAAATATTCTTGAATAGTTTAACTCTTTTCAGAAAAAACCTCAATTGCAAGTAGTATTAGCACGTATGTTGAAATTAGGTGAAAAACTATTTCATGTACATTTATGCAAAAGCTTCATGTTAATAATTTAGTTCGTAGTGCCACCTTTTTTCAACATGCAGGGATTTCCATAGTCTTTGTCTTTATGCCCATAATTGCAACAGGCGTCACAGATTCGATTTTTGAGATTGGGTTATTGGTGGCTTCGTTCAGCTTTGCACAAATTTTGTCTGAAATGTATTTTGGAAGACATTCTGACAAGAAAGGAACCAGGCTCAAATTCATCAGAATCGGTTTCATAGGGTGTGCGATAGCGTTTGGATTGCATTACTTTGCTGAAGATCTAAGCATGTTTTTCATAGTCAGAATTGCTGCAGGGGTGGCTAGCGGCATCATGATTCCAGCGATGATTGCATACACGTATGAGGCAAACGTTGACAAGAAAAGAGCAGCTACCGTAATTTCATTTCATGCATTAGGATGGTTAGCGGGCATTGCAGCCGCTGGACTAACAAATGATTTGAAGCTGATTTTCATAATTAGTGCCGCATCATTTGTCATAGGCTTGATTTTCACAATAAAGCTACCGAATCCAAAACAAGAAAAAGAAATGCAGCCAGGGACAGCAAAAAAAGTTATCTCAAAAAATAAGTTTCTCTTTTTGTCATTACTACTCAGACATATTGGAGCCGCAGCCGTATGGACCATCCTTCCCATAATGATAGTAGAGAGATGGGGAGGGGACCTGTATCACATATCAATTGTATATGTTGCAAATACAATGACGGCATTTGTTTTGATGAATGTGATGGCAAGTAAAATCCATCTTTCGAATGTTACAAAGTTCAAGATCGGAATCGGATGCACGACATTTGTTTTTGTAGGACTGTCGGCGGTAACGGAATGGTGGATGGCGATGCCATTCATGTCATTAGTTGGGGCCACATGGGCGTTTTTATTCATAGGAGGAAACTTTCACCTGATGGAAAACAACCCACGTTCAACGTCAACAGGAATTTTTAGTTCGACACTATCAATTTCAACAGTGATCGGACCAATAATCGGAGGAGCCATTGCGTTTGCATTTGATTATGTTGCAGTAATGTATTTTGCAATTGTGATCATAGCATGCGCATTTGTGGTTTCACTGAAGATAAAAAAATAGAAAATTATGTCAACAGAAATATGTGATCAACTCAGAGATTTTTAAATTTGTAAAGACTACCTTAATCCCCAGCGGGACATCACTTTGTGTTCCAGTTTTTTGAAGATTACTCCGTCAACAGCCAGGCCTATACCCATTATCACAATCATAATACCAATTACTTGAGATACATCATTAAGAGAGCGACCAGCGTTAAGCAAGAATCCCAATCCAAGGAACGAAAACAATATTTCAGCTCCAATCACACCTCTCCAGGCAAATGCCCATCCCTGTTTAAAGCCGGAAATCATGTATGGAAACGCAGCTGGAATCAATACCGCAGTGATCAGCTGACTCCCCTTGGCACCCATGTTTCTTGCAGCCTCTACATAGTGAGGATCTATGTTTTTGACTCCTGTATAGGTATTGATGGTAACTGCAAATATTGCACCTATTGCAGTTACAAAAATAATTCCGCCATCAGTCAATCCAAACCAGAGAATAGCCAGAGGGACCCAAGCGATGGACGGAATTGATTGCAACCCTAAAACAAGAGAACCTACTGTTTGGTTGATTGCCTCCACCCTTGCCATAAATATTCCAAGAACTATTCCACCAGCAATGGCGATAGCCAGACCGATTGAAAGTCTCCACATGCTAGTAGCTATTCCATATAGCAAACTACCATCTGCTGCGCCGTATGCCAAATCTTCTGCAACCTCGAATGGAGATGGAAAAATATTGTCAGGCCAAATGCCAGCCATTGCAATGACTTGCCAGACAACAACGATTCCAATATAAAATCCGATTCTATGAGGTGTGAAATTTTTTGCCGTCACAATCACTCCTTGTTTTTCTTTACCTCAGGTCTGAGTTCTGCCAGAATATCTTGCTGGAATCTAAGTAACGACTCATCTTCAGAGATTCGAGGCCTTGGAAAATTATTTTCAACCTGTTTTTTGATTACAGATGGACGATTGCTAAAGATGGCCACTTTTGTTCCGAGAACTGCAGCTTCAGAAACACTATGAGTTACAAACAGGATTGTTTTTTTCGTTTTCTCCCAGATTAACTGCATTTCTACCAAAAGTAAATCACGGGTCTGTGCATCAAGAGCCGCAAAGGGCTCATCCATCAGCAATACGTCGGGATCCATGACAAGAGCTCTTGCAATAGCTACACGCTGTTTCATTCCAGTTGAAAGCTGATAGGTATACGAGTCAGCAAATTTTGTCAGCTGCATCATATCCAAATATCTAAAAGATATTTTGGCCCGTTCCTCCTTCGGAATTCCTGCCATCTTGAGTCCAAATTCCACATTGTCCTGAACACGAAGCCATGGAAACAACGCACCTTCCTGAAAAACCATAATTCTTTCAGGTCCAGTTTCAGTAACATTATGACCATCAAATAGGATTTGTCCGTCATCAGGCTTTTCCAAACCTGCCACAATACGTAAAAAGGTAGATTTTCCGCAGCCAGAGGGCCCCACTAAACAAACAAAGTCACCCGCTTCAACCTTGAGGTTTACACCTCCTAGAGCTTTGAGTTTGTGAGAATCGTGGCTGAAATACTTTACAATGTTTTTTGCCTCAAGTTTCGTCATGTTACAGCATCCTCTTCAGTGAAATTTGCGTCAAAGTAATAAAAAATATCTGACAGATCATATCCATTTCTTCCAAGATATCCAAGAGTATTTGCCTTTTCTGCAAATGAATGAACCGAACTCGGCAATGGATCATCAGTTATTTGCAGGTTAGATAATGCAACATCCACAACATCATCAGATAGTGATTGACCCAGATGAGATTTCAGAAAACCGTTAAAAATATCTCTAGTCTCCACAGGATTTTCATTGATCCAGTATGCCGTTTTTTTATGCGATTCCAACAAGTTTGCAACCAGTACAGGGTTTGCTTTCACAAAATTTGTGTTTGCAATTAAGAGAACAGATGCAAATTCATGATTTGGCCAGAGTTCTTCTTCATGGAACAATCGCTTTCCATTCAGCTCGGTTTCTAAAATGGTAGCCCAAGGTTCTGCAACCCAAGCCCCATCTATTTCGCCTTTTACAAATAATGTGTAAATGTCAGGATTCGGTATATTGTAAACTATCACGGAGCCACCCTTATCAGCAGATTTTAATCCGTTTTCCGAGAGATAGTGACGCAGCGAAACGTCTTGAGTGTTACCGATTTGAGGTGCTGCAATCTTTTTTCCTGCAAAATCAGATGCCGAATTGATTTCTGACTCCGGATGTACAATGAAACTTGCACCACCACTTGCAGCACCTGCAAGAATTTGTACATTGTTATTTTGGGAATTTAAAAATCCGTTTATTGCAGGACCAGGACCCACGTATGCAAAATCAACTGAATTTGCAAACAACGACTCTATTGCCTGAGGACCGCTATCAAAAACTCGCGTTTCAATTTTGGTCACATTTCCCACGCTTGCTTCAAAAAACCCTTTTTCCATCCCGACTATAGGAATCGCATGACCGATATTAGGAAAATACGCAATACGAAGTTTGTTTTCAAATGACTCGTCATCAGAATTCAAAGATAATCCTATTGCCAACATCAAGACAACTCCAAGAATACCCATAGAAACCATAGATCGAGTTTTCATAAAACAGCGTTATATCAGGCGGTTAAATAATCATCGAATTTTAGCTCAAGCTAGTCAGAATTTTTTTGAAAATAATTAATTTTTAGAACATCACAAAAGATAAATTCCAAAATAAGACCGAAAAGATGTTTTATGACTCAAAAAGGGATTTTGGCATTTTCGGGAGGACTCGACACATCCGTTGTCGTGAAATATCTACAAGATGAACATGACATGGATGTCATTACCGTCACCGTAGATGTCGGACAAGGAGACGATTGTAAAAAAATCGCAGCAAAAGCAAAAAAACTCGGAGTGAAAAAGCACTACAACATAGATGCAAGAAAAGAATTTGTCAAAGATTACATTTTTCCATCCATTAAAGCAAATGCCCTTTATCAAAAGAAATACTGTCTTGCAACAGCACTAGCCAGACCGCTAATTGCAGAGAAGGTATTGCAGATTGCAAAAAAAGAAAAAGTCACATCTCTTGCACATGGTTGTTCTGGAAAAGGAAATGATCAAGTCAGATTTGACATAACGTTACGTTCAGGCTCCAATCTTCCAATAATTGCCCCCATAAGGGATAAAAATTTGGACAGAGACACCGAATTAAAATTTGCAAAAAAACATGGGATTTCGATAGATACCGTAGCAAAAAAATTTAGCATTGATCAAAATTTGTGGGGACGGGCAATAGAGGGAGGCGTTTTGGAGGATCCTTTTAACGAACCTCCCGATGATGCGTTCATTTGGATTAAAACAAAAAATCTACCAGATAAGGCAACTTATCTCGAAATTAAATTTGACAAAGGAATTCCCACTGGAGTGGATGATAAATCCATGGAACCGCTAAAACTATTAGAATACATTAACAAAAAAGCAGGCAATGCAGGAGTTGGAATAGTAGATCATATTGAAGACAGAGTCGTAGGAATTAAATCCCGAGAAGTGTATGAAACCCCAGCAGCCACCTGCCTTATCGAAGCCCATTCAGATTTAGAAAAAATGGTTCACACGAAACATGAAAACAGATTCAAGTCCATGATCGACGACGAATGGGCATATCTAGTATATTCAGGACTGTGGCAAGATCCCCTAAAAGCAGATCTTGATGGATTTATCGAGACAGCGCAAAAACCAGTCTCAGGAACAGTGAAGCTGAAGATGTACAAGGGAAGTCTAAGGGTGGTAGGACGTAAATCGAACTATTCACTATACAACCACGATATTGCAACTTATGGTGTCGAATCCACATTTGATCAGAGACTAGCCAAAGGATTTGTGGAATTGTGGGGAATGCAGTCAACAGAAGCTAATAAATTACAAAAGAAAAGGTCAACAAAAACATGAACTGCCCAGAATGTGATGCAAAATTGAACATCCCAGACGATGCCTCAGTGGGAGAAATAGTCTCCTGTCCTGAATGCGGTGCCGACTATGAAATCTCAAAAAAAGACGGAGCAAATGTCGAGCTTAAGCAAGCAGAAACCGTAGGCGAAGACTGGGGAGAGTAATGTCAAAAGTCTGTATCGTTTTTGACCGCCTAAGAACCGAAGAGAAGATGCTGCACAAGGAAGCATCAGAACTAGGTCATGACGCCGTCTTATTGGATGCAAAAATTACTCAGATCAACACAGACAGCAATAGGGAAGACTATGATTTTGGAGATGTGGTTTTAGAGAGATGTGTCAGTTATTTCCGAGGACTTCATTTCACTTCTAGTCTTGAATTTTTAAATGTTCCAGTGCTAAACAAGTTTGAGGTTGCAAACATCTGTGGCAACAAAATGTTCATGACTTTGCTGTTGAAAAAAAACAACATCCCAACACCAAAAACGTATTTCTCATTTTCGAGCGACAGTGCTGCAGAAAATCTAGAAAAAGTGGGATTTCCCCTAGTTATCAAACCCGTGATAGGGAGTTGGGGAAGAGGAGTGATGCCATTAAAAGATAAAGATACCATGGAAGCAGTTTTTGAAATTAGAGACATTACTGATAGTCCTCATGACAGAATTTACTATCTACAAGAATTGATCAAAAGACCACCAAGAGACATCAGAGTGATAACCGTAGGAGATGAGCCCATTGCAGCCATGTATAGAAAGTCTTCAGGGGGATTTAAGACCAATGTCGCACTGGGAGCAGAACCGGAAATTTGTGAGATCACAAAAGAAATGGAGGATTTGGCAGTCAAATCATCAAAGGCAATGGGAGGAGGGATACTAGGAATTGACATGATGGAGGATGAGGACAAAGGACTAATCGTTCATGAAGTCAACAATACCGTAGAATTCAAAGGATTGGCCAAAGTCGCACAACGAAACATACCAAAAGAGATGATCGAATTCGCCATAAACCACGTTAGGAAATAAATTATACTCCCTTTAGAGAGGTTTTATCATGAAAGTAGGAGTTGTAGGGGCTTCAGGATACGTAGGCGGGGAGACACTTCGTTTACTAGTAAACCATCCAGATGTCGAGATCTCAACGGTCACCTCCAGACAGCACGTAGGAGAATACCTGCACAGAGTACAACCAAGTTTGAAAGGGTTTACAGATCTTACTTTTTCTGAATTAGATTACGATAAAATTACGGATAAATGTGATTTGGTGTTTACAGCAGTTCCACACGGCACCGCAACTGAAATTGTAAAAGCTCTCTATGATAGAGGAGTCAAGGTGATCGACCTAAGTGCAGATTACAGACTACATGATCAAGAAGCATATGACAAATGGTACGGATGGGAACACCCACATCCAGATTATTTAGAAAAATCTGTTTTCGGAGTGCCTGAGCTACATAGAGAAGAAATTAAAAAAGCGCAGCTGGTCTCATGCCCAGGATGCATGGCAGTTACATCAATGCTAGCACTTGCACCGTTAATTAGAAACAACATGATTGACACTGATCACATCGTTGTCGATTCAAAGATAGGTTCATCTGGCGCAGGTTCAGGTTCGGGAACTGCTCATGCCATGAGGGCAGGTGTGATTAGGCCATACAAACCAGCTAAACACAGACACACAGGAGAGATTGAACAAGAACTCAGCGAGATTGCAGGAAAGAAAATCAAGGTCTCCATGAGTCCACATGCAGTAGATGTAGTTCGTGGAATTCTGTGTACAAATCACACATTTATGAAAAAAGATGTTGAAGAAAAAGAATTATGGAAACTGTACCGTCAGGCCTATGGCGAAGAGAAATTTGTGAGATTGATCAGAGACAAAAAAGGCCTATACAAATTCCCAGACCCAAAATTCCTAGTAGGTTCAAACTTTTGCGATATTGGATTTGATTTAGATGAAGATAACAACAGATTGATTGCATTGTCTGCATCGGACAACTTGATGAAAGGTGCAGCAGGTTCTGCCATCCAAAACATGAATGTAATGTGCGGTTTTGATGAAATGGACGGACTAAGATACACCCCACTGACTCCAGTTTAGAAATGATCACCATCAAAATTGGCGGAAGCGTGGTAGACGATTTACATCAATCAACGATTTCAGACATTAAAAAAGTGGCAGAGACCGAAGGAATAGTCATAGTTCATGGCGGAGGTAAAGAAGTTACAAAGGTGTGCAAACAACTTGGAAAAGAGCCAAGATTTGTCACATCTCCAAGTGGCATCAAGAGTAGATATACAGATAAAGAAACAGCAGAAATTTTCACCATGGTAATGTCTGGCAGAATCAACAAAACGATTGTACAAATGCTTCAAAAAAATGGAATAAATGCAATTGGCCTGTCAGGAGTGGATGCAAAAGTTATCCAAGCAGATAGGAAAAAGAAGCTACTCATAGTCAACGAAAAAGGCAGGAAGCAGGCAATTGACGGAGGATATACTGGAAAGATAAGAGAAGTGAATTCTGAATTCATCAACTCATTACTTGCGCAAGGCCTTACACCAGTAATTTCACCAATAGCCATGAGTGAAGATTCTGAATTTCTAAATATTGACGGAGACAGGGCTGCAGCATATGTGGCAGGCAAAATTGGATGTGACAAAGTACTTTTCATCACAAATGTTGACGGACTTTTAATGGATGACAAGCTAGTTGAAAAACTGACATTGGCCGAAGCAAAAGAGATAAGACCCAAGATAGGACCTGGCATGGAAAAGAAGATTTTGGCATCCACAGAAGCGTTAGACATGGGAGTGACAGAAGCACTGATTGGAAACGGTCAGAGAGAGAATCCCATATCATCAGCTATAGCACACGATAACTGCACGGTGATTGAACATGAGTGAAGAGCAATTTATGGGAAATCTCTATCAGAGATTTCCAGTAACAATTGAAAAAGGAGAAGGAGCTCACGTGTGGGACGTGGATGGAAAAGAATACATCGATTGCATGGGAGGATACGGAGTAGCTTTAGTGGGACACAAAAACCAAAGAGTCAACAACGCAATAAAAGATCAAGTAGATAAAATCATCACAGTACACAGCTCATTGTACAATAAAACAAGAGAGGAATTTTTGACTAAACTCATCGAGTTGGCACCAGATGGCCTAACACAGGTCCACCTAAACAATAGTGGTGCGGAAGCCATAGAGGCTGCGATGAAATTTGCAAGAAAATTCACCGGCAAAAAGGGAATGGTGGCAATGAAGGGATCGTATCATGGAAAATCATTCGGAGCTTTATCACTGACATTTAATCCGAAGTATAGAAAAGCATTTCAGCCATTAGTAGAAAAAGTATCATTTGCATCGTTTGGAGACATAGAGTCGTTAAAAGAAGTAATTGACGAAGATACATCTTTTGTAATTTTAGAACCGATACAGGGAGAGAGTGGAATAGTAGTTGCACCAGAAGGATTTTTGCAAGAAGTACGAAAAATTTGTGACGAGAAAGGAATAGTGCTAATCTTTGACGAAATTCAAGCAGGTTTGGGACGAACCGGACGATTATGGGCATGTGATCATTGGGATACGACACCCGACATTTTGTGCCTTGCAAAAGGCATTGCAGGAGGAGTACCAATGGGTGCAACTCTCGTGAAACAAGAGGTACTGGCCTCCATGAGCAAGGGTGAACATTCATCAACATTTGGCGGCAATCCAATTTCATGTGCTGCAGGAATTGCAGCTCTAAGTTCACTTACAGAGGACGGATTGATAGAAAATTCTGAAAGAATGGGGAAAAAATTTAGAGAGGGACTAGAAGTTCTGAAAGAAAAGCACACCATGATCCGAGAGATAAGAGGGAAGGGACTCATGATAGGAATTGAAATGAAATTTGAAGTCAGAGACATGCTAATGTCATTAATTAAAAAAGGAATCCTAATGCTCTATTCTGGGAGAAACATACTCAGGATCCTCCCCCCATTAGTCATAACTGAAGAAGATGTGACAAAAGTTTTACATGCTCTGGATTCCACACTAACTGAAGAGGAGCAAAAAAGAAATGTACAAGGATAAAGTAGACGAGAAAATAATAGAATATCTAAAAGAGGATTCCAGAGAATCTTTTGTGTTTATTGGAAAAAAATTAAAGCTTTCAGAATCTGCAGTGCGAAGAAGAGTAAAGAACTTGGTAGACAATGGCACTATCAAAAAATTCACGGTCGAACTGGGAGAAAAGAATATCACCAGTGCAATAGTTTTGGTTTCAGTAGATTCCGCAACAGACACATCTAAAGTGTCACTAAAACTAGCAAAACTAGAAGGTATCAAAACAGTCTATGAAATCACGGGACAATACGACATTACTACAATCATGAGTGCGACAAGCATCACAGAAATCAACAACACCATAGACGCATTAAGAAAGATTCCAGGGGTTGTCGATACCAACACAGTAATTATTTTAAAAAAAATAATTTAAAACGACTTTCGTGTCTCAAATTCAAATCAAACCGAATTCAGTATCAGTGTTAATTATTTTCAACGAATTTAGTACGAATATGTTTATATCATCAATTTTGACTAACGTATTTAGTGATAAAAGATCCGAATCATTATGCCAACATTTACAACGCATATGACAAAAGTCCAAAAAAAATCAGAGTGCTAGACAGCACACTAAGAGAAGGAGAACAGCATCCAGGAGTGTCATTTACAAACAAACAAAGAATTCAGATTGCGTGGATGTTAGACTATTTCGGAGTTGACCAAATAGAAATTTCACCAGTCGTGTCAAATGATCACAAGGAAGCAACCAAAACAATCATCAAACAGGGACTCAATGCGGACATTGTTTCTCATGGAAGAGCATTGAAAGAAGACATCGATATTTCGTTGGATTGTGATGCAAAATGGTGTGCTGCATATCTAGGGATTTCAGACATACATCTTAAAGACAAACTGAGAATTTCCAGGACAGAAGCACTTGAAAGAGCAGTAAGCACTGTGGAGTACGCAAAAGAACACGGTTTAAAAATCAGGTTTACAGTTGAAGATGGAAGCAGAGCAGAACCAGAATTTTTGCTAAAAGTTTGCAAAGCCATAGAAGAAGCAGGAGTGGATAGGATTAGTCTTCCAGACACGGTGGGAATTCTACGTCCTATTGGAATGTATAATTTTGTTAAAAAAGTCAGAGAAGTTGTAGATGTTCCACTAGACGCACATGTTCACAACGACATAGGATTTGCTGTGGCAAATGCATTTTCAGCGTGTGATGCAGGAGTTGATCAGATTCATACTACAATTGACGGGATCGGAGAAAGAACAGGCATTCCGCCTCTTGCAGAAGTTGCAGTTGCGTTGACATATCTGTACAAATCACCAAATGATTTTAGACTTGACATGTTGCTAGATCTGTCAAGATTGATAGAAGAGTATACGTCAATAAAGCCATACGATTCAAAGCCCATTGTAGGCACATCGGCATACAAACACAAAGCAGGAACCCACCTGGCAGCAATTCTCAAAAATCCTGCAGCCTATGAGCCAATCCCTCCAAGAGCAGTTGGAAACAGACGAAGAATAGTATTTGGAGAGCTTGCAGGAAAAACTGGTGCAGCATATTTGATGTCACTGTTAGGATTAGAGAAAGATAATGATGGCGCGAAAGCAGTTGCTGCAGGACTAAAAGGTCTTAGAATGGGAGATCTGATCGAGATTCCCCTAGAAGACAGACTTGAAAAAAAGATAATTAATGATAAATAAAGAGGAGTAAATAAGAAAAGACATGTCTAAATGCGAAGAATGTGATGCAGATATCTCCATACCAAGTGATGCGTTGGAAGGGGAGATTGTAACATGTCCAGAGTGTGGTGCAAGTTATGAATTGGCAAAAGGTTCAAACGGTTTCGATCTAAAGCCGGCCCAAACGGTTGGTGAGGATTGGGGACAGTGAATCCTGACGTTACTGTTCTTTACGACACCATCCGTTGGGAAGAAAAGGCTCTACTAGAAGCTGGTAAAAAAAACGACATCAACATACAGATGATTGATTGTAAAAAACTGGCAATAGACTTAGAGAAAAAACCTGAAAATTACGGCACGGTAATTCAAAGATGCGTTAGCTACTATAGAAACCTACACTCTACAGCAGCTCTTGAAGGTCTAGGAGTAAGAGTCATCAACTGTCTAAATACAGGAGTTTTTGCAGGTAACAAACTGTTTACACATATGCTGTTAAAAAAATTTGGAGTCCCAACACCAGACGCAACAGTGGCATTTTCAAAAGATGCAGCATTACAAGCACTTGAAACACAAGGATATCCCAAAGTGATCAAACCAACGGTAGGCAGCTGGGGAAGACTGATTTCAAAATTAAACGACAAAGATGCAGCTGAAGGAATTATAGAAAGTAGAGAAAACATGTATCCAATATACCAAGTACATTACCTAGAAGAATTTGTAAAAAGGCCACCAAGAGACATCAGAGCCATAATGGTAGGAGACAAAATTGTTGCTGCAATTTACAGAAGTTCCAAACATTGGAAAACCAATATGGCATTAGGAGGAATTGCCGAGCCATGTAAAGTGACACAGGAAATGGAAGAAATGTGCATCAAGGCAAAAAATGCGGTTCAAGGAGATATCGTAGGCATAGATTTGATGGAAAGCGATGAGAAAGGACTCGTGGTTCACGAAGTAAACAATACGACAGAATACAAAAACACAGTTAGAGTATGCGATGTAGATATTCCTTCCTTAATACTTAACTATGCGCTAAAAAAAGACAAGTAAGAATTGGACACTAATTTTACGGTAACCCCAAGGTTTGCAGTTAAGATGTTAGAAAAAGCACTGAAGCTGTATACACCGTCTCTCAGCGAAAAACCAATGGCTGAATTTTTGGCCGACAAGTGTGATGATTTAGGATTCGAAGACATCCAAATTGACGAGGTTGGAAACATCATAGCAAAAAAAGGATCAGGAACTCCAAGAATAATGCTATGCGGACATATGGATGTGGTTCCAGGCAAAGTGAAAGTCAGAAGAGAAGGAGACTCACTCTATGGAAGAGGGGCGTCTGATGCAAAAGCCCCGCTTATGGCAATGCTATTTGCAGCAGCATCAATCCAAAACAACAACGGAACGGTATTTTTTGTAGGAGCAGTAGACGAAGAAGGGAATGCCACGGGGATAAAAAATCTCGTTAAAAAAGAAATGGATATCGATTATGCAGTTTTTGGAGAACCAAGTGGGATTAAACAAGTTACCATCGCATACAAGGGAAGATTGGCCATCAATCTCAAAGTCAGCGTAGAAGACAGTTCTCATGCAAGTGCACCATGGCTTTCGAAAAATGCGATTCAGGAATCAATGGTTTTTGCAAAAGAGATTAAAGAAAGATTAGAAGAAAACCAGGAGGACAGAACCAAGGGAATGCTACTAACAGTGACAATGACGGAGATCAAAGGAGGGACCAGTCACAATGTGACCCCAAAAGAATGTGAAACCATTTTTGATATCAGAATTCCCGTAGACATGAACTGCAAATCCATCGAACAGAAGATTGCAACGAGTGTGAACGAGATTGCACATGAAAGACAGGTGGAGGCGTTTTATTCGATCCTGGATGAAACAGAACCATTTGAAGCACCCCATAACTCTTCAATTGTCAGAGCATTTACACTGGGAGTGATGGAAGTGGAGCATTCAAGACCTACCCTCATCAGAAAAACAGGCACAGGAGACATGAATGTGTTAGGAAATCAATGGGGAATTCCCGTAGTCACATACGGGCCAGGGGATCCGCACGAGGCTCACACTATTGATGAAAAAGTGTCAATTGACGAATATCTCAGAGGCATAGAAATAATCAAGAAGATGCTACAGCATTTAAAAAGACTTCATGATAAAAAAATGAAATAATGCTGTGGTTCATAGGTTTAGGAATCTCTGGATTCAAGTCGATACCTGTTGAAGCAATCGACATTTTGTCTAATGCGGACATTGTGTATCTAGAACAATTCACCAGCCCAATTGGAAAGTCAGATCTGGACAAAATTAAGAATGCGACAAAAGGGGAATTCAAACTTGCAAAAAGATGGCTTGTAGAAGATGGAAAAGAGATTCTGGAAAATGCAAAGAAAAAGAAAGTTGCACTACTAGCTTACGGTGATCCATACATTGCAACAACCCATATTGAGCTAAGAACCAGGGCAATGGAAGAAAAAATCAAGACAAATTCTCTTCACGCATCATCATCACTCACATCAATGATTGGAGAATGCGGTTTACACTTTTACAAGATTGGCAGAATAGCAACCATCATGAGTGAAATGTCTCTTACAACACCATACTTTGTAATTTACAAAAACATCATAGAAGGAAATCATACAGTACTTCTTTTGGAATATAATCAAGACAAAGACTTTTTCTTAGATCCAAGAGATGCATTGCACGAACTCTTGGAAACAGAGAAGGGGCAAAAAAGAAACGTCATCGATCCCTCATCATACGCCATAGTTGCTTCAAGAATTGGATTCGAAGACCAAAAAATTATCTCAGGCAAGATTTCCAGTCTCAAAGAAATAGATTTTGGAAAACCACCCCACACGATAATAATTCCAGGCAGACTACATTTTACAGAAACGGATGCCTTGAAAATACTTGGACAGTGTGTTGATGAGCCATATGATAATACAGAAAAAGTTAAGAAAATTTCAATGCAGATGATGAAAAAATACGTACCGATGGTAAGAGAAGCATTAGAAGAGGTAACCCCCCTATACAAAGAGCAGAAGGAGTTTCACGAAATTTTGGAAAATGCAGAACTGTATGTTAGGGATGCAGAAAAATTTTTAGAGGACGGTCAAGACGAAGTTGCAATTTTGAGCATAGGGTATGCAGATGGCCTAGTAGATGCATTAAGATTGGCAAAAGGCCTTGATCCAAAAATGTAATTCTTAGTAATGAATTAAAGAGAGGCTCAAAGAATCAAAAAAGCAGTGAAATCGACTGAAAAAATCATCCTTTCTACGATGTATGTATGTCAAATTCAAAACGAGTCATCTTTTGATCTTCTCAAGAAAAAAACTAGGCTCGATACGAATCAAATAAATACAAAGATCGACGAATTAATTGAAAACCAACTTGTGAGCGAAAACAGAACTACACTCACTCAAGAAGGCAGAAATTCATTAAGCGTGGTATTAGCAGGAGGAGTATTTGACATCATCCACCCAGGACACATTCACACATTAAATGCAGCAAAAGAGCTAGGAGACATTCTAGTAGTGGTTGTCGCAACGGATAACACAGCAGTGAAGATGAAAAAAAGAAAACCACTACACTCACAGGAACAAAGACAAGAGTTAGTCAATTCGCTGAAAATGGTAGATCTATGCTTAATCGGTCAAGAAGAAAATATTTTCAAGACTGTAAATCATGTTAAACCGCAAATAATTGCATTGGGATACGATCAGGCCCATCAAGAAAAATTCATCACAGAAGGATGTAAGAAAATAGAACTGAATGCCAAAGTTGCAAGATTAGAGTCGCCAATTCCAGAGAGTTCTAGCTCAAAAATTCAAAAGGAGTACGGAGAGTCTATTCACGGTATTTAGGAATTTATTTGGATGTGGACTGAGACCTTAGAGCCATCTTTTAATTTTCCTGACTTTCTTAAACAAGATTTAGAAATTAACTCTATAATCGAATCGTCATGATGTGTACGTTCCAACATGATTAGCTCACAATTTATCGTATTGTTTAGTTTTGCGCGAAAACATTTAACCCAACCATACGTCCTTTTCCCGTCAGAAAAGCTCTTTATCTTAACCCCATTCAACATTTCAAATTGTTTAATAGACTCCTGATGAATTTTTTGATCTAATCTAACATTTAGAGTTCCCGGAAAAGGAACATACCCTATTCTTGATTGAAATTGTTTCGTGTATCCTTTTAATCCCATGTAATATGCACCTTCACCCATTCCAGAAACCAAAGTACCCTTCAATTCAACATAAGAAGGAGACGAATCAATGCTTTTTTGTAAAATTGCCGAAAGTTTCACCAATTCGGAAAATCCCTTTGAAGTTATTTTAACAGAAATATTTCTTCCATTGATTATTCTTTCAATGAAGTTATTTTGTTCGAGTTCAAGAAGGTGCTTTGATGCAGCCTGTTGCGATTTTTGGATATTCCTACCCAGTGAAGAAGTCGTTATTGAAACATAGTTGTACTTGGCACCTTTAGAAAGTAAATGAGTGAGAGTAAAGAGATGTTGAATTTTTAATTCGGCCATATGTTCTAGGATACGCCCAAATCGCCAAATGTTTTCAACATTAGCCCATCAGAATTGGACAATTTTGCAACCCTATGTCCTATGACGCATTCAACACCTGCATTTTTGGCACCTTCCAAAAGTCTTTGAGTGATGATGCCATCCAACAAAAGATACTTGATTCCAGATTGCGTGGATAGTTTGCTTACAACCTCACTAATCGGAACTTTGAAAATTTCGTTTTGTTCTCCATCCAAGGCAATTGCCTCAAGAGTTTCGTTAAGGTCTGCAAAAACTTTTGCAGCCATTTCTGCAACTGGTTTATCATCATCATTCTTTAATGTAGGAGCAGGCTTTCCATCACGAATTTCATTTACTATAGGTCTTAGAATTTCGTCGAGTCTTTGCGGTGTTAACTCTTCTACTTCAACACCATTGTCGGCTTGTAGTTCGTAATCCAACGTGACGACAGATTTCAATTCTTTGAGAATAAATCCTCCAGATCTATCACCATCTAGGAAAGCAACAACAGTGTCTTTGGAATTACACAATTCTTTTATCGATTCGTCTATTTTTGCGCCTTCAATTGCAAGTACGTTATCAAATCCGGCTCTTAAGAGATTTATAACATCAGCTCTGCCTTCAACCAAAATTACCCAGCTGGAATCAAAGACCCCAGAACTACAAGTTAGCTTTGATGGTCCATAGGTAGATAACTTTCCAGTATCACCCTGATGAACGTCATTGAGCATACTTTCACCCTCGCTGACAGTTTTAGTGGCCCATTTTTGTTTGATCTCTTTAGCACGTTTTACGATATCCTCTTTCTTTGCAGCCCGTACGTCATCTATAGCCAATAATGTAAATTTGCAATCAAACGGTCCAACCTTGTCAATACTTTCAATTCCCGCAGCAATTAACGCGCAGGTATCAATGTCAGTACTCATCGGAATTAACGCATCACCATTTGTCGTATTCGACGTAGGCTTTGCGTTGACTTCTATGCGTCCAACTTTAGAAACTCGTTGCAGTTCATTTAGGTTCATTTCAGGACCCAACAGACCTTCTGTCTGTCCGAAAATGGCTCCTATTATATCTGCTCTTTCAACAAGTCCATCGACTTCATAGGAAAGCTTAACGTGATACTTGACAATTCCTGATTGAGGCATAAACTATTCATCTCCTTTATTATCATAATTTGAGTTTTTGTCTTCGATATATGAGGGTATCGCAATTGTTTCGTCCAAAACGATGAAAAATTGAGACGTAATTTAGAACACACATCCATTACTAGAAAAATCTAAAAATGAAAAATGATGATATTCTTGCTTATTCAGTGCTAAAGGAGTGACCACATGAACAGGATTTGGTTACATTTGGATTATTAATTTTAAATCCAGAACCCATTAAACTTTCAATATAGTCCACGTTTGCACCTTGCAAATGATCAACGCTGTAGCTGTCAACTAGAAGTTTAACTCCAGTTTCTTCCATGACTATGTCATCTTCCTCTGGTGCTTTTTCAAAGCCCATACCGTAAGACAAACCAGAACAACCGCCACCTTGAACGTATACTCTAAGGTATTGAGGAGATTCGGCTTCTTCTTTCATAAACTCATGGATCTTTTCAGCTGCTTTTGAAGTAACTGTGATCATTTTTTGTGTTTGCTCAGTTGCCATTATATAAAAAAAAGATGGTTCAAATTATAATAATCTTTTCCCACAATGCATACTAGGAAATTAAGAAAGGATAATTGACGAAAATTGGAATTTTCAGTGATCTGCTATGTGTTTGACCAAATCACTAGAAGTAAGCATTCCAATAACTCGGTCATCGTCAATCACAGGTAATTTTCTAACATTTCTAGTGGACATCAGATCTGAAGCAATCCATAAATCAGAATACGGATCAATTGAGATGAGAGGAGAGGACATTACTCTTCTGACTGGAGTATCTACAGGATAACAATGAGCAGCAATTTTTATTGCAAAATCTCTGTCAGTTACAATTCCGACAGGAATGTTATTTTCTAAAACCACCACAGCACCAACTCCCGTATCCTCCATCATTTTTGCCACGTTTGTTGCAGTTACAGAAGAGTCAACAGAAATAACAGTATTGTTCATAATTTCTTCTACAGACGTTTTTTTTTGGATAGGATCAGGTGAATTCATCAATAAGCTTTATGTTACAAAGTATTTCAAATGTCCAATTGAATTTCAATTTTGATAATCATGTTCATTGAAATCAGATCCCAGAGACACAGACAGGATAACAGTGTTATCGGTTGTTTGAAATTTTAGTTCTTTGTCAGGTAAAAAGCTACGAAAGATCTGTGAAAGTAATTGTTCAGTAAAAACAGACCATTTCAGGCCCAAATCATGTTGAATTAAAAATATATGCATTTCACCTTCCACCCGATGATCAGAATTCATTCCAGAAGCTCGCATATAATCCTCCAACGTCTCCACGCAACGTTTCAAATCATAGCCACCTTTAATGAACAAAACAGTATCCTTAATCATCGGAAACATCAAAGTGATTATCTCATCAATGTCTTTTCCATCAAGAGAACTTCCCAATGATTCCAAAATTCCTTTGGGAACTGGAATCATTCCAATTTTATTTGAAAAACGATCCCAATTGACATATTTCTCCAGTATTTGTCTAACAAGAACATTTTGAGATATTCCCCTCTGTGTTGATTCGGTTTCCAATTCTATTACAAGTTTCTCAGGAAGACGATATGTGATGCTCCTAGTAGATTCTTTTTTTGATGAATGTACTTGACTTTTAGTTATTGATGAATTTTTGTTCGACAATTTCAATTCAGGTACAGATTTACAAAGTCAATTCACACGAGAAGAATTAGATTCCAATTTGATAGTAGTTAATTCCAGATCACATCTAAGAGAAATTGATTTTACTCTACTTTTGTATAGAAAGTATTTTTTTCCATCCTGATTAATCGACCCAGAAATAGAGAGTAATTTGGCATCAAAGAGAGTTTGCAACCTTCTATATACAGTGCTGATGGGTATTTTTTTCTCATTGGATATCTCCATGGCAGACTTGGGCTTTTCCAAAGTATCATGTAATATCAATTTACAGTATTTGTCAGCAAGTATATCCAGAATTACCTGCTTTTTTTCATCATCAATTATTGTTCGGGTTTGAATTAATTCTTGCATACTGCAATAGATGTAAAACTGGATATAACAAACAAGTCTGCACTGCAAGACAGTGTGTACTCATTGGATAAATCATCAAAAAACAGCATCATGGTATGAAGTACGTCTCAATGAAAAAATCACTGTCAATCACGATATTTGCAATTATACTAGCGTCATTTTCAGCAAACGTTGCGAATGCAGAATCTATTCCAGAATGGGTAAAAAATAATGCATTATGGTATGGTCAAGGAGACATATCAGAAAAAGAGTTCCTAAATGCTATCAAATTTTTAATAGAAAATGGAGTACTGATAGTGGAAGCATCAGATTCAAAATATCCTAAAAACATAGATGCAACTGTGATAATTCCAAATGGAAATTCGGACATCGACAGTACTGGTTTTTACCTACCGTTGAATTTAGAGATTCCAACAAACACAGTAGTGACATGGGTAAATGATGACTCAGTTCCACACAACATCCAAAGTCTAGATAAATTGGGAAAAGTTGCAGATATTTTCAACAGCCCGCCATTGAACACAGGGGACAGATTTGAATTTAATTTCGAAGAAAGTGGAGTGTACAACTACTACTGCTCATTTCATCCATGGAGAGTAGGTTCAATCACTGTGGAATAGGATCAAAGAAACATCTAACAATTTTTAATTAATAAAATAAGAAAGAATTTGAAATAGCTATTTCTTTGACTTGTTAACAAATGCTATCATGCGTTCCTCTCTATCAGGATGCGTAAAGCAATTTCTCCAAGCAAGAAGCTCTATTGAAAGACCAGTGTCAAGGTCTGCATTTCTTCCCTTGTTGATTGCTACTTTAGACATCTGAACACCCATTACAGAGTTTCCAGCTATTTGTTGTGCCATTTTCAAGGCTTCTTCTTGTAATGATGCAAGTGGAACCACCTGATTGACAAGACCAATTTCTTTTGCCTCATCAGCTTTGACCATCTTACCTGTATAGACAAGCTCTTTTGCCTTTGCTATTCCCACAATTCTCATTAATCTTTGTGTTCCACCCCATCCAGGAGGGATACCTATTGTAACTTCTGGTTGACCTAGTCTAGCAGTATCTGCAGCTATTCTAATATCACACGACATTGCAAGTTCGCAACCGCCACCCAAAGCAAATCCATTGATGGCTGCAATGGTTGGTTGTTTTACTAATTCAACGGTTGCAGTTACAAGCTGACCTGTCTTTGCATAATCTACAGATTCATCTGCGGAGATCTTTGACATGTATTCTATATCTGCACCAGCAGAAAATGCCTTTTCACCCTCCCCAGTCAGAATGATGACTTTGACATCATCATCATGGTTCAATCCTTCGAATGTTTTGATTAGTTCTTTTGCAACATCAGTGTTCATGGCATTTAGTTTATCTGGCCTGTTAATTTTGACCGTACAAATGCCGTCAGAAGTAGATGTGGTAACTAGTGACATTAAGATTTGCCAAGTAATGTGAAACTTAAATGTTCTCTATTTTCCGCGTACTTTGCCCCATTGAGCTAATGCGGATGCTGCTGCAACCCAAGTCCTTAGATCTTGATAAACTGGAACGTTATGTTCCTCAATCAACTTAATCATTTTCTCAGTGTATGGACCTCCATTTCCACCAGCAAGAATGGGCTTCTTTTTTTGTTTTGACAGCTCATCCAGATGTTGGATAATGGTTTCCTCAAGAGGATCATCTTGGAAAACAAACCAAGGCATTGCAATGTCAATATTTTTTTCTTCCAAGAATTGTTCAATAACAAACTTGTAATCATCAGCAGTTGCACCACCACCCACATCTGCAGGATTTCCGTTGTGAATAGGAACAGTAGGTGGGAAATGCTCCTTAATTTTTTTGAGAATTTTTGGAGACATCTTTCCAATAGTCAATCCCAATCTCTCTAGTTGATCAATTCCGCCAATCATTGGACCTGCCCCGTTACTAGTCATAGCAACTTTGTTGCCCTTTGCAGCAGGTTGCCAAGCCAAAGCCTTCAAAACTCCTGCCAATTCCTGATAACTGTCAACAGAAATAATTCCCGCCTGCTTGAATGCACCCATTATCATAGCATTAGAACCTCCAAGAGAACCTGTATGAGAAGCTGCCTGCTTTGCACCTGCAGCAGTTCTTCCACTCTTCCAAATTACAATAGGTTTCTTGGTTATTTTCATTACACGTTTAGCAGTATTGATGAACTTTCTACCATCACCGAATCCCTCAACATACAATCCAATTACTTTTGTTTGAGGATCATTTGCAGCATACCATATCATATCTGCCTCATCAACGTCAGAACGATTACCGAAACTAATCATCTTAGATAAGCCAAACACATCAGCACTCTCCAACATGCTAATTCCCATGGTCCCACTTTGTGAGAAGAACGCAACCTCTCCCAATTTTGAACGAACCATTCTTTCTTGTCCCTGAAATGCACAATCAAGTCTATTTGCAGCATTGAACATTCCAATACAATTAGGACCAATTACACGAATTTTGTGCTTTAAAGACAATTCTTTTACTTCCGCTTCCATGGCAGCTCTATCACCACCAAGTTCCTTACCTCCACCTGAAACGATTACGACATTGTGGATTCCTTTTTCAGCACATGTCTTCATAATTGGACCACATGCAGAAAGATCAATGCAGACAACTACAAGATCAACCTTATCTTTGATTGCATCCAACGTAGGATAGCATTTGATTCCAAGAATAGATTTTTGCTTAGGATTTATCGGATATACTTTTCCCTTGTAATCTTGTTTTCCAAGTGCATCCAAGACAGAATTGCCAATTTTTCCAGGAGTTGCAGATGCGCCTACAAGTGCAACAGACTTCGGAGTAAAGAAAGACTCCATAGATGTAATGTTTGGTTTTGCCTTTGAGATAGAATTTTTCTTTAGTTCATTATTAAGAATTATTTTGGCATCAACTACAAAGTAGGATTTTGGATATACGATTACGGGATTAAAGTCAATACTGTTAACATAATCCGCATTTTCTACGCCTATTTTTCCAATGTCAACCAACATTTTTGCAACCATGTTAAGATCGATCGGGGCACTACCACGGAATCCCTTTAGAAGTTTTGAACCTTTTAGTTCATTGATCATGGACTTCGCATCAGATGTCGTAATTGGAAGCATTCTAAACGCAACGTCTTTGAAAACCTCAGTCATCACACCTCCCAATCCCACCATAAGCATGGGACCAAACTGAGGGTCGTTTTGGATTCCAACGATTAGCTCAACGCCATCCTGTGGAACCATCTTTTCCAAAAGAATTCCTTTTACATCAACCCCCTTCTTCTTAGAAAGTCTGCCATACATGTCAGTAAACGTTTTTTTGACATCATCTACATTGTCAACGCCAACTTTAACTCCACCAACATCAGTTTTGTGCAAGATTTGTGGTGAAACTACCTTCATCACAATAGGAAAGCCAATTTTTTTGGCCTGTTTTGCAGCTTCCTCAGACGATGTTGCAAGGGCAAAAGGAGGCACCTTAACGCCATATGATTTAAGAATTGACTTAGATAATTCTTCAGTTATTACTTTATGATCGGTTTGAATAGTGTCATCGAAAATTTTCTTTACATCCGCCATGTTCAATCGATAAAACAGAATTAAGTATATTAAAGTAATGTTTTGAAAAACGTTTATCAAAATTTCTTACAATAAATTTTGAAAATGATGCAAGACTTAGATTGTTTTTGATGAAATATGTAATCCTAATCCTGTACAATATAGCGATTATGCAAAGAGTGATCTCCATGAAACACGTCATATGACAGTCGTTTTTGCTTATTTTGTAACTTCCTCGCACTCTATCTTTTCCCCACAATATGGACAAAAATTCATCGGAAAAAATGCAATATTTCCATCCACTGCAATATCCTTGAAATAGAACTTTGCCCACTTCACGTTCCACAGCTGGAAATGCTTGTCATGTTCCTTGAGATTCTTACAACACCACCATGTCCTGTGAGATTCAACATGGAACTCTGTGAATTTTTCACATGTAGGCTCGTCAAAATGTCGGGTGTAAAATACTTTCAATGAGCAGAATGTGGTGATGATATTGATAAAGACTTTGAATCTATTTTTTCAATAGATAAAAACAGATAATTCATCTCTGACACAAAGTTGATGATTGAAAACACGAACAGATCACACGTCTATTTTATCAATGCACTATTCAAACGAAATCAGATAATTTTGATCAAAGATGAAAAAAAGATTTAAAATTATCGTAAAAATTATTCATGTTTAATTTTACAGTTGGAATATTTTCGATAATTTCCGAACGGATTTTTTTGGAATCAATATGAGGAATTTTCAAAAGTTCTTCTTCAGATTTGTCAATCCACTGATTAACCAAAACTTCATCCACTTCCAAATGAAATTGCAATCCTACTGCACTACGATATTGAAAAGCCTGATTTAGATAATTCTTCGAAGATGCAAGCCTAGTTGCACCCAAAGGCAAATCAAATGTATCCCCATGCCAATGAAATGCAGTGAATGGATTTTTGAAATTTGAAAAGAGAGCAGAGCCTCCACTAATTCTCAGATCATCATAAAATCCAATTTCTTTTTTAGTTCCAGTGTATATTTTAGATCCAAAGGTTTTTGCAATCAGTTGAGAACCCAAACAAATACCCAAGACAGGTACATTATCATCCACACATCTTTTGATTAATTTTTGTTCTGCATGAAGATAAGGTAAGTCATCATTGGCACTTTCCGAAGCACCAAGAATTACAACCAATGAAAAATCTTCATCAGGTAATTGCTCACGTTTTGCGTTGACTGTAGTGATTTCAAATCCATCATCGTCTAGAAGTTTTCCAAGATATCCAGAATTTTCAATGCGGGTATTTTGCACAATCAAAACAACAGCCATAAAAGCCATAACTAAAAGTGCTTAATATATTAAAATTAAAACAGTCGTATGATAATTTCAGTTCAAGAGATTTTTGAAATAAAGGAATTAATTTTTCAACTAAACTCATTAGAAGATGACTGCATTATGGTTGTCGAAGGAAAAAGAGATTCCAAGGCACTTGTAAGATTGGGATATTCAGGAAATGTTCTAGAGTTTAACAAATTTAGAGGAATGGTAGATTTTACTGAATATGTTACAAGATACAAGAAACTGATTGTTCTTTTTGACAGAGACAGGAAAGGTGCAGAGATGACTGCAAAGATCATCCGTTTATTACAAAGAAGAATTAAAGTTGATCTCACTTACAAAAGAAAGCTACAAGAAATCACAAAAGGAAAAATAAAATTTATTGAACAGATGAAATATTATGAACGATTTCTAGCGTAAGACTAAGGCCAAATCCCTTTTTGATTAAAGGCTTCCAATACTCTTTCTACAGCTAAAACCATGGTTGCCTTTCTCATGTCGACTTTGTGTTTTTTGGAAAGTGCATATGCATCCTTGAATCCTTGCGTAATGTTTTTCTCCATTTTTTCTGCAACCTCATCAAAGCTCCAATAGTATCCCATGTTATTTTGCACCCACTCTAAATATGAAATACATACGCCGCCAGAATTTGCAAGAATGTCAGGAACAACTAAGATTTTCTTTTCGTATATTATAGGATCTGCCTCAGGCAATGTGGGTCCATTTGCAGCTTCCGCTATGATTTTACACTGGAGGTTTTTTGCTATCTTTGCATCGATTTGATTCTCAAGTGCTGCTGGAACTAGAATATCACATTTTGTAGTAAGCAGTTCCTCAGTGGAGATTTTGGTACTTCCAGAAAACCCAACAACAGAGCCTGTTTTTTGCTTGTGCTCCAATATTGCGCTAACCTTAGCACCCTTAGGAATTGAAATTGAGCCTTTGGAATCGCTTACGCCGATGATTTTTGCACCCATTTTCTCCAAGTATTCTCCCGCGAAAGTTGAGGCATTGCCAAACCCTTGTAAGACGACCTTTGCACCTTTTAGTTTAATTTTCAATTCTTTAGCAGCCTCTCTAACAGTGTATGCAGCTCCCAACCCTGTTGCGACGTTCCTTGCAAGTGATCCGCCCATGGAAATTGGTTTTCCAGTAATTACACCTGGAGTATACTTGTTATCGTTAAGCTTGCTAAACGTATCCATGATTTGCGTCATCTCTCTACCTGTCGTGTAAACATCAGGTGCAGGAATGTCCTTTTCAGGTCCAATTATTTCAGATATCTTATATGCAAATCCTCGAGTCAACCTTTCTAATTCACCGTCACTAAGTTTCTCAGTTTTTGGATTGACATAGATTGCACCTTTTCCACCTCCAAGAGGTACATCAACTATAGCACACTTCCAGGTCATCCATGATGATAGAGCCATGACCTCACGCTCCATGTACTCTACTCCGCCTTTCGGATTGAAGTATCGGATGCCGCCTTTGTATGGACCTCTATCATTATTGTGCTGACTTCTAAAACCAGTAAATACTCTAATTTTTCCATTATCCATTTTTACAGGGATTTTTACTCTCAAAACTTTATTTGGCATTGCCAAATATTCTCGCAACTCCTTGTCATTGATTTCTAAAATATCACATGCATCATTGACCTGCTTTGTTGCATTAGCAAAAGGATCATTTTTGACCAAGATGTTTTTTCAAATTACGCATATTATATTAAGTTTAATTTAAAATGAGAACTAAAATATCAGAACGAATTACAGATAGATTTTCTCGCGGTTAAGTTTCAAATCTAACTTTTCGATCGCCTCATCCAATGCGCCTATGTTAATTTCAAGAAAATTTGATAAGTGAAATATCGCCCCATACTTTTCGCCTATTTTTGAAACCATGTTATTTTTTTCTAAAACCTTCAAATGATGTTGAATCGCCTTATAGTCTAGATCAAGTTTTTTTGCCAGTTGATGTGTATTGCATGGCTGATCAAGTAATTGAATGATAATTCGCAAACGTGAGAATCCGCCTCTCGTGCTTGTAAATAAATAAAGCAGTAGCTTTCTAGTCTGTTTGTCGATCTTTCTTGGCTTATCAACATGTTTTGATCTGAGAATTTCTTTGAATTCTAACAGTTGATTGGTCATGTTACTTGAGATAAAGTGTGTTGATTTCACTTAAAACCTTATTTCCAATTCTGTTCCACATTCAGGCAAGACAATTACCCTTAAATTGTCTGGGAATGGACTCGTGATATTATGATGGCATCACGCGGTTATGACATGACCCCTACAATGTATTCTCCAGACGGCAGAATTTACCAAGTCGAATATGCAATAGAGACCGTAAAAAGAGGAACTCTTGCCATAGGAGTATCTAGTAAAGAAGGAGTCATCATGGCAGTAGAAGAGAAATCCAGAACATTACAAACAAACAATGTAACTCAGAAAATATTTCAGGTAGATTATCACATAGGAGTTGCAGCTGCAGGCTACATCCCTGATGCGCGTGTTCAAGTAGACGGTGCAAGATTCTTTTCACAGGGAAACAGAATGACCTATGACGAATCAGTGGAAGTTGCAACCGTTGCCAAACACTTAGCAGATCAGGCTCATCAGTTTACACAGTATGGCGGAGTGCGCCCTAACGGAGTTTCCATGATTATTGCAGGGATTGATCAAAAGGGAGAATCAATCTACGTCACTGATCCAAGCGGAACTTATGTACAATTTGCAGCAGTTGCAATCGGTGCAGGTTCAGATGAGGTTAATGCCTTTTTGGAAAAAAATTACAACGAAAACATGAGTCTGGAAGATGCTGCAGCCTTAGCCATAGCATCAATCAACCTAAAGTCAGAAGCAAAGGAAGGAATCAAGCACATAAAGATGGCGAAGGTCACCTCAGAGTCAAAAGTTTTTGAAAAGGTTTCAGAATCAGACTTACAAAATTATTCTCAAAATGCAACCAAGTTTTCCACATAATAGAAATTTAGATTTGAAAACTATTCAAACCAGTATACTTTGATGATAGATTATGGGCCTAGGAAGTTATTGGGGAGAAGTAATAGAAGTACTTCGAGAGATAATTCCAGTTTATGATAAAGTCAATTCCATAATTTCTCTAGGCAAAGACAAAGAACACAGAATCAAAGGAATCTCGCAGAGAGTATTTCCAGGAAACAAAATTCTCGACGCGGGTTCCGGTTTTGGAAACATGTCAAAAACAGCAATGAATCTAACAGATGGAAAAATCTCAATCACATTGTATGATCCTCTTGTACCGATGTTAAAAAACACAGGTACACATTTTGAAAAATTACCAGATATGGCAAACGGTGTTTTTGAACACATTCCGTTTAAAGATGAAGAATTTGACGCAGTACTGTGCGGATACTCTTTGAGAGATGCAATTAATTTGAGAATTGCAATTTCCGAGATCCACAGGGTGTTAAAAAAGGATGGCAGGTTTGTAATCGTTGATTTGGGAAAACCCGATGAAGCATTCTACAGAGCAGGAGTTTCATTTTATCTGAGGTGCATTCTGCCCATACTCGCATTTACGGCAGGAGGCAGGTTAGGGCTAAAATTCGGCACACTGTACGGCACATACAAAAGATGGCCTCAAAACAAAAAACTGGAAAAACTCATCCTGGAAAAGTTTTCCAGAGTCGAATTTGAGAAGGATCTCATGGGCGGAGCAATCATGATTGCGGCATACAAATGAACAGAGTTCTGATACTCGTCAACATCACAGGTTTGATCATAGGAATTTCTTATGGATTGCATGGGCCCATACTACCAGTATTTGCAAAGAACATAGTAGGAGCAACATATTCGGATTTGGGACTAATCGGATTAACAAATTTCATTCCATACATGTTCATTCCACTTTTTGTCGGAATTCTACTTGATAGAATAAACAACGCATACTTACTAGCAGTAGGTGCAGCCATCAATTCCGCATCAGTATGTCTGCTATCCATCGCACAATCGGTTCCAGAAATCATGGGATTTAGGATAATGACTGGCGTGGCTCATGCATTCTTTTGGCCTCCTTGCGAATCCATCATCTCCAATGAGAGTTCTGAAAAGAATAGAGTCAAGCACATTTCATGGTTTACAATGTTTTTCGTGATTGGATTCATGGTAGGGCCCCTACTGGGAACAGTGTTACTTGAGGGGTTAGATATGACATACAGGATATTATTCCAGATTGCCGCGTTTATCCTAGCTGCAGCAATCATTACATCTCTATTGGCATCTAGAAAAAAAATAAAAAATCATCATGAACGATTTTCTTTTTCATCAATTAAGGAAATGAAGAAATTTCCAGAAGTTATAATATTGTTGATTTTTTGCACATCATCTTTTGGGATAATTCTCACAATTTTTCCGGCTTTTCTCAACGATAACGGAATGTCAGATACGGACATTTTGTTACTGTATTTTGCATTTGGGGTCTCACGGGTGATATCATTGGCATTGGTGGGAAAATTTGCAACCCGAACAAGTCAAACTCTAATTGCAGGAACCATTGCAGTGTCAATAGGATTGGCAATATCTGTCGTTGCTGATTCGATAGTTACTTTTGGCATAGCATTGGTTCTCATGGGATTTGGATTTAGCATTTTCTTTCCATTAACATTAGAGATAATCCTGAGTAAAACTCAAAAGAAGATCTCAGGTAAAATAATTGGAGCATATGAAACGGTTTTTGGAATGGGCTGGGCCATTGGGCCCACTATTGGAGGACCACTAACACACTCATTTGGAAACGAGACGCCATACGTGATATTTTGTATTCTGGGCATTGGCATAGCACTATTTGCCATCAAATTCAGAGAGAAGTTGGAACCACAGCGAATATCAAATTGATCAGATATGAAATTTGATACATGAAAAATCCAATATCAAAATTCCATGTTAGGCATGAAAATGTACATTACGTTTAATTTCAAATCAAAGGACGTCAAATTGTGTTGGAAAGTATGCTGAACATAGGTGGGAGTGAATGGATGATAATTATTTTTGTCGCATTGGTGTTGATTTTAGGAACTGGAAAACTTCCAGGTGCAGCCAAAAAATTAGGGAAAGCAGTAAACGAATACAACAAGGCAAAAAATGAGATTCAAGAACAGATGAAAGAAGTCACAGACGAAGTACCAAAGATTTCAGGTCCAGTGGATACAGAGCGAGAGAAATTGGAAATGATTGCAAAATCTGCAGAAGTGAAGTTTGAAAATAAAACTGATGAGGAATTAAGGAAGGACATTGCTGCAAAAATAGGTCAGAAAAGAGAGGAAATCATAGAAGAAAAGAAAGAAGAAAAGAAAGAAGAAAAGAAAGAAGAAAAGAAAGAAGAAAAGAAAGAAGAAAAGAAAGAAGAAAAGAAAGAAGAAAAGAAAGAAGAAAAGAAAGAAGAAAAGAAAGAATAGAGACTGGCTAAGATTTTTGAATTCTATATGTATCTGTATCAAGTCGCTTTTTGGCAAATTTGAAATAGTCAGAAACTATCTCAAACCCAATGAATTTTCTTTTTAAGGATTTACTGACTACTGCAACTTGACCAGATCCAAGAAAAGGATCAAAGATGAGATCATTTTTTTCACTTGAATATTCCAGTAACTTTTTGATGATTTCCGACGGTAATTTGGTGGGCGTTTTTTCGTCTCCCGTCCAATATTCTCTTTTGATATCCCAAACATCCTCCTTATCTCTATAGTGGAGGCTTCTTCCATCATCTGTTTTATCCTCTTTTTTAAATCTAGAAAAGGGAAAGAATTTTCTTTTCTTATCATTTTTACAAACATACAGACAATGATAGTGCGAAGTAACAAACTTCTTTTTTGTGACAACCCCAAATTGATATTTCCAGATAACATGATTAACTGTAGTAAAACCAACATCATCCAACGCTCGCAAAATATCTTTCAAATTATTCCATCCTGAAAAAACATACATGCTTCCAGAATCTTTCAGGATACGAAAAACTTCACTCATCCATGCAAATGTAAAATCATAATAATCCTCAGGTTTGATTTCATTGTATCCAGAAATAACTCTGGAGGAAACTCGGTTGTAATTTGCTTTCTTTGATTTGAAATTTATTGCAAAGGGTGGATCGGTTATGACAAGATCAATTTTGTTTTTAGGAATGAAATTCATTCCCTTAATGCAATCTTGATTGTAAATTTTATTCGTTTCAATTTTTTTCATTTTTAAGTATGGTAAACCCGGGTTTAATAATGTCGTGGGTCACGAGAAATAATTAACAATAAATCATCAACTCGTATCAATAAAACAATCATGAAATTCTCATGTCCAAAATGCAAGTCCAAAATAGACATTCAAAAGACATTCAACAAAAAAATGCACGTCTCATGCGAAAAATGCAACATTGAAGATCTCTTGGAATTTTCAAAAAATGCCGACGAAGTTTTCCTTGAATTTCTTTCAAGATTTGATCAGGGCCTAGTGAACGAAAATGGACTCTCAGACGGACTGAAGGAAGAAGGAATCATCAGAAGTGAGACAGAAATCATGGAAATGATTGGAAAAAGCACCCCAGACAAGATTACAGAAGAGATTCTATTTTCAAAGAAAGACTATATTTCACAATATACTGTTTTAACAAATCCTGAGCCTCAAATGGGCTGTAAAGTCGAGGAATTGGGACTACATGGGTCAATTTCAGGGCGTCTAAAAGAACTAGGAATAGAGCAATTTTACAAATTTCAAGAAGAGGCCATACGTGAAATTACATATGGTGAAAACGTTGTCATTGAGGCACCTACGGCTTCTGGAAAAACAGAGGCATTTTTGATTCCGGTAATCCACAGGGTCAAAAAAGAATCAGAACAGGGAAATGTATTTGCAATTTTCATATATCCTACAAAATCATTGTCTCGGGATCAGTTTCCAAAAATTCAGAAATTTGCCGAAACCGTTGGAATTAAAGCTCAAGTGTTTGACGGAGATACAACCCTTGAAGATCGAAGACGCATTTTTGAAAACCCACCACACATTCTAATCACAAATTTTGACATACTACATTATCACATGTGGCACCAAACAAAATTCTCAACTATCATCTCATCGGCCAGAATTTTAGTAGTAGATGAAGCTCATACGTATTCGGGGATTTTTGGATCAAACGTTCATTTCATAGTCAAGAGATTGAAAAGAATTTGCAGTAAAAAATTACAGTTTATTTCCGCATCGGCCACGTTAGAAAACGCCAGAGATTTTTGTCAGCAGCTGTTCGGAGAGGAAATGCGGATCATTCACGGTTCTGGTAAAAAAGGTCAGACAGACTTTGTGATGCTGTTTCCAACTCTTAGGACACAAAGGAAGCTCATGGTGGCATTGACAAAAAAGATGACAGAGAAGAATCACAAGACCATGGTATTTAGCAATTCGCACCTAAATTCAGAATTGCTTGCAATTCAGGCAAAAAAACAGAAAGTCAACATCAAGGTTCACAGAGCAGGACTGATGGCCAATTACAGAACTTCAGTTGAAAAACAATTCAAAAATGACAGCTTGTCGGCAGTTTCATGCACTCCCACGCTTGAACTAGGCATAGACGTGGGAAATGTAGATTGCGTGATATCTTCAACAGTTCCAGTAAACAGACTAATTCAGAGAATTGGAAGGGCTGCAAGAAAAGGACAGAAGGGATACGCGCTTTTGGCACTTGGAAACGACCCAATTTCACAATACTATAAGAATCATCCAGATGACTATTTTGAGGACATAGAGAAAACATTCATCGATCCAAAGAACCCATTTGTAGAAGAGTTTCAAGTGATGGCCATGGCATGTGACAGACCCATTTCCAAACATGAATTAAAAGAACATGAAAAAGTGATCGAGCAACACATTGCCAATGAAAACCTCAAGGTATTCAACAACAGGATCATTCCAAATTTTGATAAAATCAATTCTATTCTAAACGATTACAGCATCAGAGGCATTGGTAAGTCAATTGATATTTTCTTTGGAGATAAAAAGATGGGCGAAAGGGTACTTCCAATTGCACTAGAAGAATTGCACACCGATGCAATTTACTTTTTGGCAGGAACAAGATACAAAGTAAAAAAAATAGGCTATCCTGAAAAAAATTATGCAAAACTACAAAGAATTCCCAGAGACTATCCATACTATACAAAATCCCTGACAGAGGAATGGCCGACCATTGAAACCATATTTGAGAAAAGAATAGCCAATGGAATAGAAGTTGCATTTTGTAAGCTCCACATACAGAAAAAAGTTTACGGTTATGTCAACATAGAACTGGGACAAGAAATTACACAAGGGCAAAAAGTTCTGCTAGATTCCCCATTGGAATATGATTTTGTAACCAAAGGTATTGTATTTCATGCACCAAGACCTCTTAACATCATAGAGGAATCCGAAGACAAAGAATATGCAGAGGCTAGCGGATATCACGCTACAGAGCATGTCGTAATTGAAGGAAGCAACATGATTACTGGCGGAGTATCTCAGGACCTTGGAGGTATCTCGTTAGGCACCTCGGGCATGATTTTCATCTACGATGGAGCGATTGGCGGAAGTGGAGCAAGTAAAGCGCTCTATGACAGGTTTGAGAAAGCCCTGGAGAGAAGTATGCACATTGTAAAAGAATGTCCTTGTAAAAATGAAGCAGGATGTCCCAGATGTACATTCTCATACAGATGCGGAAATAACAACGAGTATCTTCACAAATATTCTGCGTTAGAGATTTTGGAAAGAATTAACGACGGTGAAGTGACAGAGATTGTGGAAACTACAGAAGGAGACAGGCCACTTGTATGACAGTAATCAAAATGGGATAAATATGACAATAAAATAACACAAACATGGAAAAAGTAGCCCTCGTTACAGGAAGCTCCTCAGGAATAGGTTTTGAAACAGCTTTGGCACTAGCAAGAGACGGATTTTATACATTTGCAAGTATGAGAGACGTTAAAAAATCAGTAGAGTTGGAGCGTGCTGCAAAAAAAGAAAATCTCAAAATCAATGTAATAGAATTGGATGTGAATAGCGAAGACTCCATAGATAGGGCAATCAAAAAGATAACTTTGGATAAAGGAAGAATAGATGTACTGGTAAATAATGCAGGATATGGGCAATTTGGATGTACCGAAGATGTTTCAGTAAATGATTTTAGAAAACAATTTGAAACTAATTTCTTTAGCATTGTGAAAATTATTCAAGAGACATCACCAATTATGAGAAAACAAGGATCAGGAATAATTGTAAACATTAGCTCCGTGGTAGGCAGAATGGGACTGCCCGGATCTTCAGCATATATCAGTACAAAATTTGCACTTGAAGGGCTTAGCGAATGTCTAAGATATGAGCTGGGCCAGTTTGGGATAAAAACCACACTTATCGAACCAGGAGTCATCAAGACAAACTTTTTTGATTCTATGAAGGTGCCAGAATCGAAAATAGATGAGAAATACAAAAATCTCACAGACAACATTCTTGCGGGTCTCAAGATGATGGTAGAGATGGGCACTGCACCATTACAAGTCGCAAACGTCATTTTAAAGGCCATTCATGATGATGAGATTCTTCCACGATATGTCGTAGGTACGGATGCCTCCATGTTCATGGAGGCCAAAAAAATGAAAACGGACCTGGAATTTGAGAAATACATGAGCAAAGAGCTGTTTCCGTAGATTATACATCATTTCTACGCTAAATTGATATACACATAGATCAGAGTTTTCATCAAAGTCCGCAAATTTAAAGTGAAAAAAAATGAAATGGAAAACACTACAACACAATGGCATCTTATTTCCTCCCGCGTATGAGAAACAAGGAATTACGATTAAGATCAATAACGAAGTGATCACCCTTGATCTGAATCAAGAGGAGATGGCATATCAGTGGGCGAAAAAGAAAGACACACCATACGCACAAGACAAAGTGTTTCAGAAAAACTTTGTCACAGATTTTGTTAAAACTCTGGACTCAAAATTTAAAAAAACATTATATGATGACATTGATTTTTCAAGCGTCTACAAAATAGTGGACAAGGAAAAGGATCTCAAGGAGATGATGACGAAGGAGGAAAAGAAGTCACTTGCCGCAAAAAGAAAAGAACTGAGAGAGAAACTGAAAACCAAGTTCGGCATTGCAGTAATAGATGGCAAAGAAGTCGAGGTAGGCAACTACATGGCAGAACCTCCAGGCATATTCATAGGTCGGGGAGAGCATCCGCTAAGGGGCAAATGGAAACCACGCGTGAGTTCAAAAGACGTTACACTGAATCTAGGAAAAAATGCCAAGATTCCAGAAGGCGAATGGAAGAAGATAATCCATGACAAAGATTCCATGTGGCTAGCAAGCTGGATGGATTTTCTAACCCAGAAAAGAAAATATGTCTGGCTAGCAGATACTGCAGGACTAAAACAAGACAGGGATAAAGAAAAGTACGAAAAGGCGGTGAAACTTGCAAATGAAATCGAGAAAATTAAGGACAGAATAGTCAAGGACATGAAAAATGAGAAGAAAAGGAAGATTGCAACCGCATGCTACCTGATTTACAGAACCGCAATGAGGGTGGGAGATGAAAAAGATCCAGATGAGGCAGATACCGTAGGCGCCACCACCCTAAGAAAAGAACACATCAAGATTACATCGAACACAATTGAATTTGATTTTCTAGGAAAAGATAGCGTAAGATGGCAAGAAACTGTAAAGGCCGAAGGTCACGACAAACAATTTCACGAAAACCTGAAAAAGCTTGTTGAAAAGAAAAGACCAAAAGATGAAATATTTGACGGGATCACATCAAGACATGTCAATGTGTATTACTCGGACATAGTAAAGGGACTAACAGCAAAAGTATTCAGAACATATCTTGCAACGACTGTGGTCAAAAATTATCTTGTAGAACATGACAACATGAAAGGAAAAACAGATACAGAAAAGCTTTATCATGCGAAATTGGCAAATCTTGAGGCGGCCATGATGTGCAATCACAAGAGAACAATCCCCAAAACATTCGAGCAATCACTGCAGAAGAAAAGAGACACGCTGAAAAAGGTGGAAAAGGAACAGGTTTGGAAAAAGACACAGGAAACGCTGAAAAAGGTGGAATCAGCGGAGCCAAAGACCGAGATACAGAAAAAGAGCAAGGCAAAGAGAATCAAGACATTAAACGAGCAAATCAAAAAGCAAAAAAGAAAGAACAAAGAAAGGCGTGAAAAACTTGAATTGCAGATCAGACTATCAGAGAAAACCAGAGACTACAATATCGGGACGTCGTTAAGAAACTACATTGATCCTCGTGTATTCAAAGCATGGACTGACGAGGTAGGCGCGGAATGGGAAAAATTGTACACAGCAGCGTTACAAAAGAAGTTCTTATGGGTCAAAAACGAAGACGTGGATTGGAATTCCATTAAAATTAAGGTCTAGTAAATCCTGGACCCCAAGATTGTCGTTGCTCTGCCTGATAATCAATAGATGAACGAGTATTCAACTTGGGTGTTTCTGATAAAGCATCAAAAATAGGATCATACGGATGGTATCCCAAACATTCAAAGTAAAATTCATTTGTTAATGCAAAGCCCTTGTAAAAGCTCTCTTCCAAATCATGCTCAGTCTTTACCACATAGTTTACAATATGACATGTGTCATAATCAAACCCACGCACAACCATTCCATCATTTACCAAAACCAGATTTACGTTAAACACTTTCTCTAGTGAATTTATTCCAGTAGTTCTTGCGGGATTATCTAAAGAATGATCCACTACATCATACAATAAAGGAGTAACGCTTGGAACACCCACAAGATGGAACGTGGGATTAGAGTTCCCTAGCGAGCTATCCTGATGGAATTCAGGAAAAGTCACAACCTCCAAGTTAGTGTCAAAGTCAAATGTTGCTATTGCATGTGGACCCATCCCCATATTATATGACGAGCTTGGATTGGACTTGGAAAAATCAAAATTACCGGAGGAGCGGTCAAATGTAGGATTGATAGGGTCCAATCCCGAACAGTCAACATCAAGAACTTCAGCTGTTGCAAATCCTCGTTTGCCGGTATAACCCTCCTCAACATCTCTAAGGGTCACAATTCCATATCCACTCACAGTGCAATCCACAAAGTCAAAACCACGCAAAGTTTCTTCATCATTACTGAATTCCACATGGACGTTGAAGTCTTCATTAAACCCATATTTCATTCCAGATAATTGCTGAGCCTTTCCAATTGCGTCATCTATCAAAGGATGAGGAAGTACTGCGGTGATTATTTGAAAGCTGGGACCAGCATTATTAGCCTCATCAAATCCAGAAGTTAACGTAAAGATTACAGATTCAATTTTTTCAGAACCATGATCAAATTCAAAGGTAAGAAAAGTACGCACATCTTCAGCAAGTGTGAATGGTAGTGAACCAAAATCAGTAAAACTTTCGGATGCAGATTCTGTACTGTATGTATGACCGTGTTCCAAATTGATGTACACGCCACTGCATCTAAAATCAATAGAATCAACGATAGCAAATCCTGTGTTAGATGCCAAGTAGGATTCATAGTCATCTGTCAGAGTCGTAATCAAATGATCAGCGATTTCACAGTCTTTATAGGAAAAGGATTTCAGGACGACCCCATTTTGGACTACGTTTACATCAACGTCAAAAAATCTATAATTAAATTCATGGCTTGCACCTCCAGTTAGATTAGACCGACCATACAGATACGCTTCATCTAACGCCTTGTGCAAATGAGGGCTTTTTCCAACCACACCCTCTACTACAAAAGTCGGTCCAACATTAGATACTAGATCCGCAGTTGTTGAAAAAACAGGGAAATTTACTGTTTCAATGCCATCTCTAAAATGAAAAGTGATTTCATTATGAATTCCTGCAACAAAATCATATTCTTCAGCACTTGCTTGATTTAACATACCATCAGAAGAAATCAGAAGTACTGAAAAAAATACAAGCGGCATCACAATAGAAAGGCAGTGAGTGAGACGTCTCATGGGTTATCAACCAATTAAAGAGGGATAAGCAGTGAGTACACACTGCAATGCAAAGCCACCATGACAGATAATTAGGAACCAATCTCCGTAAAAAATACAAAATATGCCGTAGAATCATTTAATTTCCCAAATTTTCAGAGATATGACATGCCGGGGTAGCTCAGCCTGGTTAGAGTGCCAGTTCAATTGGTAAACTCTAACGGTTCTCCAACTAAGGCAATACTCATAATCTGGAGGTCGCGAGTTCGAAACTCGCCCCCGGCACACATAATTATGCCCAAAATCCCAATTTTCCGCATGACGGAGTTGCAAAACATTCAGGCAAAAGACTCAGAACCTCGGAACCAGGCCCACATAGATTTGAAGAAAAATAAATTGGCAATGGATCACATATGATCTTAACAGTAGCAATGCTTTATTGACAAATCCAGACAAAGAAAATGTCTTGAAGATTTTGTTTTTCATTCTGCTAGTCTTGTTTTGCGCTTCGGGTGCAACATCATCGCATGCTGCTACGGCATTCTTTGCAAATGGAGGACTGACTGAAAACGGGATCGAGTGGTGCGAAGAAAATTATCAACTATTTCAGTTCATGGGAACTGATTTCTTTGAGCATCACAAACATTCCATAGAGTCCAGAATTTGCGTTAGTCTATACCAAAATCCGCTCTGGACTTATTCAGCATATGACAGATATGACAAACTGGTAGAACAAAGTAGGATCTATGCAGAATTGGAAATCAGTGAAAGTGAAAACGAGGCAAATTCAGGGATCATAGACACAAAACCAGCAGTAATTGAGGAAATACCACAAAAGATCATACAGCAGCAAAAAGAGATAAGCGAGAAATCAGGACAGCAGACTAAACTTATCTGTGAAATTGGGACTAGAGAGCAAGATGGTCAATGCGTTTCAGAATCAAACATAGAAAATGCTTTGATCAATGATGCTCAAATGGATGAGGGCGGAGGCGGTTGCCTAATTGCAACTGCAGCCTATGGAACCGAACTGGCACCTCAAGTGCAACAACTTAGAGAAATTCGAGACAACAAATTACTCCGTACGGAGTCAGGGACATCATTCATGAACACGTTCAATCAATTCTATTATTCATTTTCACCCACCATATCTGATTATGAACGTGAAAACACAGTATTTCGAGAAATTGTAAAGGTTACAATCACACCTATGATTTCCAGCTTGTCCATCCTTAACTACGTGGAAATGTCATCAGAACAAGAAGTTCTAACATATGGAATTGGTTTGATTTTGCTAAATAGTGGAATGTATATCGGAATTCCGGCTGCCGTCGTGATTGGGATTAGAAAAGGACTTTAAGAAATCATCTAGTTTTTACGTCACCGTAATGACGATCTGTTGCGTGATTCCAAAAATCGCGACTGCCAAATCGGGCAGTCAAAACGCAATTATGAAGAACGGATTCTCTCCATTCTTCATGAGATTGGAAGAGCCTCTTCAGTTCTTTCAATCTCACATATGAAAAGAAAATTGTATATGGATTCACATGTTTTTATCAAGTTAGATAGAAACTAGGCACAACTTTCAATTCCTATCAATATCAGAATAACAATAAAATATCAAAATCCCATTTCCAATAACATGGTTTCAGTTTTCATCATCCCACTACTAATTGTCATTGTCTCAGGATTGATAGGGTATCTTTTATACAAGTTCATAATCTACGATTTGAACTGTAAGAGATCGGTCAATCAATCTCTCCATAAATACAATATCAAAAAAACCCCTTTTGAAATCATAAAGGAGTATCATGCAATCAAAGAAGAACAAATATCAGATCAAGAAATTAAAAACCTTGAAAAAAACTATAGACAAAATGAACCTGACCAATTCCTTGCGATGTATGACGCAATAAGAGATAGCAAGAAATACAGAGAATAGATGTTTTCTAGACTATCTATGGATCTACAGGTATTGAAATGAACGGTGTTCCACCTTCACCCACAACCAATGGAAGTTTACCATCCCAAGCTTGAGTCTTTAGCCATTCCAAATAGTTTGGATTTTCAGCGAGTGCCTGATTGATAATTGCTATTGCTTCAGCCTCACCTTTTGCTTCTGCAATGTTTGCATTTGCCAGACCCAATGCGTTGGCTTCTCTTTGTCTTGCTTCGACTTCAATTCTTTTCAGGTCATTTTCTGCCTTGAGAGCATTTTGTTCTGCTTCCACTTTTGATTCAATTGCCCGGGCAAACAAATCAGAAAATTCAAAATCGGTAATAGAGATTACTTCTGTCACTATATGGAATTGATTCAATCTTTCACTAATGGCGAATTCAATATCGGATTTTACAAGAGGTCTCTTTGTAATAAGCTCCTCGGCATTATAGTTTGCAGTTACCTGTTTTACTGTCTCCTCAATGGCAGGCTGAATAACCCTATTTTCATAATCAAGTCCAAGATCCTTGTATAATCTGTGAATCTGTTCCTTATCTGGATGATAGTTGACAGTCACTGTTGTCTCCACAGTTTGAAGATCTTGAGATGCGCTTCGAGCCTCACTTGCATACTTGAGTGTACGAACCTCTATGTTTACTACATCATCCTGAAACGGAGTTACAAAGTGCAATCCTTCCTCAAGTGGGGGCACAGTAAGGTCAACTGCATCCCAGTGTAACAATACACCTCTGTGACCAGCATCCACTATTTTTACCGATGCTGTTGCCACAACTCCAATCACAATAAGAATAACAACAACTCCCAAAACCGCCTTTGCAGCGTTAAAATTAACGTTAACCTTAGGTGACTGATACTTTGACAATACTCTAGTTATTCAACATCTATTATTATACCAATCTAATTGGAAAACATTCAAGAACATAATCCCATCTCTCAACAAATTTAAGACATTCATATGTAACCAAAACTGATGGCAGATCCAAACTTTTCTTGGATATATCTAATAATTTTCCTTGCGATCCCCTTAGCAAGAATCATTCCCAGAATATTAGCCAAAAAAGGAATCGGCGTAAAATCCCAATCCAGGATACAAGAAAAACAGTTTGAATCTGAATACAGGGAATACTCACAAAAACCCCAGACTGAGCCATCCAAACCACAAGTTGAGCCATCCAAACCACAGACAAAAAACAGCCTGGTATTGGGAGTTCTAAACAGAGGTTCAAAAACATTTGAAAGCATTCAAAAGAATACAGGGCTCAGCAGTTCGGAGTTAGATACAATTCTCGAAGATTTAGAAAACAAAGGCCTGATGAAAGTGGTTCACAAACAAGGAATGTTGGGTACAAAAACAGAGATACATCCAACCGACAAAGGGTTCAAAGAGTACTATTCCTAGACACAGTCAATAATCTTTCAATCAAATAAAAAAAATTGAATTATGAGCAGAACTAGACTAGATGATGATAAAAGATAGATTTTTGGAGTTACTGAGATTTTGATGTTCAGAACATGCTTCAAGAGTTAAATCCAATTCAATAAATTTTCCCAACAAATCAACAAAGAAATCAATAGAAGAGTTTTATGTACAAATAACTTTTATGAAAACCATGGGTTTATTCTCACGTAAAAAAGAAATCATCATAGACAAAATTTGCCCAAAATGTAGTATGGAATTTTCAGATTCGCAAAGAACGTTACGTCATATTGAAAAAGCACATCAGGCCAGAAAGAAATTTGAATGTAATTCATGCGGATGACCGTCATGTTTGGAAATTAATGGGCACACAGAAAATGAATATCAAAGACAAATTAAATAAAATTTCAGGAATAATAGCACTCAGCACATTTGTGATCATCATATCAGGACATATTACTGAAAATAACGTATTGCTGGGATTTCCAAATGCCATGATGCTGTATATTCTAATGCCCACAGCACTAATCTGGTTCGGTACGAGAAAGAATGGATGTGGAAGTTGCAATCAAAGTTGTGATATTTCAGAGAAACAAAATAAAGAAATGAAAGAATAACAAAAAATTAATTCTCAAAAACCAACATAATTTCAGACAGTTCATTTTAGAGGATTTACATGGAACAGTTGAAAATATCAAACATGTGAAATAGGAGAAATGTTTCAGATGCAATAAATGGTTTTCAAATAACATGAAACAATTTAACGTATGTTAAAGCAAAATAACATCATTCTATTTTTTGGCAATCACTAAATCAACTTCATAGTGTAAAGTGGCACGATAGTTCAGATGCAGAGTCCAAGGAATATGAGAGGGATTTTCTGTTTTTGACAATATTTCAAATCCCAAATTCTTCAAATTTGTCCGCAATGTTTTTTCGTCTAGAGGTTTTTTTACAGAATTTTCCCCCCTGTCAAAATCATACGGATCAGCAATTACAAAGTACCCGGATGAGATTTGCTTTGAAACATGATTTAGTAATTCCACAGGTTCAACCAATTCCAAAATATTCAAAGCTAGTACAAGATCAAATTTCGAAGATCCGAACAAAGGTGACAAAATATCAGATACAAAGTAATCCACGTTGTTTTTGTGCAGTTGTTTTGCTTGTCTTAAAGCTGCAAAAGATCTGTCAATTCCGAACACAGTATTATGGAATTCGGCCAAAAACGAAGTCACAGTCCCAATCGAGCAACCGTACTCAACGACAAGGCGAGATTTTTCCACAGAATCCAAATTGTTTTTCAGAACAGAGTAAAATTTTGAGGTTTTACTATTTTGATATATGTTGGACCAACGCTCTTCAAGCATGGTTCTGTCATCATGAACGTGAACAGTTTTTGATAGAGACGATTTTATGAAATTTTTCAGTTTTGAAGTTTTAGCCAATCCATAGAGCATGCCTCCCAGAGACCTACGAGAGGCAAGGTATATTGGAAAATCATTCCACATGATAGGGATTTTTTCAACTATAGGGAATAACAAATTACAGTTTTTGCATTCCAAAATTCCCTCTTCAATCTCTTTGTCAGCCATGAATGCATCTATTTCCAACTTAGAGCCACATCCAACACATCTCAAGAAGTGAAGACTAGATTCCAGCATTTTCTGATAATAGAACAGTTGTTTTGGAGCTAATAATTTGTTTCATAAAAAATCAAGATAATCTTAAATTGTGCATTTTCAGATTTCATACTCATTGGGAGAATTTCAAGAATTTGCAGATGCGCTATTTGGTCAATTATCAGTGGAGATTGATGAGGAAAGAGAGATCATAGAGCTTGCAGTCAAGGCAAAAGACGACATTGCAAATAAAGTCAAATTCGAAGGATTGGAAGAGATAACCAAGCAAACGGTTCCAGAATTTAAAAATAAAATAGAAGAATTTTTGGGGATCAAGGTTCCAGAAAACATACAGATTGAATACCCAGAGTTAGAAGAGCTGAAGAGAATTAAAGGAAGAAAAGTGTTTGCAGACAAAGAATCAAAGGAGTTTGTAACAGAACTGTTTAATGCAGTTGCAAAAGAAAATCTAAAAAAAATTGCAGAGCTCATGCAGCAAGATACTGCAAAATACTTCGTATACTCCACATACGCCATTCAATACATCTCAAAAATTACAACGACTTATGGAGATTATCTTGATTCAGTAATTTACTTAAACAAATTCATCTTATCCAGATATCCTCAAATTGTTCTTTACAAACAGGGTGAACCATACGAGTCAACATTTGAAAAGGTGAATTCAGGATATCACGGAGCAGTAAAGATGACAATACTAGAAGAGCTCATTCATTCTGCACAAGAAAATTTGCAACAAATTAACAAAAATGCAGCAATGGAAGTAAACAGAATCAACGAAGAGTTGGCAAAGATAATTCTAGCACTGGATGCTGAGACAGTAAACAAGTTAGCAGAATACTGTCAACTACAGGCAGTACCAGATGACTTTCCATATGCTAAAAAGGCAAACTTGTTTTTCTTTTTGAATCCAGATCATTTCCTAATTGAGCAGATTGGTCCAGATATCATGACATTTACACACGTTGAGATAGATCCAAAAATTGGAGAATCCATTCCGGAACTAGTGGAAATTTACAAAAAATGGCTGGTCCCCATTCAACAACACCACGCTGCGTTTACTGCCATGGAAGGCATGGCTGACTTTGCTGTTGAAACCATCCTTAAAGATGATCAAGATTTTCAAAACTACCTTACGACCTTCATGGGAACGGATTTTTCATCATATCAGGTAAGAAAGAGCATGGGCAAGGACTTTACCAAAGTGGTTTTTGATAAACTAGGCAAGGATACGTTCAAGAAAATGATAGAAGTCCCTCCAAACACAAGGGAACTCAAGGATCCCCAATTATATCTCAATAAAATGAGTCCATAGCCATTGGAAAAAAAATTTGATCCGCTAGTTGCAGAATGGCTTTCATTTGTAAAAAGTTCAAACTATAACCTGGTTGAGAAGTGTCTAAAATTTGCACAGATTGTAGAGTACCCAGATCTTAATGTTGAGGAATACATCATGAAAATAAACAAGATCGGTAAATCTCTCAAAGAGTCAATTAGTGATGTTAAAAATCCAACATATCTCATTTCAATGTTAAATGAACATCTCTTTGAAAACTTAGGTTTTAGCGGAGATGATGACGATTACTATAATCCAAAAAATAATTTTTTAAACGAAGTGATTGACAAAAAAGTGGGACTTCCAATCACAATATCAATTCTGTATGTAGAAGTTGCCAAATTTATCGGATTAGATCTCAAAATTGTAGGATTTCCTGGCCACGTATTAGTAAAATACAACGAAGAAATGATTTTGGATCCGTTCTATGATGGACGACTACTAGACGTTGACGATTTGCAAGAAATTTTGGATGTTAATTTTGGAGGCCAATTAGACTTCAAACCCGAGTTTCTTGACGAAGTTGGACCAGAACAAATAATCATAAGGTTGACCCGCAACCTAAAAAATTCCTATCTACAATCATTTGCTTATGAAAAAGCGTTACGATGTATCAACATGGTTTTGGCAATGCATCCAGAATCACCTGAAGATGTGAGGGATAAGGGGATTTTAGAAGAGAGATTATTAAATTTTGAAACAGCCTTAGAATATTTGAACAAATACTTGGAAATAAATCCAAATGCAGATGACGTAGATTTTATTTTAGAATTGATTAGAAGAATAAAGACAAAAAATTAATCAATTATAGAATCCACATCAGTTCCTTTCTTGATCATCGATATTTCATGACGAGCAATTTTGTTTCTTAGTGCCTGTTTTAGAATATCAACTTCACTTCGAAGTAATGCAATTTCATCCTCGAGTTTTGCGACTCTCTCATAGATTGTTTCAGCTTCTGAACTCATGATTATCTATCAATAGAAAATTGTCTTAAAAAGTTATTGGTAAATGCCCCACACTCATGGTTTTTTCAGTTTGTGAAAAATCACAATCAGGCTCAAAAAAAGATTCCAAACAGGATATCCACACGATGAGAATTTCTCAAAAGTAGAATCAATGAGAGCAAAGGATTCAACAAATGTAAGGAATTCCCAATAGTTTCAAAAAATTATCTTTTAGATTCGAAACGCTAGGAAAAGGAGAGTTTCACACATTTGAAAACAAAAAATTCTAGTTTTTGCACCCACGATCAACACTCCAATTTTCGACAACTACCTAAAATGATCAGACCAGCAAAAAAATGAAATTATTCACGATTGTATTTGAATAAAAACAAAACTATAATTCAAACTCTTGACGACATTTCTCACATTTTGCCCTCTCTTCTCCAGGCGAACCTAGAAGGAATATTTTTCCAATCGTTTGACACAAAGGACACATTCCAGTTGTGGCATTTTTTGGGCCAGTACGTATAATTTTTTGAGTTTTTCTTCGTCCCATACGAAAACTTCCAAAATCGGCCTATTAAGTTTTAATGGCGCGGGGAGAGGGATTCGAACCCACGAGTTCTTGCGAACATGAAATTAGCAATCTCACGCCCTACCAGGCTAGGCGACCCCCGCATAGAAACCCTAAGAATAATGCGTAAATAAATTCACTTGTCACAAAATGGCTAGAATTTTTCTTAGTGATTAATTAAAGGTCATTTTCACATTCCAATTTTTTCAGATATGTACAAAATACAATGATTTGAACTAATCCTTTGGTTTCAAATCCAACATACACAACTTGAATTATGTATGTCTAAAGATGAATTACTAAACTGGCACGATTTAGTTTTGAGAAAAATTTTCGCAAGACTAGGGTAGAATTAAATAATAAATGCCTAGAAGTTCCATGTTGAGTAAAAAAGCCGCAGTGATGAAAGGAGATGGAATAGGACCCGAAGTCGTAGACTCGATGCTCAAAATTTTAAGAGAATGTAGCTTGGAATCAGAGATCATTTTGTGTGAGGCAGGTTCAGAACAATGGGAAAAAAATGGAAGAAAAGACAAATCATACATCCCAGACGAAACGATGAAAATTTTGGAAGAATCAGATGCATGCTTCAAGGGTCCAACTACAACAATTCCCATTCCAGGGGCCCCGAGAAGTGTCGCAGTTACACTAAGACAAAAATTTGAGCTGTATTCCAACATCAGACCGACTAAAACATACGACAGACTAACTCCGGATAGAAAGCTAGATTGTGTTTGCTTCAGAGAAGCCACAGAGGGATTGTACACGGGAATTGAAACAAAAATTACTGATGACGCGGCAATTGCCATTAGAAAGATCACCCGACCAGGATGTGACAGATTTCTAAATTCCGCAATGAAATGGGCCAATCATAACAATATGAAAAAAATGGTTGCGATTACTAAAAGAAACATACTAAAACAAACAGACGGTATTTTTTGGAATTCAGCTCAGAAAGCAGTTGAAGGAACAGATGTGGAATTATCAGAAATTTACATTGACAACATGGCACAGCAAATGGTGGTTGCGCCTGAACAGTTCAATGGAGCGGTTCTTGTAAGCACCAACTTATTCATGGATATCATTTCAGAGCTGGCATCAGGATTAGTAGGCTCCATAGGATTAATTTATTCTGCAAACATGGGAGATAATTTTGCCATGTTTGAAGCAGCCCATGGAAGCGCGCCACAATTTGCAGGGCAGAACAAAGTGAATCCAACTGCAACGGTACTGTCTGGGGCATGGATGGCACAGTATTTGGGCGAAAAAGAGATTGGAGACGCCATATTTGACGCAACCTACCAAGTGATCAACGAAGGAAAAACAGTCACTTGGGACATAGGAGGAACTGCATCAACTACTCAGATGACAGATGCAATACTTGCAGTTGCAAAAGACAAACTAAGTAAATAATTAATTTGTAGATTCCACAAGGATTAATTCTTCAAAGAAGAGTTTCTTTTTTGCAATAATTCGAGTTTTCAGACCCAATTTTTGAGCATAGTCAATCAGTTTTTGATAGTTTGAAAGAGAAGAAGTAACAAAAATAAATTTGGCATTATTTGCCATGTTTTCAATTACAGAATCAAATATTTTCTTCGGAACTTCAAATCCTTCGGCACCTCCATCCGTCGCAATATCCAAGATCTCTTCAGTTGCAAGGTAAGGTAAATTACATACGATTAAATCAAATTTTATTTTTAATGCATCCGATCCGTTGCAGCAAACTAGATTATCGGTTTTGTATGTTGGGCGTCTCAATACATCAAAGTTAATATCAGTTCCAACAACATACGAGAAATTTTCATAGAGCAATTTTGTTAGGTATCCCGAACCACTTCCCACATCCAAAGCAAAACCACCTTGCTCATTTTTGAGGTGCTCCACCATGAAAAAAGTATCCTCAGAAGGAGGATATTCGTCATTTTTTAAGAATTTGTTTTGCAAGACTGATTATCTCATCTCCAGAAAGGTCATCCACTCGTTTATTTGTCGCAGTTTCCCTATTGAATTGTTTCAGAATATTTTTAACAGTTTTTCTCCTATATGAGAAAATTTTGTTAATTGTTTGAATCAATTCTATAGTCATGCTGTTTTTTTTGACAATTTTTAGAACTACGGAATCAACCTTAGGAGGAGGCGAGAAATTGTTTTTTCCCACATCAAACAAGGAAGTGATCTCGAATGTATGATTTGCAATTATGCCAACGGATTTCCTTTTCTTAGCGGATTTGGTGAGTAATTTTTCTGCAAATTCCTTTTGAACCATTATCACGCCATGGGAAAAAGAACATCTTGCTAGCCATTCTATAGCGGTCTTACTCTTGGAATACGGAAGATTGGAGACAAATATAGAAAAATCATCTCTTTGCTCAAACCCGTCACCCGATCTCAAGACCAAGTTATCTAAATTAGAGAATTTGGATTTTGCAGCATCGATAAGACTTTCATCCACATCTACAGATATCACCTTTTCAGCGTTAATGCATAGCAAGGAAGTCAAGATTCCCAATCCTGTTCCAATTTCCAGTACCGTGTCTTTTTTTGTGATCTTGGCCTCAGAAACAATTGAACGGGCTATGGAATTCGAATTGAGAAAATGTTGTCCTAGTCGTTTTCGTTTTATCATCTCTTTACAAAGAGATTCATTCTACTTTCACCAGTTATTTCACCCATGATTCGTTCAGAGATGTGTTTGATAGGTTCTTTCAGTCCTACGCGTTCCTGCAAATCCAGATAACTCTCAAATTTTTTCTTTTCTCTTTCTTCAATCATATTCTTCATGTAGATCTTTCCGATTCCAGGAATTAATTCAAGTGCATGGATTCTCGGAGTTAGTGGCTGTGCATTGTTGAGATAGTCTACGAATTTTGATTCATTGTCAGTCACAATATTTTCCACAACTGTTTCTAATTCACTCTGAGATGAAGATGAAATTTTTTCATATTCCATCTTTCCTAAAACTGACAATACCTTTGTTCGGCCTTCTTTTCCGATATAGATTTTTTCGCCAATTTCAAATGTAGAATTTGGAATCCCAAGAATTTCCAACAAAGTCAACCTGCTCTCGCCAATCGCCGTGACAATGATTCCGTCCCTTCCACGAACGGTGGATGATTTGCCTCGGGAATTAAAATCTAAAACATACGCGTACTCATCGTATTTTCTAGGGGGGGATTGTGCCCGGTGCAAAATAAAACACCACTAAAAACTTACGAGTGCTCCTTGATTATTTTGAGCATTTTTTCCAGAGTTTCTGCAAGAATCAGTTTTTTCCAACCGAAAGTAAAGGAACGTAATTCTGCAAGGCTTGTAGGTCTAATGTTAACTATTTCAACAGCCTCGTCTTCTGTTAAATCACATTCTTTAATCAGTTTCTTTTTCATTTCTTTTGCTTCTTTCGCATCTGTCGAAACAAATTTTGAAACATAATCATAGGTCCAACGCTGAATTTGATCCATTTCCTCAACATCAACCTTGCCCAAGATTTCTTTTACTTCTGAAAGAGAAATAGCTTGTTTCTTTTTTACTTCTTCCATATCATACACCGAATGGTTTAACGTGATCTAATCTAGTGATTAAAGTTTTTGATTTATTTCCCAATTTAACATCAAGTATAACAGTACGTCTTCCAACAGTAGTGACTACACCAACTTTGCCGTGATATCGTCGGTGTGGCAATCCTTTGTGTTGTCTAGGATCAATAATTATAAGAGCTTGCTGGCCTTCATGATACTCACGCAGTAAGAATGATACTCCTCTTGGAGATTTTTTTGTCATTACAGATCGAGATTTATGTTTAAATCCATGTGAACGGCCATGGGATTTCTTAGTTGCCATGTGTGTAAAATCCCTGAAAGCCCTATTTTAAGACTTAGAACAGAAATCAATAAAGTCTATTCAAGCATGTCAATTCGGAGCTGACCGCATGCAGCTGAAATTTCAGTCCCCTTTTCTATCCGAATCGTACAGTTTACGCCAGCATCAGACAGAATTTGTTCAAAAGTGGTAACACTATTTTCAGATGGTCGCTCAAAATTACCAGCAGTGGGATTAATCGGAATTAAATTTACATGAGAGCCGTTACCCTTCAGAAGTCGAGCTAATTCTTTTGCAATTTTAGGAGAATCGTTAATCCCGGCCATTAAAGCATATTCAAACGTTACACGACGTCCAGTCTTCTTGAAATAATTTCTGCCGGATTCAATGATTTCCTCAACAGAATTCGGACTTGCTGTAGGAACCAGATTTTTACGCAATTCGTTATTGGGGGCGTGAAGAGATATAGCAAGACCGATTTGCAAATTCTCTTCTGCCAATCTCTCTATCCCAGATTTAATCCCAATAGTGGAAATTGTGATGTGCCGCTGACCCAGTCCAAATCCACGGTCATGTGTCAAAATTCTTACAGACCTAATCATTTCATCATAGTTTGCCATTGGCTCGCCCATTCCCATAAAGACCAAATTTGTCACGTGCTCTCCACGCTGTTGCAGAATCTCTGCGAAATGAATCACTTGAGATACTATGTGTTCAGCTTTCAGATTTGTTTCAAATCCCATTTGACCTGTTGCGCAAAACACACATCCCATTGCACAACCAATTTGAGTAGAAACACAGATTGTCGATCTCGGATGACCTCCAATCTTTGAAGGACCATACTGCATTAGAACAGTTTCCACAGAAGAATCATTTGTGAGACTTAGCAACAGTTTTGTCGTATCCCCGTCATCACTTTCTACTCGATGAGTTTCTTTGGCAGAACCTATTGTATAACCAGCATCAATTAGTTCCTCAATCATTTTTTTTGGCAATTGTTTAATATCTGAAATGGACTTTGGGAATTTGTAATACAGTGGCAACAGAATTTGATCTGCTCGATATCTAGGATATCCCATATCAATTACCAATTTTTCCATTTCTTCAGGAAGCAAGCGATAAAGATCTGTCATATTGTGTTCATAGATTGTTAGAACATATCATAATTTAATCAATTGTATAAAAAATGAAAAAATGTAAAAAACTAAAAGGTGAAAGAGAGAAGAAGGTTATTCTTCAATTGGCTCGTAATCAGACTCGGGATCACCCAATGTTTCCACAGTAGCCTCGACCTCTGGCGTTTCCACAGTAGCCTCGACCTCTGGCGTTTCCACAGTAGCCTCGACCTCTGGCGTTTCCACAGTAGCCTCGACCTCTGGCGTTTCCACAGTAGCCTCGACCTCTGGCGTTTCCACAGTAGCCTCGACCTCTGGCGTTTCCACAGTAGCCTCGACTTTAGCATCTTTAGTTTTCTTAGAAGCCGTCTTTTTGGCAGTTGCCTTTTTGGCAGTCTTTTTTGTCTTTTTCTCTGCTTCTTCAGGATCTATGATTCCTGCTTCACCAAGAGCAAAGATTAC